>NZ_JBYMEM010000007.1:220000-1417500 GCF_057766565.1 Streptomyces sp. MGP-P1 | reverse complement strand
CAGCTCAGCGCCCAGGGTGTTCCGGTCGAGGCGAAGTGGCCGACGTTGACGCACTCGGTGGTACCGATCCGCATCCGGCGGACCAACGGCTGGTGAACATGGCCGAAAAGCGCGTACCGGGGGCGGGTGGCGCGGACGGCCTCCAGCAGGGCGCGGCTGCCGCGTTCGAAGCGGCGGGCGACGGTGTCGTACGTCAGCTCGGGGACCTCGGGCGGGATGTGCGAGCAGAGGACGTCGACCGGGCCGAGCGCCTCGACCTTGGCGGCGTACTCCTCGTCACTGATCTCGTACGGGGTGTTCATCGGGGTCTTCAGGCCGCCGCCGACGAAGCCGAAGACGCGCCCGCCGATCTCGACGCGTTCGCCGTCGAGGACGGTGGTGCCGGGGCGGGCGTACTCGGGCCAGAGGCCGGGGACGTCGACGTTGCCGTAGGTGGCGTACGTCGGAGTGGGGAAGGCGGCGAAGAGTTCGGCGTACTGCTTGCGCACCGCGCCGAGGATCTCGGTGTTGCGGTCGCGGCCCGCCCACAGCTCGCGGCCGAAGGCGCGGGCCTCGTCGTAGCGGCGGGCGGTGCGCAGGGCGACGATGCGGTCGGCGTTCTCCCTGCCGAACAGGTCGGGGAAGATTCCGCGCGAGTGGTCGGCGTAGTCGAGGAAGAGCACCAGGTCACCGAGGCAGATCAGGGCATCGGCGCCGTCCCCGGCGCGGGCCAGGGCCTCGGTGTTCCCGTGTACGTCGCTGACCACGTGGATCCGGGTCGATCCCCCGGCCCGGTCCCGGCTGTCCGGTTCACTGCCTCGCATGGGATCACCCTAGGGTGCCGCTTCCGTCGCTGGTAGACCGTCCGGACCTGCGGTTACTTCCACGTCGGGACGGCAGTGGACTACTGTGCGCGAAAGGGCCATTTATATGTGTGATGCATAAGACATCTGGCCGGAACCCCCTATCCGGAACCGAGTACCGGTGGGTAACGTCCGGGCAGTCCAGTCGTGCTCACCCCACTGAGCACCCGCCAATCTTGGACCGCAGCCGGTGCGTCACACAGAGCCGTGGCACCGGAGCCCGATGAGGAGCAGCAGTCTTGCGCGAGTTCAGCCTTCCGGCCCTGTACGAGGTCCCGACGGACGGCAACCTGACGGATCTCATCCGCCGCAATGCCGCTCAGCATCCCGAAGTCGCGGTGATGAGCCGCAAGGTGGCCGGCGTCTGGACGGACGTCAGCGCCACGCGGTTCCTGGCCGAGGTGAGAGCCGCCGCCAAAGGTCTGATCGCCTCGGGCGTGCAGCCCGGCGACCGGATCGCCCTGATGTCGCGCACCCGTTTCGAGTGGGTGCTGCTGGACTTCGCGATCTGGAGCGCGGGCGCGGTGACCGTGCCGGTGTACGAGACCAGCTCGGCCGAGCAGGTGCAGTGGATCCTCGGTGACTCGGGGGCGGTGGCGGTGCTCGTGGAGAGCGAGGCGCACGCCGCCTCCGTGGCCTC
Source organism: Streptomyces sp. MGP-P1 (assembly GCF_057766565.1). NCBI lineage: Bacteria > Bacillati > Actinomycetota > Actinomycetes > Kitasatosporales > Streptomycetaceae > Streptomyces > Streptomyces sp. MGP-P1. The sequence goes on along the minus strand of NZ_JBYMEM010000007.1, from coordinate 1,416,018 downwards.
CGTACGGGACGCGCTGCCGGAGCTGGAGCACGTCTGGCAGATCGACGCGGGCGCGGTGGAGGCCCTGGGCAGGGCGGGGGCCGAGGTCTCGGAGGAGACCATGGACCTGCGCACGCGCAGCGCCAAGGCCGACGACCCGGCGACGATCGTCTACACCTCGGGCACCACGGGCCGCCCCAAGGGCTGTGTGCTCACCCACCGCAGCTTCTTCGCGGAGTGCGGCAACGTGGTGGAGCGGCTGAAGCCCCTCTTCCGTACGGGCGAGTGCTCGGTGCTGCTGTTCCTGCCCGCCGCGCACGTCTTCGGCCGGCTGGTGGAGGTGGCCTCGGTGATGGCCCCGATCAAGCTCGGCTGTGTGCCGGACATCAAGAACCTCACCGACGAGCTGGCCTCGTTCCGGCCGACGCTGATCCTGGGCGTGCCCCGGGTCTTCGAGAAGGTCTACAACGCGGCCCGCGCCAAGGCGCAGGCCGACGGCAAGGGCAGGATCTTCGACCGGGCGGCCGACACGGCGATCGCCTACAGCCGGGCGCTGAGCACCCCGCAGGGCCCCGCGCTGGGGCTGAGGCTCAAGCACCGGCTCTTCGACAAGCTGGTCTTCGGCAAGCTCCGCGCCGTCCTCGGCGGCCGGGGCGAGTACGCGATCTCGGGCGGCGCGCCGCTGGGCGAGCGGCTCGGCCACTTCTACCGGGGCATCGGCTTCACGGTCCTGGAGGGCTACGGCCTGACCGAGACCTGCGCGGCGACCGCGTTCAACCCGTGGGACCGGCCGAAGATCGGCACGGTCGGCCAGCCGCTGCCCGGTTCGGTCGTGCGGATCGCGGACGACGGCGAGGTACTGCTGCACGGCGAGCACCTGTTCACCGGTTACTGGAAGAACGAGTCGGCCTCGGCCGAGGCGCTGGCCGACGGCTGGTTCCACACCGGGGACATCGGCACGCTCGACGAGGACGGCTACCTCGCGATCACCGGCCGCAAGAAGGAGATCATCGTGACGGCGGGCGGCAAGAACGTCGCCCCCGCGGTGATCGAGGACCGCATCCGCGCGCACGCCCTGGTCGCGGAGTGCATGGTGGTCGGCGACGGCCGTCCGTTCGTCGGCGCGCTGGTCACGCTGGACGAGGAGTTCCTGAGCCGCTGGGCCGAGGAGAACGGCAAGCCGGTCGGCTCGACGGCCCTGTCGCTGCGCGAGGACGCGGAGCTGCTGGCCGAGGTGCAGCGGGCGGTGGACGACGGGAACGCGGCGGTCTCCAAGGCCGAGTCGGTGCGCAAGTTCCGTATCCTGCCCGCCCAGTTCACCGAGGAGGCGGGCCACATCACGCCGTCGCTGAAGCTGAAGCGGAATGTGGTGGCGAAGGACTTCGCGGACGAGGTGGAGTCGATCTACCGCTCCTGAGGGGTGCACCGCGCCTGAGAGAACCACCGCGCCCGAGCGGTAGGACGCGCCCGAGCGGTGGGACGCACCTGCGCGGTGGGACGCACCTGCGCGGTGAGACGCGTACGGAGGGGCCCGCGCCTGGTGACCAGGCGCGGGCCCCTCCGTCGTACGGCGTGGTCACAGCAGGGTCTTGAGCTTCTCCGCCAGCAGGTCCCAGCGCCACTTCTCCTCGACCCAGGCCCGGCCCCGCTCCCCCATCCGCTGCCGCAGCTCCGGGTCGCCGAGCAGCGTCACGATCCGGTCCGCCGACTCCTCGGCGCTGCCGCCGCGCACCACCCACCCGGTCTCGCCGTCGAGCACCGCGTCCGGGGCGCCGCCCGAGTCGCCGGCCACCACGGGCAGCCCGGTCGCGGACGCCTCCAGGTAGACGATCCCGAGGCCCTCCACGTCGAGCCCCCGCCGCCGGGTGCGGCAGGGCATCGCGAAGACGTCCCCGGCCCCGTAGTGCGCGGGCAGCTCGGCCCAGGGAACGGGGCCGGTGAAGCGCACCGAGTCCTGGACCCCGGTCCGGGCCGCGAGCCGCTCCAGGTCCTTGGCGTACGGTCCGCCGCCGACGATCAGCAGCACGGCGTCCGGGACCTGCGCGAGGATCGCGGGCATGGCCAGGATCAGCGTGTCCTGGCCCTTGCGCGGCACCAGACGGGAGACGCAGACGACCACGGGGCGGTCCGAGAGCCCGAGGCGGGCCCGGACCCGGTCCCCGCCGGACGCCGGGTGGAAGGTCTTCTCGTCGACGCCGGGCGGCAGTTGGACCATGCGCCCGGCGGCCTCGGGGGTGAGGGCCCCGGCGATCCGGGAGCGGGTGTACTCACCGAGATAGGTGATCGTGTCCGTGGCGTCGCCGATCCGGCGCAGCAGCTGTCGGGAGGCGGGCAGTTGCGCCCAGCCGGCCTCGTGGCCGTGGGTGGTGGCGACGAGGCGCCGGGCGCCCGCGCGGCGCAGCGCGGGGACCATCAGGCCGAGCGGGGCGGCGGCGCCGAACCAGACGGAGGTGCAGCCGTGCTCGCGCAGCAGACCGGTGGCCCGGTCGGTGACGCGCGGAGTCGGCAGCAGCATCGTCGTCCGGTCGCGGACCACGGGGAACGGCTGCTCGGCGTCGAAGGCGGCGGTGGCCGCAGCGCCCTCCTCGCCGCGCTTCCAGGTGGAGGCGTAGACGACGACCCGGTCGGGATCCAGGCGCAGCGCCATGTTGTGCAGGAACGCCTGGATGCCACCGGGGCGGGGCGGGAAGTCATTGGTCACGATCAAGGTCTTGTCCATCGTCGCCGACAGTACCCAACGGCCGCGCTTCACCGCTGTCGCGCTCTCCCGACGGCATCATGAGCCGCCGGGAACCCGGCCGGACACGAGCGACGAGGAGGCGGCGATGGCGGCGACGGCGGCACGAGAACCCGTCGGCGCCGGGCCGTGGCAGTACGCGCTCTGGGCGCTGACCCGGGCCTGGCTGCTGGCCTGTGTGTTCAAGCTGGTCACGGTGCCCGGCCCGGACGTCACGGTGGACGTGTCGGTGATCTACCGGAGCTGGTACGAGACGCTGCTGACCGGCACGTATCCGCTGGACGACGTCACCTGGCAGTACCCGCCCGGGGCCGCCCTGGCGATTCTCTCCCCCGCCCTGCTGCCGTTCCTGGAGTACGCGACCTCGTTCTTCGTGCTGGTGCTGCTCTGCGACGCGCTGGTGCTGGGGCTGCTGCTGTGCGCGGGGCGGTGGCCGGGGATAAGGACGGCGGGTGCGTGGGTGTGGATCGCGGGGGTGCCGCTGCTGGGTCCGACGGTCTACGCCCGCTACGACCTGGTGGTGACGGCGGTCGCGGTGGCGGCGCTGCTGGCGGGGGTGCGCCGGCCCCGGGCGCTGGGGGCGCTGGCGGCCTTCGGGGCGCTGCTGAAGGGGTGGCCCGCGCTGTTGCTGGTCGGGGTGCGCAAGGGACGTCCGACGCGGGCCGCGTGGACGTCGGCGGCGCTGACGGCGGCGGGGCTCGCGGCGGCGTTCGCGCTGTGGATGCCGGGGGCGTTCGCGTTCCTGGCCTTCCAGCGGGACCGGGGCACCGAGGTCGAGTCCCTGGGGGCACTGGTCTTCCACGTGGCACGGCGGTTCGGCTGGGAGGGGCGGGTGGAGCTGCGCTACGGCTCGCTGGAGTTCGTCGGCCCGCACGTGGAGCTGGTGTCGACGCTGGCGTTGGGGCTCGGCGTCCTGGCACTGGGCTGGCTGCTGCTGTGGCGGCTGCGGGCCCGGACGTTCGCCGCGCACACCCCGGCCGAGGCGGCGTTCACCGCGGTGCTGCTGTTCACGGTCACCAGCCGGGTGATCAGCCCGCAGTACGTGGTGTGGCTGGTCGGACTCGCGGCGGTGTGCCTGGTCTTCCGGAAGGCGGCGATGACGCTTCCGGCGGTGCTGGTGCTGGTGGCGGCGGGGGTGACGCTGCTGGAGTTCCCGGTCGGCTTCGGCCATGTGGTGGCGAGCGACGTGTGGGGCGTGGCGCTCCTTCTCGTACGGAACGGGCTGCTGGTGGCTGCCTCGCTGGTCGCGGGGCGGCGGCTGTGGCGGTCGACGGTGCCGGGGAGGCCACGTGCCCGGGGCGCTCTTCTCGCGGGCGGGGGTCAGCCGAGCCGGGTGGCGAGGTAGTCGCGCCAGTCGGCGGTGAACTGCCCGGGGGTGGTGTCGAGCACCGCGTTCAGCGCCTGCTCCACCGCCCCTTCGCGCCCGTCGTGCGCGCCTACGGCCTCGTAGAAGGCGATCAGCTTCTCCTTGCCCCACCGCTCCGCGATCAGCTCGCAGGCCAGCCAGCCGCCCTCGTAGGCTCCCGCGAGTTTCGCCGGGTCGCCGTCGAAGCCGAAGTCCGGGTCGGCCGGGAGTTCGGCGGGGGTCCGGCCGCTGCGGACGGCCTCGGCCAGTTCGGGGGCGATGGTGTCGGCGGCGCGGTCCTCGCCCCGGTAGGCGGTCCAGTCGGCGAAGCCCTCGGAGAGCCAGACGGGGGTGGCGGTGGAGGTGCTGGTCCGGGTGGCGACATGGGTCGTCTCATGGGTCAGGACGATCCGCTGCCCGAAGCTGCCCAGGGTGGCGTACGCCTGCGGGTTGACGATCACCCGGTCGGCGATGGCCGGGCGCTCGCCGGTGCCGCCGACCTCGCCGGTGGTGACGGCGGCGATGCCCCGGTAGTCGGCCTCCGGGGAGCCCAGCAGCCCCGCCATGTCCTCGACGGAGTCCGGGACGAGGACGACCACCCGGCGGGTCCAGGGCCTCGGCCAGGCGTCCGAGACGGCCGGCACGGCGAGGTCCACGGTGTCGGCGACCTGGCGCAGCTCGCTCCTGGACCGGCCGACGCCCAGGACGATGCTGTGCTCGCCCTCGGCGACCTCGACGTCCCCCTGCTGCCACAGCTGCCCGGAGGCGCCCTCGGCGGGCCGGTCGGCGGTGATGTACCAGCGCTCGCCGTCGCGCATCAGCTCCAGGACGCGGCGGGTGGCGACCGGGGCGGTGTCGTACCCGTCGATGCGGTAGCGCAGCTCCACGTCGGCGGTGGCCCACTGCCCGTCCTGCTGGTCGATGTCCTTGACGTCGTAGGTCCAGGACTTCAGGGGCACGTCGGCGAGCCGGTCCAGCTCGGTGCGCTGGGCGGCCCGCAGCTTCGCGGCGTCCGGCGCGAGGCCGTCGACGTAGCCCGCCGGGTCGTGGGCGAGGACGGCCGCCGCGCGGCGTTCCAGGGTGGCGTCGAGGGCGCCGGTGGTGAGGGAGGTGTCCGTGTCGCCGGGGGCCGTGCAGGCGGCCGCGGTCAGGAGCACGGCGAGCAGCGGGCCCGCCGGGCGCCGTCGTCCCCGGGGGCGTCCCCCTCGCGCGTCACGTCCTCGTACGGCCACCTTGCCGATCGTACGGTCAGATCCGTCCGTGCGGTCAGATCCGTTCGTACAGTCAGATCCGTTCGTACGGTCAGATCCGGGTCACCGAGGAGACGGGCATCATGCCGACCGGATCGTAGCGGACCGGGGCGCCCGGGTAGGGGGCGTGGATGACCTGGCCGTTGCCGACGTACATGCCGATGTGGCTGGCGTCCGCGCGGTAGGCGACCAGGTCTCCGGGGAGCGCCTGGGAGAGGGGCACCATGCGGCCCGCGTGGCGCTGGGCCTGGGAGGTGCGGGGCAGGCTCACCCCGGCCTGGGCGTAGGCCCACTGCATCAGGCCGGAACAGTCGAATCCGGAGGGCCCGTTGGCGCCCCAGACGTAGGGTCTCCCGAGCGCCTGGTGGGCGGCGGCCACGGCGGACGTCGCGCGGCCCGAGCCGGGGGCGACGCCGGAGAGGTCGGGCGGCCCTTCGCGGCCCGAGCGCGAGGCCCGCTCGAAGTCGGCGCGTTCCTCCGGCGGCAGCGAGTCCAACAGTCGGCGGGCCTCGCGGAGCTTGGACTCGACGGCGTGCTTATGGCGGGTGACGGCGGCCCGGTTGCGCTCCAGCTCGGTCAGGGCGCGGGTGGTCTCCGCGCGGGTCTGGGCGAGCTTGCGCTGGGCGTGCCGCAGTTTGTCCAGGGTCATCGCCTGGCGGGCGCCGGCCCGGTCGAGGGCGGCGGCCCGCTCCAGGTAGGTGTCCGGGTCGGCGGAGAGCAGCAGGGCGAGCGCCGGGTCGATGGAGCCGGTGCGGTACTGCGCGCCCGCCATCGCGCCCAGCGCGTCGCGCATCCGGTTGACGCGTTCCTGGCCCCGGGCCGTGGCGTCCTGGGAGCGGTCCGCCTCGCCGCGCAGCCGGTCCACGCGCTCCCCGGCCTCGTTGTAGCGCTCGGTGGCCTGCTCGGCCTGTCCGTAGAGGCGGTCGACGGCTGCCTTGGCGCTCTCCCGGGTCTCCTTCGGGTCGGCGCTCGCCGGGGCCCCGGTCAGCGTCGCGGCCGCGGTGGCGGCGGCCGCCGAGACGACCGTGACCCGGACGCCTCTGGTGAAGCCGGACGGTGTGGAACGGCGATGGGACACCACAGGTAGCCGCACTCCCTTCCGCTGACGCGGTAGTGCGCAGCCCCTGCCGCCCGGGACGGGCGGACGGAGACCGGGAGCTGCGCGGCAGCCAGACAGTAATCGCGCGACTACGCACCGGCAAAAGACCGCGCCGGTGGCGGCGGAGGGGTCCAACGCGGCCGCCCCGCCGGTGACCTTGGTCTCCGGCGGGGCGGGGCGTCAGTGCGGTGCCCGGCGATTCCCTCGTTCGGGTGCGCCGTGGGCGGGCCGTGCCGTCAGATGCGGACGCCGAACTGGAAGGTGCCCATGTAGTCCATCGACTCGTAGCGGACGACGGTGCCCGGCTTCGGGGCGTGCAGGATCTGGTTGTTGCCGGCGTAGAAGCCGACGTGCGCCAGGTTGTTGAAGAAGACCAGGTCGCCCGGCTTGAGCTGGCTGCGGCCGATCTTCGTGCCGTCGTTGTGCTGGGTGAACGTGGTCCGGGTGATGGAGACGCCGGCCTGGGCGAAGGCCCACTGGGTCAGCCCGGAGCAGTCGTAGGAGCTGGGGCCCGAGCCGCCGGAGACGTACGGCTTGCCGATCTGCGTGGCGGCTGCGGCCAGGGCGGCGGCTCCACGGCCGGACGCGGGGGACTCGTTGCCGAGCTCGACCCGGTCGCTGGCGGCGCGGCTGGCGCGCTGCTCGTCCTTCTGCATCTTGGCGCGCTCGGCCTGGGTCAGCGAGTTGAGCAGCTGCTGGGCGTCGGCCAGTTTGCCCTGGTACTTCTTCTTGTTCTCGCCGAGCGCCTTGCGGACGTCGGCGAGGTCGCCGAGCTTGTCCTGCGCTTCCTTGCGCTGCTGGGCGAGGGTGCGCTGCTTGGACTGGATCTTCTGCAGCGACTCCGTCTGCTTGACCGTCAGCTGGTCGAGCGCGGAGGCCTGGTCGAGGAAGCTGTCCGGGTCCGAGGCGAGGAAGAGGGCCACGGAGGGGTCGATGCCGCCGGAGCGGTACTGCGCGGTGGCGATCGAACCGAGTTCGGTGCGCAGCGTGTTGAGCTCGGCCTGGCCGCGGGCGACCTTGTCCTGGAGCGCGTCGACTTCCTTCTTCAGGTTGTCCTGCTGCTCCTTGGCCCCGTTGTACTTCTCGGTGGCGGCCTCGGCCTCGTGGTAGAGCTTGTCGACCTTCGCCTTGACCTCGCCCTTGCTCGGCTTGGGGTCGGCGTGGGCGGCCTGCGAGGTCAGGGCCACGGCCGCGGCGGCGGTCGCGGTGAGCACGGTCACGCGAGTGCGGCTCGGCTGCTTGGGACGACGGTGGGACGCCACGAAGGCGAGCTCCTTCTTCCTCAGAGCCGCCTACCGGGCTGGGGGGAGAGATTCCCCGGCTCCGTGCACATGACGGACTCGGCGGTTCCTTCGCCGTCGCCCCCGATGGGCGATCAACCGTGCGAAGGTTCGAGGCCTGACCCTAGTGACCATCTTGTGATCAGTTCAAATCCTCACAGGATTTTTCTCGTCACATCAGGCACTTCTTTGCTCTCACCCCACCGCGTGTAGCGGCGACTTGACGGTACGTTCCCAGAAAACCGGCATGTCACACATGCCGCGCATATTCCGCTAGACACGCGAAAGGCGCTTGAGGAGCAAGACGGACGCGACCGGTCGCGCACCGGCCTTGGCCACGCCGTCCGCCACCTCCCGGTCGGTGGAGACGACCACCACGGGCCGCCCCGGCGGTTCCGCGCGGGCCAGTTGACGGATCAGCTCGTCCGCCGTGACCCCGGCCTTGCTGAACAGCACCCGTACGCCCCGGGGCGGGGCCAGCAGCACCGGGGCGGCCAGTTCGGCCCCGTCGAAGACGCAGGTCATCTCGGCGCCGGTCTGCGCCGCGAGCACCGAGAGCCCGCCCAGCAGCCGCAACCGCTGCTTCTCCAGCGGCATCTGGGGATAGCCGGTCTTGGTGACGTTGTAGCCGTCCACGATGAGGTGGGCCTGCGGCAGCGCCAGCAGCTGGTCGAGCAGCGCCGGATCGGTCTCCGAAAGGGCCCTGGCCGCAATGTCCTTGGGTGACATCCGGCCGGGCTCCACCGCGTCCACGGTGTCGGCGGGACGCGTCGTCGCCGGGGGGAGCGCCAGCTCCCGGCGCAGCCCCGAGGCCGCGTCCAGCACGGTGTCCAGGAGCAGCCGCAGCCGCATGTCCTCCACCGAGCGGCCCTCGCGCGCGGCCCGGCGGCTCGCCTCCAGGGCTGCCTCGGCCTCCCCCAGCCGCCCCTTGAGCCGGCGCGACTCGCTCTCCGCGGCGGAGAGCTGGGCCGCCGACTCGGCGCGTACGGTGTCGGCCTCGGCGGCGCCGCGGCGCAGGGCGGCCTCGCCGCGCTTCACCTCGCTCAGGGCGCTGCGCAGCTTGCGGTGCAGCGACTCGGCCTCCTTGCGGGCCGCCTCCAGCTCGGTGCGCAGCCGCTCGGTCTCGGCGCGGGTGTGGGCGCGGGCCCGCTCCAGCTCCTCGCGCAGGTGCTCCAGTTCGCGCCGGGTCTCCTCGTCGGCCCGTTCCGCGTCGGCGCGCTGGACCTCCTCGCCGGCCGATTCGACCAGCTTGACCCAGCCGACCGGGCGCAGCACGTAGGCGGCCGCGGCCACATCGAGGGGATCGGCGGCGGCGGGCGGCGAACCCGCCTCCAGCGCACCGGTCAACACGGGCTGGGACTGGCCGAGGCGCTCCCCGATGCGCTGCCGGAAGAGGGCGTCGCCCTCCAGCGCGGCGGCCATCGCGTTCCCCGCGAACTTCGCCCGCCGGGTCGGGGTGAACCGGGCGTACTGCCGTAGCTGGGCGGGCAGTTCGGAGACGGTCAGGCCCCCGAACGCGTCCGAGACCAGCGCGATCACCCGCCGTCGGACACCCTCGGGCAGCGGACGGCCGAGCACCTCCGCACCGCCGTCGGCCTCATCGGCCGGTCCGGCGCCGCTGGTCGGCTGATCCACCGTCCGTCACCCCATAGATATGTCGAAGGGTGCGCTCCCTCAGGAAGCGGCACCCGGCCTGTCCACCAGTTCGATCTGGTCCACCGCGTTGCACCAACGACAGCGGACCGACTCGATGGTCTCACTGACGACCTCCCGCTCCTCGACACTCGACTCACCGGCCAGGTCGAGATGGACGTACTCCACGACCTTGGAGGAGCGGGTCACGTCGAAGCGCGTGAGATTGCCGCACAGTGTGCAGCGCCAGCGGGTCGAGTCGGTCGGCAGGGGAACCGTCGTCATCGTTGGGTCCTCTTTCGTCGTCGCCAGAAGCCCGCGCCGGGCGCGCCGCCGCGTCTCCACCTGTCTACGTCAAGGATCTCGCGGTGCGCCGTCGAACTGCGGAAGTCCTGGCGTAACCCTACGGCCTCGCGTATAGGCATCGGTACGGCGAGGCGCTCCGTCCGGTTCTCCACCGGTACGTCATGCTCTGTCCATGACCGATGGGCGGCAGACCGACTGGCGGACCACGGCGGGGAGGATCCGGGACGCGGCGGCGTCGAGCGGCGCCCCGGTCACCTACGGGCTGATCGCCGTCTGCGGTGTGATCTTCCTGATCAGCCCGCTCTCCGGGTTCGGCGGCGCCGCCCACGGGAGCGAGGACGCGCTCCTCGCCGCGCAGGCCGGGTACTTCGAGCGGTGGGGAGTGATCCCCGCCGAGCTGTGGGCGGGGTCCGCGCATGCGCTGATCACACCGTTCACCGCACTGTTCGTGCACGGCAGCTGGCTGCACCTGCTGGGGAACCTGTTGTTCCTGTACGTGTTCGGCGCGATGGCCGAGGAACGCATGGGCCGGTTGCGGTTCGCCCTGTTCTACGTGGGCTGCGGCTATGTGGCCCTGGTCTGCTACGCGGCGGCGCACGCGGACTCCGAGCAGACGCTGGTCGGTGCGTCGGGGGCGATCTCCGCGGTGCTCGGCGCGTTCCTCTACCTGTTCCCCCGGACCCGTGTGACCAGCCTGTTCCCGTTCCTCTTCTTCCTGCCGCTGCGCTTCCCCGCCTGGATGGTGCTGGTCTTCTGGTTCGGGCTCCAGTGGGCGGCGGCGCAGGGGGCGGGCAGCGGACCCGGGGTGGCGTACCTGGCGCATGTGGCGGGCTTCGCGGCCGGGTTCCTGTGCGCCTGGGTGGGGTACCGGGGTGGGGCTAGAGTGAAGGTTCCAGCCACGGCCACCGAGGGAGACAGCCAGCCGTGATCACCGCGATCGTGCTCATCAAGACCAGCGTGGACCGGATTCCGGAGATCGCCGAGGCCATCGCCGCGCTGGACAGTGTCAGCGAGGTCTTCTCCGTCACCGGCACCTACGACCTGATCGCCATGGTCCGGGTCGCCCGGCACGACGACCTCGCCGATGTCATCCCCGGCCGGATCAGCAAGATCCCGGGCGTCGAGGGCACCGACACGCACGTGGCATTCCGTACGTACTCCCAGCACGACCTGGAAGCCGCCTTCGCCATCGGCCTCGACGCGTAGGGCCCGACGCCGGGCCCCGGGGCGCACCGGCGACGCACCTCGGCCGGGGACGGGCAGCGCGCCCGTCCCCGGCCGAGGTGTTTCATCAGAACGTGTCAGACCTGGGCGGCTTCGCCCCGGTCCGGGACGCAGCGGCCGTCCTCGGTGCGGTAGTTCCACCGGGCGCCCTCGCGGACCAGTTCGGTGACCGCCCGCAGGAACCGGTCGATGTGCTCGTCGGGCGTACCGGCTCCGAAGCTCACCCGGATCGCGTTGAGCGACCGCTCGCCCGGCTCCGCCTCCGGCGCCCCGCACTCCCCCGGGTCCTGCGGGTCGCTGCCGAGCAGGGTGCGCACCAGCGGGTGGGCGCAGAAGAGGCCGTCGCGCACGCCGATGCCGTACTCGGCGGAGAGGGCGGCGGCGAAGTGCGAGCTGTTCCAGCCGCGCACCACGAAGGAGATGACACCGACCCGGGGGGCGTCGTCGCCGAACAGCGAGAGCACCCGCACCTCGGGCACCTCGGCGAGCCCCTCGCGGACCCGGCCCACCAGCTCCTGCTCCCGGGCGACCAGACCCTCGAAGCCCGCCTCGGTCAGGGCCTTGCAGGCGGAGGCGATGGAGTAGACGCCGATGACGTTGGGCGAACCGGCCTCGTGGCGGGCGGCCGTGGTGTGCCAGTCGACGTCCACGCCGCCGTCGGCGCGCCGGGCGACCTTGCGGGACGCGCCGCCGCCGGCGAGGTACGGCTCGGCGGCCTGGAGCCAGTCGGCGCGGCCGGCCAGGACGCCGGAGCCGAAGGGCGCGTACAGCTTGTGGCCGGAGAACGCGACCCAGTCGACGTCGAGTTCGGCGATGTCCACGGGGTGGTGCGGGGCGAGCTGCGCGGCGTCCAGGACGATCCGGGCGCCGTGCGCGTGGGCGGCGGCGGCCAGTTCCCGTACCGGCCACAGCTCGCCGGTCACGTTGGACGCGCCGGTGACGCAGACGAGGGCGGGGCCGTAGGGGTCGCGGTCGGCGAGCGCGCGCTCCAGGGTCTCGACGGCCTGGGCCGGGGTGCGGGGCGCGTCGAGGTAGGTGACCTGGGCGTCGCGCCAGGGCAGCAGGGACGCGTGGTGCTCGGTCTCGTAGACGAAGACCTGGCAGCCGGCGGGGATCGCGGCGGCCAGCAGGTTGAGGGAGTCGGTCGTGGAGCGGGTGAAGACCACCTGGTCGTCCGCGCGGCAGCCGAGGAACTCCGCGACCGTGCGGCGGCTGTTCTCGAAGAGGTCGGTGGAGAGCTGTGAGAGGTAGCCGGCGCCTCGGTGGACGCTGCCGTAGTACGGGGCGTACGCGGCGACGTCGTCCCAGACCCGCTGGAGGGCCGGGGCGCTGGCGGCGTAGTCGAGCGCGGCGTAGGTCACCTCACCGCCGGTGACGAGCGGGACCGTAACGTTCTGCCCCAGAACGGGCAGAGGGGCACAAACCGACGAGTCGAGGGCAGCGGTGGGGACAGACATGGCGAACTCCCGTAGAAGACAGGCGAAATCCATGCGCCGGCAGTACGCGGCAGCGCAGGGAGGGGGAAGAGAAAAGGGTGCGCTGAAGAAGGGCGGTCAGCCCTAGCGCATTCGCTTGCTCACAGAAGACTCCCTAGGGACCAGGACCCCGGGGGCTGGCATCCGCTGGATGCCGAGGGGCCCGCGCTTGCCGCAGACCTCGCTGCCTGCGGCCTGGTCTTCACCCGGGGCACCCCGCCACGGACGGAGGGTTGCCGGACAGCGGGCCGGGGCCGTAGTCGCTGTCACTCATGACCTGCGCAGCATCTTGCCATACGTGCGCACACGCGCAAGGGCGCGGTCCGGCATCCGGACTGCGCCCTGTGTCACCCCGTGCTGCCCGGAGGCGTCCCGTCGCGCACTCAGGCGTTGCTGGCCGCGACCCAGCGCTCCAGGGCCCGCTTGGCGGCCCCGGAGTCGATGGCCTCGGCCGCGACGAGGATCTTCGCCGCGAGCTGTTCGGTCAGCGTGCCGGGGCCCGGGTCCAGGGCGACCAGGGCCGCCGCCGAGTTGAGCAGGACCGCCTCCCGTACCGCGCCGCCCTCGCCGTCCAGCAGCCGGCGGGCCACGTCGGCGTTGTACGAGGCGTCGGCGCCGCGCAGCGCCTCGACGGGGACGATGGGCAGCCCGACGTCGCGCGGGTCGAAGGGCTCCGCGCGGACCGCGCCGTCGCGCACCACCCAGACCCGGGAGGTGGCGGTGGTGGTCAGCTCGTCGAGGCCGTCGTCGCCGCGGAAGACCAGGGCGGAGTTGCCCCGGTCGGCCAGCACGCCCGCGACGATGGGCGCCATCCGGGCGTCGGCGACGCCGACCGCCTGCGCGCGGACCTGGGCCGGGTTGGTGAGGGGGCCCAGGATGTTGAACGTGGTCTGCGCGCCGAGTTCCTTGCGGGCCTTGGCGGCGTACCGCAGGGCGGGGTGGAACTTCACGGCGAAGCAGAAGGTGATGCCCGCCGCTTCGGCGACCTCGACGACCCGCTGCGGGGTCAGCTCCAGATTGACGCCGAGCTTCTCCAGTACGTCGGAGGAGCCGCTGGCGGAGGAGGCGGCGCGGTTGCCGTGCTTGACGACCTTGGCGCCGGTGCCGGCGATGACGATCGCGGACATGGTCGAGATGTTGACCGTCCTGGCGAGGTCGCCGCCGGTTCCGACGATGTCCACGGTCCGGCCCGGCACGTGGATGGTGTTGGCGTGGGCGTACATCGCGCGGACCAGTCCGGTGACCTCGTCGACGGTCTCGCCCTTGGCCCGCAGCGCGACGGCGAACCCGGCGATCTGCGCGTCGGTGGCCTCGCCGCTCATGATGCGGTCCATGGCCCAGGCGGTCTCCTCGGAGCTGAGGTCCTCGCCGCGCAGGAGGGGGTTCAGGAGGCCGGGCCAGGAACGGTCCGCCACGCTGTCGCCGCCGTTCGGGGTCACAACGTTCATGGTCCGCTCCAGGGTCCACAGCCGGTCAGGAAAGATGGCTCCACCCTATCCAGGCGGGGGGACCGCGAAGAGCCCCGTCCATCGAATGGACGGGGCTCTCACGGTGGCGATCAGTTCAGGTGATCAGTGGTGGCCGTGGCCCTCGCTGATCTCCTTGTACTCCTCGGGGGTCGCCTTGGGGATCTGGTTCCCGTCGGCGAAGTACCCCTTGCTGAGCTTGGCGCGCAGCTTCTGTACCGGGGAGATCTTGCGCTTGACGCCGTTCTCGTCGACCGCGGGGCCGAGGTCGAGCGGCTGGTACTGCTCGTGCGCCGTGAGCGTGTGCAGCTGCCCGGGGCTGAGCGGCTCGTGGATCTCGACGAACTCACCGTGCGGCAGGCGCTTGATGATGCCGGTCTCACGACCGTGCAGCACCTTCTCCCGGTCGCGGCGCTGGAGGCCGAGGCAGATCCGCTTGGTGACGATGAACGCGATGACCGGTCCGACGAAGAAGAAGATCCGGACGAACCAGGTGATGGCGTTGATCGACAGGTGGAAGTGCGTGGCCCACAGGTCGTTCCCCCCGCCGACGAGGCCGATGAAGTACGCCGTGATCCAGGCGACGCCGAAGCCCGTACGGGTCGGGGCGTTGCGCGGACGGTCCAGGATGTGGTGCTCGCGCTTGTCGCCGGTGACCCAGGACTCGATGAACGGGTACACCGCGATCGCGGTGAGGACCACGCCGAAGCCGACCAGCGGGATGAACACGCCCAGGGCGAGCGTGTGGCCCCACAGGTTGATCTCCCAGCCCGGCATCACACGGACCAGTCCCTCGGCGAAGCCCATGTACCAGTCGGGCTGGGCGCCGGTGGACACCTGGTCGACCCGGTACGGGCCGAGGGCCCAGATCGGGTTGATCGTGGCGATGGCCGAGATGGCCGCGATGACGCCGAAGACGAGGAAGAAGAACCCTCCGGCCTTCGCCATGTACACGGGCAGCAGCGGCATGCCGACGACGTTCTTGTTGGTCCGGCCGGGACCCGCGAACTGCGTGTGCTTGTGGTAGAAGACCAGGATCAGGTGCGCCACCAGCAGGCCGAGCATGATGCCCGGCAGCAGCAGGATGTGGATCGAGTAGAACCGGGCCACGAAGTCGTGGCCGGGGAACTCGCCGCCGAACAGGAACATGGAGATGTACGTGCCGACGATCGGCACGGACAGGATCGCGCCCTGGGTGAAGCGGACACCCGTACCGGAGAGCAGGTCGTCCGGCAGGGAGTAGCCGGTGAACCCGGTGAACATGCCGAGCACGAACAGCAGGAAGCCGAAGAGCCAGTTGATCTCGCGCGGCTTGCGGAACGCGCCCGTGAAGAAGACGCGCATCATGTGCACGAACATGGCGGCCAGGAAGATCAGCGCGGCCCAGTGGTGGATCTGCCGGACGAGCAGACCGCCGCGGACCTCGAAGCTGATCTTCAGCGTCGAGGCGTAGGCCTCGGACATCCGGATGCCCTGCATGGGCTCGTACGGACCGTGGTAGACGATCTCGCCCATGCTCGGCTGGAAGAACAGCGTCAGATACACACCCGTGAGGATGATGATGATGAAGCTGTAGAGCGCGACCTCACCGAGCATGAAGGACCAGTGGTCCGGGAAGATCTTGCGCATGTTGGCCTTGGCGAGGCCGTAGATGCCCAGCCGGCCGTCCGCCCAGTCGGCCACCCGCTCGCCGGCCGGAGCCTTGCGCCCGCTCGCCGGTCCGGCGGCGGAGGGGTTCTTTGTCGCAGTACTCATCCGCGCTCCCAGAAGGCAGCACCGACGGGCTCGTCGAAGTCGCCGAGCGCCTCGAGGTTGCCCTCGCTGTTGACACCGATCCGCAACTGCGGAAGGGGGTGGCCGGCCGGACCGAAGATGACGCGAGCGCCGTCGGAGAGGTCGAAGGTGGACTGGTGGCACGGGCAGAGCACGTGGTGCGTCTGCTGCTCGTACAGGCTGATCGGACAGCCGACGTGGGTGCAGATCTTGGAGAACGCGACGATGCCCTCGTGGGCCCAGTCACGCTGGCGCTTGTCCTTGATGTCGTCCGGCTCGATGCGGACGATCATCAGGGCCGCCTTGCCCATCTGCGTCTGGAAGTCGTGCGACTCCGGGTCGAGCCCCTCGGGCATGGCGAAGGCCAGCGACCCGACGGTGATGTGCTCGGGGCGCAGCGGCTTCATCGTGTTCATGTTGATGAGCTGCTTGCCCTCGGCCCACAGAGTGGTGCGGAGCTTCTTCTCCGGCAGCGGACCGAGGTCGCGCAGCAGGACCACGCCGGAGAGCGGCACCAGGGCCAGCGCACCGAACATGGTGTTGCGGATCAGCTTGCGACGGCCGATCGCGGACTCCTCGGCACCGGCCCTGAAGTCGGCCAGGACCTGGGCCTTGACCTCGGGCGGGGCCTCGATCGGGTGGCGGTCGGCGGCGACCTCGACGTCGGACATCAGGGTGCGCGCCCAGTGGACGGCTCCCGCGCCGATGAAGAAGAGCGCCGCACCCAGGGTGAGCCCCAGGGAGAAGTTGAGCGCGCTCACATGGCCGAACGGCCAGATGTAGACGATCTTGTCCACCGGGAAGATGACGTAGGAGGCGATGAAGCCCACCGTCGCCAGCATCGAGAGGGTGAACATGAACGCGACGGCGCGTTCCGAGCGGTTCGCGGCGCGTTCGTCGAGGTCCTGGATGCGCGGCTGGTGGGCCGGCAGTCCCGGGTCGGCGAACGGGTCGTCGTGACGCTCCACCGCGCCGTGCGCGGTCTCCTGCACCACGGGCAGGTTGTCTTCTGGAATCTGTTGGCTACTCATGACTTCTTGGCCTTAGCGGTGTGGGCCGCGACCCAAACGGCGACTGCGACGAGCGCGCCGAGTCCGAAGATCCACGCGAACAGACCTTCGCTGACCGGACCGAGACCGCCGAGGGCCAGGCCGCCGGGGCTCTCCGTCTCGTCACCGTTCACGGTCTCGATGTACGCGATGATGTCCTTCTTCTCCTGCTCCGGCATCGTCGTGTCGGGGAAGGAGGGCATGCTCTGCGGGCCGGTCTGCATGGCCTCGTAGATGTGCTTCGGGCTCACGCCTTCGAGGTCGGGGGCGTACTTGCCCTCCGTCAGGGCTCCGCCCTTACCGGTGAAGTTGTGGCACTGGGCGCAGTTGGTGCGGAACAGTTCGCCACCGTTGGCGACGTCCGCGCCCGCGGGGTCGACCTGCTTGTCGGTCGGCGTGATGGGACCGGCGCCGAGCGACGCGACGTACGCCGCGAGCTGGTCGATCTCCGCCTGGGTGTAGATGACCTTCTTCTTCGGTACCTGGGCGCCCGGCTGCTGCGCGGGCATACGGCCCGTACCGACCTGGAAGTCGACGGCGGCGGAGCCCACGCCCACGACGGACGGCCCGTCGGTGGTGCCCTGACCGCCGGTTCCGTGGCAGCTGGCGCAGCCTACGGAGTAGAGCTTCTTGCCCTCTTCGATGGCGAGGGACTGGGCGGTTTCATCGGCCTGCGCCTTGCCCGCAGGCGCGAACGCGGCGTACAGCCCCCCGGTGGCCGCCAGCGCGAGGAGTAGTACGACGACCGCCGCCAGCGGATGGCGTCGTCGTGCGGAGAGCTTTTTCACGGATTACCCCGGTGTCAGGATCTTCTGCGTCGATGGTGGGAGGGTGCGAGCCCGGTTACTTGATCATGTAGATCGTTGCGAACAGGCCGATCCATACGACATCGACGAAGTGCCAGTAATAGGACACGACGATGGCTGCGGTGGCCTGGTCGTGGGTGAACCTCTTGGCCGCGTACGTTCTGCCGAGAACCAGCAGGAAGGCGATGAGGCCGCCCGCCACGTGCAGGCCGTGGAAGCCGGTGGTCAGGTAGAACACCGATCCGTACGGATCGGACGAGAGGGAGAGCCCCGCGTCCTTGACCAGCTCCACGTACTCCAGGACCTGGCCGCCGATGAAGATCGCACCCATCACGAACGTGATGATGAACCAGGTGCGGAGCTTCTTCACATCGCCCCGCTCGGCTGCGAAAACGCCGAGCTGGCAGGTGAGTGAGGAGAGCACCAGGATCGTGGTGTTCGTCGCCGAGAACGGGAAGTTCAGATGATCGGACATCTCCTTCCAGTAATCGGGTCCCATCACCGATCGCAGGGTGAAGTACATCGCGAAGAGGGCCGCGAAGAACATCAGCTCGGAACTCAACCAGATGATGGTTCCGACGCTGGTGAGGTTCGGCCGATTGACCGACGGGTGCGCGTGCCCGGTTTCTACTGTCGTTGCTGTCGCCACGACCGACATTATGTCGGTCGCTTATCCCGCCCTCACCCCGGGGGGTGCCGTTCGGTGTGTCCGTACCGTCTGCAGGGGTCGCACCCTGCGCCGAACGGCCCATCGGAAGGTCGTCATTACCGGTGCTGACGGCCGGTCGGGCGGAGTACGATCCGCGCATCGGTTCATGCCCCGAGAGCCCCGACGACGTCGATGTCACGGAGGAACAATGCAGGCGACCGCCACGGTCCTGGTCTACAGCGACGACGCCAACATCCGCGAGCAGGTGAGGCTGGCAGCCGGTCGCAGGCCTGCCGCGGACGTGCCACCGGTGGAGTTCCTGGAGTGCGCGACGCTCCCGGCCGTCCTCAAGGCGCTCGACGCCGGCGGCGTCGACGTCTGCGTGCTGGACGGGGAGACGGCTCCCATCGGCGGCATGGGGGTCTGCCGCCAGATCAAGGACGAGATCTTCCGCTGCCCGCCGGTGCTCCTGCTGATCGGCCGCCCGCAGGACGCGTGGCTGGCCACCTGGAGCCGGGCGGAGGCCGCCGTGACGCTCCCGGTGGACCCGGTGGAGTTCGCCGACGCGCTGGCGGCGCTGCTGCGCCACCGGCTCGCCGTGGAGGCCTGAGAGGCCCCTGTGGCCCGCTGAGGGACGTTCCGCGCGCCCGGGCACTCCTGGCCCGGGGTCAGACGTGGGGACGCAGCCGGGCGGCCTGGAGCGTCTGCGGGCTGTCCGGCGCCCCCTCGTGGAGGGCGCTGCCCTTCTGCCACTTCTCCCAGGAGAGGTTCCAGTCGCCGAACCCGTTGCCGAACGGGTCCATGTCCTCCCCCTCGCTCCCGACGACCTTGACGATGTCGCCCTCGCGCACGGTGTCGAAGAACCATTCGGCGTTGTCGGTGCTCATGCCGGTGCAGCCGTGGCTGACGTTGGCGCTGCCCTGGGAGCCGGTGGACCAGGGGGCGGCGTGGACGTACTCGCCGCTCCAGGTCACCCGGGTGGCCCAGTAGACCGGCAGGTCGTACGACTCCGACGAGCCGGCGGCGATGCCGATGCTCTCGCCGCGCATACGGACGAACTGCTCCTTGGCGAGCACCACCTTGACCCCGTTGCGGGTGGAGAAGCCGGGCTTGCCGGTGGTGACCGGAATGGTGTTGATCACTTCTCCGTTCCGGAGCACCGTCAGGGTGTGGTCCGCGGCGTCGGTGATGGCCTCGATCCGGTCGCCGGTGGCGAGCTTCAGGGGCTTGGCCTCGGCTCCGTAGAGCGCGTTGGTCACCTTGATGCCCGCCAGGTTGGAGCGGACCTCGATGGCGGCGTTCGCGGGCCAGTACTCCTTCGGGCGGTAGTGCAGCTTCTTGTCGTCGACCCAGTACCAGGAGCCGGTGACGGCCGGGGTGGAGCGGACCTTCAGGGCCCGTTCGACGGTGGCCCTGGCCGCCTTGTCGGTGATCGGAGCGCTCAGTTCCGCCGTGATGGGCTGTCCGACGCCGTAGGTGCCCGTCTCCGGGCCGAAGGCGACCTTGAGCAACTTCTTGGGCGATGAGGTGTCGAAGGAGAGCGTACGGACGCCTGGGGCGCCGTCGCTGTTCTCCGTGGCGACCCTGACGGTGTATCCGGTGCCGGCCGCGAGCGGGGCGGTGGAGCGCCAGCGCCTCCCGTCGGCGGAGAGCTCTCCCGCGAGGTGGCGGCCGCCGGTGTCCACGGCGCTGACGTCGGTGATGCGCCCGTCGTCGCCCTTGACGGTGACTTCCAGGGGCTTGTCGGGGTCGGCCTTCTCCTTGTCGGAGGGGCCGTTGAAGGAGACCTGGTCACCCGCGTCGTAAGGCTTCGTGGAGAGCGGGTGGCCGTCGGGCGAGCCACAGGCGGTCGCACCCGCGGCGAGGGTCACGACCAGCAGGGTGCAGCTCACTACGGTGCGGATGCGCGGCGTGTGGTTCATGCCGTCCACGCTAAGAAGATTCATCCGTTCCAGCGCGTTCAGTGACTGCAAACGAGCGAAGGGCCCGCGTCGCTGTCGGCGATGCGGGCCCTTCGTGGTGTAGCGCGTGTCACCGGCGGTGCGGTGTCACGGGGTGCGGTGTCACTGGGTGCGGTTCTCGCCCCGGTAGTACTCGAAGACCCAGCCGAAGAGGCCGATCAGGAGCAGGGGGGCGGAGAAGTACAGCAGCCACCAGCCGAAGACGACGCCCATGAAGGCGAAGGCTCCGCCGATCGCAAGGGAGAGCGGCTGCCAGCTGTGCGGGGAGAAGAACCCCAGCTCGCCCGCCTCGTCGGCGACGTCCGCTTCCTTGTTGTCCTGGGCCATGGCGTCGACCCGGTTGGCCGTGAAGGCCAGGTAGAAGCCGATCATGACGGACAGCCCGAAGGCCAGGAAGAGGGCCGTGGTGCCGACCGGCTCCTTGGACCACACGCCGTACACGATGGCCATGGCGAGGATGAAGACGCTCAGCCAGATGAACATCTGTCCCTGGATCTTCACTTGCCTGCCTCCTTGCCGCCGGCGAGGGCCTTGTCCGACTCGGAGAGGTGGTCGAGCTGTTCGAGCGCCGTGATCTCCGGGTGGTGCAGGTCGAACGCCGGGGATTCGGAACGGATCCGCGGCAGCGTGAGGAAGTTGTGCCGCGGCGGCGGGCAGGAGGTCGCCCACTCCAGCGAACGGCCGTAACCCCACGGGTCGTCGACCTCGATCTTCTTGCCGTACTTCGCGGTCTTCCAGACGTTGTAGAAGAACGGCAGCATCGACAGGCCGAGGAGGAACGAGGAGATCGTCGAGATCGTGTTCAGCGCGGTGAAGCCGTCGGCGTCGAGATAGTCCGCGTAACGACGCGGCATGCCCTCGGCACCGAGCCAGTGCTGCACCAGGAACGTGCCGTGGAAGCCCACGAACAGCGTCCAGAACGTGATCTTGCCGAGCCGCTCGTCCAGCATCTTGCCGGTGAACTTCGGCCACCAGAAGTGGAAGCCGGAGAACATCGCGAAGACCACGGTGCCGAAGATGACGTAGTGGAAGTGCGCGACGACGAAGTACGAGTCCGAGACGTGGAAGTCCATCGGGGGCGAGGCGAGGATGACGCCGGTCAGACCACCGAAGGTGAAGGTGATCAGGAAGCCGACGGCCCAGAGCATCGGTGTCTCGAAGGACAACGACCCCTTCCACATCGTGCCGATCCAGTTGAAGAACTTCACGCCTGTCGGCACGGCGATGAGGAACGTCATGAAGGAGAAGAACGGCAACAGCACACCGCCCGTGACGTACATGTGGTGCGCCCACACCGTCACGGAAAGGCCGGCGATGGCGATCGTCGCGGAGATCAGACCGATGTAGCCGAACATCGGCTTGCGGCTGAATACCGGGATGACCTCGGAAATGATTCCGAAGAATGGCAACGCGATGATGTACACCTCTGGATGGCCGAAGAACCAGAAGAGGTGTTGCCAGAGCAATGCGCCGCCGTTGGCCGCGTCGAAGATATGCGCACCGAATTTTCGGTCCGCCTCCAGCGCGAAGAGCGCGGCGGCGAGGACCGGGAAGGCCAGCAGGACCAGGACACCGGTCAGCAGGACGTTCCAGGTGAAGATCGGCATGCGGAACATCGTCATGCCGGGTGCGCGCATGCAGATGATCGTGGTGATGAAGTTGACCGAGCCGAGGATCGTGCCGAAGCCGGAGAAGGCCAGACCCATGATCCACATGTCGGCGCCGACGCCCGGCGAACGGACCGCGTCCGAGAGCGGGGAGTAGGCGAACCAGCCGAAGTCGGCCGCACCCTGCGGGGTGAGGAAGCCGGCCACCGCGATGAGGGAGCCGAAGAGGTACAGCCAGTACGCGAACATGTTCAGCCGCGGGAACGCCACATCGGGCGCGCCGATCTGCAGCGGCATGATCCAGTTCGCGAATCCGGCGAACAGCGGCGTCGCGAACATCAGCAGCATGATCGTGCCGTGCATCGTGAACGCCTGGTTGAACTGCTCGTTCGACATGATCTGCGTGCCCGGACGGGCCAGCTCGGCGCGCATGAAGAGCGCCATGAGTCCGCCGATGCAGAAGAACACGAACGACGTGACCAGGTAGAGCGTACCGATCGTCTTGTGGTCAGTGGTGGTCAGCCACTTCACGACGATGTTTCCCGGCTGCTTGCGCCGCACGGGCAGCTCGTCCTCGTACGAGTCGTCTGCCGGAGCGGCACCCTGAGGTTCGTTGAGGATGCTCACAGTTGGTTCTTCTCCGCATTCCTGGCCGGGTCCGTCTGCGCGATGCCTGCCGGCACGTAGCCCGTCTGACCCTTCTCAGCCAGCTCCTTGAGGTGCTGCTGGTAACGCTCCGGGGAGACGACCTTCACGTTGAAGAGCATCCGGGAGTGGTCGGCGCCACAGAGCTCGGCGCACTTGCCCATGAAGGTGCCCTCGCGGTTGGGGGTCACCTCGAACACGTTGGTGTGGCCCGGAATGACGTCCTGCTTCATGAGGAACGGCACCACCCAGAAGGAGTGGATGACGTCACGCGAAGTCAGGACGAAACGGACCTTCTCGCCCTTCGGCAGCCACAGGGTCGGACCCGGGTTGCCGTTCTGCGGATTGCGAGTCCCGGGGATGCCCACGTCGTAGACGCCGCCGGCGCCCTCGGGGAAGTCCTCCTGGAACTTGTCGGGGATGGCGTTGAGCTCCTTGGGGACCCCGGGGCCCGCCGCGGGCTGGCCATCCACCTTCTCGATGTAGTTGAAGCCCCAGCTCCACTGGAAGCCGACCACGTTAATGGTGTGGGCGGGCTTGTCGGAGAGCTCGAGGAGCTTCGACTCATCACGTGCGGTGAAGTAGAAGAGCACCGAGACGATGATGAGGGGAACCACTGTGTACAACGCCTCGATGGGCATGTTGTACCTGGTCTGCGGAGGTACCTCCACCTTGGTCCTGCTACGCCGGTGGAAGAAGACGCTCCAGAGGATCAGCCCCCAGACAAGGACACCCGTGACGAGCGCTGCCGCCCACGAGCCTTGCCAGAGGGAGAGGATCCGAGGGGCCTCTTCCGTAACCGGAGTGGGCATTCCGAGGCGGGGGAAATCCTCCCAGTTGTATGAACAACCGGAGGCCGTCGCCAGGACCAGGCCCGCAGTCAGCACCTGCGGCAGCTTCCGCCGCATCGGGCGCCGCGACGAGCGGTCGGAGCCGTTGGGACTCACGTAGCGCCTTCCCGAGAGTCTCGCCCGCACGGTCGGCGCGCCCGTATGTCTCTGGTCGGTCGCCGGCCCTGACGCGGGCAGGGGTTTGGATGTTTATGCGGACCAAACCCTACTGGACGCTATTTGGGGTCGCGCGGGGAGGGTGCCCAACGCGCCGCCCGACACGCCCATGGGGTGGAATCCGGGCCTCCGGCCCCCATCTGACGGCCACTCGCCCGTCCGGGAGGAACGGCCCCCGGCGAGGTGGGGCCGGGTGCGGGCTAGCGTGGCGGGGTGCCCTACTTCGATGCCGCCTCCGCCGCCCCCCTGCACCCCGTCGCACGCCAGGCCCTGCTTGCCGCGCTCGACGAGGGCTGGGCCGATCCCGCCCGCCTGTACCGGGAGGGGCGGCGGGCCAGGCTGCTCCTGGACGCGGCCCGGGAGGCCGCCGCGGAGGCCGTCGGATGCCGCCCCGACGAACTGGTCTTCACCTCGTCCGGGACGACGGCGGTGCACGCGGGAATTGCCGGGGCTCTTTCGGGGCGTCGGCGTGTCGGCCGCCATCTGGCCCTCTCGGCGGTCGAACACTCGTCGGTGCTCCATTCGGCGGCGGCCCACGAGGCGGCGGGCGGCTCATTCACCGAGGTCCCGGTGGACCGTGCGGGGGCGGTGGACCCGGCGGTGTACGGCGGGGCGCTGCGGGCGGACACCGCGCTGGCCTGCCTCCAGTCGGCCAACCACGAGGTGGGCACCGAGCAGCCCGTCGCCGAGGTCGCCGCGCGCTGCGCGGACGCCGGGGTTCCGCTGCTGGTGGACGCGGCCCAGTCGCTCGGCTGGGGGCCGGTCCCGGCGGGCTGGTCGCTGCTGACGGCGAGCGCGCACAAGTGGGGCGGCCCGGCCGGGGTCGGGCTGCTCGCGGTCCGCAAGGGGGTGCGGTTCGCACCCCAAGGGCCGGCCGGGGAGCGGGAGTCGGGGCGGGTGGCGGGGTTCGAGAACCTTCCGGCGATCGTGGCGGCGGCGGCCTCGTTGCGCGCGGTACGGAGCGAGGCGGCGGCGGAGTCGGTACGGCTGCGGGCCCTGGTGGACCGGATCAGGGCCGTCGTGGCCGAGCGGGTGCCCGACGTCGAGGTGGTGGGTGATGAGCGGCGGCTGCCGCATCTGGTCACCTTCTCCTGTCTCTATGTCGACGGGGAGACCCTCCTGCACGAGCTGGACCGGAGGGAGTTCTCCGTGTCGTCCGGCTCGTCCTGCACGAGCAGCACCCTGGTCCCGAGCCATGTGCTCAAGGCGATGGGGGTGCTTTCGGAGGGGAACGTCCGGGTGTCGCTGCCGCCGGGCACGGCCGGGGCGGACGTGGACCGCTTCCTGGAGGTCCTGCCCGGGGTGGTCGCCGAGGTCCGCGAGCGGCTCGGCGCCCCGGCCGCACGCCCTGCTTCCCCCGAGCCCGCCGCGTCTCTGGTGGTCGACGCGCTGGGCCGTCGCTGCCCGATCCCGGTGATCGAGCTCGCAAAGGTGATCGGGGAGGTAGCGGTGGGCGCCACGGTGACGGTGCTCGCCGACGACGAGGCGGCGCGGCTGGACATCCCGGCCTGGTGCGAGATGCGGGGCCAGGAGTACGTGGGCGAGGAGCCGGCGGACCGCGGCTCGGCCTATGTGGTCCGCCGGCTCAGCTGATCACGCCAGGTGCTGCCGGACCTCGCTGGCGGCCTCGTGGCCGTACGCCTTGGTGAAACGGTCCATGAAGGGGGTGCGGCGCAGGGTGTACTCCTGGGTGCCGACCGTCTCGATGACCAGGGTGGCGAGCATGCAGCCGACCTGGGCGGCGCGCTCCAGGCCGACGCCCCAGGCGAGGCCTGAGAGGAAGCCGGCGCGGAAGGCGTCGCCGACGCCGGTGGGGTCGGCCTTCGTGTCCTCCTCGGGGCAGCCGACCTCGATGACCGGCTCGCCGACCCGCTCGATCCGGACACCGCGGGCGCCGAGGGTGGTGACGCGGTGGCCGACCTTGGAGAGGATCTCCTCGTCGCTCCAGCCGGTCTTGGACTCGATGAGCCCCTTCTCGTACTCGTTGGAGAAGAGGTAGGTGGCGCCGTCGAGGAGGATGCGGATCTCCTCGCCGTCCATCCGCGCGATCTGCTGCGAGAAGTCCGCGGCGAACGGGATGTTCCGGGAGCGGCACTCCTCCGTGTGGCGGAGCATCGCCTCGGGGTCGTCGGCTCCGATGGAGACGAGGTCGAGGCCGCCGACGCGGTCGGCGACGCTCTTCAGCTCGATCAGGCGGGCCTCGCTCATCGCGCCCGTGTAGAAGGAGCCGATCTGGTTGTGGTCGGCGTCGGTGGTGCAGACGAAGCGGGCGGTGTGCAGTACCTCGGAGATACGGACCGAGCCGGTCTCGACGCCGTGCCGGTCCAGCCAGGAGCGGTACTCGTCGAAGTCCGAGCCCGCGGCGCCGACCAGGATCGGGTGGGTGCCGAGCAGGCCCATGCCGAAGCAGATGTTGGCGGCGACACCGCCCCGGCGCACATCGAGGTTGTCGACCAGGAAGGACAGGGAGACCGTGTGCAGCTGATCCGCGACCAGCTGGTCGGCGAAGCGGCCGGGGAAGGTCATGAGGTGGTCAGTGGCGATCGAGCCGGTGACTGCAATACGCACGGGGAGGTTTCTCCTGCGGAAGGCGAAGGGCCGTGAGTGCGCCCTCCGGGACGACGTGACAGTTCACGCTACCGGGTGAGCCGGAGGCCAGGAAAAGGGAAAACTACCCGATAGTAGGGCTTTCTACCTGAGCTCGACCGTGGTTACGGTGCGGATATGTCGAAGCACACCGCATTGCCCGAGTCGGAAATGAGCCTGGCCGCACTGCGCGGTGACTGCGCGCGGATGGCGCCGCACTGGACGGCGCCCGTGAAGAGCGCCCCGGTCCCGGTGAAGCCCTCCCTGATCAACGGGGTGACGGTCCCGCCCTCGTCGGCGCGGCTGATCGACGGGATGTCCGAGTACGGCGACTGAGGGCCGACCGGGCCGCCGGGCGCGACATCACATTTCGGCCTTTTCCGTTCGGACTCCGGCGGTGACCGCACGGTGCCCGCGTCCGGTCGGCCCGGCCGCGGGAACCGTGCGCTCCTCCGCTCCGTCCCACCGGTGTCCCCGTCCGGGGACACGCGGCAGGCACCGCGACGGCAACGCAGTCGAAGGAGCGATCCGGTGAGCACCGAGCGACCCGACAACGACGTGACCGGCCCCCGGCGGCGGCGTCCGCCGCTCGCGGTGGCCTCGGTGGCCGCGGCCGTGCTGCTGGCCGGGGGCGGTGGGGCGTACTGGGCCTCGACCGCCGGGGGCGACGGCGGCGCGGCGGACAGCAACGCGTCGGCGCGGGGCGAAGCCCTGCCGCTGGCCCTGGACGCTCCCGTCGGCGACGGCCCGGGCTCCACGTCCTCCGCCTCGGACACCCCTCCCCCGGGCATCGCACCCGGCGAACCGGACCCGGGCGGCCCACCCGTGATCTACCGGGCCACGGGCGAACTCCCGGACGGACCGGACGAGGCGGCGGTCCACCACGCGAAGGGCACGGTCGCGTCGGCGGACGTCGCCAGGCTGGCGAAGGCGCTGGGCATCCCGGGCTCGCCGCGCACCGAGGGCACGTCCTGGGTGGTCGGCGACGACCACGGGCCCGGGGCGCTCCTGAAGGTGGGGAAGCAGGCCCCGGGCACCTGGACGTTCGCCCGCACCACCCCGCCCAAGCCCTGTGAGCCGGGGACGATGTGCGCGAACGGGGCCTCGGAGCCGGGCGGCGACCCGGTGAGCGAGAAGGCGGCGAAGGCGGCCGCGGTCCCGGTGCTCAAGGCGGCCGGGCAGAACGGCGCGGCGCTGAACGCGGGCCAGCTGATGGGCGACGTCCGGGTGGTGAACGCCGATCCGAAGATCGACGGGCTGCCGACCTACGGCTGGTCGACCGGTGTCCAGGTGGGCCCGGACGGCAAGGTCACCGGCGGCAGCGGACATCTGAAGGCGCTGGAGAAGGGCGACACCTACCCGGCGGTCGGCGCGGACGAGGCGCTGAAGCAGCTGAACGCGGCGAGCCGGGGGAAGGGCGACGCCGATCGTGACGTCGGCGGCTGTGCCACTCCCGTACCGCACCAGGGCGAGCCGAAGCCCTCGGACCCGCAGTGCGTGCCGTCGAACGGCAAGCGGGCGCCGGTGGAGCAGACGGTCGAGGACGCGGTGTTCGGCCTCGCGCTGAACTACGTGGACGGCCGGCAGACGCTGGTGCCGTCCTGGCTGTTCACGGTCCGCCAGGCCCCGGGCGGCCCGGAGAACACGGTCACGCAGGTCGCCGTGGACCCGAAGTTCATCGAGAGGCCGGAGGCGCCCGCGCCCTCCGGGGACCGGAAGGTGACGTCGTACGGCGCGGACGGGCGGACCCTCGAGGTCACGTTCTGGGGCGGCGTGTGCAGTACGTACACGGCGAGCGCGAAGGAGAGCGCGGGCCAGGTGGCGATCTCGGTGACGGAGAAGCCGCAGGAGGGCAATAAGGCCTGCATCATGATCGCCAAGGAGCTGACCCGGACGGTGACGCTGGAGAAGCCGCTGGGCGACCGTACGGTGATCGACGCGGCGTCGGGCGGTGCGGTGCCGCGCGGTTGAGCGAGTGTACGTACGGAGGCGGCCCCGGGACTGATCCCGGGGCCGCCTCCGTATGCCGTACGCGCAGCGCTTAGCTGAACGAGTCGCCGCAGGCGCAGGAGCCGGAGGCGTTCGGGTTGTCGATCGTGAAGCCCTGCTTCTCGATGGTGTCGACGAAGTCGATGGAGGCGCCGCCCAGGTACGGAGCGCTCATCCGGTCGGTGACGACCTTGACGCCGTCGAAGTCCTTCACGACGTCACCGTCGAGCGAACGCTCGTCGAAGAAGAGCTGGTAACGCAGGCCCGAGCAACCGCCGGGCTGAACGGCGACGCGCAGCGCCAGGTCCTCGCGGCCTTCCTGCTCCAGCAGGCCCTTGACCTTGGCGGCGGCGGCGTCGGACAGGAGGATGCCGTCGCTCACGGTGGTGGTCTCGTCCGATACGGACATCTGCTTCTCTCCCGGGTTGTACGGACTGCTTGCCGACGGTTCAACCGCCAGACCCGCGGATTCATTCCGGGCCAAGCGCTTGTCTGTTCCTTTTCATGCTCGCACACCGGGCCGCCCGGGTGATGCGTCACATCGACGCTATCGGCATCGTCAAACTGACACGAAGCGGCTATGATAGATAGCGTCAAATAGACGAAAAGGCGAGTTCGCCGAAGCTCTTCGCGGATGTTCGCGGAGTGATCCTGAGTTCGCAGACTAGAAAGGGTGCGTGACGTGACCACGGCCCAGCCCCTGGACGTACAGCCGACACCGCTCGCGCTGCTGCTGCTCGGCCGCGAGGCCGACCCGAGGAGCGAGCGCGGCGTCGAATGCCCCGGCGACCTGCCCTCCCCGTCCGACCCGGACCTGGTGGAGCGCGCCCGCGTCGCGAAGGAGAAGCTCGGGGACAAGGTGTTCGTCCTCGGCCACCACTACCAGCGCGACGAGGTCATCCAGTTCGCGGACGTCACCGGCGACTCGTTCAAGCTGGCCCGCGACGCGGCGGCGCGTCCGGAGGCCGAGTACATCGTCTTCTGCGGCGTCCACTTCATGGCGGAGTCCGCGGACATCCTGACCACGGACGCGCAGGCGGTCGTCCTGCCCGACCTGGCGGCCGGCTGCTCGATGGCCGACATGGCCACCGCCGAGCAGGTCGCCGAGTGCTGGGACGTCCTGACGGAGGCCGGCGTCGCCGACCAGGTGGTGCCCGTCTCGTACATGAACTCCTCCGCCGACATCAAGGCCTTCACCGGCAGGCACGGCGGCACGATCTGCACGTCGTCCAACGCGAAGCGGGCCCTGGAGTGGGCCTTCGAGCACGGCGAGAAGATCCTCTTCCTCCCCGACCAGCACCTGGGCCGCAACACGGCGGTGCGGGACATGGGGCTGAGCCTCACGGACTGCGTCCTCTACAACCCGCACAAGCCGAACGGCGGCCTCACCGCCGAGCAGCTGCGCGACGCCAAGATGATCCTGTGGCGCGGGCACTGCTCGGTCCACGGCCGCTTCTCGGTCGAGTCGGTCGAGGACGTCCGGGCCCGGATACCCGGGGTCAACGTGCTGGTGCACCCGGAGTGCAAGCACGAGGTCGTCGCCGCCGCGGACTACGTGGGCTCGACGGAGTACATCATCAAGGCCCTGGAGGCGGCCCCGGCCGGCTCGAAGTGGGCCATCGGCACGGAGCTGAACCTGGTCCAGCGGCTGGCGAACCGTTTCGCCGCGGAGGACAAGGAGATCGTCTTCCTCGACAAGACGGTCTGCTTCTGCTCGACGATGAACCGCATCGACCTGCCGCACCTGGTCTGGACCCTGGAGTCGCTGGCCGAGGGCAAGCTGGTCAACCGGATCGAGGTCGACCCGGAGACGGAGAAGTACGCGAAGCTCGCGCTGGAGCGGATGCTGGCGCTGCCGTAGAGCCGCGCGGGTCCCCGAGAACCCCCAGAGGCGAGAAGCCCCGGTGTGCCGCAGGTCGGCGTACCGGGGCTTTCCCGCATGCCCGAAACGCGCCGGCGGGGACACCCCGGTCGGGGCAGGCGGGCAGGAACGTTCCGGCCGGGTCGGTTCTCCCATACGGCGACCGATGACGCCACCGCGTAACTACGCTGCTACTCACCGCAGCGCTTCTTCGCGCGCGGGACCGGTGAGGCCCGAGGGGGCCGAGCGGAACGAACGGCGAGAACGGTGGGGCGGGTATGGGTTATGAGGACCGTGGGACGGGCGTCGGCGACGAGGCGGTGGGAGGGGGCGCGGGGCACGAGGTCCGGCAGGACGACGCCGCCTCCGAGGTGTCGGCGCGTGCGGAGCTGGCGCGTGCGCGGGAGGAGGTGAGCGGTCGGCGGGCCGCCGCCGAGGAGGACCCCGCCACCGGCCTGCCCGCGCTGGCCGGCGCCCTGCACCGGCTGTCGGACCTGCTCTCCGCCGCCGGGGACCGCACCGGCGCCCTGCCCCCGGCGAAGGAGGCCGCGCGGATCTACGCCGAACTCGGCATGAAGCGCCCCGGCGACTTCCAGGCGGAGCTGGCCCTGGCCATGGGCGCCCTGGGCGACCGCGTCGCCGACACCGGGGACCGGGCGTCCGCCGTGCCGTTCGCGAAGCAGTCCGTGCGGCTCCAGCGGGAGCTGGTCGAGGAGCAGCAGCCGGGCGCGTCCGTCCCGGCGCTCGCCGCGTACCTCCTGAACTACGCCGCACGTCTGGCGGGCGCCGGGGAGGCCGTGGAGGCCGTGCCCCACGCCGAGGAGGCGGTCGGCCTCCTCCGGGGCCTGGCCGAGGAGGAGCCGGAGGCCTTCGTCCCCCGGCTCGCCGCGGCTCTCCACGCCCTCGGCGGCCACCGCGCGGCCGTGAGCGACGCCTCCGGGGCGGTCGAAGCGGCCCAGGAGGCGTGCGGCCACTTCCGCGCGCTCGCCGCGCGGCAACCGGACGTCTTCCGCCCGGAGCTGGCCACGGCGCTCGACGGCCTGGCCGGTCACCTCAACAAGGCCGGTGACGCGGGGGCCGGCCTCCGGGTGGCGGAGGAAGCCGTCGCGCTCTGCCGCGAGCCGGCCGCCCGTCACCCCGCGGCCCACCGCCCCGGCCTCGCCGCCGCGCTGCGCACCCTCGCCCGGAGCCTGGCCGGCACCGGCGACCCGCAGGAGGCCCTGGCCCCGGCGCGGGAGGCCGTCGACCTCCTGCGCGAACACGGGGACGCCGTCCTGGCCGAGCTGGCCGACTCCCTCCAGGTGCTCGGCACGTACGTGGAGCTGAACGGGGACGCCGAGGGGGCGGTGGAGGCGTTCTGGGAGGCGGTGGCCCTCCACCGGTCGCTGGCGCTGGAGGCTCCCGGCGCCCCCGACACCGACCTGGTCTCCGCGCTGGACAGCCTGGCCCGGGCGCTCGCCCGTACCGGCGAGCACGCGGCGGCGATCGAGGAGTTCGACGAGACCGTCAAGGAGTTCGCCGAGGCCGGCCCGGCGACCGCCCGGCGTCTGGCCGTGGAGCGGAGCGCATTCCTGCTGCGCTGCCCGGAGCCGTGGCCCGCGACCGGGGTGAGCGAGCTGGTGAACTGGCTCGACGAGGACGCGGAGAGGACCGTCGGCACGGACACCGTGACCGTACGGGCCCGGCAGGCGCTGCGCGCGTACGGTGACATCGCGGCGGTGCACACGGCCTGGGAGGACGAGACCTTCACGCCCGTGCCGGACTGGCTCGCCCTGTCGCCGGGGACGCTGGACCTCGTCGGCGCGTGGATGTTCACACCCAACTGGCCCCGGTCACGCGACTTCTGGTCCGAGCACGCCGGGGTCCTCGGCAGCGAGGAGGCGGCGACGGCCCTGGACGAGCTGGCCGTCCTGGACCCGCACGGCGCGCGGCGGCACGCCCTGCTCCGTGAGGCCGTCCTCGTCCACGGGGTGACCGCCGCCTACGATCCGCTGATCCTCCAGGAGCAGTTGGCGCAGTGGCTGGAGTGCGCGGACTGGACGGAGTCACGGGCCTACCTGGAGGAGCACCCGCGTCTGCTGACCGTCCAGCCGCCCGGGGACACCCCACTGGCCCACGTCGCCATGCTCGACATCGGCCGCGCCGAGGGTCTGGACGCCGCCTACCGCCTGGTCGAGGACCGCGAAGCCCTCCAGGCTTACGTGGACCGCGCGCTGGAGGCCGGGGACGGCGTCGCGCTGATGCACGGCGGGGGCATCGAGGGCCAGGTCTTCGGCGACCGGCTCTCCTCGCTCACCCACGCACAGGTGGCCCTGGTCCTCGCGGGGGCCACCGAGGGCTTCGAGCCGGACGACCTGGCCGCGCTCCTGCACAAGGCCTCCGAGGAGACCCGGACCCGGCTGGTGCGGGAGACGGCCGCCCTCAGCGTCCGCCGCCCCGACCCGCACGGGAAGACGTGGCACCGGATCATTCAAGCGCTGGGCGGGGACGCCTGAGGGTCAGCGGCCCGCCTCCGGGTTGCGGGAACAAGAAAGGGGCCTGTCCCGCGCACCCGCGTGGGACAGGCCCCTCCTCTCGTGTCAGGCCTTCGCCGGCTCGGCCTCGCGGGCCTCCTCCGGCTCCACCCGGTCCGGTGCGCCCGTCTTCGCGGCGCGCTTGGCCGCCTTCTTCTTGGCGCGGCGCTCCTTGCGGAGTTCGACCATCGCGTACAGCGTCGGCACCAGCAGCAGGGTCAGCAGCGTGGAGCTGATCAGGCCGCCGATCACCACGACGCCCAGCGGCTGCGAGATGAAGCCGCCCTCGCCGGTGACGCCGAGCGCCATCGGGAGCAGGGCGAAGATGGTCGCGAGCGCCGTCATGATGATCGGGCGGAAGCGGTGGCGGCCGCCCTCGATGACGGCTTCGACGATGCCGAGGCCCTGGGCGCGGTACTGGTTGATCAGGTCGATCAGCACGATCGCGTTGGTGACCACGATGCCGATGAGCATCAGCATGCCGATCATCGCGGGGACGCCCAGCGGGGTGCCCGTGATGAGCAGGAGGGCCAGCGCGCCGGTCGCCGCGAACGGGACGGAGACCAGCAGGATCAGCGGCTGGACGAGCGACCGGAAGGTGGCCACCAGCAGCATGAAGACGATCGCGATGGCCGCCAGCATGGCGAGGCCGAGCTGCGTGAACGCTTCGTTCTGGTCCTCGGTGACGCCGCCGATGGTGGCGGTGGCGCCCTCCGGGAGGTCCAGGGCGTCGATCTTCTTGGCGAGATCGGTGCTGACCGCGCCGGTGTTGTCGCCGACGGGCTTGGCGGTGATCGTCGCCGATCGCTGTCCGTCGATCCGGGTCATCGAGACCGGGCCGGGGACGACCTTCACGTCGGCGATGTCACCGAGCTTGACCGGGCCGAGCGGCAGGGCCTTCAGCTCGGCCATCGTGGCGGCCGGGGTGGAGGACCGGATGACGACGTCGCGCTCGGTGTCGTCCAGCGTCGCGGTGCCGGCGGGCGTGCCGCGTACGGCTCCGGCGACGATGCCGCCCAGCGCGGCGGAGTCGAACCCGGCGGCGGCCGCCTTGTCGTTGGCGGTGACCGAGATGCGCGGGACGCTCTGCGCCAGGTCGCTCTGGACGTCGGTGACGTCCTTGATGGTGGCGACCTCGGTGCGGACCGCCTCGGCGGCCTTCTTCAGGACGTCGCCGTCGGCGGCCTTGACGACGACGCTCAGGTCCTGGGAGCCGAAGCCGTCGCCGGCGGCGATGGTGGTGTCGCCGATGCCGTCGAGCTTGCCGAGGGCCTCGTCGAGGCGGTCCTGGGCGTCCTCGTAGTCCGCGGCGTCCTTCAGGGTGACCTGGTAGGAAGCCTGGTTGGCGCCCGTGCCGCCGCCGAAGGCGGCCATGAAGCCGGAGGAGCCGACGGTGACCTGGTAGTCCTTGACGCCCTTGTCCTGCTCGATGACCTTCTCGACCTTGCGGGCCGCCTCGTCGGCGGCTTGCAGGCTGGTGCCGGGCGTCAGCTCCTGCTTGACGGTCAGGACCTCCTGCTCACCGGCGTCGAAGAAGTTCGTCTTCAGCAGCGGGACCATCCCGAAGGTGCCGAGGAGCACGGCGACGGCGATGACGAGGCTGGTGACCCGGCGGCGGGTCGCGAAGCGCAGGACCGGGACGTAGATCCGCTGGAGCTTGCTCGCCGCTTCCTTCTCCTCGGCGAGGCGGCGGGCCTCCGCCGCGTCCTCGGGGGTGCCCTTGGGCGCGCGCAGGAACCAGTACGACAGCACCGGCACCACGGTGAGCGACACCAGCAGGGAGGCCAGCAGCGCCGCGGTGATGGTCAGCGAGAACGAGCCGAAGAGCTGGCCGACCATGCCGCCGACCAGCCCGATGGGCAGGAAGACCGCGACGGTGGTGAGCGTCGCGGAGGTGACCGCTCCGGCGACCTCCTTGACCGCGGTGACGATCGCCGCGTGGCGCTCCTCGCCGTAGCCGAGGTGACGCTTGATGTTCTCCAGGACCACGATCGAGTCGTCGACGACCCGGCCGATGGCGATGGTGAGCGCGCCGAGCGTGAGCATGTTGAGCGACAGGTCCCGGGTCCAGAGCACGATCAGCGCGAGGACGATCGAGAGCGGGATGGAGACCGCGGTGACCAGCGTCGAACGGATCGAGGCGAGGAAGACCAGGATCACGACGACGGCGAAGACCAGACCGAGCGCGCCCTCCGTGGTCAGGCCCGAGATCGACTTGGAGACGGCGGGGCCCTGGTCGGAGACGACCGTCACCTCCGCGCCCGCACCGAGGTCCTTGCGGAGGTCGGGGAGCTTGTCCTTGACGGCGTCCGAGATGGTGACGGCGCTGCCGTCCTTGTCCATCGTCGCCATCACGGCCAGGCTCGGCTTGCCGTTGGTGCGGGTGATGGAGACCGCCGTGGACGGCTCCTGCTTCACCTCGGCCACGTCACCGAGGCGCACCGGCTTTCCGGGCGCTCCGCCCGCCGGGTCCTTGGCGACGACCTGGAGGTCCTCGATCTGCTTCAGCGAGGTGTAGGCGCCGCCGACCTGGATGGTGCGGCTCTTGCCGGACTCGGAGAAGGAGCCGGCCGGCACGGTGGCGCCGCCCGCCTGGAGGGCCTGGGCGAGCGCGCCCGCGTCCAGGCCGGCCGCGGCGAGCTTCTTGTCGTCGGGGACGACGGAGACCTGGAGGTCCCGCACACCGTCCACCGTGACCTGGCCGACGCCCTCGATGTCCTCCAGGGCCGGGACGACCGTGCGGTCGAGCTGGTCGGCCAGGAGCTGCTGGTCCTTGTCGGAGGTGACGGCGAGGACCACGGTCGGGATGTCGTCCGTGGAACCGGCGATGACCTGCGGGTCGACGCCCTCGGGCAGTTGGGCGCGGGCCCGGTTGACCGCCTGCTGGATGTCCGCGACGAGCTGCTTGGTGCCCTCGTCGCCGAAGTCGAAGGTCGCCATGATGAGGGCGTTGCCCTCACTGGCGGTGGAGGTGATGCCCTCGACGCCGTCGACGGCCTTGAGGGAGTTCTCCAGCGGCTCGACGACCTGCTTCTCGACCACATCGGGAGACGCACCCTGGTAGGGCGCCAGCACCGAGACCATCGGCAGTTCGATGGTGGGCAGCAGCTGCTGCTTGAGCTGCGGGATCGCTATCGCGCCGAAGACCAGCGCGACAATCGAGATCAGCCCGATCAGGGCCCTTTGCGCGAGGCTGAATCTGGACAGCCAGGACATGGGTGGGTCTCTCTTCTGTGGCGTACGCGGCAGAGGGCGGGGAGGGGGAAACGTCAGGGACCTGCACCTCCAGCCCAGTCCTACGATCTCCGCTCCGCGCCGCCGAAACGTCGCCCCCCGGGCTGCTTTCTTATGCCGCGCATACCGCAGGTGGAGTACGCCGCAGTACTCCGAACCTCCACCCGGTCACTCCGCCCGGGGACGCACCAGACCCGATTCGTAGGCGATTACCACCAATTGGGCCCGGTCCCGGGCTCCCAGCTTCGCCATCGCCCGGTTCACATGGGTCTTGACCGTGAGCGGACTGACCGCGAGCCGCTCGGCGATCTGGTCGTTGGAGTGGCCGCCCGCGACCTGCACCAGCACCTCGCGCTCGCGGCCGGTGAGCGCCGCCAGCCGCTCCGCGTACTCCGCGCTGTCCGGCCCCTCCCCCGAGCTGCCGCCCTGGGCCAGGAACGTGGCGATGAGCCCCTTGGTCGCGGCGGGCGAGAGCAGCGCCTCGCCGGCCGCGGCGATCCGGATGGCGTTGAGGAGTTCCTCCGGCTCCGCGCCCTTCCCGAGGAAGCCGGAGGCTCCGGCGCGCAACGACTGGACCACGTACTCGTCGACCTCGAAGGTGGTGAGCATGACCACCCGCACCGCGGACAGCTCCGGGTCGGCGCTGATCATGCGGGTGGCGGCGAGTCCGTCGGTGCCCGGCATCCGGATGTCCATGAGCACCACGTCGGCGCCCGTGGCGCGGGCCAGCTCGACGGCCTGGGCCCCGTCGGCGGCCTCGCCGACCACGTCCATGTCCGGCTCGGAGTCCACCAGCACCCGGAACGCGCTGCGCAGCAGCGCCTGGTCGTCGGCGAGCAGCACCTTGATGGGAGCCTGCTGCGGCACGGTCGCCTTTTCCGGTGCCGGCGTCGGCTGGGTCATCGGCAGAGCCTCGTTCCGCCCGCTGTGCCCGGCCGCTCCGGTTCACCCTTGCGGGCCTCGACCGGAAGGATCGCATGGACCCGGAATCCGCCGCCGTACCGAGGGCCCGCGGTGAGGGCCCCGCCGAGCGCGGTGACGCGTTCGCGCATGCCGACCAGGCCGTGACCGCCGCTGTCCAGGTCGTCGCCGGCTCCGGCGCCGGGCCGTCGGGCGGCGCACCCCCGGCCGTTGTCGAGCACGG
The DNA here is from genome assembly GCF_057766565.1 of Streptomyces sp. MGP-P1. NCBI lineage: Bacteria > Bacillati > Actinomycetota > Actinomycetes > Kitasatosporales > Streptomycetaceae > Streptomyces > Streptomyces sp. MGP-P1. The sequence continues at coordinate 1,379,401 of NZ_JBYMEM010000007.1, read as the reverse complement.
TGACCTCGGCGGTGGCGCCCACCCGTACGACGCTCACCTCGGCCCTGGCCCCGGTGCCCGCGTGCTTGCGGACGTTGGTCAGGGCCTCCTGGATGACCCGGTAGGCGGCCAGGTCGACGGCGGCGGGCAGCCGGTTCCCGTGGTCGGAGCCGGCCACCTCGACGGGGAGACCGGCGTTGCGGAAGGTGTCGACCAGCTCGCCGAGGACGGCGAGTCCGGGGGCCGGTTCGGTGGGCGCCTCGGGGTCGCCCTGCTGGCGCAGGAGGCCGACGGTGACCCGGAGTTCGTTGAGCGCGGAGCGGCTGGCGTCGCGGACGTGGGCGAGTGCTTCCTTGGCCTGGTCCGGGCGCTTGTCCATGACGTGGGCGGCGACCCCGGCCTGGACGTTGACCAGGGCGATGTGGTGGGCGACGACGTCGTGGAGGTCCCGCGCGATCCGCAGCCGCTCCTCGGCGACCCGGCGGCGGGCCTCCTCCTCGCGAGTGCGCTCGGCCCGCTCGGCGCGTTCCCGGATGGCGTCGACGAACGCGCGTCTGCTGCGTACGGCGTCCCCGGCGGCCCCGGCCATCCCGGTCCAGGCGAACACGCCGAGGTTCTCCTGGCTGTACCAGGGCGTCGAGCCGAAGACCATGGAGGCCGCCGTGAGCGCCCCCATGGTCAGCAGCCCGACCCGCCAGGTGGTGGGGCGGTCGGTGCGCGAGGCGACGGTGTAGAGGGCGATGACCGTGCTCATGACGACCGGGGCGGGCGGGTCCATCAGGATGTACTCGGAGGCCGAGAGGACCCCGGTGGCGGCGAGCACCGCCATCGGACGCCGTCGCCGCAGGACCAGGGCCACGGCGGCGAGGACCATCAGGAGCACGCTGAACGGCTCGGGCGTGCGGGTGCCGAAGGTCGGACCGTGGCCGGTGCCCGGGTCCGCGAACGAACCGGCGATCATCGCGACGAGGGAGCCGAGGGCGAGGGTCGCGTCGAACGCGAGGGGATGGTCCCGGAGCCAGCGGCGGGCGCGCGCGAAGCCGGACGAGAGGGTGGTCACGTCCAGCTACGGTACGCGGCCCCCGCCCGGGACGGGCGCCTTCTCCGGGGAGGGGCCGGAGCACCGCCGCCCCGCGTCCGGCGGACCGGGCGCGGGGCAGCGGTGCGGGGTGCTGGTGCGGCGGTCCACGGGCCCGACAAGGGCGGCCCGTGGATTCAGTTGGGGATGAGCCCGCCGTCGCTGAGCATGGCGGTGACGTCTTCGAGGGTGGCGTCGGGCGCCGGCAGGATCAGCTCGGACGGCTCCAGGGAGTCGTCCGGCAGCGGAGTGCCGAGCTCGCGCACCTTGTCCAGGAGCGCGTGGAGGGTCGTGCGAAAGCCGGGGCCGTCGCCGCTCTCCATCTCGTCGAGCAGGACGTCGTCGAGCTCGTTCAGTTCGACGAGGTGACTGTCGGCCAGCTTGACCTGGCCCTCCCCCATGATCCGTACGATCATGACGCTGCCTTACTGCTTGTCGAACTTGTGCGGGGACGACTGCTGCGGCTGCTGCGCACTGTCCTGCGCGCCGCCCTCGATGGCCTGCTGCGAGGACGAGGAGCCGCCGGCCAGCTCGGCCTTCATGCGCTGTAGCTCCAGCTCCACGTCGCTGCCGCCGGAGATCCGGTCCAGCTCGGCGGCGATGTCGTCCTTCGCCGTGCCGGTCGGGTCGTCCAGGGCGCCGGAGGCGAGCAGCTCGTCGATGGCGCCGGCCCGCGCCTGGAGCTGCTGCGTCTTGTCCTCGGCCCGCTGGATCGCGAGGCCCACGTCGCCCATCTCCTCGGAGATGCCGGAGAAGGCCTCGCCGATCCGGGTCTGGGCCTGGGCCGCCGTGTAGGTGGCCTTGATCGTCTCCTTCTTCGTGCGGAAGGCGTCGACCTTGGCCTGGAGTCGCTGGGCCGCGAGGGTGAGCTTCTCCTCCTCGCCCTGCAACGTGGTGTGCTGCGTCTCCAGGTCGGTGACCTGCTGCTGGAGGGCGGCGCGCCGGGACAGCGCTTCGCGCGCCAGGTCCTCGCGGCCCAGCGCCAGCGCCTTGCGGCCCTGGTCCTCCAGCTTGGACGACTGGCCCTGCAGCTGGTTCAGCTGCAGCTCCAGGCGCTTGCGGGACGTCGCCACGTCGGCGACGCCGCGGCGCACCTTCTGAAGCAGCTCCAGCTGCTTCTGGTACGAGTAGTCGAGGGTCTCGCGCGGATCCTCGGCCCGGTCAAGGGCCTTGTTTGCCTTCGCGCGGAAAAGCATCCCCATACGCTTCATTACACCGCTCATGGGCTTCGCGCGCCCCCTTCTGACGGACTGAGCTCCAGCACTCCCGATAGAACCCACAGTACGGGCCCTGTCTCTATTACCGCACTGTCCGAGGCCCGATGTGCTCCTCCCCAAGGACGACTGCGCCCCGTGAACACTCCCGCCCAGGGTGTAGGTGAGGCTCCGGGACATTCTGGTGACGGGTGTGGGAACGGGTGGTTGACACCCGTATCGCCCCGTCGGGACACCTGGGGGGACGCCGTCCGTTGCCGGATCGTTCCCGCCCGGGTCTCCGGGCCCGCGCGCCGACCCCGTACCCTTGGGTTTTGTGTTCCGTAGCCGTGCCAAGACAGAGAAGGCCCCCACCGACAAGGTGACGGCGGACCTCTCCCAGCAGCCCCGCGACCCGCAGGCTCCCAAGGGTCGCCCCACCCCCAAGCGCAGCGAGGCCCAGACGCAGCGTCGTCGTGCCGCGTCGAGTGCGCCGACCGATCGCAAGGCGGCCATGAAGCGCCAGCGCGAAGCGCGGCGCACCGACCTGGCCAGGCAGCGCGAGGCGCTCGCCTCGGGCGACGAGCGCTACCTCCCGGTCCGCGACAAGGGCCCGGTCAGGCGCTTCGTCCGCGATTACGTGGACTCGCGCTTCTGCATCGCCGAGTGGTTCCTGCCGCTCGCCGTGATCATCCTGATCCTCAGCGTGATCCAGGTGCAGAACATCCAGAGCATCTCGTTGCTGCTCTGGCTCGGCGTGATCATCCTGATCGTGATCGACTCGATCGGCATCTCGATGCGCCTGAAGAAGCAGCTGCGCGAGCGCTTCCCGGACACGCCGAAGCGCGGAGCCGTGGCGTACGGCCTGATGCGCACGCTCCAGATGCGCCGACTGCGGCTTCCGAAGCCGCAGGTCAAGCGCGGAGAGCGGCCCTGAGCACGGAGGCCTCCGGCTTCACCGGGGTCTCCTCGGCGTGGCTGGCAGGTCTCGGCGGCGTACGCAACCTGGTCCGCCAGGAGCTCGTCGCGCGGCAGCTGGACGAGCAGATAGCCGGGCGGTTCCCGGTGGGGCAGCGGCTGCGCGTCCTGGACGTCGGCATGGGCCAGGGCACCCAGGCCCTGCGCCTGGCGCGGGCCGGTCACTCGGTGACCGGCCTGGAGTCGGACGCCGGGATGCTGACGGCGGCCCGTGAGGCCCTGGCGACCGAGCCCGAGGGCATCCGGGAGCGGGTCAGGCTCATCGAGGGCGACGGCCGGGACACCGGTGTGCACTTCCTGCCCGGCAGCTTCGACGTCGTGCTGTGCCACGGCGTCCTGATGTACGTCGAGGAGCCCGACCCGATGCTGGCCGGGCTCGCCCGGATGCTGGCCCCCGGCGGGCTGCTCTCCCTGCTCGTACGGAACGCGGACGCGCTCGCGATGCGCCCGGGGCTCGCCGGTGACTTCGACGCCGCCCTGACGGCCTTCGACACCGTCACGTACACCAACCGCCTCGGCCTCGCCGTGCGGGCCGACCGGCTCGACGCGTTGCGGGCCACGCTCGCGGGGATCGCGGCCCCGCTGCACGCCTGGTACGGGGTGCGGGTCTTCACGGACAACGTGGCGGACGGGGCGGAGCTGTCGGCCGAGGAGCTGGAGCGGGCCCTGGCCCTGGAGGACCGTGCCGGGCGCACCGACCCCTACCGGGGTGTGGCGGCGCTGCTGCACCTGTGCGGCGTGCGCGGCTAGGCCCTGTCGTCGAACTCCCGTCGTCGCCCGGAGGGCGGCCCTGCGGGGTCAGGTGCGTGCTCTCGGCGTGCCGGGCTCACGTCCTCGTACTGGACGTACTCGGGCGTGGGCCCGGTGCGGCGAGAGTGCGTGCATGGCGCCGCGGGGCAGACGGGAGTTCGACGACAGGGCCTAGGCCTGTCGTCACGGGGGCCCGTTCGGCTCATCAGTTCGGGCAGCCGGACGGGGCGAGCGCCAGACTCCGGATATGGACGTATCCCCCTCCCGCAGCCGGGCGCGCAGGCTGTTGCTTCCCCTGTCCGCGGCCGTCTGCGCCATCGCCTTGGCGGGCGGCTGCTCCGGTACGAGTCCGGCGGCTCCGGCCCCCGAAGCCAGCGCGTCCGGTACGGCGCAGGGTGCGGTGAAGCGCGCCCCCGACGACCTGGAGAACGCCTACCAGGACGTCATCAACGACGTACTGCCGTCGGTGGTGCAGATCGACGCCTCGGAAGGCCTCGGTTCCGGGGTCGTCTACGACGACAAGGGGCACATCGTCACCAACGCCCATGTGGTCGGCGACGAGAAGACGTTCAAGGTCAGCGTCGCCACCGGGGAGGCGGTGCTGAGCGCCTCGCTGGTCTCCTCGTACCCGGAGCAGGACCTGGCCGTGATCAAGCTCGACGAGGTGCCGGACGGGCTGAAGCCCGCGAAGTTCGGCGACGCGGAGAAGGTCGAGGTGGGGCAGATCGTGCTGGCGATGGGCTCGCCGCTCGGCCTGTCCAGCAGCGTCACCCAGGGCATCGTCTCGGCGCTCGGCCGGACCGTGAGTGAGAGCCGGGCGGGCGGCGGCACGGGCGCGACGATCGCCAACATGGTGCAGACGTCCGCGGCGATCAACCCGGGCAACAGCGGCGGGGCGCTCGTCGACCTCGACAGCCAGGTGATCGGCATTCCGACCCTCGCGGCGACCGACCCGCAGATGGGCGACAGCGCGGCGCCGGGCATCGGCTTCGCGATCCCCGTCTCGATGGTGAGAACGGTCGCCGACCAGATCATCAAGGACGGCAGGGTCACCGATTCGGGCCGGGCCGCGCTGAACATCACGGGCCGCACGGTCGTCGACGACAACTACCGTCCCGCCGGGGTGGCGCTGGTCAGCGTGGAGCGGGGCGGCGCGGCGGACGAGGCGGGGCTGAGGCCCGGGGACACCATCACGAAGATCGAGGGCAGCGAGGTCACCACGATCACCTCGCTCTCCGAGGCGCTGGCGGGCGACAAGCCCGGCCAGAAGGTGACCGTGACGTACACGCGCGACGGCGACAGCCGGACGGCGGAGGTCACGCTCGGGGAGATCTGAGCCCGAGTCGACAGCGGGAAGGGCGGTACGGGTCTCCCGTACCGCCCTTCCCGCTGTCGACTTCCGCGGTCGGCTCCCGCTGTCGGCCGAACCTCAGGCGCTGTCCGCCTTCAGGCTCATCGGGCCGTAGATCTTGGTGGCGTCCTCGAAGAGCGTCACCTGTGCGGCGCCGCCCTCCAGGAGCTCCTTCCAGAACTCACCGATCCAGGACTCCGCGTCGCCCTGGGTGGTGAACTCCTCCGGCTGCAACGCCGGTTCCGTCTCCGTACCGTCGGACTTCTCGAACCGCCACGTCCACGCCATGTCAGCCTCCTGGGTCACGTTGCTTCCCGAAGCGTAGCCGGACGCGCACCTCACGCGGGGACACGGGAGGATCAAGGTGTGGAACTGACTCTGCTCGGCACCGGAGCCCCCGACGGGCTGCCCCGCCCCTCCTGTCCCTGCGCGGCCTGCGCCTCGGCCCGCGGCCCGTGGGCGCGGGCCGCGACGGCGCTGCTGGTCGACGACGCGCTCCTGCTGGACCTCACCCCCGGAGCGGCGTTCGCCGCCGCCCGTGCGGGGCGTTCGCTGGGCGCGGTCCGGCAGGTGCTGCTGACGCACCCGCACGACGGGCCCGCCGTCGAGCTGCCCGCTCTGCTGCCGCAGGCCGGCCGGGTGCCGGACGGCCAGGTCCTGACGCTGATCAGCGGGCACCGGGTGCGGGCGATGGCGATGGACGCCCCGGGGACCGGTTACGAGGTGACCGCCCCGGAGGGCGAGCGGCTGCTGTACCTGCCGCCGGGGGCCGCCCCCTCCGGCCTGCCCGAGCGGCTGGACCGGCCCCTGGACATGGTCGTCCTCGATGTGATCGGGCGGCCCGACGCGGTGGCCCGGCTGCGGGCGGCCGGAGGGATCGGTCCGGCCACCGAGGTGATCGCGGTCCACCTGGACCACGACGCCCCGCCGGGCCCGGCGCTGGACCGGCGGCTGGCGGCGGCCGGCGCGCGGGCGGTGCCCGACGGGACGACGCTGGTGGTGGGCGAGTACCACGCGGTGCCTGACGTGCCGCGCCGGGTGCTGGTGACGGGGGGCGCGCGGTCGGGGAAGTCGCTGGAGGCGGAGCAGCGCATGGAGACGTTCCCGGAGGTGGTGTACGTGGCGACCGGCGGCCGCCGCGACGGGGACCCGGAGTGGGCGGCCCGGATCGGAGTGCACCGGGAGCGCAGGCCCGGCGCCTGGCGGACCGAGGAGACCTGCGAGGTCGCGGAGCTGCTGCGGGCGGACGGACCGCCGCTGCTGGTCGACTGCCTGTCGCTGTGGCTGACCGACGCGATGGACCGGGTGGAGGCCTGGGAGGACGAGCGGTGGCACGGTGGCGGCGAGGCGGCGTTGCGGGAGCGGGTCGTGGAGCTGGTCGCCGCGGTGCGCGGGGCCCGGCGGCCGGTGGTGCTGGTGACCAACGAGGTGGGGTCCGGGGTGGTGCCGGCGACGTCGGCGGGGCGGCGGTTCCGGGACGAGCTGGGGCGGCTGAACGCGGCGGTCGCGGCCGAGTGCGAGCAGGTGCTGCTGGTGGTGGCGGGGCAGGTGCTGGTGCTGCGGGGGTAGGTGGGTCGTGGCGGGGGCAGGGGTCCGGCCCCTGCCGTGCCTTGCGGGGCACGGTCATCCGGGTGGGCCGACCGGTACTGTTCCCGCTGGGGCGGACACGCCCTGGGGGCCCGCCGCCGGGTTCCCGGACCGGACCCGACGTGACGACCCGCGAGGCAGACCTCCGTGAACCTGGACGACTTCTCCGACCTGATCCAACGCCCCGACGGGGGTGTGCGGCGCGACGCCGAGGAGCGGCGCGAGCGACTGAGCGTGCCCCCGGGGGCGCTCGGACGGCTCGACGAGCTGGGCGAGTGGCTCAGCGCCGCGCAGCAGTCCGTGCCGGTCAGGGCCGTCGAGCAGCCGCGTGTGGTGCTCTTCGCCGGTGACCACGGGGTGGCGGAACTGGGCGTCTCCGGCCGTCCCGCGGGCAGCGCGTACGAGCTGGTGCGCTCCGCCCTCGACGGGGCGAGCCCGGTCTCGGTGCTGGCGCGGCGCTTCTCGGTGCCGATGCGGATCGTGGACGTCTCCCTGGACTGCGATCCGGAGCTGCTGCCCGAGTCCGTGGTGCGGCACCGGGTGCGGCGGGGTTCGGGGCGGATCGACGTCGAGGACGCGATCAGCGCGGAGGAGGCCGAGCAGGCGGTCCGTCTGGGCGTGGCGATCGCCGACGAGGAGGCGGACTCCGGCACCGATCTGGTGGTGCTCGGCGACCTCAGCGTGGGCGGGACCACGGCCGCGGCCACCCTCGTCGCGGCGCTCTGCGGAACGGACGCCTCCGTGGTGACCGGTCGCGGCGGTGCGGGCATCGACGACCTGGCGTGGATGCGCAAGTGCGCGGCGATCAGGGACGCGCTGCGCCGGGCCCGGCCGGTGCTCGGTGATCAGCTGGAGCTGCTGGCGACGTCGGGCGGGGCGGATCTGGCGGCGATGACGGGCTTCCTGTTGCAGAGCGCGGTGCGCCGGATGCCGGTGATCCTGGACGGGGTCGTCTCGGCGGCCTGCGCGCTGGTGGCGCAGCGGGCGGCGTTCCGGGCGCCGGACTGGTGGCTGGCCGGTCAGGTCAGCGGCGAGCCCGCGCAGGCGAAGGCGCTGGACCGGATGGCGCTGACCCCGCTGCTGGACCACGGCGTGACGGTGGGCGAGGGCAGCGGTGCGCTGTTGGCGCTGCCGCTGGTGCGGGCGGCGGCGGCGCTGGCCGCCGAACTGCCGGAGCGGGAACCGGAGAAGGCCGTGGACGGCGAGGGCACGCCGGACGCGGAGTCGGGGCCGAAGTCGCAGGCTGCTGCCCTCGACGGGGTCTGAGTCCGAGGTGTGCCCGGGCCCTCAGGACCCGGGCCCGGGCGGCGGCGGGACGCGGTCCGGGGCGCCGCCGATGAGGTCCTGGAACTTCCGGCGCGGCCCGGCCCAGCGCACGTCGTGGTGGTAGGCCCGCAGCAGTGCCCGGGAGCGGGCCCGGTGGCGGCGGCGGTAGAAGCGCCTGGCCCAGGGTGAGGTGGGGCGGGCCAGGCGGATCGCGCCGACCAGGGCGACGAACGGGACGAGGGTGCCGAGCACCGCCATCCGCGCCTTGCCCTTGAACAGGGCGACCAGGACGAAGCAGAAGTTGATCACGTAGGTCGTGATGAGGCCGAGCCGCCCCTGTTGCTCCTCGTCGGTGACGTCGTCGACGCCGAGCGGCGAGAAGCCCGCCAGGACCAGCCCCACCAGCGAGACGGTCAGCACGACCATCTCCACGCTCTGGCGGCCCTCCTCGGTCCAGTACACGTCGTCCAGATGCAGGATCAGGGCGAACTCGTCCAGCACCAGACCGGCCCCCACCCCGAAGATCACCGCACAGATCCCCGCGGCCACGCCGTGCCGCCCGCCGGCGACCGCGCCGAATCCGCCGATCACCGTCAGCACGACCCCGGGCACCACGTGGTGGATGTGCACCCCGCCCGGGGTGATGTCGCCGAACGGGCCCTTCCCGGCGCGGATCATGCGGGTGACGGTGCGGGTGATCGCGAAGGTCAGGACGAAGGCGGCCAGCGCGAGGAGCAGGGGCGTCTTGCCCGGCTCCGCGATGTTGTCGTGCCACCAGTGACCCATGCCACCCACTCCCGATACGTCAGGTTTCACGGCGATTGGAGCGTTTCGCCCAATCTATCGGTGGGGCCCAGCGGCTAGCCTGCGCGCGGTGACCTCCCTGAACAGCCACGGCATACGTTTCGCCTTCGGCACCCTGACCGTGCTGCCCGTCCGCGTGACCCGCTGGGACCGCGCGACCGCCCGCTCCGGAATGCTCTGCGCCCCGCTCGCCGGGCTCGTCGTGGGGCTGGTCGCCGGGGCCCTCGGCTCACTGTCGCTGCTGGCCGGCTCGGGGCCGCTGCTCGCGGCGGTCGCCTCCGTCGCGGTGCCCGCAGCGCTGACCCGGGGGCTGCACCTGGACGGCCTGGCGGACACGGCGGACGGCCTCGGCAGTGGAAAGCCGGCCGGGGGCGCGCTGCGGATCATGAAGCAGTCCGACATTGGGCCGTTCGGTGTCATCACGCTGCTGCTGGTCCTGCTGGCCCAGGTCGCCGTCCTCTTCGAGCTGTACGGGGAGGGTTGGGCGCACGGGGCCCTCGGGGCCGTCGTCGCGGGCGTCGCCGCCCGCCTCGCGCTGACCCTGTCGTCCCGTCAGGGCGTCCCGGCGGCCCGGCCGGAGGGGCTCGGCGCGGTGGTGGCGTCCACGGTCCCGGCCGGACGGGCGCTGCTCGCGGCGGCGGTGACGGTGGCGCTGTGCGCGGTGGTGGGTGCGCCGCTGGGCCCGTACGGGGCGCTGCGCCACGCGCTCGCGGTGCTCGTCGCGCTCGCCGCGGGCGAACTGCTGCTGCGGCACTGCGTGCGGCGGTTCGGCGGGGTCACCGGGGACGTCTTCGGGGGCGTCGAGGAGACGGCGGCGACGGCGGCCCTGGTGGCGCTGGCGTTCGGGACCTGACGGCGGGGCACATCGGCCGCCGTGCTTCCCGGGGGCCGCTCCGGACCGCCGTAACGGTCGGGAACGGCCCGGGAAGCCCCGCCGCCGTCACGGAGCAGGAACCGCGCGCGTAGGCTCATTCCCGGCACATCGTCGGGGCGTCTACGATGCGCCGGGCACGGTCGGCCCACCCCTCGACCGAACTCGAACTCAACGGAAGCGAGATTTCACCACCGTGACTGCTCTCACTCTCAGCACTGCCGGTGCGGCGACGCTGCGCGCCGACGCACTCGTCGTCGGCGTCGCCAAGGGCGTCAAGGGCCCGGTCCTCGCGCCCGGCTCCGAGGCCGTGGACAAGGCGTTCGACGGAAAGCTCGCCGCCGTCCTGGCGACCCTGGGCGCCACCGGTGCCGAGGGCGAACTGACCAAGCTGCCCGCCGCGTCCGGCCTCAAGGCCCCGGTCGTCGTCGCGGTCGGTCTCGGTCCGGTCCCGGACAAGGAGGACGCCTACGACGCCGAGGCGCTGCGCCGCGCGGCGGGCACCGCCGCCCGTGCGCTGACCGGCTCCAAGAAGGCCGGCTTCGCGCTGCCCGCCGCCTCCGTCGAGGACGCCGCCGCCGTCGCCGAGGGTGCGCTCCTGGGCGCGTACGCCTTCACCGCCTACCAGGGCGGCGAGAACAAGCTCGCCCCCAAGGACGCGAAGTCCAAGGACAGTGGCCCGAAACTGCCGCTCGCCGAGGTGACCCTGCTCGGCGCGAAGCCGCGCGACAAGGCCTACAAGGCCGCCGTCGAGCGCTCGCTGGCCCTGGTCGAGGAGATCAACCGCGCCCGCGACCTGATCAACACCCCGCCGAACGACCTGTACCCGGAGTCCTTCGCCGCCGTGGCCACCGCCGCGGGCAAGGAGCACGGCGTCAAGGTCCAGGTCCTCGACGAGAAGGCCCTGGTCAAGGGCGGCTTCGGCGGCATCCTCGGCGTCGGCCAGGGCGCCGAGCGCGGCCCGCGCCTGGTGAGGCTCGCCTACACGCACCCGAAGGCGGAGAAGACCCTGGCCCTGGTGGGCAAGGGCATCACCTACGACTCGGGCGGCATCTCGCTCAAGCCGGCGGGCCACAACGAGACGATGAAGTGCGACATGGCCGGCGCCGCCGCCGTGTTCGCCGCCGTCGTCACCGCCGCCCGTCTGGGGCTCAAGGTCAACGTCACCGGCTGGCTGGCGCTGGCCGAGAACATGCCCTCCGGCAACGCCACCCGCCCCGGTGACGTGCTCCGCATGTACAGCGGCAAGACCGTCGAGGTCCTCAACACCGACGCCGAGGGCCGGCTCGTCCTGGCCGACGCGCTGACCCGCGCCTCGGAGGAGAAGCCGGACGCGATCGTCGACGTGGCGACCCTGACCGGCGCGATGGTGCTGGCGCTGGGCAACCGCACCTTCGGCGTGATGGCCAACGACGACGCCTTCCGCACCTCGATCCACGAGATCGCCGAGGAGGTCGGCGAGCCGTCCTGGCCGATGCCGCTCCCCGCCGACCTGCGCAAGGGCATGGACTCCCCCACCGCCGACATCGCCAACATGGGCGAGCGGATGGGCGGCGGCCTGGTGGCCGGCCTGTTCCTGAAGGAGTTCGTGGGCGAGGGCATCGCCTGGGCGCACCTGGACATCGCGGGCCCGGCCTTCCACGAGGGCGCGCCGTACGGCTACACGCCCAAGGGCGGCACCGGCTCCGCGGTCCGCACCCTGGTGCGGCTCGCCGAGCGCACCGCCGCCGGCGACCTCGGCTGAGTCCCCGCCTTCCGTCGCGTACGGCCCCGGGCATAGGTCCGGGGCCGTACGTGTTCTCGGAGCGTAAGCGGCAAGGATGAGCGGGACAGGACGGATGGGCGACGGAGGGCGAGCGGGTTTCGCTCTCGACGAACACCGACCGAAACCGTAGGTATCTACGCAGCAGTAACCCTCCGGGACGGACGATCATCCGTCCTGGACCCGGGCCCCGCGTCCCGCCCACCGTCGACAAGTGCGAAGATGGGTTCTCGGCAGGACAGGGCCCCCACCACAGGGCCGAAGACAAAAGCGGCCGCACACCAGCCGACCGGCCGGTCACACCCCAGCCATGGGGCCCGGCGTACGGCGCACATGCATGGAGGACGTGACGTGGCGAACGACGCCAGCACCGTTTTCGACCTAGTGATCCTCGGCGGTGGCAGTGGCGGTTACGCCGCGGCCCTGCGCGGAGCGCAGCTGGGCCTGGACGTCGCCCTGATCGAGAAGGGCAAGGTCGGCGGCACCTGCCTGCACAACGGCTGCATTCCCACGAAGGCACTGCTGCACGCGGGCGAGATCGCGGACCAGGCCCGCGAGTCGGCCCAGTTCGGCGTGAAGGCGACCTTCGAGGGCATCGACATGGAGGCCGTCAACAAGTACAAGGACGAGGTGATCTCGGGCCTGTACAAGGGTCTCCAGGGACTCATCGCCTCGCGCAAGGTCCACTACATCGAGGGTGAGGGCAAGCTCTCCTCCCCCACCTCCGTGGACGTGAACGGCCAGCGCGTCCAGGGCCGCCACGTGCTGCTGGCGACCGGCTCCGTGCCGAAGTCGCTGCCCGGCCTGGAGATCGACGGCAACCGGATCATCTCCTCGGACCACGCGCTGAAGATGGACCGCGTCCCGAAGTCCGCGATCGTGCTGGGCGGCGGCGTCATCGGCGTCGAGTTCGCCTCGGCGTGGAAGTCCTTCGGCACCGAGATCACCATCGTCGAGGGTCTCAAGCACCTCGTCCCGGTCGAGGACGAGAACAGCTCCAAGCTTCTTGAGCGCGCGTTCCGCAAGCGCGGCATCAAGTTCAACCTCGGCACCTTCTTCGACAAGGCCGAGTACACCGAGGACGGCGTCCGCGTGACGCTCGCCGACGGCAAGACCTTCGAGGCGGAGCTGCTGCTCGTCGCCATCGGCCGCGGCCCGGTGTCGCAGGGCCTGGGCTACGAGGAGCAGGGCGTCGCGATGGACCGCGGCTACGTCCTGGTCGACGAGTACATGCAGACCAACGTCCCGACGATCTCGGCCGTGGGCGACCTCGTCCCGACCCTCCAGCTCGCCCACGTCGGCTTCGCCGAGGGCATCCTGGTGGCGGAGCGTCTCGCCGGTCTGAAGACCGTTCCGATCGACTACGACGGCGTGCCCAAGGTGACGTACTGCCACCCCGAGGTCGCCTCCGTCGGCATCACCGAGGCCAAGGCCAAGGAGATCTACGGCGCGGACAAGGTCGTCGCCCTCAAGTACAACCTCGCGGGCAACGGCAAGAGCAAGATCCTGAAGACCGCGGGCGAGATCAAGCTCGTCCAGGTCAAGGACGGTGCCGTGGTCGGCGTCCACATGGTGGGCGACCGCATGGGCGAGCAGGTCGGCGAAGCCCAGCTGATCTACAACTGGGAGGCGCTGCCCTCCGAGGTCGCCCAGCTCATCCACGCACACCCGACGCAGAACGAGGCGATGGGCGAGGCTCACCTGGCGCTGGCCGGCAAGCCTCTCCACGCCCACGACTGATCCCCCGGTCCCGGGCGCGACGACCGACCACTTCCGCAATTTCGTAAGGAGCAACTGAAACCATGTCGGTTTCCGTAACCCTTCCGGCGCTCGGCGAGAGCGTCACCGAGGGCACTGTCACCCGTTGGCTGAAGGCCGAGGGCGAGCGCGTCGAGGCCGACGAGCCGTTGCTCGAGGTCTCGACCGACAAGGTCGACACCGAGATCCCGGCCCCCGCGTCCGGTGTTCTGGCCTCCATCAAGGTCGCCGAGGACGAGACCGTCGAGGTCGGCGCCGAGCTGGCCGTCATCGACGACGGCTCGGGCGCACCGGCCGAGGCCGAGGCTCCCGCAGCCGAGGCGCCCGCCGCCGAGCCCGCCTCCACCCCGGCCCCGCAGGCCGAGGAGGCGCCCACCGCCCCCTCGACCGAGACCGAGGCTCCGGCCCAGGCCCCGACCGCCGAGGCGACCACCGGCGCTTCGTCCGCCGAGGGCACCGACGTCACCCTCCCGGCGCTCGGCGAGAGCGTCACCGAGGGCACCGTCACCCGCTGGCTCAAGGAGGTCGGCGAGGAGGTGGCCGAGGACGAGCCGCTGCTGGAGGTCTCCACGGACAAGGTCGACACCGAGATCCCCGCCCCGGTCGCCGGTGTGCTGCTGGAGATCGTGGTCGGCGAGGACGAGACCGCCGAGGTCGGCGCCAAGCTCGCCGTCATCGGCGCTCCGGGCGCGGCTCCGGCCGCCGCTCCGGAACAGCCCGCCGCCCCGGCCCAGGAGGCCCCGAAGGCCGAGGAGCCGAAGGCCGAGGCCCCCAAGGCCGAGGAGCCGAAGGCCGAGGAGCCCAAGCAGGAGGCCCCCGCGGCTCCCGCTCCGGCCCCCGCCGCTCCGGCCGCCCCCGCGGCTCCGGCTCCGGCCGCTCCGGCCCAGGCCCCGGCGGCTCCGGCCGCCCCGGCTCCGGCGCAGCCCGCCCCCGCCGCCCCGGCCGCGCCGTCCGGTGACGACGGCGCGTACGTCACGCCGCTGGTCCGCAAGCTCGCGTCCGAGAACAACGTGGACCTGAGCGCGGTCAAGGGCACCGGCGTCGGTGGCCGTATCCGCAAGCAGGACGTGGTCGCCGCCGCGGAGGCCGCCAAGGCCGCCGCAGCCGCTCCGGCCCCGGCAGCCGCTCCGGCGGCCGCCAAGGCGCCGAAGCCGGAAGCGTCGCCGCTGCGCGGTCAGACGGTCAAGATGACCCGCATGCGCAAGGTCATCGGCGAGAACATGATGAAGGCGCTGCACTCGCAGGCCCAGCTGACCTCGGTCCTCGAGGTCGACATCACCAAGCTGATGAAGCTGCGCAACCAGGCGAAGGCCGCCTTCGCCGCCCGTGAGGGCGTCAAGCTGTCCCCGATGCCGTTCTTCGTGAAGGCGGCGGCCCAGGCGCTGAAGGCCCACCCGGTCGTCAACGCCCGGATCAACGAGGACGAGGGCACCATCACGTACTTCGACTCGGAGAACATCGGCATCGCCGTGGACGCCGAGAAGGGTCTGATGACCCCGGTCATCAAGGGTGCGGGCGACCTGAACATCGCCGGTATCTCCAAGAAGACCGCGGAGCTCGCGGGCAAGGCGCGCGGTGGCGGCCTGACGCCGGACGACATGTCCGGCGCCACCTTCACCATCAGCAACACCGGTTCGCGCGGCGCCCTGTTCGACACCGTCATCGTGCCGCCGAACCAGGCCGCCATCCTGGGCATCGGCGCCACGGTCCGCCGCCCGGTGGTCATCGACCACCCGGACCTCGGCGAGACCATCGCGGTGCGCGACATGACGTACCTCTCGCTCTCCTACGACCACCGTCTGGTGGACGGCGCGGACGCCGCCCGCTACCTGACGTCGGTCAAGGCGATCCTCGAGGCGGGTGAGTTCGAGGTCGAGCTCGGCCTCTGAACTTCCCGGCTGTAACCAGCCTCACCAGCGGCGCCCCTGTCCGGAACTCATCCGGGCGGGGCGCCGCCGTATTGTCTAACCACCACAGAAGGCCTACGCCGCCGTGATGATGTAGGCAGCACCGGTCTGCCCTGAAGGAGCCCTCCATGACCCCGCCCGTCGTCCACTCGCTGCGCGAACAGATCCGCGAGCACATCGTGGAGGGGATCGTCAGCGGGCGCTGGAAGCCGGGTGAGCGGATCGTGGAGCGCCGCATCGCCACCGAGCTGGAGGTCAGTCAGACGCCGGTGCGCGAGGCGCTGCGCGAGCTGGAGACGCTGCGGCTGATCGAGTCGGCCCCCAACAAGGGCGTACGCGTCCGCAACCTCACCGCGGCAGATCTGGAGGAGAGCTACCCGGTCCGGGCCGGCCTGGAGCAGATCGCGGCGGAGCTGGCGGCCCCGCGGCTCGGCCGGGACTGCTCGGCGCTCGCCCCGCACGTGGCCGCGCTGTACGAGGCGGACCGGCTGGCCGACGGCGAGGCGCAGGTGCGGCACACGGTCGGCTTCCACCGGGAGATGGTGCGGGCGGCCGGGAACGCGGTGCTGCTGCACACCTGGGAGGGGCTGGGCATCGAGGTGTTCACGGCCCTGTCGATCCGCTGGCTGGGCACGGTGCAGAAGTCGTACGCGGAGGAGCACCAGGCGCTCATCGACGCGTTCCTCGCCGAGGACCCGGCGATCGGCTCCCTGGTGAAGGCGCACGTGCTGGGCTGCGCGCCCCGCGCCTGAGCCTCCAGCGCCGGCGCGCTGTCGCGGTGTCTGCGAGCTGTCGCGGTGCCTGTGCGCTGTCGCGGTGTCCCCTGCCTGACCACTTCTGCGCGGCTTCGATCATCTGGCGTCCGGTCTGCTCTTCCGTGCAGGTCAGCGCCCTATTTGCGCGCTATTTCGCGTCACTCCGTGCCCCTTTTCGAGGCACCCCATGCCACTTTTCTTCGTATCGAGAAGTTTTGCCTTCAATCCTTTGATCGATCATCGATCAGCGCCTTACAGTTCATCCGCGGGCCCACCGGCCCCATCGCCCTGTCCTGCCAGCCAGGGCCTTCTCCACCCCCCTCCTCTCCGGAAGGCGGCGATCATGACCGACCCCGTAGGAAAGCTTCCGAGCGAGCTCGACCAGCTCCCGGACCGTGACCCCGAGGAGACCGCCGAATGGGCGGCCTCCCTGGACGCCGTCACCCAGGCCGCCGGCCCGCACCGTGCCGCGTACCTGATGCGCCGCTCGCTGCAGCACGCCGAGGGCGCCGGTCTCGCGCTGCCCAAGCTGCTGGAGACCGATTACGTCAACTCCATCCCGACCGCCGCCGAGCCCGAGTTCGACGGCGACCTGGAGATGGAGTCGCGGATCACCGCGTGGAACCGCTGGAACGCGGCCGCGATGGTGACCCGGGGCGCCCGGTACGGGGTCGGCGGCCACATCGCCACCTTCGCCTCGGCCGCCTGGCTCTACGAGACCGGCTTCAACCACTTCTTCCGCGGCAAGGAGGGGGACGGCTCCGGCGACCAGCTCTACATCCAGGGCCACGCCTCCCCCGGCATCTACGCCCGCGCCTTCCTCGACGGCCGGCTCAGCGAGCAGCACCTCGACAACTTCCGCCAGGAGTCCGGTGGCGAGGGCCTGCCCTCCTACCCGCACCCGCGGCGGCTGCCCTGGCTGTGGGAGTTCCCCACCGTGTCGATGGGCCTCGGCCCGCTCTCGGCCATCTACCAGGCGCGCTTCAACCGCTATCTGGCCAACCGCAACATCAAGGACACGGCCAACTCGCACGTCTGGGCCTTCCTGGGCGACGGCGAGATGGACGAGCCCGAGTCGACGGCCGCCCTCGCGCTGGCCTCCCGCGAGCAGCTCGACAACCTGACCTTCGTCATCAACTGCAACCTGCAGCGCCTCGACGGCCCGGTCCGCGCCAACTTCCGCGTGGTCCAGGAGCTGGAGGCACAGTTCCGCGGGGCCGGCTGGAACGTCGTCAAGACGCTCTGGGGCAACGCCTGGGACGAGCTGTTCCAGCTGGACACCACGGGCGCGCTGCTGCGCCGCCTGCGCGAGGTCCCGGACGCACAGTTCCAGACGTACGCCACCCGCGACGTCGCCTACATCCGCGAGCACTTCTTCGGCGCCGAGCCCGCGCTCGCCGAGCTGGCGAAGCTGCTCACGGACGCGAAGATCGGCGAGTGCTTCTACACCTCGCGCGGCGGCCACGAGGCCCGCAAGGTGTACGCGGCGTACAGGGCGGCCGTCGAGCACAAGGGCGCGCCGACCGTGATCCTGGCCCAGACGGTCAAGGGCTACACGCTCGGCAAGGGCTTCGAGTCCAAGAACGCCAACCACCAGATGAAGAAGCTGTCGATCGACGAGTTCAAGAGCATGCGCGAGCTGCTCGGTCTCCCGATCCCCGACAGCGCCTTCGAGGACGGTCTCGTCCCCTACGGCCACCCCGGCGTCGACTCCCCCGAGGTCCGCTACCTCCAGGAGCGCCGCGCCGCCCTCGGCGGCCCCGCCCCGGCCCGCCGGATGCACGCTTCCGCGCCGCTTCCGCAGCCCGAGGAGCGCGCGTTCAAGGCCCTGTACAAGGGGTCCGGCAAGCAGGAGATGGCCACCACCATGGCGTTCGTCCGCCTGGTGAAGGACCTCATGCGGGACAAGGAGACCGGCAAGCGCTGGGTGCCGATCGTCCCGGACGAGGCCCGCACCTTCGGTATGGAGTCCCTCTTCCCGTCCGCCGGCATCTACTCGCCGCTGGGTCAGACGTACGACCCGGTCGACCGCGACCAGCTGATGTACTACAAGGAGGCCAAGGACGGCCAGATCCTCAACGAGGGGATCACCGAGGCCGGGTCCATGGCCGACTTCATCGCCGCCGCCACGTCGTACGCGACGCACGGCGAGACGATGATCCCGTTCTACATCTTCTACTCGATGTTCGGCTGGCAGCGGACCGGCGACCAGATGTGGCAGCTCGCCGACCAGCTCGGCAAGGGCTTCATCGTCGGCGCGACGGCGGGCCGTACGACCTTGACGGGCGAGGGCCTCCAGCACGCGGACGGCCACTCGCACCTGATCGCGGCCACCAACCCGGCCTCGCTCAACTACGACCCGGCGTTCGCGTACGAGGTCGCGGTGATCGTCAAGGACGGTCTGCGCCGGATGTACGGCCCCGACGCCGAGGACGTCTTCTACTACCTGACGGTCTACAACGAGCCGAAGCCCCAGCCCGCGATGCCCGAGGGCGTCGAGGAGGGCATCGTCAAGGGCCTGTACCGCTTCAAGGAGGGCACGCCCGCGAAGGCGGACGCGCCGCGCATCCAGCTGCTCTCCTCGGGGACGGCGATCCACTGGGCCCTGGAGGCCCAGGAGTTGCTGGCCGCCGAGTGGGGTGTCACGGCCGACGTCTGGTCCGCCACCTCGTGGGGCGAGCTGCGCCGCGACGCGCTGGAGGCCGACGAGGCGCTGCTCCGCGGTGAGCAGCGGGTCCCGTACGTGACGCAGGCGCTCTCCGGCGCGCCGGGCCCGGTGCTCGCGGTCAGCGACTGGATGCGCCAGGTCCCGGACCAGATCAGCCAGTGGGTGGAGCAGGACTACTCCTCGCTCGGCACGGACGGCTTCGGCCTCTCCGACACCCGCGCCGCGGCCCGCCGCCACTTCGGCGTCGACGCCCAGTCGATCGTGGTGGCCGCGCTGGCCCAGCTCGCCAGGCGCGGCGAGGTCCCGGCCTCCGCGATCAAGGAGGCCCGGGAGCGCTACGGGCTCTGAGCCCACTCCCGTACGCCCCCTCCCGTACGAAGCCGAAGCCCCCGGTCACCGGAGCGCGCGCGTCCGACGACGCGCACGCCCGGCGGCCGGGGGTTCCGGCGTATCGACGCGGGGCGGGTGGCGGGCGGTGGTACCGGCGTGCTCGGACGTGCGGCCGGGGGGTTCCGGCGTGGTCGGACGTGCGGCCGGTGGGACCGGCGTGCTCGGACGTGCGGCCGGGGGCTCCGGTGCGGTCCACCGTGCCGGGGCCGCCACAATGGGGCCATGCGCGCTGCCCGGCTGATCAAGATGGTGCTGCTCCTGCAGGCCCGTCCCGCGATGACCGCCGCCGAACTGGCGGCCGAGCTGGAGGTGTCGGAGCGTACGGTCACCCGGGACGCGCAGGCGCTCTCCGACGCGGGCGTCCCGGTGTACGCGGAGCGCGGCCGGGTCGGCGGCTACCGGCTCGTCGGCGGCTACCGCACCCGGCTGACCGGCCTCGCCCGGGACGAGGCGGAGGCGCTGTTCCTCTCCGGGCTCCCCGCCGCGCTGCGCGAGATGGGGCTGGAGGACGCGGCGTCGGCCGCCCGCCTCAAGGTGTCGGCGGCGCTGCTGCCCTCCCTCCGCGACGCCTCCTCCTCCGCCGCCCGGCGCTTCCACCTGGACGCGCCCTCCTGGTACCACGAGCCCGAGACGCCCGAACTGCTGCCCGTCATCGCCGACGCGGTCTGGGACGACCGGCTGCTGCGGGCCCGCTACCGCCCGGGCGGGGGTCGCGAGCGGGAGGGGACGGAGGTGGCGCGGGAGCTGGCTCCGTACGGTCTCGTCCTCAAGGCCGGCGTCTGGTACCTCTGCGCCCGGGCGGGCGAGGACTTCCGGGTCTACCGGATCGACCGCTTCACCGCCGTGGAGCCCGCCGACGAACGCTTCGACCGGGACGGGACCTTCGACCTGCCCGGGTTCTGGGAGGAGCGGGCCGCCGGGTTCGCCCGGTCCCTGCTGCGCAGTGAGGTGACCGTACGGGTGTCCGGGCGCGGGGCGCGGATGCTGGCGTACACCGGTGACCGGGCGGCGGCCGCCACCGCGCTCGCGGAGGCCTCCGAGCCGGGTCCGGACGGGCTGCGCACCCTCACGCTGCCGGTGGAATCGCTGGACGTGGCCTACGGCCAGCTGCTGGCGCTGGGGCCCGAGTTGGAGGTCCTGGCGCCCGAGTCGCTGCGGATCCGGTTCGCCGAAGCGGCCGAACGCCTGCGCGAGATGTATCGCTGAAAGGCTTCAATTCGGTGTCTGCGCGTGCGGGAGCCCCCGGCAGGCTGGATGCTGGACCCGTGATGGACGAAACGGAATTCTGGGAGATCATCGACAGCACCCGCGAGGCCGCCGAGGGCGACCCCGAGGACCACGCCGACCTGCTGGTGGAACGGCTGGTGCAGCTCGACCCCGATTCCGTGCTGGACTTCGCCCGGCACTTCGAGGCCCGCTACAACCGCGCCTACCACTGGGATCTGTGGGGCGCGGCGGCCGTGCTGCTGGGCGGGGCGAGCGACGACGCGTTCGACTACTTCCGCTGCTGGCTGATCGGTCAGGGCCGGGAGGTCTTCGAGGGGGCGCTGCACGATCCGGACGGCCTGGCGGAGTTGCTGGAGGACTTCGACGAGGACATCGACGGGGACGGCGAGGAGCTGGGCTACGCGGCCGACGAGGCGTACGAGCAGCTCACCGGGGTGGTCGCGCCGGACCTGGGGCTGTCGCCGCAGGCCGCGGAGCCGCTGGGCTCCCCGGTCGACTTCGAGGACGAGGAGGCGTTGGCCGCCCGTTTCCCCGAGCTGTGGGACCGCTTCGGGCCCCGGTAGCTCGTCCGGCCGCCCGGTGCTCAGACGGGGCCGAGCGAGCGCCCCATGCAGACGTCGTCGACGTAACGCCCGTTCAGGAAGAACTCCCCGGGCAGCACGCCTTCGACGGCGAAGCCCTCGGAGACGTACAGGGCGCGGGCGGGATCGTTGTGCGCGAGCACCCGCAGCGTGATCCGGTTGGCGCCCTGGCGGCGGGCCTCGGCGAACGCGGCCCGCAGCAGGGTCCGTCCCACGCCGGCCCCGCGCGCCCAGATCGCCACGGCGAGGCCCCGGATCTGGCGGACATGGGCGTTGGCAGCGAGCGGGGTCGGCGGGACGAGGCGTATGTACCCGGCGATCCGGGGTGCGCCGCCCGCCGCCTCCCCGTCCGCCTCCACCACCAGGAACTCCTCCGGCGCGTTCCGCTCCTCGAAGAAGGGGTCGAACGGGGGCACGGGCTTCGGCAGGACCGCGTGCAGGGTCGACCAGGTGGACCGGTCGAGCTCGGCGAGCTGGTCGTCGTCGGCGGGCGCGGCGGCGCGGACGGGGCGGAGGGTGAGTGCGGCCATGGGGGCACTTTGTCACGCGGTGCCCCCGGTGTTCGAGGCGTTTCATGGGGCAGGATGGGCCCATGCCGAGCTCCCGTATCGCCGTCAGCGGATCGTCCGGACTCATCGGAGCGGCGCTGGTGCGCTCGCTGCGCGCCGACGGGCACGAGGTGGCCCGCCTGGTGCGTCGCCCCGCCAGAGCCGGCGACGAGGTCGAGTGGGACCCCCAGCGCGGTTACGTGGACGTGGCCGGCCTCGTCGGCTGCGACGCCGTCGTGCACCTGGCCGGGGCCGGGGTGGGCGACCACCGCTGGACCGACGCTTACAAGCGGGAGATCCGGGACAGCCGGGTCCTGGGGACCGCCGCCGTCGCCGAGGCCGTCGCCTCGCTCGACACCCCGCCCCGCGTGCTGCTCGCCGGGTCCGCCATCGGCTTCTACGGCGACACCGGGGACCGCCCGGTGGACGAGGGCGCGCCCCCCGGGGACGGGTTCCTGCCCTCGGTCTGCGAGGAGTGGGAGGCGGCCACCGCCGCCGCCGAGGAAGCGGGCGTCCGCACGGTGCACGCGCGGACCGGGCTGGTCGTCGGCCGCGAGGGCGGGGCCTGGGGGCGGCTGTTCCCCCTGTTCAAGGCGGGGCTGGGCGGGAAGCTGGGCACCGGCCGCCAGTACTGGAGCTTCATCGCGCTGCACGACCATGTCGCGGCGCTGCGCCACATCCTGGACACCGAGGCGCTGACCGGCCCGGTGAACCTGACCGGGCCGAAGCCCGTCACCAACGCCGAGGTGACCGCCGCGATGGGGCGGGTGCTGCGCCGCCCGACGCTGTTCCCCGTGCCGGCGCCCGCGTTGCGGCTCGCGCTCGGTGAGTTCGCGGAGGATGTGCTGGGCAGCCAGCGGGTGATCCCGGCGAAGCTTCTGGACTCCGGCTTCTCGTTCGCCTTCCCCGGCGTCGACGGGGCGATCCGCGCCGCGCTGCGCTGATCGGGCCGCGCGTCCGCGGGTCCCTCGCGGTCATGCGGCGTTCTTCGCGGGCCGACCGGACGCGGTCGCGTTCTCTCACGAGGCCGACCGGTCGCGGTCACGGTTTCTCGCGTGGCCGCCCGGTCGCGGTTTCTCACAGGGGCGGCCGGTGGCGGTTTCTCACCTGGCCGACCGGTCGCACCGGGGCGCGTGTGCGACCCCGTGCCCCCGTGCTCCCCGGCACGCGCGTCTGACCGAGTATCAGCCATCGTCCTAGCTTCGATGCGAACTCCGGCATTCCGGGGGCCTGTTGGGGGCAAGAGCCCCCCACCAGTCGCACCGACTCGGGGAGGGGCACGTGCGCAGCACGGCACACCACGCAGACGTGATCATCATCGGGGCCGGAATCGCCGGCCTGTCAGCGGCCCACCTGCTCGTCCGGGCGGGGCTCGGCGTCAGTGTCCTGGAGGCCGAGCCCCGGGTGGGCGGCCGGCTCACCACCGACGAGACGGACGGGTTCCGGCTCGACCGGCTCGGCCCGCTCCTCTGCACGTCCTGGCCCGAGCTGACCGGCACCCCGGGGCTCGGCGCTCCGGAGCTGCGGGAGTTCGCGCCGGGCGTCCTGGTCCACAGCGAGGGCCGCCGCCAGCTCACCGGCGACATACGGAGCGCGAGGGGCGCACTCAAGGCTGTGCGCACCCGTTCGAGCGCCCCCCGACCCCCCCGAGCCCTCCGAACCGCCCGGGCTTCCCGCGCGCCCTGGGCGGCGCAGAGCGCGTACGGGCACGAGCACGGCGCCCCGGCGCGCGGGGGCGGCCGGGGCGCCGTGGTGACCGGTGCGATCGACCGGGCCCGGCTGGGCGCGGCACTGTCCCGGCTGGCGGCCACCCCGCAGGCCCGGCTCCTGGCCCGCCCGGAGCGGACCACCGGGCGCGCCCTGCCCGGCGTCGGCCTGCCGGCCCGTACGGTGGACGGCGTCCTGCGCCCCCTGCTCACGGCCCTGCTCAGCGACCCCGTCCTCACCACGTCGAGCCGGCGCGCCGATCTCGCCCTGCGGGACTACGCACGCGGCGGCCTGTGCGTACCGGCGGGCGGCTCGTCCGCGCTGCCGGAGCTGCTGGCGGCCGCGCTGCCGCCGGGCACGGTCCGGACCGGGGTGCACGTCACGGCCGCCGACATCACCTCCGTACGCACCAAGGAACACGGTGAACTGGGGTGCCGCTCCCTGCTCCTGGCGACCGGCGCGGGGGCCGCGGCCGAACTGCTGCCCGGTCTGCGGGTGCCGTCCTTCCACCCGGTGACGGTCCTTCACCACACCGCGCCCGCCCCGCCGCCCACGGGCAGGTCGCTGGTGCTGGACGGCGACCGGTCGGGCCCGGTGGCGTACACCGCGGTGATGAGCGAGGTCGACCCCTCGCGGGCGCCGGAGGGCCGGACGCTGATCACCTCGACGGTGCTCGGGACCCCGCCGCCGGACCTGGACCGGTCGGTGCGGACGCACCTGGCGGCGCTGTACGGGGTGCCGACGGACGGCTGGGAGCTGCTGGCGGCCCATCACGACCCGGAGGCGGTGCCCGCGATGGACACCCCGCACGATCCACGCCGCCCGGTGCGGGTGCTGGCCGGACTGTACGTGTGCGGCGACCACCGCGACACGAGCACGGTCCAGGGTGCGCTGCACTCGGGGCGGCGGGCGGCCGAGGCGATCCTGACCGACCTGGCGGTCCCGGGCACGCACGAGGGGAGCCCCCCGCGCCTGCCGGAGGCCGCGTGACGCACCCGGTCGCGCCCCGGCCGCTCCCCGGCCGGGTCAGCCGAGGGCGGCGACCCGGTCGCGGTAGCCGCGTACGGCGACCGCGTCCCGGTAGGGCTCCAGGCTGCGCTCGAAGGCGCGTACGTACTCGGTGGCGCGCACCGAGCGCATCTCGGCCGCCTGCTGGGCCGCCTCCGCGCCCAGCAGGCAGGCCTGGTCCAGCTCGCCCAGGCCCAGCCGGGCCGAGGCGAGAACCACCCGGCAGAACAGCCTGCTGCGGGCGTACGCCGGTGCGCGCAGCTGGAGCGACCGCTCGGCGTGCTGGGCGGCGGCCCGGTACTGCTGGAGGTCGCGGTGGCAGTGGCCCAGATCGTCGGCGAGCTGCGCCTCGTCGAAGGTGCGGGCCCAGTGCGGCACCTCGTCGCCGGGGCGTGCGGTCTCCAGGGCGTGTTCGGCCCGGGTCAGGGCGGAGGTGCAGGAGCGCGCCTCGCCGAGCACGGCGTGCCCGCGCGCCTCGACCGCGTGCAGCAGCGCCTGGACGAGGAGCGGGGCGGCCGAGCCGACGCCCTGCTGGGCCACGCGGGCGAGCTGGACGGCCTCCCTGCCGTGCCCGAGGTAGACCGCCTGGCGGCTCATCGTGATCAGGACGTAGGCGCCGTACGCGCGGTCGCCGGCCGCCTGGGCGAGCCGCAGCGCCTGGACGAAGTACCGCTGGGCCAGGCCGTGGGCGGCGATGTCGTACGAGGTCCAGCCGGCCAGCCGGGTCAGGTCGGCCACCGCGGCGAACAGCCGCCGTCCGGTGACCTCGCCGTACGTGCCCCGGAGCATCGGCTCGGCCTCGTGCTCCAGATACCGCACGAGGGCCTGCCGGGCGTGGCCGCCGCCGTAGGCGTGGTCGAGGGTGCGGAACAGCTCGCCGACCGAGCGCAGCGCGGCGACGTCCCCGCCGCCGACCCGCTGGCCGGGGCCGCGGTCGGTCTGGCGCTGGCGCGGGACCATGGGCAGCGCCCCGGTCCCGGGCGGCGCCCCGGCGGTGGACGGATGCGTGGCGGGCGGGTGCGTGGCGGACGGGCCCGGGGGTGTGGGCCGGCCCGGCCCGGTGGCCGGGCGCGGGAGTCCTCGGGCCTCGGTGCGCGGCGCCCCGTCCGGGCGGCCGGGCGCGGGGGCCGCGGCCTCTCCCCCGGCCCGGCGGGCGGCGGCGGCGTCCCGGGCCACCCATTCGTCGGCCCGGCCGATCAGCCAGTCACGGCTGGGGACGACGAGTCCGGCCGGGGTGAAGGCGATCTTGCGCAGCTCGACGTGGGTGCCGGAGTCCTTGCGCCAGAGACCGCTGACGATGTCGACCGCCTCGGCGGGGGTGGCCGCGAACTCCAGCCCCGCGTAGACGGGCGCGCAGGCGTCGAGCCCGAGGTCCTGCGCGGAGAGCCGCCGCCCGAGCCGCCGGGTGAACACCTCGGCGATCAGCGCGGGCGTGGTACCGCGCGGCTGCTGCCCCCGCAGCCAGCGAGTGACCGAGGTTTTGTCGTACCGCAGGTCGAGGCCGTGTTCGAGTCCGAGCTGATCGACCCGGCGGGCCAGGCCGGCGTGCGAGAAGCCGGCTTCCGCGATGAGTGAGGCGAGTCTGCGGTTGGGCGTGCGCTGCGGGGGTCGTTCCGACATCAGCTGTACGGTCTCCTGCCTTCGGGGCCGGACGGGCAGCCCTCATGGGAACGGCGCGAACTTAGCGGCCACCGGAGCGGTCACAGCCACCCTTTGCTCCACGTTCATCCGATCGTGTGAGGATTCCGGGCGGAGCTGACGGAAACGTCCGGCCCGTGGACGGTCCGGCCCCGGGACGCGGGCGGGCCCGGGCCGGGGCCCCCGCACCTGCCCGCACCTGCCGGGGGGTCGTTCGGACGACGGTCGTACAGTGGACGCGGGCGCGATCAGTGCAGGGTTCCGTCACCCCGGGGACACCCCTCCGGGCACCCGGGCCCACGTAGGGAGGCATCGGTGAGCGAACTGCGGTTCGTCCGTCTGGGCTTCGGCGAACAGGCCGTCGAGTACACGGAGGCTTGGCAGAAGCAGCGCGAGGTGCACGCGGACCGGTTCGAGGACCGGGTGCCGGACACGTGTCTGCTCCTGGAGCACCCGCCCGTCTACACCGCGGGGCGTCGCACGGCGGAGAGCGAGCGTCCGCTGGACGGCACTCCGGTCATCGACGTGGACCGCGGCGGGAAGATCACCTGGCACGGCCCCGGGCAGCTCGTCGGCTACCCGATCCAGAAGCTGCCGCGCCCGGTCGACGTCGTCGCGCACGTCCGTCGGCTGGAGGACGCGCTGATCCGCACGGCCGCCGACTTCGGCGTGGAGACCTCCCGGGTCGAGGGCCGCAGCGGCGTCTGGGTCCTCGGTGACCCGGTAGAGCAGCGCCAGACGCTGGGCGGCCTCTCGCTGGACTTCGACCCGAGGCTCCAGGACGAGGAGTTCGACGCGCGGCTGAACGGCCCCGAGTACGCCCCGTCCAACGCCGGCCAGCGCCGTGAGGACCGCAAGCTGGCCGCGATCGGGATCCGGGTCGCCAAGGGCGTCACGATGCACGGCTTCGCGCTCAACGTGAACCCGGACAACACCTGGTTCGACAAGATCGTGCCGTGCGGCATCCGCGACGCGGGTGTCACGTCCCTCTTCAACGAGCTGGGCCGGGAGATCACCATCGAGGAGGTGCTCCCGGTCGCCGAGAAGCACCTGCGGGACATCCTGGAGAACGCGGAGCTCGCGCCGCGCGTGGTCGAGCAGCAGGCCGCGTCCACGGCCCCGGCTCCGGCCTAGGACCCAGGAGCCGTACCCGCCCCACCGGTCCTACCGGCCAGTAGACCCGACCGCGGCCACCGGCCGGGGAATAGGCCCCCTCGGCCGCAGGTTGGGCAGGCGTAAGGCCCTTTGATGTACGGGCGTACCCTGGTGTCAGCCAAAGAATCCCAAGCGAGTCCCTCGCGCATCGCTCGCGCATCCCACGCGAACCCGACGCGAATCCAACGCAGCAGAGAGCAAAGGGGAGCCGGAGTGTCCGCTGTCGCACCCGACGGGCGCAAGATGCTGCGCCTGGAGGTCCGGAACAGCCAGACCCCCATCGAGCGCAAGCCCGAGTGGATCAAAACGCGGGCGAAGATGGGCCCCGAGTACAAGCAGCTGCAGCAGCTGGTGAAGGGCGAAGGGCTGCACACGGTCTGCCAGGAGGCGGGCTGCCCCAACATCTTCGAGTGCTGGGAGGACCGCGAGGCCACCTTCCTCATCGGCGGCGACCAGTGCACCCGGCGCTGTGACTTCTGCCAGATCGACACGGGCAAGCCGCAGGCGCTGGACCGTGACGAGCCCCGCCGCGTCGGCGAGTCGGTCGTCACGATGGACCTGAACTACGCCACCATCACCGGCGTCGCCCGCGACGACCTGGAGGACGGCGGCGCCTGGCTGTACGCCGAGACCGTCCGCCAGATCCACACGCTCACCGCGGAGCGGGAGGCGGGTGCGACCAAGGTCGAGCTGCTGATCCCCGACTTCAACGCCGAGCCCGAGCAGCTCGCCGAGGTCTTCTCCTCGCGCCCCGAGGTGCTCGCGCACAACGTGGAGACGGTGCCGCGGATCTTCAAGCGGATCCGCCCCGGCTTCCGCTACGAGCGTTCCCTGGAGGTCATCACCCGGGCCCGCGAGGCCGGTCTGATCACCAAGTCGAACCTGATCCTCGGCATGGGCGAGACCCGCGAGGAAGTCAGCGAGGCGCTCCAGGACCTGTACGACGCAGGTTGCGAGCTCATCACGATTACGCAGTACCTGCGCCCCTCGGTGCGGCACCACCCGGTCGAGCGCTGGGTGAAGCCGCACGAGTTCGTCGAGCTGAAGGACGAGGCCGACGCGATCGGCTACTCCGGCGTGATGTCGGGCCCGCTGGTGCGGTCCTCGTACCGCGCGGGACGTCTCTTCCAGCAGGCGATGGAGGCGCGCGGGGTCGCCGCCGCCGGGAGCACGCAGGCCGCACAGGCCGTGTGAATCCGCTCACGAGCGAGTACCGAGCAGTAACCGCACCGTCGAAGCGGTCCGGACGCTCCCCGCAGGTCGGGGACGCGTACGGACCGCTTCGGCGTGCGCGGTGCCGGAATCAAGGCTTCATTGGTGTTTGACCACCCGGTCATGCACTGGTAACACCGAGCAGTGACCCTGGGTACACATACGGCGGCGACTCCCGCAGCCGCAGCCACCGTCACCGCTTCCCACACTCACCCGCGCCCCCGAGGCGCGTCCGTTCCGAAGGGGAACACCACGATGCAGGCCGCACCGGTCCGCGCCCACGCCCTTCCGTCCGTCACCACCGCCCTGCGCGCCGTCGAGTCGCTGCTGCTGAGCAGCGGCCAGCGCACCGCCCGCCACAACGCCTGGACGGCCGTCCTGGAGGACCGCCGCCGCGCCAAGGACCGGGTGGAGGCCCAGCACGTGCTGGAAGCCGTGGCCGACCAGCGTTCCTAGGTCGCTTCCTCGCCACGTAAACTTCAGTACATGGCGAGGAAGGCAAAAACTGAAGGCGCGGACAGCGCCGAGAACGCAGGGCGACTCAAGCAGATCGCCCTGACCTACAAGATGACCAGGCGGACCGACAGCAAGATCGGTCTTGTCGTCGCGGGTGTCGGAATCGTCACGTTCGGTGTCCTCCTCGGCATCGGCTTCGCGATCGGACACCCGGTCTATCTGGGCATCCTGGGCTTCGTCCTGGCCATCCTCGCGATGGCGATCATCTTCGGCCGGCGCGCGGAGCGGGCGGCCTTCGGACAGATGGAGGGCCAGCCCGGAGCGGCGGCCGCCGTCCTGGACCGGATCGGACGCGGCTGGACCACCACCCCCGCGGTGGCGATGAACCGCAGCCAGGACGTCGTCCACCGGGCGGTCGGCAAGGCCGGCATCGTCCTGGTCGCCGAGGGCAACCCGAACCGGGTGAAGGGCCTGCTGGCGGCCGAGAAGAGGAAGATGGCCCGCATCGTGGTGGACGTGCCGGTGCACGACATCATCGTCGGCAACGGCGAGGGCCAGGTGCCGCTGAAGAAGGTCCGCACCAAGATGCTGAAGCTCCCCCGCGTCCTGACCGGCCCGCAGGTGACCTCCACCAACGACCGGCTGCGCGCGATGGGCGACCTGATGAGCAACATGCCGCTGCCGAAGGGCCCGATGCCCAAGGGCATGCGGATGCCGCGCGGCGGGAAGATGCGCTGACCACGGCGACAGACGTGAAACGGGGCGGCCCCGGACCGGTGAACGGTCCCGGGGCCGCCCCGTTTCTCATGGCCGTACCGGGGGGCGTCACATCCGGTTCTTCATGGCCGAACTCCTCACGGCCGTACCGGGAGTGTCACGTCCGGACCGGCGTACCCCTGCGTACCGGGGGATGTCACATCTGCGTACCGGGGGATGTCACATCCGGACCTGCACGGCACGCGCCAGACGGTCGTGCAGTCCGCGCCCGTCGCGGTCCCAGACCAGCGCGGGGATGACGAGCAGGAGCAGGACGGTCCGCACGACGACCCGCACGAACCCGATCCGCCCGCCGTCGTCGGCGACCACCCGGACGCCCAGGAGACGCTTCCCGGGCGTGCAGCCGATGGTGCCGACGGTCAGCAGGCTCATCACGAGGAAGACCCCGAGCGCCCAGTTCCCCGCCGCCTGCTGGTCACCGCGAGCGAGCAGCCCGTATGCGATCACCATGCAGAGCGACCAGTCGATGAAGAGGGCCCCGAAGCGCCGTCCGAGCGGAGCGACCGAGCCGGGCCCCTCCTCGGGCAGCCCGAGTCCCTTGCCGCGGTAGCCGAAGTCGGCGCCCATATCCTCGGCGGCCGCGCGGGGCCCCGAGAGCCACGATCCGATTGCTTGCCTGTTGTCCACCCGTCCACGGTACTGCGCCCGTGTTTGCCCCCGGCCGCGCGGGGCACCGGAAACAGTCGCTGGGATGCCTCCCACCACCGCCCCGGTTAACTTGGGCGAAACAAATGGGTCACGCTTGAGAAATCACGCCTGCCTATGGTCGGGTCCAGCGTGCGCCACCGCACTGGCCGCACCACGAGCTACAACCCCGTCCCTCCCGGGCCGGGAGTAGGAGGAGTTGGATGTTCCAGAACGCCGACGAAGTGCAGAAGTACGTAGCGGACAACGACGTCAAGTTCATCGATGTCCGGTTCTGCGACCTGCCCGGGGTGATGCAGCACTTCACGATCCCGGCAGCGACCTTCGACCCGGCCGAGGAACTGGCCTTCGACGGTTCGTCGATCCGCGGCTTCCAGGCCATCCACGAGTCGGACATGGCGCTGCGCGCGGACCTGTCGACGGCTCGGGTGGACCCCTTCCGCCGTGACAAGACCGTCAACATCAACTTCTTCATCCACGACCCGATCACGGGCGAGCAGTACAGCCGTGACCCGCGCAACATCGCCAAGAAGGCCGAGTCGTACCTCGCCTCGACCGGCTTCGCGGACACCGCGTACTTCGGCCCGGAGGCCGAGTTCTACGTCTTCGACAACGTCCGCTTCCAGACGTCGGCGAACGAGAGCTTCTACCACATCGACTCCGAGGCCGGCGCCTGGAACACCGGGTCGGAGGAGAACAACCGCGGCTACAAGGTCCGCTACAAGGGCGGCTACTTCCCGACCCCGCCGGTCGACCACTTCGCCGACCTGCGTGCCGAGATCTCCCTGGAGCTGGACAAGAACGGCCTCCAGGTCGAGCGCCAGCACCACGAGGTCGGCACGGCCGGCCAGGCCGAGATCAACTACAAGTTCAACACGCTGCTCGCCGCGGCCGACGACCTGATGCTCTTCAAGTACATCGTGAAGAACGTCGCCTGGCGCAACGGCAAGACCGCGACCTTCATGCCGAAGCCGATCTTCGGTGACAACGGCTCGGGCATGCACGTGCACCAGTCGCTGTGGCAGGGCGGCGTTCCGCTCTTCTACGACGAGCAGGGTTACGCCGGCCTCTCGGACATGGCCCGCTACTACATCGGCGGCATCCTGAAGCACGCCCCGTCGCTGCTGGCCTTCACCAACCCGACGGTGAACTCCTACCACCGCCTGGTCCCCGGCTTCGAGGCCCCGGTCAACATGGTGTACTCGCAGCGCAACCGCTCCGCCGCGATGCGCATCCCGATCACCGGCTCGAACCCGAAGGCCAAGCGCGTCGAGTTCCGCGCCCCGGACCCGTCCTCGAACCCGTACCTCGCGTTCTCGGCCCTGCTGATGGCGGGCCTGGACGGTGTGAAGAACAAGATCGAGCCGGCCGAGCCGATCGACAAGGACCTCTACGAGCTGGCTCCCGAGGAGCACGCCAACGTCCAGCAGGTCCCGACGTCCCTCCCGGCCGTGCTCGAAGCCCTGGAGGCGGACAACGAGTACCTCCAGGCGGGCGGCGTCTTCACGTCGGACCTGATCGAGACGTGGATCGACTACAAGCGCACCCACGAGATCGCCCCGATCCAGCTGCGGCCGCACCCGCACGAGTTCGAGCTGTACTTCGACCTCTAGGAACACCCCGGGCCGGGC
Source organism: Streptomyces sp. MGP-P1 (assembly GCF_057766565.1). Classification (NCBI taxonomy): domain Bacteria; kingdom Bacillati; phylum Actinomycetota; class Actinomycetes; order Kitasatosporales; family Streptomycetaceae; genus Streptomyces; species Streptomyces sp. MGP-P1. Next base: position 1,347,719 of record NZ_JBYMEM010000007.1, on the reverse strand, counting down.
TGACCTGCGCCTGAGACGCCGAGGGCCGCCACCTCCCTATCGGAGGTGGCGGCCCTCGGCCGTACGATCGGACGCGCCGGGCGTCGCCCCGGAGGGACCGGGCCTTGCCCAGGATGGCCTCGCTCTTGTGGAGAGCCGCCTCACCGCAACGAAGGCCGCGCCCGGCCCGCCCAGTACTCGTCCGCCGTGATGCCCAGCAGGACCACGTCGTGGTAGGCGCCGGCGAAGAACTCGTGCTGGCGCAGCCGGCCCTCCTCCACGAAGCCGAGTCTGCGGTAGAGGGCCAGGGAGGCGTCGTTGAAGGCGTAGACCTCCACCTCGCACTTGTGGCTGCGCTGTTCGGCGAACATGTAGGTGAGGACCAGTTCGGAGGCCTCGGCCGCGTAGCCCTGGCGGCGGTGTTCCCGGGTGACCTCGATGCCCGTACGGAAGCGGCCTGCGCGGGCGTCCGTCTCGCCGACCGAGACCGCGCCGACGAAGGCGTGCTCGAAGCGGGTCTCGATGACCAGGTGGTACGCGGCCGGGTTCGGGGCGCGGTTGGCGCGTTCGGTGGCCCAGGCGCGGAAGCTCTCGTCCGAGCGCGGGGGTTCGACCACGTCGGCGTTGCGGGCGTCCACCGTGTGCAGGGCCAGGGCCCGGAAGCCCTCCCAGTCCTGCGGTTCGACGCCTCGCAGGCGTATCCTCTCGCCGGTCCACAGGTCGGTCATCGCTCTCCACTGTCTCGGCGGCCCGTGCGGGGGCCGGGTTGCGGTGATGGGGTGGTGCGGTGCGGCTACGTGAGGTGGGCGGCGATGGTTCTCGCGCAGGTCAGAGACTCCGCGTGGGTCGTGTCGACCTCCAGGTCGTACGCCACGGCCCGGTGGACCGTCTCCGCCTGTGCCGCGGCCATGCCCCTCGGGCGGTCCCCCCGCGCGATCTCGCGGGCCTCCGCGACCGCGCCCTCGCAACGGACGCCCACCCAGAGGACGTCCAGGCCCGTCAGCGCCTTCCGCCACGGTTCCTGGGACGCCGGGCCGCCGAGGAACACGTCGTCGACGATGACCCGGGCGCCCGCCCGTACCATCGCGGCGACCCCCTCGCGCCAGGCCGCCTCCAGCCTGCGGAACTCCGGGCCGACCGCCACGCCGCCGTCCTCCGCGAACTCGATACCCGCGCCCGAGGTGCGCAGGGACGCGGGCAGCGAGTCGACGAAAGCGTCGATCGCGGCGGCGAGCCACGGCTCCGGCAGTTCCGCCTGGAGGCAGCGGACGATGCCCGACTTGCCGGAGCTGGAGCCGCCGTTCAGCACGATCACCTGGGTTGCCACCCGGTCACAGTAGAGGGAACCGGTGCGGTGTTCGACGCGTTTTCGGGCGACGCCGGTCGGTCAGGCGGGCTTGATCGTGGCCAGTTGCGCGAGGAGCAGGATCAGCCGGTACGCCGTCGCGTAGTCGGGGGACGTGAAGGTGACCGTACGGGCGCCCCGGCGCGTGAGACGCCCGGTACGAGGGTCGCCAGGTCGATGGTGTGCGGGCTCGCGAGGTCCACCTCCACGTCCAGCGGGGCGGGGGCGAGCGTCAGGGGCTCGATGGCCGTGCGGCGGGTCACCGCCTCCGCCGCCGCCCGGCGCAGCCGGTCCCGGGCCTCCTCCGGGTGCAGTGTCACGGCCGCCGCCATGCCCAGGGCCTCCTTGACCGCGACGGTGACCGCCCCGGGGACCAGGCCGGTCATCTCGGCGCAGGCCGCGTCGTCGCCGCTGAGGAGGACGACCGGTACGCCGAGGTGGCCGGCCATGGCGGCGTTGAGGCCGATCTCGCCCAGGGTGCGGCCGGCCACCCGTACGTCGAGGATCTCGCCGTTCATGGTGTGCGCCAGCACGCCCGGCCCCTCGCCCGCGCGGACGTGGTAGCCGACGAAGAGCGCGGCGTCGGTCGCCTCGTCGAGCCCGGCGAGCATGTTCAGCGCGCGCGGCTTGCCCCGGACCAGGCGGGCCCGGCGGTCGAGCTGTTCCGGCAGGAGGTTGCGGAGGGTGCCGTGCGCGTCGGCGACCAGCACCTCGGCCGTGGGGTCGGCGTCCAGGACGCCCGCGACGACCGCGTTCGCGTCGGCAGTCATCAGCTCCCGGCCGCGCTGGTAGTCGTAGCGCTCGGGGTTCGTCTCGCTGGAATGGACGATTCCCGAGACGCCTTCCATGTCGACCGAGATGAGTAGCTTCATGGGTTCGGGAGCCTACCGGGGCGGGTGGTGGCGGGGCAGGCCTGTGCCCCCGGCCGGACGAGCAGGCCGGGGGCACGGGGCGGTCGGCGGTCCGGGCCGGCCCGCTCCGGTCAGCGGCCGTAGCGGATCAGGGCGCGGACCATGCGGCAGGTGGTGTCGGACGGCGGGTGGATGCCGAGGCGCTCGGCGGTGATCCGTATCCGGTGGTTGCCCGCGCTGGAGGGCTGGTAGACCCCGCTGTCGAGCAGCGCGATGGCCAGGCGCATGGCCTTGAGGCGGCGGTTGTGGGAGACGTACCACTCGCGGGGGCGGCCCGCGGGCAGTCGCTTCTTCGTCGGCGGGGTGGGAAGCGGCGGGTGGAAGGGCATCGGGAGCTGTCGGTCGAGCGGCTCGGTCGTGACTGTGGCAACAGCCATTCGGCATCCTCCTGGCAGCGTGGTGGAACCCTCACGAACTGCCTCCATTTTACTGCCCCCCACTGACAATCGCCCCTGGCCAGAGCCTATTTCGGCAGTCCCTCGCGTAACCTTGGCCCCATGGAGATCTGGATCAATCCGGCCTGTTCCAAGTGCCGCGGCGCGCTCACCCTGCTCGACGCCGAGGGGGCCGAATACAGCGTCCGCCGCTACCTGGAGGACGTGCCCTCGCCCGGGGAGATCCGGGCCGTGCTGGACCGGCTCGGTCTGGAGCCGTGGGACATCACGCGGACGCGGGAGGCGGCGGCGAAGGAGCTGGGGTTGAAGGACTGGCCGCGGGAGGCCGATTCGCGGGAGCGTTGGATCGCCGCCCTGGCGGAGCACCCGAAGCTGATCCAGCGGCCGATCATCACCGCCGAGGACGGTACGGCCGTGGTGGCGCGGAGCGAGGAAGCGGTGCGGGACGCGCTGGGGCGGTAGCGGTCCCCGGCTCCGCCGGCGGTGACCTCGGCGCCGGTCCGGGCCCGGCCCGCCCGGGGCGGCCCCGCGCCGGAGCCCTCAGCGTTCGTCCGTGCCCGCGCGCTTGGCGGTGGACAGGGCTATGCGGTTCCAGGTGTTGATCGTGAGGATCAGGGCCAGCAGATGGGCCAGCTCCTCCTCGTCGAAGTGGGCCGCCGCCCGGTCGTAGACCTCGTCCGGGACGCCGGCGTCCCCGATCCGGGTGACCGCGTCCGTCAGGGCCAGGGCGGCCTGTTCCCGCTCGGTGAAGAAGTGGTCCGCCTCGTGCCACACCGCGACCATGTGCAGGCGCTCCTCGCTCTCGCCCGCCTTCCGCGCGTCCGTGGTGTGCATGTGCAGGCAGTACGCGCAGCGGTTCAGGTGCGAGGCGCGGATCTGGACCAGTTCGACCAGTGTCGGGTCCAGGCCCGCGCGGGCCGCCGCGTCCAGGCCGATCACGGCCCGGAAGACCTTCGGGGCGCTCTTCGCGAAGTCGAGCCTGCCGGGGGCGTTGTTGCTCCGGACGGTGGTGGCCGGGGTGGTGGTGCGGTCGTTCGTCTTGATCTCCGTCGTCGTCATGGGTACGAATCTAGGGCGACGGGCGACTGGGTGTGGGGTGCATTTCCATGACGGATTCATGGGTCAATTCCGCGGAGATCCTGGGCAGCGATCTGCCGCTGGAGCTCTCCGGCACGGGCAACCGCCGGGCCCTGCTGATGGCGGCGCTGCGCGAGGCCGTGCGCAGCGGACGGCTCGCCCCCGGTACCCGGCTGCCGCCCTACCGTTCCCTCGCCGCCGATCTCGGCCTCGCCCGCAACACCGTCGCCGACGCGTACGCCGAGCTGGTCGCGGAGGGGTGGCTGGCCGCCCGGCAGGGGTCGGGGACCCGGGTCGCCGAGCGGGCCGTCCCGGTCACCCCCGTGCACCGGCCGCGCACCCCCGAGCGCGCCGCCCGCCCGGTCCACGACCTGGTCCAGGGGCAGCCGGACCCCTCGGTCTTCCCGCGCACCGCCTGGCTGGCCTCGGCGCGGCGTGCGCTCGCCGCCGCCCCCGACGACGCGTTCGGGCCCGGCGATCCGCACGGGCGGCCCGAGTTGCGGCGGGCCCTGGCCGGTTATCTGGCCCGGGTGCGGGGGGTGCGGGCCGCGCCGGAGCGGATCGTGCTGTGCTCGGGGGCCGCGCACGGGCTGCGGCTGCTGGCGGAGGTGGTGCGCGGTCCGTGGGCGGCGGAGGAGTACGGCCTGCCCTTCCACCGTGCGCTGCTCGCCTCCCACGGGGTCGGCACCCGGCCGCTCGGCGTGGACGCGGACGGCGCCCGGGTCGACGGGCTCACCCGCCACGACCGTGCCGTGCTCCTCACGCCCGCCCACCAGTTCCCCACCGGCGGGCCTCTGCACCCCGCGCGGCGGGCGGCCGTCGTCGACTGGGCCCGGGCCACCGGCGGGCTCGTCGTGGAGGACGACTACGACGGGGAGTTCCGCTACGACCGGCAGCCCGTGGGTGCTGTCCAAGGGCTCGATCCCGAGCATGTGGTGCTGGTCGGGTCGGTGAGCAAGAGTCTGTCCCCCACCCTCCGGATCGGGTGGATGGTGCTGCCCCAGCGGCTCGTCGGCCCCGTCGTCGCGGCGAAGGGCGAGCGGGAGCAGTTCTCCAGCGCCACCGAGCAGCTGACGCTCGCGGACTTCGTGGAGTCGGGCGCGTACGACCGGCAGGTCCGCCGGATGCGGCAGCGCCACCGCCGCCGCCGGGACCAACTGGTGGCGGCCCTGGAGCGGCGGGCCCCGCACGTCCGGGTCACCGGGATCGCCGCCGGCCTGCACGCGCTGCTGGAACTGCCTCCCGGCACCGAGCGTTCGGCGGTCCGGGCGGCGGCCTGGCAGGGGCTGGCGGTCGAGGGCCTCGCCGACTACGCGCATCCGGACGCGGGGCGGGCGGGGGGCTCCCGGGACGGGCTCGTCGTCGGGTACGCGACACCCGCCGAATCCGCCTACCCGGAGGCTTTGGAGGCCCTGTGCCGGGCCCTGCCACCGGGGTGAGCCGGTGGGGCAGGGGCCGCGGGGCGCCGCACGCCCAGGGGCCGCGGGGCGCCGCACGCCCAGGGGCGCTGGAGGTGCCGGAGGTGCTGAAAGTCCCGGGGGCGCAGGAAGTCCCGGAGGCGCAGGAAGCCCCGGGGGCCTGGAAGTCCCCGAGGCGCTGGAGTCCCCGCCGGCCCGGAGCCCCGGAGACCCAGCCGCGGGGCGCCGCACGCCCGCGCCCCGCGCCCCTCGCTCCTGCCGGTCAGCCTGCCTGTGCCTGCGTCTCCGCCGCGACGAGCAGCTCCGTGAGGTGGAGGCCGAAGCGCGCGTCGCAGGCGTGCGGCACTCCCGTGCGTACCGCTTCCGCCAGGGCGTCCACCGCGCCCCGGAACGCGGTCTCCGCGCCGTCCCAACCGGGGACCGACGCCGTGCCCCGCTCGCCCCGGAACTCGATCTCGACGCCGGCCGCGCCGGGCGGGGCGCTGAGCCCGAGGGTCACCGTGCTGGACGCGCCGGAGGTGTGGCGCAGGATCAGGTGTGTGGTGTCGGCCGGCCCCCGGGCGGCGGTGAGGTGCTCCACATCGCCCAGGACCGGGATCAGCACGGAGAGCGCGTGCGGGCCGACGTCCCACAGGCCGCCCTTCTCGCGCCGCCACGGGGAGTCCGCGTACGCGCTGGTCGAACCCGCCGCGTAGAGCGATCCCAGCCACTGGGCGCGGGCCGTGAACCAGCCGCCCACCGCGGCCTGTTCGGCGATCCACGCGGAGGTCTCGGGCGCGAACCGGAGCGTGCAGAAGACGACCGAGGCCACTCCTGCCTTCTGCGCCGCCCCGGCGACCGCACGGGCCCCCGCCACCGTCGTGGCCACCGGCTTGTCCATCAGGAGGTGGCAGCCCGCCTCGGCGGCGCGGACCGCGAGCGGGGCCTGCACGTCCGGCGGCAGCGCGAAGGCCACCGCGTCGCTCGTCTCCAGGAGTGCGTCGATGCCCTCCTCACCCGTGTACGCGCGGGTGCCGTGGGCGGCGGCGAGGGCGTCGGCCGCCTCGGCCCTGCGGCCCCACACCCCGCTCAGTTCCACGCCTGGATGGGCGGCCAGCGCGGGGGCCTGGGTGTTGTGTGCCCAGGGGCCGGTGCCGAGGAGGCCGATGCGGAGAGGGGTCGTGGTGCCGGCAGCTGAGTCCATGGGGCCAGTGTGCCGGGTGCGCCGGCCGGCCGTGCGGGGGGCGGGTCGCCCGCCGCTCTCGCGGGTGTGGGGCGGTGTCCGGGATGGAGTCCTTCACCCTGTGGCGCTTCTCGCCGCCGTTCGTCCGGGACGGGGGCGGGCAGCACGTCGGGGAGACGATCACCGATCACCGGGGGCGGGTCGCCCGCCTCAAGACGTTCCGGCTCTCCGACGCGCGGATCCGCCGGGGCCCTCTCCTGCGGACCGTGGCCGTGGCCGGGGCCGGGGCCGGGGCCGGCTGGGAGCTGGACCGGGCGGCCGCCGTGCCGGGGTCGAGCCGCCAGGAGCTGGTCCGCCGGCTGTGGGCGGCCGGGTTCTCGGCCCTGCCCGAGGACGGTGTCCGACCGTCTCTCGTGACCGCGGGGCGGTGTCCGACCGCCTCTCGTAACCGCCGGGCCATGGGTGACGGGCCTGGACGCGCGCCCTCGTAACACAGGAAACCTCGGTAACACGGGGTTCACATCCGAGCAACGGACGGGAAATCGCGTCTTGACACGCTGCGGCGCATAGACCGCTGCACCCGCAAAGGATGGCGTCCGTGACGTTCAAGGCTGAGTACATCTGGATAGACGGCACCGAGCCGACCGCCAAGCTTCGTTCCAAGACGAAGATCATGGACGGCACGCCGTCGGGGGACGTGGCGGATCTGCCGATCTGGGGCTTCGACGGCTCCAGCACCAACCAGGCCGAGGGCCACGCGTCCGACCGGGTGCTGAAGCCCGTCTTCACCTGTCCGGACCCGATCCGCGGCGGCACGGACATCCTCGTCCTGTGCGAGGTCTTCAACATCGACATGACGCCGCACGAGTCCAACACCCGGGCCGCGCTGCGACCGCTCGCCGAGCAGTTCGCTGGCCAGGCCCCGATCTTCGGCATCGAGCAGGAGTACACCTTCTTCGACGGCCACCGGCCGCTCGGCTTCCCCGAGGGCGGCTTCCCGGCCGCGCAGGGCGGCTACTACTGCGGGGTCGGCGCGGACGAGATCTTCGGCCGCGACATCGTGGAGAAGCACCTCGACAACTGCCTGGCGGCGGGGCTCGGCATCTCCGGCATCAACGCCGAGGTCATGCCCGGCCAGTGGGAGTTCCAGGTGGGACCGCTGTCCCCGCTGGAGGTCTCCGACCAGCTGTGGGTGGCCCGTTGGCTGCTCTACCGCACCGCCGAGGACTTCCAGGTTTCCGCCACCCTGGACCCGAAGCCGGTCAAGGGCGACTGGAACGGCGCGGGCGCGCACACCAACTTCTCCACCGAGGCGATGCGCGAGGGCTACGACGCGATCATCACCGCGTGCGAGTCGCTGGGCGAGGGCTCCAAGCCGATGGACCACGTGAAGAACTACGGCGCGGGCATCGACGACCGGCTCACCGGCCTGCACGAGACCGCCCCGTGGAACGAGTACAGCTACGGCGTCTCCGACCGCGGCGCCTCGGTCCGCATCCCGTGGCAGGTCGAGCAGGACCGGAAGGGTTACATCGAGGACCGCCGCCCCAACGCCAACGTCGACCCGTACGTCGTCACCCGGCTGATCGTCGACACCTGCTGCACCGCGCTGGAGAAGGCCGGCCAGGTCTGATCCCGACGCGACCGGGCAAGGAGGGGCCCGCCGGTTCGCCGGCGGGCCCCTCCCCCGTGGGCGGTGACGGGCGGGCGTGAGGAACGTTACGCAAAGGGTCCGTATCGACGGGTGGAAGGAGTCTGATGCGCGGCCGCGATGTCTGCTTCAATGGAGCACATGGCCAGCTACCAGCACATCGCGTCGGGTCGCAGCGACCTCGAACCGTTCTGGCCTTCCCGTCAGCACCATGATTTCGACCGGGTGTGTTGCCGCGCGTGGAACGCGCAGGCCCACTAAAGCCGCTCACCCCGGCCTTCGGTCCGCGCGCACGACGCAAGTCCGTCCCTGACGACTCCTCGCGCGAAAGAGCTGACCCTCATGGCGAACACCCGTACTTTCTCCGCCGCGTCCGCCGCCACCGCGGCGTCCCCGGCGCCTGCTGCGGCCCGTCCCACCGCCCGCTCCCTCCCCGCCCACCCGAACCGGCACCGGCTGCGCGCGGTCGACCGTGACGAGGTCGCCGGGCCGGCCGACGTGGCGGACTTCCTCCCGCCCGGGGCCACTTGGCTGCCCGCCCCGCAGCACACCCTGCCCACCCTTCCCGGTCAGCCGCCGATGATCGGTTACCTGGTGCTCGTGCCGGCCGATCAGCAGCCGGCGCTCGCGGGGGCCGTCGAGGCCTCCCGGCTCCGGCCGGGCGGCTCGCCGTTCCCCCAGCAGCCGGAACCCGACCGGGCGGCCGACGAGGGGGCGCCCGTCGGTCCGGTCCGGATCGACGCCACCCGGCGTACGGCTTCGGTCGACGGCGTCGCCCTCGACCTCACGTACCTGGAGTTCGAGCTGCTGTCGCATCTGGTGGCGCACCCGCACCGGGTGCACACCCGCGACCAGTTGGTGACGACGGTGTGGGGTTACGGGCACGTGGGCGACGGGCGCACCGTCGACGTCCATGTCGCGCGGCTGCGCCGCAAGCTCGGTGCGCAGTACCGCCGTTCGATCCAGACGGTCCGGCGGGTCGGGTACAAGTACACGCCCTGACCGGCTCGGTCCACCCGGAACGTCCGGCGGCCCCGGACCACGGTTCCTCCTCACCGTGGTCCGGGGCCGTCCGGGCGTCTCAGAGCTGCCGGCCCGCCGGGGCGGGGGTGCTCACCGGGGCGGGGGCGCTCACCGGCCCGGCCGGCTCGTCGTGTCCCTCTTGGTTCTCCTCCTCCAAACTCGGCAGGCGCGAGAGAAGGCGCGGCGTACGCCAGTTGCGCTCGCCCAGAAGCAGCATCACGGAGGGCAGCAGCACCATCCGTACGACGGTGGCGTCCAGCAGCACCGCGACGGCGAGGCCGACGCCCATCTGCTGCATGTCCTGCATGGACAGGGTGCCGAACACCGCGAACACCGCGACCATGATGGCCGCCGCTCCGGTGACCGCCCCGGCCGTGCGCCGGATGCCGGTCTCGATCGCGGCCCGGTTGTCCAGGCCGCCGCCGCGCGCCTCCCGGATCCGGGAGACGACGAACACGTGGTAGTCCATGGACAGGCCGAACAGGACGACGAGGACGAACAGCGGCATCCACGCCTCGATCGCCCCGACCCCCTCCGAGCCGATGAGCGACGCGCCCCAGCCGTGCTGGAAGACGGCGGTCATCACGCCGTAGGAGGCGGCCACCGAGAGCAGGTTGAGGGCGATGGACGTCACGGCGATGACGTAGCTGCGGAAGCAGAACAGCATCAGCAGGAAGGTGACCGCCGTGATGAAGGCGAAGACCGGGACGATGCCGCGCCGGAGTTGGTCGTTGAAGTCGACCGATCCGGCGGTCTCCCCCGTGACGTGGGCCTTGGCCCCGGTGCCGTCGAACGCGGCGGGCAGGCGCTTCTCGCGCAGTTCGGTGAGGTCGCCGGCGCCGGCCGGGAGGGGGATCTCGATCTCGGCGACGTTCTCGGCGCGGTGGACGGTGACGTCCTCGAAGCCGTCGAGGGCCCTGGTGACCTGCGGGGCGGTGATGTCGGGCGCGGTGACGACGACGAGGGCGGGGGCGGGGCCGCCGGGGAAGCTCTCGGTGATCCGGCTGTGGGCGATGGAGAGTTGCGAGTCGGAGCCGAACTGCTTCTCCAGGCCGAGGGATTCGGTCTTCATGCCGAGGGCGGGCGCGGCGAGCGCGAGGAGCAGGACGACGGCGGCGACGGCGACGGCTCGGGGCCGGGCGAGTACGGGGCCCAGCACCCGGCCGACGATCCGGCCGCTGCCCGCTCGGCCGTGCTGGGCACGGCGGTTGAGCAGCGGGATGCGGCCGGCGTCGATGCGGTCGCCGAGCCAGGAGAGCAGGGCGGGCAGGACGGTGACCGAGCCGAGCATGGCGATGAGGACGACGATGATCGTGGCGAGGGCGAAGCCCTTGAACAGCAGGAGCCCGGAGAGGAACATGCCGCCCATCGCGACCATCACGGTGAGGCCGGAGACGAGTACCGCCCGGCCGCTGGTGGCGGCCGCGATCCGCAGGGCGGTCTCGGCGTCCCGTCCGGCGGCGCGTTCGTCGCGTTCGCGGCGCAGGTAGAAGAGGCAGTAGTCGACGCCGACGGCGAAGCCCATCAGGAACATCACCGAGTAGGTGGTCTGGAACAGGTGCAGCTGGTGGCTTGCGATGGAGAGAAGGCCGAAGGCGGCCATGCACGCGGTGAGGGCGAGCCCGACCGGGAGCAGGGCGGCGACGACCGCGCCGAAGGCGACGAGGAGGATGCCGAGGGCGAGCGGTACGGCGGTGAACTCGGCCTTCTTGAAGTCCTCGGCCAGCAGGTCGCCCAGCCACTTGCCCGCGCTGGCCTCGCCGAACTGGTGGATCTCGGTGTCCGGGTGGTCCTCGCCCACGGCGGTGACGGCGTCCAGGACGGGTTGGACCCGGTCGGACGAGGTGGCGGCCTCGCCCTTCATCTCGAAGGCGATGAGGGCCTCCTTGCCGTCCTCGGAGGCGACGGGCGGGGCGATGTTCTGTGCTTCGCCGGTCTGCCGTACGGCGTCGGCGAGGGCTTCGGCGGCCGACTTCCACTCCCCCGCGGCGGGGGCGGAGACCATGACGAGTTCACCCGCGGGCTTGGCGAGTCCGGCGTCGAGGAGGATCTGCTCGGCGCGGGCGGACTCGCCGGCGCCGTTCTCCGCGTTGGTCATCTCGACCATGCCGGTGGCCCCGCCGATGCCCGTGGCGAGCACGACGAAGAGCAGCCAGCCGAATACGGCCGTCTTGCGGTGGTGCGTGCTCCACACGCCGATGCGTGCGGCGAGATTGCGCCTCGTGCGGATACCGCGCCTCGTGCTGTTTCTGCGCCTCATGCGGTTTCTCCCCCGGAGGTAAGCGTCAGGTAAGTGATCGGGTCGCTTCGAATCTAGGAACCGGACGCGGTCCGCCCCAGCCGTCGGGGCCCCCGGTCGCAGAGGCGTAGGGGGCGGGTGCGGGGGTGGTGCCAGGTACACCCCCTCCGGGTGGCGGACCGGCTGACGCGGCGGGGCGGGGCCGGGTGAGACTGGCACCCGGACCGGGGACCGCCCGGCTCCGGCGGGGAGTGGGGCCCGGGAGAACCGTCCTGGTTCCGGTGCGGGGAGAGGGATCGCGATGAAGGTGTTCTCGGGGCGGCTACGAACGTCGATGCCGGCGGCGGGGCGAGGGCTGTTCCTGTCGGTGGTCGGCCTGGCGGCGTCCATCACTCTGTTCGTGCTCGCGGTGCTCTCGATCGCCTTCATCCTGCTGGGCATCGGCGTGTTCACCACCCCGGTGGTGCTGGAGGCGGTCCGCAAGCACGCCAACCAGCGGCGGCTGTGGGCGGTGACCTGGTCGGACGTGCGGATTCCGGTCCCGTACCGGCCCCTGCCGAAGGACCTGCGGTCGGGCGTGACGGGTCAGGTCGAGCGCACCACGCTGCTGCTGAAGGACCCGGCGACCTGGCGGGACCTCCAGTGGCTGCTGGTCGACATGACGGCGGGCACGGTGGTGGCGGTCCTGGCGGCGGCCCTGATGATCTACCCGGTCGAGGGGTTGGTGCTGGCGGCGGGTCTGTGGCGGGTGTTCCGGGACGATCCGTACTGGTACGGCTTCGTGCCGGTGGACAGCCAGGCGACGGGGTTCGCGGCCCTGGCGCTGGGGATCGTGCTCTTCCATGTCGGGTTGTGGGCGAGCAGGCCGTTGCTGCGGCTGCACTTCGTGCTCGCCCGGGCGCTGCTGGCGCCCACCCAGGACCAGGAGCTGGCGCAGCGCGTCCTGCGGCTCACCGAGACCCGGCACGAGGCCGTGGACACCGCCGCGTCCGAGCTGCGCCGCATCGAGCGGGACCTGCACGACGGGGCGCAGGCCCGGCTGGTCGCGATGGGCATGAACCTGGGCACGATCGAGGCGCTGATCGAGAAGGACCCGGCGCAGGCGAAGAAGATGCTGGCGATGGCCCGGGAGTCCTCCGCCGAGGCGCTGACCGAGCTGCGGGACCTGGTCCGGGGCATCCACCCGCCGGTCCTGGCGGAGCGGGGTCTCGGCGACGCGGTGCGGGCGCTGGCCCTGCGGCTGCCGATCGCCTCCGAGGTGACGGTGGAGCTGTCGGGGCGGGCGCAGGCCCCGGTGGAGTCGGCGGCGTACTTCGCGGTCAGCGAGGCCCTGACGAACACCGTGAAGCACGCGGAGGCGGAGCGGATCTACGTGGACCTGCACCACGCGGAGGGGATGCTCCGGATCTCCGTGACGGACGACGGCAGGGGCGGTGCGGTCGTCGGATCGGGTTCGGGGCTGAGCGGAATCGAAAGGCGACTGGGTACATTCGACGGCGTACTGGCCGTCAGCAGCCCCGCGGGCGGTCCCACCATGGTGACCATGGAGATTCCTTGCGAGTTGTCCTAGCCGAAGATCTCTTCCTGTTGCGCGACGGCCTGGTGCGCATGCTGGAGGCATACGACTTCGAGATCGCCGCGGCTGTGGAGACCGGGCCCGAACTGACCAAGGCCCTGGCCGAGTTGGAGCCGGACGTCGCCGTCGTCGACGTCCGGCTCCCGCCGTCCCACACGGACGAGGGCCTCCAGTGCGCCCTGGCCGCCCGCCGGGCCCGGCCGGGGCTTCCGGTGCTGGTGCTCTCGCAGCACGTGGAGCAGTTGTACGCACGGGAGTTGCTGGCGGACGGCGACGGCGGCATCGGTTATCTGCTGAAGGACCGGGTCTTCGACGCGGACCAGTTCATCGACGCGGTACGGCGGGTGGCGGCGGGCGGCACGGCGATGGACCCGCAGGTCATCTCCCAGCTCCTGTCCCGCCGTTCGCAGGACCGGCCGATGAGCGGGCTCACCCCGCGCGAGCGGGAGGTGATGGAGTTGGTGGCCCAGGGCCGCTCCAACGCCGCCATCGCCTCGCAGTTGGTGATCACGGAGCGGGCGGTGGCCAAGCACACGTCGAACATCTTCGGCAAGCTGGAGCTGCCCCCGTCGGACGACGACAACCGCCGGGTGCTGGCGGTGCTGGCGTATCTGGACCACGGCTGATCCGTCGTACGCGGCAGGGGCGCGCAGGGCGTCCCCGCCCGGTGCGGCGAGGCGGTCTCCGCCGTCGTCCAGCCGGCCGCGCGGCGCGGCGACCACTACCGCCCCGGCCGTCGCCGTCGTCGGCCCGCACCGTGCCGCCCCCCGGAGCGGGCTCAGGGGTGGGCGACGGCAAGACTGACGACGTACGCCTCCTCGACCTCGCCGTCCGGGAACCGGGCGGACAGCAGGGCCCGTTCGCGGTCGAAGAAGGCGCGGACCTCGACCGGGTCGCCGATCAGGAAGCCGGAGTGGGTGGCCAGGTTGGCGACATGGGCGTCGACCGGTACGCGGCGGCTCCAGGAGACCTGACGGGTGCGGAAGTCGAGCCCGTCGGGCAGTTCGGCCCGGAAGCGGGCACGGTGGGACGGTACGGCGGGGACCTCCACCCCGAAGAAGACCCGCATCCGGTTCTCCTGGTCGACGAGCCATTCCACGGACGGGTCGCCGTCGTTCCACCAGAGCGCCAGCGCCCCGCCCGGGCGCAGCACCCGGCGGGCCTCGGGTATCGAGCGTGACGGGTCGGTCCAGTGCCAGGCCTGGGCGTACGTGATCAGGTCCATGGATCCGGTCCGCAGCGGCAGGTTGTTCCCGTCGCCCCGGACCAGCGGCACGTCCGGCAGCCCCCGGCGGAACTGCTCGGCCATCCCGTCGCCCGGCTCCACCGCCGTGACCCGCGCGCCGCGCTCGTACAGCCGTGCCGTGCCGAGACCGGTCCCCGCTCCGACGTCCGCGACCCGGGCTCCGGCGAGCGGCAGTCCGGCCAGCTCCTCGACGGCGTCGAACAGGGCGGGTGGGTAGGAGGGGCGGTACGCGTCGTAGTCGGCGGCGATGGCGTCGAAGGACCGGGCCTGCACGGGTTTCGTCATGCGGCCATCATCGCGCGGGACCTTCGGGGACGGCACGGAAACCTCCGCACGCCTCTGGTCCCCCCGCATACCCGCCAGTACATTGACACCATGTCTAACACGCAGCCAGCGGCGGTCGCGTCGGAGCGGACGCCCCTCAAGGCCCGCAAGGTGTCCTTCGCCTGGGAGGCGACTCCCCTGCACTGGGTGCCGGGCGACCCGTTCACCACGCACACCATCAACGTGCTCCACCTGCTGCTCCCGGCCGGGGAGCGCTGGTTCATCCACGTCTACCGGCAGATACTCCCGTACATACACGACGACCGACTGCGCGAGGACGTCATCGGGTTCATCGGCCAGGAGGCGGTGCACGCGCAGGCCCACGACGATGTGCTGCCGCACCTGCGGGAGTTGGGCCTCGACCCGACCCCGTACACCGCGCAGGTCGACTGGTTCTTCGAGAAGCTGCTCGGGGACCGGACGCTGCCGCCGGGGCGGGCCTCGAAGTGGTGGCTGATGGAGCGGGTGGCGACGATCGCGGCGATCGAGCACTACACCGCGTTCCTCGGCGACTGGATCCTCAACGCCGACGCCCTGGACCGCCGGGGAGCGGATCCGACGATGCTCGATCTGCTGCGCTGGCACGGGGCGGAGGAGGTCGAGCACCGGTCGGTGGCCTTCGACGTCTTCCTGCACGTGGACGGCGGCTACCGGCGGCGGGTGCGCACCTGGGCGGCGGCGTTCTCGGCGCTGGTGTTCCTCTGGCAGCGCGGCGTCCGCTTCTTCATGGAGAACGACCCCACGCTGCTGGGCGGCAAGGCCTCGTTCAAGGCGTTCCACGCGAGCGGGAAGCAGGGCACGCTGCCCAGTACGGGCGCGATCCTGCGATCCGTGCCGAGCTATCTCAGCCGGTCGTACCACCCGTCGCGGGAGGGCAGTACGGCCCAGGCCGTCGACTACCTCGCCCACTCCCCCGCCGCGCTCGCTGCCGAGACCGCCGAGACCGCCGAGACCGCCGCCACGATGGGGAGGTCCTGAACCCGTGGCCCTGCCCCGTCCGCGCACCGTCGTGCTCGTCTCCGGCATCGCCCTGCTGACCCGGCGCGCCCTGAAACGCCGGATCGCCCGGTCCCCGCTGTGGCCGTTGCCCGCCCTGCCCGAGCCGATATCGGGCCACTCGAAGCGGCGCGCGACCTCGGTGCGCCGACTGCTGATCACCGGGCGGAGCGAGGTCGCCGACGGTGTCGTCCAGCTCAGGCTGGAGGGGGCCGGTCTGCCGCGCTGGGAGCCGGGGGCCCATCTGGACCTGGTGCTGCCGTCCGGTCTGGTGCGGCAGTACTCGCTGTGCGGCGACCCGAAGGACACCGGCGCGTACACGGTGGCGGCCCGGCTGGTGGAGGACGGCCGGGGCGGCTCCCGGGAGGTGCACGAGCAGCTCCGGGAGGGCCTGGAGATCGAGGTGCGCGGGCCGCGCAACCGTTTCCCGCTGGCCGAGGCCAGGGCCTATGTCTTCGTCGTCGGCGGCATCGGGATCACCCCGGTGTGGCCGATGCTGCGGTCGCTGGCCGCGTCGGGCGCCGACTGGCGGCTGCTGTACGGGGGCCGGTCGCGGGGGTCGATGCCGTTCCTGGCGGAGATCGAGAGGCTCGGCGCGGACGGGAACCGCGTCACGGTCGTCGCCCAGGACGAGGCGGGCCACCCGGACGTCGCGGTGGCGCTGGGCGCTCTCGCGCCGGGCACGGCGGTCTACTGCTGCGGGCCCGAGCCGCTGATGGACGCCGTGGCCGCCGCGCTCCCGGAGGGGTTCCCGCTGCATCTGGAGCGGTTCTCGGCCGCGACGGGGGACGCGGCGGGCCCCGGTTCCGGGGCGTTCGAGGTGGAGTTGCGGCGCAGCGGACGCACGGTGCCGGTCGCGGCCGGGCAGTCGGTGCTGGCCGCTGTCCGCACGGCGGCGCCCCATGTCGCGTACTCCTGCGAGCAGGGGTTCTGCGGGACCTGCCAACAGCGGGTCCTGGAGGGCGAGATCGATCACCGGGACGATCTGCTGACCGAAGACGAGCGGGGCGACTCAATGCTGATCTGCGTCTCGCGCTGCCGGGGCGGGCGTCTCGTCCTGGACCTCTGAACGGCTGCGGCGACGTCGCGTATCGATCCCTTTCGGCACGGACGGCACCGGGACGGCCTCGGCACGGACGTCACGACCGACCTGGCGATCCGTGACCGGGCCCGGCACGATCCGGCGGTCGCGACACGCGTCCGGCGCGTCGACGACCGCCACATGGACTGCCCGCGTTCGCTGTTCCGCGCGTTCCGGCGGCTGACGGGAGAGGGAGGGTGCGTGCGCACCCCGGATAGGCTGTCCGTATGACGACCGGGGTGCGGCGCAGGATGGGCGTCGACGAGCGCAGACAGCAACTAATCGGCGTCGCGCTGGACTTGTTCAGCCGCCGCTCGCCCGAGGATGTGTCGATCGACGAGATCGCCGCGGCCGCGGGCATCTCCCGCCCGCTGGTGTACCACTACTTCCCCGGGAAGCAGAGCCTGTACGAGGCGGCGCTGCGGCGGGCCGCGGACGAGCTGGCGGCGCGCTTCCTGGAGCCTTTGGAGGGGCCCCTGGGCGCGCGGCTGCTCCGGGTGATGGGGCGGTTCTTCGACTTCGTCGACGAGCACGGCCCCGGCTTCTCGGCGCTGATGCGCGGCGGGCCCGCGGTCGGTTCCTCGACGGCGAACGCCATGATCGACGGGGTGCGGCAGGCCGCGTACGAGCAGATCATCACGCACCTCGGAGTGACCGAACCACCGGCCCGGCTGGAGTTGGTGGTCCGATCCTGGGTCTCGCTCGCCGAGTCGACGGCGCTGATCTGGCTGGACGGGCGGCGCATCCCGCGCGCCGAGCTGGAGACGCAGCTGGTGCACGACTTCGCGGCGCTCGCCGCGGTCAGCGCCGCGTACGACCAGGAGATGGCGGGCATCGTGCTGCGGGTGCTGTCCCAGGAGCCGGCGGACGGCCCGTTCGGGGAGCTGCTCGCCCGGCTCTCCGCGCTCGCCCCGGACGTGCCCGCCGTGCCCGCGCAGCGCCTGCCGCACTGATTCCCGGGACAGCCCTCAGGCCGGCAGGCCGTTGCGGTGGGAGACGCGGCGGGCGGCGGCCAGCAGGGCGTGGATCTGCGGGCCCGCCTGGTCGATCTCGGTGACCGGGCGGGGAAACGGCAGCCGCACGTCCTCGTGGGTGCTGGGGTATTCGAGCCGCAGGGTCACCCCGAAGCGGTCCATCGCCAGCGGCACGGCCCGCGTCATGCCCCGCTCCGGGCGGGGGTGGACGAGGCGCAGGAGCAGCGGGACGAGTTCGGCGTGGTCGTCCACGAGATGGGTGAGCATGCCCGCCTCGCAGGCGGCGATCGGGTCGGTCTCCACCTCTTCGAGCTCCTCCAGGGTGATGAAGGTGCGCCCCTCGGCGTCCTCCAGGACGGCCTGCCCGAACTCCATGCAGGTGCTCTGCTCGGCGCCGGTGGCGTACGGCGCGGCCAGCAGCCCGGTGACCGTGACGCGGGCGCGCAGCCGGTCGCGTACGGGGGTGGGGGCGATGTCCGTGAACTCCAGGCGGGCGGGGACGCGTTCGGCGCTCGGCGCGTGGCTGCCGTCGTTCGGGGCGTGCAGGTGGATATGGCCCATCGCGCCCGTGCCGTCGAGGCGGCGGACTTCGGTGTGCAGTCCGTCGCTGACCACCGTCATGGAGTGGGCCACGGTCAGGATCGACCGGACGCGCTCGGCGCGGGTCGGCTGCGAAGCGCGGGTCGGCTGCGAGGCGCGGGGGCGGGAAAGGCGCATCCGAGTTCTCCAGGAAGGGTCAGCGGAACCCAAGTGGTTACTTAGGTATGCCTAACCTTACCCACTTGGTCGGGGGGTGGATAGCCCGGGGCTCCATCCGTGCACCGGCCCCCGCCCACGCCCGGGTCAGAGCTGTAGCTCGGTGCGCAGGGCGGCGGCGAGCCCGACCTCCGCGTTGTCCGACTGGCCGCGCTCGAAGGCGAGCTGGTAGGCCTCGTCGCCGACGGCCGCCCGCGCCTGGAACTCGCACCTCTCGCGGACCGGCCCCAGCTCGGGCGTGCCGCGCTGGGGATGGCCGACCATGCGCCAGTACGCGTGTCCGGTGCCGTAGACCCGGGCGGCCTGCGCGCCCGCGCCCTGGGCGGCGATGGCGGCGGCCAGGATGTCCAGCCCCAGCGCGATGCCGAAGCTGTCGCGGAGCCGGTGCTTGCCCGCGAGCATCGACCGGGCGTGCGTGGCGGAGTCTTCGGGGTGGCCCTGGAGCAGGGCGATCAGGGCGAGTTGGTAGTCCGCGTAGGAGCGGGTCCAGTGTTCGCCGCCGCGCTCGCAGGCCCGGCGCAGTGTGGTGGCCGCCGCCTCGGACTCGGTGAGCCGGCCGAGCGCGGTGAGCGCGAAGACGGTGATGAGGTGGCAGCGCAGCCGGTGGGCCGAGTCCACGGGCACGCCCTCGGTCATCCGCAGGACCCGCCCGGCCGCTTCCAGCGCCGCCTCGGGCTCCCCGGTCATCAGCTGGGTGAGACCGGAGAGATAGGCCGCGCCGAGCATGCCCTCGTCGTCCCGGTCGTACAGCGCGCCGGCCGTGCAGAGCGCGCCGCACTTCTCGGCGGTCGCGTAGTCGCCCTGGAGCAGGGCCGCGACGCCGAGAACCCATTGCAGCCTGGTTCGGCGGGGTCCTTCGACGGGGCCCGCGTCCAAGGCGCGCCGGGCGTAGCTCCGGGCCTCGGAGAGGTGGCCGCAGCAGGCCCAGAAGAAGCCGACGCGGCCCGCCATCTCCTGGGCCCCGCCGACGTCGTGGACGAGTAGATGCTCCAGGGCGGCGCACAGGTCGAGATGGGTGTCGGACACCCTGTGGTACCAGGACACCTGGTCCGGGCCGGTCCAGCCGTCGTGGGCGCGGCGGGCGAGGCCGAGGAAGCTTCTCGCGTGCCGGCCGGCGGCGGCGCGGGCCTCGCCCAGCTCGGTGAGCCACATTCGGCCGTACTCGCGGAGGGTGTCGAGCATCCGGTAGCGGTCGCCGTCACGCTGGACGACCGACTGGGCGACGAGGCCCTGGAGCGCCCGGTCCACCTCGTCGGGGGTGAGCGGGCCGCCCGCGCAGACCTCGCGGGCGACCGCCTCGTCGAAGTCGGTCCGCAGGGGGGTGAGGCGGGCCCACAGGAGGCGCTCCAGCGGGGTGCAGAGCTCGTGGGACCAGCCGATGGCCGTGCGCAGGGTGCGGTGGCGGCGGGGCCACACCGTCGCGTCGGCGAGGAGGTCGAGGCGGGCCGTATCGGGGCTCTCATCCGCCCCGTCCGCCCCGATCGCGCCCGGTGTGCCGGAGCCGGGGGCTTCGCAGCCGGGTGCGAGGGTCGGGCCGCCGCCCCGGCCCGGCGCTCCGAAGCCGGCGCCCGGGCGTCGAAGCGGCTGCCGATCCGGGTGGCGAGCTGGGCCACGCTGTGCCGGCCGATGCCCGCGGCGGCCAGCTCGATGGCGAGCGGGATGCCTTCGAGGCGGCGGCAGATCTCGGTGGCCGCCGCCTCGTCGCCGGGGGCGTCGAGGCCGGCCCCGGGGTCGGTGGCGCGCAGCCGGTCGGCGAAGAGCTGGAGGGCGTCGGGCGCGCCGTCGACCGGGAGCGGCGGCACCTCGACGACGTACTCGCCGCGGGTGCCGAGCGGCTGCCTGCTGGTGACCAGGACGGTCAGGCCGGACGAGGTGGTCAGGATCTCGGCCAGCAGATGGGAGCAGGCGGCGCGGAGGTGTTCGGCGGAGTCGAGGACCAGCAGGAGCCGTTTGTCGCCGAGCCATTCGCAGAGCGCCTCGACGGGCATCCGCAGGGTGTGGTCGGCAAGTCCGACCGCGTCCGAGACGGTGGGGAGCAGCAGCCCGTCGTCGGGGAGCGGGGAGAGGTCGGCCCACCAGGCGCCGTCCGGGTAGCGGTCGGCGGCGGCGCGGGCGGCCCGGAGCGCGAGCCGACTCTTGCCGACACCGCCGGGGCCGATCAGGGTGGTCATGCGCCGGATGGTCAACGCGGTTCCCAGCCGGGCCAGTTCGGCCCGCCTCCCGACGAAGCTGCTCGTCTCGTCGGGAAGGTATCCCACCTTGGTCATCATCACCGTCCGGGCGCTGGGGCAGGGTGCGCCGGCGAGCCGACCGCCCCGGGTGGGGCTCCTGCCGCACGCGCCGGGCCGGTCCCGCCTCCCCGAGGGGGAGAGCGGGACCGGCCCGGTGAACCAGGACGGCTGTCGCGGCTCCATTGCCGACGTCTGCCGTCACCGTAGTGCTGCCGGAGGTCAGCGCAGCGTGAAGACGGCCGCCGTGCGTCCCGGGACGGTGAAAGTGGCCGATTTCCCGTCGTACCTGGCTCGTTTGACCGTAGGATCCGCACCCTTGGCCTGGACGGGGTGCAGTGCGTACGTCTTCCCCGCCGGCGCGACGAGCCGCTGGTCGGCGGTGGTCGGCGCGGCGTTGAGGACGACGACCAGCTCGCCGAGGCGCATGGTGATCACGCCGGGGGTCTCGGCCGTGCCGGAGAGCGGGAAGGACAGGGCGGACTGCACCTGGCCGGCGGTGCGCAGGGAGAACTCCTTCTCGGTGGAGCGGATGGTGAGCAGGTCGCGGTAGGCGGCCGAGGCCCCGTCGATCTGTGCGCAGTTCGGCGCGATGGCGCCGGTGGCGGCCAGGAGCGGCTTCGCGTACGCCCACTTGTCCTGGTTGTCGGCGGCGGGCGGCAGACCCCGGCCGAAGCCGTTGCCGTCGCGGCAGTCCCAGTGCAGGGCGTTGAACCAGTCGCCGCTGTCGTAGGAGTTGCGGTCCAGGGACTTGGAGCGCAGCAGGTCGGTGCCGGCCTGGGAGAGCGAGGGTCCCTGGGAGAGGACGGAGGCGGCCATGGCCACCACCTGGGCCCTGGCCCGCTCGGCTGCCGTCGTGTCGACGGGGAGCTTGAAGGCGAGGGTGTCGAAGAGGGTCTCGTTGTCGTGGGCGTCGGAGTAGGCGAGCGCGTCGCCGGGTGCGGCCGCGTATCCGGCGGGCGCACCGTTGTAGTCCACCTCGGAGCCCTTGACCGTGCGGCCGGAGGTGTCGGTGAAGGTGTAGTCGGCGAGGTTGCCGGTGAGGCCGACCTTGATCAGGTCCTGGTAGTGCAGCAGCCGGGCCTTCTGCTCGGCGCGGGTGCCGTTGGCCGGGGAGGAGTTGGGGTCGGTGTAGAGGCCGGTGGCGAAGCCCTGGACGCCGGGGTCCTCGTCGAAGGGGCCGCCGCCGCGCACGGCGTCGCGGGCCCGGTCGGAGAAGGTGGCGATGCCGGTGCCGGCCATGTTCTTCTGGGTGGCCTGGACGAAGCGGGCGTCGTCCGCGATCTCGCCGAAGTTCCAGCCCTCGCCGTACAGGATGATCTTCTTCCCGTCGACGCCGTCCTTGGCGGGTGTGAGCCTGTCGAGCGCCTTGCGGACCTCCAGGATGTTGTCCTTGGGGTGGTGGCCCATCAGGTCGAAGCGGAAGCCGTCGACCTTGTACTCCTTCGCCCAGGTGACGATCGAGTCGACGACGAGCTTGCCCATCATGGTGTTCTCGGGCGCGGTGTTGGCGCAGCAGGTGGAGGTGGCGACGCTTCCGTCCTCCAGGAGCCGCTGGTAGTAGCCGGGGACGACTCTGTCGAGGACCGACTTGTCGTCCTGCCCGGAGGCGACGGTGTGGTTGTAGACGACGTCCATGACGGTGCGCAGTCCGGCCTGGTTGAGGCCCTGCACCATCTGCCGGAACTCGACCGTGCGCCGGGTGCCGTCCGGGTCGGAGGCGTAGGAGCCCTCGGGGACGGTGTAGTGCAGCGGGTCGTAACCCCAGTTGAAGCCGTCCTTCGCGGCGGCCTTGGAGACGCAGGCCTGCTGCTCGTCGGAGTCGGGGGCGTAGACGTGGAGGTCGCAGGCGGGCTGGGCCTGGTCCTTCTTCTTCTCCGGGATCGTGCCGATGTCGAAGACGGGCAGCAGGTGGACGTAGCTGGTGCCGGAGTCGGCGAGCTTCTTGAGGTGCTTCATGCCCTTGGAGCGGGTGTCGGTGAAGGCGAGGTACTCACCGGGGTGCTTCGCCGTGCGGTCCGTGACGGAGAAGTCGCGGACGTGCAGTTCCTGGATCTGGGCGTCCCGCAGCGGGGTGGCGGCGGGCTTCCTCAGACCGGACCAGCCGCGCGGGGCGAGCTTCGGGTCGGTGAGGTCGACGACGAGGCCCCGGGCGGAGTCGGCGGTCAGGGCCGTGGAGTAGGGGTCGGTGACCTTGTTGGTGACCATCTTCTGGACGGCGGGGGCCCAGACGGTCACGGCGTACCGGTACGGCTTGCCCCGCCAGCCCTTCTTTCCGGTGACCGACCAGACGCCGGTGCGGTCGTCGCGCTTCATCGGGTGCGTGCGGCCGTCGAGTTCGAGCGAGACGGTCCGGGCGGTGGGGGCCCACACGGAGAGCGCGGGCGTGCCCTTGCGGAAGACCGGGCCGAGTGCGGCGGAGGCCGCCTTCTTCCCGTACAGGTCGTCCAGGATGCCCGCGGTCTGTACGCCGGTGGCGGCGAGCAGGGCCCCGTTGGCGGCGCGCTGGGTGGCGATCAGCTGGCCCCGCAGGGACTCGCGGACGCGGTCGCGGTCGCGCGGATCGACGGCGAAGGCCGGATAGTCCTTCAGATGGGGGAACCTCTCCTTCTGCGCGTCGCTCAGCTCCCCCTGCTGGAGCCGCAGCCACTGCCCCTCGTCGGAGAGCGCCCCCTCGACGACGGAGATGCCGCCCTTCTTCGCGTACACGAGCTGCTGGCTGGTGGCGTCGGTGGCCTTCACCTTCCAGACGACGGTGTTCGCGTCGATCCACTGCGCCTCGGCCCTGGACAGGTTGGGGGCCGCGCCGCCGCCGGTCTGCGGGAGGAGGTAGCCGGGCTTGCCGCCGAGCATCCAGACCTCGTGGCCGTAGGTGGCGAGGTCGAGGGACTGGTCGGTGGGCAGGTCCTTCTCGTCGCCCTTGTGCAGGATGTAGCTGAGGGTGGTGGCCCCGTCCACGAGCGGCACCTCGAAGGTGACCCCGTAGGCGTCCTTCCTCACCGGCGTCATCGGCTTGGACCAGTCGGTGGGCTCCTTGGCCCCGGCCCAGGTGTGCAGCCCCCAGCCGTCGTAGTTCCCGTCCGGGCGGTGGTAGTTGAGGACCGCCTTGGTGGTGTCCTGCGGCGGGGTCTCGGGGGCTTCGGCCGTCTGCCCGTCCTCGCCCTGCTCGATCCAGACCTGCCCGGTCACGCCGAGGTCGACGGTCCGTCGCGGTCCGTCCGCGGTGCCGTTCTTCTCGACGGTGTACGGGACGGAGTCGGTGCCCTTCTCCAGGTCGAGCCAGGCGAACGCGCCGTAGGCGTCCCGGCCGATGAACTCGGCCGTCTTCCCCCCGGACTTCAGCTGCCATCCCTCGTAGTCGCCGTCGGGGCGCTGGTAGTGGACGACCGCCCGGTCGCGCTCGACGGCTACGGGCTTCGGCTTCGGCGGGGTCGCTCCGGCGGCGGTCGCGGCGAGGGCACTGGAGGTGCGGCCCGCCCGGTCGACGACGACGGCCTTGTAGCGCAGCGGCGTTCCCGCCTTCACCGTCTCGTCGAGGTACTGGGTGACCTGGTACGGGGCGTGGTCGGCCGAACCGAGCGTCTTCCACTTCCCGTCGCCCACCTGGGCGGCGAAGACGACCCGGTTGAGCTGTCCGCCGTCCACGTCTGCGGTGATCTCGACGGTCCCGGTGGCGCCGGCGGCCGGGGCCTTCAGCGCGATGGCCGGCTCGGCGGCCGGGGAGCCGACCGGCCGGTCCGCCTTCAGCACGATGCTGGAGAGGGCGGGCACGGTGACGGTGACCTGCTTGTCCTCGCCGCTGCGGACCGAACCGGAACCGCCGTACAGCGTACGGAAGTTCATGTCGGCCGACTCGGTGGCGAGCCGGACCTTCCGCGGGCTCGTGCCGTTGTTGGAGGCGACGAGGTATTCGTGGGGCCGCTCGGTGTCGATGCGCGAGGTGGCGTACACCGAGCCTTCCGCGAACCGCTCGATCTGTGTGCCGTCGCGCAGCGCCGGGTGGGCCTTGGTGAGCCGGGAAAGGGCGGCGATGGAGCGGTAGACCGGGTGCTTCGTGTCGTACGCGTCCGAGGCGTGCGTCCGGTCGGTGCCGAGCTGGTCGTCGTCGAGGTAGTCGGCGGTCTTCGAGGCGAAGAGCGTCTGGCGGGAGTCCTTGTCGCCGCCGGCTCCGGTGAAGCCCTGCTCGTCGCCGTAGTAGATCACCGGGTTGCCCCGGCCGAGGAACATCAGCTCGTTGGCGAGCCGGGCCCGCTTCAGCAGTTCGGCGTCGTCGGCCTTCGGGTTGTCCTGCTTCAGGAAGGTACCGATGCGGCCCATGTCGTGGTTGCCGAGGAAGGTGACCTGCTCGTAGGCGTTGGCCTTGTCGGTGGTGTAGCGGTAGTCGTTCCCGTACACGGAGGCGAGCCGGTCGGCGGGCGCGCCCTGGGAGGCGAACTGCCGGGCGGCGTCCTGGAACGGGAAGTCCAGCGTGGAGTCCAGGCGGCCCCGGGTGACGTACGGGGAGGTCACCGCGGTGTCGGCGGAGTACACCTCGCCGAACATGAAGAAGTCGTCCCGGCCGCGCTTCGCGGCGTACGCGTCGAGCGCGGTCGCCCACTGGGTCCAGAAGTCCAGGTCGACGTGTTTGACGGTGTCGATGCGGAAGCCGTCGATGTCGAAGTCGCGGACCCACTTCTCGTAGATCCTCGCCATGCCCTTCACGACCTCGGGACGCTCGGTCCACAGGTCGTCGAGCCCGGAGAAGTCGCCGTACTCGTTGGACTCGCCGGCCCACGTCGAGTCGCCCCGGTTGTGGTACATCGTCGGGTCGTTGAGCCAGGAGGGGACCTTCTCGCCGGTGCCGGGCGCCTTCACCGGGGTGTACGGGAAGGAGTCCCGGTCCACCTTCTGCACGCCCTCGCGGTCGTCGAAGGGTCGGCCGTCCTCGTCGAGGTAGGGGAAGGCGCCCTTGGGCTGGTAGCCGTAGGCCTTCTCCGCGTAGTCGACGGTGTCGGCGGTGTGGTTGGTGATGACGTCGAAGAAGACCTTCATGCCCTTGGCGTGGGCCTTGTCGATCAGCCGCTCCAGGTCGGCGTTGGTGCCGAAGTGCGGGTCGACCTGGGTGAAGTCGGTGATCCAGTAACCGTGGTAGCCCGCCGAGGCGTCCTTGCCGGTGCCCTGCACGGGCCGGTTCTTGAAGATCGGCGCCATCCAGATGGCGGTGGTGCCGAGCTCCTTGATGTAGTCGAGTTTCCGGGTGAGGCCCTTGAGGTCGCCGCCCTGGTAGAACCCCTTGTCGGTGGGGTCGTAGCCGTGCTCCAGCCGCGAACCGGTCAGCCCGCCCCGGTCGTTGGAGGCGTCGCCGTTGGCGAACCGGTCGGGCAGCACGAAGTAGAACTGCTCGCGCGTGAGGTCGTGCCGGTCCGCCTCACCGGCGAGCTTCGCGTCCGATGGCGGGGCCGGCGGCCGGGACGACGCGGCGGCGGTGGCCGCCGGGACGACGGGCAGCAGCGCCGCGCACAGGGCGGCCACCGTCCATCGTCCGAGGATGGTTCGGGACACGGAGGGTGCTCCTCAGGGCTTGATCGGTGGGTCGAGCGAGGACTGAGCGACGGGTCGGGCGCGGGGTCGGGCAAGGGGTCGGGCGAGGGGTCGCTCAGGGGGAGCGGGCCGGTGGCGGTGCCACCGGCCCGCTGGAGTGCTGGTGTCAGCCGCGCCAGACGTCGGCGGTCAGCGTGACCTTCCCGGAGGCCGGGACGGTGGCGGTGCGGTTGGCGCCGCTCTCCCAGGTGACGTAGCCGGACGCGTCCTTGCGGACGTACTTGTAGGCGAACGTGGTCCCGGCGGGCAGGTTCACGTCCAGCTTCCAGACGGGGTACGCCGCCGGGTCGAGCTTCGGCGCGCTCGCCGGGTTCCAGTTGCCGAGGGCGGCCCGGTCGCCGGTGACGTGGATGTTCTGGCCGGGCCGGGTGGTGGCGTTGACGCCGAAGGAGGCGCCGGAGGTGCCGTTGCCGGGGTCCGGGTCGGGGTTCGTGCCGCCTCCTCCGCAGGTCCGGGCACCGGTGTGCAGGGCGACGGCGGCGCCTGCCGGGACGGTGGCGGTGAACTGGCCGGAGCCGTTGACCTGGACGCCCTTGCCGGACTGGACGTCGCAGTAGTCGCCGGCGGGCAGCGAGGTCTGGAAGGTCCGGTTCAGCGCGGAGCCCTCGTGGTTGATGGCGACGTACGCCTTGTTCCCCCGGCCGAAGGCGATCTGGTCGCCGCCGTTGTCCCACCAGTTGGTGACTCCCTGGCCGCGCGCGGTGTTGCGGAAGCCGACCATGGAGGAGATCTCGCGCCAGGCGTGCTGGCACTTCCAGCCGTCGCTGTAGCAGGCGTTCACCTGGCCGCCGGCCGGCGGTCCGGCGTCGTGGTCGCTGAACTCGTAGCCGGAGTGGACGTCCGGGGAGCCGTAGGGCCAGGCCAGCATGAAGACACTGGCGAGCGTGTAGGCGGAGCCGCTCTTGTAGTTGAGGGTGTCGCCGCCGCGCTCGGTGTCGTGGTTGTCGACGAAGACGGCGGACTTGCCGGACTCCATGAAGCCCCAGCCCTCGCCGAAGTTCTTCAGGTGGGCGAGGTTCTCGTTGAGGAAGACCTGCTTGAGGCTCCGCCCGTACCGGAACTCCTGGACATCTCCGCTGCCCAGGTACTCGGAGGGCGAGACGGCCTCACCGGTCCCGAAGATCGCCTCGTGCTTCCAGTAGACGTTCGGGTTGGTCAGCCGGGACTTGATGTTGGCGAGGTCGCCTGCGGGCATGTGCTTGGCGGCGTCGATCCGGAAGCCGTCGACGCCGAGCGAGAGCAGGTCGTTGAGGTAGCCGGCGATCCTGCCGCGTACGTAGTCCTCACCGGTGTCCAGGTCGGCGAGACCGACCAGCTCGCAGTTCTGGACGTTGCCCCGGTCGTTGTAGTTGTTGATCTGGGACCGGCAGTCGTCCATGTCGTTGCCGGAGTAGAGGCCCGGGTAGCCGTATTTGGTGTACGCGGAGCCTCCGGTGCCGGTGCCGTTGCCCGCCGCCATGTGGTTGATGACCGAGTCGGCGATGACCTTGACCCCGGCCGAGTGACACGTGTTCACCATGGCGGAGAAGGCGGACCGGTCGCCGAGCCGGCCGGCGATCCTGTAGCTGACGGGCTGGTAGGAGGTCCACCACTGGCCGCCCTGGATGTGCTCCTGGGGCGGCGAGACCTGGACGTAGCCGTAGCCCGCCGGACCGAGGGTGTCCGTGCAGGCCTTGGCTATGGAGGCGAACTTCCACTCGAACATCACTGCGGTGACGTCCTTGTCGCCCGGGGCGGCGGCCTGTGCGGCGCCTGCGGCTCCGAATCCGGTGGGGACGACGAGGGCGGCGGCGCCGGCCACGAGGGCGAGCGCGGCAGACAGGGATCTGCGTGCCATGTCTTTCCTCCTGCGGGTGGGGGAAGCGGGGATGACGGTGCAGCCTCAGTCGGCAACGCGCCGTGCCCTCAAGGCTCCTGAAGGTTCTTGCTGCAAGAATGCAAACCTTGCCGCGGAGCAGACCGTACGAGCCCACCCGTCACCGGTCAACCCTTTGGACATCCCCCGCTCACATCCGCGAAACAGCGGAGATTTCTTCCCGACTTCCTCGCGATTTCTCGCTGCAAGGTCTTTCGCAAGATATTGCGAGCCTGTTACGTTTCATCCCGACTCCGGTCCGGTCGGCCGGGGGATCCGGTACCGCTGCACGCCGTCGGACCCCACGCGCCCGGCCGGCCGGGCCGGTCACGACAAGAGAGGCACCCGGAGTCGCCACAACTCCCCGCCGGCCCGTCCTGGGCCGACTCCTGGTGCCTCTCCTGTACGTGCCCGTACCCGTACCGCGACCGTTCCCGTACCGTGGCCGTTCCCGTACCGTGTCCGTTCCGTACGAGCCCGCTGACGGAAGAGCCCGCTGACGCACGAGCCCGCTGCCGCTTCGCGGTCAGCCGTTGCGTACCGCCGCCGTGGAGCCCCTGACGACCAGCTCCGGCTGGAAGACGTACTCGGTGCGCTGCACCGGGCTGCCCCCGATCTCCTCCAGCAGCGCGCCCACGGCGGCCGCCGCCATCGCCTGCACGGGCTGGCGCACCGTGGTCAGCGGCGGGTCGGTGAAAGCGATGAGCTGCGAGTCGTCGAAGCCGACGACCGAGACGTCACGGGGCACCTCCAGGCCCCTCCCCCGGGCGGCGCGGACCACGCCGAGGGCCATCAGGTCGCTGCCGCAGACGATGCCCGTGCACCCCGCGTCCAGCAGGGCGCCCGCCGCCACCTGGCCGCCCTCGACGCTGAACAGCGTGGAGCAGACGAGCAGTTCGGCCTCGGCCCGGTCCATGCCGAGCAGCGAGACGGCCGCCTCCACGAACCCGTCGCGCTTGCGCCGGGAGGGGACGTAGCGCTGCGGGCCTATGGCCAGGCCGATCCGGCGGTGGCCGAGCTCGGCGAGGTGCCCCAGGGCCATCCGTACGGCGGCGTTGTCGTCGGGCGAGACGAACGGGGCGCTGATGCGCTCGTTGTAGCCGTTGATCAGGACGAACGGCACGCCGCGCTCGGTGAGCGCGGCGTACCGGCCCGGGTCGGCGGAGGTGTCCGCGTGCAGCCCGGAGAGGAAGACGATGCCGCCGACGCCGCGCTCGACGAGCTGCTCGACGAGTTCGTCCTCCGTCGCACCGCCCGGCAGCTGGGTGCAGAGCACGGGGGTGTAGCCGTGCCCGGCCAGCACCTGTTCGACGGACTGCGCGAACGCCGGGAAGATCGGGTTGGTGAGTTCGGGCGTCACCAGGCCGATCAGTCCAGCGCTGCGCTGCCGCAGCCGTACGGGCCGTTCGTAGCCCAGGATGTCGAGCGCCGCGAGCACCCGCTGGCGCGTGGAGTCCGCGACGCCCTGCTTCCCGTTCAGGACCCGGCTGACCGTCGCCTCGCTGACCGCCGCCTGTCCAGCGATGTCGGAGAGGCGGGGCGCCGCCGTGGTCCTGGGCGCGGGCAGTGTCACACCGTCCACCACACCGTGGTGTCGGCGGGCAGCTCGACCTCGGCGCCGTCCACGGTGACCGGGGAGCTGGCGAGCAGCACCCGGCCGCGGGCGGCGATGCGGACGGGGGCGCCGGTGGTGTTGACGGTGCAGACGAAGCCGGGGCGGGCGAGGACGAGGACGCCTTCGGGGCCGTCCAGCCACTCGACGTCCGTGCCGGCCCCGAGGCCCGGGTGCTCGCGGCGGGCGGCGATGGCGGCGCGGTACAGCTCCAGGGTGGAGCCCTCCACACCGGTCTGCGCCTCGACGGACAGCTCGCCCCAGCCGGCGGGCTGCGGGAGCCAGCTGCCGCCGTCGCCGAAGCCGTACGAACCGCCCTCGCGGGTCCACGGGATCGGGACGCGGCAGCCGTCGCGGAAGCCGTCCTGGCCGTCGGCGCGGAAGAACGAGGGGTCCTGGCGGGCCTCGTCCGGCAAGTCGGTGACGTCGGGCAGGCCGAGCTCCTCGCCCTGGTAGACGTAGGCGGAGCCGGGCAGGGCGAGCATCAGCAGGGAGGCGGCGCGGGCGCGGCGCAGGCCCAGCTCGCGGTCGCCGGGGGTGCGGATCTGGGTGCCGAGGCCCGCCGGGTTGGCGAAGCGGGTGGCGTGCCGGGTGACGTCGTGGTTGGAGAGCACCCAGGTGGCGGGCGCGCCGACCGGGCGCATCGCGGCGAGCGAGGTGTCGATGACCTCGCGCAGTTCGGCGGCGTCCCAGGCGGTGGCCAGGTACTGGAAGTTGAACGCCTGGTGCATCTCGTCGGGGCGCACGTAGTTGGCGGTGCGCTCGACGGTCGGGGTCCAGGCCTCGGCGACGGCGATGCGGTCACCGGGGTACTCGTCGAGGATGGTGCGCCAGCTGCGGTAGATCGCGTGCACGCCGTCCTGGTCGAAGAACGGCATGATGTCGTTGCCTAGCAGCTTGAGCTGGTCGTGGGCGCCGAGGTCGGGCAGCCCCTCGGCCTTGACGAGGCCGTGGGCGACGTCGACGCGGAAGCCGTCGACGCCCATGTCGAGCCAGAAGCGCAGGATGGAGCGGAACTCGTCGGCGACGGCCGGGTGCTCCCAGTTGAAGTCGGGCTGCTCGGGGGCGAAGAGGTGGAGGTACCAGTCGCCGGGGGTGCCGTCCGGGTTCGCCGTACGGGTCCAGGCGGGGCCGCCGAAGATGGACTCCCAGTCGTTGGGCGGGAGTTCGCCGGCCGCGCCCTTTCCGGGGCGGAAGTGGTAGCGCTCGCGCAGGGCGGAGCCGGGGCCCTCGGCCAGGGCGCGCTTGAACCACTCGTGCTGGTCGGACGAGTGGTTGGGGACCAGGTCGACGATGATGCGCAGGCCCAGGCCGTGGGCCTCGCGGATCAGCGCGTCGGCGTCCAGCAGGGTGCCGAACATCGGGTCGATGGCCCGGTAGTCGGCGACGTCGTAGCCCGCGTCGGCCTGCGGGGAGGCGTAGAAGGGGCTGAGCCAGACCGCGTCGACGCCCAGGTCCTTCAGGTGGGGCAGGCGGGCGGTGACGCCGGCGAGGTCGCCCATGCCGTCGCCGTTGCCGTCGGCGAAGCTCCGCGGATAGACCTGGTAGATCACCGCGTCCTGCCACCAGCCGGTGCGGTGGCCCGGGGCGTCGTCGGACGTGCCGATGGAGGGGGCAGCGAGGTGCTGGGTCATGTCGTCCCTGGGGTGTCTGGGTGGGAAGCGGCGCCGGGGACCGGGTCCGAGGTTTCCGGCGCCGCCGTGACGGGTGCGGTGGTGCGTACGGGTGCGGGTGGCCAGGGGGCCTCTCAGCCCTTGACGGCTCCGGCGGACATGCCGGTGACCAGGTGTTTCTGGGCGAAGAGGAACACCAGGGCGGCCGGGATGGCGATGAGCACGGAGGCCGCGGTCATGGGGCCCCACTGGGCTCCGTACTGGTTGACGAACTTCTGGAGTCCGCCGGCCAGGGTGAGGTTCTCGTCGCCGACCAGGAAGGCGGAGGCGTACGCCACTTCGCCCCAGGCGGTGATGAAGGAGTAGAACGCGGTGACCGCGAGGCCCGGCTTGGCCAGCGGCAGGATCAGCCGGAAGAAGGTGCCGAACGGGGTGAGGCCGTCGACCTCGCCCGACTCGTCGATCTCGCGCGGGATGGTGTCGAAGAAGCCCTTCATCATCCAGGCGCAGAACGGCACCGAGATGGTGAGGTAGGTGATGACGAGTCCCATGGGCTGGTTGAGCAGCCCGAGGCTCGACATGATGTTGTAGATCGGCACGATGAGGACGGCGACCGGGAACATCTGGGTGATCAGCAGCGTCCACATCAGCCCGCGCTTGCCGGGGAAGCGGAAGCGGCTCACCGCGTATCCGGTGGTGGCGGCGACGAAGACGCCGATCACGGTGGAGAGCGCGGAGATGATCACGGAGTTGGCGAACCAGTTGAGGAACTCCGTGTCGCGGATCAGGTTCGTGTAGTTGACGAACGTCGTCTCGCGGAAGAAGTCCGTGGTGGTCGCGAACTTGGCGGGCTTGAGCGAGGTCAGCAGGACCCACAGCACCGGGAAGACCGCGATCACCGAGGCGGTGATCAGGGTGAGGTGCAGGGCGACGGAGGCGAGCGGGGAGCGCTCACCGCGCAGCCGGACCTTGGGCACGGTGTGCCGGGCGGGGGTGTCGGTCGCGGTGGTCACCAGTTGTCTCCCTGGGAGCGCAGGACTCGCCGGTAGACGACGGCGAAGAGCATCAGGAGTACGAGGATCAGCACGCCCCAGGTGGAGGACTGCGCGTAGTCGCGCGGGCTGATCTCGAAGGAGAACTTGTACGCCTGGGTCACGAGGATCTGGGTGGCCTCACCGGGTCCGCCGCGGGTCAGCAGGAAGATCACCGGGAACATGTTGAAGGTCCAGATGGTGGAGAGCAGGACCACCGTGGTGGAGACCGGGCGCAGTCCGGGCAGGGTGATGTGGCGGAAGCGCTGCCAGGCGGTGGCGCCGTCCATCTCGGCCGCCTCGTACTGCTCGGAGGGGATGGACTGGAGTCCGCCGAGGAGGGCGACCATCATGAACGGGATGCCGAGCCAGACATTGACGGCGATGACCGCGAACTTGGCCCAGGTCGGGTCGTTCAGCCACGGCACGGCGTCGATGCCGGCGCCCCGAGGACCTTGTTGAGCAGACCGCGCTCCTCGTTGTAGAGGAAGCGCCAGGCGAAGACGGAGACGAAGCCGGGGATGGCCCAGGGGAGGATGAGGGCCATGCGGTAGGCGGAGCGTCCGGCGATGCGGCGGTTGAGGATGTTCGCCAGGGCCATGCCGAGGACGAACGTGACGCTCACGCAGGAGACGGTCCACACCAGCGTCCAGCCGAGCGTGCCGAGGAACTGCGAGCCGGTCAGCGCGTCGATGTAGTTGTCCGCGCCGACGAACTCGTAGGTGGCGGGGATCTCGTTGACGCCGATGGAGCGTGCGACGTTGCGCTCGTCCGCGTCGGTCATCGAGAGGTAGACGCCGCGGACCAGCGGATAGCCGATGATCACGCCGATCACGACGACGACCGGGGCGACCATGGCCCAGGCGTACCAGTGGACCGACAGCGCCCGCCGCAGACGGCCGGGGGTCGGTGGTGGGGTGCCAGTACCGCGGCTCCGGCCGCGGGCGGTGTTCTCGCCCGCGGCCTTCACCACCGACTGGCTGGTGTGGACAGCCATCAGTCGGCCAACCTTCCTGTTACTTCCAGCCCTCGAGGAGCTTGCGGTAGGAGTCGCCGGTGGCCTTGGCGGCCTTCTCCGGCGTGGTCTGGCCGGTGAGGACCTTGGTGTACTCGACGCGCAGCGGCTCGAAGAGGCTGCCGCCCTCGGGGATCCAGGGGCGCTCGACGGCGGTCTCGACGACCGGCTTGAAGAAGCCGACGATCTCGCTGTCCACGGCCTCCTGCTTGGCGTACGCGGAGGTGCGGGTGGGCAGCAGGTTCAGCTCGCCGGCGGCGGCGGCCTGGCTGTCCACGGACGTCATGTACTCGACGAAGGCGTAGGAGGCGTCGAGATTCTTGGAGCCGGCGTAGACGGCCAGGTTGTGGCCGCCCTGCGGGGCGCCCTGGGCGGCGGAGCCGGCCGGGACCGGGGCGACGCCCAGGTTGTCCTTGTCCGTGAATTCCTTGCCGGTCAGGGTGTCGGCGACGGCCCAGGGGCCGTTGATCATCATCGCGACGTCGCCGTTCTTGAACGACTGCATCATGTTCTCCCAGCCGTCCGAGGCGTCCGTCTTCGCGGTGCCGTCGTCGACCAGGGCCTTGACCGCCTCGAACGCCTTGACGCCCTCGGGCTTGTCGATGGTGACGCTCTTGGAGGAGGCGTCGACCATGTCGCCGCCCTCGCCGTAGAGGAAGGAGAGGAAGTAGTACGGGTCGTCGCCGCGGAGGTAGAGGCCGGTCTTGCCGGTCTTGTCCTTGATCTTCTCGGCGACGGTCTTGAGGTCGGCCAGGTCGGCGGGCGCCTCGACGCCGGCCTCCTTGAACATCTTCTTGTTGTAGAAGACGCCCATGGAGTCGATGACCTGCGGGACGGCGTAGGTCTTGCCGTCGTACTTCGTGGACGCGACGGCCTGCTTGAGGAAGTCGTCCTGGTTCTTCAGGGCGGGGGTGCCGTCCAGCGGGGCCAGGTAGCCGAGGTTGGCGAAGTCCGGCGTCCAGGCGACCTCGGAGCGGATCACGTCGGGGGCGCCGTCGCCGGCCTGGGCGGCGTTCTTGAACTTGTTCTGCGCCTCGCCGAAGGGCACGTTGACGTACTTGACGTCGACCTTCGGGTGCTTCTTCTCGAAGCCCTCGGCCAGCTTCTTGAAGACCTTGTCCTCGGTGCCGACGCTGGAGGTGTCCCACCAGGTCACCGTGCCGGAGAGCTCGCCCGAGCTCTTGCCGCCGCCGGACTTCTCGTCGCTGCCGCAGGCGGTCGCCGCGAGCGCCAGGGCCGCGACCAGGGCGGTGGCCGTTATGCCACGTCGCATCTGAACTCCTTCAACTGCCGTACCGCTCCGTCGCGGCGCCGGGTCGACGTGAACGTAACAAGGATGAAAGACGACCGAAAGACCTTGCGGAAGATTTCTGCAAGGCTTGGTGATCGTTACATTCGCGTGTCCTCAAGGTTGCCGTCAAGCCCCTTGACGAGGGCCACTCATCCCTGGCAGGGGCAGGCGCGGCACGGCATATCCGCAGTGCGACGATCCGACCGCAGCCCGCGATCCGGGGCCGCAAGTCCTTGCAAGGCGTTGCCGGACGACCCTCCGGCACCCTCCTCCACGCCGCCCCGCGCACGGTGGGCAATCCGACACCGGCCCGGTACAGTCCCATCCCATGACCGCACGGCTTGCCGATATCGCAACTCAGGCGGGGGTCAGCGAAGCAACGGTCAGCCGGGTCCTGAACGGCAAGCCCGGAGTGGCGGCGACCACCCGCGAATCCGTCCTCGCGGCCCTCGACGTGCTGGGGTACGAACGCCCGGTGCGGCTGCGCAGGCGCAGCGCGGGATTGGTCGGCCTGATCACCCCGGAGTTGGAGAACCCGATCTTCCCGGCGCTGGCGCAGGTCATCGGCCAGGCCCTGACCCGGCAGGGCTACACCCCGGTGCTGGCGACCCAGACGCCCGGCGGCTCCACCGAGGACGAACTCACCGAAATGCTGGTGGACCGGGGCGTTTCCGGCATCATCTTCGTCTCCGGCCTGCACGCGGACACCTCCGCCGATATGCAACGTTACGAGCAACTGCGCGGCCAGGGCGTCCCGTTCGTCCTGGTGAACGGCTTCTCCGCCAAGGTGCAGGCGCCGTTCATCTCGCCCGACGACCGGGCGGCGATGCGTCTCGCGGTGACGCATCTGGTGGCGCTCGGCCACACCCGTATCGGCCTGGCGGTCGGACCCAAGCGCTTCGTGCCGGTGCTCCGCAAGATCGAGGGCTTCCACGCCACGATGCGGGAGCAGCTCGGCCTCGCGCCGGACGCGGTGGAGGAGTTGATCCAGCACTCCCTGTACACGCTGGAGGGCGGCCAGGCCGCCGCATCGGCCCTGATGGAGCGCGGCTGCACGGCGGTCGTGTGCGCGAGCGACATGATGGCGCTCGGGGCGATCCGGGCGGCCCGCCGACTGTCGAAGGACGTGCCGCGCGATCTCTCGGTCGTGGGCTACGACGATTCGCCGCTCATAGCGTTCACGGACCCGCCGCTGACGACGATCCGGCAGCCGGTGACGGCGATGGGCCAGGCCGCCGTCCGCACGCTCCTGGAGGAGATCGGCGGAACCCCGGCGCCGCACAGCGAGTTCGTCTTCATGCCTGAACTGGTGGTTCGCGGTTCGACGGCCTCGGGCCCCGCAGGCGGCTCAGGGTCGCTCCCTCGTCCTTGAGACGCAGGACGTGCGACCGGAACCCGACCGGAGGATGATCGGTGGCAGGGGAACCACTATGGAAGACTCTCTGCCTATGGGTGAAACACAGGTGACCACGCACGAAGGCCGGTCGACGGCCGATCCTTCACCCATCGCGGCCCAGGCGGCCCCCGAAGTCGCCACCGCGTCCATCACTCCCCCGGCTTCCGGGAAGACCGGCCGACTGCTCGCCCGGCTCCGCTTGCTGCGGATGCCCCGCCGCCCCCGGCTCTGGTTCGAGATCCTGCTCATCGCGGTCAGTTACTGGCTGTACTCACTCGTGCGCAATGCCGTTCCGGAGCAGAAGGCCCAGGCGCTGCGCAACGCGGACTGGATCTGGTCGGCGGAGAAGTCCCTGGGCCTCGCCTTCGAGGAAACGGTCAATCACGCGGTCAATTCCGTGACATGGCTGATCGTGTCGATGAACTACTACTACGCGACACTCCACTTCGTCGTGACCATCGGCGTCCTCGTCTGGCTGTTCCGCCGCCACCCGGGCCGTTACGCGGCGACGCGGCTGGTCCTCTTCGCGACGACGGGCGTGGCCCTGCTCGGCTACTACCTCTACCCGCTGGCGCCATCCCGTCTGATGAACGGCGCGAACTTCATCGACACCGTGCTCCTGCACGAGACCTGGGGCTCGATGGCCTCGGGCAACTTCAAGAACATGTCGAACCAGTACGCGGCGATGCCGTCGATGCACATCGGCTGGTCGCTCTGGTGCGGCCTGACGATCTTCGCCCTGGCCACGGCGCCCTGGGCCCGCATCCTGGGCCTGCTCTACCCGACGCTCACCCTGGTCGTCATCGTGGCCACCGCCAACCACTTCTGGCTGGACGCGGTGGGCGGCATGGCCTGCCTCGGTTTCGGCTACGGGGTCTCCCGCGTCTGGTACGGCTCACTGCCGCACCGGCTGCCGAAGTGGGTACCGGTACCGGCCGGCAAGAGCCGCCTGACCGGCCTGCGCACCAGACTCCCCCGCCCGGCAAGAGAGCCGGACCCGAAGCCCGCACCGCAGACGGCAGGCTCGCGGAGGCCGTAGCGCCGGGCCCCTTTGAGCCCGTCCGGCACTTCCTCCCAGCCGGTCCGGCGATCCTCTTCCAGCCGGTCCGGCGCTTTTTCCAGCCCGTCCGGCGATCCTCTTCCAGCCGGTCCGGCGCTTCTTCCCAGCCGGTCCGGCCATCCTCTTCCAGCCCGTCCGGCGCTTCTTCCCAGCCGGTCCGGCGATCCTTTTCCAGCCCGTCCGGCCATCCCTTCCAGCCTGTCCCGCGCTTCCTCCCAGCCCGTCCGGCGCTTGAGGACATCTTTTCCAGCCCCTCCGGCGTTTGAGGAGCGGGGCCCGGGGCCGGAGCCCCGAATCCAGCCCGTCCGGCGCTTAAGGACGTCTTCTCCAGCCCCTCCGGCGCTTGAGGAGCGGGGCCCGGGGCGGAGCCCCGAGGGGCCCCCGGGGCCGCGCCCCGGGAGCACACCCTCAGGACGCCGCCCCGTAGAACCGCTCCTCCACCACCGCCCGAGCCCGCCGCGTAATCCGCCGGTAGTCGTCCAACATGTCCCCGACATGCCCCGGCTCGTACCCCAGATACCGCCCGACCGCCGCCACCTCGCGCGGATCGGACGGAAACGTGTCGCCCGGCCGCCCCCGCACCAGCATCACCGCGTTGCGGACCCGCGTCGCCAGGACCCACGCCTCGTCCAGCGTCTGCGCGTCCTCCACCGGAATCAGCTCCGCCGCGCACGCGGCGGCCAGCGCCTCGCGCGTGCGCGTCGTGCGCAGCCCCGGCTCCGCCCACCCGTGCTGCATCTGCATCAGCTGCACCGTCCACTCGACGTCGCTCAGCCCGCCCCGCCCCAGCTTCGTGTGGAGCGTGGGGTCCGCGCCGCGCGGCATCCGCTCGGACTCCATCCGCGCCTTGAGCCTGCGGATCTCCCGTACGGCGTCCTCGCCGAGCCCTTCCATCGGATATCGCAGCGGATCGACCAGCTCGATGAAGTCGCGCCCCAGCTCCTCGTCGCCCGCCACCGGTTCGGCCCGCAGCAGCGCCTGGCTCTCCCAGACCAGCGACCAGCGCCGGTAGTAGGCCTCGTACGACTTCAGCGTGCGGACCAGCGGCCCGCTCTTGCCCTCCGGGCGCAGGTCGGCGTCGATCAGCAGCGGCGGATCGGCGGTCGGCAGCTGAAGCAGCCGCCGCATCTCCGAGATGACCGTGTTGGCGGCCCGGGCCGCCTCCTCGTCGCTCACGCCCTCGCGCGGCCGGTGGACGAAGAGGACGTCGGCGTCGGAGCCGTAACTCAGCTCGTGCCCGCCGAAGCGGCCCATGCCGATGACGGCGAACCGGGTCGGCAGGGTGTCGCCCCACTCCGCGCGGACGGCGGCCCGCAGCGCGCCCGCGACGGTGGCGGCGTTGAGGTCGCTGACGGCCGAGCCGACGCGGTCGACGAGGGCCCCGTGATCCTGCTCGGCGGGGTTGTCCTCGGTGCCGTAGGAACCGATGAGGTCGGCGGCCGTCGTGCGGAACAGCTCGCGGCGACGCACCCCGCGCACCACCGCGACGGCGGACTCCGCGTCCCCGGCACGCCCCACCGCGGCCAGTATCTCCTGCTCCAGGTGGGCCCGGGTGCGGGGCGTGAGCCCCTCCGGGTCGCCGAGGATCGCCACCGCCTCCGGGGCCCGCATCAGCAGGTCCGGGGCGAGGCGGCCGGCGGAGAGGACCCGGGCGAGGTTCTCCGCGGCGGCGCCCTCGTCGCGCAGGAGCCGCAGGTACCACGGGGTCTTGCCCAGCGCGTCGGATACCTTGCGGAAGCCGAGGAGCCCGGCGTCCGGGTCGGCGGAGTCCGCGAACCAGCCGAGCAGCACCGGCAGCAGGGTGCGCTGGATGGCGGCCTTGCGGGTGACCCCGGAGGAGAGGGCCTCCAGGTGCCGCAGGGCGGCGGCCGGGTCGGCGTACCCGAGGGCCACCAGGCGGATCGCGGCGGCCTTCGCGCTGAGCCGGGACTCGGCGGGGGCCAGCTGGGCGACGGCGTCCAGCAGCGGCCGGTAGAAGATCTTCTCGTGCAGCCGCCGTACGACGGAGGCGTGCCGCTTCCAGGCCTTGTTCAGCTCGTTCACCGGATCGGTGCGCATCCCGAGCGACCGGCCGAGCCGCCGCAGATCCGCCTCGTCGTCGGGGACGAGGTGGGTGCGGCGCAGCCGGTGGAGCTGGATGCGGTGTTCCATGGAGCGCAGGAAGCGGTACGCCTCGTCGAGCTGGGCGGCGTCCGCGCGCCCCACGTACCCGCCCTCGGCGAGCGCCCGCAGAGCCTTGAGGGTGGAGCCGCTGTGCAGGGAGGCGTCGCTGCGCCCGTGCACCAGCTGGAGGAGCTGCACCGCGAACTCGACGTCGCGCAGTCCGCCGGGGCCGAGCTTCAGCTCCCGCTCGATCCGGTCGGCGGGGATGTTGTCGACGACCCGACGGCGCATCTTCTGCACGTCGGGGACGAAGTTCTCCCGGTCGGCGGCCCCCCAGACGAGCGGCGACACCGCCTCGACGTACTCCGCGCCCAGCCCGGGGTCGCCGGCCACCGCGCGGGCCTTCAGCAGGGCCTGGAACTCCCAGGTCTTGGCCCAGCGCTGGTAGTAGGCGAGGTGGGAGCTGAGGGTGCGCACGAGCGGCCCGTTGCGGCCCTCGGGGCGGAGGTTGGCGTCGACCTCCCAGATGGTGCCCTCTGCGGTGGTCTCGGAGCAGATCCTCATCATGTGGGCGGCCAGCCGGGTGGCGGCCTGCATGGCTTCGGTCTCGTCGACCCCGTCGCGCGCCTCCCCGACGAAGATCACGTCGACGTCGGAGACGTAGTTCAGCTCGCGCCCGCCGCACTTGCCCATGGCGACGACGGCGAGCCGGCACCGGGCCGCGTCCTCGGGCGCGGCCGTACGGGCGATGGCGAGAGCGGCGCGCAGGGTGGCGGTGGCGAGGTCGGCCAGTTCGGCTGCGGTCCGCGCGAGGTCGGTCGTCCCGCACACGTCCCGGGCGGCGAGGGTGAGCAGACACCGGCGGTAGGCGACCCGCAGCGAGTCCGGGTCGACAGCGGCGGCGAGCCCACGCTCGAAGTCGGCGACCCCGGGGTTCAGGTCGACCGCCTCGTAGGTGACGAGAGCCTGCCAGTCGCGCGGGTGCCGGGCCAGATGGTCGCCCAGCGCCTCCGAGGCGCCGAGGACGCCGAGGAGCCGGTCGCGCAGGGGTTTGGCGGTGACGAGGGTGTCGAGCAGCACCTGCCGCTCGTTCTCCGCCTCGGCCTCGGCGATCCGGACCAGGCCGCGCAGGGCCAGGTCCGGGTCGGCGGTGGCCCCGAGCGCCTCCAGGAGGACCGGGTCCGACCGTACGGAGGCCAGCGCGTCCAGGCCGAGGAGCTGGTCCGCGGCGGACGGGTCGGTGAATCCGTGCCGCAGCAGCCTGGTGAACGTACTGCTT
Organism: Streptomyces sp. MGP-P1; assembly: GCF_057766565.1. Taxonomy (NCBI): domain Bacteria; kingdom Bacillati; phylum Actinomycetota; class Actinomycetes; order Kitasatosporales; family Streptomycetaceae; genus Streptomyces; species Streptomyces sp. MGP-P1. The sequence goes on along the minus strand of NZ_JBYMEM010000007.1, from coordinate 1,307,503 downwards.
CTGCGCCCCGGCACCGTCGTCATTCCGTGCTCTCCCGCCAGCTGAACCGAACCGTGTCCCCGTGTGTCGCCCCGGCGCGGCTCCGTCGCCGCCCCCGGGGCCCTTCGAGCCTAGTCCTGTGCCGGCGGATCCGGGACGGTGACGGGGTCCCTCCACGGAGTAAACCCCTGGTGTTCCGCTGCTCCGACGGGGGCCGTCCCGACGAGGACGGTGGCGTACAACTCCTCGGAGACCAGGACCCGGGGGCCCAGCCCGGCGGCGCGCAGGATGTCGACCGCCGTGTCCCGTTGCCGTTCGCTCGCCTCCACGAGCAGGCTGCCGCCGGGCGCGAGCCACCGGGGCGCTTCGGCGGCGACGCGACGCATGACGTCGAGCCCGTCGCCGCCCCCGTCGAGGGCGACGCGGGGTTCATGGATGCGGGCCTCGGCGGGCAGCAGCTCGACGTCGTCGGTGGGGACGTAGGGGACGTTGGCGAGCAGCACGTTGACACGGCCGCGCAGGGTGGCGGGAAGTGGGGCGAACAGGTCGCCCTCGTAGACGTGCCCCAGGTCGCCGATGTTGCGCCGGGCGCAGCGCACGGCGGCGGGTTCGACGTCGCAGGCGTGCAGTTCGGCCGCGTCCGCAGTGGAGGCGAGGGCGACGCCGAGCGCGCCGGAGCCGCAGCAGAGGTCGACGACGACGGCGCGGCGGGGTGCGAGGGCCGCGGCCTGCGCGACGAGGAACTCCGTACGGCGGCGGGGCACGAAGACGCCCGTGTCCACGGCGAAGCGGCGGCCGTGGAAGTCCGCCCAGCCCAGGACGTGTTCGAGCGGCAGTCCGGCGGCGCGGCGCTCGACGAGGGAGGACAGTTCGTCGGCGGACGCGGCGGCCTCGTGGAGGAGACGGGCCTCGTCCTCGGCGAAGACGCAGCCGGCGCGGCGGAGGGCGAGGACGGTGGAGAAGAGGGAACTCAACGGGTGAACCGGCATACGAGCGAAGCCTTTCGGGAAAACCGATGGGCGCTCCGCGATCGACTTATGCCGTCCGGTCGGCTGCTGCCGGTCGTACGACGCGATCGCGCGGGGTGAGCACCCAGCCTGATCCAGCGGTAATGGGTCTCACCTCCTCGGTCGATCTCGTCGATCCCCGTGGCGTACGGGGGTGGTAACAGTACAACAGCCCGCTCCCGCACCCGTACGGGCGTGAGAACGGGCTGTCGGCCCGAATCCCCGGATTCGCTCTCCTACAGATCGACGCTGTCCCGCAGCTTGGTGGGCGTCAGGAACAGGGAGGCGATCACACCGATCACGGCGATGCCGGCCGAGATGAGGAAGATGTGGCCCGTCGCCTCTCCGTACGCGGCCCGGACGACGTCCTGGACCTGGGGCGGCATGGCGGCGACGTTGAGGGTGGAGCCGCTGGAGCCGGACGCGGCCGGGTCGACGCCGAGTTTCGTCAGCCCGTCGGTGATCCTGGTGGCGACCTGGTGGGCGAGGACCGCGCCGAGCACCGAGACGCCCATGGTGCCGCCGAGGGAGCGGAAGAAGGTGATCGCCCCGCTGGCCGCGCCGATCTCGCTGAGCGGGACGGTGTTCTGGAGGACGAGCACCAGGTTCTGCATCGACATGCCGACCCCGACGCCCACGCCCAGCATCCCCAGCGACACCAGGACGAGCGAGGTCCGGTGGTCGATGAAGGACAGCCCGAGGAAGCCGAGGGCGAGCACGATCACACCCGCGACGATGAACGGCTTGACCTTGCCGGTCTTCGACACGAGGCGTCCGGCGACGGTCGAGGAGACGAGTACGCCGGCCATCAGCGGGATGGTGAGCAGCCCGGCCTCGGTGGGTGAGGAGCCCCGGCCGATCTGGAAGTACTGGCCGAGGAAGACCGCGCCGCCGAACATGGCCATGCCGACGGCGAGGCTGGCGACGATGGCGAGGGCGGGGTCCCGGCGGCGGACGACGTGTATCGGGACGACGGGCTCCTTGACCCGGGTCTCGACGAGAACGGCCGCACCGAGGATGAGTACGCTCCCGCCGACCATGAGGCCGCTCTGCCAGGAGATCCAGTCGAAGTCGGTGCCGACGAAGGTGACCCAGAGGAGCAGGAGGCTGACCCCGGCGGCGATGAGCGACGCGCCGAGGTAGTCGACCTTGGTGTCGGGCCTGCGGACCTCGGCGAGGTGCAGGGTGCGGGCGAGGATCACGGAGGCGACCAGCGTGAAGGGCACGGCGATGAAGAAGCACCAGCGCCAGCCGAGCCAGGAGGCGTCGGTGATGAACCCGCCGAGCAGCGGTCCGCCGACGGTGGCGACGGCCATGACGCCGCCGAGGTAGCCGTTGTAGCGGCCGCGCTCCTTCGGGCTGATCATCGCGGCGATGATCACCTGGACGAGCACCTGGAGCGCGCCCATGCCGAGCCCCTGTACGGCGCGGAAGGCGATCAACTGCTCGGTGGACTGGGCGAATCCGCAGGCGACGGAGGAGACGACGAAGAGCCCGATGGCTATCTGGAGCAGCAGCTTCTTGCTGAACAGGTCGGCGAGCTTGCCCCAGATCGGGGTGGAGGCCGTGGAGGCGAGCAGGGTCGCGGTGACGACCCAGGTGTACTGCGACTGCGTGCCGTCGAGGGACCCGATGATCTGCGGGAGCGCGACCGAGACCACGGTGCTGCTGATCATCGCCACGAACAGCACGATGAGCAGTCCGCTCAGGGCCCGCAGGACGTGCCGGTGGTCCATGGGTGCGGCGGCGGGGGCCCCGGCCGGGGCGGTGGCGGTGTCTGCTGCGCTCACGCGCAACCTCCGGAAAGTTCGTACGAGAGGTCCGTACGGGGCGGTGAGGGGCGTCCGCGCGCGCCGCCGGTACGGGAGGAAGAAGACTTCACCATACATGCACACTGGGCAATTTTGCTCACTGCGCAACAATCTCGCGCTCGGGGATAATGCCCCCATGAACAGCAGCACTGCGGGACCGGGACCGGGGCTCCGGGAACGCAAGAAGGAAGCCACCCGACAGGCCGTGCACGAGGCGACCCTGCGCCTGACGGTGGAGCACGGCTTCGACCAGGTGACGGTCGAGGCGGTGGCGGACGCGGCCGGGATCTCCCGCAGGACGTTCTCCAACTACTTCACCAACAAGGAGGACGCCCTCCTCTACGGCGAGGAGCAGCAGATCAGGGCCCTGGTCCGTACGGTGCGGGACCGCCCCGCCGACGAACCCGCCTGGCCTGCCCTACGCGCGGCGGTGGCCCAGTTCGCGGAACGCGTGGCACCCCCGGAGCGCGAGTGGGCGGTGCGCACCCGCCTGGCGATGCGTCACCCCTCGCTGCTGGCCCGCCAGTTGGCCAACCACGCCACCCTGGAACGCGACTTGGCCGACGCGGTCGCCGCCCGCCCCGGCCCGGCCTCGGCCCCGGTCCGCCCGATCGTCCTGGCGGCGGGCTTCCTCTCCTCACTGCGGATCGCGATGCGCATGTGGATCGAGGAGGACCTGACGCGCGAGCCGGCGGCGGTGATCGACGAGATCCTGGACGAGATGGGGCGGGGGTTCGCGTGAGGGCGGGGCTGGGGCAGCCCTCCTCATGACTCACGCCTCATGACTCAGCGACCTGTCGGCGCGGCGCACGGCGCGCGGACTCCCCCCGGGAGCCCGACGGTCAGCACCCGACTCAGGAGTCCGGCTGGTCGGAGTCCGGCTGGTCGACGCGGATCTCGTAGGCGATCTCCCAGCGGATGTCCGGCACGATGATGTCGGCCGTCTCCACGGGGCGCCCCTCGCGGTCGAAGTACGTGCGCTCCACCTCGATGACCAGGTCACCGAGGGAGATCCCGAGCAGATTCGCCTGTTCCCGCGTCGCGCGGGCCGGGCGGGGAAGCTCGATGCCGGTGGCGATGTTCACGCCGATCGACCGCATCCGCTCCACGACACCGATCTTGCCGTGCGGGCCCATCTCGGGGAGCAGGATCGGGGTGCCGTCGGTGATGGCCATCGGCTCCCAGCTCTTGGCGAGTTGTACGGGCAGGCCGTCGGCGAGGAACTCGTAGTCGGTCACGACGCAGAGGTCGCCGGGCTCGATCGCCAGCCGTTCGGCGATGTCCTCCGGCGCGGGGACGCGGGCCGTGCTGGTGCACTCCCAGTCGGCCTCGTGGTCGAGCTCGCTCATGTTCGAGGCGAAGGGGCTGTTGCCGCGCTGCTCGCGGTGGCGTGAGCGGACCATGCGCCGGCGCTCGCGGGCCCGGCGGACGTAGGTGCCGGAGCCGGCGCGGCCTTCGAGGATGCCCTCGATGATCAGGCGCTCCATGGCCCGCTGCGCCACGGACTGACCGACGCCGTACTCCTCGGCGAACCGGGCCCGGGACGGCAGCTTGTCGCCCACCGCCCATTCACCGGCCCGGACACGAGCCCGCAGAGCATCCGCCACCTGCAAGTACGGCGTATCACGTGGCATTTGAGCAGCTCCGTGTGTTCGGCGTCGATATGGGCGTCGCTGTTGACAAAGCTAACCCATCAGGTTGAAGCTGAACATTCAGCATTACTTGGAGTGACATTCGGTCATCAGGGGAGAAGTGTGCGCTCTGCACAAGCGCGGGTCGCGGCGCTGACCGGCATGCTCGCCGCCGCCACGGGCACCGAACCGCGCCTCACCACCGGCCTGGACACCTTCCGCGTCGAGGCCGATCTCCCCTCCGGGTTGAGCGCGACCGCGCACTCCGCCGTCCTGGCCGCCCTGGCCACGGCGGACCGCTACGGCCACACGCTCAACCGCACCGCCGAATACGTGTGGGCCGAGATCAGCAGAGAGGCGAACGTGACCACGACCGAATCCCCGGACACGGCGTACCGCGCCCTGCTCGGCCACACCATGACCTGCACCGCGTGCCGGACCGGCACGATCTGCCCCGACGCGACGAAGCTCGTCCGCGTCTGGCGGGAGACCCGCCGATGAGACGCGGCGCGGAGCGCCGGCGCGAACGGGTCACGGCCGCGGCTACGGCGACGGCCACGGCCACGGCCACGGCCACGACGAACGGACGGCGCGCGGCCGGGCGAACCCCCTGATCCGACCCGGCCCCGGCCGTCCGCTCCTCGGCAGAACAACGGCCGGGCCGGGTTGGTTGCCAGCACCCCTTCACCAGAGACGGAGGCACCTGATGTGCAGGACCCACCAGGCGTTACCGGCAGCACCATCCGGGAGGTCCGGATGATCGCCCTCTCCACGACGGACGTCCTCGACTGCGAGGCTTGCTGGAACGCCCCGGTCACCGCCGCCCGCCATACCCCCACCGGCCGCGACCTGCTCTGCGAGGAGTGCGCGGAGGGCGACTACCCGCGCCGCGTCGACCTCTTCCCGCCGTTCGGCATCTACGGCCTGACGCCCCGAAAGGTCCTGAACGACGGCAAACACGGGAGCAGCCCTCCGAAGACCCCGCCCGACCAGGGTCCTCCGCTGCCCAACCCGCCACCGGCGCCATCACCGCCGGGTACGCCGCCGGTGTAGCCCTTCCGGCCACGCCTGGCCCGCGCCCGCCCCGGATGGCGAAGATCCGGCCCCGCTACCGCCCACCACAGGCTCGACCGCGCCCCGGACCGGCCGATCCTGTGGTGGGTCGCCAAAGGGTTCGGACGCGAAATGCCATCCCCTTGAGCATTACCAAGGGTCAGGCCACAGTGCGGCGGCGGGCGCGGAGGAGTTCGAGGCCTTTCACGGCGTAGACGACGATCATGAGGGCAAACCCGGCGAGGAGGAGCCAGAACCAGGACGCCGCCACTGCGAGACTCAGCACCAGACCGGTCATGAACATCAAGGTGCTGACGGCGTCCAGCAGTTCGAGACGCGCCAGGGAGCGCACGGCGCGGTCGGATTCGCGCAACCGGCGAGCAATCCGGACAAGAGCGGCCGCCTGCAAGACGGCAAAGCCGAGAACGGCCCAGAGGAACCAGTCGGGTATGTCCACGACACGGACTGTATCGCCCGCTCGCGACCTCGGGACCAGGATCCTGGCAGATGGACAGGCAGAGCGCGGACCGCCCGGCATCGGGAGAACGCGTCGAGGCCGTCGGTTCGCGTCCGTCGGCTCCTTCCCGCATCCATCGGCACCGCTACTGCAGCACCGGCAGCAAGTTCTTCAGCTCGAAGGCCGTGACCTCACTGCGGTACTCCTCTCACTCCTGCTTCTTGTTGCGCAGGAAGTGATTCGCGGGTTCACGGACCTGCTAGTACATACGCGATTAAGCCTGGGACCTGCTGTTGAGCTGTCAGTGGTTGTCAGCGTTGGTCATTGCCGAACGCCCTTCCACGGCCCCGAGACGGCCCCGGGAGGGCGCTTCTGCTGAACCCCCGTCGTATGCAACCACGCCTTCTCGGTAGCCTCTCCTGGGGTCTGAGTGTGATCCAGAGACGGAGTCGAGATGCCGAGTTGGATAGTGCCGATGGGGGCTGCACTCGTTGGCGGGCTAAGCGGCGGTCTTTTGGCACCGTGGGCCAAGGCGAGGTTCGACCGGCATCACGACCGGCACCAGGCGTTCGATCGAACGATTGCCGCAGTCAATGCGGTGCTGTACGCGTACGCAGCCCCCACTGAGGTATCCCGTGCTGAGCTTGGCAACAGCAGCTACGCGCAGGACTTTCTAGACCAGCTACGCCCTCGGCGGATGGAGCGATTCATCGACGCCACCCTCGCCATGAGGCAGGCGATAGCTGAGCTGGAAGCCCACCACAAAGTGGTCTGGGATCCAGACCGGTTTCAATTGGACCCAGAGGAACTGGCCCGGCTGGTTGAGCAGCTGAAACGCGCCCGGTAGCCCATCAACCCACCACGCGCCCCGGCTCACATCCCGTCCGCCTTCGACCCACACGTCGTGGGGCGGTCGTGGTTCAGGGCGTCACGATGGAGCGCGCCACTGTACGAACGACCTTGACGCCCTGGGCCGCGACTGCTCGGCTCTGCCTGGGGCGAAGGTGCTCGGAGTGGGAGCCCCACGACGCTCGCCCCGCTTTGGTCGGCACTCGCGAACGGCACCCCTCCTATTGCGGAGTCTGAGCGCCCCCGCCGGAGGCATCCTCTTGAAGCCGCGGGCTTGGTTCTCGTCTCATGCCCCGGGCCTATCCAGTTGTGGGCGCGCGTCGGCGGCGGCAGCGCCGAGCGGGCCGAAGGCAGGAGCGCGGGCGCAGCCAGAGCCGGGAAGCGCGCCCGGCGGAGCGGAGCGCAGCCGGGTGCCTTGATGAAGTAGAGAAACCTGTAACAACTGGCTCGATGCTCACACCCTGAGAGGGAGCCTCGGCCTTGGCTGGGCATAGCGGTTCGTGCGCGCCCGAGCACCGTAGTTCAGCCAGGAGCACTGCGCTCCTCAGGACGCCAGACCTCAGAGGCGAGCTTCTGGCCGTCATGCGCGCGCACCCGGGGCGCGCCGTCCAGCAGGGCGTCGGTGACCCGGACCGCATAGACCTCGGCCATGCGACTGGTCACCTCGTCGGCGGTGAGCCACTCGACTGCCGCGGATTCGTCGGACAGTTGCTCGTGACCGCCTTCGACACGGCAGCGGAAGACCAGAGCGACGATGCCGCGGGAGGTGTTCTTGTAGATCCCGGTAAGCCGGTCCACCTGGACCTTGATGCCGGTCTCCTCGTAGACCTCGCGTCGGACGCCGTCCTCGGGAGCCTCGGCCAGTTCGAGCACGCCTCCAGGCGGCTCCCAGGTTCCGTTGTCGGCCCGCTTGATCGTAAGCACGCGGCCGTCCTCCCGGACGACGATTCCGGCTACGGACACGGAGTGGAGCGGCGTTGACGGGGTCTCGGGGCGGATGTTACTCATGTACATGAGAATAGGAGACTCAGAAGGACTATGGCGAGTAGCGATGTGACCTCTTCGGCCAAGGCGAAGTATCTCCAGATTGCCGACGATCTCGCCGCACAGATCCGGTCCGGCGTCCTGGGAGCCGGTGACTCCGTGCCGAGCGAGACGACGCTCATGGAACGCTACGGCGTCGCCTCGGGAACCGTGCGCAAGGCAGTCGCCGAACTGCGGGCGACCCAGCTGATCGAGACTCACCACGGGCGGGGCTCGTTCGTCCGGTCCCGGCCACCCGTGCAACGGAAGTCGTCCGACCGGTTCCGCCGTACGCACCGGAAGGCGGGCAAGGCGGCCTACCTCGCGGAAGCGGAGCAGTCCGGCGGCAAGCCGTCCGTGACCGTCCTCTTCATCGGCCCCACCGAGGCACCTGGGGAGATCGCTGAGCGGTTGGGCGTCGCCGCCGGCTCTCAGGTACTCGCCCGCAAGCGCCGCTACTTCCGGGAAGGCGTACCCACGGAAGAGGCCACCTCGTACCTCCCGTGGGACATCGCGAAGGACATCCCGGAGTTGTTCGCCGAGAACCCGGGCGGCGGCGGGATCTACGCCCGCCTCGAAGAGCACGGCCAGACCCTCGCGGAGTTCAGCGAAACCGTCCAGGCGCGCCTCGCGACCAAGGCCGAGGCCACCGCACTCGCACTGAGTCCGGGCTCCCCCGTGATCCACCTCGTACGGAACGCGAAAACGGAGTCCGGACGGGTCGTGGAGGTGTGCGACACCATCATGGCTGCCGACCAGTTCGTCCTGGACTACCGCTTCGCAGCCGAAGACTGAGGCGACATCAGAGGCCGACAACCCGACAGCACCGCCGTTGACTGCCGCTTGACTCATATACAGGAGTGCGGCACTCTTTCTACTATCACTCATGTACATGAGTGAAGGAGATTGTCTCTTGTATATGAGGTGCTCATGCCTTCGATCAAGGTTGCTGAGGTACGGATGACGCTGCGGGTCTCGCGCGACTCGGGCCGGACATGGGGATCTCTCACGGAGGTACGCGTGGGCGACGACCCCGTGCCCCAAGACCCTGGCGGCTTCCCGCCCCGCGCATGCACTCGGTGCACGGAGCGGAACTTCGCCGACTGCCTGCGGATGGTGTCGTGATGCGGTGCAAGCACTGGTGCCGGGTGTCGCTGGACCTGGCGCAGGAGGCTCGGCAGAAGGCCCCGACCGGATGCGTCGACAGGGCCGCCCAGTGCCAACTGTCCGCGCATGAGGGCGACGAGCATTACGGCCTCCTGGCCGAACTCGGCACGTACGCCACCGCCCTCTGGCTCCGCTGGCGCGGGGCCTCCGTGGACCTGGTCGTGCTGCGGGACTGCCCGGTGGGCGGGCCACGCCCCGACAGTGACGGCTGCTGTCTGTTCGCCGGCCACATCGAACAGCACACCTGGGAAGACACCTCGGAGGGGGTCCTGTGCACCAGCTGATCGCGAGCCCGTACAACGGAACGTTTCTGGTCGCCCGCCCCGGCTCCAGAGGCGGCATGCGTACCCCCCGGGCGCTGTACGAAGAACTGGCATCCATCGCCGAGAGCACCAGCCCTCTGCCCATCTGGCTGCTCACCCACGCCCGTACGGCCTGGGGCCTGGACTTGGCTGACGCGGCGATGCGCGACGCCATCCTCGTACGCCCTGAGACCCGTTTCGGTTACGGCCGCGCCACCTACGAGATCAACAAGGGCTGCAACTTCAACTGCGAGCACTGCTACCTCGCGGAGCGGAAGTTCGAGGGGCTGCCCTGGCCGGAGAAGGTTCGGCTCCTGCGCCTGCTGCGGGACGCCGGGGTGCTGTGGCTCCAGTTCACCGGCGGCGAGCCGCTGATCGACCGGGACTTCGTGGACGCGTACACCCTCGCTCACCGATCCGGGATGCTGATCGAGATCCTGACCAACGGCTCCCGGCTCCACCGACCCGAGATCATCGACCTGCTGCTCGACCTGCCGCCGCACAAGGTGACGGTCTCCCTCTACGGAGCGACCCCGGACAGCTTCGATTCGCTCACCCGCAAGCCGGGAGCGTTCAAGCTGGTCGAGAAGGGGCTCGTCGCGGCTCGCGAGGCCGGCATCGCGCTGGAACTGGCGTTGATCATCACCCGGCACAACGCTCACGAGCTGGACGCCATGCGCGCCCTCGCCGACCAGTACGGGGCGGACCGCCAGGAGTACGGCACGATCTCCCCCACGTACACCGGCACGCCTGAACCGCTGGCCGCGCAGGCGCCCGGCTTCCTGGACAAGACCAGCGTCTTCAAGGGCTGCCCGGCCGGCCATACCTTCTTCCACGTCGACCCACACGGCCTGGCGACCATGTGCAAGGTCGGCCGCGAGAACCCCGTCGACCTCATGACCGAGGGCCTGGACGGACTCCTCCGTCTGCCCGGCATCGCCGATGCCCAAATGCTTCGCACCGGTGGCTGCGACGGCTGTCAGCTCTCCGGCACCTGCCGCATCTGCCGACCGCTCGCCAAGGCGTACCAGGAGGCGAAGGCACCACTGAACACCTACTGCCAACACGGAAGCGAGGAAGCGTCATGACCGCTGTCATGGTGAAGATCAGCCCCCGACAGCCGGCACCGGAAGAGCCCGAGGGAGTGATCCTCCTGGACGACCTGGAGGTGCTGACCGAAGGCGCCATCCCGGGCTGCAACGACGACAACCCGTACCGGTAGACACCCGGCCGGAAGAACCGCGGGGGCTTCGGGACGTTCTTCCACCCGAAGCCCTCCGCACCACCGCGCACCCACATGCCCGCACCTGAGGAAGAGTGAAGCCCCATGGCGACCGCCCGCATCGGCCTCGACCGGCTGCCGTCCGCCGCCCGCGCCGCCGTCGAAGAGCACACCGGCCCCCTTCTCTCGGTCGAGGAGGCAGACGAGGGTTTCAACAGCGAGATCGCGGCCCGCATCAGCTCCGCCACGGGCACCTGGCACATCAAGGGCCTGCGCACCGACCACCCCCGCGCCTGGACCCAGCGCCGGGAGGCCGCCGTCGCCCCCTTCCTCGCCGGCCTGGCCCCCGCCCTCCGCTGGCAAGTCGAAACCGCCGGATGGAACCTCCTCGGCTTCGAAGCCCTCGGCGGCCACCACGCCGACTACACCCCCGGCTCCCCCGACCTGACCGAAGTAGCTGCCCTCCTCCGCCGCCTCGGCGAGACCCCCTGCCCCGGCATCGAACTACGCCACGCCGAACAACGCCTGGAGCACTACGCCGCCCACCCCGACGACCTCCGCTTCTTTGCCGGAACCCATCTCCTGCACACCGACCTGAACTACGCCAACGTCCTCGTCGACGACCACGCCACCCGGGGCGAGCGAGCCCGCCTGGTCGACTGGGCCTGGGCAACCCGCGGGGCAGCCTGGCTCGACGCCGGCTACTGGATCATCTGGCTCATCGCCTCGGGCCACACTCCCGCATCCGCCGAGCAGTGGGCTGCCGAGATCCCCTCCTGGCACACCGCCCCCGCCGAAGGCATCACCGCCTTCGCCACCGCCAACACCACCCTCTGGTCCGAGATCAGCAACGCCGCCCCCGACCCGTGGATGCTGCGCCTCGCGACTGCCGCCGCCACCTGGCACACACACCGCAAAGCTGCCTGAACGGCAGGGCGCCGGGCCGATACTGACTGGTGCGTGCTCCGGTTGGTTTCCTGTATGCAGCGCATGCCGGGAGAAAATGTCTGCGCTCTTCGCGCACCTACTAAGTAAACCGCTTGCCGATTTCAAGCGTCCTTGACACATCCGTTGAGTCGACCTCAACCGTTTCATCGCCCTCCCGAATATAAATCTTCCCCCCCAGGAGAGAAACCTCACTCTGCTCAGGAATGCGAATAATCACCACCCCGAGACCGTAGTAATCTGAATAAGCAATGCTGGACAACACCGCATCTTTCAGACCTTGCGGAAGATCGGAAGATCGGATCGCCTCTTTCCAGCGCCCAAAATAGCGCTCGGGAGTCTCACCGAGCACGACAGCTTCTCGCCTCACACCGACTACGTATCGACCCTCGCATACCATCTGAGGGTTGATGTTGTCCAGTTTTCTGACCCTGCTGGCGTGGGCCTCCCTATCTGCCACACCAATGAGGATGGTACCTGCCCGCCTTTTTCCATTGTTGGCGATTGCACAGATAGTCTTGATCACCTTTTGCGTGACCGCTAGGTCGATACTGCGCGTGCCATCCAGACGAAGCATTCCCTGCTTCAGTTCATAGTGAGGCGCTTCGATCTGCGATCGTCTGACGATGTTGTCCACATCCATCGCCGTATGTTCCCCGTAGATATCACGGGCTTCACTTTCGACCGTGTGGGGGCGCACTAGACTTTTGATTGTCTCGACATTCCTGCGTCGTTCAGCGGATGAAGTCGAAGATTTTCCAGTCAGGATCCGCTTATCGAGATCAGTGATTGCTTCTTTCGCCCCAGCATGATCGGAAATCTTCCTGTGCTCCTTAAAGCAGAGTTCGTGGAGAGCCACACAGAGCACAGCGAAGACAGCAGGGAAAGCATTCGTGGTGGATTTCGAGAAAATGAGAGACCGGAGCTTCCGCTCTCCGCCGGCCGCGCATGTGGCACGGATCTCGTCTAGGCAGTACTTAAATTCTGCCGAGAATTTCTTTGCGCCGTAACTGTCGATAGCAGCGATCATTCGAGAGTTCTCTGGTGTCCCTTTCTCGTAGAGAGCATCAAGCGCCACCTTGGAACGTTCGACCAGGTTTCCACCCATAATCGAGGTCGCAATATCAGCGATACACTGCTCGTCCATCGAATCTCTGAGATCCGTCGACCTCAGAATCCCTTGCTCCACCCAGAAGACGCTGTCCGCTTCCACCTCGTATCCATGCTTCGTTTTTGGCAGATCAATACTAATTGACGGCATTTTATCCAGGCTAAGGATCTCACTAGAGGAATCGCCTCGAACTTCACAAGAGAGTTCTCGCACCAGAGTAGAGAGTTCATCCCTGACCCCCGCTTGCCGCCGCTCTTGGTCACTCAACCTGTGACCGTATGTGTTGATCCTGGCAAAAACATCGTCAATTTCCTCTTCAGTCGCCCCACGCATCACCGAGACCGCGATCGAATAGTCCAAGAGAGTACCGACCTCTCGAGCGGAAATTTTCTCCCCATCAGCCATCGCGAATGTCCCGCCCTCAACGGATCTCGTTTTTGCGGTGACAAATTGGTTCACGTCAAAATACTTGCCATCGATAGTGGTGAACGCAGTCTCAATAAAAGACACAATGGTGTGCAGACGCTGCAGACCATCGATTACCTCGTATTCGCCCCCTTCACGCTCTGCCAGCAGGATGGCAGGGATTGGGTAACGCTTCAGAACAGACTCGATCAGCTTCTGCTTCTCTTCTAGAGTCCAAACAAGCTTCCGCTGGTATCGCCGGTTTACCCAGAGCTTGTTTTCGCTGTACCAAGCGTAGAGAGATTGGATTGACTTTGGTTGTGAGTCCAGTTCGGCCATGTCATCATCTTGCCAGGTCGGCGACCGCGAGGTGGCCTTTGAACGAAAGAGCACTGGCGTTGCCCCAGCGCCAGAACTCGACTGACAGTCGCACGACAGCACTGGCCACTAGTGTCCTGAGTCGGTAGTTCGCTGGCGGTTATAGGGTGGGGCAATGCCTGGTCCGAAGCCGTTGCCGCTGGAGTTGTCCGATCACGAACGCCGGGTGCTGCGGGGCTGGTTGCGCAAGCAGACGGCGTCTCAGGCGCTGGTGCTGCGGTCGCGGATCGTGCTGGCGTGCGCGGAGGGCCTGCCGAACGTGCAAGTCGCGGACGACCTGGGCGTCTCGCGAGAGACGGTACGTAAATGGCGGTCCCGGTTCGCCGCGGACCGGCTGGAGGGCCTGGTGGACCGGCCACGTTCGGGGCCACCGCGAAGGATCACGGACGAGCAGGTCGAAGCCCTGGTCGCCAGGACGCTCGGCCAAGCTCCGCCGACGGGTGATTCGCACTGGTCGACACGTTCGATGGCCGAGGCGGAGGGCATGTCGCAGTCGGCCGTCTCGCGGATCTGGCGGGCCTTCGGTCTCAAGCCGCACATCGTGGAGACCTGGAAGCTGTCGACCGACCCGCAGTTCGTGACCAAGGTCCGCGACGTGGTCGGCATCTACCTGTCCCCGCCGGAGAACGCCCTGGTCCTGGCGGTGGACGAGAATTCGCAGATACAGGCCCTGGACCGCACCCAGCCCGTCCTGCCGATGGCGCCGACCACGCCGGCGAAGATGACCCACGACTACGTCCGGCACGGCACGACCAGCCTGTTCGCCGCCCTCGACATCGCCTCCGGCTCGGTCATCGCACAGCACTACCGCCGCCACCGCCACCAGGAGCTCCTCCGCTTCCTGAAGGTCATCGACGCCGCAGTCCCCAAGGATCTCGAACTCCACCTGATCCTGGACAACTACGCCACCCACAGGACCGAGCCGGTCAAGAAGTGGCTGCTGCGACACCCTCGCTTCCACCTGCACTTCACCCCCACCTCGGCGTCCTGGCTCAACCTCGTCGAGCGCTGGTTCGCCGAGCTGACCTCCCGCAAACTCCGCCGCCCGGCCCACCGCAGCGTCGTCGAACTCGAACGGGACATCCGCCGCTGGATCAACGAGTGGAACAAGAACCCCAAGCCGTTCGGCTGGACGAAGACCGCCGACGACATCCTCGACACACTCGCCGCATACTGCACACGAATTAACGACTCAGGAAACTAGCTTGTGCGCCGTCCGCGGCCCGGACGGGTGGCGTCAAGTCTGGTCGACCCAGCTGAGTAGATGCGCTCCCCTGAAATTGCCTCGGCCACAGTGACCCCCCGTTCACCCTGCGCGTCTACACGCACCTCATGCCCAGCAGCGAGGGACGCACCAGGAAGGCCGTGGACAGGATGTACGAAGCCGCCGATGCGCCCGACGGCCCAGGACGCCTGAAACGGCTTCGGGCCGACCGTGCGACACGGTCGGCCCGAAGCCTCACATCCAGACTTTACGCTTCTGACCAGGCCTTACAGCACCGGCAGCAGGTTCTTCAGCTCGAAGGCCGTGACCTCGCTGCGGTACTCCTCCCACTCCTGCTTCTTGTTGCGCAGGAAGAAGTCGAAGACGTGCTCGCCCAGCGTCTCGGCGACCAGTTCGCTCTTCTCCATCAGCGAGATCGCCTCGCCCAGGTTCTGCGGGAGCGGCTCGATGCCCATCGCGCGGCGTTCGGCGTCGGAGAGGGCCCAGACGTCGTCGTCGGCGCCGGCCGGGAGTTCGTAGCCCTCCTCGATGCCCTTGAGGCCCGCGGCGAGCAGGACCGCGTAGGTGAGGTAGGGGTTGGCGCCGGAGTCGATGGAACGGACCTCGACGCGGGCCGAGCCGGTCTTGCCGGGCTTGTACATCGGGACGCGGATGAGGGCGGAGCGGTTGTTGTGGCCCCAGCAGATGTACGACGGGGCCTCGCCGCCCGCGCCGGCCGCGCGGGAGGAGCCGCCCCAGATGCGCTTGTAGGAGTTGACCCACTGGTTGGTGACGGCCGAGATCTCCGCCGCGTGCGTCAGCAGGCCCGCGATGAAGGAGCGGCCCACCTTGGAGAGCTGGTACTCCGCGCCCGACTCGTAGAAGGCGTTGCGGTCGCCCTCGAAGAGGGAGAGGTGGGTGTGCATACCCGAACCCGGGTACTCCGAGAACGGCTTCGGCATGAACGTGGCCTGCACGCCCTGTTCCAGCGCCACCTGCTTCATCACCAGACGGAACGTCATGATGTTGTCCGCCGTGGAGAGCGCGTCCGCGTACCGCAGGTCGATCTCCTGCTGGCCGGGGGCGCCCTCGTGGTGGCTGAACTCGACCGAGATGCCCATCGATTCGAGCATGGTGATCGCCTGACGGCGGAAGTCCATGCCGACGTTCTGCGGCGTGTGGTCGAAGTAGCCCGAACTGTCCGCCGGGGTCGGGCGGGTGCCGTCGACCGGCTTGTTCTTCAGCAGGAAGAACTCGATCTCGGGGTGGGTGTAGAACGTGAAGCCGAGGTCGGACGTCTTGGCGAGGATGCGCTTGAGGACGTAGCGGGGGTCCGCGAAGGACGGGGAGCCGTCCGGCATCAGGATGTCGCAGAACATCCGCGCGGTGCCGGGGGCCTCCGCGCGCCAGGGCAGGATCTGGAAGGTGCCCGGGTCCGGCTTGGCGATCATGTCCGATTCGTACACCCGGGCGAAGCCCTCGATCGCCGATCCGTCGAAGCCGATGCCCTCGTCGAACGCCTGCTCCAGCTCGGCCGGAGCCACGGCGACGGACTTGAGGAACCCGAGGACGTCGGTGAACCACAGCCGCACGAAGCGGATGTCGCGCTCCTCAAGGGTCCTGAGGACGAATTCCTGCTGCTTGTCCATTGCCACATCCTTGCAGTTCAGACGGCCCGTGCACCACCGCCCGGGGTAGGGGGACACTTCAGTATCGCGACCCGGGATTTCCCCCAGATTACGCACACGGTGTGAGAGAGAGCACTCGGCCACCCACTACGATCGGCGACCGTGGCGCACGGGGGCGGCAGCCGAGCAGTGGCCGGCTTCCCGCCCGCCTTCCCTCCCGGCCTTCCGCCCGTCCGCGCGCATCGGTTCACGGACCGTCCCCACTCCTCCCGGCCCCTTCGCAGAAGGACTCGACGACATGAGCTTCGACCCCCGGTTCCCCCAGCCGCAGGCCCCCGACCCGCGCGCCCGCGCCACCCGCAACCGGGCCATCGCCATAGGGCTGAGCGCTGCCGTCGTGGCTGGTCTCGTCGCCTTCGGCTCGTACCTGCTCCTGGAGAACTCCGAGGCGAACGAGAAGTCCGACAACGCCTCGGCGGCCCAGGACGGCAAGCACCCGGGCGGTCACGGCGACTCCCACGGCAACGCCACGGGCGGGGCCATCGAGGGGCTGAAGTCCTGGGACGCGGCGAAGCTCGGCCGCCAGCACGTCGCGGGCTCGGTGGACTATCCGATGAAGCCTCCGGTCGGCGGCGACCACAACCAGTCCTGGATGAACTGCGACGGCGACGTATACGAAAAGGCCCTCCCGGACGTCAACGCCGTGCACTCCCTGGAGCACGGCGCGGTCTGGGTCACCTACAACGGCAAGGCCGCCGACGCCGATGTCGCCGCGCTGGCGGAGCGCGTCAAGAAGACCCCGTTCACGCTGATGAGCCCGTACGCCGGTCAGGAGGGCGCGATCATGCTCAGCGCCTGGGGCAAGCAGGTCGCCGTCGACTCCGCCGACGACAAGCGGGTGGACCAGTTCCTCGCCCAGTACGTCCAGGGCGCGCAGACCCCCGAGCCCGGCGCACCCTGCACCGGCGGGCTGGCCACGGTGCCGCGGTGACGGCCAGGGAGCGCACGGTTGAGGGCGAGGATCCTCACGCCCTCGTGGAGCGGCGGAAGACCCGGCGTGTCCGCCGGGCGGCCGGTGCCGCCGTGGCCCTCGCCCTGCTCTTCGCGGGGGCGGCCACCGTCGCCTCCGCGCGGGGCGACGGGGACGGCTCGGGAGCGGGGGGCGCGTCTGTTCGCGTTCCGGGGGCCTCGTCCGCCGACGCCGGGTTCGCCCGGGACATGGCCGTCCACCATCAGCAGGCCGTCGAGATGTCGTTCATCGTCCGCGACCGCACGGACGACGAGGACGTACGCCGTCTCGCCTACGACATCGCCAACACCCAGGCCAACCAGCGCGGCATGCTGCTGGGCTGGCTCGACCTGTGGGAGTTGCCGAAGGTCGCTCCGGGCGGGGAGCAGCCCATGGCGTGGATGGCCGGTACGGGCGGGCACGAGCACGGCGGACACGGCTCGGGCGGCACCGAGGCGGGTTCCGGTGCCGGTGCGGACGGGGTGCTCATGCCCGGCATGGCGAGCCGCTCCGAGCTGGCACGGCTCGGCCGTCTCGACGGTGAGGAGGCCGAGGTGTTCTACCTCCAGCTGATGACGGACCACCACAAGGGCGGCGTCGACATGGCCGAGGCCTGTGCGTCCCTGTGCGCGGTCCCGGCCGAGCAGCGGCTGGCCCGGGGCATGGTCGAGGGCCAGCAGTCCGAGCTGGGGCTGATGCGGGACATGCTGGCCGAGCGGGATGCCGAGCCTCGACCCTGAGCCGGGCCCGGGGCTCGGGGCTCGGGGCCCGTACTACGGGTGCGTCAGCTTGCGTCCTCGCGCCGGCGCACCCGAACGGGTGACTGCGGTCGCGCGGCCCCGGCGGGCCGGTGACGATGGGTTGCGCTCGGGGCCGTACGGCAGTGCCATCGGCACGCAGGAGGAAATCCCCCATGACGACCGCCAAAGACATCATGCACAGCGGGGCCCGCTGGATCCCGGCCCACGAGACGCTCGACCGTGCGGCGCAGCTGATGCGCGAGCACAACGTGGGCGCGCTCCCGGTGTCCGCCAACGGTGACTCCGACCGCATGGTCGGCATCATCACCGACCGCGACATCGTCGTCGGCTGTGTGGCCAAGGGCCACGACCCGGCGAAGGTCACGGCGGGCGATCTCGCGCAGGGCACGCCCCGCTGGATCGAGGCGGAGGCCGATGTGAACGCGGTCCTGGAGGAGATGCAGACCCATCGCATCCGCCGACTGCCCGTCGTCGAGAACAAGAAGCTCGTCGGCATGATCAGCGAGGCCGACCTCGCGCAGCACCTCACCGAGGAACAGATCGCGGGCTGGGCGGAGAAGGTCTACTCCCGCAGCTGAGCGCCCGTACGACGACGGCCCGGCGCCCTCCCCGCTCCACCCGGCTCCGGCGGAGTGATGGCAAGGTGATCAGAGGGTGCCGGGTCGCCCCCACCCGGGGCCGTATACCCGCCAGGGGTAGGGTGGCCCGCATGGCGGGCAGGACGCGGAGCAGGAGCGTGACGTACGGGCAGCTGATGCTGTTCGCCGCTCTGCTGTTCGGCATCGTCACCATGCATACGGTCGGGCACCCGGCGGAGCACGGCGGTGCGTCGGCCCCGCCTGCCGCCATGGCGGAGCACCTGACCCAGGCTCCTGGCCAGGATCGGGCCGCAGGTCCCGCCCCGGCTCCGGGCGTCGCCGACTCCCAGCAGGCACAGCAGTCCCAGCAGGCGCAGCAGGCGCAGCAGGCGCAGCACGACTCCCCGGACTCGGGCGCGCCCATGACCGGCATGGATCCGCTCTCCGTCTGCCTCGCCGTCCTCGGCGCCTGGGGCCTCGCTCTCCTCGGTTCCTGGCTGCTCGGGCCGCGCGCCGACGGACGGCCCCTCGGCACGCCGGCGGGAGCGGGGCTGCTGCGGGCCCTGCGGCCGCTTCCGCCGCCCCGGATATCGGTGCTCGACAGCGTCTCGGTGCTGCGTATTTAGGAGTGGGCGTCTCACCTCCGCCCTCTCCCAGCAGTAACCGCCCTTCAGTTCTTCAGAGGTGTATTCGGCATGCCCACGCAACCCACTCGACGCGCCGTGCTCGGCGCCGCTCTCGCCGTCGCCGGTACGGGAGCCCTCGCCGCCTGTTCCGACGGTGGCGGCGGCGATCACGGCGGAGGCCACTCCCCCGGCGGAGCGCAGGACTCCGGTACGTACGTCTCGCCCGACGGCAAGGAAGTCGAGGCGGCGGAGGCGGCGCGCGGCTCCGGCCCCGTGCGCAAGGTCTCCCTCACCGCCACCCGGGCCCGGCTCGACCTCGGCGGCGGGCGGACCGTCGCCTCCTGGGCGTACGGGGACCGGCTTCCCGGGCGCGAGGTGCGCGTGACGGCCGGCGACACGCTCGCCCTGACCCTCGCCAACCATCTGCCGGAGCCCACCTCCCTGCACTGGCACGGCCTCGCCCTGCGCAACGACATGGACGGGGTCCCCGGGCTGACCCAGCGGGACATCGCACCGGGGGCCGACTTCGCCTACCGGTTCGCCGTGCCGCACCCGGGGACGTACTGGTTCCACCCGCACTCCGGCGTCCAGCAGGACCGGGGGCTGTACGCGCCTTTGATCGTCGAGGACCCGAAGGAGCCGTTGGCGTACGACAAGGAGTGGGTCGTCGTCCTCGACGACTGGGTCGACGGGGTGGACGGGTCCACCCCTGACGCCGTCCTCAAGGAGCTGGCCGGGGGCATGGGCGGCGGGATGGATCACGGGGCGCACACCATGTCGGGCGAGGAGGACGAGGCGGACGAGGCGGACGGGAAGAACGGGAAGGGCACGGCGGACGGGAGCGGTGACGGGCCCTCGCGGATGATGATGGGGGCCACCAGCGAACTGCTCGGCGGGGACGCCGGCGATGTGGCCTACCCGCATTACCTGGTCAACGGGCGGGTGCCGCAGGACCCGTCCTCCTTCTCCGCGCGGCCCGGCGACCGTATCCGGCTGCGGATCATCAACGCCGGTGGCGACACGGCCTTCCGGGTCGCGCTCGGCGGGCATCGGATGACCGTGACGCACACCGACGGGTTCCCGGTCCGGCACACCACGGGTGACGCGCTGCTGCTGGGGATGGGCGAGCGGTACGACGTCCTCGTCACCGCCGGCGACGGGGTCTTCCCGCTGACCGCGCTGGCCGAGGGGAAGAAGGCCGGGAAGAAGGAGGCGTCGGCGCTGGCCGTGCTGCGGACCGGGAGCGGTGCCGCGCCCGCCGCCTCCGTACGGCCCAAGGAGCTGGACGGGAAGCTGGTGGAGGCGGGGCGGCTGGTGCCGGACCCCTCGGTCGCGCTGCCCTCCCGCGCGCCGGACCGGACGATCCGGATCCGGCTCACCGGCGGGATGGCGAAGTACGACTGGGCCTTCGACGGGCAGCCGTACAGCGCGAAGCAGCGGCGGCCGGTGGAGGCGGGCGAGCGGGTGCGGGTCGTCTTCGACAACGGGACGGCCATGTGGCACCCCCTCCATCTGCACGGGCACACCTTCGCGCTCGGCGGGAACGCCGCCGGGGCCCGTAAGGACACCGCGATCGTGCTGCCGCACCGGTCGCTGACCGTGGAGTTCGACGCCGACAACCCCGGGCTGTGGATGGTCCACTGCCACAACGTCTACCACGCGGAGGCGGGGATGATGACGGTCATCGGGTATCGCGGCTGACCCTGCGATCCTTGGCGGGTCGAGGCCGATAGCCGCTTCGACCTGCGGTTTCGGTGGGCCGGAGCAGATTTTGCCCGGCCCGCCGAGATATCGCGTCAGAAAGACGATTACACTGGGCTCCGTGCCTCAACTACGCCTCGCACTGAATCAGATCGACTCCACCGTCGGCGACCTCGCCGGCAACGCTGAGGCGATCGTCCACTGGACCCGGCACGCCGCCGAGCAGGGCGCTCACCTGGTGGCGTTCCCCGAGATGGTGCTGACCGGATACCCCGTCGAGGACCTGGCCCTGCGGTCGTCCTTCGTCGAGGCCTCGCGTCAGGCGCTCCGCGCGCTGGCCGCCCGGCTCGACGCGGAGGGCTTCGGCGAACTGCCGGTCGTCGTCGGCTACCTGGACCGCTCCGAGCACGCCGCGGCGCGTTACGGGCAGCCCGCCGGCTCCCCGCGCAACGCCGCCGCCGTGCTGCACCGCGGCGGGATCGCGCTCAACTTCGCCAAGCACCACCTGCCGAACTACGGGGTGTTCGACGAGTTCCGGTACTTCGTGCCGGGCGACTCGATGCCCGTCGTCCGGATCAACGGCATCGACGTGGCCCTCGCGATCTGCGAGGACCTGTGGCAGGACGGCGGGCGCGTCCCGGCCGCCCGGTCCGCCGGGGCCGGGCTGCTGCTGTCGATCAACGCCTCGCCGTACGAGCGGGACAAGGACGACACCCGGCTGGAGCTGGTCCGCAAGCGGGCCCGGGAGGCCGGCTGCACGACGGCCTATCTGGCGATGATCGGCGGCCAGGACGAGCTGGTCTTCGACGGCGACTCGATCGTCGTCGACAAGGAGGGCGAGGTCATCGCCCGCGCCCCGCAGTTCTCCGAGGGCAGCGTCATCCTCGATCTGGAACTGCCCGCCGCCGAGGCCGTGGCGCCCTCCGGTGTGGTGGACGACGGGCTGCGCATCGACCACGTGGTGCTGTCCGACCGGCCCGTGGACGCGTACGAGCCGGAGTTGGCGGGCGGGTACGCGGAGCGGCTGGGCGACGAGGAGGAGATTTACTCCGCGCTGGTCGTCGGGTTGCGCGCGTACGCCGCGAAGAACGGTTTCAGCAGTGTGCTGATCGGGCTCTCCGGCGGCATCGACTCGGCGATCTGCGCGGCCATCGCCTGCGACGCGCTCGGCGCCCAGCACGTGTACGGGGTTTCGATGCCGTCGAAGTACTCCTCGGACCACTCCAAGGGCGACGCGGCGGAGCTTGCGCGGCGGACCGGGTTGAACTTCCGTACGGTGCCGATCGAGCCGATGTTCGACGCGTACATGGGGTCGCTCCAGCTCACCGGGCTGGCCGAGGAGAACCTCCAGGCGCGGCTGCGCGGCACGATGCTGATGGCCCTGTCCAACCAGGAGGGGCAGATCGTGCTGGCGCCGGGCAACAAGTCCGAGCTGGCGGTGGGCTACTCCACGCTGTACGGGGACGCGGTCGGCGCGTACGGGCCGATCAAGGACGTCTACAAGTCGTCGGTCTTCCGGCTGGCGAAGTGGCGGAACCGGGCCGCCGAGGAGCGGGGGCAGACCCCGCCGATCCCGGAGGCCTCGATCACCAAGCCGCCGAGCGCGGAGCTGCGGCCGGGGCAGGTCGACACGGACTCGCTGCCGGACTACGACGTCCTGGACGCGATCCTGGAGATGTACGTCGACCGGGACCAGGGTCTTGACGCCATCGTGGCGGCCGGGTTCGACGCGGAGCTGGTGGCGAAGACGCTGCGGATGGTGGACGCGGCCGAGTACAAGCGGCGGCAGTATCCGCCGGGGACGAAGATCTCGCCCAAGGGGTTCGGGAAGGACCGGCGGCTGCCGATCACGAATCGCTGGCGCGAGTCGTCGTAGCGGGGGGGGGTGGACGGGCGATTACCGGGGGCGTCCGGTGGCCGCCTCTGTCCTCAAGCGCCGGACGGGCTGGGTTGTGCGGCGGTCACGTGTGGCCGCCGGGTCCGTCCGGCGCTTCGTTCCGTCCTCAAGCGCCGGACGGGCTGGAGATGCGGCCCCGGCGTGGATGCCGGTCCGCCCGGCGAAGCGGTTCCGTCCTCAAACGCCGGACGGGCTGGAACGGGTGCCGGTTCTGTCCTCAAGCGCCGGACCGGCTTGATTGGCCGCCACCACGCGGGATTTCGGTGACGGGCCCCGGTCCAGGTAGCCCGCCGTCGCCGCGACGGCCAGGCCGATCACTGCCAGCACCGCGCCGACGAGAGCCGGGGACGTCCAGCCCCAGCCCGCTGCGATGGCCACGCCGCCCAGCCAGGCGCCGCCCGCGTTGGCCAGGTTGAACGCGGAGTGGTTGGAGGCGGAGGCCAGCGTAGGGGCGTCCTTCGCCTTGTTCATCACCAGCATCTGGAGCGGGGTCGTCGTCATGAAGCCGACCCCGCCCAGCAGCACCACCATCACCAGCGCCGCCCACGGGAGGTGCACCGTGAACGGGAACACCACCAGGATCACCGCGAGCGCGCCGAGCGATCCGTACAGGGTCGGGCGCAGCGCCCGGTCCGTGAGGGGGCCCGCGGCCAGGGCGCCCAGGGTCATCCCGATGCCGAAGAGGGCCAGGACCAGGGTGACCGAGGATTCGCCGAAGCCCATCGCCTTCGTGGTCATGGCCGAGAGGTACGAGTACACCGCGAAGACCCCGGCGAAGCCGAAGACGGCGGTGAGCAGGCCGAGGATCACCTGACGGTTGCCGAGGGCGCGCAGTTCGCGGCGGACGTCCTGGTGCGCCTCGACGGGGATGTGCGGTACCAGGCGCGTGAGGGCCGCCATCGCGGCGAGGCCGATCGCCGCTACCACGAGGAAGGTGGCCCGCCAGCCGAGGTGCTGGCCGAGCAGGGTGGCTGCGGGGACGCCGACGATGTTCGCCACCGTCAGGCCGAGGAACATCGTCGCGACGGCCCGCGCCCGGCGGCCCTCGGGCACCAGCCGGGCGGCGACGACCGCGCCGACGCCGAAGAACGCGCCGTGCGGGAGGCCGGTGAGGAAGCGGCCCGCGATCAGCCAGCCGAAGTCCGGGGCGAGCGCGGAGGCCAGGTTGCCGACGGTGAACAGCGCCATGAGCGCCAGGAGCATCTTCTTGCGCGGGACGCGCGAGCCGAGGCCGGTGAGGAGCGGTGCGCCCAGGACGACGCCGATCGCGTACGCCGACACGAGGTATCCGGCGGTGGGCACGGAGGTGCCCAGGTCATCCGCCACGTTGGGCAGCAGCCCCATCATGACGAACTCCGTCGTGCCTATGCCGAAGGCGCTCACGGCCAGGGCGAGGAGAGCCAGGGGCATGGGGAGGGGACCTTTCATCGAGACGGGAGGCTGGGGAGGCGTGGCGGCGCGGGGCGCAGCCGGGAACAGCAGGAAGCCGTTGCCGGGGCACGCGGGGTGCCGGACAACGGCTCACGCCATATGTAAGTTACCGGAACAAATTCTCGCAGACGGTTGTGCCGGGCGCCTACCGGCAGGTGAACGGCTCGTTGCGGCCGCCCCACCGGATCTGCCCGGCCCACCGTGGGCCGCCCACCCGGCCCGCCGGATACGTCACAGCTCCACGCGGGCCGCGATCGGGAGGTGGTCGCTGTCGGTCGCCGCGAGGGTCCAGGAGGCCAACGGCTCGACGCCCTTGACCATGATCTGGTCGATCCGGGCCATCGGGAACGAGGCCGGCCAGCTGAATCCGAAGCCGTCGCCCGCCGCGCCCTGGGTGGAACGCATCTGGGCGGTGACGGCGTTCAGCGAGCGGTCGTTCATCGTGCCGTTCAGGTCACCGAGCAGGACGACGCGCTCCACCCGTTCGTCGGCGATGGCCTCACCGAGCGCGTCGGCGCTGGCGTCACGCTGGTTGGCGGTGAAGCCGGCGTGCAGTTTCACGCGGACGGACGGCAGGTGGGCCACGTACACCGCGACCTCGCCCTGCGGGGTCCTGACCGTCGAGCGCATCGCCCGGGTCCAGCCCATCTTGATGTCGACGGGCTTGGTGTCGGCCAGCGGGTACTTGCTCCACAGGCCCACGGTGCCCTGGACGGAGTGGTACGGGTAGCGGTCGGCCAGCGACTTCTCGTACGTGGAGACCTGCCTGCCCGGGAGTTCCTGGAGGGCCACGACGTCTGCCCCGGAACCGGCGACCTGCTGGGCCGTGCCGTCGGGGTCGGGGTTGCCGGCGTTGACGTTGTGGGTGGCGACGGTGAGGTCGCCGCCGCCGCCGGACTTGTCGGTGAGCAGGCCCCCGAAGACGTTGAGCCAGACCACGGTGGGCAGCAGCAGCGCGATCACGGCCGTCGCCGAGCGCCGCAGCAGGCCGAGGACCAGCAGCACCGGGATGAAGAGCGCGACCCACGGCAGGAACGTCTCGACGAGGCTGCCGAGGTTGCCGAGCCGGTTGGGGATCTGCGCGTGGACGACCATCAGCAGGGTCAGCAGCACCGAGCAGAGGGCCAGCACGATCCCGCGCCGCCAGACGCCCCGGTCGGACCTCAGCCTGTCCCACAGGCTCCGGAAGCGGGACCCACCGGCCTCCGGCTGCCCCGCGCTGCCGTGGTCCGTGTCCGCTCCGTACGCCTGCACCATCGCGCTGTCCTCACTGCCTTGCCCTGCACATCGCCGCGCCCTCGACCCTAGGCGATGAGCGGCGTCTTTCCGGCCGTCGGCCCACGGACCCGCCCGGCGTCCCCACGACCGTACGGAGTGCCCGTACGGAAAGCAGGACGACAGAGGCGGGACGCCGGGTTCCGGTACGGGGCCGGCCAGGGGGCTGCTGTGACAGAACGGTCACACTCGTACGGGGGCGAGCCCTCCCAGGAGGGCGGCGATGACGCGGTCCACGAGGTCCTCGGGGAGCGGCGCGTCGGGGCGGTGCACCGTGCGGACGAGCATGGGGCCGACGAACAGGTCGTCGATCAGCTCCACGTCGAGGTCCTCGCGCAGTTCCCCGGCTGCGACGGCGCGCCGCACCGCCTCCAGCATGGCGACCCGTCGGGGAGCGATCACCGTGCCGGAGTACTCCTCCCACAGCTTCGGATGGCTCTTCATCTGGGCGAAGATGTTGACCAGGAGCACCGAGGAACGCTGGGCGAGGCCCCGGGTGCGCATCGATTCCAGCATCACGCGCACGTCGGCGAGTCCGGCGGTGCCGGAGACGGGCGGGTCGGTGGGCTCCATGTCGCGTACGACGTCGACGAAGAGCTCCTCCTTTCCGCTCCAGCGCCGGTAGATGGTGGCCTTACCGACGCCCGCGGTGCGCGCGATGCGCTCGATGGAGAGGCCCGCCAGTGGCTCGCCCGCCTCCAGGAGGGCGATGACGGCGTCCAGGATCGCCCGCTCCGCCGCGGCGGAGCGGGGCCGTCCGCGGCGGGGCTCCGGATCCGCCGCCCCGGCCGGCGGCTCGCTCCCGTCCCGTGCCCCGCACCGGTCCCGCTCGCCGTCCTGGCCTTGCACCTGAAGCCGCCTCTCGCCGCGCTGTCGTCCCGGGTACGTCCGCGGCTGTCGCCCCGGTACGTCCACCGCTCCGATTCTCGCCGACCCGGGAGGGCCGGAGCGACGGCAGTCGCCGGCCGACCGCGGCCCACGGAGCCCGCCCGCCCCGGTTCCCACCGGGTCGGCCCCCGGCGCACCGGGCGTCAGCGGTGCAGCTTCTCCTTCGCGGGCGGGGCTTCCGCGGTCCCGGAGGCCCCGGTCGCCGCCGGGATCCGGCCGGGCAGGAACAGGCCGACGACGACGGCGCCGATCAGGGCGACGGCCGCCGAGCCGAGCGCGGTCACGTGCATGGCGCTGATGAACGCGTCGTTGGCAGCGGCGACCAGCGGCTTTCCGGCCACCGGGCCGAGCTTCTCGGCGACGCCGAGGGTGGCCTCGATGGACTCGCCCGCCACGTCCCTGACCCCGGCCGGGACGGCGCCGAGGTGGCCCTCGATGTCGCCCCGGTAGACGGTGGAGAGCACCGAGCCGAGCACCGCGATCCCGAGCGCCCCGCCGACCTGGCGGAAGGTGTTGTTGACGGCGGATCCGGAACCGGCCTTCTCGCGGGGCAGCGCCTGCATCACGGCGACGGTGACGGGCGGCATGATGTGCGCCATCCCGGTGCCCTGGACGAAGAAGACGAGGCACATCGCCCACACCGGCGTACCCGTGTCGAACAGGGCGAACGACGCGAGTCCGGCGGCGACGAGCAGCATGCCGACCGTGCAGACCGCGCGGGCGCCGAAGCGGTCGACGACCAGCCGGGCCCGGGGCGCGAAGATCATCTGGGCGGCGGCGAGCGGAACGATCAGCAGACCCGATTCCAGGGCGGTGTAGCCGCGCACGCTCTGGAGGTAGAAGGCGGAGAAGAAGGTCACGCCCATGAGCGCGAAGAAGACCAGCGCGATGGCGGCGACGGCGGCGGAGAACGCGGGCTCGCGGAAGTACGTGACGTCGATGGCCGGGTGGCTGCTGCGCTTCTCGTGCCAGACGAATCCGGCCAGCACCAGCAGTCCGCCGACGATGGCGAGGAGGACGGTGGTGTCGGTGAAGTCGGCCAGTTCGCCGCCCCGGATGATCCCGTACACCAGCAGGACCAGGCCCACGATGGACAGCGCGACGCCCACGGGGTCGACCCTGCCGGGCTTCGGGTCGCGGGAGTCGGGGATCAGGACCGCCATGGCGACGAGGGCGATCACGACCACCGGGACGTTCACCAGGAAGATCGAGCCCCACCAGAAGTGCTCCAGGAGCAGCCCGCCGGTGATCGGGCCGATGGCGATGCCGAGCCCGACGCTGCCCGCCCAGATGCCTATGGCCTTGGGCTGCTCGTCGCGCTCGAAGACGTTCATCAGGACGGCGAGGGTGGCGGGCATCACGAAGGCCGCGCCGAAGCCCATCAGCGCGCGCCAGGTGATGAGCTCACCGGGCGAGGCGGAGAACGCGGCCAGCGCGGAGCCGACGCCGAAGACCAGGATGCCACCGAGGAGGACCTTCTTGCGGCCGATCCGGTCGCCGAGCAGGCCCGCGGTGAACAGCAGCCCGGCGAAGACGAGCGTGTAGGAGTTGATCGCCCACTCCAGCTCGCTCTGGGTGGCGCCGATGCCGGTGGGGGCGGGGCTCGCGATCGTCTTGACCGCGACGTTCAGGATCGAGTTGTCCAGCACCACGATGAGCAGGCTGAACATGAGGACGGCGAGGATCCACCAGCGGCGGCGGTGGATCGCCTCGGGAACACGGGGCGCGGCGGCGGGAGCGCCGGACGGTAGGGACATGCGGACGATCCTAACCACATTTCGATACGACACCGTCTCGTATTGCTGAAGGTTTCCCCACCGGTTCCGCGCCGGTTCCGCACCGGCCACCGTTCGGACACGCGTGCGGGCCCACTTCCCGAGTGGCGGGGCGGGATGCCACCATGGAAGGGATCCGGGGACGCCGTCAGGGTGCCTCGAGATGACGAAGGAGCCACCGGCCATGTCGCTTCAGGCTGCACAGAATCCGTCTTCCCCCACGGGCACCTCCCCCGCAGGTGCGTCCGCCGACAGCAGCAAGGCGCTGTACGGAGGGAAGTCCACCCGCCGCATCACCGTCCACGACATCGCCGCCGCCACCGAGCGCGGCGAGAAGTGGCCGATGCTCACCGCCTACGACGCGATGACCGCGTCCGTCTTCGACGAGGCCGGCATCCCGGTCATGCTCGTCGGGGACTCCATGGGCAACTGCCACCTCGGTTACGAGACCACCGTGCCCGTCACGATGGACGAGATCGCCATGCTGTCCGCCGCCGTCGTCCGGGGCACCAAGCGCGCCCTCGTCGTCGGCGACCTGCCCTTCGGCTCGTACCAGGAGGGGCCCGTCCAGGCGCTGCGCAACGCCACCCGGCTGGTCAAGGAGTCGGGCGTCGGCGCGGTCAAGCTGGAGGGCGGCGAGCGGTCCCACGAGCAGATCCGGCTGCTGGTCGAGGCGGGCATCCCGGTCATGGGCCACATCGGCCTGACCCCGCAGTCCGTCAACGCGATGGGCTACCGGGTCCAGGGGCGCGGCGAGGAGGCCGCCCAGCAGCTGCTGCGCGACGCCAAGGCCGTGCAGGACGCGGGCGCGTTCGCCGTCGTGCTGGAGCTGGTCCCCGCCGAGCTGGCCGCCGAGGTCACCCGTACGCTCCACATCCCGACCATCGGCATCGGCGCCGGTTCCGCGACCGACGCCCAGGTCCTCGTCTACACGGACATGGTCGGGCTGACCGGCGGCAAGGTGCCGCGCTTCACCAAGCAGTACGCGAACCTGCGCCAGGTGCTCGGCGACGCGGCGAAGGAGTTCGCGGACGAGGTCGTCGGCTCCACGTTCCCGGCGCCGGAGCACACCTTCCACTGAGGCCCGCGCACTGACCGACGGGCCTTCCGACGCGTTTTCGGCCCGCGCCCACCAGCCATTTCCCGCACCACCGACAGCCCGCCGACATCCCCCATCGGCGGGCTGTCGCCCGTCCGGCGTCCGGTTCCCTGCCGTGTCGGCGGCCTGTCGGCGAGCTGTCGGTGGGCGCTGGTCTGCTGGTGGACATGGAACGAATCGACAAGAACCCCAGCAGCGGCCGGAACGCCGTCGAGGTGCGGGGGCTGGTCAAGCACTACGGCGAGACCAAAGCGCTGGACGGCGTGGACCTCGACGTCCGCGAAGGCACCGTCCTCGGTGTGCTCGGCCCCAACGGCGCGGGCAAGACCACCCTCGTACGCTGCCTGTCCACCCTGATCACCCCCGACTCCGGCCACGCGGTCGTCGCGGGCTTCGACGTGGTGCGGCAGCCCCGGCAGCTCCGCCGCACCATCGGCCTCACCGGGCAGTACGCCTCGGTCGACGAGAAGCTCTCCGGCTGGGAGAACCTCTACATGATCGGGCGGCTGCTCGATCTGCCCCGCAAGAAGGCACGGGCCCGCGCCGACGAGCTGCTGGAGCGGTTCTCGCTCACCGAGGCCGCCAAGCGGGCCTGCATGGAGTACTCCGGCGGGATGCGCCGCCGGCTCGACCTGGCCGCCTCCATGATCGGCAGCCCCTCCGTGCTCTACCTGGACGAGCCGACGACGGGGCTCGACCCCCGGACCCGTAACGAGGTCTGGGACGAGGTGCAGCGGATGGTCGCCGAGGGCGCGACCGTACTGCTGACCACCCAGTACATGGAGGAGGCGGAGCAGCTCGCCAAGGAGCTGACCGTGATCGACCGGGGGAAGATCATCGCCCGGGGCGGGGTCGACGAGCTGAAGGCGAAGGTCGGCGGACGCACCCTCCAGATCCGGCCGTCGGACCCGGCGGAGCTGGCCGCGATGGCGCAGGCGATCCGGGAGGCGGGCCTCGACGGCGTCGCCGGTGCGCAGGCGGTGCCGGACGAGGGCCTGCTGTACGTGCCGATCCTCAGCGACGAGCAGCTGACCGCCGTCATCGGGCTGCTGGGCGTCCGGGGCTTCTCCCTCGCCCATGTCTCAACCGCCCTGCCCAGCCTCGACGAGGTGTTCCTCGCGATCACCGGCGACAAGGCCACGCCCCTCTCCGACCAGGCTCCCCAGGAGGTCGCCGCATGAGCACCACGACACTGCCCCCCGCTCCCGCCGGGACCGCGGGCGCCGCGCCGTCGAAGCCGGGGATGGCCGACGAGGGCCGGATCGGTCTGCGGGCCAACCTGCGGCACATCGGGGCTCTGGCGCGGCGCAATCTGCTCCAGATCAAGAAGGACCCCGAGTCGATGTTCGACGTCCTTCTGATGCCGATCATCTTCACGCTGCTGTTCGTGTACGTCTTCGGCGGCTCGGTCGGCGGCAGCCTCGGCGGGGACCGGCAGGACTACCTGAACTATCTGGTTCCCGGGCTGATGGCGATGATGGGCATGAACATCGCCATGGCCGTCGGCACCGGGGTCAACGACGACTTCCGCAAGGGCGTCATGGACCGGTTCCGGACGATGCCGATAGCCCGCTCGTCGGTGCTGATCGCCAAGATCGTGGTCGAACTGGGCCGGATGATGGTCGCCATCACCATCCTGCTCGCGATGGGCTTCGCCCTCGGCATGAGCCTCGGCACGTCCGTGTTCGGACTCCTGGCGGCGGTCGCGCTGTCGGCGGTGTTCGGCGCCGCCATCATGTGGATCTTCATCGTGCTCGGGCTGGCCATGAAGACGGCCCAGGCGGTCCAGGGGATGGGAATGCTGGTGCTGATGCCCCTGCAGTTCGGCTCCTCCATCTTCGCGCCGCCCACGACCATGCCGGGCTGGCTCCAGACGTTCACCGACTACAACCCGCTGTCCAATCTGGCCGACGCGGTGCGGGGCCTGATGATGGGCGGCCCGGTCGCCAACTCCGTCTGGGTGACGCTCGCCTGGGCGGCGGGCATCACCCTGGTGATGGCTCCGCTGGCGGTGGCCAAGTTCCGCAAGAAGGCCTGAGCGTCACTCCGCGGCGGGCTGCCGGTACGTCTCCGCCAGGGCGGCGGCCTCCTCCAGTGTGAGGCCGGCGCCCTGGCGGTGGGCCGCCGCGTACGCCTCGTCGTCGATCCGGGCGCGTACGGCCTGCTCCGCGTCGTCGAGGGCCTGGCCCTCCAGCGTGGTCGGCAGGTGCCCGGGCGGCAGGAGCGCCGCCTGGAGGCCGAGGAGCCGGGCGGCGGCCTCCGGGGCCCCCGCGTCGTCCAACCCCGCCAGCGCCCGGGCGATGGTCGTCAGCTGCATGGACGCCATGAACGGGGCCATCATGGCCGAGATCCGGTCCTGGGAACGGCCCAGGGCGGCCAGCGCGACGTCGAGCGCGGAAGCGTACGCGCCTTCGAGGTTGTCCAGCCAGGCCAGCACCCCGAGCACGAATCCGTCGAAGACACCGACGGTGCGGGAGCTGAACTCCTTTCGCAGCAGCGACAGCTGCTCGCGGGCTTCGGCCGGACGCCCCTGACGTCCGAGCAGGAAGCCCAGGTGCAGGCGGGCGGTCGGCATCGCCTCGTGTCCCGAGAACCGGCCGCCGTCGACGATCTCGCGCAGGATGGCCTCGGCCTCCTCGAACCGGTCGAGTTCGGTGAGGGCCCCGGCGTACCGCGCCCGCAACACCGCTACCTGGGACCGGGCGCCGAGCGTCTGCGCATAGCCGATCGCGGCCAGGTAGTCCTCTGTGGCGGCGGTGAAACGGCCCGCTCGCTCGTTCGCCTCGCCCCGGGAGGAGAGCGACTCGGCGGCGCCCCAGTCGTCGCCGAGCCGCGCGAAGATCTCCAGGCTCTCGTCGGCGTCGGCCAGTGCCTCGCCCGCCCAGTCGGGGCGGTTGGCCAGGATCTTGGCCCGCATCTCCAGCGCGGCGCCCAGCTCCCACTCGTAAGCGAACTCCCGGGAGGCCCGGACCGTCTCGTCCATCAACTCGCGCAGCTCGTCGACCTCTCCGGTGAGCAGGATCGCGAACAGCCAGAGCGAACCGGGAGCACGACAGGTCTGCGGCTGCCCGGCCCG
Organism: Streptomyces sp. MGP-P1; assembly: GCF_057766565.1. Lineage (NCBI taxonomy): Bacteria > Bacillati > Actinomycetota > Actinomycetes > Kitasatosporales > Streptomycetaceae > Streptomyces > Streptomyces sp. MGP-P1. Next base: position 1,275,215 of record NZ_JBYMEM010000007.1, on the reverse strand, counting down.
GTAGGTGCGGCTGATGATGTCCATCCGTTCCCGGCCCTGCGGGGTCAGCCACTCCTCCATCGCGTGGTCCATGCTGACCAGCTGGATCAGCCCCACACCTCGCCGTGCCTCCGCCACCTGCTCCGGCTCCCAGGGCGGAGGCCGGTCGGTGGCCCGCTCCAGCAGCGAAGGAGCCCGGACGCCGGGCGGGGCGAAGGGGTCGGGGCCCAGTGCGGCCACCGCCCCGCCCCACTGGCGGGCGTCGGAGTTGAGGTCGCGCATCATCCAGTACCAGGACAGCGACAGCACCAGGCAGAGCCCCTCCTGCTCGTCCCGGGCGGCGACGGCGTGGCGGAGCGCCGTGCGCAGGTTCTCGTACTCGCGCTGGAAGAGCGCGATGGCCTCCCGCTGCCCGGCGCCGCGCAGCTTCGGCCCGGTGATCCGGGCCAGCTCCCGGTAGTGGACCAGGTGACGCCGCTCGACGGCGCCCCGTTCGACGGCCTCCTCCAGGCGCTCCGCGGCGTATTCGCCGACCGTCTCCAGCAGCCGGTAGCGCATCTCCTCGTCGTCGCCGGGCGCGGCGACGACGAGGGACTTGTCGACCAGGGACCCGAGCAGGGCGGCGACGTCCGGGGAGTCGACGGCGACGCCGTCGGCCGGTGCGGGCAGGGCGCAGACCTCCTCGGCGGCGGCGAGGGAGCAGCCTCCGGCGAAGACGGAGAGCCGGCGCAGCACGGCGCGTTCGGCGGCGTCCAGCAGGTCCCAGGACCAGTCGACGACGGCGCGCAGGGTCTGCTGGCGGGGCAGCACGGTCCGGCTGCCGTTGGTGAGGAGGCGGAAGCGGTCGTCGAGCCGGTCGGCGATCTGGCGCGGGGTGAGCATCCGCAGCCGGGCGGCGGCCAGCTCGATGGCGAGCGGCAGCCCGTCCAGACGGCGGCAGATCTCGGCGCAGGCGGCGGCGGTCGCCCCGTCCGCGTCGGTGCGGAAGCCCGGGCGGGCCGCCGCCCCGCGCTCGGCGAGCAGGCGCAGCGCCATCGGGTCCGGCAGCGGGTCCACGGGACGGACGAACTCGCCCGGCACGCCGAGGGGTTCGCGGCTGGTGGCGAGGACGGTGAGCTGCGGGCAGTGGGTCAGCAGCCGCTCGGCGAGGGCGGCGGCCGCTCCGATGACGTGCTCGCAGTTGTCCAGGAGGAGGAGCATCCGGCGCGGGGCGCAGTGTTCGGTGAGGCGTACGAGGGGGTCGGCGGCGGTGCGGTCGGTGGCCCGCAGCTCCTCGGCGCCGGCCCCGCGCAGCACGGTCTCGCGGGCGCCGAGCGCGGTCAGGACGGCTTCGGGCACGCTCTCCGGGTCGTCCACCGGCGCCAGTTCGGCGAGCCAGACGCCGTCGGGCCAGCTCTCGGCGGCGGCCTCCGCGGTCTCCTGGGACAGCCGGGTCTTGCCCGCGCCGCCGGGGCCGAGCAGGGTGACGAGCCGGCTCCGGGCGAGGTCGTCGCGGAGCGCGGCGATGTCGCCGTCGCGGCCGACGAAGCTGGTGAGCCGGGCCCGGAGGTTCCCGGGCGGTATCGGGGACGCGGTCGGGGCCGGGGCCGCCGGGGAGAGGGCCGCGCCCACGGCGGACGGGGCGCCCGGGGTGGGGCGGGGCGCGGGCCCCGGCACGGGCGGCGCGGCCGGTTCCTGGTGGAGCAGTTCGGTGTGCAGGGCCCGCAGGCCCGGGCCCGGGGCGGTGCCGAGGCGGTCGTCGAGCAGGGTGCGGACCTCCTCGTACGCGGCCAGCGCCTCGGCGGGGCGCCCGGCGTCCCGCAGGGCCGTGATGCGCAGGACCTGGAGCGGTTCGTCGAGCGGGTGGGCGTCGCAGAGCACGGCCAGCTCCGGCAGCGCCTCCCCCGCTCTCCCCAGGGCGAGGAGAGCCCCGGACCCGGCGCGTCGCGCGTCGAGCCTGCGGGCCTCCCAGCGGGACGCCTCCGCCGCGCGGTCGGGCAGATCGGCGAGGGCGGGCCCGTGCCACAGGGCGAGGGCCTCCCCCAGGAGGGTGAGGGCACCCGACGCGTCGCCGTCCTCCAGGGCCCGGCTCCCGTCCCCCGCCAGGCGTTCGAAGCGGTGCAGGTCCACGGCGTCCGGCGGGGCGGCGAGCCGGTAGCCGCCCGCCGCGGACTCGACGGCGCTCCGGCCCAGGGCCCGCCGCGCCCTCCCGACCAGGGCCTGGAGGGCGCCGGCCGCGTCGGCGGGCGGGTCGCCGTCCCACACCTCGTCGACGAGGACTCCGGCGGGGACGGTCCGCCCGGGGCGCAGCGCGAGCACGGTGAGCAGGGCGCGCAGCCGCGCCCCGCCGAGGAGGACGGCCGTTCCGTCGTCGCGGATGGCCCGGGTGGTGCCGAGGATGCAGTAGCGCACGGGCCCATTGTCCGTGACGGAGGGGGTCGAGGCGTTGACCGGGTGGAACTCCACAAGCGGTCTCCGGCGTTCCAGCCCTGTCGGCCCCGTACGATCCCCCTTCCCGCGTTCCACGGCGGGGCCCCCACGCCGTACAGTCCCTCCCCCGCCCCCTCACCCCAGGAGCCGATCGCCGATGACCACCGCAGCCACCCGCGGCGACCGGAGGATCAGCCCGGTCTTCCTCGGTATCGCCGCCGTCACCGCGGTCGCGGGCTGGGCGGTGTGGACGGGTTTCGCGGACGCCACCGGTTTCGCGGTGTTCCTGTTCGTCACCGGTGCCTGGGTCGTCTCGCTCTGTCTGCACGAGTACGCGCACGCCCGGACCGCGCTGCACAGCGGGGACCTCTCGGTCGCGTCCAAGGGCTATCTGACGCTCAACCCGCTGAAGTACACGCACGCGCTGCTCAGCATCGTGCTGCCGGTGCTCTTCGTGATCATGGGCGGGATCGGGCTGCCCGGCGGCGCGGTGTACATCGAGCGCGGCCGGATCCACGGCCGCTGGAAGCACAGCCTGATCTCGGCGGCGGGCCCGCTGACGAACGTGGCGTTCGCGGTGGTGTGCACGGCCCCGTTCTGGCTGGACGCGCTCGACGGGGTGCCGGTCGCCTTCCGCTACGCGCTGGCGTTCCTGGCGATGCTCCAGGTGACGGCGGCGATCCTGAACTCCCTGCCGATCCCGGGTCTGGACGGGTACGGGGTGATCGAGCCCTGGCTCTCGTACCGGATCCGCCGCCAGGTGGAGCCGATCGCGCCGTTCGGGCTGATCGCGGTGTTCGCGATCCTGTGGATCCCCGAGGTGAACATCGCGTTCTTCGACGCGATCCACGCCCTGCTGCGCGGGCTGGGCGTCGAGGAGTTCCAGCGGTACTGCGGCTACGACCTGTACCGCTTCTGGCGGGGCCTCTTCGACGAGCAGGACCCGGGGTGCGCGGTGGGTTGACATGGGCTGACATGGGCTGACAGCGCGGCGCCGCGTTCAGCCTGACTCGTTCAACCCGATTCGTTCAGGCCGACTCATGCAGCTGGCCTCGTGCAGTCGGCCTCGTGCGGCCCGTCTCGTTCAGCCGGCGTCGGCGGCGACGGCCAGCCGGTGCTTGCGGATGTAGAACCAGGTCATGTTCGACGAGAGCCCCGCGACGAGCACCCAGACGATCCCGAGCAGGCTGCCCTGCGCGAAGGAGACCGCGGCCGCCACGACGGCGAGGACGCAGACGACGAGGGCGTAGAGAGCGATGCGGGGCATGGGGGTCGACTCCTGTCGGGAACGGGTCGCGGTCCCTTCCAGTGTCCCCCATGCCCCGTTGTGCCCCGACCGGGCCCGGCGGGGCCGGTCAGACGTCGGTGGTGCGCAGTCCGGCGTGGGCCTTGTAGCGGCGGTTGACCGAGATCAGGTTGGCGACCAGCGACTCCACCTGGTGGGCGTTGCGCAGCCGGCCCGCGAAGATGCCCCGCATGCCGGGGATCCGGCCGGCCAGCGCCTGCACGAGGTCCGTGTCGGCCCGGGCCTCGCCCAGGACCAGCACGTCGGTGTCGATCTCCTCGATGGACTCGTCCTGGAGCAGCACGGCCGAGAGGTGGTGGAAGGCGGCGGTGACCCGGGAGTCCGGCAGCAGGGCCGCGGCCTGTTCGGCGGCGCTGCCCTCCTCCGGCTTGAGGGCGTAGGCGCCCTTCTTGTCGAAGCCGAGCGGGTTGACGCAGTCGATGACGAGCTTGCCGGCGAGCTCCTCGCGCAGGGACTGGAGCGTCTTCGCGTGGCCGTCCCACGGCACCGCGACGATCACGATGTCGCTGCGCCGGGCGCACTCCGCGTTGTCCGCGCCCTCGACGCCGAAGCCCAGCTCCGCCGCGGCCTGTTCGGCGCGGGCGGCGTCCCGGGAGCCGAGGGTGACCCGCTGTCCGGCGCGGGCGAGCCGGTAGGCGAGGCCGCGCCCCTGCGGGCCGGTGCCGCCGAGCACGCCCACGCTCAGGCCGGAGACATCGGGGAGGTCCCAGGGGTCCTTGGCAGGGGGCTTGGGCGCGCTGCCGCTGTCCTGTGTAGTCATGGGCCCGACCCTACTGCCAGGTAGCCACCGGGAGGCCGTCGCCGGCGGGCCCCGGTCCGGCGGGCGTGACGGAATACCGGCTTGCCCGAAACGCCCGGCAGTGCGGATCATGGCCCTTCGTGACCTCAGCGCCTCCCTCGCCCTCTCCCTCCTCCTCGCCGCCGTCGGCCCGGCTCCGCGCCCTGCTGCCGGACCTCTCGCCGTGGCGCTCCTCGGCGGACTTCCGGCTGCTGTGGGTCCAGGGTCTGATCACGTACTTCGGCAGCTTCATGGCGCTCATCGCGCTGCCGCTCCAGATCAAGGACCTCACGGGTTCCCCGCTCGCGGTCGGGGCGATGGGCGCGGTGGAGCTGGTGCCGCTGGTGGTCTTCGGGCTGTACGGCGGGGCGCTCGCGGACTCGGTGGACCGCCGCCGGGTCATCCTGCTCACCGAGGCGGGGCTCGGCGTGCTCGCCGCGATCCTGCTGGTGAACGCCCTGCTCCCGGAGCCGCTGCTGTGGCCGCTGTACGTGGTGGCCGGCGGGGTGTCCGCGCTCGCCGGGCTCCAGCGGCCCGCGCTGGACTCCCTGATGGCCCGGATCGTGCCGCACGAGCAGCAGACGGCGGCGGCCGCGCTGAACTCGCTGCGCTGGCAGATCGGGGCCATCGCGGGCCCGGCGCTGGCCGGTCTGGTGGTGGCGTACGCCGGTCACGGCACCGCGTACGGGGTGACGGTGTGCACGTTCGCCGCCTCCGTCGTGCTCTGCCTGCGGCTCTCCCCGGCCCCGCCCGCGCGGGACGCGCGGAAGCCGTCGCTGCGCGGGATCGTCGAGGGGGCGCGGTACGCCTGGAGCCGGCCGGTGCTGCTGGGGACGTACGCGATCGACATGGCGGCGATGTTCTTCGCCTTCCCGAACACGATCTTCCCGTTCCTCGCGGACGATCTGGACGCGGAGTGGTCGCTGGGCCTGATGTACGCGGCGGGCTCGGTCGGCTCGCTGGCGCTGGGGCTGACCAGCGGCTGGACGAGCCGGGTGCGCAGGCACGGGCTTTTCGTGGTGTTCGGTGCGACGGCGTGGGGGCTGGCCATCGCCGCGGCGGGCTGGTTCTCCAGCGTGTGGGTGGTGCTGCTCTGCCTGGCCGTGGCGGGAGCGGGCGACATGCTGAGCGGGCTGGGACGCGCGACCATCTGGAACCAGACGATCCCGGAGGAGCTGCGGGGCCGGCTGGCGGGCATCGAGGTGCTCTCGTACAGCGTCGGCCCGCAGCTGGGCCAGGTGCGGGCCGGGGCGATGGCGGGCTGGACCGGGACCCGGTCGGCGATCTGGACGGGCGGGGTGGCGTGCGTGGCATCGGTGGTGCTGCTGACCGCTGCGCTGCCGACGTTGGTGCGGTACGACTCGGAGACGGATGAGGACGCGGTGCGGAGGAGGGGGGCCCGGGGGGAGGCGTGACCCGGGCCCGGCCGGGTGGCCGGGCTTCCGGGGCTCCGCCCCGTACCCCGCTCCTCAAGCGCCGGAGGGGCTGGAAGAGACGTCCTCAATCGCCGGACGGGCTTGGGATCCCGCCGGACGGGGCCCTGCGGGAAAGACCGTCCTCAATCGCCGGACGGGCTTGAGTTGCTCCCGGGCGGGCTTGAGTTGCCCCCGGGCGGGCTTGGTTTGCCCTTGTTCTCGTCGTGCCATTTGGGGTCGGTGTCCCACTCGAGGTTCCGGTCGCGTGCCGTGTCCATCGCGTGTTGTGCCGCCTGGCGGGAGGTGTAGGGGCCGAACCGGTTCTGCGCCGGGCACTCCGGGCCCTCCTCGACCTTCTTGTGCTCCAGGCAGTAGTACCATTCGCCCGGTTTGCCCACCGTGCGCTTCTTGAACAGGGCCATCGACGGCTCCTTTCTTTATCGCCATGGTGCCCCGGGACCGCTGGTTAGACTCGCTGGCATGTCTGGCCAGTCGCTTCTCGTACCAGGGGAGATCACTCCCGTCCGTTCCGTCCCCGGAAACATCCGGCGTCCCGAGTACGTGGGGAAGCCGGCCCCGACGCCGTACACCGGCCCGGAGGTCCAGGACTCCGACACCGTGGAGCGGATGCGCGTCGCGGGCCGTATCGCCGCGCAGGCGATGGAGGAGGCCGCCAAGCACATCGCCCCGGGGGTCACCACGGACGAGCTCGACCGGGTCGCCCACGACTTCATGGTCGATCACGGCGCGTACCCCTCGACGCTCGGCTACCGCGGTTTCCCCAAATCGCTGTGCACCTCGCTCAACGAGGTCATCTGCCACGGCATCCCCGACTCCACCGTCCTGCGCGACGGCGACATCGTGAACCTCGACGTCACCGCGTACATCAACGGCGTACACGGCGACAACAACGCCACCTACCTCTGCGGCGACGTCGACGAGGAGTCGCGGCTGCTGGTCGAGCGCACCCGGGAGTCGCTGAACCGTGCCATCAAGGCGGTCAGGCCCGGGCGCCAGATCAACGTGATCGGCCGGGTCATCGAGTCGTACGCGAAGCGGTTCGGCTACGGGGTCGTCCGCGACTTCACCGGGCACGGGATCAACTCCTCGTTCCACTCCGGTCTGATCATCCCGCACTACGACAGCCCGCACGCCACCACGGTGATGCAGCCGGGGATGACGTTCACCATCGAGCCGATGCTGACGCTGGGCACCCACGAGTACGACCTGTGGGAGGACGGCTGGACCGTGGTGACGAAGGACCGGAAGCGGACGGCCCAGTTCGAGCACACGCTGGTGGTCACGGAGACCGGAGCGGAGATCCTCACCCTCCCGTAGACCACCCCGAAATGCGCAGGACAGGACTCTCCCCTCCCTCTGCGCGTAGCCTTTTACCGACAGACAGTCGGGAACCAGTTGACTTAGGTAAACCTAAGTAGGAGGATCGGGCGTATCGGCACGCGCCGCCGCACCGTCGCGGTGGCCGCTGCCGATATGTCCGTCCCTTTCTGGACTTCCCGTCCCCCTCGGTCCCCGGAGGCCCGCCTTGGACGCAACCGCCACCGTCACTCCCTTCTCGACGCTCATCCGCACCGCGTCGCACGAGCAGCACACCGAGGCCGAGACCTCGACCTTCATGAGTGACCTGCTCGGCGGGCGGCTGGGAGTGGACGCCTACACCCGCTACACCGAGCAGCTGTGGTTCGTGTACCGGGCCCTGGAGGAAGGCGCGGAGGCCCTGCGCGAGGACCCGGTGGCCGGCCCCTTCATACAGCCGGAGCTGATGCGCTCCACCGAGCTGGAGCGTGACCTGGCGCACCTGCGCGGGGCCGACTGGCGCGAGGGTGTCGAGCCGCTGCCCGCCACCGCCGCGTACGCGGCCCGGGTCGCGGAGTGCGCGCGCACCTGGCCCGCCGGTTACATCGCCCACCACTACACCCGCTACCTCGGCGACCTCTCGGGCGGTCAGATCATCCGCGACAAGGCGGAGAAGACCTGGGGCTTCGAGCGCAAGGGCGACGGCGTGCGCTTCTACGTCTTCGCGGAGATCGCCAACCCGGCCGCGTTCAAGCGGGGTTACCGCGAGCTGCTGGACGCGGTGAACGCGGACGACCTGGAGAAGCAGCGCATCATCGAGGAGTGCAAGCGGGCCTTCGCGCTGAACACCGCGGTCTTCCGCGAACTGGGCGAGGTCTTCCCGCTCAGCGCGTGACCGGGCGCGGGCGCGTGTGCCCGTGAGCGTGCGGCTCCACCGGCTTCCGGTGGAGCCGCACGCGTGATCCGGCCCGGCAGCGGGACGGACCGCCCCGGGTTCAGCCCCGGACGGCCATCAGGACGCGGCCCCCGACCTCCACCGTGCCGTCCGGCGCGGGTGCGGTGAGGATCTGGGAGCCGCGTCCTTGTGTGATGTTCAGGGCCCGGCCGAGTCGCGCGCTGAGCAGCAGCGCCGCCGCGCCCGTCGCCTCGTCCTCGACGATCGCCTCCCCGCGCCTCGGGAAGGCCCGTGCGCGCACCCGCCCGGCCGCCTCGTCCTCCCAGGCCCAGGCGTAGAGCCACCCCTCGCCGGGCGGCGGGGCCGGCAGCGCCTCGACCTCGGCGGCGCTCCCGTACTGCTGGAGCGTGCGCGGCGGGACCCACTCGGGGCGGGCGGTGATCCAGGTGAACTCCCCGTCCTGGCGCGCGAACACGTCCCCGACCGCCAGTTCCAGGACCTCCAGGTCCAGCAGCCACGCGGTGCCCACCAGCGGGTGCCCGGCGAACGGCAGCCGGAGCCCCGGGGTGTGGATGTCCACCCGCCCGCGCTCCGGGTCGTCGACGAACACGGTCTCGCTGAAGCCCAGCCGCCGGGCGAGGAGTTGGCGGGAGGCCTCGTCGGGGTGGTCCCGTCCGTCGCGTACGACGCCCAGCGCGTTGCCGTACCGGCCGTCGGGTCCGCAGAACACGCGCAGGACGTCGATGCCCCGGGGTACGTCGTAGTCGCTCACGGGGGCATTCAAGCACTGCCGGGCGACGGGGCGGGGACCGGCGGGGTACGGCCCCGGGGCCGTACCGGGAAGCGGTGAGGCTACCGGTACGGCCCCGGGGCCGTTCAGGTGGTGCGGGGCGGGTCAGGCGGTGGCGTCACGACGACGGCGCGCCGCGATCACGACGCCCGCGCCGGCCGCCACGACGACGCCCGAGGCCGCGATCAGGGCGCCGGTCGGGACGTCGGAGCCGGTGGCGGCCAGGGCGCCGGAGCCGCCGACCGTCGAGCCTGCGGAACCGCCGCCGACCGTGCCTCCGCCACCGGTCGTGGAACCGCCGGTCGTGGAACCGCCGGTGGAGCCCGAGCCGCCGGTGGATCCGGAGCCGCCGGTGGAGCCGCCCGGGAGCTGGGCGTCCTTGTCGAGGGAGACCGCGACGTTCAGGGCGTCGAGCGCCTCGCCCTTCTCGTAGAAGCCGCCGAAGGCCTTGGCGCCGTCCGTGGTGAGCGTCGCCGGAATCTTCTCGAGGTTCACGATGCCGCCCTTGGCGGCGAGCGCGCCGGCGGGCACCTTCAGGTCGGCCAGGGACAGGCCGGTGAACTTGCTGACCTTGCCGGTCTTCTGGTCCTTGGAGGAGACGTCGGCGAGGAGCGTGCCGGAGGTGCCCTCGATGGCGACCTTCAGGTTGCCGAGGGACAGGTCGAGGACGTACTCGCCCTTGGTCTCGTGGCCGAGGAAGCGCACCTTGCCCTGGAACGCGGCGTTCAGCGTGTTCTTGTCGGCGTCGAGGACGCCGGTGGCACTGCCGAACCGGTAGCTGTCGCCGGCGGCGGTGGCGCCCTCGCTCGTCTCGACCTTGCCGTGCGCGATCGGGCCGACGACGTAGGAGCGGAACTTCTCCTTGACGCCCCAGTTCAGGGTGCCGTCGACGACCGGGCCGCTGACGGGCGCGGCGAGCTCGGAGGCGTTGGGCGTCGGGGCGGTGCTCGGCTCGCCGGTGGGCTTGCCGGTGACCGGCGGCGTCGCCGGAGGGGTGACCGGGGGCGTGGCGGGAGGGGTGACCGGGGGCGTGGCGGGAGGGGTGGCCGGCGGGGTCGCGGGGGGCGTGGTCGGGGGCTTCGTCGCCTGCTTGACGGAGAGCGTCGCCGGGTCGAGTTCGGCGCCCTTCTCGTAGAAGCCGGCGAAGGCCTCGGAGCCGTCGGCGGTCAGCGTGGCGGGGATGTCGGAGAAGACCATCGCTCCGCCCGCTCCGCCGCCCCGCTTGGCCTTGGTCATGTCCAGATCGGCGATCGGGGCGTCGTTCTTGGTGACGACGGTGCCGTCCGTCTTCTTGCTGGTGAAGTCGGCGGTGATGATGCCCGTCTCGCGGCCCGAGGCGACCTTGACGTCGCTGAGCTGGACGTCGAGCAGCCCGTGGTGGCCCTCGAACCGGACGCTGCCCTTGAACGCGGTGTCGGAGACGTGCGTCGAGATGTCGTACGAGCCCTTGCCGTCGGTGAAGGTGAACACCCCGTTGCCCGCGGCCTGCTCGGCGCCCCCGCGACGGTGATCCTTCCTCCCGCGATGGGGCCCGCGATGTACTTGCGGAAGGACTCCTTGATGCCCCAGTCCAGCGTGCCGTCGACCAGTTCCAGCTTCGGGGCGGCAGCGGGCGCGGCCCCGGAGGAGCCGTCGGCGGCGAGGGCGGGAAGGGCGAAGGTCGTGCCCAGGACGGCGGCCGTGGCGACGGCCGCGGCGAGCGTTATGGGGCGGCGGGTTGCTGCCATGTCGGTAGGTCTCCTAGCGGAACGGGGGGAGGGGGAAGAGAGGCGTGAGGGGAGGGGGTGACGACCCATAAGGCGCTCATGGGTGCCGGGTCAGGAGGTCTTGGGGGCGTCGGGGCCCGTGGCGGCGGCGTCGGGGTCCTGCGCGGACCCGCGGCGGCGCAGGGCGAGGAACGCCCCGGCCGCGACGAGCAGCAGCACACCGCCGCCGATGGCCGCCCAGGTACCGGCGCCCGGGCCGGAGTCGGAGGAGGCGGCCGCCGGTGCGGTGGAGGGCTCCTCCGCGGCCTTCACCGTGGGCTCGGCGGACGCGGTCGGCTCGCTGCCGAGGTCCGGGAGCGCGGGCAGTTGGGCCTTCTCGTCGACGGCCACGGCGAGCGAGACCGGGTCCATCGCGGTGCCCGCGCTGTACAGGGAGCCGAACGCCTTGGCGCCGTCGGCGGTGAGGGTGGCGGGAGCCTCGGTGAGGGCGGCGAGGCCGTCCTTCGGTACGAAGTCCTCGGCGACGAAGGTGATGAGCGGGACGTCCTCGGTGGTCGTGCCCGCGCTGGTGACGTCGGCCGACAGGGTGCCCTCGCCCTGAGCTACGGCAACGGTGACGCCGGCGAACTTCAGGTCGAGGTCATGAACGCCGGTGAAGCGGATGCTGCCGCCGAAGTCCGCGTCCAGCGTCTGCTTCTTCGCGTCGTACGTCCCCTTGCCCTGCGGGAAGCGGAACAGGGCCCCGCCGTCCTGGGCGCCGTCGGCGAGCGTCCACTCGCCCTGGCCGATGGAGCCGGTGACGTACTCGCGGAAGGTGCGGCGTACGCCCCAGTCGACGGCGGCGTCCTCGAAGCGGCCAGCCTTCTCCTCGTCCCTCTTCTCCGCCTTCTCCTTCTCCTTCTCGTCCTTCTTCCTCTCCGGGGCGGAGGGCTTCGGCTGGGCGGCCGCGCCCTTGGTGTCGACGGAGAGGCTGATCGGGTCGAGCGGGGTGCCCGCGGTGTAGTAACCGGCGAAGGCGGAGGCGCCCTCGGCGGTCAGCGTGGTGGGGACGTCGGTGAGGGCGATGGGGGTGGAACCGCCCTTCATGTCGATCCCGCTGAGGCCGAGCCTGGCCAGCGGCACCTGGGAGCGGTTGGAGACCTTGCCGGTCCCCCGCTCCTTGCTCACCATGTCCGCGTGGAGCATGCCGCTGCCGCCGCTGATCCGGATGGTGGGGCGGCTGATCGTGAGGTCCAGTTCGTTGCCGCCGTCGGGCTTCTTGTGGCCGGTGAAGTGCACGCCGCCCAAGAAGCCGGAGTTGAGCGCGCCGGTGTCCGGGTCGTAGGAGCCGGTCGCCGAGTGGAAGCGGAACTGACTTCCGCCGACCGTGGCGGCGCCGCCGGTCAGGCTCCAACTGCCGCTCGCGATGGGGCCGGTGACATAGCTCTGGAAGGAGGACTTGATGCCCCAGTCCAGTCGGCCGCCCTGCACCGTGCGTTCGGCCGCTTGCGCGGTGGCGGCGGGGAGCAGGGCCCCCAGCAGTACCGCGAGGAGCGCGACGGCGAGCGCGCGGGTGGATCTGGACGACGGCATGGGGCCCCTCCGAGGACTGGATACTCAGGTAAGGCTAACCTAAGCTATCCCCAGCCCGGGCCGGAACCCCCTCCGGTCACGCCGTTGCCGGCGAACGGCCGACCGCACGCCGCAGAACGACAGGACGGTGCCCCGTGCACATCTCGCAGGCCTTCGCCACGAGGAGCCCCCGGGGCTCCGAGGGCCCGGACGCCGGACGGGCCTTTCCCCGTCGCCCGGCCCGGGGCAGGGCGGCCGCCGCCCTCACCGCCGCTGTCGCCCTCGCTCTGGTCCTGACCGGCTGCGGCGGAGGCGGAAGCGCAAGCGACAACTCCGCGCCGAAGTCCGCCGGGAGCACCGCCGACGCCGACCGGGTCGAGCCGCTGGCCGCCCCGCCCGCGCCGAAACTGCCGGTGACGGTCGACTCGGCGGACGGCACGAAGGTCACGATCGGGTCCACCGACCGGATCGTGCCGCTGACCGGGTCGCTGAGCGAGATCGTCTTCACCCTCGGTTTCGGGAAGCAGGTGGTCGCCCGGGACATCACCGCCACCTTCGAACAGGCCGAGAAACTCCCGGTGGTGACCCGGGCCCACGACGTCTCGGCGGAGAGCGTGCTCTCGCTGAAGCCGACGCTCGTCCTCGCCGACACCACCACCGGGCCGGCCGAGGCGATCGACCAGATCCGCGACGCCGGTGTCCCGCTGCTCGTCATCGAGCCCGCCAAGGAGCTCGCCGACGTCGGCCGCCGCATCGACACCGTCGCCGAGGCCCTCGGCGTACCGTCCGCCGGCACGGAGCTCAAGGAGCGGACCGAGACCCGGATCGCCGCCGTCCAGAAGTCCATCCCGGGCCCCACGGACGGCAAGAAGCCCCGGGTCGCCTTCCTCTACCTGCGCGGCTCGGCTTCCGTCTATCTGCTGGGCGGCGCGGAGTCCGGGGCCGGTTCGCTGCTGGAGGCGGCGGGCGCGGTCGACGCGGGCAAGGAGTCGGGCCTGGACAAGGACTTCACCGCCATCACCAGCGAGGCGCTCGCCAAGGCCGCCCCGGACGCGATCCTCCTGATGACCAAGGGGTTCGAGTCGGTCGGCGGCATGGACGGGCTGGTGAAGATCCCCGGCATCGCGGAGACCCCGGCCGGGATGGACCGCCGGATCGTCACCGTCGACGACGGGGTGCTGCTCAACTACGGGCCGCGCACCGACCGGGTGCTCGCCGAGATCGTCGAGCAGCTGTACGCGAAGGGCGGAACGGGCCGGTGACCACCGCGTACGAGGAACGCACCGGGGCCGATCCGAAGGCCCCGGGCGAGGTAGCGGACGGCGTCGCCGCCCCCAAGTCCCCCCGGAGCAGGGCGTATCTGCTCACCGCCGTGCTCTCCCTGGCCCTGCTGGTCGGCTGTCTGCTGTCCGCGGCGATCGGCGCCTACTCCATCCCGCTCGGCGACGTCCTGTCCTCCGTGCAGCACCGGATCGGGCTCGGCGGCCAGGAGTTGGACCGCGTCGGCGAGAGCGTCCTGTGGAACGTGCGGCTTCCCCGGGTCGTCCTCGCCCTGCTCGTCGGCGCGTCCCTCGGCTGTGCGGGCGCGCTGATGCAGGGCGTGTTCGGCAACCCGCTCGCCGAGCCCGGCGTGATCGGCATCTCGGCGGGCGCGGCCGTGGGCGCGGTCGCCTCGATCGCGCTCGGCCTGAGCTTCTTCGGCAACTGGACCATCACCGTCTGCGCGTTCGTCGCGGGCCTGATCACGGTGCTGCTCGTCTACACGCTCTCGCGGTCCGGCGGCCGGACCGAAGTGGTGACGCTGATCCTCACCGGCATCGCCGTCAACGCGTTCGCGGGCGCGCTGATCGGCCTGTTCATCTTCTTCGCGGACAACGCGCAGATCACCCAGATCACCTTCTGGCAGCTCGGTTCGCTCTCCCAGGCCACCTGGCCCAAGGTGCTCGCCGTGCTGCCGTGCGCGCTGGCCGGGCTCCTCATCGCCCCCTTCCACTCCCGCAAGCTGGACCTGCTGGCGCTCGGGGAGCGGCCCGCCCGACACCTGGGCGTGGACGTGGAGCGGCTGCGGATCGTGCTGGTGCTGGTGGTGGCGCTGCTGACGGCCGCCGCGGTCGCCGTCGCCGGGATCATCTCCTTCGTCGGGCTGCTCGTCCCGCATCTGCTGCGGATGGCCAACGGCCCCGGTCACCGTTTCCTCGTCCCGGGCAGCGCGCTCGGGGGCGCCCTGGTCCTGGTGGCGGGCGACCTCGCGGCCCGTACGGTGGCGGCCCCCGCCGAGCTGCCGCTCGGGGTGCTGACCGCCCTCTTCGGCAGCCCGTTCTTCTTCTGGCTGCTGCGCAGGACCCGTCGTAAGCAAGGTGGTTGGGCATGAGGACGCTGAGAGACCTGTTCGCGGTACGCCCCCGGGAGCTGCCCTCGCCCGTGGCCCCCGGCTCCCCCGCCGTCGAGGCGGTCGGCCTCTCCGTCCGGCTCGGGCAGCGACAGGTGCTGGACTCCGTCGGTCTGACCGCGCACGCGGGCGAGGTGGTCGCCCTGGTCGGGCCGAACGGCGCGGGCAAGTCGACGCTGCTGGCGGCGCTGGCCGCCGATCTGCCCGCCGGGAGCGGCGAGGTGCGGATCGACGGGCGTCCGGCCACCGCGTGGTCCGCGCCCGAACTGGCGCTGCGCCGCTCGGTGCTGCCGCAGTCCGCCGCGCTGTCCTTCCCGTTCCCCGTGGAGGACGTCGTACGGATGGGGCGGGCGCCCTGGGCCGGCACCGAGCGGGAGGACGAGGACGACGCGGCGGTGGCCGCGGCGATGGCGGCCACCGAGGTGACGCGGTTCGCGGGCCGCCCGTTCTCGGCGCTGTCGGGCGGCGAGAAGGCCCGGGTGGCGCTGGCCCGGGTGCTGGCGCAGCGGGCCCCGCTGATGCTGCTCGACGAGCCGACCGCCGCCCTGGACCTGCGCCACCAGGAGCTGGTGCTGCGGATCTGCCGGGAGAGGGCCGCCGCCGGGGACGCGGTGGTGGTCGTGCTGCACGACCTCGGCCTCGCCGCGGCGTACGCGGACCGGGCCGCCGTCCTGCACGAGGGGCGGATCGCGGAACTGGGCCCGCCGGACGAGGTGTTCAGCGGCGAGCTGCTCGGTGAGGTCTACCGGCAGCCGGTGGAGGTGTTCCCCCACCCCCGTACGGGCAGGCCGCTGATCGTGCCGGTGCGCGGGGTCTGAGGCGGCATCCGCCGCCGGGGCCTGTCGTCAGACCGCCGTCATCGCCCGAAGCCCGGCAGACGGCAGTTCGACGACAGGCCCTGGGTCACGGTGTGGGCGCTGTACCCCGGTCCCCGGCCGCACGCCGTCCGCCGCCCCGGTAGGGTTTCGACGGTCAGTGCGGGCGACGGATCAGAAGGCGCGGAAGCAACGGATGACGAGACACCCTGGGCTGGGGCGGCTGACGGCGGGGCTCGCGACGGCGACGGTGCTGTGCGTGACCGCGAGCGGCTGTGTGACGGTGCACGGGGAGCTGGAAGTGCTGCCCGGGGCGAAGAAGCCGGAGGCCGCGCGGGCGCTCAAGGACTTCACCGAGGCCTACAACGCGGCGGACAAGGCGTTCGATCCGGCGCTGGACGCGGACCGGGTGACGGGTTCGCTCGGCGCGATCAACCAGGCCGGACTGAAGGCGCGGCAGACGTACAACCCCGAGGGCAACAGGGCGCACGAGCCGCTGGTGCTGGACGACGCGACGTACGTCGTCCCGAAGAAGGCCGGGTGGCCGCGCTGGTTCCTCGCGGACACCGACTCCAATCGGGACCGGGACGGCGGGAAGCTGGACACCCGCTGGCTGGTGGTGTTCGTACGGTCGGGCCCCGACGCACTGTGGAAGGCGTCGTACCTCGCGGTCGTCCCGTCCTCCCAGGTACCGGAGTTCACCCTGGACGAGGAGGGGTTCGCCACTCCGGTGGAGCCCGGGGACGACGGCCTGGCCGTGGCGCCCGCGGAGCTGAGCGCCTCGTACACCGGCTATCTGGAGAGCGGCACCCCGATGTGTTCACGCCCTCCACGGCGACCTCGGGCTGGCGCGAGACGCGCCGCACCACGCGGCGGGCGGGGTTCTCGTACCAGTACGTCGACCAGCCGCTGACGCGTGCGGCGTTCGCGCCGCTCGGGCTGCGCACCGAGGACGGCGGGGCGCTGGTCTTCTTCAGCAGCAAGCACTTCGAGCGGCAGACCGCGGCGAAGGGGCTGCGCCCCGAGGTCAACGCGGATGTGAAGGCGCTGCTCACCGGCGAGGTGAACAGCAGCCTCACCAAGGAGCGGGTCTCCAGCCAGCTGGTGCACGTCCCGCCGCGCGAGGGAGCGGCCGGCTCCGAGTCCGGGTCCGGGTCCGGCGGCAAGGTGCGGATGCTGAACCGGCTGCCGGGTCTGGTCGCGGCGAAGGGCGAGTAGGCAGCGCAGCGGCTCGGGCCGCCGCGCCGCCGGGCGGCCCGGCGACATCCGACGACGACGCCCGGCCCTGCGGCCGGGCGGTCGCGCATCGGACCGGTGGACCAGCGGCTCAGCGGCTCAAGGGCCAGGCGATCGAGTCGTGGTCCAGCTCGCTCTGCTCGGCACTGCCCGCGTACCGCGCGCAGGCGTCGGTGAGCGTCTCCAGCAGGGTCAGCGGATCGGGCAGCTCGTGCTCGGGGCCCCGCACCCAGTGGACGTCGAGCTCACCGGGGAGCCGGGCGGGCGGCAGCAGGACGTAGCTGCCCCGGCAGTGCCAGCGCAGGCCCGGGTGGGCGTCCATGGTCTCGGGGTGGCAGTCCAGCTCGCAGGGCCACCACTCGTCCTCGTCCTCGGGGGTGCCGCGGGTGGCGGTGAAGAAGAGCATCCGGTCCTCGCCGGACTGGGCGACCGGGCCGACGTCGATGCCGGCGTCGAGAAGGCGCTCCAGGGCGCTGCGGCCCGCGGTGAGCGGGACGTCCAGCACGTCGTGGATCATGCCGGTCGCGGTGATGAAGTTGGCCAGCGGCTGGCTGTCGGCCCAGCGCTCGATCTGGGCGCGGTCGGTGGTCGACTGTGTCTGCCAGGCGAAGGAGATGGGATGCCGGGCGGGGGTGGGGCAGCCGATGCGTTCGCACGAACATCGGTATCCGAGGGGGTGGGCGGCGGGGGCGATGGGCATGCCCGCGTCGGCGACCGCCAGGAGCAGCGCGACCCTGGCCGACTCGTCGGCCTCGGCCCCCGGTGATTTGGGACGTCGCCGCAGCCACTGGGAGATCCTGCTCTCTGTGCCGCGGAAACGGCCGGAATCGGCGCCCATCTATCCCCTCACCTCAGCAGTTCACCTCAGCGTTGCCTCTCCATCGTCGCACCATCCTGCGGTTCGGGTGGCCAGAGTTCACCAGCGGGGCCGTGTACCACCGCACCGAGTGAGCACCATCACGCCCGATGTCACCCCATACCGGACGTCTCCCACCATTGCCGCTGGGTTCCGGGGGCCGTCGCCGGGCCCTCGGGGTCAGGGTCGCGGGGTGAGCCCGCCGAGGGCGTAGTCGACGATCGCGTCGGCGTACGTGTGGGTGAGCGGCAGGGTCCGCAGCAGCCAGCGGTGCATCAGCGGGCCGATGAGCAGTTCCAGGGCGATCCGGGGGTCGACGTCGGCGCGCACGTCACCGGCGTCCTGGGCGGCCCGCAGGCGTGTGACGTACAGCGCGAGCTGCGGTTCGAGCAGCTTCGAGACGAATTCGGCGCCCAGCTTCGCGTCGACGATGCCCTCGGCGGTCAGCGCGCGGGTGGGGATCTCCAGCGCCGGGTCGTTCAGCTCGTCGACGGTGGCCCGCAGGACGAGTTTGAGGTCGGCGGTCAGATCGCCGGTGTCGGGGATGCCCTGCGCGGCGTCGCCGGACTCAGGCCCGGCACCCTCGGAGGCCCGGCCCGCCAGGTCGAGGAAGGCTTCCATCAGCACGGCGGCCTTGGAGGGCCACCAGCGGTAGATGGTCTGCTTGCCGACCCCGGCGCGGGCGGCGATACCCTCGATCGTCGTGCGCTGGTACCCCACCTCGCCGACGAGGGCGAGGGCGGCGTCGTGGATCGCGCGGCGGGAGCGGTCGCTGCGTCGGCTGGAGTCGGGTGCCTTGGTGGGTGCCATGCGCCCAATCTAGCGCCGACCGAACCGATACGTATCGTCTTGCGGTGGCCACGGAGCGTGTGCCGGGCAGCGGGCGGGACATCGGGGCTACGCCGGATATCCGGGCGGCGCGGCGCATGCGGGCGGCGCGGGGGCGTGCAGGCAGTGGCCGCGACCGAGCGGTCCGGGGCATGCGGGCAGTGGCCGCGACCGGGCGGTCCGGGACATCCGGGCGGCGGCCGCGATGGAGCGGTCCGGTGAACCACTCGATCGATCGACTGCGGATCCGGCGTGCACGGCGCACCATGGGCTCACGCACAGACCGTGCGCATCCCACCGTTCCGCGGCCCCGGCCGCCGTTCGCGAGGAGCCAGAGTTGAACCGTGACGCCACCCCTCGTCGCTACCTGATGTGCGCCCCGGCGCACTTCCGGGTCACCTACTCCATCAACCCGTGGATGGACCCGTCCAAACCCGTCGACCTGCCGCTGGCCCGGACCCAGTGGGAGGACCTGCGCGACCGCTACCGCGCCCTCGGCCACACCGTCGAGCTGATCACCCCCCGTCCCGACCTGCCCGACATGGTCTTCGCCGCCAACGGCGCCACGGTGATCGGCGGCCGGGTGCTCGGCGCGCTGTTCGCGTACCGGGAGCGGTACGCGGAGGCCGGAGCCCACCGGGACTGGTTCCGGGAGCACGGCTTCACCGAGGTCCATGAACCGGAGCACGTCAACGAGGGCGAGGGGGACTTCGCCGTCACCGCCTCGTACCTGCTGGCCGGGCGCGGCTTCCGGTCCAGCCCGCTCTCGCACATGGAGGCCCAGGAGTTCTTCGGACTGCCGGTCGTCGGGCTCGATCTGGTGGATCCGCGCTACTACCACCTGGACACCGCGCTGTGCGTGCTGGACGCGGCGGCCGACGAGATCATGTACTACCCGGACGCGTTCTCCGCCGGCAGCCGGGCGGTGCTGCGCCGGCTGTTCCCGGACGCGCTGCTCGCCGGGGAGCCGGACGCGGCGGCGTTCGGCCTCAACTCGGTCAGCGACGGACGCCACGTCCTGCTGCCGCAGGGGGCGACGGGGCTCCTGGACCCGCTGCGGGACCGGGGCTTCGAGCCCGTCCCCATGGATCTGGGCGAGCTGCTCAAGGGTGGCGGCAGTGTGAAGTGCTGCACCCAGGAGCTGCGGGCCTGATCAGCCGCTGACCGTCACTCCGTGCTCTCCGGCGGCCAGGGATCGCCCCAGGCGACGTCCCTGGCCGCCCGGTACAGCTCGCCGTGGCGCTTGGTGACCGTGGAGCGGGCCAGTCCGTCGTCGCGGGTGCACAGCTCCAGCAGTACCTGGCCCTTGCGGATCTGCGGCCTGCGGATGACCCGGGCGGGCGCCGGTCCGGTGGGGAAGCGGGTGGCGACCACGTAACTGAACTTCTCGTCCTCGTGGCTCAGCGAGCCGCCCTTGACCTGCCGGTGCAGCGAGGAGCGGCTGACCCGGGCCGAGAAGTGGCACCAGTCGGCCCCGGGGGCGATCGGGCAGGCGTCGCTGTGCGGGCAGGGGGCCGCGACGCCCATCCCGGCGGCGATCAGCCGGTCGCGGGCCTCGATGATCCGGGCGTAGCCGTCGGGGGTGCCGGGCTCCACGATCACCACCGCCTGTCCGGCCGCCGCAGCCGCGTCGACCAGTTCGGTCCTGGCCCCGGCGATCAGCTCCTTGAGCACATAGCTGACGGTCACCAGGTCCACCGGGGCCAGCTCCAGCGCCGCTCCGATCCGCGCCTTCTCCCAGCGGGCGTCGCGGAGCCCCGGGACCCCGGACGCCTCGGCGAGTTCGCGGCCGAGCGCGAGGGCCGGTTCGGCCCAGTCCAGGACGGTCGTGGCCGGGCCCGCCCAGACCCCGGCCACCGCCCAGCTCGCCGCGCCCGTGCCGCCCCCGACGTCGGTGTGGGTGGCGGGCGTCCAGTCGGGGGCGGCCCCGGCCAGGGCGTCGAGGGCGGACCGTACGGCTTCGTAGGTGGCGGGCATCCGGTACGCGGCGTACGCGGCGACGTCGGAGCGGTCCCGCAGGATCGGGGCGTCCGTCGGGGTCTCCCCCCGGTAGCTGGCGATCAGCCGGTCGACGGCCTGCGCGGCCTGCTTGGGCGGCAGTCCGTCGAGCAGTCCGGCCAGCGCCGCGCGCAGGGACTGTGCGGTGGGGAGGGTGACGTTCACCGCCGAATTGTAGGCGGAGGCGACCCGGTGGACGCATTCCGCTTCGCCGGGGCCCGGAGGGGTACGGAGGGATGTGTGCGCGGGCGGCACGGGACCGCGAGGGTCCGCACCAAGACTTCACGTAACCGGTACGGAACGGGACTCCGGCGAACTCCACACCGCCGTAAGCCTGTTGCTACGCTGACCCGCGCGTGGACGGCACCAGGTCAAGATGGTCCAGCAGGGGAGCCATGAGGCAGAAGATCGTGCGGTTGACGCTCGTCGGCGGGGTGGTCTTTCTCGCCCTGCTCCTGCTGCTGGCCACCTGCGGCGGCAGCCCCGACGAGGACGACCGGAAGAACGGCGCGGCCACCGCGACGGCGAAACCGGTGCTGCCGAGCACCGGGCCGGTGACCCGGCTGACCGTTCCGCCGCAGTACACGACGGACCGGGGCTGGGAGATCATCGGCTCCTCCCCCGACGTGGCCGTCTCGCACGCGACGGGCCTGCTGGCCTATCTGGAGCGGTCGAAGGACAACCGCTACCGGCTGCGAACCGTCGACACGGCCACCGGCGAGCTGGGCTGGCGCGGCAAGGCCTGGCGGCAGCCGGATCCGCTGCACTATCCGAGGCTCGCCACGGTCGCCAAGGGTGACCGGCAGTTCTTCGTGACCTGGTCCTACGGGAAGGTCGGCGACGGGCTCTCGCCGTCGAACACCTTCATCGCGCTCGATCTGTACGACGTGACGAACGGGAACCGGCAGCGCGTCGAGGTGCCGTGGTCCGGCGCCCCGGCCGTCAACACGACCGGGCCGGCGATCGTGATCAGCGACGCCAAGGCGAACAGCACCCTGGTGGACCCGGTCACGGGCGAGGTGTCCGAGCTGGGCGCGGACAAGTTGAAGTACCCCAAGGGCTGCCCGGCCTGCAAGCAGCTCACCGAGGTGCACGGGCAGACCGCCGAGGGCCTGCTGCTGGGCGGAGCACGGGAGTTCTGGGTGCGCGGCGGCTGGTTCAGCCGGAACGTCGCGCCCAAGGGCGCCGACAGGGGCAGCGGTGTGGTGACGTCGACGACCCCGGACCAGGTGCTGGCGAAGTGGGCGCCCGCGAAGAAGACCAAGCGGGCGGCGACCCACGAGCTGTGGGCGGTGCACGACGCGGCGACGGGTGAGGTCCTCACCTCGGTGGAGTGCCACAAGCCCGCCATAAAGCCGGGGCGTTTCCCGCAGGCGGTCCTCTCCCCCTCGGGCGATTACCTGATCGCCGGGAACCTGGCCTTCGATCTGGAGGCGAAGCAGGGCCGCTGCTTCGAGGACGAGGACGGCGCCGCCCATCTGACGCTGGCCACGGTGACGGACGACGGCATCGCGTACGGGGCCGAGAACGCGCGCGACGCCTCGGAGGCGCTGTCCGGCGGTGGGCTCCCGGTCGCGATGGACTTCGCCACCTGGAGCACCGAGCGGCTGTCGCGCAACGCGCGCCTGCCGGGGACGGAGACGACCGGGGTCGGGGTCTTCCGCTGGACCGACCGGCAGGACCGCACGCATCTGATCGGCTACCCGCGCAGCGGCTGAGCCCGCGGCAGACGCCGGGGTCACGGCAGGCTGCGGTGGCTCAGAGGCCCCCGGCAGATGCCGGGCCCCGGCACCTGCCGGGGCTTCCCGCAGGCACCGGGCCCACGGCCGGTGCCGCCAGGCTGCGGTCGGCTCAGAGCCCGCCGGCCTCGCGCCCCGCTCGCTGCCAGGGGCGGCACAGGAGCAGGAAGCAGGCCACCGCCGCCACCGCGCACACGACCTGGACCACGGCCATCGGGACGGCCGTGTCCTCGCCGGCGATGCCGACCAGCGGGGAGGCGACGGCGCCGATGAGGAACGAGGACGTGCCGAGCAGCGCCGAGGCGGAACCCGCCGCGTGCTTGGTGCGCATCAGGGCCTGGGCGTTGGTGTTCGGCATCGCGAGGCCCATCGCCGACATCAGCACGAAGAGCCCGGCCGCGACCGGCACGAGGCCGACCTCGCCGAAGACGCCGGCCGTCATGAGCAGCAGCGCGACGGCGGCCAGCACGATCACCGCGAGGCCGAAGGCGAGCACCTTGTCGAGGCTGACCCGGCCCACGAGCAGTTTGCCGTTGATCTGCCCGACGGTGATCAGGCCGATCGAGTTGATCCCGAAGAGCAGGCTGAAGGTCTGGGGCGAGGCCCCGTATATCTCCTGTACGACGAACGGGGAGGCGGCGATGTACGCGAACAGGACGGCGAAGGCGAGCCCGCCCGCGACCATGTAGCCGGTGAAGACGCGGTCGGCGAGGAGCCCGCGCATGGTGCGCAGGGCGTCGGCGACCCCGCCGGTGTGGCGGTCGGCGGGCGGCAGCGTCTCGTGCAGCCACTTCCAGACGACCAGGGTGAGCACGATGCCGACGGCTGTCAGCACGACGAAGATGCCCCGCCAGTCGGTGATCCGCAGGACCTGCCCGCCGATCACCGGGGCGATGACCGGGGCGACGCCGGAGATCAGCATCAGGGTGGAGAAGAACCGGGCCATCTCCACGCCGTCGTAGAGGTCGCGCACCACGGCCCGGGCGATGACGATGCCGGCCGCGCCCGCGAGTCCCTGGAGGAGGCGGAAGCCGATGAGGAGTTCGGCGGTGGGGGCCAGGGCGCAGATGGCGGTGGCGAGGACGTAGACGACCATGCCGAGGAGCAGCGGTTTCCGGCGGCCCCAGCGGTCGCTCATGGGGCCGACGACGAGCTGGCCGAGCGCCATTCCGGCCAGGCACGCGGTCAGGGTGAGCTGGACGGTGGCGGCGGGGGCGCTCAGTGAGTCGGTGACGGCGGGGAGCGCGGGGAGGTACATGTCCATGGACAGCGGCGGCAGCGCGGTGAGTCCGCCGAGGACCATGGTGACCAGGAGGCCGGTGCGCCGGGCGGTCTTCGCCGCCGGGCCGGGAAGGCCGGCCGGGGCGGTGACCTGCGGGGCGGCGGGGTCGACGGAGAGGGCGCCCGCGTCCCCGTGCGGGATCGGCCGGTGGTCGGCCCCGGCCCCGGTCCCGGTGGTGGGTATGTGCGCTCGCTGGGCCCGGCTGCCGCCGCTGTCCGGCATTCTCTTCTCCACATCGTTGAATACGCATCTATGCTCTCAGCTCGGCCGGAGTGGTCGAAACCTTTTTCGGGCGGGCTGGGGTGGCGGGCATGGGTGGGTCGGTTCGTTGGGGTGTTCTGGCGACGGGCGGCATAGCCGCGAGGTTTACGACGGACGTACAGGGTCTTCCCGACGCCGAGGTGGTGGCGGTGGCCTCGCGCACGGAGGCCTCGGCCCGGGAGTTCGCCGAACGGCACGGGATCGGGCGGGCCTACGGCAGCTGGGCGGAGCTGGTCGCCGACGACGAGGTCGACGTGGTGTACGTGGCCACCCCGCACTCGGCGCACCACGCGGCGGCCTCGCTCGCGCTGCGGGCCGGAAAGCACGTGCTGTGCGAGAAGGCGTTCACGCTCAACAGCCGGGAGGCCAAGGAGCTGGTGGCGCTGGCCCGGGACCGCGGCCTCTTCCTGATGGAGGCCATGTGGACCTATCTCAACCCGGTGGTCCGCCGCCTCACCGAGCTGGTCCGGGACGGGGCGATCGGCGAGATCCGTACCGTACAGGCCGATTTCGGCTTCGCGGGCGACTTCGCTCCCGGGCACCGGCTGCGCGATCCGGACCTGGGCGGCGGGGCGCTGCTGGACCTCGGCGTCTACCCGGTCTCCTTCGCCCACCTGCTGCTGGGCGAGCCGGACCGGGTCCAGGCCGACGCCCTGCTGTCCCCGGAAGGCGTCGACCTGAACACGGGCATGCTGCTCGGCTGGGACTCCGGTGCGACCGCGCTGCTGTCCTGCTCGATCGTCGGCCACCATCCGACGGCGGCCACCGTCATCGGCACGGCCGGGCGGATCGACCTCCCGCGCGACTTCTTCCACCCGGACCACTTCGTCCTGCGGCGGACGGGCGCGGAGCCGGAGACGATCACGTCGGGGCCGGGGCCCCAGGGGCTCTCGGGCATGCAGTACGAGGCCGTCGAGGTGGCGCGGGCGGTGCGGGCGGGCGAGACCGAGTCCCCGCTCGTCCCGCTGGAGGGTTCGCTGGCGGTGATGCGGACGCTCGACGCGGTACGGGACCGTATCGGCGTCCGCTACCCGGCGGACCGCTGAGCCCGGTTGCGCGGGGCGTGCGGCGTTACGCGGGGGTGAGCCCCGGGTTCCCGGCCTCGGTGACGAAGGAGGCCGCTGTGGTGAGGGGCGCGCCGGGGGTCGTGACGGCCGCCACCGTACGGAAGTCGGCGCGGGCCTCCTTCGTTCCGAGGGTGACGAGCGCGTAGCCGCGCCGCCCGTTGTAGTGCTTGAGGTGCGGGTTGGCGCGGGTCTGGTTCTCCCAGTTGGCGGGCCGGTCCGCGCCGTTCTTGCCGCTGCTGATGGAGGTGGTGACGATCTCCGTGCCGACGGTCCGCGAGGCGGGGTCGTCGAAGTCCTTCTTCAGGTCGAAGGCGTAGGAGACGTGGACGTCGCCGGTGAGGACCATGAGGTTGTCCACCCCGGCGGCCTCGGCCCCGGCCAGCACCCGCTGCCGGGAGGCGGGATAGCCGTCCCAGGAGTCCATGGAGAGCTTGAAGGCGTCGGTGGGCACATCGCGCCGCTGCGCGAAGGTGACCTGCTGCGGGACGACGTTCCAGGTGGCGTTCGAGGCCCGCCAGCCGTCGGTCAGCCAGCGCTCCTGGGCGGCCCCGGTCATGGTGCGAGCGGGGTCCTCCGACTCGGGTCCCGGGGTGCGCCACCCGTCGCCGTACGCCTGGTCGCTGCGGTACTGGCGGGTGTCGAGGATGTCGAACTGGGCGAGCCGCCCGAACGTCAGGCGGCGGTAGAGCCGCATGTCGGGTCCGGTGGGGCGCTGCGGGGTGCGCAGCGGCTGGTTCTCCCAGTACGCGCGGTACGCGGCGGCCCGGCGCAGCAGGAACTCCTCGGGAGGCACGTCGTTCTCGGGGGTGCCGCCCGCGTAGTTGTTCTCGGTCTCGTGGTCGTCCCAGGTGACGACGAAGGGGTGGGCGGCGTGGGCGGCGCGCAGGTCCGGGTCGGACTTGTAGAGGGCGTAGCGCAGCCGGTAGTCCTCCAGGGTGACCGTCTCGCGGTTGTAGTGCGCGGGGAGTCTGCGGTCGGTGTATTCGCGGGCTCCGCCGGTGGCGGTGACGGCGTACTCGTAAAGGTAGTCGCCGAGGTGGAGAACGACGTCGACGTCCTCGGCGGCGAGGTGACGGTAGGCGGTGAAGTAGCCGTCGTGGTACGCCTGGCAGGAGACGGCGGCCAGGGCCAGGGAGCTGTTGCGGGCTCCGGGGGCCGGGGCGGTGCGGGTGCGGCCGACCGGGCTGGTCCAGCTGCCGGTGCGGAAGCGGTAGTAGTAGACCCGGCCGGAGTCGAGGCCCTGGACCTCGGCGCGGACGCTGTGGGCGAACTCGGGGTGGGCGGTGACCCAGCCGCGCCGCTCGACACGGCGGAAACCCTCGTCGCGGGCGACCTCCCAGCGCACCTCGACCCGGCCGCGCGGCAGTCCGCCGCCCGGCTCGTAGGGGCGGGGCGCGAGCCGGGTCCAGATGAGGACGGACGCGGGGTGCGGGTCGCCGGAGGCGACGCCGAGGGTGAACGGGTCCTCGGTGATCCTGCGGGCGTCGAGTACGGCGGCGCTCGCCGTGCCGGCGGCGGGCAGGTTCACGGCGAAGGCGAGCGCGGCGGCGGCTCCGGTGACGGTAAGGAAGCGTCTGCGTCCCACGCCCGGTTCGAGCAGTCGTGCGGCGGCACGGAGTTCGGTTGTCCGTGCGTCCTGATCGGGCGTCATGATGGTCTGTGCGGCTGTCATATGCCCCTCCTCAGCCCGGATGCTGTCGGGATTCATGGCAGCCGCACGCGACGACGCACCGTTGTCGCGTGCACAACATCCGCATGGCGGGTCGATGAGCACCGCGTGCCCCGTGCACCGATCCGTCCCGTACGCTGCCGGGCCATGAACACTGAGCAGACCGGCCGGAAAATCGCCGTCGTCACGGGCGCGGGATCAGGGATCGGGCGGGCCGTCGCGCTCGCCCTCGCGAGCGCGGGCTGGTCGCTCGCGCTCGCCGGCCGGCGGGCCGAGCCGCTGGCGGAGACGGCGGCCGCCGCCGGGGACACCGCGGCACTGTGCGTCACCACGGACGTGACCGACGCCGACGAGGTCGGCGCGCTCTTCACCGCCGTACGGGAGCGGTTCGGCCGGCTGGACCTCCTGTTCAACAACGCGGGCACGTTCGGCCCCGGCGGCGTACCGCTGGAGGAGCTGGCCGTCGAGGACTGGAGGGCGGTCGTCGAGGTGAACCTGACGGGCGCGTTCCTGTGCGCGCAGGCCGCGTACCGGCTGATGAAGGAGCAGGACCCGCAGGGCGGCCGGATCATCAACAACGGCTCCATCTCCGCCCACGCGCCGCGCCCGCACTCGATCGCGTACACCGCGACCAAGCACGCGATGACCGGGCTGACGAAGTCGCTGTCGCTGGACGGCCGGGCCTACCGGATCGCCTGCGGGCAGATCGACATCGGCAACGCGGCGACGGAGATGACCGAGCGGATGTCGACCGGGATCCTCCAGGCCAACGGGGCGCTGGCGGCGGAGCCGGTGATGGCGGCGTCCGACGTGGCGCGGACGGTGGCGCACATGGCGGAGCTGCCGCTGGAGGCGAACGTCCAGTTCGCCACGGTCCTGGCGACGAACATGCCGTACATCGGACGCGGTTGATCCCGTAGGTGATCAGGTTCGCCCGAACTAGCCATTAAGTGGCCGAATTTGCGGACTTCTCCGCCCTGGACCGGGCAAGCGCGTGCTGTCCGTATGATCGCATCTCGTTACGCCTTCACCAGAACAACACAGAAGGAACACCGCATGCGCATACGTACCACCGCGCCGATCGCCCTGGCCGCCGCCACCGCACTGGCCGGCTCGCTCCTCGCCACGGCGGCCCCGGCCTCGGCCGCCGCCCACCAGGGCGGGCTGCACTTCGGGACCGTGCAGTACGACGGTCCCGGCAAGGACAACCGGACCACGAAGTCGCTGAACGCCGAGTGGGTGAACATCCACAACAACGGCAAGAAGAAGGTCCAGCTCAAGGGCTTCAAGGTGAAGGACAACACCGGCTACACCTACACCTTCGGCAGCTACACGATCGGCGCGGGCAAGACGGTCAAGCTCCGCACCGGCAAGGGCAAGAACGTCTCGGGCACCGTGCACTGGAACCGGGGCTCGTACGTCTGGAACAACACCGGTGACAAGGCGCGGCTGATCAAGCCGAACGGGAAACTCCAGGACTCCTGCTCCTGGAAGAAGTCCACCACGGCGAACAAGGGCGTCAAGAACTGCCACTGACCCGCCCCGGGAGGGCCGGTCGCGGAACGGGGGCCGCCGACCGGACCTCCCGAACGCCGACCGCCGCGCCGCCGCGCCGCCTTGCCGCCTTGCCGCCGTGCCGGGCGGGGGATGCCGGGGGCGGTGGCTCGGTTGGAGCCCTGCATGACACCTGATCCCGCGCCCGAGGTCCTGCGCTACACCGCTTTCTCCGCCGACCCCGCGGGCGGGAATCCCGCCGGCGTCGTCCTGGACGCCTCCGGGATGGGCGAGGGGGCGATGCTCGCCGTCGCGGCGGAGCTGGGCTACAGCGAGTCGGCGTTCCTGACGGAGCGGACCGGCGAAGGCGCGTACACGATCCGCTACTTCAGCCCGAAGGCCGAGGTGCCCTTCTGCGGTCACGCCACGGTCGCCACGGCGCTCGCCCTGGCCGAACGGGACGGGCCGGGCGAGCTGGAGTTCGCCACGGCCGCGGGTCCGGTGCCGGTGACCGTCGTACGGGAGGGGGGCGAACTCCGCGCCACCCTCACCAGCGTGGCCCCACGCGTCGAGGAGACCGCGCCGGCCGACCTGGCGGAGGCGCTGGCGGCCCTGGACTGGTCGGCCGCCGACCTCGACCCGGCCCTGCCGCCCCGGATCGCCTACGCGGGGGCCCGGCACCTGGTGCTGGCCGCAGCCACCCGGGAGCGGCTGGCGGACCTGGAGTACGACTTCGCGCGCCTCGAAGCGCTGATGCACCGGCTCGATCTGACCACGCTGCAACTGGTGTGGCGCGAGGGGCCCGGGGTCTTCCACGTCCGGGACCCGTTCCCGGTGGGCGGGGTCGTCGAGGATCCGGCGACGGGCGCGGCGGCGGCGGCCTTCGGCGCGTACGCACGGGAGCTGGGGCTCGTACCGGACGCGGCCGTGCTCACGCTGCACCAGGGGGCCGACATGGGCCGGCCCGGCACACTCACCGTCGAACTGCGCGCGGGGGACGCCAGGGTCCGGGTCAGCGGAACGGGCACCCGGATCGGCTGACCCGCCCTTCCGGGGACGGCGAACCGGCGGCTCCCGGGTCGGCCGACCCGCCTTCCGGGACACGGCGAACAGGCGGCGGCTCGGCCGGTGCTCGCCTCCTCCGGGCGGCGGCTCGGCCGGTGGCCTCCTTCGGCGGCGGTTCGGCTGAGGGCCTCCTTCAGGCGGCGACCCAGCCGGTGCTTGCCTCCTCCGGTGCTTGCCCCCTCCGGGCGGCGGTTCAGCCGGTGGCCTCCTTGGCCGGGGAGACGTGGGCGTACCAGCGCTCCGTCTCCTCCGGGTCCAGCGCGCGTTCCAGCAGGGCGTCGCCGCGCATGCCGGGGAAGAAGCGGCCCGCGGGCCAGGTCCGCCGGTAGGACGGCTCGTCCAGGACCAGCAGCCGGACGCCGTCGACGACGGGGACGTCGGCGGGGCGCCCTCGTTCCAGATGAGTTCACCGTCCGGGGCCACCAGGTCGAAGGAGCCCACGGTGTCCACCTGGCCGGGGGTCTCCCGGCAGACGGCCGCCTCCTGCGCCGACGGCGCGTGGCCCTCCACATGGCCGCCGCCTATGAGCGCGTCGGCGAGCAGGGTGTGCAGCTGGAAGTTGTCCCCGATGCCGGAGAGCCGCAGGAGGTAGCCGGTGCCGCTCGACCGGTGGAGGGCGACGAGCGGTTCGTCGTCCAGCACGAGGAGCGCGTAGGCGAGGGACTTCAACTCCGTGCCGGAGGCCCGCTCCACCGCACCGAGCAGCCGCAGCGCCTCGTCCCGGAAGCCGGCCGCCCGCCGCACACCGGGGTGGTTCAGCAGCGCGACGGCGGCCATCTCCCACTGGGGAAGGGTCCACCAGCCTGCGGCCGCGTCGGCGCCGGCCCGCTCCACCGCGGCCGGGCCCGGCTCGCCTCCGTCCGGGACGGGGAACGCACCGCCCCCGGTCCCGGTCCACGCCTCGCAGAACACCAGAGCCTGCTCCAGCGCCCATCGCAGCCCGGCCAGGACTCCCGGCGCGCAGCGCTCGGCGTCCGCGCCGCGCTCGACACAGGCCCCGACGAGCACGGCGACCACGGCACGGGGGCCGGGCGGCACCTGCTCCAGCACGGCGGCGAGCCGCGGCCCGCCGTCCAGCAGTTCCGCCTCCCGGGCCTGCCCGAAGGTCTCCTGCAACCGGACGAACGCCTTACCGGAACGCTTGGCGTCCTGGGCGGTCACCGCCGCCTCGAAGTCGGCGACGGCTCCCCCGAACCCGGCTTTACCGAATATCATTCCAGCACTTTATCGACGTGCCGCCGGGCACCACGAAGCCGGTCGCCGCCCGGGCCCTGTCGCCGAACTCCCCCACGCCCCTCACCGCACGTAGACCCCTTCCCGCGCGGCGGCGACCGCGGCGGCGGCGGCCCGGTCGGCGGCCGCCTCGTCCAGCGGGGCGCCGCTGGCCAGCAGCCGGTAGTACAGGGGCGCCGACACCGCGGCGATCACCTCGCCCGGGTCCGTACCGACGGGCAGTTCGCCGCGATCGACCGCCGCCTCGACACAGCCGGACCACTCCCCGATCCGCACCGCGTAGAAGCGGTGCAGGGCCTCGGCGGTCCGCGGATCGCAGGTGGCGGCGGCGATGACGGCCACGAAGAGAGCGCCCTGCCGGGAATCGGTCAGCGCCCGGACCACGAGCCGGGCGTTGGCCCGGAGGTCCTCGGCCAGTGACCCGGTGTCGGCGCGCGGCAGCGACTGCTCCGCCATGTCCGAGAGCAGATCGGCCACCAGCCCGGCGGGCGCGGACCAGCGCCGGTAGACGGTCGTCTTGCCGACCCCGGCCCGCCGGGCGACGTCGGCCAGGTCGAGCCCGTCGAAGCCGTGCTCGACCAGCGCGTCCCCGGCGGCACGCAGCACCGCGTCCCGCACCCGGGCGGTGCGACCGCCGGGACGCACGGTGCCCGGCTCTCCCCCGTCGACGTCAACACCTCCGGAGCCTCCGGGACTCCGGGAGCTTCCGGGGCTTCCGGAGCTGCCGGAGCCGCCGGTGTCTTCAGCACTTTCAGACTTCATAACGGGTCTCCAGTTCCATTAACAACGCCTCTCCTGCTACGGTGACACCACCTTAACGGAACCACAGAACCGTTAAGTGTTTCGCCGCCCAGGAAGGTGCCCTGCCATGTCCCGTACCGCACCCGCACCCACCGGACCCACGACCGCCCCCCGCGCCGCCGGCCCGCGCATGACGAGACGCCAGAAGCTCGTGCTGGCTCTGCTGCTCGGCTCCCAGTTCATGATCGCGGTGGACTTCTCGATCCTGAACGTGGCGCTGCCCGTCGTCGGGGAGGGGCTCGGCTTCTCCCTCGCCCACCTCCAGTGGATCGCCACGTCGTTCGCGCTCGCCGCCGCCGGATTCACCCTGCTCTTCGGACGCGTCGCCGACCTCGTCGGCCGCAAGAACCTGTTCATCGGCGGCATGGTCGTCCTCGGGCTCTCCTCCGCGCTCGGCGGCCTCGCCACCTCGCCCGAGGTCCTCCTCGCCGCCCGCGTGCTCCAGGGCCTGGCCACCGCGGCCGTCACCCCCGCCGGACTCGCGCTGCTGACCACCGCGTTCAAGGAGGGGCCGCTGCGCGAGCGGGCACTGGGGCTCAACGGCGCCCTGATGTCTGCCGGGTTCACCGCCGGAGCGATCCTCGGCGGCCTCCTGACCGATCTGCTCTCCTGGCGCTGGGCCTTCTTCATCAACGTACCGGCCGCGGCCCTGGTCGTGATCCTGGCGCCCTCCGTGATCACCGACTCCCGGCCGGAGCGGCGTCCCCGGCTGGACGTGCCCGGCGCGGTCACCGTCACCGGCGGGCTGCTGCTGCTCGTCCTCGGGCTCACCCAGGCCGGCGAGACCGGCTGGACCACCCCCACCACGCTGGCCTCCCTGACCGCCGGCGTCGCCCTCCTGATCGCGTTCGTCCGCATCGAGCGGCGGGCCGCCGCACCGCTCGTCCCGATGCACATCCTGAAGCGGCGGAGCGTCGTCTGGGGCAACGCCGCCGGGCTGATCGCCTTCGTCACCGAGACCTCACTCGTGTTCCTGCTCACCCTCTACCTCCAGGAGGTCCTCGGTTACTCCGCGCTGGCCACCGGCCTCGCGTTCGGCGTGCTGGGCGTCGGCACGGTCGTCGGCGGGATGCTCGGGGGACGGGCGGTGGGCCGGTTCGGCAACCGGCGCGCCATCGTGCTGGGCGGGACCGTCCAGGCCGTCGCCACGCTCTCGCTCGTCGCGCTCGGCACGTCCGGCTCCTGGATCTGGCTCCTGCTGGCGGCCACCTTCGTCGGCGGTGTGGGCAACATGCTGATGATCGTCGGGTTCATGGTCACGGCCACCTCCGGTCTGCCCGACGAGGAGCAGGGGCGGGCCACCGGACTGGCGACGATGACCCAGCAGGTGGGCATCACCCTCGGCATCCCGGTGATGAGCGCGATCGTCACCGCCCGGACGGGGGCCGCGACGGGGCCGGAGGCCGTACTGTCCGGCGTCTCCATCGCCATCCTCGTCAACTCCGCCCTGGTCCTGGCCGGCGCCCTGCTCGCCGGGCACTTCCTGACCGAAAGGAACCGGACGGCAGCGACGGAGGGTGAGCGGAGCGGGACGGCAGCGACGGAGGGGTGAGCGGAGCGGGACCGCGCCCGGGGACCGCACCGGCCCGCCCCCGGAAGCCGACACCGGCTCCCGGGGGCGGAACAGCATCGACAGCGGGGAAGATCGACAGCGGAAAATACGACATGCCCGAGCCCGAGCCGCTGACCGTGTCCGCCCTGCTGAACACCGACGGGCCCATGGATGGCCGGGCGGTAACCGCACACTGAACACCGAGGCGTTACGATCGCGGGCACCGCAGCCGACCAGCAGCCGCACGGCAGCCGAGCCCAGGAGTACCGAACTTGTCCGCACCACGCATCGGCGTATCCATCGTGACCATGGGGGACCGCCCGCAGGCGGTCGAGGCGCTGCTGGCGTCGGTCGCCATGCAGGACGTCCGGCCCACCCGGCTCGTGATCATCGGCAACGGGACGGCGCTCCCGGACTTCACCGCGTTCCCCGGCCTGGAGGACCTCGACGGCGGGGTGACCACGATCGAGCTGCCGGAGAACCTCGGCTGCCCGGGCGGCCGGAACGCCGGTCTGCGCAGGCTCGCCGAGATCGGCGACGTGGACGTGGTGATCGAGCTGGACGACGACGGGCTGCTGGTCGAGAAGGACGTCTTCCGCCGGGTGCGGGACCTCTTCGCGGCCGACGACCGGCTCGGCATCGTCGGCTTCCGGATCGCCGACGAGCACGGCGAGACCCAGCGGCGCCACGTGCCCCGGCTCCGGGCGGGCGACCCGATGCGCGGCGGCCCGGTCACGGCCTTCCTCGGCGGCGGCCACGCGTTCTCCATGAAGATGCTGGCCGGGACCGGCCTGTGGCCGGCGGAGTTCTTCTTCACCCACGAGGAGACCGACCTCGCCTGGCGCGCGCTCGACGCGGGCTGGAAGGTGCTGTACGAGCCCGAACTGCTGCTCCAGCACCCCAAGACGTCCCCGGCCCGGCACGCCGTCTACTACCGGATGACGGCCCGCAACCGCGTCTGGCTGGCCCGCCGCAACCTGCCCCTCCCCCTGGTCCCCGCCTACCTCGGCACCTGGACCCTGCTCACCCTCGCCCGCACCCGCGACCCGAAGGGCCTGCGCGCCTGGGCGGGCGGCTTCGCCGAGGGCGTCCGCACCCCGTGCGGCGAGCGGCGCCCGATGCGCTGGTCCACGGTGTGGCAGATGACACGGCTGGGCCGGCCGCCGGTCATCTGACCCGCCGCCCGCGGGGTCAGCGGCCCCCGGGGGCCCAGCGGTAGAGCACGTCCGGCTCGTTCTCCTCGTTGCGGGCACCGTCGTCGAACGCGACGGCGGTGAACCCGTGCCGCTCGTAGAAGGCGCGGGCGGCGGCGTTGCGCTGGAACACGTACAGCTTCAGGGCCCCCTCCGCCGCGCCGCGCACCTCCGCCAGCAGCCGGCTCCCGATCCCCCGCCGCAGCGCGTCGGGCCGCAAATAGAGATGATCGAGCTCGTCGTCCCCGGCAAGCACGGCGAACCCGAGCAGCTCCCCGCTCTCCCCCGCCTCCTCGGCCACCCACACCGCGGAGCTGGTGGGCAGCACGACATGGGTGAACCACGCGAGGGTGTCCTCGTCGCTGTGGACCCGGGGCAGATACGGCATCGCGGCGGCCCGGGAGGCGAGGAAGACCCGGGTGACGGCCTCCGCGTCGTTCGGCGTGGCCTGGCGCAGCCGTACCGCGTCCGGCGCCGGACGCTCGCCTGCGTACATGTACTCCGTCACATGCATCCCTCCACTCAGGGCCTTGCGCCCCCTCCCGTGCGTGGGGGCGAACGGCCGTGGGCAGCGAACCACGCCAAGGGGGCGACACGCAGGTGAATATCGGTGAGCGAGAGCACCGGGGCGCACTTCGGGGAACGACGGGGAGGAGTAAGCGCGAGAAGTCGGTTCTGGAAGGCTCTCATCTTCTTCTGGATCGAGGGCTCGTGAATGCGCTCGTTCAGCCACTTCGCCGTCTCGGGTCGGTCAGGACCCTGTGCAGTTCCCCGCAGCGATCGGTGCCTGCGGAAGGGACAGGTGACTGGCGACCGTCTTCCCGCGATGTCCTGGTGCGACGGGAGGGGCACCGACTGTGGGTGCAGGCTCCTCCGCGCTTCTGTCACGCCGACCGCGGAGAGCGGCCCCCTCCGCCACTGGCCGGAACCTGTCGGGCCAGTCGAGCTCACGGTTGCTAACTGGAGTTAATAATGGGTCAATGCTGGTTCGGAGCCGAGACGGAGGCACACTCCGTCCGCTCACCCGCGGCCCCCAGCTGTAGGGTGCCGAGTGAAGGATTTACGCGTTACTAATCGTTTAGGGATACGGGGGCAGCTATGTCGGCGACGTCGCCAGGACGGGCCGCGGGTGGTGCGAGGTCGCGGCCCACGTCCGTTGATGTCGCCAAGGCGGCGGGGGTGTCGCGGTCGGCTGTCTCGTTCGCCTTCAACAGCCCTGAGAAGCTGTCCGCGGCGACGAGGGACCGCATTCTCGCAGCTGCTCAGGAGCTGAGCTACGTGCCCAACACCTTGGCGCGGATGCTGAAGGCCGGGCAGACGCAGTCGCTGGGGGTTCTGTTGCCGCAGAATCTGGCGCGGGTCATGGAGAACCCCTACTACGCCCGGTTCCTGACGGGTGTGGGCCAGGTCTGCGACGAGCAGGGCTACACCATGCTGCTCACCCCGCCGCTGAGGGACTCGATGCTGAAGGCCATCCCGTACGCCGCGGTGGACGGGTTCATCGTGTGCGGTTTGGAGCACGACCGGGGCGAGGTCGCCGAGCTCAGGCGGCGGGGCATCCCCTTCGTGCTGGTGGACAGCAGCCCGCGCGAGGACGTCTCCAGTGTCGACGTCGATGACGAGGCCGGCGCTTTCGAGGTGATGCGGCACGTACTGGACCTCGGCCACCGGCGCATCGCCGTGCTGTCCCTCGATCCCGGCCCCGAGGTCGCCGAGCGCGGTTACCGAGGCCCCCTCGCGCGCAGGATGACGGGGATGGTCAACGCCCTGGACGCGGCCGGCCTGCGGATGGAGGACATCTCCCTGGTCGAGGTGGCCGTCACCCGCATGGACGGCTTCCGCGCCACCAAGCGGATCATGGCGCAGGATCCGCCGACCGCGATCGTGGCGATGTCGGACATCCTGGCCTTCGGCGCGCTGGACGCCCTGCACGATCTGGAGCTCTCGGTGCCGGGGGACGTGTCCGTCACCGGTTACGACGACCTGCCGGAATCGTCCTGGATGCGTCCCCGTCTGACCACGGTGCGCCAGGCCATCACCACGAAGGGGCGGACGGCGGCCGACCTGCTGTTCTCCGCGATCCGGGACGAGGACCAGCACCCTCATCAGCTCCTGGGTACGCATCTGATCGTCCGGGACTCCACCGCGCGCATCGAGATCCCGCCGCGCTGACGGACGCGACGCCCCGTATCGCCGATCATCCGCAGCCCTCTGTCGCCGGCCCCCCGGCGGCGGGGGGCTGTCGCCGTGTTCAGTTCAGCGCATAGCCGCAGGTCACACACCCCCCGGACCCCTCACCACTCATGAGAAGCGCACGTTACGGAACCGTTAACTAACTGCTGTTAATAACCTGCTAACGTCTGCGACATCACAGAGCTCGCGAGGCTCGATCCGGACGGCGCGGCGCATCTGCCGCCGATCCGGGGAGCTGCCCGCGACCCGGCCGCTCGGCATACCGCTTGCCGGAGAGGTGCATGTCTGCTTGCTTTCGCCGGTTCCGTCCCGCTGCCGGCGAAAGCACCGGGCTCGCTGTTTCGGATCAGTTCTTCCACCGAGGAGTTCCTATGCGCCGTGGTTTTGCGGCAGCCGTCGTCGTAGCGGCTTTGACCATCTCAGCGAGCGCCTGCTCCAGCGGCAGCTCCGGCTCCGACAGCTCCGGCCCTGTGACCATCACCTGGTGGGACACCTCGGACGCCACCAACGAGGCGGGCACCTTCAAGGCCCTGGTCAAGGACTTCGAGAAGGCCAACCCCGACATCAAGGTCAACCACGTCAGCGTCCCCTTCGGCGACGCCCAGACCAAGTTCCAGACCGCCGCCGGCAGCAAGGGCGCGCCCGACGTGCTGCGGGCCGACGTGGGCTGGACCCCCGGCTTCGCCAAGGCCGGGTACCTGGCACCGCTGGATGGCACCCCGGCGGCCGCCCAGTCGAAGATGTTCGCGCAGAACCTCATCGAGCAGGCCTCGTACGAGGACAAGCTCTACGGCATCCCCCAGGTCACCGACACCCTCGGCCTGATGTACAACAAGGAGCTCTTCGCCGAGGCGGGCATCAAGAAGGCCCCCGCCACCTGGGACGAGCTGAAGGAGAACATCGCCGAGGTGAAGGAGAAGACCGGCGTCGACGGCTTCGCCTTCAACCCTCAGGCGTACTACGCCATGCCGTTCCTCTTCGGCGAACAGACCGACATGGTCGACGCCGAGGCCAAAGAGATCACTCTGAACTCCCCGGCCGCGGTCAAGGGCATCGACGCCCTGAAGGGTCTCCTCAAGGCCCCGGGAGCGCGGAAGCTCGACACCACCAGCAACGCGTACGCCAACATCATGGATGCTTTCAGCAGCGGGAAGGTCGCCGCGATCATCCAGGGCCCGTGGGAGAACGCGAACGTCTTCAAGGGCGCGGCGTTCCAGGACAAGGCGAACCTCGGGATCGCTCCCGTGCCCGGCAGCGGATCGGCTCAGGGAACTCCGCTGGGCGGGCACAACCTGGTCGCCTACGCCGGTTCCGACGCGGCCCACCAGAAGGCGTCGCAGAAGTTCATCGCCTTCATGACCTCCAAGGACTCGCAGGTCAAGGTCGCCACCGCCAACGGCACCCTCCCGACCAGGGAGGACGCCTACACCAGCGAGGTGACCTCCAACCCGGGCATCGCCGGCTACGAGAATCTCCTGGCCGCGGGGATTCCGCGCCCGCCGCTGGCGCAGTACTCCTCGCTCTACGTCCCGCTGGAGACCCAGCTCATCAAGATCATCTCGGGTCAGGAGGGCACGAAGGCGGGCCTGGACAAGGCCGCCGCCGAGGCCAAGAGGCTCCTGCCGGACTACTCCACCTCATGACGGCGCCGGCCGGCCGCCCCGCCGCGCCGGAGCGGCCGGCCGGGTAGTACCTGTCGATCCCTCCTGCCACACCGAGGTACACCATGACCATCGCCGTCGGGGACAAGCCGGCCCGCGCACACCGGCGGGGCCGAGGCCCGGGCCCACTGAAACGCCTGACGAACTCCTACGACCAGTATTGGTACGCGTGGGCCATGTGCCTGCCCGTGGTCCTGGTCCTGGGAGCCGTTGTCGCCTACCCCCTGCTCCAGGGCATCTACCTGACGTTCACCGACGCCACCAGCGAGAACGTCGGACGCACGATCGGCGTCAACGAGATCCCCGATTCCTTCTCGTGGGTCGGGCTGAAGAACTACGCGGAGATCCTGACCGGGTCGAACAACCAGTTCTGGCCGCACTTCACGTGGACGGTGATCTGGACCGTCGCCTGCGTCGCGCTCACGTACTCGATCGGTCTCGCCCTGGCGATCGCCCTCAACCGACGGTTCCGGGGCCGAAGCCCGTACCGGATGCTGCTGATCCTGCCGTGGGCGGTGCCGTCGTTCGTCACGGTCTTCGCGTGGCGGCTGATCCTCGCCGACGACGGGGTGGTCAACCAGGTCCTGGGCGCGATCGGGGTGGCCGGCCCGTCGTGGCTGAGCGATCCGATGGCGCAGAAGGTGGCCGCGATCGGCGTCAACATCTGGTGCGGTGTGCCGTTCATGATGGTCTCGATGCTCGGCGGTCTGCAGTCCATCCCCAAGGAGCACCACGAGGCCGCGTCGATGGACGGCGCGAACTCCTGGCAGCGGTTCGTCCACGTCACCCTGCCCGGACTGCGCCCGGTGAGCAGCACCGTGATCCTGCTCGGCGTCATCTGGACGTTCAACCAGTTCAACGTGATCTTCCTGCTGTTCGGCGGGAACAGCGACAGCGTCCAGATCCTGGTCACCTACGCCTACCGCCTCTTCTTCGGCCAGCAGCCCCAGGACTACGCCCGCTCCGCGACGGTCGGCATCATCTGCCTGTCACTGCTCGTGGTCTTCACGAGCGTCTACCGGAGCTGGCTCAAGCGCAACGACCAGGGGGTTCTCGCATGACCACGATGAGCACCCCGCAGGTGCCGGGCGCACTGACCGACAAGGCCGCCCCACGCCCCGGCCGCCCCCCGGGCGAGCGACGCCGCTCGGCGTCGGTGGGACTGCACGCCGGCTTGAGCGCATGCGCGTTCATCGCGGTCTTCCCGATCCTGTGGATCTTCTACATCTCGCTCGGACCGGACAAGAACGACTACCAGCACCCCTCCCGCATCCTGAGCGACCCCACCCTCGACAACTACTCGCACGTGCTGCAGAACACCGGCTTCGGCACCTGGATGGTCAACTCGCTCATCGTCGCGTTCGGCACGATGCTCATCGGCGTCCTGATCGCCGCGAGCGCCGCCTACGCCGTCTCCCGGATGAGGTTCCTGGGCCGCGGCTCGCTGATGTACACCTTCCTGCTCACGCAGATGTTCCCGGTCGCCGTCCTCATGGTCCCGCTGTACAAGATCATGGCGAGCCTCGGGCTGTTGGACACCTACGGCGGCCTGGTGGTCATCTACTGCTCCACCGCGGTGCCGTACAGCGCCTGGCTGCTCAAGGGGTACTTCGACACCATCCCGGTCGACATCGACGAGGCCGGCCGGATCGACGGCCTGACGCCGTTCGGCACGTTCTGGCGGCTCATCCTCCCCCTGGCCCGCCCCGGGCTCGCGGTCGCCTCGTTCTACACCTTCATCACCGCCTGGGGCGAGGTCGCCTTCGCCTCGAAGTTCATGCTCACCGAGGAGAAGTACACCCTCGCCGTGGGCCTGCAGAGCTACATCAGCCAGTTCAACTCCCAGTGGAACTACCTGGCGGCCACCTCGGTCCTCATCGCGATCCCGGCCGGCGCCGTGTTCTACATCGCGCAGAAGCACCTGGTGGCCGGCCTCACCGCAGGCGGCACCAAGAGCTGACGGGCCCCTGGCCCCGGCCGTCCGACCGCTGCACCACCTCGCACCGATTCCCCACGTACCGCACACCCCACGTCGGCGCGTCATGCGCCGCTGCCCGGAGGACTGCCTTCATGACCGAGTCTGCCGACATCGCGACGACGCCCCCGCTCCCCGTCCGTACGGCGGACTGGTGGCGCGAAGCGGTCATCTACCAGGTCTACCCCCGCAGCTTCGCCGACGCCAACGGCGACGGCATGGGCGACCTGCCCGGCGTACGCAGCCGGCTGCCCTACCTGCGGGACCTGGGCGTGGACGCCGTATGGCTGTCCCCGTTCTACGCCTCACCCCAGGCCGACGCCGGATACGACGTCGCCGACTACCGCGTCGTGGACCCGATGTTCGGCGACCTGGACGACGCCGTCGCCGTCATAGGCGAGGCTCACCGGCACGGGCTGCGCATCATCGTCGACCTGGTCCCCAACCACTGCTCGGACCAGCACGAGTGGTTCCAGCGCGCGCTGCGCGAAGGCCCCGGGTCCCGGCTGCGCGAGCGTTTCCACTTCCGCGACGGCAAGGGCGAACAGGGCCAGGAGCCCCCCAACGACTGGGAGTCGATCTTCGGCGGGCCCGCCTGGACCCGTACGAAGAACCCCGACGGCACCCCCGGCCAGTGGTACCTGCACCTCTTCGCCGCCGAACAGCCGGACTTCAACTGGGACCACCCCGCCGTCCGGGACGAGTTCGCCTCCATCCTCAGGTTCTGGCTGGACTTCGGCGTCGACGGCTTCCGCATCGACGTCGCCCACGGCATGGTCAAGGCCGAGGGCCTGCCCGACCTCGGCAGCCTGGAGCAGACCAAGCTGCTCGGCACGAACGCCAGCCCGAGCTTCGACCAGGACGGCGTCCACGAGATCTACCGCGGCTGGCACACCATTCTCGAGGAGTACGACGGCGAGCGCATCGGCGTCGCCGAAGCCTGGGCGCCCACCCTCGCCCGCACCGCGAACTACGTACGGCCCGACGAGCTGCACCAGGCGTTCAACTTCCAGTACCTGGCCACCTCCTGGCAGGCCGGTGCCCTGCGCACGGTCATCGACGAGACCCTGGACGCCATGCGCGCCGTGGGGGCCCCCGCCACCTGGGTCCTGTCGAACCACGACGTCACCCGGCACACCACCCGCTTCGCCAATCCGCCGGGCCTGGGTACCCAGATCCGCACCCCCGGCGACGGCGAACTCGGCCTGCGCCGGGCCCGCGCCGCCAGCCTGCTGATGCTCGCCCTGCCCGGCTCCGCCTACGTCTACCAGGGCGAGGAGCTCGGCCTGCCCGACGTCACCGACCTGCCCGACGAGGCCCGCCAGGACCCGGCCTACTTCCGCGCCGCCGGCCAGGACGGCTTCCGCGACGGGTGCCGCGTCCCGATCCCCTGGACCGTCGAGGGCCCTTCGTACGGTTTCGGTTCGGGCGGGAGCTGGCTTCCCCAGCCCGCCACCTGGGCCGGACTCAGCGTCGAGGCCCAGAGCGGACAGGACGGCTCCACCCTGGAGATGTACCGCACCGCCCTGGCCGTCCGCCGAACCCACCCGGCCCTCGGCGCCGCCGACAACCTCCGCTGGCTCGACAGCCCCGCCGATGTCCTGCTCTTCGAACGCACCAGCGGCGGCACCACCTTCACCTGCACCGTCAACCTGACCGGTGCCGCCATCACCCTGCCCCCGCCCGGCCATCTGCTCCTGACCAGCGGCCCCGCACAAGTCACCGCCGACCAGGCGGTCCTGCCGCCGGACACCACCGCCTGGTGGACCACCGGCTGACGCCCCGAGCGAACCCCGATCACCGGCCGGCCCCCGCACATCTCAGCGGCGGGGCCCGGCCGGACCCATACCCACCCGCGCGACACAATGAGGTGCCCCATGCATCACGCCCTGTCCCGTCCCAGACGTAGACGGTCCGCCCACGCGGCGGGCCTGGCCCTGCTCCTCGCCGCGACCGCCGCCGTACCCGCCTCCGCCGCAGAGGAGGAGAACGCAGCGCCACCGCAGGCCGTTGCCATAGCCGCCGACTTCGACCAGCAGCTCGGCTGCGCCAGCGACTGGGCCCCCGACTGCGACCAGGCCCAGATGCGCCACCGCCCCGACGGCAAGTGGTCACTGACCGCCCGCCTCACCGCCGGGACTTACTCCTACAAGGCCGCCCTCGACAAGAGCTGGGCCGTCAACTACGGGCTCAACGCCACCCTCGGCGGCGCCAACATCCCGCTCACGGTTCCGGCCGGAGGAGCGGAGGTCACCTTCGTCTACGATCC
Source organism: Streptomyces sp. MGP-P1 (assembly GCF_057766565.1). Taxonomy (NCBI): domain Bacteria; kingdom Bacillati; phylum Actinomycetota; class Actinomycetes; order Kitasatosporales; family Streptomycetaceae; genus Streptomyces; species Streptomyces sp. MGP-P1. The sequence goes on along the minus strand of NZ_JBYMEM010000007.1, from coordinate 1,233,493 downwards.
GGTCACCCACTGGGTGACCGACACCCTCGGCACCACCCTGGCCACCGCGGTCGGCGACTTCCAGAGCGAACTCGGCTGCGACCGGGACGAGGCGACCGACTGCCTCGCCTCCTGGCTCACCGACCCCGACGGCGACGGCATCGCCACGTTCACCACCACGAACCTGCCCGTCGGCACCTACCGGGCACGCCCCGGCCTCGGCCTTCCGGCCACCGTCGACGGCTCCACCACCTCGTTCACCGTGGCCTCCGAAGGCGCCGCGACAACGTTCGGCTACAGCGTCTCGTCCAAGGTCCTGGACGTCTACCCGGGCCCGGCCAAGCCGAGCCTCGCGCCACGCTCCGCCTACTGGCTCGCCCCCGACCTCATCGCCTGGGACCTCGGCGCCCGCCCGCGGCAGAGCACCTACCAGCTGGCCGCGGCACCCGGCGGCGGCCTCGCGGCCGGCGGCACCGGCATCACCGGCGGCACCGTCATCACGCTGACCCGGGACCCGCAGGGCCTGCCCCGGAACATCAGGAAGCAGTACCCGCACCTCGCCGGGCTCGGCGCGCTGCGCGTACCGGCCAAGTGGGCCGGGAAGGCACGCGACCTCCTCAAGGGGCAGGTCGCCGTCGCCGCCCTCGACCCCGACGGCAACCTGACCACGGCCACCGGACTCCAGACGCAGGGCGTCCTGGACGCTCTCTACGCGAACCGGGCGACCAAGGCCGAACTCGGACCCGTCTTCCACGGCACCCGGCCCACCCTCTCCCTCTGGGCGCCCACCGCCACCGCCGTCAGCGTCGAGCTGTACGACTCCGCCACCTCCGCCGCCCACCGGACGGTGAAGCTGGCCCCCGACCCGCGATCGGGGGTGTGGAGCGTGCGCGGGGACCGGTCGTGGAAGGGCCTCTACTACCGCTACCAGGTGACCGTGTGGGCCCCGGCCGTGCACAAGGTGGTCACCAACCAGGTCACCGACCCCTACTCGCTGTCGCTCTCCGCCGACTCCCGGCGCAGCCAGATCGTGGACCTCACCGACCGCGCCACCGCCCCGCAGGGCTGGGAGAGCACCCGCTCACCCAAGGCGCCCGGCCCGGAACGCGAACAGATCCAGGAGATCCACGTCCGCGACTTCTCCGTCGCCGACGAGAACCTGCCCGCTGGCGAGCGGAGCACCTACCTGGCCTTCACGGACCCGAAGTCCGGTGGCATGAAGCACCTCAAGGACCTGGTCGCCTCCGGAGTGACCACCGTGCAGCTGCTGCCCGTCTTCGACTTCGCCGGCACCGCCGAAGTACGCGCCGACCAGGCCGTCCCCGACTGCGACCTGCCCTCCATGGCCCCCGACTCGCCGCAGCAGCAGGAGTGCGTCGCCTCCACCCAGGCCCGCGACGGCTACAACTGGGGCTACAACCCCTACCACTTCACCGTCCCCGAAGGGGCCTACGCCACCCGCCCCGACGGCAGCGACCGCCTCATCCAGTTCCGGCAGATGATCCAGGCCCTCCACCGCGCCGGCCTGCGCGTGGTCATGGACGTCGTCTACAACCACACCGCCGCCGCCGGACAGGCCCCCGGCTCCGTCCTCGACCAGGTCGTGCCCGGCTACTACCAGCGCCTGGACCCCCACGGCAACGTCACCCGCGACAGCTGCTGCGCCGACACCGCACCCGAGTACGCGATGATGAACAAGCTCGTCGTCGACTCCGTGACCACCTGGGCCGAGCACTACCGCATCGACGGCTTCCGCTTCGACCTCATGGGCCTGGACCCCAAGCAGACCATGCTCGACGTCCAGTCGTCCCTGGCCACGCTCACCCCCGCCCGCCACGGCATCGACGGCAAGAACTCCTACCTCTACGGCGAAGGCTGGAACTACGGCATCGTCGCCGATGACGCACGCTTCGAGCAGGCCACCCAGAAGAACATGGCCGGCACCGGCATCGGCACGTTCAACGACCGGCTGCGCGACGGCGTCCGCGGCGGTGGTATCTCCGACGCGGACCCCCGGCGGCAGGGTTTCGGCAGCGGCCTGTTCACCAACCCGAACGGTGCCGACGTCAACGGCACCCCCCAGCAGCAGAAGGCCCGGCTGCTGAAGGACATGGACCTTGTCAAGATCGGCCTCACCGGCAACCTCGCCGGCTACACCTTCACCACCAGCGACGGCAGCCGGCGCACCGGCGCCCAGATCGACTACAACGGCAACCCCGCCGGCTACACCGCCACCCCCGCCGAGGCGGTCAACTACGTCGAAGCCCACGACAACCACACCCTCTACGACGCCTACGCCCACAAGCTCCCCTCCGACACCACCCCGACCGAGCGAGCCCGCCTCCACTCCCTCGCCCTGGCCACCAGCACTCTCTCCCAGAGCCCGTCCATGGCCCAGGGCGGCACCGACCTGTTGCGCTCGAAGTCCCTGGACCACAATTCCTACGACAGCGGTGACTGGTTCAACGCCATCCAGTGGGACTGCCGGAAGGGAAACGGCTTCGGCCGCGGACTCCCCCTGGCCGAGTCCAACAGCGCCCAGTGGCCCTACGCCAAGTCGCTCCTCGCCGACCCCGCACTGACCCCCGGCTGCCCCACCATCGAGGCAGCCGCAGCCCAGTACCAGCAGTTCCTGAAGATCAAGAAGTCGACACCGCTGTTCGCTCTGAAGGACGCCCGGGACGTGCAGAAGCGGCTCTCCTTCCCGCTGTCCGGCACCGCCGGTGAGGTCCCCGGTGTCATCACCCAGCACCTCGACGGCAAGGGGCTGGGCACCTACCGATCCGTCACCGTCATCTACAACGCGACGGACACCGTCCAGCACCAGACACTGAAGTCCCTGGCAGGCACCGGACAAGCCCTCCACCTCGTTCAGCAGCAGGGCCAGGACAGCACGGTGAAGCGCTCGGCGTTCGCGCCCCGCAGCGGCACGTTCACCGTCCCGGCCCACTCGGTCGCCGTCTTCGTCCAGCGATAACGTCCGGCAGGAGCCCGGAACCTTGTGGGGCAGCGGCATGCCGCTGCCCCACCCGGGCATGCCCGCACCCAGGACCTACCAGCACCTGGCAAGAGGGGGGCGGGAGCCGTCACAGACCCTCTCGGGAGTCCCTGACACCGCCTGGCTCGCCGCACGCCCCAGCCGGGGGCACCGGCTGATCTCCCCGCCGGCCGGTGGATCCGGCATCCGGCGGACGCATCGTGCGCGATCTCTTGACGCCTCTTGACTAACCTATTATTAACTTGAGTTAGCAACGGGTTAACACGCGGCGATCCGCCCCGGTCCCTCCGCACCCCTCACTGCGAACTGGGCCCGAACCGCGGCCCAGCAGGGCGCTGGCAACCCCCAGCGTTTCACTCCTTCGCCCGCACACCGCACCCGCCCGGCGGGAACGGCTGCGTGCGAGCTCTCCCTCGGAGGCACTCCTTGCACGGCACCCGCAGACGCCCCCGGCGTCGTCCAGCAAGAACCTCAGCGGCTCTCCTGGCGGCCACCGCCCTCGGGTTCGGCCTCTCACCCGCCCTGGCGACCCCCGCCGCCGCGGCAGCTCCCACGGCCGTGTCCGTCCCCGGCACGTTCAACAGCGAGATCGGCTGCGGCGGGGACTGGTCCCCCGACTGCGGCCAGGCCCAGCTCACCGCGCGTACGGACGGCTCCGGGGCCTGGTCGAAGACGTTCACCCTCCCGGCGGGCGACTACGCCTACAAGGCGGCCATCAACAAGAGCTGGGCGGAGAACTACGGGGAGAAGGCCCAGCACTTCGGCGCCGACATCCCCCTGCGGATTCCGGCCGGAGGCCGCAACGTCACCTTCGTCTACGACCCCGTCACGCACTGGATCACCGACGACGTCAACAGCAAGATCGTCACCGCCGGCGGTTCCTTCCAGTCCGAGATCGGGTGCAGCGCCGACTGGGCCCCGAACTGCCTCAAGTCCTGGCTCCAGGACATCGACGGCGACGGCGTCTACACATGGTCCACCGACGCCATCCCAGCCGGTACGTACGCCACCAAGGCCGCCATCGGCCAGTCCTGGGACGAGAGCTACGGACAGGGCGGCAGCCCCACCGGCGCCGACATCCCCTTCACCGTCCCGGAGACCGGCTCCACCGTCGACTTCCGCTTCAACAGCACCACCAACGTCCTGAGCGTCCAGACCGAGGAGCCCCCCGCCCCGCCCCTGGACGGCACCCTCGGCGCCCTGTACACCCCGGACCAGACCATCTTTCGGATCTGGTCACCCGACAACTCCCAGGTCAGCGTCTCCATCGGCGGCCAGACCCACACCATGCGGCCCGCCGACGTACACGGATACACCGACGTCTACCAGGCCGTGGTGCCCGGAAATCTGAAGAACCAGCCTTACCAGTTCCGCGTCGGCGACAAATCCGTGCGCGACCCCTACGCCCGCATGGTCAAACCCGGCACCACCGAGGGCGTCGTCATGGACGCCCAGGCCGTCCAGCCCACCGGCGGCTGGGCCCCCAGGCCCGCCATCACCAAGCGCGAGGACGCCGTCATCTACGAGATGAGCGTCCGCAACTTCACCATCGACCCGAGCTCCGGCGTGGACAGCGCCAAGCGCGGCAAGTTCGCCGGACTGACCCAGACCGGCACCACGCACAACGGCGCCAAGACCGGCATCGACCACCTCAAGGAGCTCGGCGTCACCCACGTCCAGCTCATGCCGTCCTACGACTTCAACAGCACCGTGCCCAACTGGGGTTACGACCCGCTGAACTTCAACGTGCCCGAGGAGCAGTTCTCCCAGTTCACCTCACCCGAGGACCGGGTGCGCGAGTTCAAGAACATGGTGAACGAGTACCACAAGAACGGCATCCGGGTCCTCATGGACGTGGTCTACAACCACACCGCCGGCAAGGGCGTATTCCAGGACATCACCGGCACGTACTACCACGAGAGGGAGCTGTCCGGCACCGGCAACTCCATCGACGACTCCCACCCCATGGTCAGCCGCATGATCCGCGACTCCCTGGAGTACTGGGTCAGTAACTACAACATCGACGGCTTCCGCTTCGACCTCATCGGCGTCCACCAGTACAAGAACGTCGACCAGTGGGCCAAGCACCTCCAGACCACCTTCCCCGACCGCACCCTGCAGATCCACGGTGAGCCGTGGAGCGGCGGAGTCGACGACCCCCAACAAGCGCAGAAGGTCCGATACGGCACCACCCCCGCCCTCGCCGGCGGACACGTGGGCGTCTTCAACGGCACCTACCGCGACGCCATCAAGGGCGGCACCCGCGACCAGGCCCTCGGCTACATGGGCGGCTCCTCCTCCAACACCGCGGCCTCCGTCGCCCTCGGTACGCGTGGCTCCCCTCTCGCGGTCAAGAGCGCCAGCCCTCTGTCCGACCCCTGGGCCGCAGCCTTCGCCTACGACCCCGAGCAGAGCATCAACTACGTCTCCGCCCATGACGACCTCAATCTCTGGGACAAGATCACCTACTCCGGCGTCACCGGCAGCCGGGCCGCCCGGATGCACCGCCTGGGCACCGGCATCGTCCTGACCTCCCAGGGCATCCCCTTCTTCTACGAAGGCGATGAGTTCCAGCACTCCAAGGTCGTGAACGGCGATTACGAGGCGGCGAAGAACTCCTACGAGTCCGGCGACGACGTCAATGCCATCCAGTGGGGCGAGAAGACGGCCAACGCCGCCACCTTCCGCTACTACAAGGACGCCATCGCCCTTCGCAAGAGCACCCCGGCCCTGCGCCTCAGCTCCTGGGACGCCGTGAAGGCGCAGATGTCCACCACCGTCGACGGCTCGGTCATCGTCTCGGCGATCAGCTCCAACGCCGCCGCACCGACCAGCCACGACACCATCGTCGTCTACAACCCCACCAGCAGCACTTATGCCGTGGCCCTTCCCTCCGGCACCTGGAAGAAGGTCCTCGACACCAACGGCGCCGCGAACGCCACCGGCAACAGCGCCGACAGCCTCGCCGTCACCGTCTTCAAGAAGGGCTGACCGGCGCAGGCCCCCTACTGATTCCCGCCACCGGACCGGCATGCGGCAATGGCGGGAATCCGCGTTCCTGCACTCAGGCCACAGCGTGCTCTTGCCGGAGGGCACGTCTCCTGCACGGCATCCCCACCGCCACGCCGATGTACGAGAAGAACGGCTGGACCGGCGACGCCCAGGTCGGCGCCGATGTACCGGGTGTACGGCGACGAGCGCGTCATCCACGACCACCTGCCCAACATGACCGGCTATCTGGACGGGGAACTCGGCCGCCTTCAGAACGGCCTGGCGGTCACCGCCCTCGGCGACTGGGTCTCCCCCGGCTACGAGGTCCCGCCCGAGGACACCCGGCTCACCGCGACCTGCTACCTGTACCGCGCACTCGCCGACATGGCCGACCTCATCGGTGACAACGATGCCCGCGACCGCTACCGCACCGCCGCGGGCAGGCTGAAGGACGCCCTCAACAAGGAGTTCCTCGGCTCCGACGGCTACTACCGCACGGCCAAGGACCCGGAATACCGGCAGGCCAGCAACTGCATCCCGCTTGCCTTCGGCCTGGTTCCGGCCGGCGCGAAGGCAAGCGTCACCGCCTCCCTCGTCGCCGACATCGAGAAGCGCGGCAACCACCTCAACACCGGCTGTCTCGGCACCAGCGTCCTGCTGCGCACCCTCAGCGCGCAGGGCCGCCCGGAGGTCGCCCATGCCGTCGCCACCCAGACGACGTAACCGAGTTGGGGCCACTGGTTCGCGAACGGCGCCGACACCATGTGGGAGTACTGGCCGAGCGACTCGCGCTCGCGCGGCCACTACTTCCTGGGCACGGTCGTGCGGTGGCTGTACGAGAACGTGGCGGGCCTGCGCCCCGGCGACGCCGGCTACCGCACCTTCACCGTACGACCGGACGCCCGCACCGGCGTCGACTGGGCCCACACACAGCTGCACACGGTGCGCGGACCTGCCGCGGTCTCCTGGTCACGCGTCGGCGAGACCGTCCGCCTCACGGTCGGCGTCCCCGTGGGCGCCACGGCCGAGGTCCACGTACCGGCGGCTACCGAAAACGACGCCCACGCGCCCGAAGGGACGGAGTTCGTACGCACCGAGCCCGGCTATGTGATCTACCGCGCCGCGCATGGCATCTGGGGATTCCGCGGCCGCCCCTGACGGCAGGACTCAATGCGGCGAGGGAGAGGGCCGCGAGCCGAGGCACTTGAGCGACGGCGGCCTCGATGCCGGGCGGGAGTCGAGGCCGTCGACCTACGGGAATCCCTGCGGGCGCAGTGTGCGTCGTCGGGCGTCCCTGCCTTGCTGGATGGGCCGCGGCGTCAGGCGATGTTTCGCAGCTGCACGTGATCGCCCGGTTGCTCGGCTGCCTCGAGAACCGGGGTGACGTACTGGTCGATCGCCGCGTCGGGCACGCGATGCGAGAGTGTCGCGACGCTGATGGCGGCGATGATCCGGCCCTCTTCGCCGCAAACCGAAGGCGATACCGAGTACGTCCGGGTCGAGTTCGCCGCGGCTGACCGCGTACCCCTGTTGGCGGACAGGGCGAGCCGCCCGTCGTCGAACAACAGCAGGATGTCCCGTGCCCGGTCCGCGGTCGCATTCCTGACCAGGTACCCCTGATCCGCAAGCCGTACGTCCCGGACCTCTACTTCTGGACCGAACAGTCGGCCTCGCGGCGACGATCAACTTCAAGTTGCCCGTCGTCGGCTCAAACGTCCCGCCACGGTCGCGCCGGAAAGGAGCTGAGCAACACCGAACACCGCACTGCCCGGTCGCTGAGCCCACGGCCAGTCCGGGAGACCGAAGAGCACCCGTCGTGCCCGAGGACCAGCGCTGAGGACAGGTGACTTCCCTACGATGTCGCCATGACGATCTCCGGGCAGGAAGCGCCCCTGATACGTGTCCTTCACGACGAGTCCCGAAGAGACCTGCGGGATCCGGCTCGTCCGCGTCCCGTCCGTCTGTACCTGTGGGAGCCGGACCAGCCGCCGGCCGAACCCGCTCCGCTGGTCGTCGTCTCTCACGGCACCGGAGGTTCGGGCAGCGACATGGAGTGGCTGGTACGTCCGCTGCACGAGGCGGGTTTCCGGGTCGTGGCCCTCGACCACCACGGCAACAACTTCGTGGACGGCTACGAAGCGGAAGGTTTCCTGCACGTGTGGGAACGACCGCGGGACGTCTCCTTCGTACTCGACGCGCTCGCTCGCGAACAGCGCCTCGGCCCGGTCGGTGCGGCGGGGTTCTCCCTCGGCGGCTACACGGCGGCGGCCCTGGCCGGGGCCCGTGTCGATCCGCAGGTTCTGTGGGCGGTGCTGTCGGGGGCGGCGCCGTTGCCCGAGACGCCCGAGTTCCCCGGCCTGCTGGAGGCGCTGCGGAAGAAGTACCCGTTGGACGAGTCCTCACGCCGTGCGATGGAGGCTGCCGCGGCGGATCTCTCGGACCCCCGGGTGCGAGCGGTTTTCCAGGTGGCTCCCGGAGTCGGCTCGCTCGTGACACCGGAGAGCCTGGGTGCCGTGCGGGTACCGGTGGGCATCCGGTGGGGCGGCGCGGACACGGTCGCTCCGTACGAGGAAGACACCAGGCCGTACCTGGAGCACATCCCCACAGCAAGTGGCCGCTCCGCCGGCCCCGAGGTCCGTCACGACGACTTCTTCGCGCCGGACCCCGCCGACCCAGCTGTCCGTGTTCGGGTCGGCAGGGAGGCGGCTGCCTTCTTCCAGCGACATCTCGGCTGACTCTTCGGCGCTTTGTCGCGCGTTGTCGCGCGCTGACATCGCGTCGGTGCCGGCCGACGGCCTGGGCGCCGTCAGCACCGTCAACGCTGCCGCGCTGAGCGTGGCACCATCGCCACCGTCCGGCGGGCCTCGCTCGCTGACGGCTGGGAAGCCGCGGAGTGGAACGTACGGCTGCCACCGCCTCGTGGGGTGGTCGAGCGGCATCGCGATGTGGCGGGCGGGCAAGTGACCCGTCCGTCGTTGCTGCACTTCGGCCTGTGGGACGGCAACGTGCTGGTCTCCCCGTCCGGCGGTCTCGCCGACCTGGTCGACGGCGAGCGCTACCGTTACGGCGATCCACTTGCTGGATCTGGTGTCACGGACGCTGTTTCGGCGAAGCGAGGACGAGCCCGAGCACCTGTTCGTGCGCGGTTACCGCCCCGAGCCGTTCGAGGCGGACGCCAGGATCCGACTGTCTGGGCACAGCCAGTCCGCGTGCTGTCCAGCCTACGAAGTTTTGTGTGCCCCCCGCGCATCGAGTAGCTCATCCCAGTGCTCCGCTGCCCAGTCACACGCCACGTTCATCGGCTCCAGCATGCTGCTGCCCAACGGCGTCAGCGCGTACTCCACGCGCAGTTCGGAGCTGGCGTGCACCGTACGTAACACGAGCCCATCGCGCTCCAAGCGGCGAAGGGATTGTGTGAGTGCCTTCGGAAGAAAGATCGGTAAGGGCCTCCGACGCATGTCGGAGGCCCTTACCGAGGTGAAACCGCAGGTGGCGGCAGACGAGTCGGGCTGTACGCCGGGTTCTGTCTCCCGGTCGCCTCGCGGCGGCCGGGGAGACGGCCATCCATCTAGGGCCGGCATTGCTGCCGGCCTCGTGCGGTCTACCCGTGAACTCGGGCGAGCAGCCCTCGAACGTTCACGCAGAGCCGTCCCATTCCTGGGGCGTCCCCTCTTGACCTTGCTCCGGGTGGGGTTTACCTAGCCGCCTGAGTCACCTCAGGCGCTGGTGGTCTCTTACACCACCGTTTCACCCTTACCCGGGACCGAGGTCCCGGGCGGTCTGTTTTCTGTGGCACTGTCCCGCGGGTCACCCCGGGTGGCCGTTAGCCACCACCCTGCCCTGTGGAGCCCGGACGTTCCTCGGGAGAACCCCGAAGGATCCTCACGCGGCCGTCCGCCCGGCTCGTCTGCCGTGATCGCCATCCTACCGGGCTCTGCGGACCGAGGGCCCGGTCGGTGTCCCTCAGCCGAAGTCGCCGGTCTCCAGATCGAAGGCGAAGGGCTCGGGCAGCGGCAGCGGTTTGCCGTACGGGATCGTGAGGAGCTGGCGGTAGTCGTCGTTCTCCGGATCGCTGAACAGCGTCACCGAACTGTCGTCCCGGTCGATGAGCAGGTGGAGCGGGATGCCGCCACGGGCGTAGCAGCGGCGCTTGGCCTCGCGGTCGGCCTGCGGCTTGGTGGAGGTCACCTCGACCACCAGGGCTACGCCCTCAGGGGCCATCCAGTGATCGGCCCCGCGGAAGAGGCGGAGCCCTGTGGGCGCGAACGTGCCGTCGGGAATCGCGTGGTTCTTCGGGCAGGCACCCCCGCTTCTCAGCTTCAGGCCTTTGTTCCCGGAGTAGTCCATGTCGGCACGGGACTTCCTCAACACCTGCTTCAGGACCACGTTGATGTAGTCCTCGTGGTCCCCGTCCGGCGGCGGCGTCACGACGATCTCCCCCTCGATCAGTTCCGCCCGGAAGCCTTCCGGCGTGTCCAGGGCCAGGAAGCCCTCCAGAAGGACTTCTGCCTGCGTGAGCGGCTCGTGCGCCATGGCAGCCATGTCACGCTCCTTCCTCGGTCGCTCGCCAGACTGGGGCATCGGGGGAACCAGCCGTCCATGAGATCGGAGTTCTTCCCCCGATCGTGGCACAGGGCGACACGGCGTGGACGGAAGCGGGGTGAAGGAAAACGGTGCTTGACCTTGTCGCGGCGTCAACGTTTCTACTGGCCGCATGCGTATCGGAGAGATCGCCGCGCTCGTGGGAGTCACGTCCCGGGCCGTCCGGCACTACCACCACATCAGCCTCCTGCCCGAGCCCGCCCGGCAGGCCAACGGCTATCGGGCCTATACCGTCCGCGATGCCGTGCTGCTGGCCAGGATCAGGCGGCTGACCGAGATCGGGCTCTCCCTGGACGAGGTGCGGGACGTGCTCGCCGACGACGCAGGGCGGGAGCTGGCCGAGGTGCTCGGGGAGCTGGACGCCGATCTGGCGCGGCAGGAGCGGGAGATCCACGAGCGGCGGCAGGTGCTGGCCGCGCTCCTGGAGGCGCCCCTCACCTCGGACGGGCCGCTCTCCCCCGCCCTCGCCGCGCTGTTGGAGCACACGCCCGCCACCACGTCCCCGGCCGCGGCGAAGGACCGCGAGCATCTGTCGTTGCTGGACGCGGCGGGCGACGGCGCGGGGGCCGAGGTGTACGCCGCGCTGCGTCCGCTGGCCGAGGATCCGGGCGTTCTCGCGCTGTACGAGCGGCTCGACGAGCTGGCCGGGGCCGGGGTGGACGACCCGCGCATCGCGCCGCTGGCGGCCGAGCTGGTCGCCGCCGTACCGGACGAGGTGCTGGCCGTGATCCCGGAGGGCGAGCCGGCGGCGACCGGGATGGGGCGGGTGCTGCTCGACGACTACCCGCCCGCGCAGCGCGCGGTGGTGCGCCGGGTGATGGAGGCGCTGGCCGAGCGGGTGCGGGGGAGGAACACGTGAGTACGGGGAGGTCGGTGGGCCTGCGGGGGGCGCGGGTCGCGATGTGGGCGGTGCTGCCCGGGGAGGTCGCGCTGGCGGTCTGTCTGGTGGCCGGGGTCCGGATACCCGGTGCCGTTCTGCTGGTGGCCGAGGCCCTGGTGGTGGGGGTGCTGGCGCTGGAGGCCTACGTGATGTGGCCCCTGTACACGGCGCGGCGGCGGGCCGGGGACACGCGGCGGGAGGCCGGGCTGTCCGCTGTACGGGCCGTGGTGCCGGTGGCCGTGCGGCGGCTGGTGGTGCACGAACTCCGGGCCTTGCACAGTCTCGGGCTGTGGGTCCTGCGCCGCCGCCACCGAATTCCGGCGGGGGCCCGGCCGTTCTCGTACACCGGACCGCAGACCGGGATCATGTGGACGTTCGTCTTCGTCTCCGTCGTGGAGACCGTGGTGCTGGCCCTGGTGATCCCCTGGCCGCTCGTCCACGCGATCCTGCTCGTGGTGGACGTGTACGGGATCGTCATCATCGTCGCCCTTCAGGCGGCCTGTGTGACCCGGCCGCATCTCGTGGAGGCCGATGGTTCGCTGCGGCTGCGTTACGGCGCCCTGTTCGAGCTGCGGGCGCCCGCCGCCGTGATCGCCGCCGCCCGGGTGGACCGGCGCTTCCCGGAGGGGGGTCTGGTCCGGGTGGACGCGGACGGGACGCTGGATCTGGCGGTGGGGAGCCAGACGACGGTGACGGTGGAGCTGACGGAGCCGGTGGAGTTCGTGCGGCCGCTCGGCAGGCGCGGGAGCGCCCGGACGCTCCGCTTCCACGCCGACGACCCACGGGCGGCGGTCGCGGCACTCAAGGTCGCGGCGCTCACGGAGGGCGCGAAGAGCGCGAAGGACCGGGCAGTGTCCTGCCCGCTCACGCCGGAGCGGACAGCGCCGGCTGCCCTCACGCCGGAGCGAACAGCACCGTCCTCGACGCCGGACCCGCCTGGGTGAGCCGGACCCGCAGCCGTTCCCCCAACGGGAGCGGGTCCGTGCCGCCCTCGATCCGGCCGACGATCGCCGGATCCCTGAGGTGGACCGTGCCGACAGCGGGGTCGCGGTCCTGGACGTCGACGACGTACGCGTCGAAGAGCTCGCCCACGCGCCCCTCCAGCAGCGCCGCCTCGACCAGGTCGACGCAGGCCCGCTCCACGGCGCCCGCGCGCCGCGTCCCCTCGGCCATCTCCTTGGGGAGAGCCGGGAGTGCCTCCCGTACCCACTCGGGGGGTTCCGTCCCGGCGGTCGCGGCGAGGCAGAGTTCGGAGGCGTACCGGTCGACGAGCCGGCGCAGCGGTGCGGTGCAGTGCGTGTAGAGGTCGGCGACCGCCGCGTGCACGGCGGGGTCGGGGAGTTTTCCGCCGTCGAAGGCCGTGTAGCCCGCGCCGCGCAGCAGGGTGGTGCACTCCTGGAGGAACGCCGCGTGGTCGCTCCTCGTCGGGTCGAGGGAGCGGACGACCTCGGCGTACGGGACGTGGTGCGGCCAGTCGACGCCCAGGGCATGGGCGGAGCGCCGTAGCCGGGCGACGGCTCCGTCCGGGGCGATCGGCAGGGTGCGCAGGATCCCGGTGCCCGTGTCGGCCATGAGGCGCGCGGCGGCCATCCCGGTGAGCAGGGAGATCTGGGCGTTCCAGCCCTCGGCCGGGAGCGTGGCGCGGTAGGCGAGGCCGTAGGAGCCGTCCCGTTGGACGATCTCCTGTTCGGGGACGTTCAGCGAGATGCCGCCCCGGGCCCGTTCCTGTTCCTCGCGCAGCCGCCCGATGTCCCGGAGCAGGGCGAGGGGTTCCTCGGCCGAGCCCGCGTCGATCCGCCGTTGGACGCCCGCGTAGTCGAGCTTCGCGCGGCTGCGGACCAGGGCCCGGCGTACGTCGGTGGCGACGGCCCGCCCGTCGCGGTCCAGGTCGATCCGCCACAGCGCGGCCGGGCGGGTCTCGCCGGGCAGGAGGCTGGCGGCGCCCTCGGAGAGGACCGGTGGGTGGAGGGGGATCCGGCCGTCGGGGAAGTAGAGGGTGGTGACCCGGCGGTGGGCCTCGGCGTCGAGCGCGCCGCCCGGCCGGAGATACGCGGCGACGTCCGCGATCGCGTAGTGCACCCGGAAGCCGTGCGGGCGGCGCTCCAGGTGCATCGCCTGGTCGAGGTCGGTGGAGGCGGGTGGGTCGATGGTGAGGAACGGCAGGTCCGTGGCGTCCTCGTGGGCCGACAGGTCCGGGGCCCGCGCCGCCTCGGCCGCCTCCGCGAGCACCTCGGGCGGGAAGGCTCCGGGCAGGTCGAGCTCGGTGCGCAGCGCCCGCAGGGCGGCCCCGAGCGAGCAGTCGGCTGCACCGGTCATACGCAGGTGGCGGCGGGGCATGGCCCGAGCGTAGGCCGGGCGGGGGCGGGCGGCATCCGGGGCGCTCACGCCCCCGCGCGGGCAGGAGCCGCGCGCCGGCCCCGCGCGCACTGGCAGCGCAACCGTCGCCGTGCGGGAGGCGCGGCCGTCACCGTATGGCAGGCGCGGCCGTCACCGTACGGCAGGCGCGGCCATCCCCGTACAGCAGGCGCGGCCATCCCCGTACAGCAGGCGCGGCCGTCACCGTACGGCAGGCGCGGCTGCCGTACGGGGACCGCCGTCCCGTCCCCGTACCCTTGCCGAGGACCCGCAGAGCCCGCACGCCGACCGGGTCCGCGCTTGCGCCGTACGTACGAAGGAGAACCACCGTGCTCGTGCTGTTGCCGCCCTCCGAAGGAAAGGCCGCCTCGGGGCGCGGGGCTTCGCTGAAGCCGGAGTCGCTGTCGCTGCCGGGGCTCGCCCCGGCCCGTGCCGCGGTGCTGGACGAGCTGGTCGAGCTGTGCCAGGCGGACGAGGAGAAGGCCCGTGAGGTGCTGGGGCTGAGCGTGGGGCTGCGGGGCGAGGTCGGCAAGAACACCGAGCTGCGCACCGCCGGGACCCGTCCGGCCGGGGAGCTGTACACCGGCGTGCTGTACGACGCCCTCGATCTGGCCTCGCTGGAGGCGGACGCGCGGCGGCGGGCGGCCAAGTCGCTGCTGGTCTTCTCGGGGCTGTGGGGCGCGGTCCGGATCGGCGACCGGATTCCGCCGTACCGCTGCTCGATGGGGGTGAAGCTGCCCGGTCTCGGCGCGCTCGGCGCGTACTGGCGTACCCCGATGGAGACCGTGCTGCCCGAGGCCGCCGGGAACGGGCTCGTCCTGGACCTGCGGTCCTCGGCGTACGCGGCGGCGTGGAAGCCGGCGGGCGAGGTGGCGTCGCGTACGGCGAGTGTGCGGGTGCTGCACTCCCAGCTGGTGGGCGGGGTGGAGAAGCGGTCCGTGGTGAGCCACTTCAACAAGGCGACCAAGGGCCGGCTGGTGCGCGATCTGCTGGTGGCGGGTGCGCGGCCGAAGGGCCCGGCGCAGTTGGTGGAGGTGTTGCGGGACCTCGGGTACGTGGTGGAGGGCGAGGCCCCCGCGCGGGCCGGGCGGCCGTGGTCGCTGGACGTGGTGGTGACGGACATCCACTGACCGCCCCCACGCACGTCGTTGCGCACCGCGCAACGCTCGTTGCAGATAATGCCTTGGGCGCGGCAGGATGACCCCATGACCTCCTCTGCCGCGCCCTCCGCTCCGTCCGACGCCTCCGTACTGGACCTCGCGCCCGTCGTCCCCGTCGTCGTCCTGCACGACGTGGCCGACGCCGTGCCGCTGGCGCGGGCGCTGGTGGCGGGAGGGCTCCCGGCGATCGAGGTGACGCTGCGGACACCCGCCGCGCTGGAGTCGATCCGGGCCATGGCCGCCGAGGTCCCGGGCGCGGTGGTCGGGGCGGGCACGGTGATCTCGCCGGAGCACGTACGGGAAACCGTCGACGCCGGGGCCCGGTTCCTGGTCAGTCCGGGGTGGACGGACGCGCTGCTGGAGGCGATGAAGGCGTCCGGGGTGCCGTTCCTGCCGGGCGTCTCCACCACCTCCGAGGTGGTGGCCCTGCTGGAGCGCGGGGTGCGGGAGATGAAGTTCTTCCCGGCCGAGGCGGCGGGCGGCACGGCCTACCTCAAGGCCCTGTCCGCGCCGCTCCCCCAGGCCCGGTTCTGCCCGACCGGCGGCATCTCGCTCGCCTCCGCGCCCTCGTACCTCGCGCTGCCCAACGTCGGTTGCGTGGGCGGCAGCTGGATGGTGCCGGGCGACGCGGTGGCGGCGAAGGACTGGGACCGGGTGGCCCGGCTGGCGGCCGAGGCGGCGGCGCTCGGCGCATGATCCCGCGGCCCTGAGGAGACCCCTCAGGCTTTCAGGGCGGGAGCTGCACTGCGCGAGACCCCTCATGGCGGGAGCTGCACTGCGAGAGACCCCTCAGCGCAGTAGCTGCACGGCGTAGAGCCCTCCGACCCCGAGGGCCAGCACCCCCAGCAGCAGCCGCAGCGCCGTCTCCGGGAGGCGGGGCTGGAGGCGGGCGCCGAGGTACCCCCCGCACAGTCCGCCGAGTCCGCAGGACAGGCCGAGGGACCAGTACGGTGCGATGTCGCCGGTGGTGGTCAGGGACAGCAGCGCGTACGTGCCCGCGCCGACGGCCGAGGTCACGAAGGTGGCGGCCAGCGCGGCCGGGGCGACCTTGGCCACCGGCATGCCGCGCCCCACCAGGATCGGGCCGAGGAGCGATCCGCCGCCGATCCCGTAGATCCCTCCGGCCACCCCGACCGCCATGGCCAGCCGGGTGACGGCGCGGGGCGAGGGCTCCCGGCCGGGGGCCGTGCGGGAGGATCGGCGCAAGGTCCGCAGGCAGAGCCAGCCGCCCAGCGGCAGCAGCAGGACGGCGATGAGCAGCCGGAACACCGACGGGCCCGGCACCGCGAACACCCGGATCGCCGCGCCGACGACGACGCCGGGAACGGTGCCGAGGACGAGCAGCCGGGTCAGCGGCCCCCGCAGGGTGCCGGCCCTGTGGTGCCGGAGCAGGGCCCCGGGGCCCGCCACCACGTTGTAGAGCAGGTTGGTGGGGGTGACCGCGGGGCTGGGCACCCCGAGCACGCTGATCTGGACCGGTAGCAGGAACACCGCGCCGGAGACGCCGACCGGCGCGGTGGCCACGGAGATCAGCAGTCCGGCGGCGAACCCGAGCAGCCCGGTCGACCAGGTCACGGGCTCGCGTCCCGCTAACGCAGGTGGGACGTGTCGTTGAGCAGGCGTACGGAGGCGTTGCCGTCCCCGTAGTAGGCGACCGTGGAGATCGAGGCCGCCGACAGCTCCATCCTGAACAGCGCCTCGGGTGGGGCTCCCAGGGCGAGCCGGACGAGCGTCTTGATCGGGGTCACGTGGGTGACGAGCAGGACCGTGCGGCCCGCGTACCGGGCGACGATCCGGTCCCGGGCTGCCGCGACCCGCCCGGCGACCTCCGCGAAGCTCTCGCCGCCGCCGGTCGGGGCGGTGTCCGGGGAGGCCAGCCAGGCGGTGAGGTCGTCCCCGTACCGCTCCCGTACCTCCCCGAAGGTCAGGCCCTCCCACGCGCCGAAGTCCGTCTCGCGCAGCTCTTCGTCGATCCGGACGTCGAGGCCGAGGCGGTCGGCGACGGCAGCGGCGGTCTCGCGGCAGCGGCGCAGCGGGGAGCTGACGATCTCCTGGACGGTGCCCAGGGCGGCGAAGTGCTCGGCGGCCCGGGCGGCCTGGTCCCGGCCGGTGGCGGAGAGTTCGGGGTCGGTGCCGCCGCTGCCGGAGAACCGCTTCTCGGGCGTGAGGGCGGTCTCGCCGTGCCGGAGCAGGACGAGCGTGGCGGGCGCGCCCAGGTCGGGGGCCGAACCCCAGCCGGTCTGCGGTGCTCCGGACGGCTGCTGCCGCAGGGCTCCGGTCGCCGACTGCCCGGGGGCCGGTGCGGAGACCGGTGCGGCGGGGACCGTGGTGTCCGGCACCCCGGGCTCCGGCACCGGGAAGAGCGTGTCGGCCGCCGGGGTGGCCGCGCCACGTGCGGCGGCGAGGGCCGCACGGGCCCTGGCCGCGCCCGCGACCTGGTCGCCGGGCGGGCCCTGGGCGGGCGGCGGGGTGCTCACGGTGCCGCGCGCCGGGGTGTCGAGGGCGGCCGTCGAGGCGGACGCCTCCCACTGCCTGCCGTCGCGGCCCGCGTCCATCGCCTCGTTGGCGAGCCGGTCCGCGTGCTTGTTCTGCGCGCGCGGGATCCACTCGTACGTCACCGAGGACGGCGGCAGGACCGCGGCGGCGCGGGCCGCCAGCGGCTTCATGTCGGGGTGCTTGATCTTCCAGCGCCCCGACATCTGCTCGACGACCAGCTTGGAGTCCATCCGGACGTGGACCCGCAGCGCGTCCCCCGCGTCCGGGAACAGCGATTTGGCAGCGCTCAGACCGGCGATCAGGCCCCGGTACTCGGCGACGTTGTTCGTCGCGACGCCGATGTACTCGGCGGCCTCGGCGAGGGGTTCTCCGGTGGCCGGGTCGATGACGACCGCGCCGTAACCGGCGGGCCCCGGATTGCCCCGGGAGCCGCCGTCGGCCTCCACCACCACCTGGCGCGCGGCGCTCATTACAGGCCCGACTCCGAGGTGCGGACCAGGATGCGGTGGCAGTTCTCGCAGCGCAGGACGGTGTCGGGGGACGCGGCGCGCACGTCGCCGACCTCGGCCATGTTCAGCTCGAGACGGCAGCCCTCGCAGCGGCGCTGGTAGAGCCGGGCGGCGCCGACCCCGCCCTGCTGGGCGCGGAGCTTGTCGTACAGCTTCAGCAGGTCGGCGGGGATGACCTCGGCGACGACCTGGCGGTCCTTGGTCACCGTGGCGGCCTCGGCGTCCAGCTCGGCGGTGGCGGCGTCGCGGCGGGCGGTGGCGTCGTCGACCTTGGCCTGGACGGCGTCGACCCGCTCGGTCAGCTCGGCGACCCGCTCCTGGGCGCCCTCACGGCGCTCCATGATCTCCAGGACGACGTCCTCCAGGTCTCCCTGGCGCTTGGCGAGCGAGACGATCTCGCGCTGGAGGCTCTCCAGGTCCTTGGGCGAGGAGACCGCGCCGGAGTCCAGGCGCTGCTGGTCGCGGACGGCGCGCTGGCGCACCTGGTCGACGTCCTGCTCGGCCTTGGTCTGCTCGCGGGTGGTGTCGCTCTCCTCGGTGGTCGAGGCGACCAGGAGGTCACGCAGCTGGGCGAGGTCGCTGCCGAGCTGCTCGATCTCGGCGTGCTCCGGCAGCGAGGTGCGCTTGTGGGAGAGCTGGGCGAGACGGAGGTCGAGGGCCTGGACGTCGAGAAGTCGGATCTGGTCGGCGGGCGCGGCGTTCAGTTGGGGGCTCCAGAGGAATGGTGGGTGGTCCAGGGGTCGGTGACCTGCTTCGAGACATGGACCCGCAGGTCCCATCCGTGGCGGTCGGAAAGCGCGTCGAGCTGGGCGGCCGCCTGCTCGCACCAGGGCCACTCGGTGGCCCAGTGCGCGGCGTCGACGAGGCCGAGCGGCGAGTGCTGCACGGCTTCGGAGGCCGGGTGGTGGCGCAGGTCGGCGGTGAGGAAGGCGTCGACGCCCGCGGCGCGCACGGCGTCGAAGAGGCTGTCGCCGGAGCCGCCGCTGACGGCGACGGTGCGCAGATACGCCTCGGGGTCGCCGGCCAGCCGGATGCCCTGCGCGGTGGCGGGGAGCCGGGCGGCGGCCCGGGCGGCGAAGGCGGCCAGGGTCTCGGGGTGGTCCAGTTCGCAGATCCGGCCCAGTCCGCGCCGGCCCTCGGGGTCGGTGGGGTCGGGGACGAGGGGCCCGGTGATCCGCAGGCCGAGTGCGCCGGCCAGGGCGTCGGAGACGCCGGGATCCGCGGTGTCGGCGTTGGTGTGCGCGACGTGGAGCGCGATGTCGTGCTTGATGAGGGTGTGGACGACCCGGCCCTTGAAGGTGTCGGCGGCGACCGTCGTCGTCCCGCGCAGATAGAGCGGGTGGTGGGTGACGATCAGCTGGGCACCTAGCTCCAGGGCCTCGTCGGCGATCTCGCGGACCGGGTCGACGGCGAACAGCACCCGGTCGATCTCCGCGTCCGGGTCGCCGCAGACCGTCCCGACCGCGTCCCATCCCTCGGCCCGCTCGGGGGGCCAGAGGGCGTCGAGGGCGGCGATGACTTCAGACAGACGGGGCACGGGGGAAAGGCTACCTGTCCGGGGTGGTCCGTCGCCCCTGGCCGCCGGACCTGTACGCCAGGACCGGCGGCCGGACACGAATCGTTACTCCACCGCGTCGGCGCCGGAGCACGTACCGCGTCGGCGCCGGAGCACGTGCGGCGTCGGCGCCTGGCACGTACCGCGTCAGCGCCGGAGCACGTGTGGCGTGGGCGCGAAGCCGACTACTTCACCAGGTCCGCGCGGAGGTCGTCGAGGACCAGGCCGGCCGAGGTGACGCCGAGGCCCAGGTACCACGTCTCGTCGGACACGTCCTTGGCCCGGCCCTCCTTGACGGCCTTCAGGTTCTTCCACAGCGGGTTGGACCGGGCGGTGTCGCGCTGGGTGGCCTTCGGGTCGCCGTAGACGCCGGTGAAGATCCAGTCGGCGTCCGCCTCGTCGATCCTCTCCGGGCTGATCTCGGCGGCGAGGTCGTTGATCTGCTGGTTCTTCGGACGCGGCAGACCGACGTCCTCGAGGATCGTGCCGATGAACGAGGCCTTGGCGTAGAGGCGGAGACGGTCGGGCAGGTAACGGACCATCGAGACGGTCGGCTTGTCGGGGCCGATGTCCTCGCCGAGCTTCTTCGCCTTGTCCTCGTACGCGGCGAGCGCCGACTCTGCCTGCTCCGTGCGGTCCAGGGCCTGGGCGTTGAGGAGGTAGTTCTCCTTCCAGGTGAAGCCCGGACGGATGGAGAACACGGTGGGGGCGATCTTGGAGAGCTCGTCGTACTTGTCCGCGGCGCGGAGCTGGCTGCCGAGGATCAGGTCGGGCTGGAGGCCCGCGATGGCTTCGAGGTTGAGGCTGTTGATCGTGCCGACGCTCTTCGGCTCGCCCGCGCCCTTCTCCAGGTAGGAGGGGATGGCCGCGTCGCCCTCGCTGGGCGCGTAGCCGACCGGCTTCAGGCCCAGGGACACGACGTTGTCGAACTCGCCGACGTCCAGCACGACCACACGCCGGGGCGCGTTCTTGATCTCGGTCTTCCCCATGGCGTGGGTGACCGTACGGGGGAACTCGCCGGCCTCGGCGTCGGTGCCGTACGCCGCGGTCTTCTTCGCCGCGTCCGCGAAATCCTTGCCGCCGGTGGCGACGGCGGCCTTCTTGTCGCCGCCCGCGTCGGTCTTCGCCGCGTCCCCGCCGTCACCGCCCCCGCAGGCCGACAGGGAGAGGGCGGCCGCCACGGCCAGGGCGACTGCGGCGGTACCGCGGGGTCGTAGGGACATCACTTGCTCCAGATGGTCCGCGTACGTGCGTGGGCACGGGTTCTTGGTTAGGGCCGCCTCACCATAGACGCGGCCATCTCCACCAGCACACCCACCCCCTCCACCTCAGGAGAATCCGGTCATCACCACCCTTATGTGTGAAGTCAGGTGGCTCGTGTTGTTCGGCAGGAAGTGCGAAAACTAGCTTTCGTAGCCGGAGGTGACCAGTCGATGACTGCCTGTGCCATCGAGGGGGGATCCGCCGGGGCCGCCGCGACGGCGGAACCCGAAGCGGAATCCGGAACGGAACCCGACCCGAAGGAGTCCGGAGCGGAATCCGGCCGGAAGACGTACGGAGCGGAACCGGGACCGGAGGGGTCCGGCGGCCCCGTGTGGTCCGCCGGGGCCGACGCTCCCGGCCCGCCCGGATTCCGCGCGGACGAGACCGGTGCGGAGACGTCGTCCGTCGCGGGCGGCCCCGCGTCGCCGGCCGGTGACGGGTCGCTGCCCGGCGGCTTCACGCTCACCGCGGACGGGGCCTACGCCGCCCGGCTCACCGCGGCTCCCGGCCCGCCGGGCGAGCGCGCCTGGTACCCGGAGCGGTGGACGCTGGACGGGCCGGAGCCGTACGCGGTGCCCCTCCCCCTCGATCAGCCCGAGGAGCCGGACGCCGAGGTGGCGCCGCTCGCCGACGGGCGGGTGCTGATCCGGCGGCGGGTGGCGGACCGACAGCAGTTCTCCCTGCTCTACCCGATGGGGCCCGGGACCGGCGAACTCCTGCTGGGCACCGTCGAGTTCGCGGAGATGACCCTGTTGCCGCCGTCGCCGGACGGGCGGTGCGTCTACGCCCTGTCGGCCGGCGACCCCTACTCGTCGCTCTGGCTGGTGGCGGGCGGAGCGTTCGGGCCCGAGGAGATCGCGCGGATTCCCGGGCGCTGTTCGGGCGGGGCCTGGCTGGACCGGGCGGGCCGGCTGCTGGCGCTGGACCGGCGGGCGCCGGAGGGCGGACCGGTCAAAGCGGTCGCCGTCGACCTGGGGCGGGGGGCCGAGGTGACGCCGCTGCTCCAGATCGCGCCGGACAGCGACGACCGGCTGCTGCTCGCGGACGCCGACAGCGGGCTGCTGGTGATCCGCTCGGACGCCCCGGGAGGCGACCGGCTCGGCTGGGGGGTGCTGGGGAGCTGCCTGCCGGTCAGGTTCCCGGAGTGCCTGCGCCTCGCGGACGCGGCGGTGACGCCGTTCGCGGTGCAGCCGGGCCAGATGCTGATGCCGGAGAGCTGCGCGGTGGCGCTGCGGATCGACGGGGCGGCGGGCAGCCGGCTGGGGGTCTGGCGGCCGGCGGGACGCCGACTGCACCAGTTCGCCGCCCCGCTGGGATGGGCGCCGGGGGCCGGGTACTGGAGCCGGGACGGGGTGCTGCGTCTCCCTTGCACGCACGGGGCGACCTCCTGCGGCGTGGCGATGCTGGACGCCCCGCAGGACGTGGAACCCTCTTGCGGGACCGGCCGTCCGGGTGACGCGGAGGGCGGAACGCAACCGTCCGCCGCCGTCTCCGCTCCTGCTGTGTGTAAGCCCGTTCCGTTGGGGCAGGCGCCCCTGCACCGAGCCGCTCGATCTGATTAAGATCGGGATCCTGGGCTACGCGGCCGTATCGGGCGGGTACCGACGGTGACCACGTCGGATGGCGGCGGCGGGGCTTGCGACACACGTAGGCACGACACACGTAGGCGCGACACAAGTAAGCGATCACGACGGGGTGACTTCCCACATGTCCGAAGCACGGATCGACACGAACCAGCAGCGCCCGGCGGGGGCGGACGAGGGGGCCGGGACCGGCGGTTCCGGAAGGCACCGAGGGGGTGCGTCGGCGGAGAACACGTCGGCCCAGCCGCACGGTCGCCACCGTCGGCCCGCCGACGAGGAGTCCAGGGCGGCCTGAGAGCCGCTCGGCAGGCGCGTTCCAGCACGACGGGAGGGCCCGGACCGGCGGACAACCGGACGCTGTCGGCACCAACAGCGTCCGGCGGACGGCCGGCCGGGCCCTTCCGCGTGCCGCTCTCCCCCGCTACCCCCGCTACCGCCGCTTCAGGTCGGAGTCGACCTTCGAGGTCTGCACGGCGCTGCCGGTCACCGGGATCGGGCGGTGGACGCGCAAGCGTCCGGGTCGGGTCACCCCGCGGGCGGGGCCCCGACCGGGAAGTCCGCCGGCGGGCGGGGCCCGCGATGGTTCGGAAGCCAGATCAGCATCACGACCACCCCGGCCAGCAGGACCCCGGTCGCGGTGCGGAAGGCCAGCGCGTATCCGGCGGCGACCTCGGCCGCTTCGCCGGAACCCGCGGTGCGCGCGGCGGCGACCGTGGAGAGCACCGAGAGGCCCAGCGCACCGCCCATGGTGCGAGAGGTGTTGACCAGGCCGGAGACGAGTCCGGCGTCCCCCGGATCCGCGCCGGAGGTGGCGAGGGTGGCGAGCGGGGTGGAGGCGAGACCCGCGCCGGTCATCATCAGGACGCCCGGCAGACAGATCGCGGTGAGGTAGGAGCCGTCCACGCCCATCGTGGACTGCCAGCCGAAGCCCGCGGCGGTGATCAGGACCCCCGTGACGGCGAGGCTCTTCGCCCCGGTGCGCACCATGAGGCGGGGGGCCAGCTTGGAGCCGATGATGACCGCGGCCGAGGTCGGCATCAGCGCGAGACCGGCCTGCAACGGCGTGTAGCCCAGGACGTTCTGGGCGTACACGGTCATGAAGTACCACATGGAGAACGTGGCCGATCCCATGAGCAGCATCGACACGTTGGCCGAGGACACCGCCCGTACGGAGAACACGCGCAGCGGGATCAGCGGGACGGCGGTGCGCGCCTCGACCAGCACGAACGCTGCCAGCAGCACGACCCCGGAGAGCAGCGGCACCAGGGTGGCGGCGGCCGCCCAGCCCTCGACCTCGGTCTGGACGATGCCGTACGCGACGGCGGCGAGGCCCGCGGTGACGAGGACCGCGCCGAGGAAGTCGATGCGGCGGCGGTCGCCCGCGCGGCCCTCGGTGATCCGCAGGGCGGCGGCGACCAGGACGAGTCCGCCGATGGGCACGTTGATCAGGAGGACCCAGCGCCAGGAGAGGGCGTCGGTGAGGACCCCGCCGATGAGCCCGCCCGCCGCGCCGCCGCCGGCGCCGACCGCCATCCACGTACCGATCGCCTTCGTCCGGGCCGGCCCTTCAGGGACCGCGGCGGTGAGGATGGTGAGGGTGGCGGGAGCCAGGACGGCGGCCCCGAGGCCCTGCGCGGCACGGGCGGCGAGGAGCTGCCAGCCCTCCTGGGCGAGGCCGCCCGCGAGCGAGGCGGCGGTGAAGACGCCGAGCCCGACGAGGAACATCAGCTTGCGCCCGTAGATGTCGGCGGCCCGCCCACCCAGGAGCATGAACCCGGCGAACGCGATCGAGTAGGCGTTGACGACCCACTGGAGGCCCCCCGCGCTCAGCCCCAGGTCCGCCCGCATGGAGGGCAGGGCCACATTGACGACGGAGACGTCGAGGACGACGAGGAACTGGCCGGTGCAGGCGGCGAGCACGACGGCCCAGGTGCTGGGACGTATTCGGGAGGTGATCGACGGGGCGGAGGCGGGCGCGGAGACGTCAGGCATGAACGTCATGGTCGCAGGCGGCAGATGGCCCGTACATCGGGTATCGGGAGCCGCACCCTGGCCGCCGGCCGCCGGACACCGATCGTCGGTGTGGGCACATCACCCCAGACCCCCCACATCCCGCATATCGCCGCATACGGCCCTCATAGTGGTGGGTTATGAGTACGGAGAACGCTGACGTGCCCCCCGGCCGACCTCCCTCCGCCCCCGCGGATTCCGATGGGGGGCCCGGGACGGACTCCTCACCGGACCGGGTGGTGGTGACGATCGGAGTGCTGGGCATCGTCGGGATCGTCCTGTGGGCGGCCCTCGGCAAGGACACCTTCCAGAGCGCGTCGGACACGGCCCTCCCCTGGGTGCTCGACAACTTCGCGTGGCTCTTCGTCATCGCCGCCGACGTCTTCCTTGTGCTGTGCCTCCTCATCGCCTTCAGCCGCTTCGGCCGGATCCGGCTCAGCAGGGACGACTCCCCGCCGGAGTTCTCGAACTTCTCGTGGATCGCGATGATGTTCAGCGCGGGCATGGGCATCGGGCTGATCTTCTACGGCGTCGGTGAGCCCGTCGCGCACTATCTGAGCCCGCCGCCCTTCAGCGGGGCCGAGCCGCAGACGACGGGCGCCGCGAGCACCGCGATGGAGTACTCCTTCTTCCACTGGACCCTGACTCCGTGGGCGATCTACGGCATCGTGGGCCTGGCGCTGGGCTACGCGAGCTTCCGCATGGGCCGGGGCAACCGGTTGAGCTCCGTGTTCGTGCCCCTCATCGGCGAACGCAGGGCGAACGGCGTCCTCGGCAAGGTGCTGGACCTGCTCGCCGTCTTCGCCACGGTCTTCGGCACCGCGACGAGCCTGGGACTGGGCGCCCTCCAGATCGCCATCGGACTCGATCTGACGGCAGGTCTCGAACAGAGCACCGGCGTCGAACTGACGGTCATCGCCGTGCTCGGCGCGGCCTTCGTGGTCTCCGCCTTCACCGGGCTGCACGGCGGGGTGAAATGGCTCAGCTCGATCAACCTCGTCATCGCCGCGGCCCTCATGGTCTTCGTGTTCGTCGCGGGCCCGACCGTCTACCTCCTGGACGTGCTGCCGTCCTCGGTCGGCGGCTACCTGAACGACCTCCTCCCCATGGCCTCGCGCACCGGCGCCTTCGGCGGCCAGAGCTGGTTGGGCACCTGGACGATCTTCTACTGGGCCTGGTGGCTGTCCTGGGCGCCCTTCGTCGGTACCTTCATCGCGCGCATCTCGAAGGGCCGCACGATCCGCGAGTTCCTCCTCGCCGTGCTGCTCGTACCGAGCGGGGCGACCGCCCTGTGGTTCGTGGTGCTCGGCGGGACCGGTATCCGCCTCGCAGAGACGGGCGTCGTCGACATGGCCGAGAGGGCGAAGGAGGGGACGGAGGCGACCCTGTTCGCGATGCTCGACGCCCTGCCGGTCAGCACGGTGACGGCATGGGCCGCGATGGTCCTGATCATGATGTACTTCGTCACCAGCGCGGACTCCGCCTCCCTGGTCATGGGCTCGCTGACCAGCAGGGGAGCCCTGCACCCACGGCGCTGGCTCGTCGTCACCTGGGGCCTCCTCATGGCGGCGGTCGCGGCGGCCCTGTTGGTCGCCGGCGGCCTGGAGTCCCTCCAGAGCGCGACGATCCTGGTGGCCCTGCCCTTCGTCGTGGTGATGCTCTTCCTGTGCTGGTCCCTCCTGCGGGAGCTGCGCACCGACCCGGCCGGCGGCCCCAAGCGCAGCGAGGGTCTGCACGGCATGCGGGACGCGGTGCGGGTCATGGTCGGCGAGGAGCTGAGCAACCAACCGGGGGCCCGCCACCGCCATCTGCGGCGCGCGGCCTCGGCCCGCACGACGAACGCCGAGGACGACCGGGACGGGGAGGGCCGCGTGGAGGGCCGCCAGGCGGACGGGCCCTCCGGACCACGCTGATGCTCGGCATGCTGGTCATCGCGGTCGGTTACGGGGCCGGGCTCGGGCTGCTCGGCGCCGCCTGGCAGACCGTGCTGATCGCGGCGGTGCTCGGTGCCGGCGTCGGCCTCGCGTACTCCTCGCTGCCCGCCCTGATCATCGGGCCGTCGACCCGTCGGAGACCGGCGCGGCCAACGGCCTCAACACCCTGATGCGGTCCATCGGCACCTCGGTGTCGAGCGCCGTCATCGGCCTGGTGCCGGCGGCGTTCCTGCCCTCGCAGCGGCCCTCCGCCCACCCGGTGCTCCTGGCGAGCAGCGCGGACGACGCGCGGGCCGCGTGCCCCGGCCCCGGACCGGACGACGCGTTGACCGCGCCCGGTCCGGGGCCGGGCGCGGTCAGCGCACCGGAGCGTCGAACCGCGGCACGGTCGTGAGCAGCCGGGACACGTCGGACCCCGGCAGGAGCTCCTGAGGCTCGGCCGCGCGGGAGAACAGCCGGGCGGGGCGGGCGCCCTGGACGTGGGCCCGCTCCCCGTCGACGCGGAGCCAGGAGCCCTCGCGCAGCCCGAGCACGGGTACGTCGTTCTCCTCCAGGAACTCGGTGAGCCGCTCCTCGCGGGTCTCGCCCTTGTGGGTGCTGGCCGGGTCCGGGTCCAGATAGTGCGGGTTGATCTGGAACGGGACCAGACCGAGCGTCTCGAAGGACGGCGGCTGCACGATGGGCATGTCGTTGGACGTCCGCAGGGTCGGGGCGGCCATGTTGGTCCCGGCGCTGGCGCCCATGTAGGGCAGCCCGCCCCGCACCGCGTCGCGCACGGCCTCGCGCAGACCGGTGCGGTAGAGGGCGGCGAGCAGCCGGAAGGAGTTGCCGCCGCCGATGAACACGGCGTCGGACGCGGCGAGTTCGGCGACCGGGTCGGGATTCTCGTGGACGCCGCGCACGGTGATGCCGGACGGCTCCAGCGCCTCGCGGACCCGGGTGGTGTACGCGGTGTGATCGGCGAGCGCGTACGGGACGAAGGCGAGTCGCGCGTTCGCGGGGAGGAACGCGGAGACGGTGTCCAGGGCGTGTTCCAGGTAACCGCAGCCGTACTGGGTGGAGTTGGAGAGCAGCAGCAGATTCACGGGGTTCCTCGGGTACGTCGGGCGGGTCGGGTACGTCGGTCGGCCAGGCGGATCGGATCGGTCAGGTGGATCGGGTACGTCGGTCGGCCAGGCGGATCGGATCGGTCAGGTGGATCGGGTACGTCGGTCGGCCGGGCGGCTCGGGTCGGTCAGGTGGTGCGGGGCCGCCGGTCGGCCGGGCGGCTCGGGTCGGTCAGGTGGTGCGGGGCCGCCGGTCGGCCGGGCGGCTCGGGTCGGTCAGGTGGTGCGGGGCCGCCGGGTGCGGGGCTTCGGCCGCTGCGGCGGGTGGGTGAGGCGCTGTTCCAGCAGCTGGGCCGCGTGGCGCAGCGCGTCGAGCCGGTCCTCGGGCGCCCCCGGAACCGGTCCTCCCCACCGCCGAGGCTGAGGCTTCCGTACGGCTCGCGCCCCAGGAACACCGGTACGGCAACGGTGGCGATCCCGGTGTCGTACTCGCCGACCGTCCAGGCGTAGCCCTGGGCCCGGATCTTGATGAACTCCCTTTCCAACAGGTCTGGTTCGGTGACGGTGCGATCGGTGAAGCGGGCCATGGGGCGGCCCCGGAAGAGCCGGTGGCGCTGCTCGTCGGGCAGATAGGCGTAGTACGACTTGCTGGTCGCCCCGGCGTGCGCCGGGTAGAGCTCGCCGACCAGCGGGTAGTAGCGCAGCGGCCCGGTCTCGCCCTCCTCGGCGGCCACGCAGCGCATGTGGAAGCTGTCCGGAAGACAGAAGAGGACCGTGTCGCCGGTGGTCCGGCGCAGCTCCTCCAGGACCGGACCGGCCAGCAGCTCCAGCGAGCCCGAGCGCTCCCAGAGCCGGCCGAGTCGCAGCACGGCGGGGCCGATGCGGTAGCGGCGGGTGGCCGGATCGGAGACCAGGAAGCCCCGGCCGGCCAGGGTGGCGAGCAGCCGCTGGGCGGCGGAGGTGTCCCAGCCGAACTCCTCGGCGACCTCGGTGACGCCCCAGTCGGGCCGGGTGCGCTCGAAGGCGAGCAGCACCAGGAGCGCCCGGTCGACGGTTTGCAGCGCTCCGGCGGGCGTACGCCGGTCCAGATCGAATTCGGCCATCGTCATCTCACCATTCAGACCAGAATTGCATATAGCGGGAAACAGTTGCGCTCAACGCTATCCGATCCCGAATGTTGCCTCAGCACCCCGCCCCGCGCTCTCCCCCGTCGAGCGCCGGGCGGGTGTCAGGATCAGGAGAAACGCCCCCATGTTGAAGTACGTACTGGACATCGTCGAGCTGCTGGACGATCCCCAGGTCACTGGCAAGACGGTCGTCGAGTACCTCGACGCCGCAGCGGGGACCGAGGGATCGTCCGCGCAGGTCACCACCGTCATGGGTGACCAGGGCTCGACGGACTTCGTGCTCGTCCGCATCCCCGGCTCCCGCGGCCGGACGGCGGGCGGCAGCGCCCGCACCCTCGGTGTGGTGGGCCGGCTCGGCGGTATCGGGGCCCGGCCCGAGGTGACCGGTCTGGTCTCCGACGCCGACGGCGCGGCCTCCGCCATCGCCACGGCCGCCAAGCTGCTCGACATGCGCCGTCGCGGCGATGTGCTGCCCGGCGACGTGATCGTCGCCACGCACATCTGCCCGAACGCGCCGACCGAGCCGCACGACCCGGTCCCGTTCATGGGCTCGCCCGTGGACATCGCCACGATGAACCGGCACGAGGTGACCGCCGACATGGAGGCCGTGCTCTCCATCGACACCACCAAGGGCAACCGGATCATCAACCACAAGGGCCTGGCCCTGTCGCCCACCGTCAAGGAGGGCTGGGTGCTCCGGGTCAGCGAGCAGCTCGGCGAGCTGCTGGCCGTGGTGACCGGTGAGGCGTTGGTCACCTACCCGGTGACCACCCAGGACATCACGCCG
This sequence comes from Streptomyces sp. MGP-P1, assembly GCF_057766565.1. Classification (NCBI taxonomy): domain Bacteria; kingdom Bacillati; phylum Actinomycetota; class Actinomycetes; order Kitasatosporales; family Streptomycetaceae; genus Streptomyces; species Streptomyces sp. MGP-P1. The sequence goes on along the minus strand of NZ_JBYMEM010000007.1, from coordinate 1,204,218 downwards.
TACGGTAACGGTGCACACCACATCAATTCGATCCTCCAGCCCGCCACCGCGACCGCCGCTCCGGTCGTCGGTCTCGCGGTCACCTCGGCCGCCGCGGTACCGGGCTGCCAGACGGGCGCGAGTCACGAGAGCGACATCGCGTCCGCCGCCCGCTACGCCGTGGAGGTCGCCAAGGGCTTCGGCGCCGGGCAGCTGGACTTCCACGACGCGGTGGAGTTCGACAACCTCGTCAACCGCTACGGGTCGCTGGCTCACCTCCAGACCCTCGGCCGCACCACCCAGGAGTCCTGATGGCATCCGCCCCCCAGGCCGACGCCACGGCCCCCGAAGCCAAGAGCATCGGCAGCGACGACTACTCCCTCTCGCGGGTCCCGCGCGACAAGCGCTTCGGCTTCTGGTCCATGCTCCTGCAGTGGCTGGCCCAGTCCGGCTCGATCTCCCAGTTCACGCTGGGCGCCACCATCGGCGTCGGCATGACCTTCGGGGACGCCTTCCTCGCCTTCACGCTCGGTGCGGTGATCCTGGAGATCGTGATCTTCGCGATCGGTCTGGCCGGCATGCGCGAGGGTCTGGCGACCCCGATGCTCACCCGCTGGACGGGCTTCGGCCGCAACGGCTCGGCCCTGGTCAGCTTCGTCATCGCGGTCAGCCTGGTCGGCTGGTTCGGCGTCCAGAACACGATCTTCGGCAACAGCGTCTCGGCGCTGGTCGGCGGACCGTCCTGGATGTGGTGCGTGATCGCGGGCATCGCCATCACGGGCCTGGTGATCTTCGGCTTCACGTACATGGCCCTGTTCGCCAAGATCGTCACCCCGCTGTTCTTCGGCATGGTCGCCTGGTCGATCATCACGACGCTCAACGACCACTCGATAGGCGAGCTGATCAGCTCGCCGCCGCCCGGCGAGGCGATCCCGCTGGCCGTCGCCGCCACCGCCATCGCGGGCGGTTACATGACTGGCGCCATCGTCTCCCCGGAGATGACCCGCTACAACAAGAAGGGCTCGCACGTCTTCGTGCAGAGCGCCTCCTCGATGATCCTCTCCGAGTACATCGTCGGCATGGTCGGTGTGCTGCTCGGCCACCTGGTGAAGTCGAGCGACGTCTCCCACATCGTGCTCTCCACCTCGGGCGCCTTCGGTGTGATGGTGGTCCTGATGTCCACCGCGAAGATCAACGACTGGAACCTGTACGGCTCCTCGCTCGGCGTCGTCAACTTCTTCCAGGTCGTCTTCCGCAAGCGGTTGCACCGCGGCGTGGTCACCGTCGTCCTCGGCATCGCCGGCACGCTCCTGTCCGCGGTCGGCATCATGACCCACTTCACGGAGTTCCTCTCCCTGCTGGGCGTGATGATCCCGCCGATCGGCGGCATCATCGTCGCCGAGTACTGGGTCGTGAAGCGGATGCGCAAGCCGCTGGACGACACCCGTGAGGCGCAGACCCTGCCGCTGACCTCGCCCACCTGGGTGCCGATGTCCCTGGTCATCTGGGTGGTGGCGTTCTGCGTCGGCAAGTTCTACGACGGCGGCATACCGGCCCTCAACTCGCTGGCCACCGCCTTCCTGCTGTACTGCGCCCTCGGCCTGCTGGGCTGGGTCAAGCCGTACGGCACCTCCACCCTGGACGACGAGGACGGCACCAGCCCCGCCCCCGCCGCCCGCGCGACCACTGCGGCAGGAGCAGCATGAGCCTCGTCCCCGCCTCCGAGCAGGCCCAGACCGAGGTCGTGGACCTCTGCGCCGAGCTGATCCGGTTCGACACCTCCAACCCGACCAGCGACGAGCGCGCCGCCGCCGACTGGGTGGTGGACCGCCTCGCCGAGGTGGGCATCGCCTCCGAACTGGTCGAGTCCGCCCCGGGCCGGGCCAGCGTCATCGCCAGGATCGCCGGAAGTGAACCCACCCGGGGCGCCCTGCTGGTCCACGGCCACCTGGACGTCGTCCCCGCCGACGCCTCCGAGTGGCAGGTCCCGCCGTTCTCGGGCGAGATCCGCGACGGCTACCTCTGGGGCCGGGGCGCGATCGACATGAAGGACACGGTGGCGGTCATGCTCGCCACCGCCCGGCACTTCGCCCGCACCGGCGCCAAGCCGGCCCGCGACGTGGTGCTCGCCTTCCTCGCCGACGAGGAGGCGGGCGGCACGTTCGGCGCCCACTGGCTGGTCGAACACCGGCCGGACCTCTTCTCGGGGGTCACCGAGGCGATCGGCGAGGGCGGCGGCTTCTCCTTCGCCCTCGACGACACGCGTCGGCTGTACCCGATCGAGAACGCCCAGCGCGGCATGGCGTGGATGGAGCTCACCGCCAACGGCCGGGCCGGCCACGGCTCGTCGCCCAACGACGAGAACGCGGTCACCGACCTCGCCGAGTCCCTCACCCGGATCGGCCGCGAGACCTTCCCGATCCGGCTGATCGAACCGGTCCGCGCCCTGCTGGAGGAGGCCGCCCGGCTCTACGGCGTGGAGTTCGACGAGAACGACATCGAGGCGAGCCTGGCCGGGCTGGGCCCGGTCGCGGACTTCATGCAGGTGGTGCTCCGCAACTCGGCCAACCCCACCATGTTCACCGCCGGCTACCAGACGAACGTCATCCCCGGGAAGGCCACCGCCCGCGTCGACGGCCGGTTCCTCCCCGGTCACGAGCAGGAACTGATCGACACGATCGACCGGCTCCTGCTCCCCTCCGTCAGCCGTGAGTGGGTCAACCACGACATCGCGATGGAGACGACGTTCGACGGCCCGCTGGTCGACGCGATGTGCGACGCCGTCCGCGCCGAGGACCCGGACGGCCACCCCGTCCCGTACTGCAACCCGGGTGGCACCGACGCCAAGGCCTTCACCCACCTGGGCATCCGCTGCTTCGGCTTCAAGGGCCTGAAGCTCCCGCACGACCTGGACTACGGCCGCCTCTTCCACGGCGTGGACGAGCGCGTCCCGCTGGAGGGCCTGCGCTTCGGCGTCCGCGTCATGACCCGACTCTGGCAGAGCTGCTGACCTCGAGGCCGGCAGTTCCGCCGGGGGCCGCCCGACCCGGGCTCACCCCCCGTACGCCCCCGCCGATCCCTTCGGCGGGGGCGTACGGCACGATGGGGCGCCGTTCCGCACTCACCCCGCCCCACCTGGAGGAACCCCGTGACCGACGAGTCCGCCGCCGCGTCCGCCGGACCCGCCGCACCCGCCGGTCCGGCCGGGCCCACGCCGGAGATCCTCGCCGCGTTCGAGGCCGCCAAGGGCTTCATGCCGGCCCACGAGGGCCTCGCCCTGTACGCCGCCGCCACCGAGGCCGGTGCGCTCGGGCTGCCGCTGCTGGAGGTGGGCACGTACTGCGGGCGCTCCGCCATCCTGCTCGCGGACGCGGCGCGCGCCGCCGGGGTGAGCGCGCTCACCGTCGACCACCACCGGGGCAGCGAGGAGCAGCAGCCCGGCTGGGAGTACCACGACCCGAGCGTGGTGGACCCGGAGGTCGGGCTGATGGACACCCTGCCGACGTTCCGCCGCACCCTGCGCCGGGCCGGCCTGGAGGACCACGTGGTGGCGCTCGTCGGGCGCTCCCCCCAGGTCGCCGCCGTGTGGGCCGGACCGCTCGGGCTCGTCTTCATCGACGGCGGGCACACCGACGAGCACGCGAACGCCGACTACGAGGGCTGGGCCCCGCACGTCGTCGAGGGCGGGCTGCTGGTGATCCACGACGTGTTCCCCGACCCGGCCGACGGCGGGCAGGCCCCGTACCGGATCTACCGGCGAGCGCTGACCTCCGGGGCGTTCACCGAGGTGTCGGTGACGGACTCGCTGCGCGTGCTGCGCCGCACGGGGGCGGGGGTCTGAGCCGTACGGAAGCGAGATCCGGGTCGCACGGGCACCGGGATCTGAGCCGTACGGGAGCGAGATCCGGGTCGCACGGGCCGCGGTCCGAGCCCTCCGGACGGGCGGGTGGGTAGCATCGCCGCGTGCCGTACGACGACAGCCCTCCCCCCACCCGCCGCGCCCGGCCCCTCTCCGTGGCCGCCGCGCTGGCCGCCGTATGCCTGACCGCAGCCGGCTGCGGCGCCGGCTCGGCAACCGACGGGGCCGGTGCGGCCCCGCCCCGGCCCGGCGCGGACGCCGCCTCCCCGACGGCTCCGGCACCGTCCGGAACCGCTGCCCCCTCCGACTCCGCGAAGCCGCTGCCGAAGGGACCCCTGACCGGCCGGACCGTCGTGATCGACCCGGGACACAATCCGGGCAACCGCGATCACACCCGGGAGATCAACGAGAAGGTCGACATCGGCACCGGCCGCAAGGAGTGCGACACGACCGGTACGTCCACCGACGACGGCTACGCGGAGGCCCGGTTCACCCTTGACGTGTCCCACCGGCTGCGCACGCTGCTGGAGGCCGAGGGCGCCCGGGTCCGGCTGACCCACGACGGCGACCGGCCGTTCGGGCCGTGCATCGACGAGCGGGCCAGGATCGGGAACGAGGCGAAGGCCGACGCGGTGGTCTCGGTGCACGCCGACGGGTCGGCCGTGGGCAACCGGGGCTTCCACGTGATCCTGCCCGCCGACGTGAAGGGCGGCGGGGCCGACACCTCGAAGATCGTGAAGAGTTCGGCCGATCTCGGCGCGAGGATCGCCGGACACTTCGCCCGTACGACCGGAAGCGAGCCCTCCCATTACATCGGCGGAAAGACCGGTCTGGACACGCGTGATGATCTCGGCGGACTGAATCTGTCGACCGTGCCCAAGGTGTTCGTGGAATGCGGCAATATGCGTGACCCGAAGGACGCGGCCCTGCTCACCAGCGGGAGTTGGCGGCAGAAGGCGGCCCAGGGCATGGTCGACGGCATTAGCAGCTACCTGACGGGGTAGTTCTGCGGTGATATTGGGGGGACAACCGCTCGTGATCCGGGCACGGGCACAACCCGCCCGGGCAGACGATAGATTCATCCGTACGATGGGGAGCCGCTCCCGAGCTTCGAGCCGCACCGGCGGCAGCGACGACCGCCCCGACGAGACGACCGACTAAGGACCTTCACGTGAATATCCGATCCCTCACTCGAGGCGACGGCGTGGTGATCGGAGCAGCGGTCGTGCTGTTCATCGCCTCTTTCCTCGACTTCTCCAGCTACGACTGCCCGCAGGGCGTCGACTGCTCCCGGTTCGACAGCCCGAACGCCTGGGACTCGCTCGGACTCCTGATGAGCGTCTTCCTCGCCGGAGTCATCGGCGCGGCGCTGCTGGTCGTCAGCCGTGTGATGCCGGGCCGCAAGGTGGTCGGCCTCGACCTCGGCCAGTTCGGTGCGGCGCTCACCGTCTTCGCGCTGTGGACCGCCTTCTGGACGATCCTCGACGTCAACAGCGCCGGCGCGGGCCTGATCCTCGGCCTGCTGGCCGCCATCGTGCTCGTCGCGGGTGCCGTCGCCGGTCCGATGATCCCCGCGCTCAAGGCCCCGCTCGTCAGCCCGTCCTCCCCCGCGCAGGGCGTAGGAACCGGACAGGCCCCGTACGGCGCGGGCCCCGGCCAGGGCTACGGCTTCCCGGCCGGCCAGCAGCAGCAGCCGTACGGTGCCCAGCCGAGCCAGGGTTACGGCTACCCCGGCGCTCAGCAGCAGGGCCAGCCCGCCCAGGCCGACCCGGCGCAGGCGCAGCAGGCGCAGGCGCAGCAGCCCTCGCAGGGCGGCGCGGCCCCGGCGGGCGACTTCACCCCGTTCTGGTTCGCCGTTCCGGTGGCCCGTCCGCTGTACGGCGAGGACGGTTCGCCGAACCCGATCGCCGAGCTGGCGCCGGGCACCTGGTACCTCGCGGTGGAGCAGCGCGGCCAGAGTCTCGTCGCCCAGACTCAGGACGGCCGTCGTGGTGTCCTCCAGGACACCACGGGCATCCAGCGCGGCTGATCCGTACGCCCCAGCAGACGTCACGGCCCCTCGCCCCTCCCGGGCGGGGGGCCGTTGTCGTACATTCCGACCCGGCTCGGATACTGGGGCCGCGGCCCTGACCCCGGCCAACTCGCCCTGGTGCGGGAGGCAGAGCGGATCGGCTACGACTCGGTGCGGATCGCGCCGATGGTCCGGCGGATCCAGGAGCTGTTCCTCCGGGGCCGCGAGGAGGAGGCGGTGCGGGCGGTGCCGGACGTGTTCGCCGACGAGATCTCCCTGATCGGGCCGCGCGCCCGCATCGCGGAGCGGCTGGAGCTGTGGCGTACGGGCCCGGTGACGGATCTGCTGGTCACCGCCCCGGACCCGTACACGCTGCGGGTCCTGGCGGAGCTGAACTCCTGAGGGACAGCCCTCGAGGGCGTGTCCGTGCTTCTGCCGCTCAGCCGAACGAGGACCGGTCCAGCCAGAAGTCCAGCAGCGCGGCGTCGCCGAGCACCTCGACCCGCGGGCTCGTCGGCTCCAGTCGGCGGTTGAAGACGAGCATCAGGTCGGTGAGCGGCCCGCGCAGCGCGACCGTGGCCCTGTCGTGCGCGTGCCGCCAGGTGAAGCGGTCGTCGCCGAACTCGATCAGCCACTCGGCGCCGGGCACGTCGGTGGCGTGCAGATGCAACGAGCGGCCGCCTCCGACCAGTTCGGCGGCTTCCGGGTCGCCGCCCTCCTGCGAGAAGGAGACGATGCGCAGCCATTCCTCGATGGTGTCGGCGGCCACGTCGGCGTCCACCGTGTACGGGACGCGGGCGGCGAGCGCCGCGTCCGCCCGGTGCACGACGGTCTCGTGCGTCATGCGCCGCGCCCAGAAGGCGGCACGCCGCTCCCACGCCCAGGTCCACACCTCGGTGTCGGGCCCCGCCTCCCGCAGCGCGGCGACCGTGGCCGCGGCTCCCTCGGCGAGCCAGGCGTCCAGCGCGGCCGGGTCGTCGCCGTCCGGGCCTTCCATGCCGGGCACCTTGTCCTCGGGGATGTCCTCGGCGGCCCGGGTGCGGACGATCTCGCCGACCCAGCGGTGCGCGCCGCCGACGTGCACGGCCAGCTCCCGCAGGGTCCAGTCGGGACAGGTGGGGACGGTCGCGGTGAGGTCGGCGCCGGTCAGCACCGCGCGCAGGGCGTCGTTCTGGGCCAGGATCTCGTCGCAGTAGCGGTCGTGGGAGAGAGAGGTCATGCGGCGCACCCTAACCGGCGGCACCCGGGTTGATCACCCGGATTCCGCAGGTCGACCGGGAGGCGACGGGCCTCCCCGTCGACGGGGAGAGAATGGAGGCAATGGCTGCTCCCAAGCCCCCACGCCCCCACGCCAACGTGTCGAAGCCATCGCGAAGAACGGATACGTGACCCACTGATGAGGTTCTCCCCCGACGACGTGGTCTGCCGCGTCTCTCTGAATCTGCGGCGGGTGCGCACCGCCGAGGAAGCGCTGCGCGCCTGGCTGCCGCTGGTCTCCGAGCTCCGGCCGGCGTCGATGGCGTTCGAGGCGGCCGGACCTGACGGAATGCGCCGGGGGTTCCTCGCCGATCTCCTCGTGGTCCTCCGGCCTCCGGAGGGCGGGGCCCGTGAGGGCGGGACCGCACGTGACCGGCTGCTCGCCTCGGTCGACGAGCTCGCCCGACGGCTCGGCCTGGACCCTGCGGGGTTCGAGACCGACGAGGACGGCGCCGGCGGAACGCTGAACGTGCGGGACGAGCACGACGGCTCGTCCCACGGCGCCTATCTGATCCTCGCCCTGACCGGCGCTGATCCCCTGCGTCCCGAGGGCGAGGAGATGGACTACGACGGCACGGGTGACGATCTGCCCTGACCCTGGCGGGACCCGCACGGCGGGTCTCCTGACCGGGCGGGCCCAACCGGCCGGGCCGGAAGAACCGGGTCGAACCGGCCCAGCGTGTCACAGTGGGTGACGAAGGGCGGCGCTCCCTCTCAACCCCGCCCGCGCCCCCATCGGCCGCCACCCGGTGCGGGCCGTACGGGTTTCACCCTGCGTAAAGCGGCAACCAGAGTTCCATGTCTCCCAGAACCCGTTCAGGAAGCAGTTCAGCGGCTCGTGTCATCGCCGTCGTGGCCGACATTCTGGCCTTCGTCATCATCCTCTGGATCCTGATGTACCTGCTGGACGCCAACCGCGGCAACGACTTCGTGCAGTGGGTGCACGACGCGGCCCGCTGGCTGGCGGGCTGGTCGTACGACCTGTTCACGTTCGACAAGGCGTGGGCGAACGTCGTCACCGGATACGGCCTGGCAGCCGTGGTCTACCTCTTCATCGGGCACGCGGTGGCGGGCCGGCTCCGCCGCGGCTGAACAGAGCCCGCCCCAGGGCGTGTTCAGCGGCAGGCCGGCGCTTTCAGCCGCAGCAGTCCGGCTCCAGGCCGACCGGCAGCCGCTCGCCCCCGAAGACCGCGGTGGTCGCCTCGTCCCCCCCGAGCGCGGCCACCGCGAGCAGCAGGGAGCCCGCCGTCCAGGTGGTGAGCTCCTCGGGCCAGAAGGCCCGGTCGCCCTCGAAGACGTAACCCGTCCAGTACAGCCCGCCCTCGGCGCGCAGGTGCTGGACGGACTGGAGGATCTCCAGCGCCCGGTCCGACTCCCCCGTCATCCAGAGGGCCAGGGCGAGTTCGCAGCTCTCGCCGCCGGTCACCCAGGGGTTGGGCAGCACGCAGCGCACCCCGAGGCCGGGGACGACGAAGCGGTCCCAGCCCTCCTGGATGCGGGCGGTGGCCTCGGCCCCGGTGACGGCACCGCCGAGGACCGGGTAGTACCAGTCCATCGAGTAGCGCCCCTTGTCGAGGAAACGCTCGGGGTGGCTGCGGATCGCGTGGGCCAGCGCGCCGGTCGCCAACTCCCAGTCGGGCTGCGGCTCCTCGCGGCGCTCGGCGATGGCCAGCGCACAGCGCAGCGCCTGGTGAATCGAGGACGAGCCGGTCAGCAGCGCGTCGCCCACGGGCGTTCCGTCGGGCTCCCGCTTCCAGCCGATCTGCCCCCCGGGCTGCTGGAGTGCGAGGACGAACTCGACGGCCGCGAAGACCGTGGGCCACATCCGGTCGACGAACGCGTCGTCGCCGGTGGCGAGGTAGTGGTGCCAGACGCCGACGGCCACGTACGCGCAGAAGTTGCTCTCCCGGCCCCGGTCGGTCGGCTGCGCCGAATCGCCGTCGTGGTAGGCGGCGTACCAGGAGCCGTCGGCGTTCTGGTTGCGCGCGAGCCAGTCGTAGGCGCGGGCCGCCGCCCCGTGCTCGCCGGCCGCGTCCAGGGCCATCGCGGCCTCGGTGTGGTCCCACGGGTCGAGGTGATGGCCCCGGAACCAGGGCAGCGCCCCGTCCTCCCGCTGTACGGCGGCGAGCGCGGCGACCGTCTCGGTGGCCTGATCCGCCGTCAGGACGCCCGGCAGGACAAGGTGTTCGGTCTGTTCGGGAGTGCTCACGCCTCGGCCTTCGGAAGGTGCGGCTTGGTGGCGTAGGCGACGAAGCTCTTGCCGACGACCGGGTTGAGGAGCTGCTCGGCGACCCGGGTGGCGAGCGGCTTCTTCATGATGTCCCAGACCAGCAGCTTGTGGTACGCCCGCACCGGCAGCGCCCGGTCGTTGTCCACGCCGAAGGCGCACTTGAGCCACCAGTACGGCGAGTGCAGGGCGTGGGCGTGGTGGGTGCCGTACGGCTTGAGTCCGGCCTCGCGGATCCGGGCGAGGAGCTGGTCGGCCTTGTAGATGCGGATGTGGCCGCCCTCGACCTCGTGGTAGGCGTCGGAGAGGGTCCAGCAGACCTTCTCGGGGCCGTAGCGCGGGACGGTGATCGCTATCCGGCCACCCGGCCTGAGCACCCGGACCATCTCGGCGAGGACGCCCTTGTCGTCCGGGATGTGCTCCATGACCTCGGAGATGATCACGACGTCGAAGGAGTCATCGGGGAAGGGCAGGTTGAGGGCGTCGCCCTCCATCGCGGTGGCGGTGGCGCCCTCGGGGGCCTCTCCGGCCTCCTTCATCGCGGCGAACCACTTGGCGACCTCGCGGATCTCCTCACCGTTCCGGTCGAGCGCGACGACCTGCGCGCCGCGCCGGTAGCACTCGAAGGCGTGCCGGCCGGCACCGCAGCCCAGGTCGAGCACTCGGTCGCCGGCGGCGAGCGGGAAGCGGGTGAAGTCGACGGTCAGCACGGGGGCCTGCCTTCGAGGTCGGAGGTACGGGTTGCGACGATCGGGTCCGCGGTCGCCCGGGGGCACGCGGTCACCTGCGGATTCCGCGGGCGATGATCGCCTGACGGTACAGCTCGGCCGTTCCGGCCGCCGCCCGGGCCCAGGTGAAGTTGGCCAGCACCCGCTCGCGGCCGGCCGCGCCGAGCCGGGCGCGCAGCTCCGGGCTGCCCAGCAGCCGGGCCAGTGCTCCGGCCAGCGCGTCCGCGTCGCCGGGCGGCACGGCCAGGCAGGTCTCCCCGTCGCGGCCGGAAACCTCAGGGATCGCGCCGCCGGTGGTCGCGACCAGCGGGGTGCCGGTGGCCATGGCCTCGGCGGCGGGCAGCGAGAACCCCTCGTACAGCGAGGGCACGCAGGAGACCTGGGCGCCGCGCACGAGGTCGACCAGCTCGGCGTCGCTGATGCCCTTGACGAACTCGACGGCGTCCGCGAGCCCGTGCCGCTCGATCGCGCGGGCGACCGGGCCGTTCTCGGCGCGCTTGCCGACGACGACGAGGTGGGCGGCGGGGTTCTCGGTGCGGAGCTTGGCGAGCGCGTCGACGAGGTGGACGAGGCCCTTGAGCGGGACGTCGGCGCTGGAGGTGGTGACGATACGGCCGGGCACCTCGGGAACCGAGGGGTCGGGGGACCACAGGTCGGTGTCGGCCCCGATGTGGACGACGCTGATCCGGTCGGCGCGCACGCCGAGATCCTCGACGATCTCGTCGCGGGAGGAGCCGGAGACGGTGAGGACGGTGTCCAGCTTGCGGGCGACCCGCTTCTGCATCCGGGTGAAGGCGTACCAGCGGCGTACGGAGGCGCGCCGGCGGCGGCTCGGCGCGGCCGCCAGGTCGAGCCTGCGGTCCACGGTGATGGGGTGGTGGATCGTCGTCACGAGCGGGGCCCCGAGGTCGCCGAGGAGCCCGTAGCCGAGGGTCTGGTTGTCGTGGACGACATCGAACTCGCCACGCCGGGCCAGCAGATGGCGTCGGGCGCGCAGGCTGAAGGTGAGCGGCTCGGGGAAGCCGCCGGTCCACATGGTGGCGACCTCGGCCAGGTCGATCCAGTCGCGGTATTCGCCGGGCTTCGGGGTGCGGAAGGGGTCGGGCTGGCGGTAGAGGTCGAGGCTGGGCAGTTCGGTGAGCGGAACGCCCTCGTCGAGCACCGGGTAGGGCTGCGCGCCGATCACCTCGACGCTGTGGCCGAGGCGGGCGAGCTCCCGGCCGAGGTGGCGGACGTACACGCCCTGGCCGCCGCAGAACGGATTGCCCTTGTAGGTGAGGAGTGCGATGCGCAACGGCCGGTCGCCGGTTCCGGTGGAGCTGCCGTCGCCCGTGCGGGGGCCTGTCTCTATGGCCTCAGCGGTCACACTCGGCCCCCTTCTGACTGCGTGTTCGCCGGAGCGTAACCGGTCGCGCTAATCTAGAACAAGTTTCAGACTTGATAGAACAGGTCGCATACTTGATCGTTCGACGTGCATCGAATCTACCGGCAGGTAGCGTCGGCGCGAGAGCCGGATCAGGTGATTCGCGCCACGACGGACGCCCTGGCATGCTGTGCGCTCCCGTCCGGACCGCTCCGTCCGCCGGGCGCGGGTTCAAGCCATGGATCACGGATCGTGGATCGGGGACAGCATGATTGCGGACGCCAGACCGGCAGCGCCTGCGCTGACCGAGCGCCAGGAGGCCCGTCGACGCCGCATCCTGCACGCCAGCGCCCAGCTGGCCGGTCGGGGCGGGTTCGAGGCGGTGCAGATGCGGGAGGTGGCCGAGGCCGCCGGGGTCGCGCTGGGCACCCTCTACCGCTACTTCCCGTCCAAGATCCATCTGCTGGTCGCGACCATGCAGGACCAGCTCCAGCACATGCACGCCACGCTCCGCAAACGTCCGCCGGCCGGCGACGACGCCGCCCAGCGGGTGGCCGAGACGCTGATGCGCGCCTTCCGCGCCCTGCAGCGCGAACCGCACCTCGCGGACGCCATGGTCCGCGCCCTCACCTTCGCGGACCGCAGCGTGAGCCCCGAGGTGGACACCGTCTCCCGGCTGACCACGGCGATCATCCTGGACGCGATGGGCCTGGAGCACCCGACCCCGGAGCAGCTCTCCGCGGTCCGGGTCATCGAGCACACCTGGCACTCGGCGCTGATCACCTGGCTGTCGGGCCGGGCCTCGATCGCCCAGGTGAAGATCGACATCGAGACGGTCTGCCGCCTCATCGACCTGACGGCGGAGCCGGGCCGGAGCTGAGGAGCGGCCCGTCGGCGGGGTGGGCCGCTCCTCAGCTCCGGCCCGGGCCGTCGACGCCCGCGAGCGCCACCACCGCCGCACGGCGATGGTCCGTCCACTCGGTCAGCCGCGCGTCGTCCCGCCCGGCCTCGAACCCGGACGCGAACCCGGCCTTGAACAGCGCCTCCCGCCGGACCCACAACCGCAGCAGCGCCGGGCCGGGGTCCGGCTCGGCGCGGGCGGCGTCCACCTCGGCCTCGGGCAGCAGCCGCCGCAGTACGGACAGGGGTCCCGGCCGGCGCCTCAGGGGTTCCACGTCGATACCGACCGGGCCGGGTCCGACCGCCGCCGCGGCGAGTCCGTCGGCGTGGCTGTAGCTCGCCCCCAGGCCGGGGTGGTCCGGGAGATACGGCCGGCCGTGCCCGTCCCTCCCGCACCCGGGGCAGCGCTGGGCCGGCTCCACCACGTCCGGCGACAGCCCGGTGGCCCGGGAGGCGCACAGCCGCAGCAGCAGGCGGGCCGCCACCACGTCGTCGCGGCGGCCCGGCACCCGGATCCCCGCGAGCCGCCGCCGCTCCCACGGGGCGAGCAGACGCTCGTCGAGCTCCGGGTGCGCCAGCACCTCCGCGGTGGTGGCCACCAGCACGAAGGCGCCGGCGGCCGCCGGGGGCGCGGGGGCCGCGCCCTGTTCGCGGGGCGGCGGGAGAGGGGTCACCGGCCCGGACTCACCCGGCCGGCGCCTCCGCCAGGTCGCCGGCGGCGAGGAAGCGCTCCTTGACGCGGGCGAGGGTGCGGAAGTCGTCGATGGTGACCTCCTGCAGATCGATGCCGCTGCCCGAGATCTCCTCCAGGAGGTCGATGAACTCCAGGAAGTCCATCGAGTCGATGAGGCGGGCCTCGATGAGGTCCTCCTCGACGCCGATCGGGCCGTCGAATCCGGGGTTCTTCTCGTTGAGCCACGCTACGACACGTTCCATGGGAGAAATCGCTCCTCTTTGATTCTGTTGACGATTCTGTTGACGGCGCTTCTGTCGGGGTGACGGCCGGTCGGCCGGTTACTACGGCAGGTCGGCCGGTTACTCAGGATCGGTTCAGGCACCGGCGGCGCGGAGCCGCTCCAGGGCCTGTTCGGCGGTGCCGTGCGCGAGGATCATCGCGTGCACCCAGCGCTCCATGCCGAAGGCGACGCAGGAGCTGTACGCGGGACCGTGCGAGCCGGCCCGGATGCCCAGCCGCTCGCCGAAGAAGTTGCGGTGACGGTTGACGGAGGCGATGGCCGTGCCGTCGGGGGCGCTGTACTCGTACTTCACCGGGTCCAGTGCCATCAGGCGGGCCCGCGACCCCCCGTTGTCGTAGAACGGGTCGTCGGCCGCCGCCCGGGTCAGGGTCAGGCCGAGACGTCCGGCCACCTCCTGGACGAACTCCCCGCCACGTTCCTGGTGTTCGGTGGCCCCGTCCTTGGTGCCGAGGTAGAGCACCTCGCGCATGTGGAACCCCCACAGGCGGCGCAGGCCGTCGTAGTGGGTCTCGTTGCGGAAGCAGCGGCCGACCGCCGAGAGCCTCAGCCCGTCCTCGCCGACGTCCTCGCCCTCCAGGGAGAGCAGCAGCCCGTAGCAGGTCGCGGACGGCAGCACATGGCCGGTCGGGTGCAACGGCAGGTCCTGGGGCGACCCGCCGGAGGCCAGACCCTCCAGCGCCTCCGGGCCGAACCGCCCGGCGGAAACGCCGAGATGGGGAAAGTTGCGGAAGAAGTCGAGCCGCGCCAGTCCCTCGGCGGACAGCAGGGGCGGCCCCACCACCTCGGGTGCGGCGAGCCGCGCGGCGAGGCCGGTCAGCAGATCGTCCAGGCCCCGCAGCAGTGCGGTGCGGACCGGGTCCAGCGTGATCAGCCCCGCACCGGGACTCTTCAGCGTGATACCCGGCAGGGCCGTGATGCTGGATGTGTTCATGGAACCGCGTCTTTCTCGGTGTGGGCCGGCGATCGGGGACACCCCTCGGGCGTACGAACCACATCGCCGTGGCGTCGGCGGTCCCGAACAGGTCCGTGACCGTCCGGAGTACGGGCAGCGGCACAGGAGACAACCCGGCACGAACCCGACCGCGCCCTTGGACATTAGGCCTGTCGCTCACCTGTTGTCTAGACCAAAAAAACCGAACGGCAGGTATCGATTCCATGGCCGATGAGTACAGGACGGCATCTCATATCCCCATATGTGGATGCCACTTGACAGTCCGGGTGGTCTGGACCAATGCTGCTGATCGACGTGGTCATGGCTCCTCCCGCCACGGCACTGCCATCCGTCCCGCCGTCCGCGGCGACCCCGCTCCCCCGGGGTCGCCGCACGGCCGGCCGAGGAGAAGGACCTGCCATCAACCTCATGACGACCCCCGCCCCTCGCCGTCGGCCCCGCCTGCACCGCGCGGCCTCGGACATCCCGTACTTCAGCGCGGACGGCGAGGCCTACCTCGCGCAGACCGCCCTGCGGGAGCTCGACAAGTCGCGCCCGCTGCGCGTGCTCTCCGAGGAGGACTTCGCCCACTGGCAGACGTACGGCTACGTCATCGTCCGGGAAGCGATCCCGGCCCCGGTGGCGCGGCAACTGCTGGACTTCACGTGGGAGTTCCAGGGCCTGGACCCGGAGCGGCCGGAGAGCTGGTACGAGGACCGGCCGCTGCGCTCCGAGCTGGACCAGCAACTGCACATCTACGGTTTCGTGGAGGCCTACCACCACCAACTCCTCTGGGACAACCGGCAGTCGCAGCGGGTCTACGACGCCTTCGTCGACGTATGGGACTGCGAGGAGCTGTGGGTCACCCTGGACCGGCTCAACCTCAACCCGCCCAACCGGGGCAACCGTGACCGCGCCCTGATCGAGCCGACGGACCGGGGCTTCGACATCGAGCTCCACTGGGACATCGACACCACGCTCGCCGTCCCGCCGCAGCGGGTGCAGGGCATCATCGCGCTCAACGACACCCGACCGGAGACGGGCGGCTTCCAGTGCTGCCCGGAGCTGTTCCGGCAGTTCGACACCTGGAAGACCGCCCAGCCCGCCGGCCGGGACCCCCTGCGCCCCACCGTCGACCGGGACGAACTCCCCGTCGTACGACCGGATCTGCGCCCCGGCGACCTGCTCATCTGGAACGGTCTGCTGGCCCACGGTGTGGCGCGCAACCTCTCCGAGAGCGGGGTGCGTGCCGTGCAGTACCTGTCGATGATGCCCGCGCTGGAGGAGCACGAGCGGCTGCGCAAGTCCCGGGTGGAGTCCTGGCGCCACCTGCGCACCCCGCGCTGGAACCGGACCCTGGTCGGCGACCCGGTGCTGCCCGAGGCCAAGCGCTACCCCACGGCCGAGCTGAACCCCCTGGGCAGCCGACTGCTGGGGCTCGCCTCGTGGCAGGACCCCGTCGAGGAGACGGCACCCGCCGCGCGGAGCGGGGAGCCTTCGTGCGCCGCGTCTGTCTGACCCTGCCCACCCACCGGGCCTGCGCCGGCACCATCGCGGCGGTCGCCGAGGAAGCGGCGTACGGGGCACGGCGGTTCGGCGTCGAGGTGCACTTCCTGGTCCTGGACTCCTCCCCCGCGCCGGTGCTCGCCGAGCACCGGCGGGCGGTCGCCGCGCTGCCCCCCTCCCCCGGTGTGACCGTCCACCACCTCGACGAGGACGGGCAACGGGACTTCCTGCGCGCGGTGATCGACCGGTCCGGCGGAGCCCGGCCGGACCGGCTGCTGGAACTGATGCTGCCGTCCCGCGTCTCCTACGGCGCCTGCACCAACCGGGCGTTCCTCATCGCCCAGGCCCTCGGCTGCACGTCCGTCCACCGCCGGGACTCCGACAGCCGCTACCAGCGGTTCGACGGCGAACCGGTCTTCCCGCTCCACGAGGAGCTCGCCTATCTGGGCCAACGCGCCGACGACGTAAGCGAGTCGGCGACCCGGAGCAAGCTGCCGGCGGGGGCCGGGAGCCGGCGGGTGACGATGGTCGGCGGCTCCTTCGTGGGGGAGATGTCGGTGGACGTCGCGGAGATCCGCGAACTCGACCCGGACACGTACCGCGAACTGATCGGCCTGTCGATCCCCGAGGGACTCCCGGAGATCTGGCGCGGACATCTGATCGACGAGTCCTTCCGGGGGGCCGGGGACACCGCTTTCGACGGCGACCGCACCACGCTCGCCCCCGTCAGCCCGATGCGCGTGGACATGTGCAACATCGCACTCGACCACGAGGTCTACCGTCGTGTCCCGCTGCCGCCCGCCACCGACACCATCGGCAGCGACTACTTCCTGATCCACCTCCTCCACGACGCCAGGATGCCCGGCGTCCAGCACAACCGGCACATCGTCAACTTCCATACGGCGGAGCGGCGTACGGACGACGGGTTCCTCGCGTACCAGGTGCGCTTCGTGAAGTTCCTGCTGTCCAAGGCGTATCTCAACGCCGTGTACGCGAGGACGGCGGCGGCGGGTGACGCGCTGCTCGACGCCGAGGGCTGCATCCGGGCCCGTGAGGTCGCCGGGTTCGTCCGGGACAGCACCGGCCTGGGCCGGGCGTCGGGCGCCGACCGCCTCGACGTCCTCGACGGTGCCTACCGGCGGCTCGGCGATCGCTACAAGACGGTCGCCGACGCCCTCGTGGAACGCCGCTCCCGGCTCCTGGACGAGGCCCGCGACGACATGGCCGACTTCGCGCTCCTGATGGACCACTGGGAGGCGTTGACTCGTGCGAGCGCGAACGTGGGCCCGGCCGTGACCCGATGACCCCCGCCGCCGCCAAGGACACCATGCACCCGAACACCACCACGACCACGGTCACCGTCGCCTACGCGGGCGGTGAGGAACGCCGGGGCCCCCTCACCATGGGCCAGGCCAACATGATCCGTTGCATCCTGCGGGACGACCCCACCCACATCAACATCCACGATGTGTGGCCCGTCCCCGAGGGCACCACCGTGGAGGCCGTCACCGACGCCCTGCGCGCCCTGGCCGGGCGCCACGAAGGGCTGCGCACCACGTTTCCGCATGCCCCCGGGTCCGCGCCGGCCGAGCAGGTCGTGGCCTCCGAGGGCACGTTCACGGTGACGGTCCTCGACCACGCCGAATTCCCCGCTGATCCGGCGGGGTACGCCGAGTCGGTGGCCCGGGCGGCCCGGGCCGGGCGCTTCGCCCTGGAGCGGGAGTTCCCGCTGCGGACCACCCTGCTCACCGTGGCCGGAGCGCCGGTCCACGTCGCGCTGGCGTTCAGCCACGCGGTGACGGACGGCAGCGCGATGGCCATCCTGCGCGAGGAGTTCGCCGAGCTGCTGGCGGGCAAGGAGCTGCCGGGGCTCACGTCCCTGCCCCCGGTCGACCTGGCCGCCGTGGAGGCGTCCCCGGCCGGGCTGCGGAAGTCGGAGGCTTCCCTGCGGTACTGGGAGCGGATCATCCGCACCGGGCCGCAGGAGATGTTCGCGGAGCCGCGCGGCAGGAGGCCGGGGACCGACGAGGAGGCCCGGCAGCTGACGCTCCGCTCCCGCCGGGGCGGCCGGGCGCTCGCCGGGGCGGCCCGCCGCACCGGGCACCCCGAGGCCACCGTGCTGATGGCCGCCTGGTGCGCCCTGGTGGCCCATCGGGCGGGCCAGGACAGCTGTGTCACCGCCGTCCCGAGCGCCAACCGGTTCCACCCCCGGGTCGCCCGTTCGGTGACCACCACCTCCCAGGACGCGCTGCTCCACCTGGATGTCCGGGTGCCCGGCTTCGACGCCCTGGTCGCCCGAACCTGGGGGGCGGTGCTCAACGCCTACCGGCACAGCCAGTTCGACTCCGTACGGCTCTGGGAGATGATCGACCGGGTCACCGCCGAGCGCGGCAGCCACTTCGGCCGGGACGTGGTGTTCAACGATGTGAGCGCCCTGCCCGCCCCGCTCCTGGGCACCGACACGCAGGACCGCGACGACGCCGAGCAGGAGCTGACCTGGGGGCCGCCCCAGACGCTGCCGACCCGGCTGCTCGCCTTCACGTACCGGACGGCGCCCCAGCTGCACATCTCTCTGTGGGCCGCCCCCACGCTCTTCACCCCCGAGGAGGCGGAGGGATTCCTCTCCGGGCTGGTCCTGCTCCTGGAGGCGGCCGCCGCCGGGGACGTGCCGATGGAGGCGCTGTCCGAGGTGACGGGAGTCCGTCCCGCCGAACGCGGGCCCACGTGGCTCCGCGTGGACGGCTGCTGGGTCTCGCCCGCCGCCGTGCGCGAGACCCTCGCCCGGGCGGCGGGCGGACTGCCGGTGCGGGTGGCCGAGGAGCTCGGACCGGACGGGACGGTGGACGGCACCGCGGAGGGGGCGGCCGGCGCGGAACCGCACCTCACGGCGTACATCGCCCGCGGCGACACCTCGTTGACGTCCGAGGAGGCCCACCGGGCGCTGACCGCCCTCATCCCGGCCGCCGGTTCGGGGGTCCTGGCGCCCCACCGCTACGTGCTCGTCGAGAGCCCGCCCACCGAGCCGGACCGGAGCGACGCCTGGCGTCGACTGGAGATCATCGAGGAAGGGACCGGCAGAGGCCGGCAGGTACGACATGAGCGTTGACGACACGACCCTTCCGCAGAAGCGGGAAACACTGCCCAGCCCCTGGCGGTCGGGCCGGTTCCGGCTGTTCTTTACGGCCCGCAGCGCGTCGCTGCTGGCCGACGGCATGCTGATGGTCTCCCTCACCACGGCCGTGCTGGGAGCGGGCCACGGGGCGACCGGCGTCGGTTACGCGCTGGCCGCGTGGATGACCCCGATCGTCCTGCTGGTGCTGTTCGGCGGGGTGCTGGCCGACCGGTTCACCCCGCAGCTGATGATGATCTGCGCCGACCTGGTGCGGATGCTGGCCATGATCACACTGGCGGCGCTGCTCTTCTCCTCCGACCGCGTCCCGCTGTGGCAGATCATGGCGCTGATGGCGCTCAGCGGGGCCGCGACCGCGATGTTCCAGCCCGGTATGGCGAGCATGGTCCCCCGGGTCGCGGAGGACATCCAGAAGGCCAACGCGCTGCTGCGCATATCCGAGGCCCTGAGCACGCTGCTCGGCCCCGGTCTGGCGGGCATCCTCGTCGCGTACTGGCAGGTGTCGGGCTCGTACCTGGTCATCGCCGCGGCGTACGCGCTCAGCGCCCTGGTCCTGCTGCCCCTGCGGAAGCTGCACACGGTCCGCGACGAGGGCGACGCCCCGATGTGGCGCAGGCTCGCGACGGGCTGGCAGGAGTTCCGGTCCCGGCAGTGGCTGTGGGGCGTCATCGCGGTCTGGTCCGTCTACGGCCTGTTCGTGTTCGGTCCGGCGCTGCCGCTCGGCGCGGCGCTGATGATCGAGCAGCACGGGGCGAGCGGATACGGCTGGATCGCCTCGGCGGACGGCGCCGGGACGATCATCGGCGGCCTGATCGGCATGCGGGTCCGCCCCCGCCGCCCCCTGGTGGCGGGCGCCCTGGCCATGCTCTGCTTCGCGCTCAACCCCCTGGCCCCGGCGCTCGAATGGTCCTTCGCCGCCACGGCGATCGCCCACGTGATCGCGGGATACGGCTTCGCGTTCTGGGGCGTGATGTGGGCGACGAGCGTCCAGACGCACATCCCGCTGACGATCCTGAGCCGCGTCTCCGCGTACGACGTCGCCGGCTCCATCATGGTCATCCCGCTCGGCCGCGCGCTGGCGGGCCCGGCGGCCGACGCGTTCGGCGCGAACGAGGTGCTGATCTTCTCGTCGGTGATGTCGTGCGTCCTGCTGGCCGTCATGCTCGCCGTCCCGGCGATCCGCGCGCTGCGGCGGGTGCCGGAGGGCATCGCTCTGAAGGTCCAGGGCGAACAGTCCGCCGTGTGAGCCGGCATCCGGCGGACCTGGCGGGGCACGGGCGGCTGTTCTCCGGGGACCGTCAGCCGCTCGCCGTCTCCGAGGCCGAGTCCCCTCTGCGGCGGCTCGTGAAACTCGGGAGCGCGGAGGCCGTGCCGGGCGGGCCCCCGGTGACGTACACCGCGCTCTGACATCGCCGTCCGATCACCGCCGTGGCGCACGCCCCCGGCGACGCCCCCGGCCCCCGGCCGCGGACCGGTAGAGTGGGCAGGTCGTCATCATGCCCGTACAGGGGGAAGCCGGTACGCATCCGGCTCAGTGCCCCAGCCGTGACCCGTCCGCCCGACGGCAGCCGGACCGCCCGCCGCGGAGCGTGACCGGCTCGGGCCACCGGAACCCCGGTGGCCGGCACCGTCGAGGCATACGGGGCCGGAGCCCGGGGACCTCGTGTGCCCGGGGAGTCCGGCCCTCGCAGGAGAGGCCCAGCCAGCCATGACCGTACGCCGCAGCGCAGCCGCGCTCGCGACCACCGCCGTGCTCCTGGGCGCGGCCGCACCTGTAGCGGTCGCCGCGCCGAGTCCCTCCCCGTCCGCGGAGCTGCCGGCCGGGCTCTACGGCACCACGGACCCCACGTACGACGGGGTGTGGCGGCAGTCGCTGGCCTTCCTCGCGCAGAAGATCGAGTACGTCACGCCGTCCACCGCCGCCGTCGACTGGCTGGTGGGCCAGCAGTGCGACAGCGGCGCGTTCACCTCGTACCGCGACGCCTCCAAGCCCTGTGACGCCTCCACGGTGATGGACACCAATGCCACCGCCGTCGCCGTCCAGGCCCTCGTCGAGATCAACCAGCGCCGCGACGACGCCAACAACGGGGCCGACTGGCTGAAGTCCGTGCAGAACGAGGACGGCGGCTGGGGCTACAACCCCGGCAGCCCGAGCGACGCGAACTCCACGTCCATCGTGATCGGCGCGCTCGCCCGGACCGGTGTCCCGGTCAACGAGCTCACCACCGCCGACGGCAGTACCCCGTACACCGCGCTCCAGTCGCTGGCCATCCCCTGCGGGGACGAGAACGGCGGCGCGTTCGCGTACCAGCCGGGCAAGAAGGGCGAGCTGACCGCCAACCTGGACGCCACCGCGGCCTCGGTGCTCGGCCTGATGGGCAAGGGCATCGCCTCCGGCACGTCCAACGCGGTCGAGGACCCCTCCTGCACGAAGGGCGACGACCTCAGCCCGGAGCAGACCGCCCAGAACGGCTCCTTCTTCCTCGCGGACGCCTTGAAGAAGTCTCCGTACCTGGAGCAGGCCCCGATGCCGGGCGCCGAGAACACCGAGCCACAGCCCGACTACGGCAACACCGCGGACGCGGTCGTCGCGCTCGCCGCCTCCGGGCACGCGGACCAGGCCGAGGCCTCCGTCGCCTGGCTGCGGAAGAACGGCACCGACTGGGCGAAGCAGAGCGGCCCGGCCGCCACCGCACAGCTGATCCTCGCCGCGCACGCCACCGGCGCGGACGCCCGCAGCTTCGGCGGCGTCGACCTCGTCAAGCAGCTCAACACGATGGGCCCCGCCCCGGCCGCCACCGCCCTCCCCTCGTCCACGCCGACCGGCCCGCAGCCCTCCAGCGGCACCGACAGCGACGACAGCGGGCTGAGCCTGGGGTGGCTGATCGGCATCGGTCTCGCCGCCGGGGCGGGCATCGGCTTCGTGCTGAGCATGCGCCGGAAGAAGCAGCAGCCGTGAGCCGTACGCCGGTCCCGGCACGACCGCGGAACCCAGCCGCCGCACGGCTGCGGAATTCCGCCGTCGCCCGGCTGCGGAATCCTCTCGTCGTCCTGCTGGCCGCCCTGGTCGCCGCCTCGGCCGTCCTCCTCGGCGCGGGCAGCGCCGAGGCCGCCGGTTACCGCTACTGGTCCTTCTGGGAGGGCAACGGCAAGAACTGGCAGTACGCCACCCAGGGGCCGTCGCTGCTGCGCCCGGACGACGGCGCGGTCCAGGGCTTCCGGTTCGCCGTGAGCGAGGACTCGGGCGATGCCGCACAGCCGCGCCGCGCCCCCGACTTCGGGGCGATCTGCGCGGGCACTCCGGCGAAGGACGGGCAGAAGCGGGTCGCGCTGGTGATCGACGCCGGTACGGCGGCGGACGCCCCTGACGGGGAGAAGCCGCCCGCACCGCGCACGGCGTGCGCGCAGGTCGCACCGGACGCCAGCAGCGCGGAGGCGCTCGCCGCGGTGGCCAAGCCGCTGCGGTACGACAGCAGCGCCATGCTCTGCGCGATCTCGGGCTACCCCGAGTCGGGCTGCGGCGAACAGGTGTCGGGCGAGGACGGCAGCGCGAAGCCGACACCCTCCACCACTGCCTCGGGCAGGACCGCGGACGAGGCCGACGACTCGGACGACGGTTCATCGGAAGGCGCCGGCGGCCCGTCCGTCGGGCTCCTCGTCGGCATCGGCGCCGTCCTGCTGCTGGGCGTCGCCGCCGTGGTCCAGGCCCGCCGCCGCCGGTGACCGCCTCCCCCGCCCCGGCTCCGGCCCGGCTGCTGCGCCGCGCCCTGCACGCCCCCGAGGCGGACCGCGGCAACGCGCTGCCCGCCGGGGCGTGGTGGCTGTGGGCGCTGGGTCTGGCCACCGCCGCGTCCCGGACGACGAACCCGCTGCTCCTCGGGCTGCTGGTCGGCGTGGCGGGCTATGTGGTGGCGGCGCGGCGGACGGATGCGCCGTGGGCCCGCTCCTACGGCGCGTTCGTGAAGCTCGGGCTGTTCGTCGTGGCGGCGCGGCTGCTGTTCTCCGTCCTCCTCGGATCGTCGATCCCCGGCTCCCACACCGTGTTCGTCCTCCCCGAACTGCCGCTGCCCGACTGGGCGCAGGGCGTGCGGATCGGCGGCCGGGTCACCGCCGAGCAGCTGGTCTTCTCGCTGTACCAGGGGATGAAGCTGGCCGCGCTGCTGATCTGCGTCGGCGCGGCGAACGCGCTGGCCAACCCGGCGCGGCTGCTGAAGTCGCTGCCGGGCGCGCTGTACGAGGCGGGGGTCGCCGTCGTGGTCGCGATGACGTTCGCGCCGAACATGGTGGCCGACGTGGTCCGGCTGCGCACCGCGCGCCGGCTGCGGGGGCGGCCGACCGGAGGTGTGCGGGCCGTGGCGCAGATCGGGCTGCCGGTGCTGGAGGGGGCGCTGGAGCGGTCGGTGGCGGTGGCCGCGTCGATGGACGCGCGTGGGTACGGGCGTACGGCGCAGGTCCCGGCCGCCGTCCGGCACACCACCAACGTCCTCACCCTGGGCGGGCTGCTCGGCGTGTGCGCCGGCACGTACGGGCTGCTGGCCGCGCAGGGGGCGGTGTACGGCCTGCCGTTGCTGCTGGCCGGTCTGGTCACGGCGATGGCCGGGCTGCGGCTCGGCGGGCGGCGCTCGGTGCGCACCCGCTACCGGCCGGACCGGTGGGGCGTCCGGGCCTGGCTGGTGGCGTGCTCGGGTGCGGTGGTCGCGGCGGCGATGATCTGGGCGGGCGCGTTGGATCCGGACGCGATGCGCCCCGGTGTCGTACCGCTGGTCGCGCCGGTGCTGCCGCTGTGGCCCGCCGCGGCGGTACTGGTCGGGCTGCTGCCCGCGCTGGTCGCCCCCGTGCCGCCGTCGTCCCGGGCCACGACAAGACCGGCGCATCGCTACAAGGAGCAGGCGTGATCAGGTTCGAGCGGCTCTCCGTGCGGTACGAGGGCACGGAGCATCCCACGCTGTCCGACGTCGACCTCACGGTCCCCGAGGGCGAACTCGTCCTGCTCGTCGGACCCTCCGGTGTCGGCAAGTCGACTCTGCTGGGTACGGTCTCCGGGCTCGTCCCGCACTTCACGGGCGGGCTGCTCTCGGGCCGGGTGACGGTGGGCGGCCGGGACACCCGTACGCACAAGCCGCGTGAACTGGCCGATCTGGTCGGCACGGTGGGCCAGGACCCGTTGGCGCACTTCGTCACGGACACCGTCGAGGACGAGCTGGCGTACGGCATGGAGTCGCTGGGTCTCGCACCCGACGTGATGCGCCGCCGGGTCGAGGAGACGCTCGATCTGCTGGGCCTGGCCGAGCTGCGCGACCGGCCGATCGCGACCCTGTCGGGCGGTCAGCGGCAGCGGGTGGCGATCGGTTCGGTGCTCACCCCGCACCCGAGGGTGCTGGTGCTGGACGAACCGACCTCCGCGCTGGACCCGGCGGCGGCCGAGGAGGTCCTCGCGGTGCTCCAGCGGCTGGTGCACGACCTGGGCACGACCGTGCTGATGGCCGAGCACCGGCTGGAGCGCGTGGTGCAGTACGCGGACCAGGTCGTCCTGCTGCCCGCCCCGGGCGCCGCCCCGTGATGGGGCCGCCCGCCGAGATCATGAAGGTGTCGCCGGTACGGCCCCCGGTGGCCGAGCTGGGACTGCTCGCGGGCTGGGACCCGCTGCCCCTGTCGGTACGGGACGCCCGGCGCGGGGCGGGCGGGCTGCGGGAGCGGCTGGCGGAGGCGTCGCCGCCCGTGCCCCCGGAGGTGCCGGGGACGCCGGAGGCGCCGGGGACGCCGAAGGTACCGGGGACGCCGAAGGCGCCGTCCGGTCGGTCCGTCGCGCCCCCGCCCGTGGCGCACGCCTCCCGGCCCGGCCGGTTCGCCCGGCTCCTGGGGCGTGGGGCCGACGCCCCGGCCGCCCCGGTCGCCGATCCGGTCACCCGGGTCGACGGGCTCGGGGTGCGGCGCGGCCGGGTCGAGGCGCTGCGGCGGGTGACGCTCACCGTGGCCCCGGGCGAGACGGTGGCCCTGATGGGCCGCAACGGGGCCGGAAAGTCCACGCTGCTCGGCGCGCTCGTCGGCATGATCGAGCCCACCGCGGGCACCGTGCGCGTCGGCGGCCTGGCCCCGGCCCGGACGGACCCGCGGGCGATGGTGCGCCGGGTCGGCCTCGTACCGCAGGAGCCGCGCGATCTGCTGTACGCGGACACGGTGGCCGCCGAGTGCGCCGCCGCCGACCGGGACGCGGGCGCGGCGGAGGGTACCTGCCGGGCGCTGGTGTCGGAGCTGCTGCCGGGCGTCGGGGACGACATCCATCCCCGGGACCTCTCCGAGGGCCAACGGCTCGCCCTGGCCCTGGCGCTGGTGCTGACGGGCCGCCCGCCGCTGTTGCTCCTGGACGAGCCGACGCGTGGTCTGGACTACGCGGCGAAGGCCCGGCTCGTCGGGGTGCTGCGCGGCCTGGCGGCCGAGGGGCACGCGATCGTCCTGGCGACGCACGACGTGGAGCTGGCGGCGGAGCTGGCGCACCGGGTGGTGATCCTCGCCGACGGGGAGGTCGTCGCGGACGGCCCGACCGGACAGGTGGTGGTCTCCTCGCCCGCGTTCGCCCCGCAGACCGCGAAGATCCTGGCCCCGCAGGAGTGGCTGACCGTGTCCCAGGTGCGCGGCGCGCTGGAGGCGGGCGTATGAGCGGGAACGAGGCCGGGGTTCGGGAGCGGGCGGCCCGGCCGGTGCGGCTCGGGCCGAAGTCGGTCGCCGTGCTGCTGCTCACCAGCGCCGTCGGCGTCGTCGCCTTCGGGTGGCCGCTGCTGGCGGACGCCGGGTCCGGGCTCGCGCACGCGCAGGACGCGCCCTGGCTGTTCGCGGCGCTGCTGCCGCTGCTCGTCGCGGTGGTGGTGGCGACGATCTCCGAGTCCGGCATGGGCGCGAAGGCCGTCGCGATGCTCGGGGTGCTGGCGGCGGTCGGGGCGGCGCTGCGCCCGCTCGGCGCCGGGACGGCGGGCCTGGAGCCGATGTTCTTCCTGATGGTGCTGAGCGGACGGGTGCTGGGCCCCGGATTCGGCTTCGTCCTCGGTTCGGTGACCATGTTCGCCTCGGCGCTGCTCACGGGCGGGGTCGGGCCCTGGATGCCGTTCCAGATGCTGTCGATGGGCTGGTTCACGATGGGCGCGGGCCTGCTGCCGGGGGCCGACCGGCTGCGCGGGCGGGCCGAGTTGGCGATGCTCGCGGTGTACGGGTGCGTGGCGGCGTTCGCGTACGGCGTGGTGATGAACCTCCAGGGCTGGCCGCTCATCACGGGGATCGGTTCGGGGATCTCCTTCGACGGTGACGACCCGCTGCACGAAAACCTGGTGCGCTTCCTCGCGTACTACGTCACGACCTCGCTGGGCTGGGACCTGGGGCGGGCGGTGCTGACGGTGGTCCTGACCCTCACGCTCGGCCCGACGCTGCTGAGGGCGCTGCGCCGGGCCACGCGCCGCGCCGCGTTCGACGCGCGGGCGGCGTTCGGGAAGCCGGAGGAGCCCGGGAAGCAACCCGGCAAGCAGCCCGGGAGGCGACCCGGCAAGCAGCCCGAGGGGGCGGCCCCGGGCTCACCTTGAAGCAGCCGTCACGGGGGTCACAGCCGCTGAATGATCGTGGCCGCCGCCAGGGCCCCTCCCGCGCACATCGTGATGAGCGCGCACTCCTCGTCGCGGCGTTCCAGCTCGTGCAGGGCCGTGCGTTCGGCCTGGCTCAACGGGATCAAGCAGCTCCGGGTGACGACGGTCGCGGCCACCTGACACCGCCCGCGGGGCGCCGTCCGGACCCGTCCGGGTGGCGGGACGTACGCGGCGATCCATGCCGAAGGGCGCCGGGACGGTTTTCAGCCGTCCCGGCACCCCTTCGGCCTGCTGCTGCTTCGGCCTGCTGCTACTTGCCGCCGACTTTTTCGGCGGGTTCATGCTCCGGTACGAGGGCGGGTCCGGGCGATTCCGTGGCTTCGGCTTCGGCTTCGGCTTCGGCTTCGGCTTCGGCGGATTCCGTGGCCTCGGGGGCCTCGGCCGCCGGCGGCTCCGCCGGTTCCGTCGCCGTCCCGGTCGCCTGCTCCTGCCCGGTCACGAGCTTCCGCGGCCCCGACAGCAGATACGTCAGCCCGAAGCCCATCGCCACGACGAGCGCGCCGCCGGCCGCGTCGAGCACCCAGTGGTTGGCGGTGGCCACGATCGCGGCGATCGTGAAGAGCGGGTGCAGCAGACCGAGCGCCTTCATCCACAGCTTCGGGGCCAGCATCACGATGACCACACCGCACCACAGCGACCAGCCGAAGTGCAGCGACGGCATCGCCGCGTACTGGTTGGTTACGGTGGTCAGCGTCCCGTAGTCGGGCTTCGCGAAGTCCTGCACCCCGTGGACGGTGTCGATGAAGCCGAGGCCGGGCATGAGCCGGGGCGGGGCCAGGGGGTAGAGCCAGAAGCCGACGAGCGCGAGCAGCGTGGCGAAGCCGATGGACGAGCGGACCCAGCGGTAGTCGGCGGGGCGGCGCGCGTACAGCACACCGAGGATCGTCAGCGGGACGATGAAGTGGAAGGTGGAGTAGTAGTAGTCGAAGAACTCACGCAGCCAGGTGATCTGCACGACAGTGTGGTTGACCCAGTGCTCGATGTCGATGTGCAGCCACTGCTCGATGGCGTGGATCTGCCGGCCGTGCTCCTCGGCGAGCGGGCGGCCCGCCCTGGCGGCGAGGCGGACCTGGGCGTAGGCGTCGTAGACGACCCGGATGAGGAGGAGTTCCAGCAGCAGGTTGGGGCGGGTGAGGACCCGGCGCCAGAACGGCAGGAGCGGCACGCGTCTCCAGCGCGCCGCGACCGGTTTCGCGTAGTCGGTGGGGACCGGGTGCTGCCAGTACGGCGAGGTGCGGGGCACGAACGGGGCGAGACAGGCCGCGCCGAGCGCCACGAGGAGCAGCACGTTGTCGCGGACCGGGAAGAGCGCCTCGATGTTCGGCAGCAGCATCGTGCCCGGCAGGGTGACGACCAGCAGCACCACGGACGGCCAGACCAGCCGGTCGGAGGCCCGCTTGCCGACCTTGCCGACGACCGCGAGGAGCACCCAGAGCAGCTGGTGCTGCCAGGCGGTCGGCGAGACGGCGACCACGACGCAGCCGGTCACGGCCACCGCGAGGAGCAGCTGCCCGTCCTGCGCGTACCGCACCGCGCGCCGCAGTCCGACGACCACGACGGCGGCGGAGAGCACCAGGAACAGGGCGATTTCCAGGGGGCCTTCGAGGCCGAGCCGGAGCAACGCCCCGTGCAGGGACTGGTTGGCGAGGCCGTCCGGCCGCTCCCCCAGTCCGGCGCCCGCGAGATGGTGCACCCAGTACGTCCACGAGTCCTTCGGCGCCGCCGCCCAGGCCGCGGCCGTGGCGAGGGCGAAGGTCACGCCCGCGCTCAGCGACGCCTGCCGTCTGCCGGTCAGCCAGAGCAGGGCGGCGAAGAGCAGCAGCACCGGCTGGAAGGCGGCTGCGAGACCGACGAGGACGCCGGCGGGCCGGTGCTCCCGGACGACGAAGCAGGCCAGGAGCACCAGGAGGACGGGCAGGATGCTGGTCTGGCCCAGGTGCAGGGTGTTGCGGACCGGCAGCGACAGCATGAGCAGGCTGATCGCGACGGGGGCCGCGAGCAGGGCCGTCCGGCGGCCCACCGGCGAGGGCAGGGCCCGGGCGGCGACGATGCCGAGGGCGACGACGAGCAGCAGGGACCCGAACGTCCACGCCACGCCCAGGGCCTCCTGGGCCGACGCGGTGAGAGGTTTCAGGACCAGCCCGGCGAAGGGCGTGCCGGTGAACCGGCCGCTGTCGTACAGCGAGCCCGTCACGTGCAGGACGCCGTTCTCCCCGATCCAGGTCTCCAGATCGAGGAGCCGTTCCCCCGGTGGCTGCCGGAGCACCACCGCCACCTGCCGTACCGCCAGCACGGCCACCACCAGCCAGAGCAGGGCCCGGACCAGCCCGGTTCTCCCTCCCGTGTCCGTCGCCGCGTCACCGCGCACACTGTGATCCGCATTCACCACGCTGCGCCGACCCTCCCACCGTTCCATGCATCGCCCCTTCGAGTGGGGGCATGCCGGATGAAGCCTCGCATTGCCCTACGAGGTAGACACAATCAACCCCCTCTTTGCCTGACTGTCATCCTGCTTCGGTCCGGAAGAAGTCGTCCGTGGGGATGACAGGGGCCTCTGACAGGTCTCAGGCGTTCGGGTCGGCGGGGGCCTGTGCCTGCCAGGCGGTGAACAGCGGGGTGTCCTCGGTTCCGGCCAGCACGACGATGCCGAAGGGGCGGTCGAACGCGATGTGGCGCACCCGCTGCGGCCGGGGGGCGGCGCCCGCCGCCCGCATCGCGACCACCGTCACGGCCGCGGCTTCCACGCCCTCCTCGGCGATCTTCAGCACGGCCTCCTGGACCACGTCGGAGATGGCGAGGGGTTCGCGTGAGAGACCGGAGAAGTCCGCGGCGTCCGTCAGGGCCAGCCGGACGCCGAGGGAGACCAGCTGCCCGGTGACGGGCACCCGCGTCCGCAGGGTGAGCCGGGGCAGCCCGATGGTCACCCGGTCGGTGTCCAGCGGGACGCCCGCGGCCCGGGGCGCCCAGCCCACGGGCAGTACCCGGCCGGCCCCGGCCCCCGGCTCCCCCAGGACGAGGCGGACCCGGGCCCCGGGGCCGCCGCCCGGTTCGCTCGCGCAGCGCAGCTCGACGACGTACGCCCCGCCGGCCGTCCAGGCGTCGGTCAACGGCACGTCCTTGACCATGGTCGGCACCGGACCGACCGTCCCCGCCGCGTCGGTGAACGGCAGGTCCTGGGTCCGCCGGGCCTCGAAGGGCTTCTCCCAGCGGGCCTTCAGCGCCAGGACGTTGACCAGCGCGAGCAGGGTCTCGTCGGTGATCTCCAGCGGCAGCCGCTCGATCAGCCCTCCGGTGGCCTCGCGGACCCAGGCGTCGACGGCCGCCGCGTCCATCGGGTCGAAGCGGACGTCCGGCAGCGCCTCCTGGAACGCGGGGAGGACGGCCACCCGGCTCCAGACCCGGGTGGCCACGCCCAGCGCCCCGGTCCGGGCCAGCGCGCGGGCCAGTTCCGTGACCGCCGGCGCGGCCTCC
Organism: Streptomyces sp. MGP-P1; assembly: GCF_057766565.1. Classification (NCBI taxonomy): domain Bacteria; kingdom Bacillati; phylum Actinomycetota; class Actinomycetes; order Kitasatosporales; family Streptomycetaceae; genus Streptomyces; species Streptomyces sp. MGP-P1. Next base: position 1,174,251 of record NZ_JBYMEM010000007.1, on the reverse strand, counting down.
CGGTCCGCGGTGCCGAGGAGCGTCCGCAGCTCGGCCGCGGTCGCCCCGCGCGCACCGGCGGCCACGGCGGCCAGGGCGAGCCAGAGCCCGGCGGGCGAGCACACGAAGCCGGTGCCCGCCCCGGTGCCGCCGGGGCCCTCTCCCCCTGCCATGCCGTCCCGTATCCAGCGCTCGGCGAGGCGCTGGACGGCTCCGGTCGTGGTCACGGCTCCGGTCGTGGTCACGGCTCCGGTCGTGGTCACGGCTCCGGTCGTGGTCACGGCTCCGGTCGTGGCGTCGGTCGCGTCGGGCGCGGCGTCGGTCGCGGACACATCAGTCACTACTGCCCCCTACAGGTAAATTGCGTCGTCGTACGGCCGTGCGGCAGCAAGAATGCCCCACATGACCTGGACCGTGGCCGCCGAACGATTCGACTCCCCCGACGCGAGCACCCTGCGCCGTGACTACTACGACGAGGTCGCCAGCCGTTACTGGCAGCGGCCCGCCACCGCCGAGGAGATCGACGACGGGCTCGACGGCGACGGAGCCGACCTGCTCGTACCGCCGACCGGGCAGTTCGTCGTCGGCCGGTACGGGAGCAAGGCGGCGAGCTGCGCCGGGCTGGTGCTGACGGAGTCCGCCGGTCCGGGCACGGCGGAGCTGACGCGGGTGTACGTGCGCCCGGCGTTCCGGGGCACGGGCGGCGGCGGGCTGCTGCTGGCCGCGGTGGAGGAGGCGGCGAGGGCGTACGGCGTACGGCTGCTGCGGCTGGACACCCGCAACGACCTGGTCGAGGCACGCGGGCTGTACACGAAGCACGGCTACCGGGAAGTGCCGGCGTTCCACCGACGCAATCAGTACGCGGAGCACTGGTTCGCCAAGGAGCTGTGACGGCGGCGGCCGGGCCCGTCCGGGCCCGGACAAGGACGCCGACGCGGACGCGCCGTGTGCTCAGGCGGACGGGGGGTGGTGGCCGTGGTCGTCACGGCCGTCGGGCCGCCGGTCGTGGCCCTCGCGCTCGTCGAAGCGCCGTTCGTGGGCCTCGCGCTCGTCCTGGCGCAGGTGGGCCTCGTGGTCGCGGGGCGGCTGCGGGGTGTGGGGGCGCTCCCGGGTCGAGCCGCTGACCTCGGCGGACAGTTCGCTGACGAGTCTGACCAGGTCGGTGGGGCGCTCGGGGCCCCACCAGTCGCCGAGGAGTTCGGCGAGGGAGTCCTCGCGGGCCTGCGAGAGCCGGACGACGGCCTCGGCCCCGGTGTCGGTGAGGATCATCTGCAGGCCCTCCCGGCGGGCCAGTCCGCGTTCCTCGACCTGCCGGGCCGCATCGGTGATCACGTGCAGGGGCACGGGCGCCGTCTCGGCGAGCCGGGCGGGTTCGACGGTGCCGTGCCGCTTGATCCGCAGGAGCAGCCAGCTGGCGGCGGGCAGCAGGTCGTACCCCGCCCGCGCGGTGATCCTCTCGTAGATCTCACGGCGGCCCTCCCGGGTCGCGAGCACCGACAGGGCGCGGGCGCACTCGTCGTACGAGGAGCGCTCGACGGGGTTGGAGGCGAGCGTCTGACTGGTGTCGGGGGCGGTCACCGAGCCCCGGAGCTTGTCCTCACGGAGGAACCAGGCGAGGACGAAGGCCAGGAGAACCACCGGGACCGCGTACAGGAAGACGTCCGTGATGGAGGTCGAGTACGCGCCGAGGACGGAGGGCCGCAGATCGGCCGGGAGCTGTCCGATGGCCCGGGGGTCGGCGGCCAGCCGCCCCGCGTCGACGCCCGGCGGCAGCGACTGCCCGGCGAGCGCGTCCGTGAGCTGCCCGGTCAGCCGGTTGGCGAAGATGGTCCCGAAGATGGCCACGCCGAACGCGGAGCCGATGGACCGGAAGAACGTCACGCCGGAGGTGGCGACACCGAGGTCCTGGTAGGAGACGGAATTCTGGGCGACCAGGACGAGGACCTGCATCACCAGGCCCAGACCGGCGCCGAAGACGAAGAAGAAGGCGCTCATCAGCCAGGTGGAGCTGTTCTCGTCGAGCTGGTGGAGCAGCAGCAGCCCGACGGCGGTGATGGCGGTGCCCAGGACCGGGAAGACCTTCCAGCGGCCGGTGCGGCTGACGATCTGGCCGGAGCCGGTCGAGGTGATCAGCAGGCCGAACACCATCGGCAGCATGTGCACACCGGACATCGTCGGGGTGATGCCGTGGACCACCTGGAGGAAGGTCGGCAGGTAGGTCATCGCGCCGAACATGGCGAAGCCGATGACGAAGCTGATCACGGCGACGAGGGCGAAGGTCCTGATCCGGAAGAGTTTCAGCGGCAGTACGGGTTCGACCGCGCACCGCTCGGCGGCGATGAAGGCCACGAGCAGCACGACGGCGAGCACCGCGAGCCCGATGATCTGCGGAGAGCTCCAGGCCCAGGTCGTACCGCCGAGGGAGGCGACGAGCACCAGGGCGGTGGCGACGGCCGCGATGAGGAAGGTGCCGAGGTAGTCGATGGTGTGCTTCTCCCGGCGGACCGGGATGTGCAGGACGGCCGCGATGACGACCAGCGCGACGACGCCGATCGGCAGGTTGATGTAGAAGACCCAGCGCCAGCTGAGATGTTCGGTGAAGAAGCCGCCGAGGAGCGGCCCGAGGACGCTCGTCACGCCGAAGACCGCGCCGAAGAGCCCTTGGTACTTGCCGCGTTCGCGCGGGGTGACGAGGTCGCCGACGATCGCCATCGACAGCACCATGAGCCCGCCGCCACCGAGTCCCTGGAGGGCCCGGAAGCCGATCAGCTGGGGCATGTTCTGGGCGACCCCGCAGAGGGCGGAGCCGATCAGGAAGATCACGATCGCGGTCTGGAAGAGCTTCTTGCGACCGTACTGGTCGCCGAGCTTGCCCCACAACGGGGTCGCAGCGGTGGCCGCCAGCAGGTAGGCGGTCACCACCCAGGACAGATGGTCGAGGCCGCCGAGCTCACTGACGATCGTCGGGAGAGCCGTGGAGACGATGGTCTGATCGAGTGCCGCGAGGAGCATGCCGAGGAGCAGCGCACCGATCGCCACCAGGACGCTCCGGTGGGACTGTCCCTCACCGGGCGCCGGCGGTGACGGGCTCAGCTGCTGCGCCATGGGCGTCTCCTCGATCCGCTGCATCCACTGATCCGCTGATCCGCTGCATCATTGATCCGCTGAATCCACTGGCCCGCTGAATCCACCGACCCGCCGAATCCACTGACCTTCTGAATCCACTGACCCGCCGAATCCAGTGACCCGCCGAGTCCACGGATCAACTGATGCGCTGATCCACTACACCCCCATCCTGGACGTTTCGCCCCGTTATGGCCTGCCGGGGGCGGGCCGAGCCCCAGCGGGCCGTTGGGCTTCCCCGGAGCGGGCTGCATAATCGCAGGCAGCTCAAGGGGAGGGGACCCACCATGACCGGACACGCATGCCCGGAGTGCGGGAGACGGACGGCCGGGCAGCCCGGCGCGGAGCACCGGGCGCCGTGCCGGTGCGGCGCCGGCGCGCCGTCGCAGCAGCTCACGGAGGACGAACAGCGCGCCGCCCGTACGGCGGAGATCGCCGCGGCCGAGGACTTCGACCCCCTGCGCATCCGGCCGTACGTGACGCTGACGGACCTCGCCGGGGCGGGCGGAGGCGAGGCCGGAGGGCCTCGTTCCGGGTCCGGCACGTGGACGAGCACGGCCACTGGTACGCGGGAGGGCATGGCCACCGGTACGTGGGACGGGGCGCGGCCCTCCGGGATGCGGGACGGCGCGGCTTCCCGTACAGGGGAGGGTACGGCCGCCGGGACCGGCCCGTCGGCACCTGACGCCGAAGGGACCGGGACGGGGGCGGCGGGGGCCTCGATCGATCCGGGAACGGCGGCGACCACCATGCCGCTGTTCCTGGGCGGCGACGGCCCGAACGGTGGCATGGGCGTGGGCACGGGCGCGGGCCGCGACTCCGTGCCGGACGGCAGCGGCGCCGCGCCGGACGGAAGCCGGAGGCGGACCGCGGGCGCGACCCCCGTCTTCGCCCCCGACCCCGTGCGACCGCGCCGCAGGCGCCCCCTCGGGGCGCTCGCCGTGGGGGCGGCCGTCGCCGCGGTGGTCGGCACGGCGGCCTTCGCCGGCGGCCTGTTCGGCGGCGACGACAGGGGGGACGAGGCGCTGCCGGAGGCCACCACGAGCGTCCCGGACACCGAGGACGAACCGGCCGCTTCGGTGGCCCCGTCCCCCTCCGCCTCGGCCACGTCGCCGCGCCCGCAGTCCCCCTCGGCCACGCCGTCCGCGTCACCGTCCGCGTCCGCCTCGCCGACGAAGAGCCGGGAGCCCGAGCCGACCCCCAGCGCGTCCCCGTCCGCGTCGCCGACGGCGAGCGCGTCGACCACCCCGGACGGCGGCGCTCCAACCGCCGCGCCGCCCGCCGCCGATCCGCCCCCGGGGCCGGCCGGCTCCTCGCTGCGCCCCGGCGACCGGGGCCCGGAGGTCGCCGAGCTGCAGGTCCGGCTCCGGACCGTCGGGGAATGGCTCTACTCGGGGCCGGTCGACGGAAGCTCCTACAGCGACCAGGTCGCGTACTCCGTGGCGATCTACCAGTCGTACAAAGCGATCCAGGGCGATCCGACGGGCGTGTACGGGCCGAACACCCGGCGCGCGCTGGAGGCGGAGACCAACGGCGGCGGGCGCCACCGAGCCCGCTGAGCGCACCGAGCGCTCCGCGACCGCCCGCCGCGCCGCCGGGGGATTGGCGTTCCGCCCCCGGTTTTTGTATCGTGATGGAACAAAGTAGCTCCCGCCCGCACTCCCTGACCGGCGGGCGGGGGTTGCTCTGGTTGCCGCACGCGGTACCGCACACCTCGTACCGCGCACCCTTCGCAGCCCGTGCACGTCACGCCCCGCGGCACGCGCACCCGGGCTGTTCGCACACCTCCCCCGCGTCCTGGAGCAGCCGATGCCTCCCACCGTCCTCACCGCACAAGCCCTCCTGCTGGACATGGACGGCACCCTCGTGAACTCCGACGCGGTGGTCGAGCGCTGCTGGCGGCGCTGGGCGATCGAGCACGGGCTGGACCCCGAGGCCGCGCTGAAGGTGGTCCACGGCCGTCAGGGATACGCCACGATGGCCGTCCTGCTCCCGGACCGCCCGATGGAGGAGAACTACGCCGACAACCGGGTGATGCTGGCGGAGGAGACCGCCGACGTCGAGGGCGTCGTGCCGATCGGCGGGGCGCCCGCGTTCATGGCCGCGATCGCCGAGCTGCCGCACGCCCTGGTGACCTCCGCCGACACCGCGCTCGCGACAGCCCGCATGGGTGCCGCCGCGCTGCCGATGCCCGCCGTCCGCGTCACCGCCGAACAGGTCGGCGCCAGCAAGCCGGACCCCGAGGGCTTCCTCAAGGGCGCGGCGGAGCTGGGCTTCGACGCGGCGGACTGCATCGTGTTCGAGGACTCCGAGGCGGGCATAGCGGCCGGCCGGGCGGCGGGCATGCGCGTCGTGGGCGTCGGCCCGCGCGCCGCGGCCCTCGCACCGGACGCCCATGTCGAGGATCTGACGCGGGTGCGCGTGGAGGCGGCCGAGGACGGCTCGATCCGCCTGTACATCGACGAGGCCTGAGCCACACCCCTGGCCCGGCCCCCGGCCCCTCGCTCCGAAGCGGGGCTCATCTCTAAGCGGGGCCAGCCCCGAAGGGGGCCCAGCCGACGCGGGGCCCGCCCCGAAGTGGGTCCAGCCCGAAGTGGGTCCATCTCGCAGCGGACCCACCCCGGAGTGGGCTCACCCCGTAGCGAGCCTCACTCCCGGTGCAACAGCCCGCGCGCGACCAGTTCCAGGACTGTCGCGACGGCGACCACCTGGACCGCCATCAGCGCCACCAGGACGAACAGCTGCACGGCGCCCGCGTCCACGGGTGAGGCGCCGCCCAGCAGCATGCCCACGAACGCCCCCGGCAAGGTGACGAGCCCGACCGTCCGGGTCTGGTCGAGCCCGGGCAGCAACGCGTCCGACGCCGCGGGCCGCACGATCTCCAGCCTGGCGTCCCGGTCGAGCAGCCCGAGGGCCATGCCCGCCTCCACCTCCCCGCGCCGGCCGGCGAGTTCGTCCAGCGCGCGCCGCCCGCCGAGCACCGTCGCGGTGAGCGCCCCGCCGATGAGGATGCCCGCCACCGGGACGAGCGCCAGGCCCCGGACCGGCACGAGCCCCGTCAGCAGCAGCACCCCCACCACGGGCAGCACGCCCGCCCCGATCGGCACGGCCGCCCAGCGCCAGGTGCGGTTGCCGGTGATCCGGCGCCCCGCGGTCCACACCGCCACGGCGAACATCAGCGCCACGAACCCGAGAAGCGGCGCCAGGGAGCGGACCACCCAGCCGATGATCAGGGATACGGCGGCGAGTTGGACGGCCGCCCGCACCCCGGCGACGAGGATCTCGCGCGACCGGCCCAGCGAGGCCCACGCGGCGACGGCGGCGGCGAGGACCAGCAGGACGGCGAGCACGACGCCGAGGGTGGGGGAGACCGGAAGCAGCACGCGGCAACGATAGGGCCGCTCGCGATACCGCCCTTCGGGGGCGCGCCCAGGACCACCTCGGGGGGCGCGCCCGGGACGGCGAGCGCCCCCGGGCCCCCGCGGATGCCCAAAACCACTCGGACAAACCGCCCGTGACGACTCTGCGCGCTCCCGCGATCCGTCACTCCCCTTGCACACCCCTTGATGTGACGTGCACATGTCGTCACCCTGTTACCTGACGCCCACCCCACGGAAACCTGGCGTCGCCACGATGGCCGGGCCTCCGCACGCCCGCCCAAGCACCCCCCACACCAAGGGAGTTCGCATGTCCGGTGTCTACGCGCGTCGCCTCTCCGTCGTCGCCGCAACCGCCGCGCTCGCCGCCACGTCGGCCCTGTTCACCGCCCCGAGCGCGCAGGCCGCCATGCCCACCCCGGTCAGCGCGGCGACCGCACGCACCTACCTCGGCCAGCTCACCGTCGGCGCGGAGGGCTCGTCCAGCGGCTACAGCCGCGACAAGTTCCCGCACTGGATCACCCAGTCGGGAGCCTGCAACACCCGCGAGGTCGTCCTCAAGCGCGACGGCACGAACGTCCAGCAGGACTCCTCCTGCGCCGCGGTCAGCGGCAGGTGGTACTCGACCTACGACGGCGCCACCTGGAGCGCCGCGTCCGACGTGGACATCGACCACATGGTTCCGCTCGCCGAGGCCTGGCGCTCCGGCGCGAGCGGCTGGACCAACGCCCAGCGCCAGTCGTTCGCCAACGACCTGACGCGCCCCCAGCTCATCGCGGTGACCGACAACGTGAACCAAGCCAAGGGCGACAAGGACCCGGCCGAGTGGATGCCGTCGACCTCCTCGTACAAGTGCACCTACGTCCGCGCCTGGGTCCACGTCAAGAAGCACTACAACATGACCGTGGACTCCGCCGAGAAGAGCGCCCTGCAGTCCGCCCTGAACGGCTGCTGACCACCGCGCACGACCGCTGCCCCCCGCACGCGGCCGCTGACCATCCGGCCCACAGCACGGCCCCCGACCACCGGAACACGTGCACCCTCCTCCCGCGTTCTGTACGTTACGGACCCCATCCGTGACGGCGTCGCGAGGAGACATCACATGACCGGGCTGCGCCTGGGACCACTGCTGCGGTACGTCGACTGGGAGTCGGGGGCCACCGCGACCGTCTGGGTCGAGGCGAGCCGTCCGTGCACCGTGGAGGTCCGGTGCGCGGACGGCGCCTCGGGGGCGTCGCCCACCTTCTCGGTGGCCGGGCACCACTACGCCCTGGTGGTCGTAGAGGGGCTGACCCCCGGTTCCACCACGGCGTACGAGGTGCTGATCGGATCCCGGCGCGTCTGGCCGCCCGACGACGCCCGCCTCCCGCCGAGCACCATCACCACGCCGTCCGCGGCGACCGCGGGCGACGCCGGGGCGGAGCCGGACGAGGTGCGGATCTCGTTCGGGTCGTGCCGGTGGGCGGCCGCTCCCGGCGGCGGGAACGACCCCGTGGGGCCGGACGCCCTGGTGACCCTGGCCGCTCGCCTCGCGGCGGATCCGGCGGCCGAGCGGCCCGACGTCCTGCTGCTCCTCGGCGACCAGGTGTACGCGGACGAGACCTCCGGGGCGACCCGGCGCAGACTCGCCGCCCGCCGGGACCTGAGCGAGGCGCCGGGCGCGGAGATCGCGGACTACGAGGAGTACACCTACCTCTACGACGAATCATGGCGCGATCCGGAGGTCCGCTGGCTGCTCTCCACGGTCCCCAGTTGCATGATCTTCGACGATCACGACGTCATCGACGACTGGAACACCAGCGCCGCCTGGCAGCGGGACATGCGCGCCACACCCTGGTGGCACGAACGGATCGTCAGCGGGCTGATGTCCTACTGGGTCCACCAGCACCTGGGCAATCTCTCCCCCGCCGAACTGGCCGCCGACCCCGTGTACGCGGCGGTCAAAGCATCGCCCGACGGCACCGAGACGCTGCGCCGCTTCGCCGCCGAGACCGACGCGGATCCCGCCCGTACCCGGTGGAGCTACCGGCGTGTTTTCGGCCGAGTACGGCTGGTGATGGTCGATACCCGCGCGGCCCGCGTCCTGGCCGAGAAGGAGCGGGCGATGCTCGACGCCCAGGAGGCCGACTGGCTGCGGAACGCGGTCCTGGACGACCCCTCTTCCTACGATCATCTCCTCATCGGCAGCTCCCTGCCGTGGCTGCTGCCCCCGCTCGTCCACGACGCGGAACGCTGGAGCGCAGCCCTGTGCGCGGGCGTACGCGGGCCACGCTGGGCACGCTTCGGCGAGAAGCTGCGCCGCGCTTCCGACCTGGAACATTGGGCCGCCTTCCCGGAATCCTTCGACCGGTTCACGGAGCTGCTGCGGGAAGCGGGGAGCGGTCCGGACGCCCCGGCGACGGTATGCGTCCTCTCGGGCGACGTGCACCATGCCTACGTCGCCGAGCCACGGTGGCCGAAGTCCGACCCCGGACCCGGTTCCCACCCCGGGGCCGATTCCGGTCCTGGCTCCGGGGGAGCCCCGATCGCCCGTGTCCTTCAGCTGACCTGCTCACCCGTGCACAACTCCATCCCCCGGTCGATCCGAGCGGGTTTCCGTTTCGGCTGGAGCCGGGCGGGCCGGCGGATCGGCCGACTGCTGTCCCGCCACGGCCGTACGGGTGCGTCGCCGGTGATCTGGAACAAGGCGGGCGGCCCCTGGTTCGGCAACCAACTCATGACGCTCACGCTGCATGGCCGGAAGTCTGCGCTGACATTGGTCCAGGCCAGAGCGAGCAAGCAGGGAGCCCAGCTCGAAGCGGTTCTTGAGCGTTCACTCACCCCTGAGTAGGAGGCGATTTTCAGCCACTCGACAGAATGTTGAAGTTGCAAGTATCGATGAGGTCTCCCTAACCTTTGGCGCTCAATCGGTTCACGTCCCCACCACGACCGAAGGAGCCCGCCCCCCATGCTCATCCGCTTGAACCAGGCCCAGCCCTACGTCCTCAGCCTCTTCCGCTTCGTCGTCGGCCTGCTCTTCGCCTTCCACGGCATCGCCACGCTCTTCGGAGCACTCGGCGGCAACCAGGCGGAGACCGGCGCCTGGCCCGGCTGGTACGCCGCGCTGATCCAACTGGTCTGCGGGTCCCTGGTCGCCCTGGGCCTGGGCACCCGCGCCGCAGCCTTCCTCGCCTCGGGGTCGATGGCCTACGCGTACTTCAAGGTGCACCAGCCCGAGGCGTTCCTGCCGCTCCAGAACGGCGGCGAGGGTGCGGCGATGTTCTGCTGGGCGTTCCTGCTGCTGGTCTTCACCGGCCCGGGCGCCGTCGCCCTGGACCGTTTCTTCGGTTCGCGGAACACGGCGGCCGTCGCCGAGGACACGCCCCGGCGCGACAGGACCTCGGCCGTCTCCGCCTGACCCGGCATCTCGGCCCGACCCTGTCGCCTCGGCGTTGCCCCGTCGTCTCGGCATTGCCCCGCAGCCTCCTCGCACGGAGCGGCGGGACGTACGGCGGTGCCGCGACCCTCCGATGACGTGGAGGAGCGGGACACCGCCGTACGCCGTCGTCCGCCCCGGAGAGCGGAGTCCGGTCAATCCCGCCCGTGGGGCCCGAACGGCACCGTGAAGCAGGCCGCCCGCTCCCCCGCGCCGCCCTGTCGATCATGGATGATCACCGACCGTGCCCCGCCCTCGCGGAAGCCCCAGCCGTGCACGGCCTCCGCGCGGCCGTCGCCCTCCTCGTCCGTCCGGAAGTCCAGCCACACCTCGTTGACCGGGTCCGCCGTCGCCGCCGGGCGGTGCTGGTAGTGGGGCCCGGCAGCGGCGGGGTCGGCGCCGCAGGGCGAGGTGTGCACGTGCATTCCGTACGCACGGCCGGGCACGAGCCCCCGCAGCCGGGCCCCGACCCGGGTGCCGGACGGACCCGCGAACTGTGTGACCTCGATCCGCGCGCCCGCCGGCACCAGCCCGGTGTCGTACGTCAGCGCGTCGGACGGGACGAAGGAACCGGGCGGGGAGAACACCCCTGCGGCCCGCGTCCACGAACTGCCTCCCACGGCGACGCCGACGTCATCCGTGCGGCTCGGCTCTCCCCCGCCGCCAACCGGCTCCCGCGCCGAGACCTGGGCCGCGGGAGCCCCGTGCGCGCCGTGGCCGTCGGAGGCGTCCGCCGCGCCGCCGCCGCCCGTTCCGTGGGCGACGCCGACGCCGCAGGCCAGCGCCAGCAGGGCTGCCGTGCCCGCCAGCACGCCCGGGACCCGTGCGACCCCCCGGCCCCGCGACCTCGCCCCGCCCTCGCGTCCCGCCGTTCCCCGTCGCCCCGAAATCGGGTGCGCCGGACCGTGTCCCGTCCGTACCATCCATGCCGTCATGCGCTGCTCCTCGCTCGTGCCGGTCGTTCTCCCCGCCTAACGGCCACAAGGCCTCCAGGTGTGCGTGACCTGCACAACATCACCCGCCCTGGGCGGCGTCCGGATGAGCCTCGCGCGTACGCTGTACAGCTGAACCTGCCGCCCCTGCCGCTCCCCTGCGACGTCGCGGCGTTGACACGAACGGGGAGTAGTAGAAGGTGCCAGAGAGTGTGGCCGCGCTGACCAGCAGCCCATGGATCTACGCGGTGGTCGCCCTCTCCGTCCTCCTGGACGTCTTTCTGCCCCTGCTGCCCAGTGGCGTTCTCGTCATCACGGCCGCCACGGCGGCGGCAGCGGGCACCACGACCGTCAGCGGTGCCGGTGAAGGCACCGACGGGCAGGTTCCCTCGCTCGTCGTACTGATCCTGTGCGCGGCCACCGCCTCGGTACTCGGCGACCTCGTCGCGTACCGGCTCGCCTGGCGCGGGGGCGACCGGCTGGACCGGGCCATCGCGCGCTCCCGGCGGCTCACCTCCGCGCAGGAACTTCTCGGCGCGACGCTGAGCCGGGGCGGCGGCGCGCTGGTGATCATCGCCCGGTTCGCCCCCGCGGGCCGCTCCGTGGTCTCCCTCTGCGCGGGCGCCGCCCACCGCAGGAAGCGGGACTTCCTTCCCTGGTCCGCGCTGGCGGGCCTGGCATGGGCGGGTTACAGCGTGGGCCTCGGCTACTTCGGCGGCCGGTGGCTGGGCTCGACGTGGTTCGGCACGGCCGTCTCCGTACTGGCCCTGTTCGTGGCGGGCGCGCTGGCCACGTTCCTGGTGAAACGCCCGGGGACGCGGACGGTGACGCGGACGGCGGCCGAAGCCAGGACCGAGGCAGCGGCGACGACGGATTCGGCACCGGCACCGGCATCCGCGATGGAGGCGACGGCTACGGAGGCACCGGCATCCGGAGCCGAACGGCCCTACGGGTCCGCATCCACCTTCGCATCCGGATCCGAGGCCGTGACGCCGTGGACGTCCCCGCTCGTGTCCGTGCCGTCGCCCACCCCCGCCCCCGGCGCCGCTCCCCCGGGCAGGTCGGCCGCCCTCGGCGGGCCGGGACCGGTCTCGGCGCCCGCACCGGCCGCCCCCTGACCGGAGGGACTCACCGGGGAGCGGGCGGCGCGCCTCAGCCCCGGGCCGCGCCCCGTATCTCCAGGCCGTCGAGCAGCTTCATCGTGGCTGCGGTGATCTCGTCCACGGCCCGGTCGAAGACCTCCCGGTTGTGCGCGGCGGGCGCGCGGAACCCGGAGACCTTGCGTACGTACTGAAGGGCGGCGGCCCGCATGTCCTCCTCGGTGGCCTCTTCGGGGAGGGCGGGCGGGCGGAGCGTCTTGATGCTGCGGCACATGCCTCCAGTGTGTACCGCCCCACTGACAACGCCCACCCGTGGCCGCCGTCGGGCCGGTTCGCCTGCCCGACCGCTCCTCGCTCAGCTGCCCCGCACCAGGTCGCTCGGGCTCGACCGGTCGGTGCACAGGGCCCAGATGACGAAGACGTCGATCGCGATGGTGACGATGGCCCAGACCGGGGTGTACGGGAGCCACATGAAGTTGGCGATGAGGTTCAGGGAGGCGAGAACGACACCCGCGCCGCGGGCCCAGGTCGCGCCCTTGAGGATGCCCCAGCCCACGAGGATGAGGATCGCGCCGAGGATCAGGTGGATCCAGCCCCACGAGGTCACGCTGAACTTGAAGACGTAGTCGTTGATGCTCGTGTAGACATCGTTCGAGGCGATCCCCGCGATGCCCTTCAGGACGCCGAGGATGCCGTCCACGAAGAGCAGGACACCGGCGAACACGGTTCCCCCGGCCGCCCACGGACTGCCGGTGTTGCCGCCCGGACGAGGATCGGCGGGGCGCGAGGCGCCGGGTGCGGGGGTGCTGGGCTGCGACATGAGGACTCCTTAGCCGGAACAGGCGCCGGCGGGCGCCCGCTGTCCTGACCTGCCTTGGTAATGCGTGCAGATCAGCTCCGACGCTCCTCCCGGCCCCGGCGCAGGGCCACCCGGACGCGCCCGTTCGAGTGAGGTGTCACGGCGCGCCGACCGCGACGACGCGCCCCTGGGCGTCGACGGTGAGCGCCACCCGCTCGACGCGGCTGACCAGGGCGACGCCCGCCCACACGATCCCCCACACCAGGCACGAGAAGACGGTGAGGAAGGCGTGCAGCACATGGTTCACCGGCTGCCCGCGCACCAGCACCACCTGGCTCTCCGAACGCGCCTCGACGCGCCAGCCGTCCGCGATGCGTCGGCTCACGATCCAGTCCAGGATCAGTGCGCGCTGCGCCGGGTCGGGCGGCTCGCCCCCGGCTGCGTAATAGCCGGGCGGCGGTTCGAGCGAGGCGGTGCCCCGTACCGTCCGACGACGCTTCACGGGGTCACTCCCAGGTGTCGGGGCACGGGGTCACTCCCAGGTGTCGAGGTCGCCGCCGCGCCACTCGATCAGTCCCGGCCGGTCCAGCTCGACGACCTTGTCGGGCCCCGGGACGAACCCGGCGGACCGCAGCAGCGCGGCCACCTCGCCCCGCCCGTGCGCCAGGCCCACGATCCGCCCGTGCACGGTGACCCGCCGCCCTCCGGTCGCGGAAGGCGGATAGACGATCACGGGCGGGTGCTCGGCCATGCCTCCACGGTGCCCCGAGCACTGCCCCCGCGCATCCCGGGAGGCGTGGCCCCTGCCCCGCCCACCTCGGCGGAACCGCCCGATCATGGCCCGGCGTCCCCGCAGACGTTCGTACGATCATGAACCGCGACGGAGGAACCGCCCATGACGGCAACGGCTGCCCGCTACCTCTACCTCACCCGGCACGGTCAGGCCTCCGCCGACGAGAGCACGCTGACGGACGACGGCCGCCGTCAGGCCGCCCTGCTCGGGGAGCGGCTCCGCGGGGCCCCCATCACCGCGATCCACCACGGCCCGCTCCCGCGCGCCGAGCAGACGGCGCGGCTGGTCGGCGAGCGGCTGGCGGGAGTCCCTCTGCTGCGGTCGGAACCGGCCGGCGACTACCTTCCGTACCTGCCACGACGGGAGGAGCTGCCGACGGAGTCGGCCGACGAGACGCTCGCCCGGCTGGCCGGGTTCCCGGCGGCCGAGCGCGAGCAGGGCCCCGGCCTGGCCCGGCAGGCACTCGCGCGGTTCACGGGAACGGTCGAGGGCGACGAGCCGCGCCACGAACTCCTCGTGACCCACAACTTCCTCGTCGGCTGGCTCGTCCGGGCCGCCCTGGACGCCCCGGAGTGGCGCTGGCTGGGCATCAACCACGCCAACGCCGCGCTGACCGTCATCCGTTACGCGCCCGGCCGCCCCCCGGCCCTCCTCCTGTTCAACGACACCGGTCACCTGCCCGCCGAACTCCGCTGGACCGACTTCCCGCCCGAGTTGCACGTCTGAGGGCGGGGCGGCTCGGCGCGTCGGGCACACCCCGGCTCGGCACAGTCGGTGCGGTGGCTCAGGCACTCCGCCCGCGATCGCGGATCAACGACATCAGCAGCCCGTGCGTTCCGGCGTCCGCGGCCACGACGAGGCCTCGGCCCTCCGGCCCGACGGGAGCACCGTCGACCCCGGTGACGACGCAGCCGGCGGCCCGGCACAGGGCGATCCCGGCGGCGAAGTGCACGCTCCCGCTCAGGTCGCCGCCGTCGGTGACATAGGCGGCCCTCCGACCGGCCGCGACCCAGGCCAGGGCGAGCGTCGTGGAGACCACGCGGGGGCGGAAGCGTTCGACGAACCCGGGGTGGGCGAGCAGGTCGACGGCCCGGAAGGAGGGCGCGCCGGGGAAGGGCGGATCGAGGTTCACGTCCACCAGCCGGGTGTCCGCCGTCGGCGCCAACTGCTCCTCGCGGACCGGCCGTCGACCCGCAAGGGGGCCGGAGACCCGCCCGCCCGCAACAGACCGGACCGGGGTGGCGGCCCGCCCGTCCCCATACCCGTACGCGTTGCCGTCCGCATCCGCACCGCCGCCGTCCGCGTCCCCGGACGCACCGTAACGGACCCATGCGGTCTCACCGTCTGTCAGGAAGACCTCGCCGCTGAACGGATCGGCCACCGCGGCGGGGCCGTTGCGCAGCGCCACGTTGACGGCGACCAGCTGGGAGCCGGTGGCGTAGTTGAGCGTCCCGCACAAGGGATCCACCAACCACTCGCGCACCGCGTCGGCCGCGCCTCGCCGGCCGCCCTCCTCGCCGTGCACGGCGTCCCCGGGCCGGGCGGCGCGGATGATGTCGAGGATCGCCTCCTCGGCCGCCACATCGGCGTCGGTGGCGAAGTCTCCGGCGCCCTTGTCGATACGGGAGTGCCGGAGCCCGTACCGGGCGCGCACGACCTCCGCCCCGGCCAGGACCGCGACCGCCGCCACCTCGGTGTCCGTCGCCCTCGCGGGTGAGTCGATCATGGCGAGCAGAGTAGCGGGAGACCACAGCCGCCGTACGGGGAACGCGGCACAGCCCTCACGCTCCCCCGGCGTCCTGCCCCTGACCGCGGCCGAACAACAACGCCTCCGAGCCGACCGGGCGGAATCCGGCGGCCTGGAACGCCCGGATGCTGCGCGCGTTGCCCGCGGCCTGCTGCGACCAGAGCGGTTCGTTCGGGGGTACGAGGTGCCGTGCGGCGGTGGCGAGGGCGCGGCCGAGGCCCCGGTGCCGGGCGTCCTCGTCCAGTTCGACGGCGACCTCCCACCGACCCGCCACCCCGCGCCCGAGCACCAGCACTCCCCCGTCGACCTCCCACATCCGCACCCCGTCCCGGCGCCGTCGGGCACGCATCACCCGCGGGTGTACGGGATCGGTGACCTCCCGCAGCTCCAGCGCGGGTGCACCGGGCAGCGGGGCCGCCACGGTCAGGAGGTCGATCGTGTCGGTGACCCGCCCGGTGCGCTCCAGGAAGGCCGTCAGGAAGCGGGGGTGCATCGTGGCGGCCAGCGCATCGCATTCCAGGGCGGCCAGCGTCGCATGGACCCACTCGGGGTCCTCATCGGTGAACACGACGGAGTGCGCGGTGAAGGCGATCACCCCCGTGTCGCGGCCACTCGGCGCGGGGACCACGGTCGTCCTCCCGTCGGTCTCCGGAAACCACCCGTGCGCCGCCCCGCCCAGGATCTCGGCCAGCGTCTGCCCCATGAACTGCCCCCTCGCACCTCGTCGTTCGGCCGGACCGTCATATCACCGCAGCCTGCGCCACCGCACGGGGCCTATGGACGACGAAACGTCCATCCGCTGCTCTCGCGGCACACCGGCCCAGGGTAGGCCGGTCCGTCGCGCGGCAGACGTCCAGATGCCCCCGTACACGCGCCCAAGGAGGAGCCCCGACGCTGCCGCCCTCTCATCGCTTCCGGCATGACCTCCGGCGTAATCGACCGCGTCCGCCCGTCCCGGCAGGATCGTCCCCATCGACGGGAAGCCCTGACAGGCCCCGCCCCCGCAGCGAGGAGAACTCCCATGTCCGTCACGTCCCCCACTCCCACGGCAAGCCCGGCCGACGCGGCGCGCCCCGCCGCCGATACGACCCGGGCCGTGGTCCAGGAGTTCCTCGCCGCCCGGCTGGCCGGAGACACCACACGGCTCACGGCGCTCTTCGCCGACGAGGTCGACTGGCTGCTCGCCGAGAACCCGACCGTGCCGTGGATCCGCCCCCGGTCCACGGCAGCCGAATGCGCCTCCCAGTTCACGGAGTTGGCGGAACACACCGTGCCCGAGGACGCACGCGCCTCCGTCGACGCCTTCCTCGTGGACGGCCCCGACGCCGTCCTGACGGGGCACCTGTCGGGGACCGTGCGGGCGACGGGCAGATCCTTCGAGGGACCGTTCGCGCTGCGCCTCACCGTGGAGAACGGCCGGATCACCCGGCACCACCTCTACGAGAACAGCCTGTCGATCGCGGAGGCGGTGAGCGACCGCGCACGTTGATCGTGGACGCGAGGGAGACGCCGAAGGCCCCCGACCATGATCGGTCGGGGGCCTTCGTACGAATGGGCGCGGACGGTTTCGAGCTGCCGACATCTACTTCATAAGTTCGGCCGGACAACTGCCGCCCCTACTCGCACGGCCACGTTCGGCGCTGCTGATGGCCGTCCGATTCGGCTGTCGTATGCCGTCGCTGATGTCAACTGTGGATGGCGGACGGACTGCGCCACGCTCCCCGTACCGCAAGAGGCGGTCGCCGCTCTCTATAGTCGTGGGAACTCAGATGACGATAAACAGGGAAACCATGACGACCAGGAAGGTGCACCAGAAGACTGCGTTCTGCCGGCCCGTCAGTGGTTGCATCTGCTGTCCAGACCGCACCAAGGAAAACTGACGGCGGAGATGCGAAGCAAAAATTATCCTCATCGCCGCAAAGGTGAGCATGATGACCGTGAACCAGACCACTGGGTGAGCGCCTTCGTCTCCCTCCGCATCAAGATAGATGAAGGCAGCGCCAGCAAGGGGTATCAAGGGGAGGAGCAGCTTTTTCTTCGCGGTGGTCGCTATGGGGTGTATGGCTATCACTAAGACAACGCCTGAGATGATGGCACCTATCCACCACTGCTCAGGGGGAAGCGTCCTTGTCAGCATGACTCTCACCCTTATCTGTTCTCTGCCAAGGCATTCGCCTGAACGGTGCTTTCGTGTCTCTGCCTAAAAATCGTGCTGGAGCGTAGCGTACTGGTCGACTCCCGCCTCAACCCTCCATTTGCCCGGCTCCCATCCCGAAGTCTGAGCGCCCCCGCCGGAGGCATCCTCTTGAAGCCGCGGGCTTGGTTCTCGTCTCATGCCCTACGGGCCTATCCATGCCCACGTCGTGCAGGGCACGCGGCGCGAGGCCCGTGAGTCACCTCGACCGCATGGTGAAGCGGCAGCGGCCCGACCGTGGGAGACCGCGCCCGTTGATGTAGGAAGTGGACGTCAAAGACCCCCAGCCATGATCGGCTGGGGGTCTTCGGGCGGGTGGGCGCGGACGGTTTCGAACCGCCGACATCTGCTTTGTAAGAGCAGCGCTCTACCCCTGAGCTACGCACCCGTGGATGAGGCAACAGCGTACATGGATCGGCGCCCCTGCTCATAAACCGGGGGGACGGGGCCGGGCCGCCTCCACCGGGGCCGGTGCCGGGCAGGTGCCACGGAGGGTGCCGGTGCCCGGGTCCCCGGTCGGTGCCCGCCTCCACCGGCCGGGTCCGGGCCGGTGGAGGCGCGGGGGTCGGTGCGGGGGCCGGTGCGGGGGCCGGTGCGGGGGATAACCCCACCAAGAGACGGTAGCCGTCCGGATCCCGCCGGGGGGCGTCGGTGCATACGGTTTGAGTGCACCGGCAGCGACGTCCGGTGCGGCACCGTCCGGCAGCACGCACTGGGGGAACGATCACCGTGGACATCGTCAAGAGCGCAGCGACCCGCACGCTCCGTGGAGCGCCGGGGCGGGCCCTCGTTCTGGGGGGTGGGGTCGCGTTGCTGGTCCTGGCTCTCACCGGGTGCGGGAGTACGGACGTCAACGGCGCGCCCGTGGAGCGCAAGACGTTCGCGCTGGAGGGGAAGAGCCTGACCATCGACTCCGAGAACGCGACCGTGGACCTCGTGCCGGCCGACGTGGAGCAGGTCGAGGTGGAGCGGCAGGTCGACGGGTGGGTGGTGCTGGGCAGCGGGCCCGACCCCGTCTGGAGCATGGAGGGCGACACCCTCACGCTCCGGGTGAAGTGTGACGCGCTGATCAACAACTGCGAGGCCCGGCACCGGGTGAAGGTGCCGCGCGGGGTCGATGTGACGGCCTCGTCGGACAACGGGACGATCAGTGCCACCGGCTTCGACCGCGCACTGGACCTCTCGTCGGACAACGGGGAGATCAACGTCCGGGATGCCCGTGGCGCTCTCAAGCTGAAGAGCGACAACGGGGAGATCCAGGCGGACCGGATATCCGCCTCCTCCGTGGTCGCCCGCGCCGACAACGGGGAGATCCGGCTGGGCTTCAGCTCCGTGCCCGACCTCGTGGACACCGTGAGCGACAACGGGGGCATCACCATCGACCTGCCGCCGGGCGGCCAGAAGTACGCGGTGAACGCCTCTGCGGACAACGGGGACGTCTCGATCGGGGTGCCGCGCGGCGACGACAGCGCGCACGTGGTGAAGGCGCGCAGCGACAACGGCCAAGTCACCGTGCGAAGCGCGAACTAACCGACCCGTGTGTTCGTCCTTACCTGGTGGGAGAATGTACCGGGCAGGGCGAATCGGCACGGGAGAGGGATGTGACGGCGACACACGCGCGGCCGGAGGCAGGAGCGGGTGGGAGTTCCGCCGTCCAGAGCGGTCAGGGCCTGCCGGGGCAGCACGCCCCCGGGAGGTCGCGGCGGCCGCGCGCGCGGGGCCGTTCCGGCGGCAGGGAGGTCCTGGCGCTGATGCTCCTGCCCGTGCCCCTCGTGCTCGCCGCGCTGCCCGCCGCCTTCGCCGGTGGCGGTACGCGCCGGTGGTTCGGCGGGCGCGGGGAGAACGAGCGGGCCGAGGCGCAGGCCGCGAAGGACGCCGCCGCCGAGGCGTTCTACGAGCTGGACAGCGCCCAGCGTGATCTCAGGATCTCCATCGAGACCATCAACGCCGTGGACAGCTCCTCGCGGGGCCGCAAGGCATCCGAGGACTTCGCCGCGCTCGGCCGGCGCATCGACGAGGTCAGTCACACCTACATCACCGCCGTCGACAGCCATGACCTGGACCGGGACGATCTGGAACCCGCCGTCGCCTCCCGGGCCCGCACCGAGCTGACCCGGGCCAAGGACGACCTCGTACGGGTCAAGGGCGAGCTGGATCGTTTCACTCAGGGGCTCGGGCCTCTGCTGGGCAGCGCGGAGACTCAGCTCGCCCGGCTCGCCCCGGCCGTCGAGCGGGCCCGGCAGGCGCTCCTGGGGGCGAGCAACGCCCTCGACGGGGCCCGGGCCTCGGGACTGCGGGCCGATGAGCTCGCCGCCCGGCTCGCCGCGCTCGCCCCGGAGCTGACCAAGCTGAACCAGGGCGCGGGAACGCACGGCGTCGCGGAGACCCTCCAGCGGGCCGACGCGGTGCTCCGCGATGCCGAGGCCGTGCGCATCGAGGCGGAGCGGCTGCCCGAGCGGGCCGCCGAGATCGACCGCAGGCTCGTCTCGCTGCGGACCCGCGCCCAGGCCCTGACGACACGGGCGGGCTCGGTGGAGCCGGTGCTCAGCGAGTTGCGGCGGCGTTTCTCGGCCGCCTGCTGGCAGGACCTCCAGCCCGTCCCGGAGCAGGCCGTCGTCAACGTCCGGCAGGCCGAGGACAAGCTCGCGGAGGCGGCGAAGGCGCGCGACGAGCAGCGCTGGGCGGACGCCACGTCCCGGCTGTCCACGGTCCGCGCCCTCCTCAACGCCACGGACGAGGCGGTCTCCGCCGCCGGGGACCGGTTGCGGCAGTTGAACGCCGTGGCGAAGGACCCGCAGCAGGAGATCGAGCGGACCCGGTTCGCGGTGCGGGACGCCCAGCGCCTCGCCATGGCCGGCCGGCACACGCCCGACCCCCGGCACGCCCGGCCCCTGGACGACTCCGTGGCCCGGCTGGAACGCGCCATCGCCGGTCTGGAGGGGCGCCACCCCGACTACTGGCACTTTTTGACCGAGACCGAGGCCGTGCGGCAGACCGCCGCCCGGGTCGTCTCCGACATCCGCGAGGAACGCGGCACCGGGACCTGAGGCGAGCGACGGGGGACGTAGCCCTCCGGCCGCGATGGCTCTAGCCTGAGCCCATGCCTCGCTATGAATTCCGCTGCCGCACCTGCGGAGACACCTTCGAAGTCAGCCGTCCCATGGCTCGGTCCTCGGATCCCGCCTCCTGCCCCGCAGGCCACGACGACACCGTCAAGCTGCTCTCCGCCGTGGCCGTGGGCGGTGCAGCCGGATCCGCTCCCGCGCCGTCCGGCGGCGGTGGGGGCGGGGGCTGCTGCGGGGGCGGGTGCTGCGGCTGAACCCGGCCGGGAGAGGCCCCCCGCGACGGCCGGGGGCCTACTTCTTGCGGGACAGCGTCAGACCGTCCGAGACGGTCAGCAGGACGCTGTCCATCCGGTCGTCGGCGCTCACGTGGTCGTTGAACTCCTTGATCGCCGCCGTGGGACCGGTCGCCCACGGGTCCGTGACCCCACCGTGGAAGAGCACGTTGTCCGTGGCGATGACCCCGCCCGGTCGCATCCGGGGGACCAGCTCCTCCCAGTACGCGATGTATCCGCCCTTGTCCGCGTCCAGGTAGGCGAAGTCGACGTGCGGCTCGGCGGGCAGCGCGCGCAGGGTGTCCAGGGCCGGAGCGATGCGCAGGTCGATCTTGTCCGCGACGCCCGCCTTCGCCCAGGCCTCACGGCCGTACGCCGTCCATTCCTCCGAGATGTCGCAGGCGATCAGCGTGCCGTCGGCGGGCAGCGCCTGGGCCATCGCCAGGGCGCTGAAGCCGGTGAACGTGCCGACCTCCACCACATGCCGGGCGCCGACCAGCCGGACGAGGAAGGCGAGCAGCGGGGCCTGTTCCTCGGCCGACTGCATGCCCGCGTGGTCGGGGAACCGTGCGTACGTGGTGTCCACCAGTTCCCGCTGGACCGGGTCCAGCGGCGGGTTGTGGGCCAGCATGTACGCGTACAGCTCGTCGGTGATCGTGGTGTCGTTGCCCTTGGTCATGCCCCCAGCCTCGCGCAACGCGCGCCCGCCCGCGCGCCCGCCCGCAGGGGATATCGACTCAGCCGGCCGCAGCCGCCAGGAACCGGCGCAGGATCTCCTCCCCCGCCGCCCCTCCCCGCTCTTCCAGGGCCACCACGTGCGGGGCCCGCCAGCCCTCGTCGGCCAGTTCGCCGTGGCCGGGGCGCCAGCCGAGGTCGGCGGCGAGCAGCAGGTCCGCGTCGAGGAGGGAGTCCCCGGCGGCGAGCGTGCGCGTGGCGCCGGTGCGGCCGGCGACCTCGTGCATGGCGGCGCTCTTGGTGAGCGGTGCCGGGACCGCGTAGATCTTGCGGCCCTGGAGGGAGACCGTCCAACCGAGCGGC
This sequence comes from Streptomyces sp. MGP-P1, assembly GCF_057766565.1. Classification (NCBI taxonomy): domain Bacteria; kingdom Bacillati; phylum Actinomycetota; class Actinomycetes; order Kitasatosporales; family Streptomycetaceae; genus Streptomyces; species Streptomyces sp. MGP-P1. The sequence goes on along the minus strand of NZ_JBYMEM010000007.1, from coordinate 1,152,417 downwards.
CCGGCCCAGGCCGCCAGTTCCTTCACCCATTCCTCGGGCAGCAGCGAGCGTTCGACGACGAGGTAGGCGAAGAGGTTCTCGGCGACCCGTTCCTTGAGGAGCCAGGCCGGGTCGGCGGTGGTGGCGAGGTGGGCGCGGATCTCGGTGAGCGGGGCGCACTCCTCCGCGATGCGGGTCTCCACCCGCTGCCGCCAGTCGCGGTCGGAGACGCCGTCGACCAGGATGTGGCCGCCGTTGGCGCAGATCGCGTACCGGGGGGCGGGTCCGGGGAGGTGGATGCGCCCGTACTGCTCGCGGGTGCGGGTGGTCGTCGGGACGAAGACGGTGGAGGTCGCCACCTCGGTGAGGAGGGCGGCGGCCGTCTCGGTCAGGTACGAGAGCGGCTTGTGGCCGTACACCTCCACGCACAGCAGTCGGGGGGCCTCCGCGTCCGGCATCGACAGGTCGAGCGAGGCCGCCGAGTAGATCAGCGTGCGGTCGAGGTCGCTCGCCACGAGGGTGACCGGTGAAGTCGCCGCCGGGGCGGCCGGTGAAGTAGCCGCCGCCGGGGTGGCCTGGGAAGTAGCCGCCACCGGGGTGGCCTGTGACGTCTCCGCAGCCTGGGTGGTCTGTGAAGTCGTCGCCACCGGGGTGGTCTGTGAAGTCGTCGCCACCGGGGTGGTCTGTGAAGTCGCGCTCATGCGCCCTGCACCGCCTTGCCGTCCGCGCCCGTCGCGCCGCGCGTGAACCGGGGGTGGATCAGACCGACACAGCTGTACGGGAGGTCGTCGACCTCCTCGACCGGGACGCCGCGCTGTTCGGCGAGCAGCCGGATGTGCTCCAGGTCCGCGCCGGCGCCGCGCTTCGCGAGGATCTTCCAGGGGACCCGGCGGAGCAGGACCCGGGTGGTCTCGCCGACGCCCGGCTTGACCAGGTTGACGTCGTGGATGCCGTACTCCTCGCTGATCCGCTCGACGGCCGCCCAGCCCTCCCAGGTCGGGGCGCGGTCGGCGGCGAGGAGTTCCTTGGCCTCGGCCTCGACCCGGCCCGCCACCTCGTCGAAGCGGGCGGCGATCGTGTCGAGGAAGAGTCCCGAGACGTCGGAGTCCGCCAGCTCCCGGTAGAACTTCCCGCCGTGGAAGTCGTCGGGGCCGACCAGGTCGGCGCGGAGCACCGTACGGGAGATGAGGCCGGACACCGTGGAGTTGAGGCAGGCCGAGGGGATGAGGAAGTCCTCGCGGGTGCCGTACGTCCGCACGCAGCCGCCCGGGTCGGCGAGCACCGAGATCTCCGGGTCGAAGCCGGCGGGTCCACCCGAGGCCTCGAACTCGGTGATGGCCGAGGCCAGTTCGCGGGTGATCGCGCCCTTCCCGGTCCAGCCGTCGACGAACACCACGTCGGCCGGGTCGTGATGGGCGGCCAGCCAGCGCAGGGCGGTGGCGTCGATGCCGCGGCCCCGGACGATGGAGATGGCGTAGTGCGGCAGGTCCAGGCCGTGCCGGTGCTGGGCCCAGCGGCGCATCAGCACGCCGACGGGGGTTCCGGCGCGGGCGAGCGAGACGAGCACGGGGCGGGGGCCGCGTTCGGCGAGGACCGTCTCGGTGACGGTGCCGACCGCGCGGGCGATGCGGGCGGCGGAGGTCTCCAGAGCCGCGGTGAACAGGGCCTGGTAGGCGGCGCTCGGCTGGTACTCGACGGGCAGCGACTCCGCGTAGTGCGCGCCGCCGCTCTGGATCGCCTCCTCGCGCTCCTCGGTGGGCGCTTCCAGTTCGGTGTCCGAGAGGTCCTGGAGCAGCCAGCCGACGTCGTCCGGCGCGTAACTGGAGAAGTCGGGGCCTCGGAGGGGCTCGGGCAGCACGGCGGGCTCCTGCCGGTGGGGAACGGGTGCGGGGGTGTACGAGGGGACGACCGCGAGGAGCACGCGGTCGGTGTGCTCGGCGAGTCGGGCCAGCAGCCCCTCGGGGGCGTGCAGTTCGGGGGTGTCGGCGATGGAGTCGACGACGGCGACCACCGCGTCGAAGCCGGCGCCCGCCACGTTGTACGCGTACCGGTCGCCGGGGCCGTCCGCCGGGTCGTCGTGGGCCGGGAAGACGAGGCGGGTGCGTATCGCGTAGCCGGGGTCGTCGACGGCCAGGACGGGTGAGCGGGTGGTGGTGGAGTAGCGGACCTCGGCATCGGTTCCGAGCCCGGCTTCCAGGGCGGTGCCCAGGCGCAGCGGGGCGTACATCAGCTCCTCGAAGCCGAGCACCAGGATCCGGCGGGGGCGGGGGCCGTCGTGGTCGCCCAGAGTGGCCGCGATCCGGTCCGCCATGCCCGGGAGCGCCGCTTCCAGCGCCGTCCGGTGGGCGGGGGTGAAGCCGTGCCGTCCTCCGTCGGGCACGGCGGCCGGCCAGTCGAGGTCGACCCGGGTGACCGGGGCGGTGTCCGCGCCTGCTGCGGCCCCTTCGGGGCCGTCCGCCCGTCCGGCCCGTGCCGCCCGGTCCGCCTGTTCCTCTTCCTGGGCCGCGACCAGGGCCTGGCCGCGTTCCAGCACGCCGTCCGGCAGGGCGACCGTTCCGGTGCTGCGCGTCACCAGGTCGACGCGGGCGCCGATCTCGGCGGCGAAGGCGGTCAGCCGGTCGCGGTCGCCCGCCGAGCGCATGTCGACCAGGGCGACGATGACGTACCGCTCGCGCGGGTGCAGGGCGTGCAGCGCGCGGATGGTGTTCAGGACCGTGTTGCCGGTGGAGAACTCGTCGTCGACCAGCACCAGCACGGAGGCGTCGGCCCCCCTCCCGCCGCTCGCCAGCAGGTCGGGGTCCTCCGGCAGCAGCAGGTGCGAGGTGGCGTGCGAGTGGGCCTCCTCGAAGCCGCCCGCCTGCTCGACGCCCGGCACCGGCCGGCGGGTGGAGTGCAGGTACGGGGCGTCCCGCAGGCCGTCCGCGACGGCGTGGCCGAGGCCGGTGGCCGTCTCCGCGTACCCGAGGACCACCGCGCGGCGGGCCTCCTCGGCGCCGAGGAGCGCCCGTACCCGTTCACCCAGCTCGAACCCGGCCCCGTGGACGACGGAGGGGCGCTGGGGCACGTGCTTGCCCAGCACGTTGGACACCAGCAGATGCGCCCGCTTGGGGTTGCGGCGCAGGGCCATGCCCAGCAGTTCCCGGAGTTCTCCGTCGCCTTCGAGGGCGACTCCCAGTCGCTCCGCCACCCAGCTGCCCGACCACACCACGTCCACGGTCTCTTCTCTCGTCGCGCGCTCGCTCATCGACGCGCGCTCAGTTCGTCAGTCCGGCGGCCAGCAGGTCCACGAAGCCGACGTCTTCCTTCGCCACCCCGAAGACCTCGGCCCGCTGGAGTGTTCGCTCGGCCCAGGCCCGGTGGGGCTTCACTTCGTTCATCTTGTTCGTGTACGCCGAGCGCAGCACCCCGCCGCCCTCGCGCTCCGGGCTCAGGATGTCCTGGGCGTCGGTGTACTCCTCGTGGCTGACCACGGACAGCGCGTGGACCGGCGCCACGTGCGAGGGGTGGATGCAGGTCTTGCCGAGCAGGCCGTTGGCGCGGTCGAGCTCGATCTCCCGGAGCAGTCCGTCGAGGTCGTGCTCGATGAGGGCCGTGCGCAGTTCCTCGGCCCGGCCCTCCAGGAAGGGGCTGCGGCGCAGCAGGGGCTTGAACATGCGCTCCTGGCGGCGGAAGTACTCCCAGACCGGTCCGGTGATCGTGAAGCCGGTGCCGTCGGCCCGGCCGAGCACGTTGACCACGTCGGCGATCACGGAGGCGACGATATGGACGTCGTACGCCGTCATGTCGGGCGCGCGGCGCAGTCCGTAGGCCGAGCAGAAGTCGGTGACGCCGAGCCGCAGGGCGAGCACCCGGTCCCGGTGCTTCTCGACGCTGCGGGCGATGCCCTGGAGGATTTCGCCGCGGGTCTCGAGATGGAGCAACTCGGGGGATTCGAGGACCGGCATCGCGAAGAGCCGTCGTCCGCACTCCGACTCGGCCTCGTCGAGCGCCTCCAGGAACTGCCTGCCCCGTTCTTCGGTGAATTTGGGAAGTACGAAACCGGACAACATCCGGACCGAGTCGCCGAGGCGCCGCACCAGGTCGGTGATCTGAGCCGGTTCCCGCACCCGGATGAAGAGCAGCGGCACATCGGCGGCCGCGGCCTCGCGCGGGTCCCGCGGGGCGGTCGCCGAAACCGTGGGCGGGGCGCCCGCTGCCGCGGCGCGGGTGGCCAGCTCGGCGAACTGCCTGATCAGATTGGCTTCGGCGCCGGTGACCTCGGCGTCGTCGATGGAGTCCTCCAGGCACAGCACCATGGAGACGACGCCGCGCGCGGCCTGCTTGAGCACGTCGTCGGCGAGCGACAGCCGGGTCGCCGGGGAGTAGAGCGTGGCTCCCAGGGCGACGGAGAGCATCCGTGCCGGGGAGTCCGCGGTGAACGTGCAGGGCTCCCTGAAGAACAGACCCTCGCGGGCAGTGGGCGATATATGCCCGAAGTGACGCATGATTTTCCCCCGAACTGCCTGACCGGCCGAACAATGTATGGCCGGTAATAGTACGTACGGACGGGTGTCAACAGTTCCCCATGTACATGAATTTCCGGTTACCCGCCCCTTGTCCGGCCCCCTGTCGCGGTATCTTCACGCCTTGCCCACACCTTCGCCGGGCACGGTCGTGGCGCCCCCGCGTTGTCCGCACGGGCCCCCAGCAGGCAGGATGACCGTCATGACGCACACGATGCTGAAGGGCTCGAACGTCCCCGTCGATGCGGCGGCCGTCCGGGCCGTGCTGCGCTGGACCCCGGGCTCCGGGGTTCCCGACGTGGACGCCTCCGCCCTGCTCCTCGGTGCGTCCGGCCGGGTGCGGTCCGACGAGGACTTCGTCTTCTACAACCAGCCCCGGCACCCCTCCGGCCTGGTCCGGCGGCTGCCGAAGCGCAGTGTCCCGGAAGGCCTGACGGACACGGTCGAGGCAGACCTCGTGGCGCTCGACGCGTCGGTGGACCAGGTGGTCATCGCGGCCTCCTCCGACGGGGCCGCCTTCGAGCACGTCCTGGACCTGCGGATACTCCTTTTCGATGCCGCGTTCGCCGAGGGGGAACCGCTGGCGGTGTTCGATGTCCGGCCGGAGACCGGGGAAGAGACGGCGATCATCTGCGGCGAGCTCTACCGCCGCGGTGAGGGGTGGAAGTTCCGCGCGGTCGGCCAGGGGTATCCCACCGGCCTGATCGGCCTGGCCACCGCCTTCGGCATCTCGGTGGACGAGTCGGAGGCCGTGAACGGGGCGCAGGCGGTGAGCGGGGCGCAGGACCCGGCCGCTCAGGTGGCGGCGGGTCCCCTCCCTGCCACCGTGCCCCCGCCGCCGGCCGTGCCGCCCGGGCCCGGGCCGGACTCCCAGGCCACGGTCCAGCACCAGCAGCCCTCCTACGGCTATCCGCCGCCGGTCGCGCACCCCGCTGCCGCCGCCGTGGCCCACCAGCCGGCGTACGGCTATCCGCAGCCTGCCGCCGAGCCGCCCGCGTACGGCTATCCGCAGCCCGCGGCAGCCGCCGCGCACGCGCCCGACCCCCATTTCGTGCTGCCTCCACAAGGTCCGGTGTTCGTCCGGTCCTGAGCCGCGCCGGTCCGACTTCGCGCGCGTACGTCCCGTTTCCCGCGCACGCCCCGTTTCCCGCGTACGCCTTGCTTCCGCCGTACACCCGGTTTCCCGCGTACATCCTGATTCCCGCGTACGTCCTCGGGCCCTCACGGCTGCCCGGTCTCAGGTCCGGGTCTTGTAGCCGCGTCCCCACTGCATGCCGTAGCCGTACAGCCGGTCCAGCTCCGACTGAAAGCCGTACACGAACTTCACTTCGCGCCGCACGATCAGCTCGTCCTTGATGTTCTCCACGGTGAACACCGCGCACGAGCGGGCCTGCGGCGCGCGCTCGTCCAGCTCGATCTCGATGCGCGGGCCGTTGCCCGGGTAGAGCGTGACCTTGGCGTGGGTCCGGTCGAACGCGGGCGTCCGGTCGTAGATGTAGACGAAGAACAGCAGCCGCTTGATCTGGTCGCGCTGGTCGAGGTTGACGTAGACCGTCTCCCCCGAGGGCGCTCCGAACCGGTCGTCGCCGCTGAGCCGGACGTAGGGCGGGCCGTTGAGGTCGCCGATCAGGCTGCCCAGCGGCTGCACGACGCCCTTGGTGCCGTCCATCAGCTCGTACATGCAGCCGAGGTCCAGGTCGACGTTGACGACGCCCTGGGTGTGCGCCTGGACCACCTCGGGCTTGAAGAACTCGAGAGGGTGCCGCAGCATGCCGCTCCGGCGCGACCGGCCCTCGATGTCCGAGGTCCGCATCCGCCAGGACAGATTGACCCGGAGGTTGCCCGACAGGGCGCCCTGCTTGCTGAGCGAGATCGTCGCGTTGCGTTTGGACAGCACGATCGCGCTCGACGTCGAGTTGCCCGAGTCGAACTGCGCCGCGCGCCCCGGCCACAGGCCGTCGAAGAATCCCATACCAACCCCCACCTGTTCGCGCGCCCCGGACATCGCTGCGGGGCGGCCACCGGGCCGGGTCCGGGAGATCCCGGAGAGCCGTCGCCGTGTGGGCCGCCCCGCAGAGAGCGTTCCTCAATCCTTACCGGGTCACACCCCGGAGGAGACTTCGGACTTGCTTCCCGAGCCGCCGCCCCCGTCGGATGCCGCGGCGAGGGCGCGGTTGCGCCTGACCGAGGACCAGAAGGACAGGGCGATCAGGATCACGCCGACCGAGCCGGTGATGAACTCGTTGATCTGGTGCTGGATGGTGATCAGCAGGATGATCGAGAGCGCGCCGATCGCGTAGTGCGCGCCGTGCTCCAGGTAGACGTAGTCGTCGAGCGTGCCCTCGCGCACCAGGTAGACGGTGAGCGAACGGACGTACATGGCGCCGATACCGAGGCCGAGGGCCATCAGCACGATCTCGTTGGTGATGGCGAAGGCGCCGATGACGCCGTCGAAGGAGAACGAGGCGTCCAGGACTTCCAGGTACAGGAAGAGGAAGAACGCGGCCTTTCCGGCGAGGGCGACCCCGGTGACGGGCTTGCCCTTCTTCCTGGCCTCTTCCTCGGCCTCGTGCTCGCGCTCCTCCTCCTCTTCCAGCTTGCCCTCGAAGAATCCGGAGAGCCCGCCGACGACGAGGTAGGTGATCAGACCGGCGATGCCGGAGAGCATGACCGTGGCCGCCTTGTCGGCGTGCCCGCCGCCGTGCTGGTGGGCCTGGGTCGCGAAGGTCGTGGCGGTGATGAGCAGGATGATCAGCGCGACGCAGACCGACAGCATGTCGACCTTGCCGAGCTTGGCGAGCGGGCGCTCGATCCAGCGCAGCCAGTGGATGTCACGGTCCTCGTCGAAGATGAAGTCGAGGAAGATCATCAACAGGAACATGCCACCGAAGGCGGCGATCGACGGATGGGCGTCCGTGACCAGTTCCTTGTACCTCTCCGGGTCGTTGAAGGACAGGTCGATGGCCTCGATCGGCCCGAGCTGGGCGCTCACGGCCACGATCACGACGGGGAACACCAGCCGCATTCCGAAGACGGCGATGAGGATGCCGATGGTGAGGAAGATCTTCTGCCAGAAGGCATTCATCTTCTTCAGGATTCCGGCGTTGATCACCGCGTTGTCGAAGGACAGCGAAATCTCCAGGACGGACAGGATCGCGACGATGCCGAACGCCTGCCACCCCCCGTAGAAGATCGCTGCGACCAGGCCGAGCGCGGTGACCGCGAACGACCAGCCGAAGGTTTTCAGAACCACTGGCTACCTCATCGTGTTGGTAAAGGGTCTCCCCCGGTGCGGCGGGGCTCCCCCGGCGCCTGGGGCCTTTCGTTGGGATCATGCCGGGCTCGCGGGGTCCGGCATGATCCAAACGAAAGGCCCGAGCGCGGGGTTATGAAACGTTGACGCCGAAGTCTAGAGCGATGCCGCGCAGGCCGGACGCGTACCCCTGGCCGACCGCACGGAACTTCCACTCGCCGTTGTACCGGTAGAGCTCGCCGAAGATCATCGCGGTCTCCGTCGAGGCGTCCTCGCTCAGGTCGTAGCGGGCCAGCTCCTGGCCGTCGGCCTGGTTGACCACACGGATGAAAGCGTTGCTGACCTGGCCGAACGCCTGGCCCCGGTTGTCCGCGTCATGGATCGAGACCGGGAAGACGATCTTGTCGCAATGAGCGGGAACCTGGTCGAGGCGGACGATGACGGACTCGTCGTCGCCGTCGCCCTCCCCGGTGAGGTTGTCACCGGTGTGCTCGACGGAGCCGTCGGGGCTCGTGAGGTTGTTGTAGAAGATGAAGAACTCGTCACCGAGCACGCGGCCCGACTGGCACAGCAGTGCGCTGGCGTCGAGGTCGAAAGCGGCTCCTGTGGTGGAGCGTGCGTCCCAGCCGAGCCCGACCAGCACCTGGGTGAGGTTGGGTGCGACCTTGGAGAGGGAGACATTGCCTCCCTTGGCGAGCGTGACGCCCATGTGTGTCCTCCCCGAGTCGTGTGAAACGCTGCCGGGCGCTTTCGACGCCCGGGGCCGGGCGTCGAAAGCGCCCGGTCAGGGGGCGTCCGGCGCATCGGGCCGGCCACCCCCTGGTCCTGTCGTCGAACTCCCGCCCGCCCCCTCCGGGCGACGACGGGAGTTCGAGAACAGGACCTGGGGCCCAGCGACGTCAGACGTTGACGCCGAAGTCCTGGGCGATGCCGCGCAGGCCGGAGGCGTACCCCTGGCCGATGGCGCGGAACTTCCACTCGGCGCCGTTGCGGTAGAGCTCGCCGAAGACCATGGCGGTCTCCGTCGAGGCGTCCTCGCTCAGGTCGTAGCGGGCGAGCTCGGTGTTGTCGGCCTGGTTGACCACGCGGATGTACGCGTTGCGCACCTGGCCGAAGCTCTGCTGGCGGCTCTCGGCCTCGTAGATCGAGACCGGGAAGACGATCTTGTCGACATCGGCCGGCACACCGGCCAGGTTCACCTTGATGACCTCGTCGTCGCCCTCGCCCTCACCGGTGAGGTTGTCACCGGTGTGCTCGACGGAGCCGTCGGGGCTCTTCAGGTTGTTGAAGAAGACGAAATTGCCGTCGGCGGCGACCTTGCCCTCGGCGTTCGCCAGCAGCGCGCTGGCGTCGAGGTCGAAGTCACCACCGGTGGTGGTGCGGGCGTCCCAGCCCAGACCGACGATGACCGCGGTCAGGTTGGGCGCGGCCTTGGTCAGCGAGACGTTGCCGCCCTTGCTGAGGCTGACTCCCACGAGTCCTCCAGTAGTTTTCTCGGGGGCCGGCGGACGCCGTCCTCCCCGTCGTTCATTGGCATCGGATCAACGAGTGGATCCTAGTGACCGGTTCCCGGCCAAAACAGGCTTTTGACCGGGCGTCGCCAGGGGATCGTCTCAGAGCGCTTCGAGGGCCTTGACGTAGTCGTTGAGGTCACGGGCGTCCGGGAGGCCGTTCACGACGCTCCAGCGGACGACGCCCGCCGTGTCGATGACGAAGGTGCCGCGCACCGCGCAGCCCTTGTCCTCGTCGAAGACGCCGTACGCCCGCGAGGTCTCCCCGTGCGGCCAGAAGTCGGAGAGCAGCGGGTACCCCAGGCCCTCCTGCTCGGCGAAGACGCGCAGGGTGTGGATGGAGTCGTTGGAGACGGCGAGGAGCTGGGTGGACTCGTTCTCGAAGCGGGGCAGCTCGTCGCGGAGCGCGCACAGCTCGCCGGTGCAGACGCCGGTGAAGGCGAACGGGTAGAACACCAGCACCACGTTCTTCTCGCCGCGGAACTCCGACAGCCGCACGGTCCGGCCGTGGTTGTCCTTGAGCTGGAAGTCCGGGGCCTGACCGCCGACCTCGATCGTCATGGAACACGTATCCCTTCGCCGCTTCTCCGCATCCCGGGCCGGGTCCGTCCGGGTGCCACCCACCCTACGCAGGGGCCCCGGGCCGGTCCCGGAGGGGCCGCGGACGTACGAAGCCCCCACGGGCACGGCGTGCGCCCGCGGGGGCCCCGGATGGTGCGGAACGTGGTTCAGCGCTTGGCCTTGGCCCCCTTGGGGGTGACCAGACGGCTGCCCGTCCAGTCCTTGCCCGCGCTGATGCTCTTGGTCTGGGCGAGACCGGCTGTCTGGGCAGCCTCATTGATGTCGCTCGGTTCGACGTATCCGTCACGGCCGGTCTTCGGCGTCATCAGCCAGACCGTACCGCCGTCCTCGATCAGACCAATGGCATCCACCAGCGCGTCCGTAAGGTCGCCGTCCTCGTCGCGGAACCAGAGCAGGACGACGTCTGCGACGTCGTCGTACTCCTCGTCGACGAGTTCCTGGCCGGTAGTGGCCTCAATGCCCTCACGGAGCTCCAGCTCGACGTCGTCGTCGTAGCCGATCTCCTGGACCACTTGTCCGGGCTCGAACCCCAGGCGTGCTGCCGGGTTGGTTCGCTCCTCCGCGTGGTCCGCGGTCGCGCTCACGGGTTGCCTCCTGATCATGTCTTCGGAAAATGCTGCAGCCACGCGCGTGCGCGGGGCGTTGGCCGTAGTCCACACGGGCTCGGCGAATCGCGCAAGTACCCAGCGTGCGAGACCGCCTATACGGTGACGTTCCCTGCCACGTCGCCGCAAGTTCAGGCATGTCTCTCCGGCGGCTTCCCGGGGTCTTCTCCGGGTCACTCCATCCGTTTACGTCCTTCCTCAGCTTATGCGGTTTCGATCCGCCAATCGGAGTCGAACAGCCTTTGGGAACACTTGGACGCCTTGGGCGTAAGGTTGCGGTTTGCCCGTACCCAGCCGCGTACTGCCCACACTCGTGCCCCGCGGACACCTTGCGGAACCCCGGGGTTACTCCCCGGTAGAGATGACGTTCGGGCCCTCGCGGTAGCACGATGGAGGCGGCGCACCCAGAGTTGTCCCCGGGGGCGTGTTCCCGTAGCAGGCCCCGTAGAGCACCACCGAACAGCGAAGGAACAGTGTGGCTTCCGGATCCGATCGCAACCCGATCATCATTGGCGGCCTTCCGAGCCAGGTCCCGGATTTTGATCCCGAGGAGACCCGGGAATGGCTCGACTCCCTCGACGCCGCCGTCGACGAGCGCGGCCGTGAGCGGGCCCGCTATCTGATGCTCCGGCTCATCGAGCGCGCGCGGGAGAAGCGCGTCGCCGTGCCGGAGATGCGCAGCACGGACTACGTGAACACGATCGCCACGAAGGACGAGCCGTTCTTCCCCGGCGACGAGGAGATCGAACGCAAGATCCTCAACGCGACGCGCTGGAACGCCGCGGTGATGGTCTCGCGGGCCCAGCGTCCCGGGATCGGCGTCGGCGGCCACATCGCCACGTTCGCTTCCTCCGCCTCGCTGTACGACGTGGGCTTCAACCACTTCTTCCGGGGCAAGGACCAGGGCGACGGCGGCGACCAGATCTTCTTCCAGGGACACGCTTCCCCGGGGATCTACGCCCGCGCGTTCCTGCTGGACCGGCTGAGCGAGGCGCAGCTCGACGCGTTCCGCCAGGAGAAGTCGAAGGCCCCGAACGGGCTGTCCAGCTATCCGCACCCGCGGCTGATGCCGGACTTCTGGGAGTTCCCGACCGTCTCGATGGGCCTCGGCCCGCTCGGCGCGATCTACCAGGCGCGGATGAACCGCTACATGGAGGCGCGCGGCATCGCCGACACCTCCAAGTCGCACGTGTGGGCCTATCTGGGCGACGGCGAGATGGACGAGCCGGAGTCCCTGGGCCAGCTGTCCATCGCGGCCCGTGAGAATCTGGACAACCTGACGTTCGTGGTCAACTGCAACCTCCAGCGGCTCGACGGCCCGGTGCGCGGCAACGGGAAGATCATCCAGGAGCTGGAGTCGCAGTTCCGGGGTGCCGGCTGGAACGTCATCAAGCTGGTCTGGGACCGTTCCTGGGACCCGCTGTTGGCGCAGGACCGCACGGGCATCCTGGTCAACAGGTTGAACACCACGCCGGACGGCCAGTTCCAGACGTACGCCACCGAGACCGGTGAGTACATCCGCGAGCACTTCTTCGGCGACGACCCGCGGCTGCGGGACATGGTCAAGGACATGACCGACCAGCAGATCCTGCACCTGGGCCGCGGCGGCCACGACCACCGCAAGGTCTACGCGGCCTACGCGGCGGCCAAGGCGCACAAGGGCCAGCCGACGGTGATCCTGGCGCAGACGGTCAAGGGCTGGACGCTGGGGCCGAACTTCGAGGGCCGCAACGCGACCCACCAGATGAAGAAGCTCACGGTCGAGGACCTCAAGCGCTTCCGGGACCGGCTGCACATCCCGATCACGGACAAGCAGCTGGACGAGGGCTACCCGCCCTACTACCACCCGGGTCGCGACTCGGAGGAGATCCAGTACATGCACGACCGCCGCCAGGGTCTGGGCGGTTACGTCCCGACCCGTGTGGTGCGTGCGAAGCCGCTGCCGCAGCCCGAGGACAAGACGTACGCGGCTGCGAAGAAGGGTTCGGGTACGCAGTCGATCGCCACCACCATGGCGTTCGTCCGCGTCCTGAAGGACCTCATGCGGGACAAGGAGATCGGCAAGCGTTTCGTGCTGATCGCCCCCGATGAGTACCGCACCTTCGGCATGGACGCGTTCTTCCCGAGTGCGAAGATCTACAATCCACTCGGCCAGCAGTACGAGGCGGTCGACCGCGATCTGCTGCTCGCGTACAAGGAGTCCCCGACGGGGCAGATGCTGCACGACGGCATCTCCGAGGCGGGCTGCACGGCCTCGCTGATCGCGGCCGGTTCGGCGTACGCCACGCACGGCGAGCCGCTGATCCCGGTGTACGTCTTCTACTCGATGTTCGGGTTCCAGCGCACCGGCGACCAGTTCTGGCAGATGGCCGACCAGCTCGCGCGCGGCTTCGTGCTCGGCGCGACCGCCGGCCGCACGACGCTGACCGGGGAGGGCCTCCAGCACGCGGACGGCCACTCGCAGCTGCTCGCGTCGACGAACCCGGGCTGTGTCGCGTACGACCCGGCGTACGGGTTCGAGATCGCGCACATCATGAAGGACGGGCTCCGCCGGATGTACGGCGAGGCGAACGAGGACGTCTTCTACTACCTCACCGTCTACAACGAGCCGATCCAGCACCCGGCCGAGCCCGAGGACGTGGACGTCGAGGGCATCCTCAAGGGCATCCACCGCTTCAGCACCGGTGAGAAGGGCGAGATCCCGGCGCAGATCATGGCGTCCGGTGTGGCGGTCCCCTGGGCCCTGGAGGCGCAGAGGATCCTCGCGGACGAGTGGAACGTCAAGGCGGACGTCTGGTCGGCGACCTCCTGGAACGAGCTGCGCCGCGAGGCGGTGGACGTCGAGCGCTACAACCTCCTGCACCCGGAGGAGGAGCAGCGCGTCCCGTACGTGACGAGGAAGCTCGAAGCGGCCCAGGGCCCGTTCGTGGCGGTCTCGGACTGGATGCGCTCGGTTCCGGACCAGATCGCGCGCTGGGTGCCGGGCGCCTACCAGTCGCTGGGCGCGGACGGCTTCGGCTTCGCGGACACCCGGGGTGCGGCCCGCCGGTTCTTCCACATCGACGCGCAGTCGATCGTGCTGGCGGTCCTCACCGAGCTGGCCAAGGAGGGCAAGGTCGACCGGTCGGCCCTGAAGACGGCGGTGGACCGCTACGAGCTCCTGGACGTGGCCGCGGCCGATCCGGGCGCGGCGGGCGGCGACGCGTAGGCAGGGACGGTCGGGAGGGGCGGTGGCGCCGGCGCGCCGCCGCCCCTCCCGCGTGTCCGGGCTCAGTTCTCCCAGATCTTGAAGGCCCGTACCTGGTACGGGGACCGGGGCGTCCAGGTGCCGCCGCCGGGGTACGTCTCGAACTCCCCCGTCTCGGCGCACTCGGCGGACTGGTAGGTGGTGACGGGCCGCCCGGTGCGGTTGGCGAGGGACTGGGCGTCACCGCCCTTCGGCAGCGGGACGCAGCTCTCGATGTCCACGCCGGAGAGCTCGAAGGTGTGACGGGCCCCGGTGAAGTCGGGCTTCTTCCAGAGGCAGAGCCTGCCCGCCTCGCAGGTCCCGAGGGCGACGCCCGGGGACCGTTCGGGGGCTGCCGCCGCCCGGTCGTGGGCCAGGGCCTGGGGAACGAGTGCGGTGACGGCCAGGGCGGCCGCCGCGAGGACGGTCGTGCGCATGATGGATCAACCCCCGTGGTTGGTCGGTGTTCGCTTCCGCCGCTCACTCTGTGTCACCGGGCGTGGTGTGCGGAAGGGCGGCCGGGGCGGCGCCACCCTGATAGGCGAGAGCCCCGCCGAAAGGATTCGGCGGGGCTCCGACCTGCGCTGTGTTGACGATCCGCGCCGCTTCGGCCGTCAGATGTGGCCGACTCCGGCCCCCGCCTCGGCGTTCTCGCCGCGCTTGGTGAGGGTGGCGACGAAGGCGGCGACCACGGCGACGATGCCCGCGACCGTGAAGGCCAGGCCCATGCCGGACATGAACGTGTCGTGGATGACACCGCCGATGGTGTCGATGACGTCCGGCGTCATGTTGGGATCCTTGGCGAGCGCCTCGGCCGGGACTATGCCGAACTCGGCGGCCTCCTCCAGCTTCGGGTCGGGTGCGCCGGGCAGGCCCGCGCCCGCCCAGTTGTCCGCGAACTCGGAGCTGACCTTGGAGGACATGACCGCTCCGAGGACGGCGGTGCCGAGCGCGCCGCCGACCTGCATGGCTGCCTGCTGGAGACCGCCGGCCACGCCGGACAGCTCCATGGGCGCGTTGCCGACGATGACCTCGGTGGCGCCGACCATGACCGGGGCGAGCCCGCAGCCGAGCAGGGCGAACCAGAGGGACATCGCGAAGGTGCCGGTGGAGTCGGTGAGCGTGGTCATGCCGAACATCGCGGTGGCCGTGCAGACCATGCCGCCGACCAGCGGGACGCGGGGGCCGAACTTGGTGATCAGCAGGCCGGCGACCGGCGAGGAGACGATCATCATGGCGGTCAGCGGCAGCAGGTGCAGACCGCTGTCGACCGGGCTGAGGCCGTGGACGCCCTGGAGGAAGAACGTCACGAAGAAGAGGCCGCCCATGAAGGCGAAGGCCATCAGCATCATGAGGACGACACCGGCCGTCAACGGGACGGAGCGGAACATCCCCAGCGGGACGAGCGGTTCCTTGACCTTGGTCTCCCAGAGGCCGAAGGCCAGGAAGAGCAGGACCGCGAGGCCGAGCCACGCCCAGGTGCGGCCGTCGCCCCAGCCCCAGGACTCACCGGCCTTGATGATGCCCCAGATGAGGGAGAACATCGCACCGGAGAGCAGCGCGATGCCGAGGACGTCGAAGGAGCGCGGCGCGTTGGCGGCGCGGTGGTCCTTGAGGATCACCAGGCCGAAGACGAGCGCGATGATGCCGACCGGCACGTTGATGAAGAAGACCGACTGCCAGCTGACGTGCTCGACGAGCAGACCGCCGACGATCGGGCCGCCCGCGGTGGACGCGCCGATGACCATGCCCCAGATGCCGATCGCCATGTTCAGCTTCTCGGCGGGGAAGGTGGCGCGCAGCAGGCCGAGTGCGGCCGGCATCAGCAGGGCGCCGAAGAGGCCCTGGAGCACGCGGAAGAGGACGACCAGGACGATCTCCTGGGAGAAACCGATCGCGGCGGAGGAGATCGCGAATCCCGCGATACCGATCAGGAAGGTCTGACGGTGGCCGAAGCGGTCACCCAGCTTGCCCGCGGTGATCAGGGCGACGGCGAGGGCGAGCAGATAGCCGTTGGTGATCCACTGGACGTCGGCGAGCGAGGCGCCGAGGTCCTTCTGGATCGCGGGGTTCGCGATGGCGACGATGGTGCCGTCGAGGGCGACCATCATCACGCCGAGGGCGACGGCGAAGAGGGTCAGCCAGGGGTGGCCGCGAAGCCCCTTGACCGGGGCGGGTACTGCGTTGTCTTCCGGCTCCCGCGGCGCCTTCTCGACGGTGGTCTGACTAGTCATACGGGGAGACTAGTGACAGCCACTGACAGTTGACAAACCAATTCACAAGACAGTAACTGTCACGTAGCTCACACGTCGCGCACGGGTATGCTGAGCTGGACAAACACGGGAAAAGAGGAACCGGTACGTGACCGACGGGCAGACAGTCGAGCCCCGAGCCGGACTGCGTGAACGCAAGAAGCAGCGCACTCGGGACGCCCTGGTACGCGCCTCTCTCGAACTGTTCACCACCCAGGGGTACGAACGCACCACCGTCGACGAGATCGTCGACGCCGTGGAGGTCTCCCAGCGCACCTTCTTCCGCTACTTCGCGAGCAAGGAGGACGCCACCTTCGCCGTGCAGGAGATGGTCGAGTCCCGCTTCATCGAGGAGCTGCGCCGCCGCCCGGTGGACGAAGCCCCCTTCGAGGCCATGCGCCGGGCGGTGCTGTGCGCGTGGAGCAGCATCGGCGAGGCGATCGAAGAGGTCGTCAGTGTCGATCTCCACATGCGGACCTACCAGATGATCGAGTCGACCCCCTCCCTGCTCGCCGCCCACATGCGGCGCGGGGTCGCCCTGGAGAACCAGATCGCCCTGCTGATCGCGGACCGCGAGGGGCTCGACGTGGAACGGGACCCCCGGCCGCGGGTGGCCGTCGCCGCGTTCTCCGGGGTGATGCGGGTGACCGGTCAGCTGTGGGGGCGGGGGCTCGACCCGAGTGTGGAGGCGCTGCGCGACCTCACCGAGGAGTATCTCGACCAGCTCGCGCCGGCCCTCGCCCGGGACTGGCGTCGGAAGTAGCGCGGTGCCGGTTCGGGAGCGGCGGGACCGGTGGCGCTACCGAGGCCGGAGTGGCGCGGCCACGGGGCGGTGGTGACCCTGTGTGAGAAATCCGCGATGAATCCCTCGCGGACGGGTGATGTACCTCACCTGGATCACGGGGGTCGACACGCGTCTCCTAGGGTGTGGCGCAGTGACTTCCTTCGACACCTCACCCACGTTGACCGCATGGCGTGCTCTGCTCGCCGTGGCGGTGGTGTTCGTGATGCTGGCGACGACGGGCTGGAGCGCCGTCCGCGATCAGCACTCCCACGGGGAGCGCGAGCTCGCGCTCGCCTCCTGGGCGAGGGACCGGATAGCAGGCCGCTCGCTGCCGGACGCCGACGCTCCCGCCTACCGGCTGGCCCACTTCTTCGCCACCCTCACCTCGGGACAGCAGATCGCCCTCGCGGGCAAGTACCCGTCGGTGGTGGGGAATCTGAACGGCGCTCCGGTCACCCTGCGCTACCACGCCAACCGGCTGGCCCTCAGACAGGCCGTGGCCGTGGAGAGGACGCGGGCGCACGACGAGAAGCTCTCGCCGGACGGGCGCGGTGAGGCGGAGGCACGTCTCGACCGGTTCCGGTCGATGCTCACGGGCCGACGCCAGTTCCTGGCCTTCGATCCCTCCGGGAAGGGCCGTGCGGCCGAGGTGTTCGGGAGCCTCGACCGGGCCGCTCGGGTCTCCGTCGTCGTCCCGGGCGTCGACACCCATCTGCTGACCCTGGAGCGCGGTACTCGCGCGTACCGGGCCCCCGTCGGCATGGCCAAGTCCCTGTACGAGGCGGAGCGCTCGGCCTCCCCCGGCACCCGTACGGCCGTCGTCGCGTGGGCCGACTACACCGCCCCGGTCGGCCTCGGCATGGACGCGGCGCTGGGCGGGCTCGCGGCGAACGGCGCGATCCGGCTGAACGCGATGGTCCGCGCGCTGCCCGGCGCCTCGCAGGTCTCACTGTTCTGCCACAGCTACGGCTCCGTGGTGTGCGGGGTGGCCGCGCACCGGGCCCACGACCGGGTGGCCGACATCGCGGTCGCGGGCAGCCCCGGCATGCGGGGCCGCCGACGCCGGGCAGCTGGGGACCGGCGCCCGGATCTGGGCGACGCGGGACGGGGACGACTGGATCGGGGACGTACCCCATCTGGAGTTCGGCGGGATCGGTCACGGGGCCGACCCGGTGGACCCGGCCTTCGGCGCGCGGATCGTCTCGGCGGCCGGCGCCGCCGGGCACAGCGGCTACTTCGAACCGGGCACCGAGAGCCTGGACAACTTCGCCGCGATCGGCGTCGGAGCGTACGGATCGGTCAGCTGTGCACGTGCCGATGGCGCCTGCCACAGCGGTATTTCCGGTGATCGGGACGGCTGACGCGCGTAGAGGTCGGTGTCGGGCGGATTAATCGCGACTTGCTCCGAGGGGGGACGCGGGCGACTGTGCCGCATACGATGAGGCACATGGGTGATGTGCTGGCCGGAATTCATGCCACCTGGGAGTTCGACACCGACGCCGTGCTCATCCGCTTCGAACGGGGCATCCGCACACCGAAGCTCTTCCAGAGCCTGCGGGAACGCCGCATCCCGTATGCGGCCTTGTCGTCGGTGACGCTGACCCCCGGCAAGCGGGGCACGGTGGTTCTGCGTGCCGTGCCGAGAGCGGGTGCCGATCCTCTGGTGGAGGCTGCCTCCGGGCAGCTCAAGGAGGGGTGCGACCCCTATCGCCTGGTGCTTCCGGCGGAGCGGGAGGTGCTCGCCGAGTACTACGCGGACGAGCTGCGGGCCCTGCTGGACCCGGCGTCCGGCGAGAGCGCCGACCGGTTCCTGGTGGCGGCCCCCGAGGCCCCGATGCACTTCAAGGCGTACGACGGCCGGGCCAGTTTCGACGGCGAGCGGATCTCCTTCCGGTGGTCGTGGACCGGGGCCTCCAGCGCCAAGTGGAAGGCCGGCGACCAGAGCTTCCGGGTGAGCGAACTGGCCGGAATCGTGTGGCGCTCGCCCGAGGCGCTGGACGGCTATCTGCGTCTGGTGCCCCGCGCGGCGGCCCCGGTCGACCACCGCACCGGCGGCAGCCTGGGCGATCTGCACGGTCCCGGCGGCTGCGGGGGCGCGGACGGCGGCCCGCCCACGGGCGTGCCCGCCGAGCCTCCGGCCGCCACCGCGGACCAGGATCCGGCGGCCGTGCTGTTCGGCCTGGGCTACGGGCCGGTCCACGAGTCGCTGCCCTTCGCCGCCGCCGTCCTGGAATCCGTACGCCGGACCCAGCCCGCGCCCGCCGCCTCCGCCCCGGTCCTGGTGAACGCCGGGCGGCGCGATCCGGCGGACATCGCCGAGCGGATACATCACCTCGGCGAGCTGCACCAGGCCGGACTGGTGACGGACGCCGAGTACAGCGCGAAGAAGGCCCAGCTGCTCGCGGAGCTGTGAGAGCCGTGCCCCGGCCACCCGCCGGGCAAGGGCTCGTGGCCCCCGCCGGGCAGGGGCTCGTGGCCCGCGCCGGGCAGGGGCTCGTGGCCCGCGCCGGGCAGGGGCTCGTGGCCCGCGCCGGGAGGGGGCTCGTGGCCCGCGCCGGGAGGGGGCTCGTGGCCCGCGCCGGGAGGGGACCCCGTACCGGGGTATGAGGCGGTCCGGACGAGGGTCGCGACCGCGGTATGACGACCCCGGGCTCCGGGCCTGCCTAGGCTGCCCGGGCCATGTCCACTTCCCCCGCCGGGCCTCCGCCGCCCGCCGACGGTCTCGTGAGCTCCGCCCGCCGCAATCTGCGCGAGCTCGCCCACGGGCTGTCCCACGCGTCCCATCCGTCCACCCCGCTGCTGGCGGGAGCCCCGAGGCGGTGGCAGCGGCTGCTGCCGTACGTCGTGGTGCTCGCCCTGACCGCGGTCTTCATCCCGGTCACCATCAACGTCCTGACCTCACAGTACGACGTGCCGGGTGCGCTGGCCGGGGCGCTCGGGGTGGCCCAGGCCGCACCCCTGCTGATGCTGGCCCACCGACCCCTCCAGGCGTGGTGGATCATCTTCCCCGCCGACATCGCGGGCGCGCTGGTGGTCCTGTCCCGGTCCACCGGGCCGGACGCCCTCTGGCCGTGGACCGCGCCGGCCCTGATCGCGTACCTCTTCCTGCTGCTGGCCCTCGGTCTGCGCGAGACCCGGCGGACCGTCGTCGCCGCCTGGATGGTGACGGCCGCCGCCGGGGCGGCGCTGCATCTGATCGCGCCGGCCCGCAGCGCGGACAGCGCGCTGCTGCTGTCGATCCTCGGCGCGGTCGTGCTGGTCATCGGCGCGGCGGTACGGGAGCGGGGCGAGGCGACACGGCGGCTGGCCGAGCAGGAGACGATCAGCGAGGCGGAGCGGGCGCGGCGCACGCTGCTGGAGGAGCGGACGCGGATCGCCCGTGAGCTGCACGACGTGGTCGCGCACCACATGTCGGTGATCACCGTGCAGGCCGACTCCGCGCCGTACCGGATCTCCGGGCTCTCGGAGCCGGCGCGGGAGGAGTTCGCCTCGATCGCGGCGGCCGCACGGGAGTCCCTCGGTGAGATGCGGCGGCTGCTGTCGGTGCTGCGCAGCGACGGCACGGAGGGCGACCGGGCGCCGCAGCCGGGCCTGGACCGGCTCCAGCAGTTGGTGGAGGCGACGGTCCGGGCCGGGCTGCCGGCGGAGCTGTCGCTCGCCGCGGAGCTGGGCGAGGTGCCGCCGGCGGTGGATCTGTCGGCGTACCGGATCGTGCAGGAGGCGCTGGCCAATGTGGTGCGGCACGCGCCCGGGGCGCGCACCCGGGTCTCGGTCCGGGCCTCCGGGGGCCATCTGAACGTCCTGGTCGTCAACAGCCCCGCGCCGAAGCCCGCCGCTCCGCTGGAGAGCACGGGGACCGGGCACGGGCTGGTGGGGATGCGGGAGCGCGTACGGTTGACCGGCGGCACGCTGGACACCGGGCCGCTGCCCGACGGCGGCTTCCGGGTGGCCGCCCGGATGCCGCTGCCTCCGGCCGTGTCGCCGTCCGCCCCACCCCCTTCGGAGGATCTGTGACCATCCGCGTGATCATCGTCGACGACCAGGCCATGGTGCGGGCCGGATTCGCGGCGCTGCTGGCGGCGCAGAGCGACATCGACGTGGTGGGCGAGGCGGCGGACGGCCGCCAGGGTGTCGACGTCAGCCGCAACCAGCACCCCGACGTCGTCCTGATGGACGTGCGGATGCCGGAGATGGACGGACTGGCCGCCGCACGCGAGCTGTTGAACCCGCCGGTGGGGGTGGTGCACCGGCCGAAGGTCCTGATGCTCACCACGTTCGACGTGGACGACTACGTGTACGAGGCGCTGCGCGCCGGCGCGTCCGGGTTCCTGCTGAAGGACGCCCCGCCCGCCGATCTGATCGCGGCGGTACGGGTGGTGGCGGCCGGGGACGCGCTGCTCGCGCCCTCGGTGACCCGCCGCCTGATCGCGGACTTCGCGTCGCAGCGCCCCTCCGGGGCGACGCGCGGCGGACAGGCGCTCCGGCTGAACGGGCTGACCCCGCGCGAGAGCGAGGTCCTGGAGCTGATCGCCCGGGGGCTGTCGAACCAGGAGATCGCGGGGCGGCTGGTGCTGGCCGAGCAGACCGTCAAGACGCACATCGGGCGGGTGCTGGCCAAGCTGGACCTGCGGGACCGGGCGCAGGCGGTGATCTTCGCGTACGAGTCGGGGCTGGTAACGCCGGGGGACGCGGGGGCGTAGAAACCCGCGAGGCCCCCGACTTCCGGCCCACCCCCTACCCCGGTATCACCTCGCGGTTGGCCCTCCGGTGTGACGCCCCCTCACCCGTCCTCTTCCTACCTTCCTCCCGGTCGCACCGGTCGGTGCGGATCCGGAAGGGGAGGGCACGATGCGTCGATACGCGAGGACCGTGGTCGCGTTCGCACTGGCCACCAGTGTGGTGGCGGGGACCGCGGGCTGGGTTTCGGGAGATGCGCAGCAGGCGCTGACCGGGCCGCCGCCGGGCAGTGCGCAGTGGCGGGCGGACCGGGCGCTCGGGGCGGAACTGCCGGATCCGGAGCGTGACACGCCTGCCGAAGTCGCCGCGTTCTTCGCGGGGTTGAGCGCCGACGAGCGGCAACTCCTCCTCGTACGCCATCCGTCCGTCGTCGGGAATCTCGACGGGCGCCCTGGAACTGCGCTACCGCGCCAACCGCCGCGCGCTGGCCGCCGAGGACGACCCCCGCTACCGCTCGCTCGCCGCCCCCGGCCGCCGGATCCTCGCGTTCGACCCGCGCGGACGCGGCCAGGTCGCCGAGGTCTTCGGGGACCTGCGTACGGCGCACCGGGTCTCGGTGGTGGTGCCGGGGTCCGACAACGACGCCGGGACCTTCGACCGGAGGGCCGCGAGCCACGGCGCCCCGGCCCGCATGGCCAGGACCCTGCACACCGCGGCCGGTCCGGGGACCGCCGTCATCGCCTGGGTCGGGTACACCACCCCGGTGGGCGTCGGCATCGACGCGGCCACCGGCGGCCTCGCGGAGGCGGGGGCCGGGCGGCTGACCCGGTTCACGGAGGGGCTGACGGCGGACGGGCTGCCCGCGCCGGCCGTGTTCTGCCACAGCTACGGCTCGGTGGTCTGCGGTCTGGCCGCGCACCGCCTCCCCGCCACCGACCTGGTGGTCCTCGGCTCCCCCGGGATGCGCGCCGACGACGTGGGCGGGCTGCGGACGAGCGCCCGGGTCTGGGCGGCGAAGGACCCGACCGACTGGATCGACGGCGTGCCGAACGTGCGCTTCGCGGGCCTCGGTCACGGGGCTGACCCGGCCGATCCGGCGTTCGGCGCCCGCCGGGTGCCGGCGGACGAGGCCCGGGGGCATGCCGGTTACTTCGAGCCCGGGACGGATTCGCTGCGGACCTTCGCCGCCATCGCGCGCGGCGACGCGGCGGAAGCGGACCCTGACGCGGTGGACCCGGACGCGGTGGACCCGGACCCGGCAAACCCGGACCCGGCAGAAGCCGTCCCGGCTCTAGAGGCCGCCCCGGCCCTGGAAGGAGTCGCCCGATGAACGCCCTGCTGGAGAACGGCCGGCGGCTCGCGGCCCGTATCGACACGTCCACCCCGGCCCACCGTGACCGGGCGATCGACGGCCTGCGGGCGTTGGCGCTGCTCGCCGTGCCGCTCGGTCACTGGATGCTCGGCGGGTTCCGGCTGGACGCCGACGGCCTGCACAACGCGAGCCCGCTCTCGACGTTCGCCGGTCTCGCACCCGCGAGCTGGGTGCTCCAGATGCTGGGCATCTTCTTCCTCGTCGGGGGGTACGCCTCGGTGCTCTCCTTCCGCCGTCGGACCTCGACGACGACCGCCTGGCTGGGCGGCCGGCTGGCCCGCCTCGGCCGGCCGGTGCTCGGGGTGACCGCCGTGTGGGCGGTGCTGCTGGCGGTGCTGTCCGCGCTGGGCGTGCCCGGCGACACCCTGCGTACGGGGTCGACGTTGGTGATCCAGCCGCTCTGGTTCGTCGGGGTGTACACCGTGGTCACGGCGCTCACCCCGGTCTGCGTCACCCTGGCGCGGAAGCTCGGCGGGTGGGCCGCGCTGCCGCTGCTGGCGTCGGTCGCGGTGGTGGACTTCCTGCGCTACGGGCCGTATGCGGAGGCGATGCCGTCGTGGCTGAGCATGCTCAACATCCTGCCCGGCTGGCTCTTCGCGTATCAGCTGGGCGTGTCCTGGGGCGAGGGGCGGATCGGGCGGCGCGGGGCCCGGCTGCTGCTGGTCGGCGGCGGGGTGCTGTTCGCCGCGCTGCTGCTCGCCTTCCACTACCCGGCGTCGATGGTCGGGGTGCCGGGCGAGGCGCGGACGAACTCGCACCCGCCGTCGCTGCTGGTGGTGGCGCTGGCGGCGGCGCAGAGCGGGGCGGCGATCCTGCTGCGCGACCGGCTCGGGCGGCTGTTGCGCAAGCCGCTGCTCTGGGCGCCGGTCGTGGTGGTCAACCTGTCCGCGATGACGATCCTGTGCTGGCACCAGACCGCGATGCTGGCCGCCGCCGTACCGGCCTCGCTCGCCGGGGCGGGGACGGCGGTGGCGGGGCTGACGACCGCGCCGGACACGGTGGGCTGGATCCTCGCCCGGATCGCCTGGCTGCCGGTGTTCGCGGGGCTGCTGGTGCTGATCGCCCGCTACGCGCGCCACTTCGAGGCCCCGTGGCAGGCGGGCACCCGCGCCGCGAACGCCCGCCGTGCGCTGGCGGGGCTGCTCGCGGCGGGGTTCGCGGTGTTCGCGCTGGGGCTGGCGTGAGGCGTAGCGCGGGGCTCGGAGGGGGCGTCATGAACTCCATGAACCAAGCGATCGCCGCGTACGGCCGCGGGCTACTCCCGGGCCTCGGACGTCAGGCTCATGTCCGGGTACCGGTCCCCCGCCACCCGGCCCGCGATCGGCTCCAGCAGGGCCAGTTCCTCGGCCGTCAGCGTCAGCCCGGTCGCCGCCGCGTTCTCCAGCAGGCGGCTCCGCTTACGGGTGCCGGGGATCGGGACCACGGTCAGTCCGTGCACCCGGGCCCGCTGGTGTACCCAGGCGAGGGCCACCTGGGCGGCGGTCGCCCCGTGCGCGGCGGCGATGTCGTGGACGGGTTCCAGGAGGGCCGCGTTGGTGCGGGCGTTGTCGCCGGTGAAGCGCGGCTGCTGCTTGCGGAAGTCGCCCTCGCCCAGGTCCTTGCCCGCGTCGGTGAAGGCCCCGGTGAGGAAGCCCCGGCCGAGCGGCGAGTACGGCACGAGGGTGACGCCCAGGTCCACCGCCGCACCGAGCGCGCTCTTCTCCACGTCCCGGCTGAAGAGCGACCACTCCGACTGGAGGGCTGCGATCGGGTGCACCGCGTACGCCTCGCGCAGCTCGGGACCCGTCACCTCGCTCAGCCCGATCTGCTTGATCTTGCCCTGCTGGATCAGCTCCGCCATCGCGCCGACCGATTCGGCGAACGGGACGGCCGGGTCGTGGCGGTGCATGTAGTAGAGGTCGATGACGTCGGTGTTCAGTCGGCGCAGGCTCGCTTCGACAGCGGTGCGGATGTATGCGGGGTCGTTGCTCACGCCCCGGTACCCGGGACTGTCGGAGCGCACCAGCGCGAACTTGGTGGCGAGGGTGATCTCGTCCCGGTGGGCCCCGACGAACGGCGCGAGGAACTCCTCGTTGGCCCCGCGCCCGTAGACGTCGGCGGTGTCGAAGAGCGTGACGCCGGCTTCCAGGGCCGCGTCCAGGGTGTCCCGGGCGGAGAGCTCGTCGGTGTCGCCGTAGAACTCGCTCATGCCCATGCAGCCGAGGCCCTGGACGCCGACCCGCGGTCCGCCGTCGCCGCCCAGCTCGACGGTGGCGATCGGATTCCTGTCGTTGTCGGTCATCAGGCGCTGTGCCTTTCCGGCGCCCTGCGGGCGCCCGCGTAGAACTCGATCTTGTGGTCGAGGACGGCGAGGGTGTCGTGGAGCTCCGCGATCCGCGTGATCACATCGCGGCGGGTCGCCTCCAGCAGTTCCTGCCGTGCCTCGAAGGTGGACGCGCCCTCGCGCAGCAGCTCCGCGTACCGCACCATGTCGGCGACGGGCATCCCGGTCAGCCGCAGCTTGCCGACGAAGGCCAGCCAGTCGAGGTCGCGGTTGCTGAAGCGGCGCTGGCCGGTGTGCGAGCGGTCGACGTGGGGCATGAGCCCGATGCGCTTGTACCAGCGCAGCGTGTGCGCGGTAAGTCCGGTGAAGGCGACGACCTCGCTGATCGTGTAGTTGTCCTGGCCCGCGGGGCGCGGGTGAGGCTTCGGGGCGGCCGCGCAGGCGTCCACCGCCGGTGAGGGCGGGGGATGTGCGATTGTCGCGGGAGTGCTCCGGGAGGTTCCGTCGATCACCGTCATGCCCTCCACGCTAAATCCTTGGAGTGCACTCGAAGCAAGAGGGAACGGGCTCGGAGCGCGCAGGAACGGGCTCGGAGCAATCGGGAACGGCTCGGAGCGCGCGGGAGCGGCGGGGCTTCCCGGGCCGGGCCCTCCCACAGAGGGACGGAAAGCACACCCAGAATGAAGGATTGTTCATCTTGGCTTCATCTTCTTACCGCCCGGGACAGTCAGGGTGAATACATGGCTTTCTCACCTCGTCTGGCGGCCCTGGCAGCCGTCGTCGCCGTGCCCCTCGGCATAGCGGCCACCAGCTATGCCATGACCGACACCTCGGAAGCGCCGAAGGTGCCTCCCACCGTCCGACTGGAGGAGAGTCCGCGCGGCACACCGTCGCCGAGCGGTGTCACGTCGCCGACCGACGCCCCGACGCCGAGCGGCTCCTCCTCTCCGTCCCGCACACCGGACAGCTCCGTCGTTCCGGGCCCCTCGGCGGCCGACGACGACGATGACGACGACGACTTCGGTGATGACGGTTAGCCTTCCGAGGATCTCCGCCCGCGTACGGATCATGCTGTGGTTGCTGGTCGTGATGGCGGTCGCGCTGGGCGCGGTCGCCGTCACCGTGCGTTCGATCCTCCAGCGGGACGTGGACCACCGCATCAGCCAGCTGCTCACCCAGGAGACCGGCGAGTTCGCGAACTTCGTGCCGCAGGGCGTGGACCCGGACACCGGCGGCCGGTTCGGCACCGTGGATAAGCTGCTCCGCATTTATCTGCAAAGGCAGTACGCGGACCCCGACGAGGAGCTGCTGGGCCTGACCGGGGAGCCCGGCACCAAACCCGGCGTCATCCGGCAGCGCCGGGAGCTGCCGGAAGACATCGCCCTGTGGCCGGACACCGACGCGTACACCAGGATCTACGCCTCCAAGGACTCCTTCGGGACCCTGGAGCGCCCGCAGGGCGAGGTGCGCTGGGCCAAGGTCGTCATCGGCCCGTCCGCGGGCAAGCAGCCCGGCGCGTTCGTCGTCGCCTTCCACCCGGAGCGCGAACGGGCCGTCGCCGACAAGACGTTCTGGACGCTGCTCGCCCTGTCCGGTGTGGCGCTGCTGATGACGACCGGGATCGGCTGGGCCGTCGCCGGTCGGATCCTCGCGCCCGTCCGGCTCGTCCGCACGACGGCGGCGGAACTGACCGAGCAGGACCTCACCCGGCGCATCCCCGTGGAGGGCCGGGACGACATCGCGGCCCTCGCCGAGACGTTCAACGCGATGCTCGACCGCCTGGAGCGGGCGTTCGCCGCGCAGCGGGTTTTCGTCGACGACGCCGGGCACGAGCTGCGCACCCCCATCACCATCGTCCGGGGCCACCTGGAGCTGATGGGCGACGACCCGGCGGACCGGGAGGAGACGGTGCGGCTGGTCACGGACGAGCTGGACCGGATGAGCCGCATCGTCGAGGACCTGCTCCTGCTCGCGGGAGCCGAGCGCCCCGACTTCGTGCGCCCCGAACCCGTCCAGCTCGCGGAGCTGACCGCCGACGTGTACGTGAAGGTGCGGACCCTCGGCGACCGGGAGTGGCAGCTCGACGGCGTCGCGGACCTCGAAGTGCGCCTGGACGAGCAGCGGATGACCCAGGCGATGGTGCAGCTCGCGCAGAACGCCGTCCAGCACACCGTGCCCGGCCAGCGCATCCGGATCGGCTCCCGGGCCGAGGAGGACCGCGTCGAGCTGTACGTCGCCGACCACGGGCCCGGGATTCCGCCGGAGGACGCCGAGGTGATCTTCGAGCGGTTCCGCCGGGGGACGTCCCGGCGCGGGACCCGCACGAGCGGCGCGGGGCTCGGCCTCGCCATCGTCAAGGCCATCGCGGAAGGCCACCACGGCCGCGTCGAACTACGCCGGACCGAAGGCGGCGGAGCCACCTTCGTACTCACGCTGGAGACCGCCACATGAACCGCATTCTGATCGCCGAGGACGAGGAGCGCATCGCCTCGTTCGTCCAGAAGGGGCTGCGCGCCAACGGCTTCACCACGGTCGTCGCCGAGGACGGGGACCTGGCGCTGAGCCACGCGCTGTCCGGC
The DNA here is from genome assembly GCF_057766565.1 of Streptomyces sp. MGP-P1. Lineage (NCBI taxonomy): Bacteria > Bacillati > Actinomycetota > Actinomycetes > Kitasatosporales > Streptomycetaceae > Streptomyces > Streptomyces sp. MGP-P1. The sequence continues at coordinate 1,124,832 of NZ_JBYMEM010000007.1, read as the reverse complement.
GGGTTCGACCTGATGGTGCTCGACATCGGCCTCCCCGGCCGGGACGGATTCACCGTGCTGCGGGAGATGCGCGAGGCCCGTGTCACGCTGCCGGTCATCGTGCTCACCGCCCGCGACTCCGTGCGGGACACGGTGGCCGGGCTGGAGGGCGGGGCCGACGACTGGATGACGAAGCCGTTCCGCTTCGAGGAGCTGCTCGCCCGGGTACGGCTGCGGCAGCGCACCGCCGCCCGCGCGCCCGAGGTCACCATGTTGCGCAGCGGCAGCCTCGCCCTGGACCTGCGGACCCGCCGGGCCCGCGCGGGCGAGCGGACGGTGGATCTGACGGCGCGCGAGTTCGTGCTGCTGGAGATGTTCCTGCGCCACCCCGGCCAGGTGCTGTCGCGCGAGCAGATCCTGTCCCATGTGTGGGGGTACGACTTCGACCCCGGTTCCAACATCGTGGACGTCTATGTGCGCGCGCTGCGCCGGAAGCTGGGCGCTGAGCGGCTGGAGACGATCCGGGGCATGGGCTACCGCCTGCCCTGACCGGCTGCGGGAGCGGGGCGGGGCGAGGCGGGGCGCTCGACAAACTTGATGAAAAGGCCTTCACCGGACACTCATCAGGCGCTCACCCCGCCTTCAGAGGCTGTACAGCGTGCCTCTACCACTCCGGCAGACCGTCGGCCTCTGTGCCGTCCTCGGACTCTGCGCTCTCCTCGCCGTCCCCGGCGCAGCCCCCGGCCTCAGTGTCGACGGGCGGCTCTCCCTCGCCGTCTTCGCCCTGGCCACCGCCGCCTGGATCGCCACTCCGGTGGACGACGCCTACATCGCGCTCGGCGCGGGCCTGGCGCTGACGGTCACGGGGGTGATCAGCAGTGAGACCCTGTTCGCCACCCTGGGCGACGAGACGGTGTGGCTGCTGATCTGCGCCTTCGTCCTGGCGGCGGCCGTGACCCGGACCGGTCTGGCCGGCCGGGCTGCCGTCTTCCTGGTCGGCGGGGCCAGGACCGTGCGCCAGCTGGTGCACCTGACCACGGCCGGGCTGGTCGTCACCGCGTTCGCCGTGCCGGCCACGTCGGGGCGGGCCGCCCTCGCGCTCCCGGTGTTCCTGGCGCTGGCCGCCGCCCTGCGCGAGCGCGGCCGTCTGGTGGTGATGCTGGCGCTGCTCTTCCCCACGGTCATCCTGCTGTCGGCCGTCGCGACCCTGATCGGCGCGGGCGCGCACCTGATCACCGTCGGGGTGCTCTGGGAGCAGACCGGGGAGCAGCTGAGCTTCGTGCAGTGGCTCGTCCTCGGGCTGCCGCTGGCCGTCGTCTCCTCCCATCTCGCCGCCGAACTGGTGCTGTTGACGACGACCCGGCGCTCCGACCGCAAGGGTCCGGTCACCATCACGGCGGCGCAGATCCAGGAGCACTCCGAGACCGCCGTCGAGGGGCCGTTCAGCCCGGCGGAGTCCCGGTGCCTGCTCCTGCTGGCGACGGTCGTCCTGCTCTGGTGCAGCGAGCCCCTGCACGGGGTGTCGCCCGCCGTGGTCGCGCTCATCGGCGCGCTGGTGGCGACCTCCCCGGCACTGGGGACCGTGCGCTTCAAGGACGGTCTGCGGTCGGTGCCCTGGCCGCTGCTGCTGTTCATGGCCGCCACCATGGCGATGGGCGTCGCCCTCTCCGACTCGGGGGCGGCCGACTGGCTGGTGGGCTGGATACCCCTGGGGGCGTCCACGCCCCCGTGGGTGTTCCTGACCGGAGTGGTCGTCGTCAGCACGGCCGCCCACCTGGCGCTCCAGTCGCGTTCCGCCCGGTCCTCCGTGCTGGTCCCGCTGGTGGTCGCGGCGGCGGTCGGGGCCGGGGTCAACCCGGTCACGGCGGCGCTGGCCTCCACGGCCGCCGCCGGCTTCTGCCACACGCTGCCCTCGTCGGCCAAGCCGGTCGCGCTCTTCGCGGACGTGCCCGGCACCCCGACCTACACCCCGCGCGACCTGCTGCGGCTGTCCGCGTTCCTCGCCCCGCTCACCGCGGCCCTCGTCCTCACCTTCGCCCTCGCCGTCTGGCCGTTGCTCGGCGTGCCCGTCCTTCTGGAGACCCAGCCATGATCCACCGCACCCAGCGCATCGCCATCGCCCCCAGCGGCTTCAAGGAGTCCCTCTCGGCCGCCCGGGTGGCCGAGGCCATCGCCGTCGGCGTACGGCGCGTGGTCCCCGACGCCGACCTCGACCTCATCCCGCTGGTGGACGGCGGCGAGGGCACGGCCGAGGCGCTGGCCCTGGCGGGCGGCGGCCGGCTGGTCCCGGTCACCGCCACGGGCCCGGTGGGCGAGCCGGTCGCCTCGCACTTCGCGCTCCTGGGCGGGCCGGGACCGCTGACCGCCGTCGTGGAGATGGCCGCCGTCGCGGGCCTCGCCCTGGTGCCGCCGGGCCTGCGCCACCCGGGCGCGACCACCACGTACGGCGTCGGCGAGCTGATCCGGGCCGCCCTGGACGCGGGCGCCCGGCGCATCCTCGTCGGCTGCGGCGACTCCGGTACGTCGGACGGCGGCGCGGGGGCCCTCCAGGCGCTGGGGGCCCGGCTGACCGACCGGCACGGCCGTGAACTGAGCCGGGGCGGCGGGGTGTTGCACGAGCTGGAGCGCATCGACCCGTCCGGCCTCGACCCGAGGCTGGCCCGCACGGAGCTGCTCGTGGCCTGCAACCCGTACAACGTGCTGTGCGGGAAGCGCGGGGTGGCCCGGGTCTTCGGACCGCAGAAGGGGGCGACCCCCGCCGAGGTGGAGCTGCTCTCGGCCGGCCTGGAGCGGCTGGCCGACGTCCTCACCCGGGACCTGGCCCCGGCCTTCACCCCGGCGACCGGCATCCCGGTGGACCTGCGCACGGCCCCCGGCACGGGTGCGTCCGGCGGCCTCGGGGCCGGCCTCGCCGCCGTGGGCGCGCGCCTGCTCCCCCGTTACGACGTGCTGCTCGACGGCCTCGACCTCGACGCGCGCCTCGCCCGCGCCGACTTCGTGATCACGGCGGAGGGGGCGCTCGACCACCAGACCGTACGGGGGAAGATCCCGGCGGAGGTCGCCCGGCGGGCGCATGCCGCCGGGGTGCCGGTCCTGGTGCTGGCCGGGACGATCGGGCCGGGCGCGCAGGACGTGCGGGCGGTGGGCGTGGACGCGTACAGCTCGATCCTGCCCGCGCCCATGACGCTGGTGGAGGCGATCGGCAGGAGCGGCGAGTTCCTGGCCGACGCCGCGGAGCGCTCGATGCGGATCATGGCGCTCGGCACCCGGCTCGCGCCGCTGGCCGCCGCCTGACGGGCTCGCGCCTCCGTCCCCGGCTCCCGGGGCCCCGGGCTCCCGGGGCCGGCAGCTCAGCCGGGGCCGGGGGCGGGGAGGCGGGCGCGGCCGTTAGGCTCGGAGCCATGGAGAGCCTGCGCATCATCGACACCTGGCCGGTCACGACGGCGGCAGCCGCCGTCGTGCGGGCGGACGGCACGGTCCTCGGCACGCACGGGCCGGCCGACCACCGCTTCCCCCTCGCCTCGGTCACCAAGCCGCTCGCGGCCTACGCGGCGCTGGTGGCGTACGAGGAGGGGGCGGTCGAGCTGGACGAGCCGGCCGGGCCCGAGGGCTCCACGGTGCGCCACCTCCTCGCCCACACCAGCGGCCTCGCTTTCGACGAGCACCGGGTGACGGCCCCGCCCGGCAACCGCCGCCTGTACTCCAACGCGGGCTTCGAGGTGCTGGGCGACCACATAGCCAAGGCGTCCGGCATCCCGTTCGCGGAGTACCTGCGCCAGGCGGTTCTGGAGCCCCTGGAGATGATGACCTCGACCACTCTGGACGGCTCCCCCGCCCGCGACGGCGTCTCCACCCTGGCCGACCTGGTCCGCTTCGCCGCCGAGGTGCAGGCCCCCCGCCTCCTCGACCCGCGTACGGTCCTGGAGGCCCAGAGCGTCGTGCACCCGGGCCTCAAGGGCGTCCTGCCGGGCTACGGCCACCAGAGCCCGAACGACTGGGGCCTCGGCTTCGAGATCCGCGACGCCAAGTCCCCGCACTGGACGGGGAATTCCTCCTCCCCGGCGACCTTCGGGCACTTCGGCCAGTCGGGCACGTTCCTGTGGATCGACCCGGTGGCGGGCGCGGCCTGCGTCGCGCTGACGGACCGGGCCTTCGGGCCGTGGGCGGCGGAGGCGTGGACGCCGTTCACGGACGCGGTTCTGGCCGAGTTGGCCTGAACCGGCTGCCGCCCTTCTCCGGCGGCGTCAGGCACTCGAACCAGACGGTCTTCCCGCTGCCGTCCCACCGCTTGATGATTCCCCACGCGTCGGTGACGGCGTCGACCAGGACGAGCCCTCGCCCCCCGTCGTCCAGCGGATCCCCGGTGATGGCGAGGGGCACGGCGGGGCTGCTGTCGGACACCTCGACCCGGACGCCCTCGCCGCGCGGCAGCCGGAAGATGAAGGTCTTGCCGCGCCGGTCGGGCACGTGCTGCACGACGTTGGCGATCAGCTCGGTGAGCGCCAGTTCGGCGGCGTCGGCGAGGAACGGCAGCTCCCAGGCCTTGAGGTAGAGCCCCAGGACGCGGCGCAGATGCCGGGCGGAGTGCGCGCCTAGGGCGAAGTCGGCGCGGTAGACGGGCTCCCCGGGATCCCTCCGGGGGACAAGTACGTGATTCATGTCACCAGGCTGCGACGTGATGGCTACGCTCGGCTACGTACCGAAACGAACGCCGCGAGGCGTTGCACCCGGAGGTCCATCCGTGGCCAACATCCAGACGCTCGATCCCGACGCCTCCCCGCTCGCCTACTACGGCGGGGAGTTACGCCGCCAGCGCGAGGCCCAGGGCCTGACGCAGCCGCAGTTGGGCACCATCATCTTCTGCACGGGCTCTCTGATCGGCCAGGTCGAGACGACGAAGAAGATCCCCACCCGTGACTTCTCCGAGCGCGTGGACGCGGCGCTGGGGACGGACGGGACGTTCTCGCGGCTGGTGGGGCTGGTGCTGCGGAGCCAGTTGCCGACGTGGTTCCAGCCGTACGCGGACATGGAGGCGAAGGCCGCGTACATCTCGACGTACCAGGCGCAGGTGGTCTACGGGCTGTTGCAGACGGAGGAGTACGCGCGGGCGGTCCTGGCCACCGGTATGCCGGACGGCCTGGAGGGTCTGCTCGCCGCCCGTATGGAGCGCCAGCGGATCCTGGAGCGGGAGAAGCCGCCGCTGGCTTGGGCGATCCTGGACGAGGCAGTGCTGTACCGGCCGATCGGCGGGCACGAGGTGATGCGGGCCCAACTCCAGAAGCTGTTGGACTACGCGGCGCACCGTTGGATGCGGATCCAGGTGCTGCCGTTCGAGGCGGGTGAACACGCGAGCCTGGATGGCTCGTTCACGGGCATGCGCTTCGAGGACGACCCGGATGTCATCTACACCGAGGACCTCATCTCCGGCCATATGACGGCCAACCCGGAGACGGTCAGGGAGGCCTCGCTCCGATACGCTCACCTCCAGGCCACCGCACTCTCCGTCGAGGAATCGGTGGCGCGGATCAGCCGCGTGATGGAGGAGCGTTATGGAGACCGGCCCTGACCTGAAGAGCGCGGAATGGCGTAAGTCCAGCTACAGCGGAAGCACCGGCGGCGAGTGCGTCGAGTGCACCGTGACCGGCGGCGCGGCCTGGCGGACGTCCTCGTACAGCGGCACCACCGGCGGCGAGTGCGTCGAGGTCGCCGACGGCTCCGCCTGCGGGTCCGTCCCCGTCCGCGACAGCAAGAACCCGACCGGCCCTGCCATCGTCCTCGGGGCCCACGCCTGGCAGGCGTTCGTGGACGGGCTGCGCTGACACGACCGTCACCGGGAGCAGGGTGGTACGGGCAACTGGCCCCCGTACCGCCCTGTTTCGCGTCCGGGCTCGTGTTCGCGCTCGGGCCAAATTCGGTTGCCCGCGCTTCGGGCCTGACATAGCTTCTCGCTGGCTCCGGGTGGTCCAGACCAAGACTCGGGGTGTCGAGCTACGTCAACGGGACATCCATGACTGCGGAACAGGCCCTCCGGCCCCCACCGAGCGACACCCTGCCGGGCATCTTCTCGCGACCGTACGCGGCGGCCACGCTGACCTTCGCCACGGTGATGTTCCTTACCGGCTTCGCCGCGCTGGCCGTGGTGCCGACGCTGCCGACGGCGGCCGAGGATCTGAACGGGGTGTCGCTGTTCCCCCTGGTGGCAGGCAGCTTTGTGGCTGCCAGTCTGCTCGGCGGTGTGCTGGGCGGGCACTGGGCGGACCGCTCCGGCGCCCGGCGTCCGCTGGCCCTGGGCATGGTCCTCTCCGTGGTGACGCTGCTGGTGTCGGCGTCCAGCGTCTCGATCTGGCAGTTGGTGATCGGCCGCTTCGTCGACGGTCTGGCGGCCGGGATGGTGGCGGTGTCCGTGACGACCGCCATCGGCCAGTCGTATCCGGAGTATCTGCGGCCCAGGATGCTCGCGATGATGAGCGCGAGCTGGATCATCCCGTCCCTGGTCGGGCCGCCGGTCGCCGGAGTCGTCGCCGAGGTGTGGTCCTGGCGGACGGTCTTCTACGGCCTGGCCGTGCTGACGGCGCTGCCCGCGCTCGCCCTGGTTGCGGTGCTCCGCAGGGCCCCGGAAGGCGATGGCAGTCAGGCCCCGCCCGCCGAGGAACGCGCCTCCCGGCCGCCGCTGGTGGTCGCGGGGATGCTCAGCCTGGGCGCGGCCCTCGGCCAGTACGGCGTCTCGGGGTGGGACGCGCGACACCTGCTGTTCGTCGTCGCCGGGGTCGTGCTCCTGGTCGTCTTCGCGCCCCGTCTGCTACCGCAGGGCACGTGGCGCAGTGCCCGGGGCCTCCCCACCGCCGTTCTGCTGCGCGGGCTGGCCTCCGGTACGTACTTCACCGTCGAGGCGCTGGTGCCGTTGATGCTGATCACCGAGCGGCGGGTGGCGGCGGTGACGGTCGGCGTGGCGTTCACCGCCTCCGCCGTGCTGTGGGCGGTCGCGTCATGGGCGCAGGGCAAGCTCCTCCAGGACGTCGCCCGGCACCGGCTCGTCACGGTCGGCGCCCTGATCATGGCGGCGTCCGTCGCCTTCGCCGTGGTGGGCAGCTTCTCCGGCGTCTCCCCGCTGCTCGCGATGGCGGCCATGCCGCTGGCGGCGGTCGGGATGGGGATGCTCGATCCGTGCGTCACGGTGCTGTCGCTCTCGCACAGCGCACCGGACCGACTGGGCCACACCACCAGCGCGATGCAGACCAACATGAACCTCGGGCAGGTCGTCGTCCTGGCGTTCGCCACCGCCGTGCTCAACGCCGGGCTGGCCGCGGGGACGAGCCGACTCGCCGGCTACGCCATCACCTTCTCGCTCCTGCTCGTACCGACGCTGCTGGTCGCCGTCCTGGCCGTCCGCGCGCGCAAAGACGGACCCGGCCCCGGGTGACCGGCGGGACCGAGTGGCAGAGTGAGCCCATGTCTGCCTACGCGACCATGCCCTACCACCTGGAGACCGAGCGGCTGATCCTGCGGCCGTGGGCCGAGGCGGACGCCGCCGAGTTCAGCGACCTGCTCGCCGAACGCGGCAAGGGGAAGCCCCCGGTCGAGCGCATCCGGACCTCCATAGGGGAGTTGCTCGCCGCGACGGAGACCACGGGGATCGCGCTGCTGCCCATCCAGCGCCGCGAGGAGGGCGACTTCATCGGCTACTGCGGGCTGATCATCGGCCGCACCACCCTGGAGGAGCCCGAGATCGCGTACGAACTGTTCCAGCGCGCCCACGGGCACGGCTACGCCACCGAGGCGGCCCACGCGGTGCTCGAAGCCGCCGCCGCGACCGGGCGGAGAAGGCTCTGGTCGACCGTCGCCACGTGGAACACCGCTTCGTTGCGCGTCCTGGAGAAGCTCGCGTTCGCGCGGGACCACGTCTCCATGGAGGAGAACGGCGAAGTGGTGTGGCTCACCAGGGCATTGCCGTGAGGCGGATCGGCCCCGTCCCACGCTGATAGGTTCATCCGCCATGCGATCACGAGAGTTCGACCTCGATTTCCGGCAGCGGTCCACCCGCATACGCGACTGCGGGACCGGTCTGCTGCTCCTGTCGGCGCTGTTGTGGGGCTGGTGCGCGATTCTGCTCCTGACGGATTACGAGGTCGAGAAGCCCAACGGCAACACCGACGAGTGCGCCGCACGCCTGTTCACGGAGGACGGCACGGCCAACGAGGGTCTGTGGAAGCGCGATTACTGCGCGGACGAACGCGACTGGCCCGAGGCGCTGCTCGTCCTGGGGCTGTCCCTTCCCGTGTCGCTCGTGGGGACCGTGCTGTTCACGACCGGCCAGGTGAGCCGGCGGATGAGCGGGCACTCCCAGGCGATGCGCGAGCTGGACCGGATCGCGGACGAGCGGGAGAAGCGGGAGAAGCGCGCCGGGGCCTGACCTCCTGTTCCCGACGGGCCCCGAGCCTCCCCGGAATTCGTTCGCGCGCCGCGAGGTGAGCCGTTAACTTCCCTCCGTGCGCCGTGGATCGCGTGGCGCACCGACGAGGGAGCCACGCATGAACGACCACGATCGACGGACCGACAGGCTGAGCATCCTGATCGAGCAGTTCGACCAGGCGCGGGAGATGGCCCAGGTCCGGCTGAAGGGCCTCGGGGACGAGGAGTACCTGTGGGAGCCGGCCCCGGCAGCTGGTCGATCCGACGCCGGGAGGACGCGGTGACCCCCCGGGCGTACGGGCCCGGCGCGTGGGTCATCGACAAGGGGGCGCCGGAGATCCCGGCGAGCGAGTACGCGGAGGTCGCGCGGCAGGCGGCGGGCGGGATGTCCGTGGCGAAGATCGCCGAGGACTGGAGCGTGAGCACCGAACGGGTCGAGGAGGTCCTCGCGTTCACCGGTGAGCCGGAGCCCGACGTCGTGCCGATCACCACCATCGCGTGGCGGCTGGGTCACCTGCACTCCGACTTCGCGGGCCGCTGGGAGTGGACCTTCGGCGAACGGCGGCAGGACCCGCACCTCCTCGTCGACTTCACGCCGTCCGCCTCCCTGGCGCTGGACCGCTTCTGGGAGACCATCGACCGCCACCGCGCGAGCATCGCCACGCTCACCGACGAGCAGCTCGACACGGTGGGCCTCTCGCGGTATCCGTACGGCTCCGACCCCGACGACCCGTACATCGGCGTGCTGGCCAACGCCAATCTGGAACTCATCCACCACATGGCCGAGATCGCTCTGCTCCGCGACCTCTGGCGGGCCCGCCGCTCGCTGTGACACACCACCAGGCCCCTCAGACGCGTGGGCCGAGGAACAGGCCGCCGCTCGCGTCGATGATCTGACCAGTGACCCAGCGGGCGGCGTGGGAGGCGAGGAAGGCGACCACATCGGCTACGTCGTCGGGCCCGCCCAGCCGGTCGAGTGCCGTCATGCCGGATATCTGTTCGGTGAGGCCCGGCGTGTCGAAGACAGCTCCGTTGGTCGCCGTCCTGGTGGCCCCGGGAGCGACCGCGTTCACCGTGATCCTCCGGGGGCCGAGCTGGACGGCGATGGTCCTGGTCATCGTCTCGATCGCGCCCTTCGTCATGGCGAAGGACGTCTGGGCCGAGTTGGCCATCCGGGTCGCCACCGACGAGACCGAGACGATCCGGGCGCCCTCGCTCAACAGAGGCAGCGCTCGCTCGATGATGAAGTACGGCGCTCGCACGTTCACCGCGAACAAGTGGTCGAACTCTGCCCGGGTGGTCACGCCGAGCGGGCCGGCCGGTGCGGCTGCCGCGTTGTTGACGAGGATGTCGAGGGGCCGACCGGCCAAGCCGGCCTCCACGCCGGCGAAAAGTGTCTCGACGTCGCCGTCCACGCCCAGTTCGGCCCGGACGGAGAAGGCGCTCCCACCGGCGCGTTCCACCGCGTCGACCGTCGCAGCCGCCCCGCTCTCATCGGTGCCGAAGTGCACGATGACCGTGGCTCCTTGGGCCGCGAGTCGAATGGCTATTGCCTGCCCGATGCCGCGCGACGCGCCCGTCACCAAAGCCGTTCTGCCCGTCAGATCGCCCATGCCTTCACTCCATTCACGTGGTAGTCACTAACGTGATGGTAGTGTCTAGCACATGAGTGAGCGGCAACCAACCCTGCGAGAGCGACGGCGAATTGAGACGCGGCGCCTGGTCCAGGCGCACGCGGTGCGGCTGTTCACCGACCACGGCTACGACGCGGTGACGGTGGCCGACGTCGCCGAGGCCGCCGGCGTCTCGGCCATGACCGTGTACCGGCACTTCCCCACCAAGGAGGACCTCGTCCTCATCGACCAGCCCGCCCAGCTCATCGCCGAGCAGGTCGCCGCGTCGTCCGCGACGCAGCCCCTGGTGCGCCGCGTCGGCGGCGCGCTCATCGACGCGGCCACGGCCTTGACCGGCGGCGACGGGGACGAGCCGGGGGCGAACGAGCGGTTCCTGCTGGACTGTCTCCGGCTCATGGTCTCGACGCCCGCGCTGCGGGCCCGGCACCTGGACAGCCAGTACGCGCTGCAACAGGCCATCGTCGACGCCCTCGGGGATGACGCGACCGATCCCGACGCCGCGTTCCGCGCCCAGGCGGCGACCAGCGCCTGCATGGCCGCGATGCACACGGCGCTGACGCGTTGGGCCGAAGACGACGGACACACCAAGCTGCCCGACCTGATCACACGGGCGCTCGCCGCGTCCTTCGGTGACGACGCCGTCGCCACCTATCGGAAGGACTGAGGCGGCCCACGAACGCCCCCGGGGCAGGTCCGAATCGGCCGACGTCTGTTGAGGGGGCTGCGGCCACCGAGCGACACGGACCCGGTGCTGTCTCGGTGCCGTCTCCTGCCTCGACCATCGAACACGGCGCGGTTTCGGTGCCTCCCGAAGCGCGGCCCCGGTTGAGACCGGCGTACAACGCCCCGTGCCCACGGCGGTGCTCAAGTACCGGCGCGAGATCCACGAGTGACCGCACGGGCCCGTCCGTGCACAGCACCGAGATCGTGCGGTGTGCACGATGTGCGCGGTCGTGGGTTCTCCCGGCAGAGCCTGTCCGGCGCGGTGAGCGACAGTCGAGCAGGGGCCGCCTACCAGGCCAAGGGTTCACCGTTGCGGAAGAAGCCGCCGGTAGGGCCGGAATCAGGGAGGGTGGCAGCCCAGACGACGCCGGCAGCGCCCTGCTCGACGGGTTCGCCGCCCGGGCCGCCCATGTCGGTGGCGATCCAACCCGGGCATACGGCGTTGACCAGGATCCGCTCGGCAAGCAGTTCGTCAGCGAGCTTGCGGGTGAGGGCGTTGAGGGCCGCTTTCGAGACTCCATAGGCGGGGGTCCCACCGGACATGTGCTCCAGGGAGCCGGACTCGCTGGAGACGTTCACCAGGCGGGGGTGGGATGAGCGGCGTAGCAGTGGCAGGAACGCCTGTGCGGTTCGCCAGGCGCCGAGGAGGTTGGTCTCCAGGGTGCGCCGGACCTCGTCGAGGTCGGCGAAGACGGCGCGCTGCGTGGTGTCGTAGTTGATGGCTGCGTTGTTGACGACGACGTCGAGGAGACCGAACTCCTTCTCCACTGCGCGGTCGAGGGTACGGGCGTCGTCGGCGTCGGTCACGTCCAGTTGGCAGGGCAGCAGCGTGCCGGGCACTCCTTCGGCCAGGTCGGCGACGGCCTGTTCGGCGTCCTTCGGACGGCGGGCGCACAGCAGGACGGTGTGGCCGAGCGCGGCGAGTTGACGCGCGGTCTCCCTGCCGATCCCCCGGTTGGCGCCCGTGACCAGCGATACCGGTGCGGCGGTGCTCATGTTCTCTCCCCTGTGCGGACGATCTGGGCCCGAGCAGCACGCTATGCCGTCGTCCCGCGTACACGGATCAGGCCCGAGGCGCAGGTGGGCTGCGGCCTTGGACGTAGTCCTCACGGACCACCGGCGGTCCTGCGGTTCCAGCAGGGCGTTTCGGGTGTCACGCCGGGGCAAGGCGTCGGGTCACAACCGTGAGTGCCTCACCCCGCCAACTCCCACACCAGCAGGTCCGCCGTCCCCGCCACCGCGACCGCCTCCAGGCCCTCCGCTCCGGTGATCCGGGCGGCGTCGCCGGGGCCCAGCTCCTCGTCGTCCAGGGCGACCCGCCCGCGCACCACGTGGACGTAGGCGCGCACCGCGTCCGGGACCGCCGTGCGCTCGCCCATGGCCAGGCGGCGGACATGGAGCATCGCGCCCGCGCCGGGCAGGGCGTACGGGGTGGAGTCGGCGATGCCGGGGACGACCGTGTACGAGGGTTCGCCGCCCGGCTCCAGGGGGGCGAGCCACATCTGGAGGAAGGTCAACGGGTCGGTGCCGTCGTTGCGTTCGACGTGGCGCACCCCGGAGGCGGCGCTCAGGTGGGCCACGTCCCCGGCGCGGACGACGGTGGAGTGGCCGGCCGAGTCGCGGTGGGTCAGCTCGCCCTCGACGACCCAGGTGACGATCTCCGTATGGCTGTGCGGGTGCTCCTCGAAGCCCGCGCCCGGGGCGAGGCGCTCCTCGTTGCAGGCCAGGATCGGGCCGAAGCGGAGGTTGTCGGGGTCGTAGTGGGGACCGAAGGAGAGGGCGTGCCGGGTGACGATCCCGGCGGCCTCGTCCCCGCCCCGGTAGCGGTCGTCGGACCGGTGCACGGAAATCACCCGGCCACGGTAGCCCGGCCGCGCCCGCAGCAGGGCCACGGGAACGGAACGGGGGCGCGGCGGCGTGCGGCCTCGGGAACGGGACAGGCCGTGCCCGTCGCCGGGCCGCCGGAGCGGAACGGTTGCGTCAGGAGTTCGTCTACCCGTCGGTACGGGGCACCATCGCCCCGGCCCACCGGTCCTCCGGCCCGATAAGGCAGTCTTGTCCTCGTGCCCCGACCCGATCCTGAGCTGCCCCCCGCCCACGACGCCCACCTGCACGCCGCGACCCTGAAACGGTTGGAGCAGTCCTCCGGCCGGCTGGCCGCGAACGCGATTGCCCGCATGGACGAATCGCTGCCGTGGTACCGGGCGATGCCTCCGGAGAACCGGTCCTGGATCGGCCTGGTCGCCCAGGCCGGAATCGCCGCGTTCACCGAGTGGTTCCGGCATCCCGAGACCCCGCAGGCCATCTCGACCGATGTGTTCGGCACCGCGCCGCGCGAACTGACCCGGGCCATCACCCTGCGGCAGACCGTGGAGATGGTGCGCACCACGATCGAGGTCATGGAGGCCGCGATCGAGGAGGTGGCCGCCCCGGGCGATGAGTCGCTGCTGCGGGAGGCGCTCCTCGTCTACGCGCGCGAGATCGCCTTCGCCACCGCCCAGGTCTACGCCCAGGCCGCCGAGGCCCGGGGCGCCTGGGACGCCCGGCTGGAATCGCTCGTGGTGAACGCGGTGCTCTCCGGCGAGGCCGACGAGGGGGCCGTGTCCCGGGCCTCCGCGCTCGGCTGGAACTCGCCCGAGCACGTGTGCGTGATCCTCGGCACCGCGCCCGACGGGGACAGCGAACTGACCGTGGAGGCGATCCGGCGCGCCGCCCGGCACGCCAAGCTCCAGGTCCTCACCGGCGTCCTGGGCAACCGCCTCGTCGTCATCGCGGGCGGCAGCGACAACCCGCTCCAGGTCGCGAAGGGTCTGATCGGGCCGTACGCCGCCGGGCCGGTCGTCGCGGGTCCCGTGGTGCCGGATCTGCTGGCGGCGACCCGGTCCGCGCAGGCGGCGGCGGCCGGGCTGAAGGCGTGCCTGGCGTGGCAGGACGCGCCCCGGCCGGTCCTGGCGGACGATCTCCTTCCGGAGCGGGCGATGGCAGGAGACCCGGCCGCGCGGGACCAGTTGGTGGAGGAGATCTACAGACCGCTGGAAGAGGCCGGTTCGGCGCTGCTGGAAACGCTGAGCGTCTATCTGGAACAGGCGAGCAGTCTCGAAGGCGCCGCCCGGATGCTTTTCGTGCACCCCAACACCGTGCGCTACCGGCTACGACGTGTGACCGACGTCACCGGGTGGTCCCCTTCCGATGTGCGCTCCGCATTCACCCTGCGGATCGCCCTCATCCTGGGGCGCTTGGCCGCAGCGGATCCTCAGTCCTAGACTTTTGTTGGACTCCAACAATTCCCCCGACGGTTCTTCGTCCCTGTCCCCACGGGCGTGCGGAGCCGTCCACAAGAGAGAGTGTGAGGGTGCTCGTACTCGTCGCTCCCGGCCAAGGCGCTCAGACGCCCGGCTTCCTGACCCCCTGGCTCGACCTCCCCGGTGCCGCCGACCGCATCGCTGCCTGGTCCGACGCCATCGGGCTCGACCTTGCCCACTACGGCACGCGCGCCGACGCGGACGAGATCCGCGACACCGCCGTGGCCCAGCCGCTCCTGGTCGCCGCCGGACTGCTCTCGGCGGCCGCCCTGGACGCCTCGCCGTCCGTCGTCGCGGGCCACAGCGTCGGTGAGATCACCGCCGCCGCGCTCGCCGGCGTCATCGACGACGAGGCCGCACTGCGCTTCGTCCGCACCCGGGGGCTCGGCATGGCCGAAGCCGCCGCGGTCACCGAGACCGGCATGGCGGCCCTCCTCGGCGGCGACCCCGACGTGACGGTCCCGCACCTGGAGAAGCTCGGTCTGACCCCGGCCAACGTCAACGGCGGCGGCCAGATCGTCGCCGCGGGCACCGCCGCCCAGATCGCGGCCCTGGAGGCCGACAAGCCCGAGGGCGTGCGCCGGGTCGTCGTGCTGAAGGTGGCCGGCGCGTTCCACACGCACCACATGGCCCCGGCCGTGGAGAAGCTGCGCGCGGCGGTCGGCGACCTCACGGTCTCCGACCCGACCGTGCGTTACGTTTCCAACGCCGACGGCCACACCGTGGCCACCGGCACCGAGGTCATCGCCCGGCTGGTCGGGCAGGTCGCCAACCCGGTCCGCTGGGACCTGTGCATGGAGACCTTCCAGTCGCTGGGCGTCACCGCACTCGTCGAGCTGAGCCCCGGGGGCACGCTGACCGGGCTCGCCAAGCGCGCGCTGCCCGGTGTGAAGACGCTCGCGCTCAAGACCCCCGACGACCTCGACACGGCCCGCGCGCTCATTTCCGAGCACGCAGGCGCCTAAGGAGCGAGCATGTCGAAGATCAAGCCCAGTAAGGGCGCCCCGTACGCACGGATCCTCGGGGTCGGCGGCTACCGTCCGACCAGGGTCGTGCCGAACGAGGTGATCCTCGAGACGATCGACTCGTCCGACGAGTGGATCCGCTCCCGCTCCGGCATCGTCACCCGCCACTGGGCCTCCGACGAGGAGACCGTGGCCGCGATGTCGATCGAGGCGTCCGGCAAGGCCATCGCGGACGCGGGCATCGACCCCGAGCAGATCGGCGCGGTCGTCGTCTCGACCGTCTCGCACTTCAAGCAGACCCCTGCCGTCGCCACCGAGATCGCCCACAAGATCGGCGCGGGCAAGCCCGCCGCCTTCGACATCTCGGCCGGCTGCGCGGGCTTCGGCTACGGCCTCACCCTCGCCAAGGGCATGGTCGTCGAGGGCTCCGCGGAGTACGTCCTCGTGATCGGCGTGGAGCGGCTCAGCGACCTGACCGACCTGGAGGACCGGGCGACGGCCTTCCTGTTCGGTGACGGCGCGGGCGCGGTCGTCGTCGGCCCCTCCCAGGAACCGGCCATCGGCCCGACCGTGTGGGGCTCCGAGGGCGACAAGTCCGACACCATCAAGCAGACGGTGGCCTGGGACGACCTGCACGTCGGCGACGCCTCCAAGCTGCCGCTCGACTCGAAGGGCGAGATCAAGTTCCCGGCCATCACGCAGGAGGGCCAGGCGGTCTTCCGCTGGGCCGTCTTCGAGATGGCGAAGGTCGCCCAGCAGGCGCTGGACGCGGCCGGGATCGCCCCGGAGGACCTGGACGTCTTCATTCCGCACCAGGCCAACATGCGGATCATCGACTCGATGGTGAAGACCCTGAAGCTGCCGGAGCACGTCACGGTCGCCCGTGACGTGGAGTCCACCGGCAACACGTCCGCCGCCTCGATTCCGCTCGCGATGGAGCGGCTCCTGGCGACCGGTCAGGCGAAGAGCGGCGACACCGCGCTCGTCATCGGCTTCGGGGCGGGTCTCGTCTACGCCGCGACGGTCGTTACCCTCCCCTAGGCACACCGGACCTTCTGGTCCGTAGCTACGAACCCTGAAGAAAACCCACCGAAGGAGCGCCAAGATGGCCGCCACGCAGGAAGAGATCGTCACCGGTCTCGCCGAGATCGTCAACGAGATCGCCGGTATCCCGGTCGAGGACGTCCAGCTGGACAAGTCCTTCACCGACGACCTGGACGTCGACTCGCTGTCCATGGTCGAGGTCGTCGTCGCCGCCGAGGAGCGCTTCGACGTCAAGATCCCCGACGAGGACGTCAAGGACCTCAAGACGGTCGGCGACGCCGCCGGCTACATCCTGAAGCACCAGGGCTGACCCAGCCCGGCTGTGTCGCCACCCGGCGGTGGCGCCGCTGATTCACGACCCTCTACACGTGGAGAAGATTTTCCAGTGAACTCGACCAATCAGACCGTGGTCGTCACCGGTATCGGCGCAACCACTCCGCTGGGTGGCGACTCCGCATCGACCTGGGAAGGTCTGATGGCCGGCCGATCCGGCGTCAAGCCTCTCGAGGGCGAGCGCTTCGCCGAACTGCCCGTCCGGATCGCCGCCCTCGCGGCCGTCGACCCGGGCGACGTCCTTCCCCGCCCCCTGGCCCGCAAGCTGGACCGCTCGGCGCAGTTCGCGCTGATCGCGGCCCGCGAGGCCTGGGCGGACGCGGGCTTCACCGCCAAGGCGGGCGAGGACGAGAGCATCGCCCCCGAGCGCCTGGGCTCGGTCATCGCCTCCGGCATCGGCGGCGTGACCACCCTGCTCGACCAGTACGACGTGCTGAAGGAGAAGGGCGTACGCCGCGTCTCCCCGCACACCGTTCCCATGCTCATGCCCAACGGCCCGGCGGCCAACGTCGGCCTGGAGGTCAACGCCCAGGCCGGTGTCCACACGCCCGTCTCCGCCTGCGCCTCGGGCGCGGAGGCGATCGGGTACGCCGTCGAGATGATCCGTACCGGCCGTGCCGACGTGGTCGTCGCCGGTGGCACCGAGGCGGCGATCCACCCGCTGCCGATCGCCGCGTTCGCCAACATGATGGCGATGTCCAAGAACAACGACGAGCCCGAGACGGCCTCGCGCCCCTACGACACCGGCCGGGACGGCTTCGTCCTCGGCGAGGGTGCGGGCGTCGTCGTCCTGGAGTCCGCCGAGCACGCCGCCAAGCGGGGCGCGCGGGTCTACTGCGAGGTGCTGGGCCAGGGCCTGTCGGCCGACGCCCACCACATCGCGCAGCCCGAGCCCACCGGGCGGGGCATCGCCGCCGCGATGCAGAACCTGCTGGACTCCAGCGACCTCAAGCCGTCCGAGGTGGTCCACCTCAACGCGCACGCCACGTCGACGCCGCAGGGGGACCTCGCGGAGATCAAGGCGCTGCGCAAGGTGCTGGGCGACGACCTCGACCATGTCGCGATCTCCGCGACGAAGTCGATGACGGGTCACCTGCTCGGTGGCGCGGGCGGCATCGAGACCGTGGCGACGGTTCTGGCGCTGCACCACCGCATCGCTCCGCCGACCATCAACATCGACGAGCTCGACGAGGCGATCGACGCGGATATCGTGCGCGGCGAGCCGCGGGTGCTGCCCGAGGGGCCGATCGCGGCGATCAACAACTCGTTCGGATTCGGTGGGCACAACGTGGTGCTGGCGTTCCGGTCCGTCTGAGCCTGCCTTTACGGCTGAAGCCCGCTTCCCGTTCGTCCGGGAGGCGGGCTTCCGCATGCAGCCCCTCCGGCGATTGAGGAGCGGGGTCCGGGGCAGAGCCCCGGGTCACACCACCTGGTGGAGCCAGCGGACCGGGGCGCCCTCGCCCGCGTGGCGGAAGGACTCCAGCTCGTCGTCCCAGGGTTTGCCGAGCAGGGCGGCGATCTCGGTCTCCAGGTCGCTCTCGCCGCGCACCGACCGGGCCAGCGCGGCCCGCAGCCGGTCCTCGGGGATCAGGATGTCGCCGTGCATGCCGGTGACGGCGTGGAAGATGCCGAGGCCGGGGGTGGAGCTGTAGCGCTCGCCCTCGGCGGTGGGACACGGCTCGGCGGTCACCTCGAAGCGCAGCAGGTCCCAGCCGCGCAGGGCGGAGGCGAGCTGCGAGGCGGTGCCGGCGCGGCCCTTCCAGGAGAATTCGGACCGCCAGGTGCCGGGCGAGGCCGGCTGCCTGATCCAGTCCAGCTGGACCCGCACACCGAGAACGCCCGCCACTGCCCACTCGACATGTGGGCAGAGCGCGCGCGGTGCGGAGTGAACGTACAGGACTCCACGTGTCGTCACCGGAACCTCCCGTGTGGGACGAGGTACGCCTTCCCCAGGGGCCCCGCGCCCGTACCGTCTCTTTCCGGCCGGTTCCCGAGGTTGTCATCAGTAAACAGCATCGGGAGTTAATCTCCTGAAAAGGGACAGTATGTGACGTGACGTAATATACCGGAGCCGCCCGCGTGTGCGCGGGCGGGCGGGACGCCACTGGTTCGACGGGGAAAAGCTACCGTGCGCCGGGGCCGTCCGTGTGACGTACCGTCGGTCTCGGGCCCCTGATTCGCCGGCTTTCACCCGGCAGGGCGCGCAGAGCCCCGACCTGGGGATCGTGTGCTTGCCGGGGGCATTTCCAGAGGCATAGGCCACTGCTTGACCGGAGGGGATCCGAGTGATGCCGGAGCGTGTGACACGCCCACGAATGCGTACCGCTGCCGCCGCGCTGACGGCGCTCTCCTGCGTCGGCGTCGTCGCGTTGGCCGGGTGCGGCTCCGACGGGGCGGAGGGCGGCGTGTCGCGGAACGCGCCGGCGGCCACGCGCGGTGCCTCGGCGTCCCCCTCCCCTTCCCCCTCCCCGGACTGGAACCCCCGGCCCGGGTCGGTCGCGGCGGTCGGGGACTCGATCACCCGGGGCTTCGACGCGTGTTCAGTGCTGGCCGACTGTCCCGAGGTGTCGTGGGCGACCGGTTCGGACGAGGCGGTGCGCAGTCTCGCGGTCCGGCTGCTCGGCCCGACCGCAGCCGCGGACCGCAGCTGGAACCACGCGGTGTCGGGGTCGCGGATGGTGCAGTTGCCCGAGCAGATGGCGCTGGCGGCGAAGGAGCGGCCGGAGCTGGTGACGGTGATGACGGGCGCCAACGACGCGTGCCGGGACTCGGTGCGGCTGATGACGCCGGTCGCGGACTTCCGGGCGTCGTTCGAGGCGTCGATGCGGCAGCTGCGCGCCGGGGCCCCGAAGGCGCAGGTGTACGTCTCCAGCGTGCCGGACCTGAAGCGGCTCTGGTCGACGGGGCGGGTGAACGAGCTGGGCAAGAAGATCTGGCAGCTCGGCATCTGCCAGTCGATGCTGGCCGACGCGGACGATCTGGGCCCGGCGGCCGTGGCCCGGCGGGACGCGGTGCGGGAGCGGGTGGTCGCGTACAACGGGGTGCTGCGGGACGTGTGCGCGAAGGACCGGTACTGCCGGTACGACGGCGGGGCGGTGTTCGACTTCCGGTTCACCGGGACGCAGCTCAGCCAGTGGGACTGGTTCCATCCGAGCCGCGACGGCCAGGCCCGGCTGGCGGAGATCGCCTACCGCAACATCACGGCCGCGGAGCCGCCCGCGTAGGGTCGGTGACCATGACGACCAGCGCGGACACCGCCACGTACACGGAAGATTTCGGCGCTCTCGCGGACGGGTCGCCGGTTGGCCGGTGGACGCTGGAGCGGGACGGGGTCCGGGTGCGGGTCCTGACCTACGGCGCGATCGTGCAGTCCGTGGAGGCGCCGGGCCGGGACGGTTCCCGAGCCCCGGTGGCGCTCGGGCTGCCGGACGTCGCGGGCTACGAGGAGTTCCCGGCCCCCTACTTCGGGGCGGTGGTCGGGCGGTACGCGAACCGGATCGGGGGCGCTTCGTTCGTCCTGGACGGGCGCACGCACCGCCTGACGGCCAACGAGGGCGGGACGCATCTGCACGGCGGGGCCAGGGGCTTCGACAAGCGGGTGTGGGACGCGGTGGCGGTCCCGGACGGGGTGCGGCTCTCCCTGGTCTCGGCGGACGGGGACGAGGGGTATCCGGGGCGGCTCGACTTCTCGGTGACGTACACCCTGGGGCCCGGCGGGGCGCTGCGGCTGGACTACCGGGCGGTGACCGACGCCCCGACCGTGCTGAACCCGACGAGCCATCTGTACTGGAACCTGGCGGGCGCGGACAGCGGGAGCGCGCTCGGGCAGCAGTTGCGGATCGCGGCGGAACACGTGACCCGGGTGGACGCTGCGTCGGTGCCGACGGGTGAGCTGCTGCCGGTGGCCGGGACCCGGTTCGACTTCCGGGGGATGCGGACGGTGGGCGCGGGCTACGACCAGAACTTCGTGCTGGACGAGCTGAAGGAGGGGGCGGACGGGGTCGCCGCCGAGCTGTACGACGCGGTGTCCGGGCGGGTGTTGACGGTGCGGACGACCGAGCCGGGGCTCCAGCTGTACACGGCCGACCACTTCGACGGGCGGCCGTTCGGGCCGTGTGCCGGGATCGCGCTGGAGACCCAGCACTTCCCGGACTCGCCGAACCGGCCGGAGTTCCCTTCCACGGTGCTCCGGCCGGGCGAGGAGTTCGTCTCGCGCACCGAGTACGCGTTCTCGGCGCGCTGAGACCTCGTCCCCTCCTCCTTCGGCGCTCCGCAAGGTCTTCTCCGGCGCTCCGTTCAGCGGGCCAGGCCCAGGGTGACGCCGAGGCCGACCAGGACCGAGCCGATCGAGCGGTTGAGGGCCTTCTGGCGGCGCAGCATCGCACCGCGCAGCCGGGAGTGCGAGAAGAACAGCGCGACGAGGGCGAACCAGCCGAGGTGGGCGGCCGACATGAACAGGCCGTAACCCGCCTGCTGCCACAGGGCGGTGTCGGGCCCGACGACCTGGGTGAAGGTCGCGACGACGAACAGGGTCGTCTTCGGGTTGAGGGCGTTGGTCAGGAAGCCGCTGCGCAGCGCCCCGAACGGGGAGAGCCCCGGCCGGTCGCTCAGGTCGACGTCGAGGTCGGCGCGGGCCAGGAAGGTGCGCACCCCGATGTAGATCAGATAGGCGGCGCCCGCCAGCTTGACCGCCGTGAACAGGGCGGTCGAGGAGGCGATGAGCAGCCCGACGCCCAGCATCGTGTACGTGACGTGGACCAGGACGCCCGCCGCGACGCCGGTGGCCGCGAGGACGCCGGTGGTGCGCCCGTACAGATAGCTGTTGCGCACGACCATGGCGAAGTCGGCGCCCGGCGAGATGACCGCGAGGACGGTGATGGCGGCGACCGCCAGCAGTTCGGTCACGCGGACCACGCCCGGGGAGCCGGTGCGTCACCGCTGTCGGCGGTGCCGGGCCCGGGGCCCGGGTCCGACGCCGCGTCCGGGTCCACCAGGTCGCGGGCGAGGAGGGTGGCCCCGGCGACGGCTCCCGGCATCAGGAACACCGCGACGACCGGGACGAGGAAGGCCAGGGTCAGCGGGACGCCGAAGCCGAGCACCAGCATCCGGCGTCCGCGCAGCAGGACGAGGCGGTCCTTGAGGACCATGCCCCGGCGCTGGAGGGCGACGGCGGTCAGCTCCTCGGCCAGGAAGTAGCCGGAGACGCAGAAGCCGATCGCGGGGACGACGGTCTGTCCGATGACGGGGATGAAGCCGCAGGCGAAGAGGACGATCCCGTACAGGGCGACGCGCAGCAGGATGCGCACGGAGTCGCGGGCGGAGATCCACAGTTCCCGCCAGAGCGGCAGCCCGGACTCGGGGACGTCGCCGCCCTCGCTGCGGTCGACCTCCTCGGAGAGCGACTCGTAGAAGGGCTGGCCGACCAGGAGGGTGACGGCGGTGAAGGTGATGACCGCGAGGAACAGGCCGAGGACGAAGACGAGAGCGGTCAGCCCGGTGCGCAGGATTCCCTGCCAGGGCGAGGACCAGTCGTCGGCGAACGGCGTCGCCCAGCCGACGAGGTCGTCGGCTCCGTAGCCGAGTCCGATCAGTGCTCCGGCGTAGATGACGAGGGTGACGAGTCCGGGCAGCAGCCCGAAGCCGAACCATCGTCCGTGTTGGGCAACCCAGCGTTGCCCCTTCATCAAGTAGCCGAAACCCGCCCCGAGATCACTCATGGGCGTCAGCGTACTGGCGGGGGAAAGCGGTGAGGACCGCACCCCGGGGCGGGGGTGCGGTCCTCACACGGTGCTGCCTTCGACGGCCGCGGCGCTGTGGTCAGCGACGCTCTCGTCAGCGACGCTCTCGTCAGCGACGCTCTCGTCAGCGACTCCGTGGTCAGGCGACCGAGAGCGCGACGTTGATGTTGCCGCGGGTGGCGTTCGAGTACGGGCAGACCTGGTGGGCCTTCTCGATGAGCGCCTGCGCGGTGGCGGCGTCGACGTTCGGGATGGAGGCGCTGATCGCGACCTCCAGGCCGAAGCCGCCGGCCTCGGTCTTGCCGATCGAGACCGAGGCGGTCACGGTCGAGCCGGAGATGTCGGCCTTCTCCTGGCGGGCGACGACGCCCAGCGCGCCCTGGAAGCAGGCGCTGTAGCCGGCCGCGAAGAGCTGCTCGGGGTTGGTGCCCGCGCCGCTGCCGCCCATGGCCTTCGGCGGGTTGACGACGACGTCGAGCTGACCGTCGTCGGAGGAGACCCGTCCGTCGCGGCCGTTCTCGGCGGTGGCGACGGCGGTGTAGGCGACGTCGATCTTTTGGATGGTCATGGTGTGAGGATTCCTCCTGTTGGTGCGCCGCGACTCGCGCCCACGGATCGCGACGGCCTGCGGACGAGCCTAACGCGTGACCGCGACCGGCAGGGAGCGGGCCCGGACCGGGAGCGGGAGCGGGTCAGACCAGGGAGACGATCATCTTCCCGGTGTTCTCCCCGCGCAGCAGCCCGACGAACGCGTCGTAGCCCTTCTCGATGCCCTCGACCGTCGTCTCCCGGTACTTCAGCTCGCCCGAGGCCAGCCAGCCGGCGACCTCCTGGACGAACCGCGGCTGGAGGTCGGAGTGGTCGCTGACGAGCATGCCGGTCAGGCGCAGCCGCTTGCCGATGATCAGCGCCATGTTGTTCGGGCCGGGGGTCGGCTCGGTCGCGTTGTACTGGGCGATCATGCCGCAGATGGTGGCGCGGCCGTGCACGTTGAACGAGGAGATCGCGGCTTCCAGGTGCTCGCCGCCGACGTTGTCGAAGTAGACGTCGATGCCGTCGGGGGCGGCTTCCGCGAGCTGGTCGCGGACGGGGCCGTCCTTGTAGTTGAACGCGGCGTCGAAGCCGTACTCCTCGGTGAGGAGCTTGACCTTCTCGTCGGAGCCGGCGGAGCCGATGACCCGGGACGCGCCCTTGAGCTTCGCCATCTGGCCGACCTGGCTGCCGACGGCGCCGGCCGCGCCGGAGACGAAGACCGCGTCGCCCTCCTTGAAGGAGGCGACGTCGAACAGGCCCGCGTAGGCGGTGAGTCCGGTCATGCCGAGCACGCCGAGGTAGGCGGAGAGCGGGGCGAGGTCGGGGTCGACCTTTACCGCGTGCTTCGCGGGCACGTCGGCGATCTCGCGCCAGCCGAGGCCGTGCAGGACGTGGTCGCCGACGGCGAAGCCCTCGGCGTTCGAGGCGATGACCTCGCCGACCGCGCCGCCGTCCATCGGGTGGTCGAGCTGGAAGGGCGGGGTGTAGGACTTCACGTCGTTCATCCGGCCGCGCATGTACGGGTCGACCGAGAAGTACTTGTTGCGGACGAGGACGCGGCCCTCGGCCGGAGCGGCGACCTCGGCCTCGCGCAGCGCGAAGTCCTCGGCCTCGGGCCAGCCGTGCGGGCGGGCGACCAGGTGCCATTCACGGCTGGACGTGGGAAGTGCTGCAGACATGGGCTCGGGTTCTCCTCAATGTCATACGAGGGGGTGTGCTTCCGCGCCCGGCGCGAAAAGCTTCATGACATGAAACAACCATGCTCCTGAATATTTCATGATGTCAAGTAAATCGGTACGCTGTGGCCCATGGCCACTCGCACAGACCCCCTGACCCTCGAGGTCGTCGAGCTCATCGGTGCCGTGGTGGCGCGCTACCACGAGGAGTACGACCGGGCCGCCGCCGAGCACTCCCTCACCGGGGCGCAGGCGCGGGTGCTCGGGCTGCTCTCGCTGGAGCCCCTGCCGATGCGGAAGATCGCCCTCAGGCTGAAGTGCGAGCCGTCCAACATCACCGGGATCGTCGACCGGCTGGAGGCCCGGGAGCTGGTCGAGCGCAGGCCCGATCCGGCCGACCGGCGGATCAAGCTGGCCGCCGCGACGGAGAAGGGCAGGCGCACGGCCCGTGAGCTGCGGGACGCGCTGGACTTCGCCCGGGAGCCGCTGGCCGGCCTCTCCGACGCCGAGCGCATGGTCTTGCGGGACCTGCTGCGCCGGATGCTGGGCGAGGGCGCTCTTTAGAGGACGCTCTTCAGGCGTCGCGTCGCCTCGCGCCTACGTGCACCACCACAGGAAGCGGGTGCAGGTCGGGGACGGCGTCGGGGCGGGTGTCGGTTCCGCCGGGGGCGGCGGGGGTGCGGGCGCGGTCGTCGACTCGCGCGGATCCTCGGGTTCCGGCGGATCGGCGGGCGGGTCGGCGGGCGGATCGGCGGGGGCGTCGGACGGGTCCGCGCCGTCGGGGTCCGCGTCCTCGGGGTCCGCGTCGTCGGGGTCCGGGGAGGCGGTGGGCCCGTCGGTGGGCGAGGCGTCGGGGCTCGGCGCGCGTGAGGGGTTCCCACGGCGCGTGCCGGCCGGTGAGGCGTCCGTCGCGGGGCCCGTGGTCGCCCCGGCCCGGGAGCCGACCGGGCCGGGATCGCGGGGCTCGTCGGCGGACGACTCCTCGGGCGTGGCCCCGGACGGGCCGGACGGCGACTCACGTACGTAGTCGGCGGCGGTGTCGTCCCGCCCGGGCTCCCTGGCCAGTTCCGCCAGGCCCAGGGCGCCCGCCGCCAGGAGCAGCCCGAGGGCCCCGAGCAGGACGGTCCGGCCGCGCCGACGATGGCCGCCGCGGGCCCGCCGCCGCGACGCGGGGCGGGCGTCGGACGGGCCTCCGACGTCGGGCCGGCCTCCGGCACCGCGGCGGGCGTCGCGTCGGGCGTCCAGCCGGGCATCGCGCCGGGTGCCGCGTCGGGCATCGCGTCGGGCATCGCGTCGGGTGCCGCGTCGGGCATCGCGTCGGGGGCTTCCCGGGTCGACGGGCGTGGCCGTCCGGTCCGGCGGCGCGGCCCCGCCCGGCGCGTCACGCCCCTCCGGGCTGGGCACGGCGTAGGGGCCCAACGCCTCGGCGGGCGTACCGCACCCGGCGCAGGCCAGGGCTCCGTTGAGATGCCGTCGGCAGGGGTGGCAGTAATCCATGGCGCCCGCAGGTTAGGCGTGCGCGGAAGAACCAGGGAAGCCGCACAGGTGAGGATCGTGTGAGGAAGCGCTGATTCCGGTGACGGCCGGTCCGATACGCCTGACACGCGGGAGGATGGGCGGCATGACCGCTCCCGCCCCCTTCGGCCCCCTCCAGTTCCAGCTCGTCCTGCTGCGCCGGATGGCCGACCACCAGCCCGGTCTGGTCGAGGAGGCCCGGCATGAACTGAGCGCCTCCCTCGCCGACATGCGGGAGGCCAACCGCCGCTGGCAGGCCATGGTCCGGGCGCCCCGGGGGCGGGGGTCGCTGCGGCGCTACCGCTCGGTGCTCGGCGAACCGGAGACGGTCCTGCCGCGCCGGGTCGGGGAGCTGGAGTGCGAGGCGCTGCTGTGGCCGGTGCCGCTCTGGCCCGACCTGCGGTTCGAGGTGATGGCCGGGCCCGGCGGGGCCGTGTGGAACGAATGGCTGGTGCGGGCCCCGGGCGCGGCCGGGCCGGAGCTGACCTCTCCGGACGCGCTGCTCCCGTGGTCGTGCACCGTGGACGAGGCGGCCCGCGCCTTTCCCCCGGCCCGGCCGATGGAGGGCAGCGCCCCGACCCGGTGGTCGCTGGCCCTCACCGACCCGGCCACCGGCGGGGAGCGGGTGGCGGAGTTCACCTGGGGCCTGTTCCAGCGGCTGCTCCCGGCCCGCTGACCCGGCGGCTGCTTCCGGCCCTCTGACCCGGCGGCTGCTTCCGGCCCGCCGGACTGAGGAGCCGTCAGCTCCGGTCCCCTTACGGCGCAGCTCAGCGCGCGCGACGGGCCGGAGGGCGCGACCATGCAAGGAGCGACCGGCTGCCGCCGGTGCCCACCGTCCGCGCTCTCGGGAGAACCCGCCGTGACCGTCAGCCTTGAGCAGTTGCAGCGTTGCCACGTCGCCGTCGATCTCGGGGCCGCGAGGACCCGGGTGTACGTCAAGGGGCTCGGCCTCGTCGTCGACGAACCGAGCGTCGCCGCCGTCAACACCCGTACCGGCTCCCTCATCGCCGTCGGTGCGCTCGCCGAGCAGATGACCGGCCGCACGCCCGAGTACATCCGGGTGGCCCGCCCGGTCTCCGGCGGCACCGTCGTCGACATCGAGATGGCCCAGCGGATGCTGCGCCATCTGCTGGGCGACAAGCTCCGCCGCCAACTGCGCCGCAAGCCCCGGCTGCGCGCCGCAGCCTGCACCCCGCACGAGGCCGACCCGCTGGCCCAGCGCGCCACGGTGGAGACCCTGGTCGGGCTCGGCGCCCGCCGGGTCGAGCTGGTGGACACCCTGATCGCGGCGGCCGTGGGCTGCGGGCTGCCGGTCGAGCAGCCGACGGCGACCATGATCATGGTGTGCGGGGCCGCCACCACCCAGATCGCGGTGCTCTCGCTCGGCTCGATCGTGACCGCCGTCCGGATCCCGGTGGGCGGCAACGCGATCGACGAGGCGGTCATCCAGCATCTGCGCCAGCGGCACGAGCTGGTGCTCCCCAGCCAGTCCGTGCGCCCGCTCCAGCTGGCGCTGCACGGCAACGGCCTCCAGCTGACCGGCCCCGCCCTCACCGAGATCCACGGCCGCGACGTGGCGACCGGGCTGGCCCGGTCGGTGCAGGTCGACACCGCCGCCGTACGGCAGGCCATCCACACACCGCTCACCGCGGTGCTCGACGGGGTGGGCAAGGTGCTCCGCGACTGCCCGCCGGACCTGGTGGCCGACCTCGCGGACCGGGGCATCATGATGGTGGGCGGCAGCGCGCTGCTCCCGGGCCTCGACCAGATGCTGCGCGACGCGACCGGGATGCCGGTGCACATCGCGGAGCGTCCCGACGTCTGCTCGGTGCTCGGTCTGGGCGCGATGCTGGACGGCAAGATCCAGCCGATGGTCCTCAACCCGCTGGCGGGGTGAGCGCGTCGGCCGGGACGGGGCGGTGGAACGGCCGACGCGGGCGGCGCGGATGAAGGGGCCCGTGGAGCCCGGCCCGGCCGCCGCCGGGCGGCTGCCGATGCTCCTGGAGGCGGTCCTCAACGTCGGCAGCGACCTGGAACTGGGCTCCACCCTCCAGCAGATCGTGGACACCTCCACCGCCCTCACCGGGGCCCGCCACGGTGCGCTCGGCGTGCTGGACCCGGACCGCGACCGGGTCGAGGAGCTGTACACCGCCGGGCTGACGGAGGCGGAGCGGCAGCACCTCGACCTCTTCCCGGACGACTCGTCCGCGGGTCCGGCCGCACTGGTCGAGGAGGACCGGCAGGACCGTCCCCCCGGCGGTCCCCCGGCGCGCGGCTTCCTGCGGGCGCCGATCCTGGTCCAGACCGAGGTCTTCGGGCATCTCTGTCTCGCCGAGAAGCCGTCGGGGCCGTTCGGCGACACGGACCGGGCCCTCCTGCGGGTCCTCGCCGCCCAGGCGGGCATCGCGATCGGCAACGCCCGGCTGTACGGGACGGCCCGGCAGCGCGAGCGCTGGATCACGGGAGCGGCGGCCGTCACCACGGCCCTGCTGACCGGGACCGACGCGGCCGACGCGCTGATGACGGTGGCCGAGCGGGCCCGGGTGCTGGCGGGCGCCTCGGCCGGGGTGATCCTCCAGCCGACGGAGGAGGGCGGGATGGAGATCGTCACCGCGTCCACGCCGGACGATCCGGCGGGCATCGTCGGCGCGGTGATCGAGCCCGGCTCCGCGGTGCTGGTGCAGCTGCTCGGCGGCGAACCGGTCTTCATCGAGGACTCGGCCACCGATCCCCGGATGACCACCGGCGTACGCTCCCGCTTCGGGCCGAGCATGATGCTGCCGTTGCAGAGCGGCGGGCGGCTCATCGGCACGCTCGCCCTGCCCCGGCGGCGCGGCGAACGGCCCTACACGGAGATGGACAAGCTGCTGGCGACTCAATTCGCCTCGCAGGCGGCGCTGGCCCTGGTGCTGGCGGACGCGCAGGCCGACCGGGAGCAGCTCGCGGTGTACGAGGACCGCGACCGGATCGCCCGTGACCTGCACGATCTGGTGGTCCAGCGGCTCTTCGCCACCGAGATGATGCTGGAGTCGACCCGCCGCCGGGCTGCGTCGGAGGAGGCCGGCGGCGGGGAGGCGGAGACCGGTGAGCTGCTGGGGCGGGCCGTGGACGAGCTGGACTCCACCATCCAGGAGGTCCGCACCGCGATCTTCGCGCTCCAGCAGCCGCCGGCCGGGGCTCCGAGCACCTTCCGGGGCCGGGTGCTGCGGGAGACCGGGGGTGCGGCGGCCCTGCTGGGTTTCCCGCCGTCGGTGCGGTTCGCGGGGGCGGTGGACGCGCTGGTGGGCGAGGAGACGGGGCGGGAGCTGCTGGCCGCCCTGCGCGGGGCGCTGGCCGCCGCGCACCGCAGGCCCGGGGTGTCGGCCATCGAGGTGGAGGTGGACGCCACGGTCCGGCTGCCGGACGGGCGGACCGGGGTGCGGCTGGTGGTCGCGGACGACGGGCGCGGCGAGGACGGCCGTCCGACGACGGTGACCTGGCAGGCCCCGGCCTGACCTGACCCGGTGATTCCGGCGGCTTCGGCGGTCCGGTGGTTCCGGCGGCTTCGGCGGCTCAGTGCTTCGGGGCCGCCCGCAGGGCGATCCGGGTGTTGGAGTGGGCGATGCCCGCCTCCCGTTTCAGGCGGCGCAGCAGGGTGTCCAGCGCCCCGGGGTCGGCGGCGGTGGCCCGTACGAGGTAGTCGTGGCCGCCCGTCACGTGCACCACTTCCGTGATTCCGGGCAGCATCAGCACCGAGCGTTCGAACTCCTCGTTCGTCGTGTCGAGCCGCAACGTCACATCGATGAAGACGACCAGGCCCGAACGGGTGTCGGCGGCCGGGTCGACGATGACGGTGAAGCCCCGGATGACCCCGTCGCGGCGCATCCGGCGGACGCGGTCGCCCGCCGCGTTGGCGCTGAGCCCCACGCGTACGCCCAGATCCCGGTACGAGATCCGGGCGTCCTCCTGGAGAATGCCGAGGATTTCCCTGTCCAGCCGATCCATACCGCGATTGTCCCAGTTCGCGGCGGTATCGGCTGGGGGAGACCGCCGGGAGCGCCGGGCGCCCGCTGTCCCCCGGTCGGCGCAGCCCGGCGGGCCGTGCGGTGCCCAGAGTCCTTGACTGGCTGGTGTGGACACTTCCGTCAAGCAGTCTCCCGAGCCGCCCGCCCCGGTGACAGCCGCACCTCCGGCGGCCGCGTACCGCAATCTCGTCCTCGCGACGGTCGGCTTCGCGCTGACCTTCTGGGCGTGGAACCTGATCGCGCCGATGTCCGCGGAGTACAAGGACCGGCTGGGGCTCAGCTCGTTCCAACAGTCCTTCCTGGTGGCCGTGCCGGTGCTCGTGGGGTCGCTGGGCCGGATCCCGGTGGGGGCGCTGACGGACAGGTACGGCGCGAAGCTGATGTTCCCGCTCGTGTCGGCGCTGACGGTCGTGCCGGTGCTGCTGCTGATCCCGGCGAAGGACTCCTACGGGGCGATGCTCGCGGTCGGCTTCCTCCTGGGGCTCGGCGGAACGACGTTCGCGATCGGCGTTCCGCTGGTCAACTCGTGGTTCCCGCCCGCCAAACGGGGCTTCGCCCTGGGGGTGTTCGGGATGGGCATGGGCGGGGTCGCGCTGTCGGGCTACTTCACCCCGCGCATCGCGAAGCACGGCGACAACCTGCCGTTCCTCGTGGTCGCGGGGGCGCTGGTGGTGTACGCGCTGGTGGCGGCCGTCCTGGTCAGCGACCACCCCGGCCGCAAGATCCCCACGGACACGCTGGCACACCGGCTCGGCGAGGCCGGGAAGCTGCGGGTGACGTGGGAGCTGTCGGCGCTGTACGCGATCGGCTTCGGCGGCATCGTGGCGTTCGGGGTGTATCTGCCGACGTACCTGAAGACCTGGTACGAGATGTCGCCGACCGAGGCGGGCACCAAGGCGGCCGGGTTCGCCCTGGTCACGGTGGTCTTCCGGCCGATCGGCGGCTGGCTCTCGGACCGGGCGCACCCGGCGCTGGTGACCTCGGTGGCCCTGCTGCTGGCCGCGCTGATGGCGATCGTGCAGGCCTTCGAGCCGCCGCTGAACCCGGTCGGCACGATCGCGCTGCTGGCCATGGCGGCCGGGCTCGGCACCGCGAGCGGCAGTGTGTTCGCCCTGGTCTCGCAGGTGACGCCGCAGCCGAAGGTGGGCAGTGTGACGGGCATCGTCGGGGCGATGGGCGGGCTGGGCGGTTTCGTGCCGCCGCTGGTGATGGGCGCGATCTACAGCGCCAAGGACAGTTACGCGATCGGCTTCATGCTGCTGTCCGATCTGGCGCTGGCGGGGTGTGTGTACGCGTACGGGCGGATGCGGTCCGTCCGGCGCGAGGAGTGAGGCCTCCGGGTACGGAGGAACGGCCGCCGCCGTCCACGTACCCCCTCCGGGCCGCACAGGACGCGTCGGTCGGTGCCGCGTTCAGCGACGCGGCGGGCAGCACGGATCCTTCGCGGACCGGCCCGGAGTGACGCCGCCCTCATCGGCATCCGGGCCCGGGCGGGGCCCGGCCGGAAGCCCTAGGCTTCCCGGCGTGACCCTCCTTCTTCCCGCGCTCCACTCCCCCACCGGCCCGGCGGCCTCCCGGGAGGCCGTCCGCTTCGGTGACCTGTCCCTGACCTACGGCCGGCTCGCTGGAGCCGCCGACGCGCTCGCCGCCCGCATCGCGGACGCGGGCCGGGTCGCCGTCTGGGCCACCCCGACCCCGGAGACGGTGATCGCGGTGGTGGCGGCACTGCGGGCCGGAGTCCCGGCCGTGCCGCTCAACCCCCGTACCGGAGAAAGCGAGTTGGCGCACATCCTGGCCGACAGCGCACCCACGGCCGTACTCGCGGGACCGGACGACGCGCTGCCGCCCGCGCTGGAGAAGCTGCGGCGCGTGACCGTGGACGCGCGGGCGACAGGCGCTCTGGCGGAGGACTCGGCGGGCGGGGCCCCTCCGGCCGGGGAGGACACGGAAGCCACGGCGGGCGGGGCTCGTCCGGCCGAGGAGGAGCCGGAGGCCACGGCGGGCGGGGCCCTTCCGATCGAGGAGGACCCCGAGTCCCCCGCGCTGATCGTCTACACCTCCGGCACCACCGGCCCGCCCAAGGGCGCCGTCCTGCCCCGGCGGGCCGTCGCCGCGTCGCTGGACGCGCTGGAGGACGCCTGGGGGTGGACCGGTGACGACGTCCTGGTCCACGCGCTGCCGCTGTTCCATGTGCACGGGCTGATCCTGGGCGTCCTCGGCCCGCTGCGGCGCGGCGGCTCCGTCCGCCACCTGGGGAGGTTCTCGCCCGAGGGCGTGGCCCGTGAGCTGGCCTCCGGCGGCACCATGCTGTTCGGGGTGCCGACGATGTACCACCGGCTGGCGGAGGTGCTGGACGGCCCCGCGGGCGGGCGCGGACACGACTCCCCCGCGCCCGGACACGGCTCCCCGGCGGACGACGGCGGACGGGACGCACTGGCCGGGGCACTGGCCGGAGCCCGGCTCCTGGTCTCCGGCTCGGCGGCGCTGCCCGTGCACGACCACGAACGCATCGCGGCGGCGACCGGGCGGCGGGTGATCGAGCGGTACGGGATGACCGAGACCCTGATGAACACGGGGATCCGGGCGGACGGCGCCCCGCGCCCCGGCACGGTGGGCCCGCCGCTCGCCGGGGTGGAGCTGCGCCTGGCGGAGGAGGACGGCACGGTGCTCGGCGAGCCGGGGGCGATCGGCGAGATCCAGGTCCGGGGCCCGAACCTGTTCACCGGCTACCTCAACCGGCCCGACGCCACCGCCGCCGCGCACACGGCGGACGGCTGGTTCCGTACGGGGGACGTCGGCACGGTCGACGAGGACGGGTACGTCACGATCGTCGGGCGCAAGGCCACCGACCTCATCAAGAGCGGCGGCTACAAGATCGGCGCGGGCGAGATCGAGAACGTGCTGCTCGCGCACCCCGGCGTCCGGGAAGCCGCCGTGACCGGCGAGGAGGACCCGGACCTGGGCGAACGGGTCGTGGCCTGGGTGGTCGCGGCCGACCCCGGCTCCCCGCCCGCCGCCGAGGAGCTGGCGGACCATGTGGCGGCCCAACTGGCCCCGCACAAGCGCCCGCGCACCGTGCACTACCTCGACGCCCTGCCCCGCAACGACCTGGGCAAGATCATGAAGAGGTCGCTCCATGCCCGCTGACTCCCCCGCCCGGGCGACGGCCCGGGAGACGATCGCCCTGCTCACCGGCGCGGCGGGCTTCACCGAGCACCGCCCGCCGTCGCACCCCCTGCCGCCGGACGGTCCGCTCGGCTGGGCGGGGTACGACGCGGCGCGGGAGCGGGCCGGAAGACGGACCGGCGAGGAGGAGTCCGTGGTGTACGGCACCGGGGTCGTCGGCGACCGCGCGTGCGTGCTGCTCGCCTTCGAGTTCGGTTTCCTGGGCGGCTCGTTGGGCCGGTCGACGGGCGACCGGCTGGCGGCCGCGTACGAGCTGGCCCTGACCCGGCGGCTGCCCCTGCTCGCACTCGTCGCCACCGGCGGCAGCCGGATGCAGGAGGGGATGGTCGCGCTGACCCAGCTCCAGCGGGTGGCCGCCGCCTCCACCCGGCTGCGCGCGGCCGGGCTCCCGCAGATCGCGGTGGTCCGCGACCCGACGACCGGCGGCGGCTGGGCCACGGTGGGGGCGGGCGCCGACGTGGTGCTGGCGCTGCCGGGCGCGCAGGTCGGCTTCGCCGGTTCCCGGGTGCGGCCGGCGGACGCGGATCCCCAGGCGTACAGCGCCGAGGGGCAGTTCGCGGCGGGCCAGGTGGACGCGGTCGTCCCGCCCGGTGAGCTGGCCCGGGCGGTGACGCACTGGCTGCGCGCGCTCGGCCCGCACGGCGCGCTCCCCGCCGCCCCGTTGCCCCGGGCGCTGTCGGCGGCCCGGCTTCCGGAGACCGGGCGGGAGGCGGTGGCGGCGGCCCGCGCCCCTGGGCGACCTCGTGCGGAGGCGTACCTGGCCGACTACTTCGCCGCCCGGCTCCCGCTCCACGGTGACCGGTGCGGTGGTACGGACCCGGGGCTGCTGTGCGGCTTCGGGCTGCGCGCGGACGGGCTGCCCGTCGCGTACGTCGCCCAGTGCGGGACGCCGACCCGCCCGGCCGGGTACCGCGCGGCGGCCCGGACCATCCGGCTGGCGGACCGGCTCGGCGTCCCCGTCCTCACCCTCATCGACACCCCCGGCGCGGCCAACGACGCCGAGGCGGAGCGGGCGGGCGCGGGCGCGGCCATCGCGGACGCCTTCGCGGCCGTCGCGGCGGCCCGGGTGCCGGTGACGACGCTGGTGATCGGCGAGGGCGGCTCGGGCGGGGCGCTGGCCCTCGCGGCGCCGGACGACACCCATGTCACGGCGGACAGCTACTTCTCCGTCATCGCCCCGGAACTGGCCGCCGCGATCCTCAAGCGACCGCCGTCGGAGACCGGCGCCACCGCGGACCAGCTGCGGTTGCGCCCGCAGGACCTGCTGGAGCTCGGGTTCGCCCGCTCGATCGTGCGCTGAGCGGGCGGCGCCGCCCGGACCTC
This sequence comes from Streptomyces sp. MGP-P1, assembly GCF_057766565.1. Taxonomy (NCBI): domain Bacteria; kingdom Bacillati; phylum Actinomycetota; class Actinomycetes; order Kitasatosporales; family Streptomycetaceae; genus Streptomyces; species Streptomyces sp. MGP-P1. The sequence continues at coordinate 1,090,968 of NZ_JBYMEM010000007.1, read as the reverse complement.
CGGTCGGGGTCCGGGCTACGGGTCGGGGTCCGGGCTACGGGTCGGGGTCCGGGCTACGGCTGTGGGTCGTGGGCGTCGTAGCGGGCGAAGGCGCGCCACTTCAGCGCGAGCAGGGCCACGCCGGTCACGCACAGGACGCCGCCGCCGGTGACGGCGACGGCGGGGGTGGCGAGGTCGGCCACCGAGCCCGCCAGGAAGTCCCCGAGTCGGGGGCCGCCCGCCACGACGACGATGAAGACGCCCTGGAGCCGGCCGCGCATCTCGTCGGGCACGGCCGCCTGGAGCATCGTGTTCCGGAAGACCATGGAGATGGTGTCCGCGCATCCGGCGAGCGCCAGGAACAGCAGCCCCAGCCAGAGGTTGCGGGTGAGCCCGAAGACGGCGATGGCGACGCCCCAGGAGCCGACGGCCAGCAGGATCGCGAGCCCGTGCCGCCGGATCCGGCCGAGCCAGCCGGAGAACACGCCGCCGAGCAGCGCGCCGAGGGCCGGGGCCGCGACGAGCATGCCGGTGGTCCGGGCGTCGCCCCCGTACCAGAGGACGGCGACGACCGGGAAGAGGGCGCGGGGATGGGCGAGGACCATCGCGCACAGGTCGGTGAAGAAGGTCATCCGCAGGTTCGGCCGGGTCCCGAGGAAACGCAGCCCGTCCAGGACGGAGGCCCGCTTGCCCGTGCCGCCGTCCTGCCGCTCGGGCAGCATCGAGGGCAGCCGCCACATCGCGTACAGGGAGGCGGTGAAGCAGACGGCGTCCAGGGTGTACGCGGAGCGGTAGCCCCACCAGCCGACGATCAGGCCTCCCAGCATCGGCCCGACGAGCATGCCCGTCGTGCTGGTGATGGAGTTCAGCGCGTTGGCGGCGGGCAGTTGGTCGGCCGGGAGCAGCCGGGCCATCATCGAGGCGCGGGCCGGTGCGTTGAGGGCGAAGCAGACGGCCTGGAGGGCGACGACCGCGTACAGCAGACCGACCCGTTCGACGCCCACGGCCGTCGCCGCCACCAGGACGACGGACAGGAGGAACGATCCGGCGGCGCTGAACAGGCCGAGCTTGCGCCGGTCGACGGTGTCCGCGACGGCCCCGCCGTAGAGCCCGAAGACGACCAGCGGCACGAGTGAGCAGAACCCGATGAGCCCCACGGAGAACGCGGACCCGGTGATGTCGTAGACCTGGAGCGCGACCGCCAGCGACGTCATGCCCTGGCCGATCCAGGAGACGGTGTTCCCGAACCAGAGCCGTCGGTAGTCGGGCGAGAGCCGCAGCGGGGTGAGGTCGGCGAATATGGGGGCGCGGCGCCCGGGCGGTTCGGTCGTTTCGGTCACAGGGGATGGTAGCCGCGCCCGCCGCGGGGCCACCCGCCTCCCCGGGGCCATCCCCCGCCCTCAGCTCGCGGTAGGGCCGGAAACGCACGGGAGAAGCGCAGCGCGGACGGCCGGAAACGCACGGCAGTAGCGCCTCGCGGGCGGCCGGAAACGCACGGGAGTAGCGCCTCGCGGACAGCGCCCGGATCCGATTCCGCCGGGTGCCCCTCAGTGCTGTCCGGCCGGCTGTCGCACCAGGGAGTCCCACAGGGCCACGGCGTGGTCCACGGTGGAGCGGAGCCGTTCCAGGGGCACGCCGTCCCGGGCCTCTATCGACAGCCCGTGCAGGAGGGTCGCGTAGAAGGCGGCGATCGCGCGGACGTCCGTCCCCGGCTCCAACTCGCCCTCCTCCACGGCCCGCACCAGCCGCTTCTCCAGCTCCGCGACCGAGGTCCGCCGCCACCGGGCCAGGTGGTCGGCGACTTTCCTGTTCTGGTGCGAGCAGTTCGTGGCCGACAGCACGATCATGCAGCCGCTCGGGGTCTCCGGGTCGGTGAAGGTGTCGATGTTGCCGCGCAGCATCGCCTCCACCGCGGCCCGCGCCGTGGGCGCCTCGCGCAGCGCGCGGTTGGTCGCCGAGCCCGCGGTGCGGTCGTAGAGCGCGACGGCCTCGCGGAACAACTGCTCCTTCGAGCCGTAGGTGTTGTACAGGCTGGCGGAGTTGATGCCCATGACGGCGGTCAGGTCCGTGAGCTTCGTGCCCTCGTAACCGAGCTCCCAGAACGTCTCCATCGCGCGCCGCAGCGCCGCGGCCCGGTCGAACGCGCGCGGTCGGCCTCTTTCGGCCATGTCTGCCTCCTCGGGGATGGGTTGACCCTTGGTCATCCTGCCTGTTTAGTATTTCTGGATCGTCCGACCCAGAACTCAACTCTAGCGTGAATGGAGCGAGATGCCTCAGCTTGCGGGCAAGGTGGCACTGGTGACCGGGGGAAGCCGCGGCATCGGTGCCGCGACCGCCCTCCGACTGGCGGAGGAGGGCGCGGACGTCGCCCTGACGTATGTGAACGCGGCCGACAAGGCCCGGGAGGTCGTCGAGGCGATCGAGGCGCTCGGACGCAGGGGCCTGGCCATCCGGGCCGACAGCGCGGACCCCGCGGCCGTCGTCCGGTCCGTCGAGCGGACCGCGGCGGAGCTCGGCCGGCTCGACATCCTGGTAAATAACGCCGGCGTCTTCCCCTACGGCCCGATCGAGGGCGTGACACTGGAGGAGATCGACCGCACGCTGGCCGTCCACGTGCGCGCCGTCTTCCTGGCCACCCAGGCGGCCATCCCCCACCTGGGACACGGCGGCCGCGTCATCAGCATCGGCAGCTGCTGGGCCAACCGCGTGCCGGTCCCCGACGTGACGCTGTACGCCATGAGCAAGTCGGCGCTGATCGGCTTCACCAAGGGCCTGGCCCACGACGTGGCGTCCAAGGGGATCACCGCGAACATCGTGGACCCCGGGCCCACCGTCACCGACATGAACCCGGACGGCACCGAGGAGGCCGAGGAGGAGCGGCTGAGGACCGCGGCGAAGGTGCTGGGCGCGGGGGCCGACACCGCGAAGGCCGTGGCCTTCCTCGCCGGCCCGGACGCCCAGTGGATCACCGGCACCTCCCTGGCGGTCGACGGAGGCTACACCGCCTGAGCCCAGGGCCGTCGGAGGGCGACGAGGAACGGCGTCGGAGGGCGACGAGGAACGGCAGGAGGAAGCCACGGTGCGCCGGTGCCGGTGGCCGTTCCGCTGCCGGACTCCGCTCGGGGAGGCCGGTGGGCGAAGATGGGGTGCCCCGTCCTCAGCCCGCAAGGAGTGTCCGTCGATGCCACCCTCCGGTCCCGGCTCGCGGCCACCGACGATCGCCGATGTCGCGCGGCTCGCCGAGGTGTCGCGTACGACGGTCTCCCACGCCCTCAACGGGATCGGCAAGGTCGATCCGCGGACCAGGGAACGCATCAAGCGGGTCGCCGCCGAGCTCGGCTACCGGCCCAACCTCCGGGCCCAGCGGCTGCGCCGGGGGGAGGCGAAGGCCATCGCGCTCGCCTCCTCGATGCCGTTCGCGGTGGCCGGTGGACCGTCGCGGCTCGGGTTCTACATGGAGATCGCCGCCGCCGCCGCGGAGAGCGCGTTGCTGCACGGTTACGCGCTGGTGCTCGTACCGCCCGTGCAGTCGGGGTCCGCGCTGTACTCCGTCGACATCGACGGCGCCATCGTCGTCGAGCCGGACGTGAACGACGCCGCCGCGGCGCAGTTGAGGGAGCGGGGCCTGCCCTACGTGTCACTCGGCAGGCCGGTGTCGCCGGACGACACGTCGCCGTACGTCGATCTGCGCGGCGGGCCGGTCGCCGAGTTGCTGTTCGCGCATCTGCGCGAGCAGGGCGCCCGGCGGCCCGCGCTGATCGTCGGCTCCGGATCACGCCACTCGTCGGTCGACGCGCTCGCCGCGTACGAGCGGGTCGCCGAGCGGTACGGCTGGGAGCCCGTCGTGGCGAGCGCCCCGGAGGCGGGCGGCGAGCAGGCCGGGTACGAGAGTTGTGCCGCCCTGCTGGCCGAGCACCCCGAGACCGACGCGGTCTGCGCGCTGGTGGACGCGTTCGCGGTGGGCGCGGTGCGGGCGATCCGGGACAGCGGGCGGACCGTACCGGGCGACGTCATGGTCGTCACCCGCTACGACGGGCTGCGTGCGCGCACCTGCGAGCCGCCGCTGACCGCCGTGGACCTTCATCTGGACCGTGCGGCGGCAGCCGCGGTGGAGCTGCTGCTCGGCCGGCTGCGCGGGGAGGGCGCCGCCGCCACGGTGGCGACGGCGCCCGAGCCGCGGGTCGTTCCGCGCGCCTCGTCGCTACGGGTCACAGCCCGAGCATGAGCACCAGACCGGAGACCAGGGCGAAGACGAGGACGCACAGCCGCATGCGGCGCGCGTCCAGCCGGTGGTGCACCAGCCGGCTCAGCCACGCGCCCACGGCGATCACCGGCAGCAGCGCCACCGCGAGACCCAGGTGTCCGGGCTCGCCCTCCCCGGTCGCGAACAGCAGGCCCAGCGAGGCCACTTCCCCGACGAGGAAGCAGGCGGCGACGGTCGAGCGCAGTTCCGCGGGCGGCCGGTGCTGGTAGACGAGCGCGAGCGGGGGGCCGCCGACGCCGGTCGCGGTCTCCGTGAGTCCGGTCACCACGCCCGCCCCGAGGTAGGCCGCCCGGCCGGGGGTGAAGGCGGGGGCGACCAGGCTCACGACCGCGGCCAGCACGGTGGCGATGCCGACGAACAGGCCGATGCTGCGGTCGGGGATCAGCCAGAGCAGCGCGAGCCCGGCGGGCGTGGCGGCCAGCCGGGCCCCGGTGATCCAGCCCGCGCCACGCAGGTCGATCGAGGCACGCTCGCGCCAGGCGACGTAAAGGTTGAGCGGGATCATGGCCGCCAGGACGAACACCGGGAGCAGACCGGGGTCGAGGATCCCGGCCACGGGCGCGACGATCAGGGCGAAGCCGAGACCGCTGCTGCCCTGGACGAACGCGGCGACGGCCACCGTGACGGCGAGGACCACGAGAGCTTCCGTACTCACCGTGCGGTGCTCCCCTGCCGTGCCGCCGTGGACGTGGGGTGTACGCGGGTGATGGGCGCTCTCCCGACGGCTGTACGGGCCAGTTCGGCCGCGTGCCGCACGAAGGCGGGGCCGTCCCAGTCGGTGGGCCGGCCGCGCCAGAGCCGTAGGTCTCCGGCGACGAACACGGCGGTGATCTGGTCGCGGTTGCCCCGGCGTACCAGCTCCCACGGCACGTCCCGGGAGAGTGCCAGCTCGGGGGTGGTGAGGTCGACGAGGAGGAAGTCGGCGGCCAGCCCCTCGGCGACCGTGCCGGTGCGGGCGCCGAGGCCGACCGCGTCGGCTCCGCCGGCGGTGGCGTGTTCGAGCCAGGTCCAGCCGGCGCCGCACGACGAGTCCCCGGTGGCAAGACCGTAGGCGATCCGCTGGGCGAACTCGGCCGCGTCCGCGAGCCGGAACCCGTCGCCGCGGGTGCCGTCGGTGCCGAGCCCGAAGCGGATGCCGCGTTCGGCCATCGCGGTGGCGGGGGCGACGGCGTTGCCCTTCCAGGCGCTGGCCACCGGGTTGTAGCTGACGGCGGTCCCGGTGTCGGCGAGCAGGGTCAGTTCGCGGGGGGTGAGCAAGGTGGCGTGGGCGGCGAGCAGTTGAGGGCCGAGCGCGCCGATGCTGTGCAGGTGTTCGAGCGGGCGCAGTCCGTGCCGTACGAGGGAGCGTTCGACACCGGCCAGGTGCTCGTTGACGTGGATCTGCACGACCGCGCCGGCTTCCGCCGCGAGACGTGCGGTGCGGTGGAGGGTCGTCGAGGTGGCCGCCTCGGGGATCGAGACGGCGAGGGAGGCGTGGACCAGCGGATCGCCGTCGTACCGGGCGAGGTGCTTCTCGGCGCTTTCGAGGACGGCGGTGGTGCTCGCGGAGTCCTCGGCTGCGGTCGCGGGGCCGCCGCCGACGTCGTTGCACACGAGGCCGAGTACGCAGCGGATTCCGGCGTCACGAGCGGCCGACGCGACGATGTCGACGTCCACATCGGCACGCGTACCGGCGTCGGTGACGGTGGTGAAGCCGCCGCGCAGGGCCTCCAACGCCGCCAGTTTGGCCGCGGCGTAGGCCGATTCCTCGTCCAGCGCCCCCTCCAGCGGGACCCAGACCCTGCGGAAGATCTCCGACGGCTCACCGAAGGCGAGCGCGGAGCCGAAACTCTGGGTCAGATGGTGGTGGGCGTCGACGAAGCCGGGCATCAGGAGATGGCCGGGCAGCGTGACGGCGTCGAGGTGCGGGTGCGTACGCGCCAGTTCCCCGGCGGGTCCGACGGCGCGGAAGGAGCCGTCGGCGACGACGACCGCGTAGCCGTCGATCGGCCCTTCAGGCAGCAGCACCGCATCGGGTACGAGGAGAAGCGGGCCGCGGGAGTCGAGGTGGTCGCGGGTGAGCTGGGTCATCGGTCGCTTTCCGTGCGTGAGGTGGTCAGTCGGGCGGCGACACGCGGCCTGACGTGGTGGAACAGGATGTTGAGTACGGCGGCGACGAACGCGCCGACGGCGACGCCGCTCTCGAGGAGGATGCGGACGTTCGGCGGGAAGCCGGCGTACACGCCGGGGATGAGGATCGGCAGCAGGCCAAGCGCCAGGGCGACGGCGCAGATGAACGTGGAGGTGTGCCGGTCCAGGTCGGAACGGCCGAGCATCTGCACGCCGAGCACGGTGATCACCGCGAAGACGACCATCGCCGTGCCGCCGACCACGGCGGACGGGACGACACTGATCGCGCGGGTCACCGGGGCGAGGAACCCGATGACGATGAGCACCGCACCGGCGGCGGCGGTCACGTAGCGGCTGCGGACGCCGGTGACCCGGACGATCCCGATGTTCTCGCCGCTGGTCACCATCAGCGGCAGCCCGAAGAACCCCCCGAAGAGGGAGGTCAGCGCGTCACCGCGGACGGTCTTGGGGACGTCGGTGCGGGTGTCGATCTCCTTGCCGACGGCCTCGGCGTTGATGACCGTCTGGCCGGTGGCCTCCGCCATGGAGGCGAGGCTGTAGAGCATCAGCGGCAGCGCGGCGATCAGGCTGAACTGGGGCGAGCCGAACGGCATCAGCTCCGGCACGCTGACCAGACCGCCTTCGGCCGCGCCGCCGAGGTCGATGCGGCCGAGGAACCCGGCCAGCACCGTGCCGGCGACCAGTCCGAGCATGACCGCGAGTTGCCGCAGGATGCCGGTGAACAGCAGGTAGAAGACGACGGTGCATCCGATCGTCGCCATGCCGAGCGCGAGGTTCGTCGTGTTCGCGAACCCGGGCTCGCCGGGCCGGCCGGTGACGAGGACCGCCCCGACCTTCACCAGGTTGACCCCGACGATGACGATCATGGTGCCGATGACCAGGGCCGGGAAGAACCTGAGCAGCCGCGAGAAGACCGGCAGGACGACGAAGTAGAAGGCCGCGGTGAGAATGACCGCGCCGGTGGCGGTGCGCAGACCGTGCTGCTCGGCGATGGCGATGAACAGGATGAGCGGCGCGCCGCCGGGCAGCATCACGAACGGCAGCTTGGGGCCGAACTTCCACGGCCCCAGCGACTGGATCAGCGACCCGACGCCGGAGAGCACGAACGCCGCGGAGAGCAGGTTGACGGTCAGGCCGGCGTCGAGGCGGAGGGTGGCGCTCATCAGGAAGATCGCCGAGATGGGGGTGGCGGCCATCACGAGGACGTGCTGAATCCCGAAGAGGACGATCCGCCCCACGGGGCGCGACTCGTCGACGGGGTGCACGGCGGGGCGCGGTTCGTCGGCCGAGTGCACGGCGTCGTGCGACTCGTCGGCCGAGTGCACGGCGTCGTGCGACTCGTCGGCCGAGCGCGGGGCGTCGTGCGTGACCGGCTCCGGCGTCGGTGGTTGTTGTTCCGCTCCGGGTGCGGGCTGGCGATGACTGGACACGTTGGAGCTCCATTCGGGCGTGGAGAACGCTCGGACATCAGCCGCGATCCAGCCCCGAACGGAGGGCCAAATCGATTTGGCCAAATCGATTTGGCCGTCAGTATGGGGAGCCCTCGCGACCATCGTCAAGAGCTGCGACGACGGCCCGCACGGCCTTGCCGTGCGGGCCCGCCGGGACAGCGACGCCCCCTGCTCGCTCCCGAGGGGCGCTCACGCGAGGTGAGGTGCGCCGTGCCGGACGGCCTCTTGACCTCTCTGGCGGCAGCAACTACGTTGCCGTGAACCGCCGACCCCCGGCCCTCGAAAGGAGGCGACCAGCTGATGTTCACCTACTCCGACCTCGGTCGCCTCGCCGAGTGCACCGCCTGGGTCCCGGGGCGTATCGCGCACGGCTGCTGAACGCGCCCCCCTTCTCCCGTGCCCTTCCGTGGCACCTCCGTGGCACCTTGCGGCTGCCCCGCTTCGCCGCTTCGCCCCTTTTCTTTCACTTCTTCAGCGGCGCACCGCTGTCGTGCGCCGCTTCGCGCCCGCTCCTCCCCGTGGCGCGCCCGAATCAAGAGAGCTGTCCGACTTTGACGAAGACATTGACGAAGACGTTGACGCAGACTTTGGCGAAGACGATGAACCGGCCCACCGGGCGACGGAACGAAGGCCTGTCGTGACCGCGCCACGCATCACGGTCAACGGGACCGAAGCCCCGATCTCACCGGCCGCGCCCCACACCACGGTGCTGGACTTCCTGCGCGAGCGCGGCCTCACCGGCACCAAGGAGGGCTGCGCCGAGGGCGAGTGCGGCGCCTGCGCGGTCCTGGTCGCCCGTCCCGGGACGAACGAGCCCACCGACTGGGTGGCGGTCAACGCCTGCCTGCTCCCGGCCGCGGCGCTCGACGGACAGGAGGTGGTCACCTCCGAGGGGCTCGCCACCGTCGGCGCGGCCGGCCAGCCGGGCACGCTTCACCCGGTGCAGGAGGAGATGGCGGTCCGCGGCGGCTCCCAATGCGGTTACTGCACACCGGGGTTCGTCTGCAGCATGGCCGCCGAGTACTACCGGCCCGACCGCTGCGCCCACGCGGACCCGGCCGGGGCCGCCGACCCCGAGCACGGGCCGAACGGCTTCGATCTGCACGCGCTGAGCGGAAACCTGTGCCGCTGCACCGGATACCGTCCAATTCGCGATGCCGCGTTCGCCGTCGGCGCGCCCACCGACGAGGACCCGCTCGCCCAGCGTCGTGCCCAGTCCCCGCCCGCGCCGGTCGCCACCGAGTACGTCCGGGACGGCGGCACGTTCCTACGGAGGAACACCCTGGGCGAGACCCTGCGGCTGCTGCGCGAGCGGCCCGGGGCGGTGGTGGTCGCCGGCTCCACCGACTGGGGCGTCGAGGTCAACATCCGTGCCCGCAGGGCGGATTGCGTGATCGCCGTCGACCGGCTGCCCGAACTGCGGGAGCTGCGCGTCGGATCCGACGCCGTCGAGATCGGGGCGGCGCTGACGCTCACCGAGATCGAACGCCGCCTCGACGGCCACGTCCCGCTGCTGGCGGAGCTGTTCCCGCAGTTCGCGTCGCGGCTCATCCGCAACGGCGCGACGCTGGGCGGCAATCTGGGGACCGGCTCCCCCATCGGAGACAGCCCGCCGGTGCTGCTCGCACTGGAGGCGTCGGTGGTGCTCGCCGACGCCGACGGAGAACGACAGGTGCCCCTCGCGGAGTACTTCACCGGCTACCGGCAGAGCGTGCGCCGTCCCGGCGAACTGATCCGCGCGGTGCGCGTCCCGCTGCCGCTGTCGCCGGTCGTGGCCTTCCACAAGATCGCCAAGCGTCGCTTCGACGACATCTCCAGCGTGGCGGTCGCCTTCGCGCTCGACGTCGAGGGCGGGATCGTCCGGAAGGCCCGCATCGGTCTGGGCGGAGTCGCCGCCACCCCGATCCGCGCCCTGACCACCGAGAAGGCCCTGGAGGGCCGGCCGTGGGCGGCGGAGACCGTCGAAGCCGCGGCCCGGGTGCTGCGGGCGGAGGGCACACCGATGAACGACCAGCGCGCCAGCGCCGCCTACCGCTCCGCGATGCTGGGCCAGAGCCTGCTGAAGCTGTACGCGCAGACCACCGAGGCGGTTTCCTGATGAGCCAGCTGTCCCAGCGCCCCGAGAAGCCGGTCGTCGGCGTGTCGATGCCGCACGAGAGTGCCACCCAGCACGTCACCGGCGCCGCGCTCTACACCGACGACCTGGTCCATCGCACGAAGGGCGTGCTGCACGCCTACCCGGTCCAGGTCATGAAGGCCCACGGCAGGATCAGCCGGCTGGACACCGGGCCCGCGCTCGCCGTGCCCGGTGTGGTCCGGGTGCTGACCGGCGCCGACGTGCCCGGTGTCAACGACGCCGGCATGAAGCACGACGAACCGCTGTTCCCCGACACGGTGATGTTCCACGGCCACGCGGTGGCCTGGGTGCTCGGCGAGACGCTGGAGGCGGCCCGGCTCGGGGCGGCGGCCGTCGAGGTCGACCTCGACGAACAGCCCTCCCTGATCGCGCTGCGGGACGCGATCGCGGCCGGAAGCTTCCACGGCGCCCGGCCCGTGATGCTCACCGGCGACGTCGACGCCGGCTTCGCCGACTCCGCGCACGTGTTCTCGGGCGAATTCCACTTCTCCGACCAGGAACACTTCTATCTGGAGACGCACGCGGCACTGGCCCTGGTCGACGAGAGCGGGCAGCTGTTCGTCCAGAGCAGTACCCAACACCCCTCCGAGACCCAGGAGATCGTCGCGCACGTGCTCGGTCTGCACAGTCACGAGGTGACCGTGCAGTGCCTGCGGATGGGCGGCGGCTTCGGCGGCAAGGAGATGCAGCCGCACGGCTTCGCGGCCGTCGCCGCGCTCGGCGCCCGGCTGACCGGCCGGCCGGTCCGGGTCCGGCTCAACCGCACCCAGGACCTGACCATGTCCGGCAAGCGCCACGGGTTCCACGCGGAGTGGAGGATCGGCTTCGACGCCGAAGGCCGTATCCAGGCCCTGGACGCCACCCTGACCGCGGACGGCGGCTGGAGCCTGGACCTGTCCGAACCGGTGGTCGCCCGGGCGCTGTGCCACATCGACAACACCTACTGGATCCCCAACGCCCGGGTCGCGGGCCGTATCGCCAGGACCAACAAGGTCTCCAACACCGCCTTCCGCGGCTTCGGCGGACCCCAGGGGATGCTGGTGATCGAGGACATCATGGGCAGGTGCGCGCCGCTGCTCGGCCTGGACCCGATGGAGCTGCGGGAGCGCAACTTCTACCGGCCGGGGCAGGGGCAGACGACGCCGTACGGGCAGGTGGTCACGCACCCCGAGCGGATCTCCACCGTCTGGCAGCAGGTGTGCGCCGACGGCCGCGTCGCCGACCGGCGGCGGGAGATCGCGGCGTTCAACTCCGCCCACCCGAACACCAAGCGGGGGCTCGCGGTCACCGGGATCAAGTTCGGCATCTCGTTCAACCTCACCGCCTTCAACCAGGGCGGCGCACTGGTCCTCGTCTACAAGGACGGCTCGGTCCTCATCAACCACGGTGGCACCGAGATGGGCCAGGGCCTGCACACCAAGATGCTCCAGGTGGCCGCGACGACGCTGGGCATCGGGCTGCACAAGGTGCGCCTCGCCCCGACGCGGACCGACAAGGTGCCCAACACCTCCGCCACCGCCGCCAGCGCGGGGGCCGACCTCAACGGCGCGGCGGTGAAGAACGCCTGCGAGCAGATCCGCGAGCGGCTGCTCCAGGTGGCCGGTGGCCGGCTGGGGACGAACGCCTCGGACGTGCGCATCGTCGAGGGCGTCGCGCGTGCCCTCGGCAGCGACGGCGAGCTGGCCTGGGACGACCTGGTGCGCACCGCGTACCTCCAGCGCGTGCAGCTGTCGGCGGCGGGCTTCTACCGGACCGAGGGGCTGCACTGGGACGCGAAGGCGTTCCAGGGCTCACCGTTCAAGTACTTCTCCTACGGGGCCGCCGCGGCCGAGGTGGAGGTGGACGGCTTCACCGGCGCGTACCGCGTCCGGCGGGTGGACATCGTGCACGACGTCGGCGACAGCCTCTCCCCGCTGATCGACATCGGTCAGGTCGAGGGCGGTTTCGTGCAGGGCGCGGGCTGGCTGACGCTGGAGGACCTGCGCTGGGACACCGGTGACGGGCCGGGCCGCGGTCGGCTGCTGACCCAGGCGGCGAGTACGTACAAGCTGCCGAGCTTCTCGGAGATGCCGCAGGAGTTCCACGTACGGCTGCTGGAGAACGCCACCGAGGAGGGCGCGGTCTACGGGTCCAAGGCCGTGGGTGAGCCTCCGCTGATGCTGGCGTTCTCGGTACGGGAGGCGCTGCGGCAGGCCGCCGCGGCGTTCGGGCCGCCCGGGGTGAGCGTGGAACTCGCCTCGCCCGCCACGCCGGAGGCGGTGTACTGGGCGGTCGAGGCGAGCCGTCGGGCCGTCCCCTCCCCGAACGGTCCCGCCGGCGACGGGTTCGCCACCGAAGCCGGGACTCCGTCCGGGGCGGCGGCGTTGAGCGGTGCCTGACATGACCTGGTTCGGCGCGGTCGCGCGGCTGCGAGCACGCCGGGAGGCCGGTGTGCTGGTGACCGTCGCGACCGTGCGCGGCCACGCCCCTCGGAACGCCGGCGCGAAACTCGTCGTGGGGCGGAGCGAGACCTGGGGCTCGATCGGTGGCGGCAACGTCGAGGCGGTCACGATCGACCGGGCCCGGGAGCTGATCGCCACGTCCGCGACCGAACCGGAGCTGCTGGATTTCGCCCTGAACGACAAGGTGTCCAACCGGCACGGCGTGCAGTGCTGCGGCGGCACGGTCTCGGTACTGCTCGAACCGCTCCCGGTGGTACGGGCGGTGGCGATCTTCGGCGTCGGGCACGTCGGGATGGAGCTGGCGCGCGTCCTGGCACGGCAGGACCTCGACCTCCATCTGATCGACAGCCGTTCGGACATCCTCGCCGAGGAGCGGCTCGCCGTCCTCGCGGACGCGGTGGCGGAGGTGCGGGTACACCACACTCCGCTGCTGCCCGAGGAGGTCCTCGACGCGTTGCCGAGCGGCGCCCACGTCCTGATCATGACCCACGATCACGCCGAGGACGCCGCTCTGTGCGACGCCGCCCTGCGGGCACCCCACCTCGGCTCGATCGGGCTGATCGGGTCGGCGGCCAAGTGGGTGCGGTTCCGCAAGCGCCTCCTCGCGGAAGGGGGTCACGACGCGGCGTCCGTCGACCGGATCAAGACCCCGATCGGGCTGGCCGACATCACCGGCAAGGACCCCGCGACCATCGCCGTGAGCGTCGCGGCCGATCTGCTGCGGGCCTTCGAGGCCGAGGGGAGCTCGGAGCGGGAACACCACCGTGACGAGCCGCTGGACGCCGGCAGAGACGAGAACGCCCCGTCGGCCGCCCGGGGCGGGTTCCGGGCCGCCGGTACGGGCGTCGCGTCCGTGTCCGATCAGGTGAAGACCGTCGTCTGACCGTCTGGGCGGGGACGAGAGGACCCCGCCGAGGCGCCGACGGATGCGGTGCGGCGTTCGCCGCACCGCATCGGGCTCCGAGGAACATCGGATCCCCCACTGGGCCGCGTGATCGGTCGAACCGCGGCTCCTCAGGGTCGCGGGGTCCGGGCCGGCCCCTCCTCGGCTGCGAGAACGGAGGCCTTGATCCGGTTACGGTCGACCTTTCCGGTGGAGGTCCTGGGGAGCGGGTCCGTCACCATCTCGATCACGCCGGGAATCGCCGCGCGCACGGTCCGCTCCGAGCAATGCCGACGCAGCGCGAGGCTGTTCACGCTCCCCGCGTCGGTCAGCCGAAGGCGGGCGTGCAGGCGGTGACCGGCGACCGGGTCGGGGAGGGCGATGACGGCGGCCTCGGCGACGGCCGGGTGGTCCAGGAGGATCTGCTCCACACTCTGGGTGCTGACCTGGAAACCACGCACCTTCACCAGGTAGTCGGTCCGGCCGATCACGCTCAGGGCGCCGTCCTCGTGCAGCGTGACCATGTCGCCAGTGCGGTAGTAGGCGAGGCCGGGTGCACCGTCCGGGTGCGGGGCGAAGGTCTTCCCGCTGGGCGCGTTCACGTATCCCGTGCTCTGGAAAGGGGTGTTGACCAAGAGCTCACCCTGGCCGGGGCCGGTCAGGGCCCGGCCGTCCTGGCCGATGATCAGCCAGCGCACACCGGCCAGCGGTCGGCCGATCGGCAGCGGGGTGCGGAGGGGCCGGTCCTGGTCCACTTCGTGGAGGAAGCTGTTGTTCGTCTCGGTACAACCGTAGTTGTTGTACCAGCGTGCCTTGGAGAAGGTGGTGGACACCCCGGCCAGCACCCGGGCGGGCATGCTGTCACCGGCGAAGATGACGTGCTCGGGCGTGTCGAGTGAACCGCTCTCCGCTGTCGCCTCCGCGAGCAGCTGGAAGAGCATCGGCACGCCCTGAACCACGGACACCGCGTGATCGGCGACCAGATCACGCAGATAGCCGGCCGAGGCGCCCCTGCCGGGGTCGACCAGCACGACGGTGCCGCCGTACGCCAGCGTCGTCCACACGTCCAGCATGCAGAGATCGAAGTTGAGCGGCGCGTAGTTGAGGACGGCGACGCCGGTCGTGATCCCGAAGGTCTCGGCCGCCCAGTCGGTGAAACGGCCGACCGCCCCGGACGACAGCGGAACGACCTTGGGCAGACCCGTCGAGCCGGACGTGGTGAGCATGAAGGTCACGGCTTCGTCGTCGACGACGGCGGGGGGATGCTCCTCCCGGTCCTCGGGAGCCCCGGCCGGGTCCACCACCCGGTCGACGGGGGAGCCGTCGGCAAGGCCGAGCACCACCGCGCATCCCGCCTGCTCGAAGAGGGCTTTCAGGGGCGCTTCGGGCAGCTCGTGCGAGGGCAGGAGGAAGGAGCGGCCGGCCATCAGACAGCCGAGGACCAGGGCCACGGCCTCCGGTGACTTGCGTACCAGCAGGCCGACGGGACGGTCGGCGTCCGGCGCCGCGTCCTCGACCTGTCCGCGCGCCCTGGCCGCCATGGCGTACAGATCGCCGTAACTCACGGGCCGGTCCTCCCAGATGAGCGCGGGCGCGTCGGGCCGGGCGGCCGCGCGGGCCGTGAACGACGCGACGAGTGAGCGGGTCATGCCACGCCACCCGCTTCCGCCCGTTGGGCCGTCGCCCGGATGGTCCGCACGGTACGGAAGTTCCCGGACGTCAGTTCCGGGCCGGCCAGAGTGATGCCGTGCTGCTTCGCCAGCCAGCTCGCGATCTGCAGCACGCCGAGGCTGTCGATCACCCCGGTCGCCAACAAGTCGTCGTCCGCGTCGAGTTCGGTCCACTCGACATCGGGGAGAAAGCGCTCGACGACGAATCGGGCGATCTGGTCCTCGGAGATCCTGATCAGTTCCTCCGGCTCGATCCCGGACTCGGTGGTCATTTCTGTTTCCCATTCTGCGGTCGTGACATGGGGATCATCGCCTTGTCGCGATGTTCCGGTCTCACACCTCTATGAGCGTGCAGAACCAGTGCATGCCGGGGGAGGCGACACCCGCGAGAGCGACGAGGTCCCCCGGCGCCAGCTCTCCGGCCTCCGTGTGCAGGTGGAGGGAGACCAGTTGGTCGGCGGCGCCCATGTGGCCGAGTCGGCGGGCGAGTTCGGCGTTGGTGCGGGCGAGGTGGATGCCGATCGCGTCGGCGGCGCCGTGGATCGCCCGTGCGTTGTCGTTGAAGTAGACGAGCCGGGCCAGTTCGCTCCGGTCCCGGCCGGCCCGCGCCAGAGCCTGATCGACCACGTCGGTGAACCGGCCGACGACCTCCCCGATGAACTGCCCGAAGCGCTCGGGGTCCGCGCCGAAGTGCTCGTAGACCGCGATCATCGGGTCCAGGTCGCGATGGGTACGGCCCGGGGGCGGTACGGGGTGGGCGGAACCGCCGATGTCGATGCGGAACAGATCCGCGAACTCAGGATTGGTGAAGCCGGCGGAGGAGAGCCGACGGAGGCGTGGATGCCCCCGGCGCAGGACGGCGGCGGCGGCTCCGTCACTGGCGATGGTGCCGTTGAAGTCCATGCGGTTGGTGTGCGTCTCGCTGACCACGTTGACCATGGCCACCAGTACGGTGCCCGTGTCGGGCGAGAGCGCCATCGCACCGGCCGCGTGGTCCAGGGCCAACGACCACGCCGCGCAGGACTGGGTGAAGAGCACGGTCGGGGTGCCGTGGGCGCCGAGCGCCCTGGCCATCGCCGCCGAGGGGTCCCATCCCAGGTACTGGGGGATGTCGGAGTGGCCGAGGACGATCAGGTCCACGTCCGCGATGTCGAGGCCGGCGTTCTTCAGGGCGACGCGGGACGCCTCGGCCGCCAGGTCGACGGCCGTCACCCCGTCGGCCACCCGGTGATAGCTCTCGTAGCCCAGTTTGGTGACGGCCTCGGGATCGGGAAGGTACTCGTGCGCGGTCCCGGCCACATCACGTGGGGAGCCGAACGCGGTACCGGTCGCGACGATGCCCATCTCCACCGGAGTCTCCACCGGTCGTCCTTCAGCTCTCACGGGTATCGGTCCCCCGGGTGGCGAGTACGGCTTCGAGGTCGAGGGCCCAGTGCAGCAGGCGCTCGTCCTCACCGGCACGGCCGACGCACTGGAAGCCGAGCGGCAGGGCGCCCGCGGGACGGGCGGTGGGGAGGGTGAGGCAGGGAAGGCCGACGCCGCTCCACGGCAGGGACATCACCGAGTCTCCGGCGCTCTCCAGGCCGAGCGGAGCCGGTCCGGTGGCGGCGGGGGTGATCCACAGGTCGACGCCGTGCTCGGTCGTGGAGGCGGCCAGCCGGTCACGGAACGCTTCGCGTCGCGCCAACGAGCCGGCGTGGTCGGACGCCTGGGCGCCCTGGCCCTGGCGGATGGCCTCGGCGGTGCGCTCGTCGTAGAGCTCCTCGTAGCGGGCGAACCAGTCGGCGTGGGCCTGGGACAGCTCGTAGAGGTTGATCACGAAGAAGTCGAAGACCTCTTCCTCGAAGTTCTCGAACATGGGGACGCTCACCACGTCGTAGCCGGCCGTGCGCACCGCGGCCACCTGCTCGTCGAAGGCGCTACGGGCCTCCGGCTCGGCGAAGTCCAGGTACGGGCCCTCCGGGATGCCGAGCACCGGCCGGCCGGGGGCCGCGCGGTCGGGCCGCCAGTCGTCGCACAGACAGCTCGCGGCCAGGGCGACGTCGGCGACCCGGGCGGTGATCATGCCGACGGTGTCGAAGGTCGGGGCGACGGGGAGGACGCCGTCCAGCGGAATGCGTCCGTGGCTGGGCTTGAAGCCGACCACTCCGCAGTACGCGGCGGGGCGGATGAGCGACCCGATGGTCTGGGTACCGATGGCGAGGGGCACCAGACCCGCGGCGACGGCCGCGGCGGAGCCGCTGCTCGTTCCGCCCGGAGTGTGCTCCGGGCGGTGCGGATTACGGGTCGGCCCCGGCGCCGTGACGGCGAACTCGCCCGTCACCGTCTTCCCCGCGATGACCGCCCCGGCCTTGAGCAGCCGGTCCACGACCGTGGCCTGCCCTCCTGCCAGGGCCTCGGGCGGCAGCGCCGAACCCGCTCCGGTGGGCAGCCCCTCGACGTGGATGATGTCCTTGATCCCGACCGGAACTCCGTACAGCGGAGGCCGGTCCGCCGGCGCCGTCCCGCGCCGGCCGGCTTCCTGGGCCGCGTGGGCCAACCGGTCCGCCCGGCCGGGCTCCGCCACGAAGGACTGGACCGTACCGTCCACTTCGGCGATGCGCTCGATGGTCCTGGCCGCGTACTTCTGCGGCTCGACAGCACCCGTCCGCAGGCTTTCGACGGCGTCCGTCAGCGATATGGGCTGAACAAGATCTTCCATGACTTCCTTCATACGTTCCGGTCGGCGGGCATGTGTTCCGGTCGGCGGGCCGAGGCCCGTCATCGCTGCTGTGCCTCTCCAGGCGTCCTGGTCCCGGTCGCCGGAGTGGGGAGGTCGTCCTCCGGAGGGGTCGCCGGCCCGCTCTCCTCGCCGGTGGGCGGGGCGCCCGGCGGGAGCAGCTCCTCCACGTCGGCCAGCGGTGTGTCGAGCACCCTGAGATACCGCCGCGCCGCGTGCAGGGTGATGGCCAGCAGGGCCATGGCGGCGGCCAGCACCAGGATGGCCCGCTCCACGCCCGCCGCGTCGGCGAGGATGCCCGCGCCCAACGGGCCGATCCACTGGACCCCTTGGATGAAGAAGCGACTGGTCGCCGCGACTCTGCCCTGGTACTGGTCCGGGACCAGCCGGACCTCGTACGACTCGGTCACGACGTTCATCGGCACCATGCTGATCATGGCGACCATCACCACCAGGCCGATCTGCCACGGCTGGGAGACCGACACCACCACGGCGAAGGAGGCCATGAAGACCCACGCGGAGATGATCAGGACCCGCCGTGCGCCCAGCTTGCCCATCAGCAGCGGACCGAGGACCGCTCCGACGACCCCACCGGTGACCGCGAGCGAGGTGGCGAGACCGACCGCCGTCGGCCCGCCTCCCCGGTACTGGATCAGCACCACGAAGAGCAGGATGAAGCCCTCGGCGACGGCGTTGAGTACAGCGCCCCAGATGAGCGTGAACACCAGGTAGTCGCTGCGCCTGATCATGCGCAGGCCGTCGCCCACGTCCTTGGCAAGGCTGGACCTCGGCCCGTCGTCGGGGTGCCGGTCCGGGCCGAGAGGCCGGCGGATCAACAGGGAGCCCAGGGTGACGAAGAGGAAGGAGACCGCGTCGAAGAGGAAGGGGATCCAGCGGCCCATGGCGTAGAGCAGGCCACCGAGCGGAGCGCCGATCAGCTGGGCGACCATGTCGCGCCCCATGCCTTGGGCCGTCGCGGTCGCTATCTGCTCCTTGGGCACGATCCTGCGGAGGACCGGCATCGAGACGGCGACCCGCAGGCCGGCCGCCAGGCCACTGACCAGGGCCATCGTGCCGATCGCGGTGATCGAGGGGCGCCCGGTACACCAGCAGGGCGACGACGCCCATCGCCACCGCCTGGACCAGCGGTGCGAGACACAGGATGGCGCGTCGGGAGACCCGGTCCGCCAGCGCCCCGCCCACCGCGAGGGTGGCCAGCTTGCCGACCATGTGCAGGACGGTGATGACGCCGGCCTGGGCGGCGGATCCGGTCAGGTGGAGGACCAGCAGCGGGAAGGCGAGCGTCGACACGCTGGTGCCCAGCGTCGACAGGCCGTTGCCCGACCACCAGTACATGTAGTCGCGGTCCCGCCACAGTGACGGGGGGCCGGCCGGAGCCGGCCCGGTCTCTTCGGGACGCGCCTGCGCCATGGCTAGTCGTCCCCTGTCCTTTGTCTGCACGCTCGTCCGGCCGTGCGCCGCCGACCTGCGATGCATGCTGGTCGATGGGGAACGGGCCGGGCCAGGCAGCGCACCGGCAACTCACGGGGCGGGAATTGCCGCTCGGTGGACCGGGCCACGGTCGGACACCTCGATGGTCCCGGCACGGATCCGGCCCACCCCGCCGCCGGATCGAACCCCCGCGGCAGGACCGGCGCACCGCTACCGGCAGAATCGCGAGGCCCGAGGAGCCCGTTGTCGAGCAGAAGGGGGCGAGGCGTGATCGCTGAGGTGGTGCCCACCGGGGTGCGGGCGCGGGAGGCGTTCGACGACGACGGCCCGGACGGCTCCGTCACCCTCTTCGCCACCGAACAGGCAGTGGTGGAAGGGGTGTTGGACGAGCGGCGCAAGGAGTTCACCACGGTGCGCGGGTGCGCCCGCGCGGCTCTGACCGCCCTCGGGGTGGACCCGGCGCCCTTGGTGCCCGGCCCCCTGGGCGCACCCGGCTGGCCTGCGGGGGTCGTGGGGAGCATGACCCATTGCCGGAACTATCGCGCGGCCGCTGTCGCGCTGACCGAGGACTTCGCCGCTCTGGGCATCGACGCGGAACCGCGGGAGCCCCTCCCCCGCTTCCTGGCCGAGCGGATCGTCACGGACGTCGAAGCGGGCTGGCTCCGGCAGGACTTCCCCTCGGCCACCGGTCTGCCGCTGGACCGTCTCCTCTTCTGCGCCAAAGAGGCTTCCTACAAGGCGTTCTCGCCGTGGACGGGAACCCGTTTCGGCTTTCGGGACTTCACCGTTCGACTGCGGCCCGACGGCACGTTCCGCACGGTCCCCCCGACGTGCGAACCACCCGTTTCACCCTCCGGCCCCGCTGGGTTCACCGGCCGCTGGGCGGCACGTTCCGGCCTCCTCCTGTCCGTGGTGACACTTTCGGCCAGCTATTTATCGCCTGACCTCCCGGAGGATTTGGCACCGAAAGCAGGGAAAAATTAGGACAATCAGAAACAAGCAAGCCGGTGAAACATGTGAACTTCATCATGCGGTCATGTTATTTTAAGCCAATCTTACCTGTCCTACGGCGCGCCGATGCGGTACTTTCAGGCCGTCATGAGCGTTCGTCGACTCGGTCAACGCCCCTTCGGGGCCGGGAGCCCTGATCGACCTCGGGAGAGTGCGGCGTTTCCTGTCCGGGCGCCCGGAAGGACGCCGTGACCGGGATCCGCAGGGGGTAGGGGTGACTCATCGACATCCGATCCGACGCCCCCAGACAGGAAAGGCGACCGATCAGTGCTGGACACCTCGAACTTCGGTTTCCCGCCTCTTCGACGGGGGCCGCGCAGGCCATGCGGCCGACCAGGTCCGTGCCGCACCCCTGCCTCCCCACGCGCTCGCTCCACGAGGCACGCATAAGCACATGCTGATGATTTCAGCATGTACGCCGGTGGGCCGCGCGTTTGCCGGCGCGTCACAGCCGGTCAAAGCCGGAGCCGTGCCGCTCGGCCGGATTTTCTGCCGCCTCCGCATCTCCCACTCGGATGAGGTCTTGGAGTAGGGTCCTCCGTAATTGCAGGAGATGTCTCACTGAGCCGCTCGTCAGCGCAAACGCGAACCTCTCGGCGCTACAAACGCCACGGCTCGCCTATCGGTACCACCGCTCTCATAAAGAATGCGGCGGCCGGATTTTCGCATGGCGCGGATGCGCACGACTGGCACTGTTAATAATTCACGGGGGGCTACATGCCAATTCTGAAGGAACACTACTCTTTCGACAGAACAGACATCCGCCAGCTCCGCGACTTCCTGGTCAATCAACGCAGGCTGTCCGGCTGGACGCAGGAGGAGCTCTCCGACCGCTCCGGCGTCAGTGTCCGGACCATCCGCAATCTGGAAACCGGCTCCAACACCAATCCCCGTCGGACCTCCGTCAGCCTGCTGCTCACCGCGCTCGGCGCCACCGCCACCGCGTTCTCCGAGCCCGCGCCGTGGGACAGCGGGCGCAGGCCGGCGCTCGGGCAGCCCCCGGAGCTCCACTCCGACCCGACAGCGCTCCCGCCGTGGCAGGGGCCCCGGCCCCTGGGCGACGCGTTGGTGGGCCGCCAGGCCGACCTGCGGCACGTCCTCTCCGCCGCGCAGCGCAGCCGGCTGATCGTTCTCACCGGGCCCGGCGGCGTGGGCAAGACCCGCATCGCCCTGGCAGCGGCATCCCGGCTGCGCCCGCTGTTCCAGGGCGGAGTGGCCGTCGCCGAACTGCACGACATCCCGCCCCAGCACCTCGAACCCGCCGCTTCGGCAGCTGAGTTGACGCGTGTAGCGCGACGCCTGACCAGCAACGAAGGCGGTGCGCGGGGCGGTGCCGGGCCCGGACGGCGGCTGCTGGTCCTGGACAGCGCCGAACACGTCTCGCAGCAGACGGCGCGGATCGCGCGGCAGCTCCTCGACGAGCATCCCGGGCTCCAGATCATCGTGACCTCGCGCCGCGCCCTGGCCGTCGGCGCGGCCGAGACCTGGGAGGTCGAGCCGCTCTCGTGCGACCAGCGGGACGGCTCGGACACCGAACTCCCGAGCGCGGTGGAGCTGTTCCTCCGCCGGGTACGGGCAAGTCTGCCGACGCTCGACCTGGGCAACCGCATGCCGCTGGTGCAGCAGCTCTGCCGGCTCCTCGACGGCATGCCCCTCGCGATAGAAGTGGCGGCGCGAGGCCTCAGATCGCTCCCCCTCACCACCCTCCTGCACGACAGGACGCTCTTCCACCTGCTCGCACACGTCGACGCCGGCGACCTGTCGCGGCACCGCACGCTGTCGGACAGCGTGCGGTGGAGCTACGAGCTGTTGCCGCCCCCTCATCGCCAGCTCCTGCGTGAACTGTCCTCGCTTCCCCGCACGTTCTCCCTGGACGCGATCCCGTCCCAGTCGGGCGGGGGTTCGGCAGCACACGCGTCGCCCATCTCCTGGCCGAACTCGCCGACGTCTCACTGGTCCAGATCAATCGGGGCCAGCAGTACAGATACGGGGTCCACGCACTCGTGCGGCACTGGGTCACCCAGGAGGAAGCCCCGACCGACCTCGGACGCTCCGCCGAGCAGGGCCGCGACCGGCCCGTACTCGCCGGCAGCGCCTGGCGCCGGGCCATGTGACGCGCCGCCGGGGGCGGTGCCCCGCTCATGCCGAGGCCCGCCCGGCAGCTGATCTGACGGCCTGGAGCGAGAAGTGCCGCGGGCCTTCGAGGCTCGACAGCATCAGCTCCTCCAGCCACGGCAGGCAGCTCTCCTCCAGCTCGGTCGTGTGGTCCAGCCGTCGCAGCAGTCGCTGAAGCGCCAGCACCAGCCATCCACTGCCGCCCGGTGCCGCGCGCTCCCGCTCGAAGGAGTAGAGCCAGGTGTAGAGACAGGAGGCGGCCGCGTGGTGGACGCTGTGCTCGGTGGCCTGATCCTGCCCGTGCGTGGAGGCGGCGTCGGGCGCCTCGGCGGCGATCCGCGCGTAGAAGTCGGTCCGGCGCCGGGAGAGCTCGCCGAGAACCTTGACGAGCGCGGGGCCCTCGGGCCCGCCGAGTTCGCGTTCCGCGATCCGGCGGGCCTCGGCGGCCGCCGGGCCCCAGCCCCGGGTGATCTCGTCCTCACTGGCGTTGGTCAGCCGCAGCGCCCGGCCCGACGGATGCCACCGCGGGGCGTCCTCGGACCAGTCGAAGAGCTGCCGCAGCACCTCTTCCCCGCCGACGGCGGGACGGTCGGCCACGCGCGCCACCGCGGGAAGCTGGGAGGCGATGCTGTGGAGGTTGACGTGCGTGGTCCCCTCGAAGATGCTCGCTATCGCATGGTCGCGCTGGAGCTTCTGGAACGCGCCGGAGGCCACGCCCTCCCGCAGATAGCTCCGGGCTCCGAGAACCCTCGCCGCCTCCTGCACCACCTCCTCGCCGACGGTCGGGACGAGGTACTTGACCACGGACGACCACAGGCTGAGCCGGGACGGCACGATGGAGAGCGAGCGCGCCACCGGCAGCGCCGTGCATTCCGCGATCAGCAGGTCCACGTGGGAGTGGACCAGATGCCGCCGGATGACCGGAAGCCGGTAGATCTCCTGTCCGTAGAGCACGCGCTCACGCGCGTGACGCAGAGCGATCCGCAGCACCGAGTCCATGGTGCCGATGGACAGTGCTCCGATCGCCGTACGGGTGATCTGGAGCACCTGAAGGATGCCGACCAGTCCGGCGCCGGGACGCCCGAGGAGCGCGCCGGCGGGCACCCTGGTGCGTTCGAAGGTGATCCCGCTGAGGTCGTGACCGCGCAGCCCGACCGTCTTCACGAAGGGATGGTTGGTCCAACTCCCCTTCTCCATCTGCTCCTTGTCCAGGAGCAGCAGAGAGGACCGCGAACCGTCGATCGCCGCGTACACGGTGACGAAGCGGCCCCGGGTCGCGTTGCCGACGGGCCACTTCTCCCCGGTCAGGAGGAAGTCGTCACCGTCGGTCTCGGCGATGGTCTCGTTCGTGCCGAGATCGCTGCCGTGGTCGGGTTCGGAAACCGCGAAGCAGGCGAGTTCTCCGTCCAGGAGCGCGCCCGCGACGCGTGCGCGCTGCTCGTCGTTCCCCCACAGCCAGACCGAGTTGACCCCGAGCAGGGCGGAGCCGAACATCACCGCGAGCGTCAGATTGCGGCGCGCGAGCGTACGGGTGAGCAGGAAGAGGTCTTCGAGGTTCCGGAGCCGGCCGCCGAACTCCTCGGGCACCAGGTAACCGGAGAAGCCCCACGACCTGAGCAGCTCCACCGCCCCGGGCGGAAGACTGTCCATCTCCTCGTGCGCCACGATCTCGGCGAAGCTGAAGGGGCCGCTCCCGGCACCCGGGTCACCGAGCGTCCGCTCCAGATCGGCGACCAGCGCGTGGACCGGGCGCTCGCCTGCCTGGCCGCTCATACCACGGGGCTGTCGACGCCGTACCGGCTGAACATGCCGCTCAGGGCTTCCGCGTCGGGCAGCTCCGCCCGACCCGCGACCACCTCGGCGCTGACCAGCTCGATCACGTCGCTGACCCGTTCCAGCTTCATGGCGGCCTCGGGATTCAGCGCCTGGAGGGCGAAGAGATCCTCCAGGTTGTATCCGAGCTCCGCGAGGACCAGGGAGTGGAAGCCGAGGTCACCGACGAGCCGGTGGTCGAGATCGATCCGGTCCAGCTTGCGAGGCGCGACCACCTGGACCATACCGATCACCACGGGAGCGATGGCCTCGGTGCCGATGGCGGCAGGAGTGTGAGTCATGCCGCAGACGCTAGGACCTGCCGATGGCCGGGCCCAGGCAACGGGCCCGGCAAGCGCGCGGCAACTAGGAGCCGGTCGGGCGACCCGATCGCTGCTCTCTCCAGGGCATCATGACGTCTCGTCAGTCGCCTGGCCCCAGGAAGGGGAACCGGCCCGTCGTCGAGGCGCGACCATCGGACCGAAAGGCGGCCGACTCGCCGAAATTGCCGCCCGGCTGCCTTGCCGGAACCGGGCTCGGCCATGAGGCTGACCGGCATGAGCACAGCGGACAGCACACCAGCAGTCGACTGGGTCGGCGCCCGGTTCACCGTCGGGATCCCTCGCCTGAGGCTGATCTGCCTTCCGCCCGCGGGCGGTGGTGTGGGCACCTTCCATGCCTGGCGGCCCTACGTCCCCGAGCACATGGAGCTGGCGCCGGTGGAGCTGCCGGGTCGCGGCTCGCGGATCGACGAGCCCGTACCGGACGATCTCGACGCACTGGTCGAGGCCCTTCTCCACGGCCTCGGGCCCGAACTGACCCTGCCCTACGCCCTGTTCGGCCACAGCTTCGGAGCCGTGCTGGCGTACGAGCTGACGCTGCGGATCGAGCGGGCGGGGCTGCGGCCGCCCAGCGCCCTGCTGGTCTCGGCGTTCCGCGCGCCGCATCTGCCCCTGATACGTGAGCCGGTCTCGGCCCGCCCCGACGACGAGCTGATCGCCTGGCTGCTGAGTACCGGCGGGCTGCCGCGCGAACTCCTGGCCTTCCCCGACTTCCTGAGCATTCTGCTGAGGGCGGTCCGGGGCGATCTGGCCCTGGCCGAGGGCTACGTCGTTCCGCACCCGGTCGCCGTGGGCTGCCCGCTCTTCACCCTCGCCGGCGAGGACGACCCGGTGGCCCCGGTGGCACAGGTCAGACCGTGGGCCGCGTACACACCGGCGGAGCACCGGACCCGGGTGCTGCCCGGCGGTCACTCGTTCCCGGGCACCCACCCCCGGCAGACGATCTCAGCGGTGCTCGACGCCCTGCCGTCTCTCCGGTGAGGCTCACCGGCTGGGAGGAGAGACCGCTCAGGAAGTTCGAGTACACGTAGGTCGGCGGGCCCGTGGGACGAGCCTGTGCGACCAGGTCGCACAGGCTCTCCAGGAGGGCCGTCAGCTCGGCGCGGGCCAGGAACGCACCGAGGCAGAAGTGGGGCCCGTAGGCGAACGACAGGTGCTTGTTGGGGGTCCTCGCGAGGTCGAACTCGTCGGGCTCGGCGAAGACCCGGCCGTCGCGGTTGGCGGAGGCCAGCCAGGTGGTGACGATGTCGCCCTCCTCGACGAACTGGTCGCCGAGGAACAGGTCCTGGGTCGCGGTCCGCCCGCTGTGCAGGGCGGGGCTCGTCCAGCGCAGTACCTCCTCGACCGCCGACTCCGTCGTCACCTCGCCGGACTTGAGGGCCCGCCACTGGTCGGGCCGCTCCATCAGCGCCTGGAGCCCGCCGACCATCGAGAAGCGGGTCGTCTCGTGGCCGCCCATGATGATGCTGTAACAGTTGAAGACGATCTCCTCGTGCGTGAGGGGCCGCCCGTCGATCTCCTTGGTCACCAGCAGGCTGACGACATCGTCGTACGGTTTGTCGTGCCGGGCGGCGGCCAGCTCCGAGAAGTAGAGCAGCAGTCCGTTGCGCGACGCCCAGGTCGCCTCCTCGTCGGGGAGCCCGTCCTCGGTGGACAGGGCGGAGGAGGTGAGCTCGATGATGTGCTGCCGGTCGGCGGGCGGCACGCCGAGCAGGTCACAGATGGCGGCGAGCGGGATGTGCGCGGCCACGTCGGCGGCGAAGTCCACCTCGCCCCGCTCCACCGCCTCCTCGACCAGCCGCCGGGTACCCCGCCGCACGCTCTCGACCACCACGCCCAGGGAGCGCGGCGAGAACGGCTTCAGCAGGGCGCTGCGCAGCGCCTTGTGCGGCTGTCCGTCCGTGACGGCCAGCATCCTCCCGGCCGCCGAGTCACCTCCGGCGAGCAGGGTGTCGAGCACGTTGCCCCGCTCCGAGGTGAAACTCACGCTGTCGCCGAGCACCGAGGCGACGTCCGCGTGGCCACTCACCACCCAGAACCCTGGGCGGCTGCCGCTCTCTGGCTGCCAGTGCACCGGCGCCTCCTCCCGCAGCCGGCGCCACAACGGCCCCAGGTCGTGGTGGGCGTGCAGGAGCGGATCGGCCAGATCGACAGCGTCGAGCGGGCCCTGATCGAGTGCGGGGCGGGTGTCCATGGGGCGGTTTCCTCGGACTCGGTTACGGGCGGGCGACGGCGGAGGGGCGCGGGGCGGACGGCGGCCGGGCGCCGCCGTCCGGGTCAGCGCATCGGCTCGGTGGGGCCGGGGAAGAACGCCGTGGTGGCACCGGCCGTCTCCGCGCCGTCCACGGTGAACTGCTGGCCGGAGATGAAGGACGCCTGCGGCGAGGCCAGGAAGTGGAACACGTCGGCGATCTCCTCGGGCAGGGCGTGCCGCCGGGCCGGGATGCGTTCGTTGACCTCGTCGAGCATCGCGTCGGTGTACTCGGCGCGCTGCATGGGTGTCAGTACGGCCCCGGGGGCGACACACGCCGTCCTGATCAGCGGGCTCAGCTCCACGGCGAAGGTCTGGCACAGCGAGGCGACACCCGCCTTGCTGGCGTTGTAGTCCGCGTAGAGGGGGTAGCCGCGCGACCCGTTGACGGACGCCGTCGCCAGGAGCACTCCGCGTCCCTCCCGCAGCATGTGCGGAACGGCGTGCCGCCACAGGGCCAGGACACCCATCAGATTGACGTCCAGGGTGCGCCGGGCGTCCGCCTCGGTGAGGTCGAGGATGGAGTGCCGGACGCTGATACCCGCGTTGGCGATGACGACGTCGACGCGGCCGCGCTCTGCGTGCACCCGGTCGACGGCCTCACCCACGGCGGTCCAGTCGGCGATGTCGAGCGTGACCGTCCGGATCTCGCCTCCCCCCTCGCGAGGGCCGTCCGCCGCGCCCCCGGTGAGCGCCTGGATGTCGAGATTGACCACGTGGTCGCCCGAGCGGGCGAACCGCTCGGCGGTGGCGAGTCCGATCCCGCTGGACGCGCCGGACACGATGACTGTGCGCATGTTGCCTCCTGTCTCCTTCCGCCCGACCGGCTCAGACGATGACGCGGTGGTTGCCGAGTACGTATCCGCTGACGTTGCGGCGCAGGTTGCGGCTGACGGTGAGCTTCTTCAGCCAGCGGTCGGTGCCGTCGTACCGGGCCCTGAACGACCGGCGGCCGTGCACCGCCCGGTAGTTGTCCACGATGAGCAGCGAGCCGGGGCCCACGGCGACGTCCCGCTGCACCCGGTGCAGTTCGGCCATCAGCCGGTCGAGCGCGTCCTCGGCCTCGGTGTCCCCCGGTGCGACGTCCATGAACGGCCGGTCGATGCGCAGGTAGGGATGGAAACGGTCGCCCGACAGAACGGCGGTCGGCACGGCGCTGTGGATCATCCCGTACAGCTTCTCCAGCGCGGGATGCGCGGGGTCAAGGGCCTCCAACTGCCGTATGTGCTCGGTGTCCGGCATGATCCGGAAGCGGGGCTCGGCGAGTACCGCGCGGTCGTGCTCGCCCAGCCGGACGTCACGGACGGAGGCGACGATGGTCGGCACCAGGTCGGGGTTGCGCAGTCCGAAGAGCAGGAGGTAGTCGCAGCGGTCGGGGTGGAAGCCGTCCTCGGTGTGGAACTCCAGCAGGCTCTCGCTGCCGTAGCCGCTCTGCCGCAGCTCGTCGCCCCGGATCGGCAGGATGTTCTGGATGATGCGCCCCTCCTGGAGGGTCTCCCAGCCGAACGGGTCGCCCAGCACCATGCCGCACATCGCCAGCCACAGCTCCTGGGACCGGGCCGCGTCGGAGCGGATGGCCCGGCGCCAGTGGTCGGGTGTGGGCCCGATCAGCGCGTCGTCCACCGGGAAGCCGTGCACCAGGCATGCGGCGGACCTCTCGGTCCTGCGGTAGGAGAGGAGGAATCTGCGCAGGCCGGCGGGGAGCAGTTCCTCGGCCGTGGGGGCGTGGTCGTAGAAGTCCGGCAGGCCGGGCGCCCCGTGGGCGTCGCGGAGCCGCGCGGCGGCCTCCTCCAGCTGGGTGACTTCGGTGGCGTCCAGGTGGTACTCGGCGGGAGTGTCGGCGCGGTCGCTCCCCGGCGGGGCCTCCGCGGCCACGTCCGGGAAAGGTACGTCAACAGTGGGGGTGCTGCTGGTCATGTCGGTTGTCCTCACCTGGTCGTGACCGCTCGGGTCGTCCGTCGTTCGGTCCTGTGCGGTCCGCGCCGGGTGGCCGGGCCGCGTGGTGGTGCGCACCGGACCGGCCTGGCAGGGTCCAGGCCTTCTCTGGTCCGGCGATGGCGCTCGGTGCGGTGGTGCGTCGGCCCCCTCCGCGAGGGGGTCGGCTACCGCCAGTCCTCGGCGAACTCGTCGAGTTCGCTCTGGTCCAGGGTGATCAGCGGTTCCTGCGAGTCGGCCTCGTCGGCGTCCGCCGCCGGAACCAGGTCCTTGACCGCGGTGGCGAGCGCCGCCACGGTCTTGTGGGCGAACACGTCGCGCGGGGCGATGTCCAGGCCCTCGGCGTGGGCCATCGTGACGAGCTTGATGGAGACGATCGAGTCGCCGCCCAGGTCGAAGAAGCTGTCGTCGATGCCGACGCCCTCCGTGCCGAGGGCCTTCTCGAACAACGCGCACAGCAGCTTCTCGCGCTCGGTCCGCGGTGCCCGGCCGCCGTCGGCTCCGGACAGGTCGGGTGCGGGCAGAGCGGCGCGGTCGAGCTTGCCGCTCGGCGTCACCGGCAGTCGGTCGAGGGCGACGACGGCCACGGGCACCATGTGCTCCGGCAGCACGGCGGCGACGCGTTCGCGGAGCGCGGCCGGATCCAGCCGGCCGGCCGGCACCGGGGCCGCGTACGCCACCAGGCGTGGTGAGCCGGGGGTGTCCTCCCGTACGACCACGACGGTCTGCCCCACCGAGGGGTCGGCGGCGAGCACCGCCTCGATCTCGCCCGGCTCGATACGGAAGCCCCGTACCTTGACCTGCTCGTCGACGCGGCCCAGGTACTCCAGTCCCCCGTCCGCCGTGCGCCGCGCCAGGTCGCCCGAACGGTACATCCGCGCGCCCGGCGGGCCGAACGGGTCGGCCACGAAGCGCTCCGCGGTGAGCCCGGACCGCCGCAGATAGCCGCGCGCGAGGCCCTGGCCCGCCAGGTAGAGCTCGCCCGCCACCCCGACGGGCGCCGGCCGCAGGGAGCCGTCCAGCACATGGACCCGGGCGCCGACGACCGGCCCTCCCATGGGCGGGGCGGTCCGGCCGGCCAGCGGGCGGCTCATCGTCGCCATGACGGTCGCCTCGGTGGGACCGTACGCGTTGACCATGCGGCGCCCGGCCGACCAGCGTGCGACCAGGTCCGGCGGGCACGCCTCGCCGCCCACGACGAGGGTGACCCCGTGGGGCAGGGCGTCCTCGGGCAGCACGGCGAGCGAGGACGGCGGCAGCAGGAGCGCGGTCACACCGTGGCGCGCCACGGTCCGCGCGAGGGCCGGTCCGGGGAGCAGCTCGTCGGGGTCAGCGGTCACCGCGCTCGCCCCGGTCAGGAGCGCCGTGGCCAGTTCCCATACGGACGCGTCGAAGCTCGGCGAGGCGAACAGCAGCACCCGTTCCCGCGCACGGAGCGCGAGCCCGTCACGCTGCTGGGCGATCAGCGCGGCGATCCCGAGGTGGGACACCACCACGCCCTTGGGGCGGCCGGTCGACCCGGAGGTGTAGATCAGATAGGCGGCGTTCGCGGGCCGCAGCGGCGCGATCCGGTCGGCGTCGGTGAGGGCCGCCCCGGAGAGACCGGCAGTCAACTCCGCCCCCTTGTCCAGGAGTTCGGTCGCGTTCTCGGTATCCGGCCCGGGCCCGCCCAGGCACAGCACCTTCCCCGCACCGGCCTCGGCCATGACCGCCGCGCCCTCATCCGTGGTGAGGACGAGATCCGGCCGGGCGTCACCGATCAGGTAGCGGAGCCGGTCCGGCGGGTAGCCGAGGTCCAGCGGAAGATAGGCCGCGCCGGCCTTGAGGACCGCCAGGACCGCGAGGACGGACCGCGCCGACTTCGGCATCGCGATCGCCACGACGCGCTCCGGGCCGATGCCCCGGTCCACCAGCGCGCGGGCGAGCCGGTTGGCCTGGACATCGAGGTCCCCGTAGGTGAGGGCCAGTTCGTGGTCGTACACCGCGACGGCGTCGGGTTCGGCCCGCACCCGTTCCTCGAAGAGCTCCGGGAAGGTCGCCGTCCGCTCGTGGGCCGCCCCTTCCGCCGCGGCCAGGAGCTGACCGCGTTCCCGGTCCGTGAGCAGGTCGATCCGGCCCAGGGTCACGGTCCGGTCGCGCACGAAGCAGTCGAGGACCCTGCGCACCCGGGCCAGCAGCGCACCGGCCTCCTCGGCCGTGAACAGGTCGGCACGGTAGCTGAGTTCGAGACTGAGCCGCTCGTCGGGCATGACGACCAGGCTGAGCGGATAGTGCGAGGCGCCGGGTACGGGGTCCTCGTCGAGGGAGATCCGCAGGCCCGGGACCTGCTCCTGGATGGCCTCCCCGTCGAAGGGGGTGTTCTCGAACCCGATGACGGTGTCGAAGAGATCCCCCGTCCCAGAGCCCGCTGTACGTCGGGGAGCCCGACATGGTGGTACGGGCGCAGCTCGGCCTGGTGCGACTGGAGGTCGGTCAGGATGTGGTCGAGCGATCGCGCGGGGTCCAGCCGTACCCGTACGGCGACGGTGTTCATGAAGAGGCCGACGATCTCCTCGACGCCGGCCAGTTCCGGCGGGCGCCCGGCGGTCGTCGCACCGAACACGACGTCGTCGCGCCCCAGTCGGTGGCCGAGTGCCACCGCCCAGGCTCCTTGGACGACCGTGTTGAGCGTCAGGCCCGCGTCGCGCGCCGCGGCGGTGAGCGCGTCCGTCCCCGCCGCGTCCAGGACCTCCGTCACCAGGTGGGGCACGGTCGCGGTGGCCGCCTCGGCTCCCGGGGCGACCAGCGTCGGTTCGTCGATACCGGCCAGGGCCTCGCTCCAGGCCAGCGTCGCCCGCTCGTCCTCCTGCCGGGCGAGCCAGCCGAGGAAGTCGGTGAACTGGGCCACCGGCCGGCCCCGGTCGGCTCCGCCGCGGGCGTAGAGGGAGAAGACGTCACGGAAGAACAGCGGCAGCGACCATCCGTCGAGCAGGGCGTGGTGGTAGGTGGTCAGCAGGGCGTGATCGTCGCTCCCGAGCCGGACCAGGGTGACCCGCATCAGCGGAGGGGCGGTGAGGTCGAAGCGGGTGACGCGGTCCTCGTCGACCAGCTCCGCCAGTCGCCGGCGGCGTTCGTCCTCGCCGTGACCGGAGAGGTCGATCTCCCGCCACGGGACGCGCAGGCCCTCGTGCGCCACCTGGACGGAACGGCCCGATGCCAGGAGCCGGAACGAGACGCGCAGCCCGGTGTGGCGGGCGAGGGCCGCGTCGAACGCCTTGCGCAGCACGGCGGGCGTCAGCGGTCCCTCCAGCCGTGCGGGCGCCTGGGCGGTGTAGACGTCGATGCCGTCGGCGGCCAGCAGGGCGTGGAAGTGCATGCCCTGCTGGAGCGGGGTGAGGGGCAGTACGTCGGCCGGCTCGTGTCCGTCGGCGGTGATCTCCGCCAGCTCGGCGTCGTTCAGCGACAGCAGCGGCCCGGCGCCGGAGCCGGCCGCCACCGTGGGGGCCTCCTGCTCGATGTCCTGGGCCGCCTCGGCGAGCTTGGCGATGGTCTTGTGGACGAAGACGTCCCTGACGGCGACGGCGAGTCCGGCACGGTGGGCGCGGGCCGCGAGCTGCATCGAGATGATGGAGTCGCCGCCGAGGTCGAAGAAGCTGTCGTCGACGCCGATACGCGGCTGCCCCAGCACCTCCGCGAACACCTCGTGCAACACCAGCTCCCGCTCGGTGACCGGAGCCCGGTACACCCCCGCCGCCCGGAACTCCGGCACCGGCAACGCCCCCCGGTCCACCTTCCCGTTCGGCGTCAGAGCGAACGACTCCACCACCATCACCACCGCCGGAACCATGTACTCCGGCAACCGACCCGCCACGAACTCACGCAACACGACCACGTCCGGCCGCTCACCGGAGGCGGCCCGTACGTATCCGACGATCCGGCGGGCGCCCTCGGCGTCGGCGGACACCGCCGCGACCGCCTGGCCCACCGAGGGGTGGTCGGCCAGAACGGCCTGGATCTCGCCGAGTTCGATGCGGTGGCCGCGTACCTTGACCTGGAAGTCGGACCGGCCGCGGTACTCCACGACACCGTCGGGCCGGCGGCGCCCCAGGTCGCCGGTGCGGTACATCCGGGCGCCCGCCGGGCCGAACACGTCGGCCACGAAGCGCTCCGCCGACAGGCCGGGGCGGCCCAGATAACCGCGGGCGACCCCGTCACCGGCGATGTACAGCTCGCCGACGACCCCGGCCGGCACGGGCCGCAGGAACGAGTCCAGGAGGTAGACCCGGGTGTTGTCGGCGGGGACGCCGATGGCGGGCGGGTCCACCGCCGCACCGGGTGGGCCGCCGGGGTGCCAGAGCATCGCGTCGACCGTGCACTCGGCGGGACCGTAGAGGTTGTAGACCGACAGACCGGGCACACCGTGGAGTTCGGCCCACAGGTCGTCGCCCACCTCCTCGCCGCCGAGCGCGAGGACGCGCACGCGGTGCCGCTCCCCCGCCGTCTCGAACATGCCCGCGTCGAGCATCTGCCGGGCGACGGAGGGCGTGGTGTCGACGACGTCGATCCGTGCTTCCGCCGTGTGGCGGACGAGTGCCAGGGAATCCTTGCGGACGGTGTCACCGACGATGTGCAGTTCGTGTCCGGCGACCATCCACAGGAGCTGGCTCCAGGAGGCGTCGAAGCCGAGCGAGTTGGTGAGCGCGGCACGCAGCGGCCGCCCGCCCGCCCTCGCCCGCTCGGGTTCGAAGAAGTTCGCCCGGTGGCTGTGGAACATGTTGGCCAGGTTGCGGTGTTCCACGGCCACACCCTTGGGGCGGCCCGTGGATCCCGAGGTGTAGATGACGTACGCGAGGTGGGCGGGCAGCAGCGCACCGGTGCGGTCGTCGTCGTCGAGGTCCGTCCCGTCCGCGGGCGGAATGGTCTCGTCGAGCAGCAGCGCCGGCACCGATTCGGGTACGTCGCCCGCCGTGGCGACGGAGGCCAGGACGAGGGCAGGCCGGGCCTCCGCGCAGATCGCCGCGATGCGCTCCGCCGGGTGGTCGACGTCGATCGGCAGGTACGCCGCGCCCGACTTGAGGACTGCCAGGATCGCCACCACGGCGTCCGTGGAGCGCGGCACGGCCACGCCCACGAGGTCGCCCGGTCCCACGCCACGGGCTGCGAGCAGCCGGGCCAGGCGGTTGGCGTCGGCGTTGAGCAGAGCGAAGGTGAGGCTGGTCGTGCCGTCCGTGACGGCCACCGTGTCGGGCGTCGCACGGACCTGTGCCTCGAAGAGAGCGGGCAGCGTCCCGTCCGGCCGCTCGACGGCGTGTCCGCTCGCCTCGCGCAGGATCTCGCGTCGCTCGGCGTCCGTCCGCGAGGGGAGCCGCCCGGCCCGCTCGTCGGGCCGGGCGGCGATGTCCTCCAGCAGACCGGTCAGGCGCCGCAGGAGGCCGCTCGCGGCATCGGCGCTGTAGACGTCCTCGCGGTAGTTGAGTTCGAAGCGGAGCCGGCTGCCGGGGTGGACGGCCAGGCTCAGCGGGTAGTGGGTGCCCTCGAACGCCTCGTCGACGGCGTCCCGCAGCAGGCCGACGTCGAGCCCGGGCACCGAGGCGCCCTGGACGGCCTGTTCCACGGGAACGTTCTCGAAGGCGACGGTGGTGTCGAAGAGTTCGGTGGCGCCGACGGCGCGGTGGATCTCGGCGAGGCCCAGGTATTCGTGGCCCATCACGGTCGTGTGGTCGTGCTGGATACGGGCCAGCAGCTCCGCCACCGGCTCGGCCGGATCGACCCGTACCCGGGCGGGCACGGTGTTCATCATCAGGCCCACCATGCGGTCGCTGCCGGGCAGCTCCGGGGGGCGGCCCGCGACCGTGTTCCCGTAGACGACGTCCCGGCGTCCGGTCAGCTCGGTCAGCAGCAGCGCCCAGGCGCCCTGGACCAGGGTGTTGACGGTGAGTTCACGGCTTCGGGCCAGAGTGGCGAGTTCCGCCGCGGCCCGGTCGGACAGCTCCGTCACGACGCGCCGCTGTCCCCGGTCCGAGGAGCCGGTGCCGGCGCCGTCCGCGACGAGCGTGGCGCCGTCGACCCCCGAGAGCACGCCCTTCCAGGCCCGCTCGGCCTGTTCCCTGTCCTGCTCGCCGACCCAGCCGAGATAGTCCTGGAAGGGCACCGTCGGCTCCAGCCGCTCGGCCGTACCGCCGGCCCCGTAGATGCGGAACAGATCGCCCAGGATCAGGGGCAACGACCAGCCGTCCAGCAGGATGTGGTGGTTGGTGATCAGCAGGATGTGCCGGTCGGCCGCGAGCCGTATCAGCGTGAACCGGAGCAGTGGCGGCTTCGCCATGTCGAAGCGCCTCGCGCGCTCCTCGGTGAGCAGCCGGGAGAGGCGTGGCTTGCGTTCCTCCTGGCCGAAGCCGGAGAGGTCGATCTCCTCCCACGGCGGCTCGACCACCCGCGCGACGGCCTGGACGGCCTCGCCGGAGCGGCGGCGCAGGAAACCCGCCCGCAGGCTCGCGTGCCGGCCGACCAGCGCGCCGCAGGAGGCACGCAGCAGGTCGGTGTCGAGCGCCCCGGTCAGCTCCAGCGGCGTCTGGACGTTGTAGAAGTCGACGCTCCGGCTGTCGGCTCGTCCCTCCTCGTAGAGGGCGTGGAAGAGAATGCCCTGCTGCAACGGCGAGAGCGGCAGGACCGCTTCCAGGGATGTCTGTCTCACAGTGCTGTCCCCCACTGGGCTTCGAGCTCGTCGAGTTCTTCCGCGTCGATCCGCACCAGGCTCCCGGTGCGGGCGGTCGCGGCCCGCTCGCCGACGTCCTCGGCCGTCTCGGCGAGCTTGGCGATGGTCTTGTGGACGAAGACGTCCTTGACGGCGACGGCGAGTCCGGCCCGGTGGGCCCCGGACGCCACCCGTACGGCGATGATGGAGTCGCCGCCGAGGTCGAAGAAGCTGTCGTCGACACCGATACGCGGCTGCCCCAGCACCTCCGCGAACACCTCGTGCAACACCAGCTCCCGCTCGGTGACCGGAGCCCGGTACACCCCCGCCGCCCGGAACTCCGGCACCGGCAACGCCCCCCGGTCCACCTTCCCGTTCGGCGTCAGAGCGAACGACTCCACCACCATCACCACCGCCGGAACCATGTACTCCGGCAACCGCCCCGCCACGAACTCACGCAACACGACCACGTCCGCCGCGCCCGCCGCGTCAGGGGTCACGTAGGCCACCAGGTGCCGGTGGCCCGGCCGGTCCTCGCGGACGGCCGCCACGGCCCGGTCGACTCCGGGCGCCTCGGCGAGCACGCTCTCGACCTCGCCGAGTTCGATGCGGAAGCCCCGTACCTTGACCTGGCTGTCGGCACGGCCGAGGTAGGACAGCTCGCCGCTCTCCGACCGCCGTGCCACGTCTCCCGTCCGGTACATCCGGGTGCCGGGCGCGCCGAAGGGGTCGGCGACGAACCGTTCCGCGGTGGTTCCGGGACGGCCGAGGTAGCCGCGGGCGAGCCCGTCACCGCTCAGGTACACCTCGCCCGCCACTCCGGGCGGCACCGGCCGCAGCGCGTCGTCGAGCAGCCGGACGCGGGTGCCGGGGACAGCGCGGCCCATGGGCGGGACGGTCCGCCCGGACAGCGCGCCGGTCTGGGTCGCGATGACCGTCGACTCGGTGGGGCCGTAGGCGTTGACCATGTGCCGGCCGGGCGACCAGCGTGCGACCAGGTCCGGCGGGCACGCCTCGGCGCCGACGACCAGGTTGATTCCGTCCGGGAGCCCCCCGGCCGGCAGGGCCGCCAGCGTGGACGGGGCCAGCAGCAGGCAGTCGACGCCGAGTTCGGCGACGAGTTCGGCCAGGGGTGGCCCGGGCGTGAGCCGTTCGGCCGGCGCGACCACCGCGGCGGCGCCGGTGAGGAGCGCCGCGCACAGCTCCCATACGGAAGCGTCGAAGCTGGGCGAGGAGAACTGGAGGACGCGGGTCCCGGGTGTCAGGCGCAGCAGGTCGCTCTGGTGGCGGGTCAGCGCGGCGAGGCCGGTGTGCGTGACGACGACGCCCTTGGGCCTGCCGGTCGACCCGGAGGTGTAGATGACGTACGCCGGGTGCGTCAGGCGCAGAGGCGTGCGGCGGTCCCGGTCGTCGAGATCTCCGTCGGCGTCGCCGCCCGCCGGCGGGTGGCCGACGGGAGCGGCCGCCTCGTCCAGGTACAGGCGTGGCACCGCGGGGGCGAGCGTGGGGTCGTCGGCGGCGCGGGTCGTCAGCAGCAGCAGCGGTGCGGTGTCGTCGAGCATGGCGGTGACCCGGGACCGCGGGTAGTCGAGGTCGACCGGGAGAACGGCCGCGCCCGACTTCAGCACCGCCACCGTGGCGGTCAGGGCGGTGCTGCCGCGCGGCAGGGCGACCGCCACCAGCCGCTCGGGGCCGGCGCCGTGCTCGACCAGCACCCGTGCCAGGCGGTTGGCGCGGGTGTTGAGCGCCGCGTAGTCGAGGGACTCGGACGGGGAGAGCACGGCGCGAGCGTGCGGGGTCCGCCCGACCTGCTCCTCGAACAGCTGCGGGAAGGTGCGCGGGACGACGGGTTCCGCGTACGGCCGAGGGCTGTCCGCGGCGAGTGTCCGCGTGCGTTCCGCCGCGGTCAGGACCTCGACGCGGGCGAGCGGCACGTCTGCGGGAGTGGCGAGGAAGCGGGCGAGGAAGTCCGTGAACCGGGCCTGGTGTGTGCGGAGTTCGGCGAGGTCGTACCGGTCGGGGTTGGCCTCGAACTCGATGCGCATGCCGCGGCCGCCCGGATCGGGGTGACAGGTGATGTTGAGGTCGGTGACGGGTCCCCCGGACAGCGCCATCACCTCGGCCTCGCGACCGGTGAACGCGGTCTCGGACCCCGACGGCATGATGTTCACGAGCACCCCGAACAGCTGCTCGTTGGCGCCGAGCATGCGCAGGTCACGCCGGATTTCGTCGTACGGGTAGCGCTGATGGGTGAGCAGTTCCCCCAGCCGCCGCGCGACCTGCCGCACCAGCTGCGCGCGGTCGGCGGCCGGATCGACGGTGATCCGCAGCGGAAGCGTGTTCGACAGCATGCCGGGCACGTTCTGGGACCTCGCCCCGAGCCGCGCGGTGGTGGGCACCCCGATCGTCAGGTCCTGGACGCCCGTCATACCGTGCAGATAGGCGGCGACCGCCGCCAGCATCGGCACGGTCCAGGGAGTGCGGGCGTCGCGCCCGGCGGTGTGCAGCGCCCGCAGTTCGGCCGGCGGAAGCATCGTCGTCGTGGCGATCGCCATGCCCGCCGCGGCCGTCGGCGCTCCCGGCGCCAGACCGGCCGTCTCGGGCCGGTCGGCGAAGACGCCGGCCCAGTACGCCCGGTCCGCGGTGTAGTCCGCCGACGCGCGGTAGTCGCTCTCGTCCGCCAGCAGGTCCTGGAGCCGACCCAGCGGTTCACCGTCGGGTTCCGTCCCGGCGGCCAGTGCCTCGTAGCACGCGGAGATCCGGCGCGAGTGCAGCACCGACCCGAAGGCGTCGGACAGGATGTGGTGGCTGCGCTGGTACCAGACGTGGTGATCGGATCCGACCCGTATCAGGATGTGCGCCGACAGCGCGTCCTTCTCCAGGTCGAGCGGGTTCGCGCGGTCACGGTCGATCAGCGTCCGCGCGGCGGCGAGGGGGTCCGGCTCGTCGCTGAGGTCGTACTCCTGCCAGGTCGAACAGCCGGGCGGGACCGGCCGCTGGTACGTACCGTCCGGCCGCTCGACCAGTTCGACGTCGAAGCTTCCGCTCTCCCCCTCGGCCCGGCGGATCGCGCGCTGGAGCAGCCGGCCGTCCAGCGGCCCGCGTACCTCCATGGCGACCATGGTGTTGTAGGCCGGGTTGGCGGGGTCGAGCCGTTGGGCGAAGAACACCCCCCGCTGGGCCGCCGTCAGCGGCAGCAGACCGTTCTCGGCGCGTGAAGTCATCGGGTCGTAACCGCTCTCTCGTGCATCCCCGCGAGCCTGGAGGCCCGGATCTCGCGACGATGCTGCATCGCCCGCCCGGGCGGAAACCAGGCAACCGGACCGGCAATCAGCGGCGCTGTTCGAAATGCCGCCCGGTCCGTGCCGAGTTACCGGCCGCTTGCCTGGTTCTCGTACGGGAGGCGGGTGATGCTGCGGCGAGCCGGGCACGGCGCCACGCCTCGCGCGTGCCGGACGTGCCACGAACTTCTGGAGAGGACAAGGACGTTGGGAGACCAGGACCGAGGCCTGCTCGATTGGCTGGACCAGCCGTCCACCGAGCGCGGTCTGTACTACGCGGATTCCGCCGACGGATGGGACTTCTGGTCCTACCGTGATCTGGCCGCGCTGGTGCTGAGAACCGCCGCCGCCCTGCGGGCGCGGGGGGTCGGGCAGGGTGACGTCGTCGCCCTGGTGCTGCGCTCGAGTCCGGGTTTCGTCGCCGGCTTCTTCGGCGCGCTGGCTGCCGGTGCGACGCCGTGCTCCATCCCTCCGCCCTTCGCCTTCCAGCACGCCGACGAGTACGAGAGGCACGCGAGCCATCTGTTCGGGACGGCCGCGCCCCGGTTCACCATCTGCGACGACGAGTCGCTGGAGCAGATCCGTGGGATCGCGAGCGGGCTGGGGCTGAAGGAGCCGGTCGCCTTCGACGGACTCGTCCTCGGGGCGGAGCCGTTGGAGCGGCCGATGCCGCTGCCGGAGACCGCGCTGATCCAGTTCACCTCCGGGTCGAGCGGCTTCTCGCGCGGCGTGTCGATCTCCGCCGACGCCCTGCGGACCAACCTCGCCGGAATGGGGCAGTGGCTGGGCTGCGCGCCCCAGTACCCGGCGATCAGCTGGCTGCCGGTCCACCACGACATGGGGCTCGTCGGCTTCCTGCTGAACGTCGTCGTCACCGGCTTCGACGGCTGGATGATGCAGCCGGACGACTTCATCCGCTCGCCGCTGCGGTATCTGCGCTGCATCAGCGACCAGGGCGCTGTCATGACGGCCATGCCCAACTTCGGACTGGCGTACATCCTTCGCCGGGTGCGACCGGCCGACCTGCGGGGGCTGCGCTTCGACTCGGTCCGGTGCGTGATCATCGGCGCGGAGCGGGTCGACCGGCAGGTGCTCGAGGACTTCCACGCCCTGCTGGGGCCGCACGGTCTCGACCGCGGCGCGCTGCTCCCCGCCTACGGCAGCGCCGAGGCGACCCTCGCGGTGACCGGTCTGGCCCCCGGCGAGGGCTGGTCGGCGCAGGCGCCGGACGCCGGCGACGCGGCGTCTCTCGCCGGAGCGGCGGTGGTCGGCTGCGGCCGTCCGCTGGAGGGCAGGACGGTGCGGATCCTGTCCGAGGAGGGTGAGGAACTGCCGGACGGACGGGTCGGCGAGATCGTCGTGACCGGGGTGTCGATCGCGAGCGGGTATATCGGTGCCACCGGGTCCGCCTCCGGTACCAGCGTCGATGACGGGGGCCTCGCCACCGGTGACGCGGGCTTCCTGCGGGACGGGCAGCTCTTCGTGATCGGCCGGCTCGGCGACGGGCTGAAGGTGAACGGGAAGATGGTCTTCGCCGAGAGCCTGGAGGCCCTGCTGCACCACCGGGGCATTCCCGAGCGGCGCGTCGCCGTCCTGCTGGGGGTACGCGGCGGGGTACCGACCGGCGTGGCGGTGTTCGGCGGCGTGCGGCCCGGCTGGCGGGAGGCCGCCCACGAGGTCCTCTCCGCATGGCTCGGCGACGCGGAGCTCCACATGGTCGAGCTGCCCCGTGGCGGTGTCTCGGTCACGTCGAGCGGAAAACCGCGCCGGAGGGTCATCTGGAAGGCGCTCTGCGCGGGCGAGTTCGACGCGACGACCCGGCCGCTGACGGCGGAGGTGGCGGAGGACGCGGCGGCGGAGAAGGAGAAAGCGCAGGTCGCAGGGGGCTGATCGGTCCCGGGCGAACTGTACGCGTGACAATAGTGTGCGCCGCACAGTACAGTGCGATGCATGGCTACAGAAGAGATCGCTCTTGGCCAGGCCCAGGAGCTGCGGCGCGGCACGGTCGTCCTGGCCTGCCTCGCGCTGCTCCGCAAGCCGCAGTACGGCTACGCACTGCTGGAGACACTCAACGACGCGGGTGTCACCGTCGACGGCAACACCCTCTACCCCTTGCTGCGCCGACTCGAGAAGCAAGGCCTGCTCACCAGCGAATGGAACACCGACGAGTCCCGGCCACGGAAGTTCTACCGGGTGAGCCCGGAGGGCTCCCGGGTACGCACCTCACTGGTGCGCGAATGGCAGGACCTCGTCACCTCGATCTCACGGCTTACCAAGGAGAATGGATGAGCACGAACACGCTCACCGAGCGCTACGTGCATGAGGTCGTCCGACGACTGCCCGCCGATCAGCGCGACGACATCGCCGACGAGCTGCGCACCACCATCGCCGACACCATCGAAGCACGCGACCCGGCCCGTCCCGAGGCGGTCGAGCGCGAGGTGCTGAGCGAGATGGGCGATCCGATCCGGCACGCCGCGCGCTACACCGACCGGCCGCTCGCCCTGATCGGCCCCGATCTCTACCCGACCTACATCCGGCTGCTGGTCTTCCTGCTGACCACCGTGCTGCCGGTGCTCACCGCCGTGTTCGTGCTGCTGGAGATCGTGGACGACAACGGTCTCGGCGCGGCCGTGGGCGCCGGCGTCGAGACGGTGTTCACCGTGGGCGCCCAGATGGTCACCGTACTCACCGTGCTGTTCGCCGTCGCCGAGCGCGCCGGCCATCGGAAGGGGACTCTCATCCGTACCACCGACTGGACCCCCGACGACCTGCCCGAGACGCGTGAGCCCCAGAAGGTCGGCACCGGTGCCGTCCTGACGGCGGTCTGGTACGCGCTGCTGCTCGGCCTGACCGTCTGGCAGCAGCTCTCCGAGCCCTACCGGACCGACGGCGGGGAGCGGATCGCCGTACTCGACCCGGACCTGTGGTCGGGCTGGATCTGGCCGATCCTCATCGGGCTCACCGGCCTCGTCGTGCTCGCTCTGGTCCGTGTGGTCACGCACGGCTGGACCAGCCGGCTGGCCGTCCTGCACGCCATCGCCCAGGCGGTGTTCGTGCTGCCGCTGGCCTGGATCCTCCAGCAACGGCAGATCTTCAACCCGGACTTCCTGGCGGACGTCACCGACAACACGACGCCCGAGGTCTACACCGGAGTGGCGCTGATCGTCCTGGTCGCGAGCCTGATCGCGGTCGTCAACGGCTTCCGCGCGGCGAAGAAGTAGGACGGGAGAGAGGCGAGGGAAGCGGGAACGCCGGCGCCGATGTCACCCGAGGTGACATCGGCGCCGGCGCGACGGTGGAGGAGCCCGGAGTCAGCGCGTCATCGCCATGATCTCGGGACGCACCAGGTTCTCCGCCAGCAGCAGGCTCTTGACCCGGTCCGAGAGCATGTCCAACTGCCGCAGGACATGGATGACCTGTTGGAACAGCATCTGCCGGTAGGTGGCCATCATCGGGTTCGTCCGGGCGAACAGCAGCCCCTTCTCCACGTCGAGGTCCATCCGCTCCCAGACCTCGCGCAGCATGAACCGGCGCGACATCAGCTGGATGGCCTCCAGCAGGAAGTCCTCGCGCTCACGCAGCTCGGCGGCGGTCACCTGCCCGTACATGCCGGTGAGCGCGGTGACCCCGAAGGCGATGTGCCGGGCCTCGTCGCTCGCGACCATCTTGGTGATCTGCCGGATGATCGGGTCCCCGAAACCGCTGCTCGCGAGCCGCAGCGCGGTGATCGCCAGCCCCTCCACGACCACCTGCATGCCGAGATAGACGATGTCCCACCGGGATTCCGACAGCAGGTCGTGCAGCAACGTCTTGAGCCCGGGATTGATCGGGTAGGAATCGCCCAGCTTCTCGTCGACATAGCGGGCGAACGCCTCGACGTGCCTCGCCTCGTCGGCGACCTGCGAGGCCGCGTAGGTCTTGGCATCCATGTCCGGCACCGTCTCCACCAGCCGGGCGGTGGTCACCAGCGCGCCCTGCTCGCCGTGCAGGAACTGGCTGCACATCCACGACTGGTACTGCCAGCGGAACTGCGTCAGCAGTTCGCGGGGCACGGGGCTCCCCTCGCCGACGACGAAGGACGCGAGTCTCCCCCCGCTCTCCTCCGACAGCTCCGACCCGAAGTGGATCTCGTGGTCCCAGTCGATGTCGGTGGTGGCGTTCCACTGCGAGACCTTGTTCTTCTCGTAGAGGTTCCACACCCGGCTGTCGCGCTGGCCGTAGTCCCAGTTCAGGATGGCCTTGAACATCGCGTCGACCTCCATGAGGTCCGCGGTGACGGTGTCCAGTGTGAAGAAGGTCGATTCGGCCGAGCCGGTCGTGGCGGCCGAACCGCCGGGAGCGGCCGCCGAGCCGGTCACCGAGTCCGGAACTGTGGTCATTGGATTACGGTCCACCCCTCGGGCACGGAACAGGACTGACGCTCGTGGAGTCTGACGCGCCCCGGAACAGCTCTCCAGGCACCCGTGGGGCAACTTGGCGGCAGACCGGTTGCCGGTCCCATGCCTGGCCCCGCCGCCACCCGCCGAACCATGATGCCCGGCAGGGGCTGCTGCCCCGCATGACCGTCGGCCGACCGAAGGGGCGGGACGCGCATGACCGCCGTCGCACCACCCACCCGCTCAGGGAACCCGTCCGGCTCGCGAGGCGCACCGGCTCCCGGTGACGACTGTCCCTGGATCGTGGGCCGGGTCCGCGCGTCACGGCCCCGGACGCGGCTGTTCTGCCTGCCGCAGGCGGGCGGCAGCGCGGCCTCGTTCGCCCCGTGGCGTCTCGCCCCGCCCTCCGGCGTGGAGCTCGCGACGGTGGAGCTGCCGGGCCGGGGTGTACGCGGCACGGATCCGCTGCCGGAGACCATGGAGGAACTGGCCGACGCGGTGATCGACGGCATCGCGGACGAGTTCGACCTGCCGTACGCGATCTTCGGCCACAGTTTCGGCGCGCTGCTCGGCTACGAGATCGCCGTCGGGATCGCACGGCGCGGCCTGACACCGCCGCGCGCACTGCTGGTGTCCGCGGCACGGTCGCCGCACACCCCGGTGCGCCGGCGTGTGTCGGACCGGGACGACGCCGGGCTGCTCGCCTGGCTGAACAGCTTCGGCGGCATCCCTTCGGAACTGTCCCGCTATCCGACGTACTTGCGGTACGCGCTGCGCACCGTCCGCCGCGACCTCGCCCTCACGGAGGCCTACCTGGCCCCCGGCCCGGAACGGGTCGACTGCCCGCTGCACGTCCTCGGCGGCGCGGACGACCCACTGATCAGCGGGGAGCAGCTGGAACGCTGGCGGGACTGCGCGGCGGGCGAGTTCTCCCTCCGGCTGCTGCCGGGCGGGCACGACTACCTCTTCACCGGCGCGCCCGCGACGCTCGACGCCCTCACAACGACGCTGCGCTGAGGGCGGGAGCCGGCCGGGGAAGCTGCCGGTCCACTGCCTGTCCCCGCACGCGAACCGTGCGGCAGCATCGCGCTGTCGGCCGCGTCGGCGTGCCCCGCACACCGCCCGCCGCCTTGTCACCGCCACCACCGAAACGCTCACGGGGATGACCTCACAGTGAACGAAGCGACAGAGTCTCCGATCGAGATGGCGCTGCCCCTCACGCCACTGCAGGAGGGCATGCTCTTCCACGCGCTGTACGACTCCGAGACGGTGGACGTCTACAACATCCAGGCCGGCTTCGAACTGACCGGGGAGATCTCGGCGGAGCGTCTGCGCGCGGCCTGCTCCGCCACGCTCCGCCGCCACACCGC
Source organism: Streptomyces sp. MGP-P1 (assembly GCF_057766565.1). Classification (NCBI taxonomy): domain Bacteria; kingdom Bacillati; phylum Actinomycetota; class Actinomycetes; order Kitasatosporales; family Streptomycetaceae; genus Streptomyces; species Streptomyces sp. MGP-P1. The sequence goes on along the minus strand of NZ_JBYMEM010000007.1, from coordinate 1,046,674 downwards.
CCTGCGGGCCGGTTTCCGGCTGCGCGCCAACGGCAAGCCCGTGCAGTTGGTCCGCCGCGTCGTCCAGACGCCGTGGACGGAACTCGACCTGTCGGCGGAGTCCGGGTCCGGACGGCGGGCGAGGCTGCTGACCTTCCTCGAGGAGGAACGGCTGCGCCGCTTCGACATGGGGGCGCCGCCGTTGATGCGGTTCGCGCTGATCCGGCTGGCGCCCGACCACCACGCCTTCGTCATGACCTACCATCACATCCTGCTCGACGGGTGGTCTCTGCCCCTCGTCCTCCAGGACCTGCTGGCGTTCTACCGGAGCGACGGCGACGACGCCGGACTCGGCCCCCTCACCTCCTTCTCGGACTTCCTCAGGTGGCTCTCCCGCCAGGACCGGCCCGCCGCGGAACAGGCGTGGCGCGACGCCCTGCACGGTCTGGACGAACCGACACTCGTCGCCCCCGGCGCGCCGTTCGCGGAGGCGATGCCCGGGCTGGCCTTCGTGACGCTGTCCGAGCAGGCGACCAAGGCGCTGACCGCGACCGCCCGGGAGTACGGCCTCACGCTCAACACCGTCGTACAGGGCGCCTGGTCGCTGCTCCTCTCGCTGCTGACGGGGCGCGACGACGTGGTCTTCGGCCAGACCGTGCACGGCCGCCCGCCACAGCTCCCCGGGGTCGACTCGGTCGTGGGCCTGCTCATGAACGCCATCCCGGTACGGGTACGGATCGCCCCCGAGGACGCGATGGCCGCCCTCTTCGCCCGGATCCAGGACGAACAGGCCGCACTCGCCCCGCACCACCACCTGGGACTGGCCGAGGTGCAGCGGCTGGCCGGGCTCGGCGCGCTCTTCGACACCTCCACCGGCTTCGGCAACGCGCCCTTCGACTGGGAGGCCGTGCAGGACGGTCCGGCCGGCCTGCGAGTGACGCTGCTGGAAGGGGACGAGGAAGCGGCCGGACAGCAGGAGATCACCGGTTCGACCCACTACCCCCTGAGCGTCTTCGCCGTCCCCGGCCCCAGCCTGCGCCTCGAACTCAACTACCGCACCGACCTGTTCGACGCCGAGCGTGTCGAACTGATCGGCTCCCGACTGAGGTTGCTGCTCCAGACCTTCGCCGAACGGCCCACGACGCCGGTCGCCGCCGTTCCGCTGCTGACCCGCGAGGAACGGGAGCAGGTGATCGGCGACCGGGAAGGCCCCAGGTCCGGGCACGTTCCCGCCCGTGTACCGGCGACACTCACCGAGCGATTCGAGGCCCAGGCGCACGCCACACCCGACGCCCCGGCCGTGGCGGACGGGGAACGGTCGCTCAGCTACCTCCGGCTCGACGCGGAGGCGAACCGGCTGGCACGGCTGCTGCTGGCCCGCGGCGTGAAGCCCGGCGGCCTCGTCGCCGTGGCGCTGCCGCGCGGTACGGACCTGATCGTGGCGCTGCTCGGCACGCTGAAGGCGGGAGCCGGATACCTGCCGATCGATCCCTCCTATCCCGCCGAACGCGTCGCGTTCATGCTCGACGACGCCGCCCCGTCCGTCGTCGTCTGCGCCGGCGCCACCCGCCCGGCGCACATCACGCATCCGTCGGTCGTCCCGCTCGCCGCCCCCACCGTGCGGGAGGAGCTGGCACTGCTGCCCTCGCACCGCGTGGAGGACGGCGAACGCGGCGCGCCGCCGCGGCCCGCGGACGCCGCGTACGTCATCTACACCTCGGGATCGACCGGCCGGCCCAAGGGCGTCGCCGTCGAGCACCGTACGGTCGACAGCTACCTCGCCTTCGCCCGCGCCGCCTACCCCGGCCTCGCCGGACAGGCGCTGGTGCACTCACCGCCCTCCTTCGACCTCACGGTCACCGGCATCTTCGGCCCGCTGACCTCCGGCGGTCTGGTGCGCATCGTCGACCTGGAGGACTTCGACGCCCCGACCGACGCCACCCCGCCGCCCACCTTCGTCAAAGCCACTCCCAGCCACCTGCCGGTGCTGACCGCGTCGTCCGGCTGGTACTCCCCGACCGGGGAACTGGTCCTGGGCGGTGAACAGCTCAACGGCGAGGCGCTGGCCCCGTGGCGTGAGGCCCACCCGGACGTGACCGTCGTGAACGAGTACGGACCCACGGAGGCCACCGTGGGATGCATGGAGTACCGCCTGGAACCCGGCGATCCGCTGCCGGGGGGTGCGGTGCCGATCGGCCGTCCGGTCCCCGACGCCCGTGTCTACCTCCTGGACCGTTTCCTGCGTCCCGTCCCCGCGGGCCTGCCCGCCGAGCTGTACATCGGCGGTGACGTGCTCGCCCGCGGCTACGTCAACCGGCCCGGGCTCTCCGCATCCCGCTTCGTCGCCGACCCCTTCGGTCCGCCCGGCTCCCGGATGTACCGCACCGGCGACATCGCGTGCCGGCGGCCCGACGGCGTCCTGGTCTACCGCGGCCGGTCGGATGACCAGGTCAAGGTCCGCGGCTTCCGGATCGAACTGGGCGAGGTGGAGACCGTAGTCGCGGCCGATCCCGCCGTCGCCCTGGCCGCGGCAGCCGTACGGAAGGACCGGCACGGGAACGAGCGGTTGGTGGCCTATGTCGTACCGGTGGCCGACCCGTCCGCGGACTTCGCCGCGCTGGCGGACCGGATCGGGGCGCGGCTGCCCGCGAACATGGTTCCCTCGGCGTTCGTCACCCTGCCCGCACTGCCGATGAGCCCGAACGGCAAGGTGGACCGGGCCGCGCTGCCGGCCCCCGACGAGGCGGGTGAGTCCGGGCGGCGGCAGCCGGCTGACCGGGCGCGGGACGAGAGCGTCGAGACCGTTCTCGTCGAACTGTTCGTCCAGGTGCTCGGTGTGGACGGCGCCGTGGCGGCGGACGACTTCTTCGCCCTCGGCGGCGACTCCATCACCGCCATCCAACTCGTCGTCCGCGCCCGCGCCGCGGGCTTCCACCTGACCCCGAAGCACGTCTTCACCCACCGCACCGCGAGCGCTCTCGCCGCCTTCCTCATGGCGAGCCCGACGGACGCGGTAAACGCCTCGGGCGGCGGCCCGGGCGCGGCCGACCCGGGGGCGCGGTGGCCGGCGGACGTGATCCCCGCGACGCCGATCATGCTCTGGCTGCGGGAGCAGGGCGGAACGACCGACGCGTACCACCAGTCGACCCTGCTCCGGGTGCCGGCCGCACTCGACGCCGACCTGCTGGCCACCGCCGTTCAGGCTCTCGCCGGGCGGCATCAGTCGCTGCGCGCACGTCTCCGGGAGGACGGGGCGCTGACGCTGGACCCGGCGGACCCGGTGAAGTCGGCGGACCCGGCGGACCCGGTGAAGTCGCGCAACTCGGTCCGCCGGGTGGATGTCGTGGGTCTCGCGCCGGATGGCGTCCGTCTGCGGATCGCCGCGTGCGCCCGCGAGGACGCCGACTCCCTCGCCCCGCGCGCCGGCGCCATGCTGCGGGTGACCTGGTTCGACGCCGGGGAGGGCGCCCAGGGCAGGTTGCTCGTCACCGTCCACCACCTGGCCGTCGACGCGGTCTCCTGGCACATCCTGCTGACCGACCTGTACGGCATCTGGCAGGACCTGGCAGCGGGTGGCGTCCCGGAGACGGGTCCGGTGCCGTTCTCGATGCGGGAGTGGAGCCTGCTGCTCCGCGCCGAGGCGGAGGCGCCCGCCCTGCGGGACGAACTGCCCCACTGGCGGCGGACTCTCGGCAGAGGACGGGGGCCGGGTGACGGCAGGCTCGCCGACGTGGAGCTCTCCCCGTCGCACGACGTCTACGCGACGGCCGGTGAACTCTCCCTCACCCTTCCGCCGGAGCTGACCGCCCCGCTGCTCACGACCGTGCCCGCCGTCTTCGGCGCCCACACGAACGAGGTACTGCTCACCGCCCTCGCGGTGGCCGTCGCCGCCTGGCGTCGTGACCGCTCGCCCGACGAGGGCGACAGCACGGCCGTACTGATCGACGTCGAGGGCCACGGCCGTGAACAGCTGTCCGAGGACGTCGACCTGTCCGGCACCGTCGGCTGGCTGACCACGCTGTACCCGGTACGCGTCGACGCCAGGATCGCCGACTGGGCGCCGGACGACGATCCGGCCGGGGCCCGCCTCGGCGAGGCCGTGCGCCGGGTCACGGCCCAGGTCGAGGCCATCCCCCGGCGCGGCACCGGCTTCGGTCTGCTGCGCTACCTGAACCAGGAGACAGCCGCCGAGCTGGCGGCCCGCCCCGCACCCCAGATCGGGTACAACTACCTCGGGAGACAGGGCGGTGCGGGGTCCACCGACTGGAGCGTGGCCCCCGAGTCGGACGTGCTGCCCCTCGGGGCCGACCCCCGTATGCCCATGGCGCACGTCGTCGAACTGACCGCGGCGGTCAGCGACGGCGCGGAAGGGCCACGCCTGGTCACCCACTGGCTGTGGGCCCGCCGGCTGCTGACCGACCAGGACGTCGCCGAGCTGGGCCGGCTCTGGTTCGCGGCGCTGCGCGCGCTGGTGGAGCACGGGACGAGCACGGAGGCCATCGTCCCGCGGCAGACGATGCCGCCCGCCCTGCCACGGGAGGGCGGGCCACTGGGCGGAGAACCGCTCGACCGGCACGACACCGAGCTCGCCGGTCTCGGCGCCCGTATCGGTCTGCCCGTCGTCGAGGCCCTGCCGATGACGCCGCTCCAGGAAGGGCTGCTCTTCCACGCCCGGTACGACAGCCGGGACCTTGATGTCTACAACGTGCAGATCTCGCTGGAGGTGCGGGGCCGGCTCCACGCCGAGCGGTTCCGGGGTGCCTGCGACGCTCTCCTGGAACGGCACCCGATGCTGCGGGCGGCCTTCCTGCAGAAGCGGTCCGGGGAGCCGGTCCAGGTGATCCCGGAGCGGACGGCCATGCCGTGGCACGTCCATGACCTGACCGGCCTCGACCCGCACGAACAGGCCGACCGGCTGGCGGCGGTGCTGGCGGCCGACCGGCGCCGGCGCTTCGACCCCGCCGAGCCGCCGCTGATGCGCTGCACCCTGGTCGGCCTGGGCGAGGACCGGCAGAGAATCGTCCTGACCATGCACCACCTGCTGGTGGACGGCTGGACCACCTCGCTGCTGCTGCGCGACCTGCTCGCCCTCTACGACCACGGCACCGCGAGCGGGCTGCCCGCACCCGGCCACTACCCCGACTATCTGCGGTGGCTGGCCGAACAGGACCGCGAGAAGGCGCGTACGGCCTGGCTGGAGGCGCTGGCGGGTCTGAAGGAGCCCACGCTGGCCTGCCCCGGCACGGACACCGCGCGGATCCGCGTCCTTCCGGAGCGGACCGTCGTCGCCCTCTCCGAGGCGGACACCTCCGCGCTGCTCGACATCTCACGCCGTCACGGCGTCACGCTCAACACCCTGGTCCGGGTCGCCTGGGCGCTGTGCCTGCACCGGCGGACCGGGCAGCTGGACATCACCTTCGGGGCCACGGTCTCGGGCAGGGTGGCCGAACTCCCCGGCGTCGAGGAGATGGTGGGGGTGTTCATCAACACCGTGCCGGTACGGGTGCGTCTCGACCCGTCCGAGCCGGTGGCCGAACTGCTCGAACGCCTCCAGGGCGAGCACGCCGAACTCCTCGAACACCACTACCTCCCGCTGAGCGACATCCAGCGGACGGTGGGACTGGGGACCCTGTTCGACAGTTGCGTCGTCTTCGAGAACTTTCCGACCGCCGAGACCCTGCCGAGCGGTCCGGACAACGGCTTGCGGCTGACGGATGTCGTCGGCCACGACGCCTATCACTATCCGCTCAAGCTGATGGCCGCACCCGGCCGGCAGCTGGAGCTGGAGATCAGCTACCGCCCGGACCTGTTCGACGCACCACTCGGGCAGCAGGTGGCCGATCGTCTACGGGAACTGCTGATCGAGCTGCCCGGAGCGCTGGCCCTCCCGACGGGCCGGTTCCTGGAACACACTCCCGCACCACCTGCCGAACCGGGGCAGCAGATGATGTGCGAGCTGATCGCGGAGGTGCTGGGACGCGACTTCGTCCATGCGGACGAGGACGTGTTCGAGCTCGGCTGCGACTCCCTGACGGCCCTGCGCCTGGCGGGCCGGATCGAGACGGAGCTGGGACGGCCCGTCGACGTGGAGAGCGTCTTCCGCTGCCGTACCGCCCGCGCCCTCGGCACCGCACTCGCCCGAGGCCCCCGCGAAGCCCGGAATCAGCCCGGGCCGGCCCCGAGAACAGAGAGACTGAAACCATGACAAACCCCTTCGACAACGAAGACGGCGTCTTCCACGTGCTCGTCAACGAGGAGCGTCAGCACTCCCTGTGGCCCTCGTTCGTCGAGGTCCCGGCCGGCTGGAACGTGGTGGTGTCGGACAGCACCCGGCAGGCCTGCCTCGACCACATCGAGGAGAACTGGACCGACCTCCGGCCCGCCTCGCTCGCCGCGACCGACGCGGCCTGACCCGTTTCCCTCATCGAACGCTCCGGCAGAGACAGGTGGCTGCACATGCCGAACAACCTCCCCCCCGTCGTCAACTCGTGGAACGAGTGGGACACCCTCCGGGAAATGGTGGTCGGCTCCGCCGACAACGCCTGCTTCGAACCGGCTGAACCAGGCAGCCGGCCCGCGATACGCAACGCTCCCGACCAGCCGTTCCCCACGGGCCCGAAGTCCAAGGAGGCCATCGATCTGGCCAACGAGGAACTCGCCGGTCTCGCCTCGCTCCTGGAATCCCAGGGCGTGACCGTACGCCGCCCCGAGACGCACGACTTCTCCGCCCCGGTCACCACCCCCGACTTCGAGGTCGAGAACCAGTACTGCGCCGTCTGCCCGCGCGACGTGATGATCACCATGGGCAACGAGATCATCGAGGCGACCATGTCGCGCCGGGCCCGCTACTTCGAGTACCAGCCCTACCGGAAGCTGGTCTACGAGTACTGGAACTCCGACCCGCGGGTGGGATGGACGACCGCGCCCAAGCCGTCGATGAAGGACGGCATGTACCGCGAGGACTTCTGGGAGTGGCCGCTGGAGGAGCGCCACGCGAAGATGCACTCGTTCGAGTTCTGCGTCAACCAGGACGAGGTGGTCTTCGACGCGGCCGACATGAGCCGACTGGGCCGGGACATCCTGGTCCAGGAGTCGATGACCACCAACCGGGCCGGCATCCACTGGCTCAAGCGCCACCTGGAACCCCGCGGCTTCCGCGTCCACCCCGTGCACTTCCCGCTGGACTTCTTCCCGTCCCACATCGACTGCACCTTCGTACCGCTGCGCCCCGGCCTGATCCTCACCAACCCGGAACGGCCGCTGCGCGAGGGCGAGGAGAAGATGTTCCTCGACAACGACTGGCAACTGGTCGATGTGCCCCAGCCCGTCCTGACCAACGACGAGATGCCGATGTACTGCCAGTCCTCGAAGTGGCTCTCGATGAACGTGCTGAGCATCTCGCCGACGAAGGTCATCTGCGAGGAGCAGGAGAAGCCCCTCCAAGACCTTCTCTCCTCGCACGGTTTCGAGGTCCTCCCGGTCCCGTTCCGCAACGTCTTCGAGTACGGCGGCTCCCTCCACTGCGCCACGTGGGACATCCACCGCGACGGCGACAGGCAGGACTATTTCCCCTCCCTCCCGTACGAGCCGCTGTCCTGACCGTTCCACCCGAACGCGAAGAGCGGGCACAAGGCCCGCCGGAGTTCCGAAGCACCTCGGGCAGGGGCGCACACAGCGCGTCCGTCGCTGCGCCCCCGCCTCCTGCGTAGACCCGCTCGAACCGCTCTCCCGAACCAGCGGAGGCGGCCCCGGCCACTGGCTGGGGCCGTCGCTTCCGGGTGAGGCGCTCTGCCCGCAGGCTCCGCGCCGCCGAGGACTCGGATGGTGACGATCTCCCATCACCCGGCCGGCACCCGTCGACGCCCCGTCGACCGGCGGCGGTGTACGCGCGCCGCGGTGGCTTGCGGCCCCGTTCTCCACATACACCCTCTAATGCGCCCCTATGATCACCAAAAGGGTGCAAAGCTACATTCCGGCGTTCTGAAGGTGGTGCATGAGCGGCGTGAATCTCGACACGGTGCGGGCGACGGCGGCGGAGGGCTGGATCTACGGCCATCCCATGCTGGAGAACTATCGGACGATGTACGCGCAGGCGGTGGACCCGAACGATCCCCGGTATGTGGGCGGTTTCGGCACCTTCCGGCACTATCCGCAGCCGTCGCGGCCGGAGAACACCGACATCGTCACGCCGAACAACGACACCCCGTACTCATGGTGCTGGCTGGACCTGCGCGCGGAACCGTGGGTGGTCTCTGTGCCCGCCATGGACCGCTACTACGTGCTGCCCTTCCACGACCTGGACACCACCTACGTCGGCTTCGTGGGCGCCCGCACCACCGGCCAGGACGCCGGGAACCACCTGATCGCGGGCCCCGGGTGGGCCGGCGACGTACCCGACGGTGTGGCGGGGGTCCTGCGCGCCGACAGCCACCTCGTGGGATGCCTGGGCCGCACCACCCTCACCGGCCTGACCGACGTGGACGTCGAGGAACTGCGCGCCATCCAGGAGCAGTACGCGCTGCGGCCCCTGAGCTCCTTCACCGGAACCGGCGCCCCGGCCCCTGCCGCGGACCCCGTGTGGCCGGTATGGCGCGAGGAATCCGGTCAGGACGTCGAGTTCTTCACCGTGCTGGACTTCCTGCTCGGCTTCTTCCCGGCCCTTCCCGGGAGCAGGGATCTGCGCGAGCGGCTGGCCGCCCTCGGCGTGGACGGCAGCGGCGCCTTCGACCCGGCCGCCCTGGCGACCGGAGTTCGCGCCGCGCTGGAAGAGGGCATCAACGAGGGCCGCGAGCGACTGAAGGCCGCCGAGGCCGGGGCGACCACCTCAGCCGGCATCTTCGGCACGCGCGCGGAGCTGGGAGAGGACTACCTCGCCCGCGGGATCGGCGCGGACAAGGGCCTGTACGGGCTTCCTCCGGCGGAAGCCTGGTACGGAGGCTGGGTCGTCGACAGCGAGGGCAACCGCCCGCCGAACGCCTCGGACCGCGACTACACCGTCCACTTCACCGCCGACCAGCTCCCCAGGCCGCAGTTCTTCTGGTCGGCCACCCTCTACCGGCTCCCCGAGCGCCTCCTGGTGGACAACCCGATCGACCGGTACTCCATCGGCGACCGCACCCCGGGCCTGGTCCACGACCAGGACGGCGGCCTGACCCTGTACGTCCAGCACACCCGCCCCACCGACCCGCGGCAGGCCGCGAACTGGCTGCCCGCCCCCGACGGCCCCTTCTCCGTCATCATCCGCGTCTACGGGCCCCAGGCCGCCGTGCTCGACGGCACCTGGCAGCTGCCGACCCTGACCGTGGCAGGCTGATCATGGGTGACGCCATCGGACAGATGCTCACTCCGGCCGTCGGTATCGCCATCAGCCCGGTGCCGCTCATCGCGGTCGTGCTGATGCTGGCGACACCGCGCGGGCGCGCGAACGGCACCGCCTTCACGGCCGCCTGGATGGCGACCCTGGCAGCCCTGAGCACGGTCGTCGTCCTGCTCGGCTCCGGCGCCGACGCACACGAGGACGGGGAGACGGCCTCCTGGGTGTACTGGGTGAAGCTGCTGGTCGGTGTCGTCTTCGTGCTCCTGGGCCTGAAGCAGTGGCAGGGCCGTCCGCGCGCGGGGCAGGAGGCCGAGCTGCCCGGCTGGATGAAGGCCGTCGACACCTTCTCCCCGGGCAAAGCTGCGGGTCTGGCCGCCGCACTGTCCGGGCTCAACCCGAAGAACCTGGTGCTGGCCGTGGGCGGCGCCGTCTCCATCGCCGGCAGCTCCGCCTCGGCAGGGGGCAAGACCGTCGCCGTCGCGCTGTTCGTGCTGATCGGCTCGCTGTGCGCGCTGCTGCCGCTCGGCGTCTACCTGACCGGCGGAGCGAAGTCGGCGCGCGTCCTGGAGTCCTGGAAGGGCTGGATGGCCGCCCACAACGCGGCGATCATGACCGTGGTCCTGGTGCTCCTGGGCGCCAAGTACGTCGGCGACGCGATCTCAGGTCTCAGCTCCTGACCGGGCGTCGCAGGAGTGAGGGCGTGGTGGAAGTCATCATGCCCGGCCCGGCGTTGATCAGCCCGGTCGGGCGACGGGCGGTCGGAGATCAAGAGGCTCTGGACGTTGTTCCGGCCGGAGGCCCGGGCTCGTGGGGTTCGACGGTCAGGCCGAGCAGGCGCAGTTCTCGAACGGATTTCCCGGCGATCTTCCTGCCGAGGAGGGGGCGGCCGTCGTCGTGGCGGTAGACGCCGGCGGGTTCGGCGGCCAGGGGCTCCTCCCAGCCCCGGTACAGGGCGGTGAGGCGGACGGTGAAGCCGACCAGGAACGCGAGGGGAGCACTCGCGGCGCGTGGGAGTCCCGCCTGGTCGAGGGCGATCCACACGGCGCCGGTCAGTGCGGCGATGGCGACGAACCACTCGCCGCGGACGAACTGCTTGGGCGGGACCCCGCAGGCGACGTCGATGAGGAAGCGTCCCGCCGTGGGGCCCACGACGGCGAGGACGAGGGAGCCAAGGACCGGCAGGCCGACGTCCACCCCGGTCTGGGCGCCGACGATGGCGTACCAGGGCAGGGCGAAGGACGTGACGAACTGGAAGAGCCCCTCGCGGAACAGCTGCCCCTCGGCGTACGCCAGGCGGTGGCCGATGTATCCGGCGATCAGGCACAGCACGACGTACGAGGAGTTGGTCAGCGCGGCCGGCACGCGGCCGACCATGACGTCGCGGCTGATGCCGCCGCCGATGCCGCCGAGCAGCGCCATGAGCAGGATGCCGACCACGGTGAAGTTCTTGTAGTGGTCGGGACGGCGGGCCAGCAGCGCCCCGTTCAGAGCGTTGGTGGTCGCCGCGACCAGGTTGATGAACGTACCGCCACCGGTGAGATCGAACGACCCGAAACCGACGGCGCCGATCGCCAGCTGCGTCGTGCTGCTCACCGCACGGCTCCCGTGGGTTCCGCGGGCGGGGGCTTCTGGCTCCGGCGGCCGGGGGCGTCTGTGGCGGCCGGAGCGTGCGGGGCGTCGACGGTCACGGCGTGACGATGGGGAAGTCGGGGTCGGGGGTGTCGAGCAGCCCGGCGAGGGTCGCGAAGACCTGCGGGTCACCCTCGACGCCCACGCCGTCGAGTCCCTTGCCCGCGAGGACCCCGAGCAGTTGTGGTTTGGTCAGGGTCAAGGTCAGGTCGGCGGCCGGTACCGGCCCGTTCGCCCCGGCGGCGGCATCGGTGCTGCGGTGGGTGAGGGCTCCATTGGACAGCAGGAGGTGCCAGGCGCGGCCCTCGTCGGTGACGTTCCAGGTCATGGTGAACTTCTCGTCCCATGCCCGGGGGCCGTCGACGCGGATGGCGAGGGAGTCGATGAGCATGTCGACGGTCAGGGCCATCGCCATCTCGGGGTTGGCCGTCTCCAGCGAGGTGTGCGCGATGGCGCCGCGCAGTTCCTGGGCGCCCATCAGGTAGAAGTTGCGCCAGGTGGCGTTCTCCGCGCCGAAGCCGAGCTTCTCGTACACCGATGCCAGCGCCTGCTTGGCGAGCGAGTCGTCGGGGGCGGCGAAGACCGCGTGCCCCAGCAGCGTCGCGGCGAAGCGCAGGTCACCGGAGGCGGCGTACTCCTCGCCCTTGGCGACCAGCGCGGGCACGCCGCCGTAGTCGGCGGCGAACCGCTCGGCCTGCTCGACGGGCGGGTGCTCCCACAGATGGGCGGGGTTCCCGTCGAACCAGCCCATGTAGCGCTGGTAGATGGCCTTGGCGTTGTGGCTGACGGAACCGTAGTAGCCGCGGTTCGCCCACCGGTTCGCGATCGCCGGCGGGAGTTCGATCCGCTCGGCGATCTCCGGTCCGGTCAGTCCCTGGTTGGTCATGCGCAGGGTCTGGTCATGGAGGTACGCCCACATGTCACGCTGGCCCGCCAGGTGCTCGACGATGCGGTCCCGGCCCCAGGTGGGCCAGTGGTGCGAGGCGAACGCGACCTCGGCCTGCTCGCCGAACAGCGTGATCGCCTCGTCCAGGTAATGCGCCCAGATACGGGTGTCGCGGACCACCGCCCCGCGCAGGGTCAGGATGTTGTGCATGTTGTGCGTCGCGTTCTCCGCCATGCACAGGGCGCGCCGGTCGGGGAAGAAGAAGTTCATCTCCGAGGGCGCCTCGGTGTCCGGCGTCATCTGGAACACGATCCGCACCCCGTCGACGGTCTCCTCCTGGCCGGTGTGGGTGATGTCCAGCGTCGGCGGGACCAGGGTGATCGTGCCCGTGGACGTCGTCATGCCAAGACCGGCGCCGATCTGCCCGGCGGGTCCCTTCTTCAGCTCGGCGCCGTACATGTAGACCGCGCGGCGGGTCATCGCGCCGCCCGCGTACACGTTCTCGGCCACGGCGTGTTCCAGGAACCCGGCGGGGGCGATCACCGGCACGGGGGCGTGGCCGTGCGGCAGGACCCCGCGGGAGCCGCCGAAGTGGTCGCCGTGGGAGTGGGTGTAGATCAGTCCGGTGACCGGGCGGTCCCCGCGGTGCTCGCGGTAGAGCGCGAGGGCGGCGGCCGCGGTCTCCGCCGAGATCAGCGGGTCGATGACGATGACACCGGTGTCGCCCTCGACCAGCGTCATGTTCGACAGGTCGAGGTTGCGGACCTGGTAGATCCCCGTCGTCACCTCGAACAGGCCCTGCTTGGCGCACAGCCCGCTCTGCCGCCACAGGCTCGGGTGCGCACTGGGCGGGCAGTCCTCGTCCAGGAAGGCGTACGCCTCCCCGTCCCAGATCACCCGGCCGTCCTCCGTCCGGATCACCGCCGGGGAGAGGGCTGCGACGAAGCCCCGCTCGGCGTCGTCGAAGTCGGACCTGTCCGCGTAATCGAGATCACTCATAAGCAATAAATAGCCTGAAAACTGCTATATGCCTCGGACGTACATCGCGCGTCTCTCGATGCCGACCCCGCGAACAAGGTCTGCCGCACGTCCGTGCAGGGGCAGACCCCGGCCGGCCGACGCCGCGTAGGTCATGCGTTCCAGCATCGCTGGACCCTCATCGAGCGGCCGGTGGCCGGACCAGCTGCGCCGCCAGGCCTTCCGGCTCGACCTGGAGCGCAGCCGTGACATCCGGTTCGGGACGGCCCAGCGCGCTCTCCTGAAGCCTCCGACCGGGGCAACCGGTCAGCTCAGCGCGGCGGAGGAAGGAGAGGAACAATCCTGGAGAACGCGTTGTGCTGACCGACCGACTACCGCAGACTCCACCACCGCAGCGAACGCCACCCTCGCAACCGCCTGGCCTTTGCCGGACTCGCCGCAGCCCTTTTCTGCTACAAACGACTCGTCCGACTCGTCACAAGGGGCCGGGATTTAGGCGGTCGCGGTACTCGAGCGCGCCTTCTTAACGGTCTGACGCGGCATTTCCGATCCTTCCTGCAGATCGGCGGCGAACACTTCGGCGGTCGCCTCTGCGGCAATGTCACTCAGATCTTCGTTGATCTCGTGGGCGACTCGCCTGGCGTCCAGCACCAATTTCACGGAGGACTTAACAGTCCCGCGCGCGATCTTCTTGATGAGAGGCGCTGATACCGCTCCAACCAAGAAAACAGGAATCAAAGGAAGCATAGTCGGTGCAGCCCTTCTCGTAGTCTGTCGGGTTTTCCGACAGTGTCCTCACAACTCAACCCTAACGCTCCGATGGGATGCCCCACCAGGATGATCCATGATGTTCACCCTTTCGGGTGCACCCTCGCCTTGAGTGATCTCTTCCCATCTCCGGCTGGCCTAGCGTGCGACATGAGCAAGCTACTAGATATCGAAGTCCGGATTGGGAGCAGAATTGTTTACGAAGGCATCCGCGCCCGGCGAGTCCTCCGCGGTGGACGAAACCACAGTCGAGGAAGTTCTCTATTCCGCCGAATTGCGCCACGTGAAAGGGAAATGCACGTTGGTCATCAACGATCACTCGCGCGGAAACGAAGAGGTTTACGTGGTGCCGAAGGCGGCTGTGAAGAAGTTCCCGTTTTATCTTGCGATGCTCAAGAACAAGCTTTCCTGAGCAGGTCGCACTCTTTTACTCGACCGCACCATTCTCGATCCTCGAAAGCATCTCAGGCAGACCGAGTGCGCGAGCCGGCGGTCCTTGCCGGGTGCGCGGGCCCAGTCGGGCCTGGGCACCCGGCGAGGACCGTTGTTCAGGTTCAACACGCCCCGTGACGAGTGCCGCCCGGTGGACGCCGTGTCACACCGACCGTCCGTACGTGCACGGCCCGTTCCGTGGATCAGCGCACCCCGCGTCGGCGGACTCTGATCGATAGCGCGGGCCGCCGCTCATGCTTGGCGCTGAGCCACCAGGGGCACGGCAGGTCGGGAGTCCGCAAGCAGGGACTGGGCCAGAACGCTGTACAGGGTGTCGTTGGGCCCGTCGGCGATGCGGAGCCCCCGGATGTCCCGAAGGCGCTTCTCCATGGGGGTGCAGCTGGTGTACCCCTCGCTGCCGTGCAGCTGGAGTGCGAGGTCGACGGCGCGATAGGCCGCGTCCGTAGCGAGGGCCTTGGCGGCGGAGCAGGCCGCCACGTCGACGTCGTCCCCGTTCTTTCCCATCCGCTCCAGCAGGGAGAAGCACCACGCGATGGCTGCTTGGACCTCGGCTGCCGCGGTGCCGAGCCGGGACGCGACAGAGGGAACGCTCGCCAGGGACGTCCGGCCCACACTGCGTCGGCAGGCACGAGCCATCGTCTCCTCGATCGCGGCGGTCGCCGCGCCCAGGCAGAGCAGTGCCATCATCAGACGCCAGTTGGAGAAGTGCGAGTCGAAGATCCAGCGGCCGTCGCCGGGGGCCCCGAGCAGGAGGTCCTTGCCGACGCGTACGTGGTTGAAGTGCAGATGGCCCATGCTCCAACCCCGCAGGCCCAAGGGGGTGGTGGTGTCGGTGAAGATGCCGGCGGTCGCTGTCGGCACCCAGAGCGCCGACAGGGGCACATCGCGCAGCCACGCGCTGTCGGTGTCATGCGCGGCGGCCTCCCCCGCCCCGACCACCTTGCAGAAGACGACGAAGCCGCTGGCCTCTTCCACTCGGCTGACCAGGCCCTTCGTACCAGAGAGCAGCAGATGGTCGCCATGGTCGACCGCTACCGTCCGCAAGCCGCGCAGGTCCGACCCGGAGTGTGGTTCGCTCGACGCCACGCCCGCCAGCTCGCCGCGGTGCACCACACGGTCGCGGACCTCCTGCACGACGACGGGTGTGCCGTACCGCAGGGCCATGGCACCGTGTCCCGAGCTGAAGATCTCCCGCGCGTCGCAGTCCCGTCGCCCGGCCAGGAACATCGCCAGTCCTTGGGCCACTCGCCCGAGGCCGGGGGGAACGATCGCGTCCCGGCCGCCCGCCAGGCCAAGGCCGTTGTCCGGCACGGCCGGTGGCCGCGCGAGATCGAACCCCGTCAAGCCGGCATGAGCGGCGCGCTTGCGCAGATCGAGCCATGGTGGCCGAGCTGTCTCCTCCGTGACGGGATCGGGCAGGTTCGTGTCGAGAAAGGCGGTGACTCGGGAAGTGAAGTCCTCCAGGCCAGGGTGGCGGGAAAGAGCGACAGCGGATTCTGAGAAAAACACGGCGGTGTCCTAGGCGACTTGAGGATGAGCGGATACAACCGAGGCGAAGGCCCTACGGGGCTCGCCAATCGTTCACGGCACGGAAACGCACACAGTTGGTGGCAGCCAAGCGCCCGTGGTCTTCGGCTTGTCGTGCTTCTCAGCGGGCCCGGAGAGCCGGGCAGTGGGTAGTCGGCACCCAGGGGCGGCGGACTGCCGGGGAGCTCGTCGTCCTCGCGCCGGCGAACGGCGCGCGGTGCGTCGACCGTTACTCGCCGGCCGTTGTCGCCGACCACCTCACCGTCCACCGTCCGTGGCCTCGACAAGGCCGCGCGGTCGCAAGTCGGTCCACGCCCTGTCGATGTACTCGAGACACACCTGCCGGGTCTCCTCCGGAAGGGCGACGACCCAGCCGTCGGGTACATCGGCGAAGGCCGGCCACAGCGAATGCTGGCCCTCGTCATTGACGAGCACCAGAAAACGGGCCTCATCGTCCTCGAACGGGTTGGTCGCGTGCGTCATGACAGTTCTCCTGTTTCTCCTCACCGGGCCCCGGTGAGCGTGGCGTTGGCAGGCGGCAGCGGCGTGGTCGGACGGGGTGCTTGAGCGTGTCCGGGCTCGCGGTTCAGGGAATTCCGCGCCTCGACCGACACTCGGCGTAGCTGACTCCCAGCACGCTCGACGGCACAGCCATGGTTCGTGGCCTTCCCGCATGGACGGACGAGTCGGCGCTGCTTTGGACTACACGGCCAGGGCCTGCTTCAGACATCCATCATTCCAAGTCAGCAGCTGTTCTCCAGCTGTTGTCAGTCGTAGCCACCCGAACGAATGACAAGCTTCTTGAAAGACCGGCAGATGCGGTTCCTCCACGTCATACAAGGGCAGGTTTGCCGGCCTGTAGCTTCCACAAGGTGGTGTAGGTGCCGCCGCGCGTCACCAGCTCCTCGTGCGTACCTTGTTCGGCCACCACTCCGCCAGGCCCCATGACGTAGATCTGGTCGGCGCTTTGGACGGTGGACAGCCGGTGGGCGATGACGATCATCGTGCGGTCCGCGCCGAACACCTGGAGGGCCTGCTGGATGACGGCCTCGGTCTCGTTGTCGACGGCGGAGGTGGCCTCGTCGAGGATGATGACCGGCGGATCGCTCAGGATGGTACGGGCCAGCGCGATGCGCTGCTTCTGCCCGCCGGAGAGCGCTGCGCCACGTTCACCGACCCGCGTGGCGTAGCCGTCGGGCAGGGTGTCGATGAAGGCGTCGGCCCCAGCGGTGCGGGCGGCAGCGACCAGTTGATCGTCCGTGGTGCGGAAAGCGCCGTAGCGGATGTTCTCCGCGATCGTCGCGTCGAACAGGAACGGTTCCTGGGTGACGTATCCGATCGCGCGGCGCAGATCAGGGAGGGCGAGGGTGCGTACGTCGGCACCGTCGAGCAGTACCTGTCCATGGTCGGGATGGTGGAAGCGCATGAGCAACTTGGCGATGGTGGTCTTGCCTGCGCCGCTGGTGCCGACGATGCCGGTGGTACGGCCGGGAGGGATGACCAGGGAGGTGCCGCGGAGTGCCGGTGGCCGACCGGGGTAGGCGAAGGACACCTTCCGGACTTCGATCTCCCCTTTCACCTGTTGCGTCGGCATCCGGCGACCCTCGTCGGCGGGTTCGACAGGCAGGGCGTGCAGACGCTCCACCCGGCGCAGGGCGGTGACGGTGCGCTGGTACTGGTCGGTTGTGCTGCCCAGTCGGGACAGCCGCAGCATGGTGATGCCCGGCATTTCGATCAGCGGACCGAAGGCCGCGGTCGACAGCGTGCCCCGGAGAACGGACCGGCCGCCCAGGAACACCGTGCCGACCAGAGCCGAACCACCGGCCAGTCGCAGGATCTGGGGCGGAATCGCCGCGCTACGTCCGGTCGAGCGATTGGCCTCACTGCACTTTCGATTCAGGTCGGCGATACGTGCGATCTCGTGGTCTTCGGTGACCGCGGACTTGATGGTGGTATGAGCATGGAGGTTCTCGGTCACCCGGCTGTTCAACCGTGCTCGCTGCTCGTCGGAGGTGGCCTGGTTGGCGACCGCACGCTCGTGAAAGCGGAAGGACAGCCACGCGATGAGCGGGATGGGCACGAAGGCGATCCAGGCGATCTGCGGAGCGAGCAGCAGGAAGGTCGGAACCAGCAGCGCGATGCTCGTACCCATCTGGACGACGTCGTGCATGCTCGAACCGACGAAGGCACCGATCTGACCGATGTCCTCGGACAGGACGGCGTTGACCCGGCTGACGCGCTCGTTCTCCAGGTCGGCCGGCGCCACCCGCTGGACATGCTCGTACGTGCGGGTGCGCCAGTCGTCCTCGATGTCCTGCGCCAACTGGCGCCAGATGACGCTCGCGCCGTAGCCGGAAGCAGCCATCACGAGGCAGGCCGCCCCGGCGACACCGACGAGAACGGACAACTGGGCGGTGACGCCGGCTACGCCCAGCCCGGCCAGGGTGGCGCTCCCGCCCTTGGCGAGCAGCAGCACGATCGAAGGGCTCAGGGCGAACAGCGCCATCTCCCCCAGCTGCGCGATCCCCGACAGCAACGCTGCCCAGCGAAACCTCCGCTTGTGCGGGCCGATGATGCGCCGTAGGGCGTGACGGTCCGGAGCGGATTCGTCCGACTCCTGGTGTGCGCTGTCCGATCTGCGCCACGCTCGCCGGACGACGGCCGCCGTCGCAGCGGCCGCCAGTCCGAGAGTGATCAGCGGGCGACTGAGCAGCGTCAGGAGGAGAGGCCCGCCGGCGACAGCCGCTGCTGCCACACCTCCGGCCCCGAGCACCCTCGGAAGCCAGCGTCCGGCGCCGCCTCCGTCGCCGCGGTGTCCTGCTCCGGAGCCGCTGTGGGGGCCGGTGCGCCTGTGCCGCGTTCCCGTCCCGTCGGTCTCCTTCGGCTGTCGGGCCGAGTCGCGGCCCCGCATGTCTGCTGCGGTGCTGCGCAGGGCTGTCAGTGTCCGTTCGACTGCCCGGCGCAGCAACTGGGCGACCTCCCGCGCACCGAGGGTGCGGTCGTGCCGCACCAGCACCCGGCCGGTGACCGGGTTGACGTGCACCTCCTCGATACCCGGGGCCTGGAGGAGTGCGGTCTGGGCCAGGCGCGCCGCGGCGGGTCTGCCGCGGACATGGTCGACTTCCCATCGCTGGCGGCCGGGAACGATCGAACGCGGCCGCATGCTCACTCTCGTACCGGCACGGTGTGTCATCGGGGGGTCAGCGGGTGGGCTTCCACGCAAGGCCATCGCCACAATCATTGGTTCCGGGCGGTCATGCCGCCCTGGGAGTACTGTGCTGTCGCTTCAACGGACGCGCCGGCGGGTGCGCGGCGGCACGGCAGTGACCCGGGCCTCCGCCGCCGCCCATGGACGTCGTGCACTGATGGATTTCGCGGTGGCAGCCGCGGTGATGCCGTGCCCGGCTCCCCGCGGCTCGCCTCACCGTTCAACGAAGCCCCAGAAGTTGGAGACCGCGGCGTCGTCGATCTCGGGGATCGCGATCCCCAGCCTCCGCAGCCGGTGGACGGTCCTGGTGTTGTCGAACTTCAGGGTCGGCTGCTGACCGGCTCGCGCATCGTTGACTTGCTCCTCGAAATGCGCCTGGTAGGGAAGGAACGGCAAGTCCTGCCCTCGTTCGCTCGCCCGGCGCAGGCGCTTCAGCCATACGGTCAGCGGGACCTCTTCGGAGCGCGTCCCGTGCATCCGGTCGTAACCGGCCATGAAGGCACCCGGCCCCACGCTGCACGGGTGGTGAAGGTGGTGTACGAGGTCGGCTCGGTCGCCGTCGCGCAGCAGCTCGACGAGGGCGCCGGCGAGGACGTCGACGGGAAGAACCGCTTCCTGGAACTGCGGTTCCGACGGATAGCAGCCGAGAGCCGCACAGCTGGTGAGCAGCCGGGAGAACATGTCGTCCGGACTGACGGCGCCGGTCGAGGTGTGGGCCCAGATGCGGCCGAGCCGGTAGATGCCACCGCTCACTCCCCGCTCGAACGCACGCTCCACCAGTCGGTCGGCGACCCACTTGCTTGCTGCGTACCCCCTCCCGAACGGGTGCCGTTCACCGTCGATCGGACAGTCCTCCGTGACCAGTCGGGAGGAGTCCTGGCCGGGCCGGAACACTCCGAGGGTCGAGAGGTGGTGGAACGTCTTCGGCCGCCCTTCGCCCGCCAGGCGCAGCAGGGTTCGGGTGCCCTCCACGTTGGCAGGTTTCAGCCGTGCGTACGGCGAGAGGTGGTGTACGTGCGCGCCGCTGTGCACGATCGTGTCGATCGTCTCGCGCAGCTGTGTCCAGCGTGCCGGTTCGACGTCGAGACCGGGGGCGCTCAGGTCTCCTCGGACGATGTTCAGCCGCGGATCGTCCGGCGTTGCCTCGATGCCGTAGGTCCGCATGGTCTCGGCCAGACGCTCACGCGCCTGGGCGTCGGTCCGCGCACGGACGAGGCAGTGGACCCGGGCCGCTGTCCTGTGCAGCAACTCGGACAGGACGAAGGCTCCGACGAAACCGGTGGCCCCGGTCAGCAGAACCTCGCGCGGGTCACCGGCCGGCTGCGCGACGGAGGGGAAACGCAGGGCAGGGCTCAGTTCCGCTTCCGAATCCGGCACCCACGAGGAGACGGTGTGAGGGGCGTCCGCACTCAGGTGCCTGGCCAGTCCCGCCGGGGTCGGTGCCTCAAGGAGCGCCGACAGTCTGAAGGGAACGGCCAGGGCCTCACCGATCCTGCTCGCCAGCCGGGTGGCGAGCAGGGAGTGACCGCCCAGGGCGAAGAAGTCGTCGTCGACGCCGACCGCGGGCACGTCCAGTACCTCGGCGAACAGTTCGCACAGGGCCCGCTCCTCGGGGGTGCGCGCGGAACGGGCGCTTCCGGCGGTCGTGGCGTAGTCCGGCGCGGGCAGGGCAGCACGGTCGAGCTTGCCGTTGGGAGTCAGGGGCAGGGCGTCCAGGACCATGAACGCGGACGGCACCATGTAGGCGGGGAGGCGTTCCAGGAGGAAGGAGCGCAGGCCGGCCGGGTCGATCGCGGACCCGGTGACGGGCACCGCGTAGGCGACCAGGCGGGTCTCTCCGAGGCGGTCGCCGCGGGCGGTCACCACGGCGTGGGCGACGCTGGGGTGGGAGGAGAGGACGGCCTCGACCTCACCGGGTTCGATGCGGTGGCCGCGGACCTTGACCTGGTCGTCCACCCGGCCGGCGAAGACGAGTTGTCCGTCGGTGCGTCGGCGGGCCAGGTCGCCGGTGCGGTACATCCTTGTTCCCGGCGGGCCGTACGGGTCGGCCACGAATCGCTGCGCCGTCAAGCCCGGTCGGCGCAGGTATCCGCGCGCCAGGCCGGCACCGGCCACATACAGCTCGCCGGTCACGCCGGTCGGCACCGGCCGCAACCCGGTGTCCAGTACGTAGGCGCGGGTGCCGGGGACCGAGTGTCCGAGCACCGGGGTCACGGCGGTCTCCAGCCTCGCCTGTACCGCGTCGACGGTGCATTCGGTCGGCCCGTACATGTTGTAGGCCGCCAGCCCGTCCACCGCCCGCAGTTCTGCCCACAGCTGGTCCGGCAGGTCCTCGCCGCCGAGCACGGCCACGCTCGGCCGCCACCGCTCGTCGGTGAACAGGCCGCGGTCGGACAGGACGCGCATGTACGAGGGCGTGGCGTCGACCGTGTCGATCCGGTGTCGGGTCAGCCATGCCACACACCGGTCCGCGTCGGCCCAGGTGGCGGAGTCGGGGACATGCAGCTCGTGGCCGTCCAGCAGTGCCGCCAACTGACCCCAGGAGGCGTCGAAGGAGACCGAGGCGGTCAGGGCGACCCGCAGACCCCGGCCTCCGACGCGCTCGGCCGCGGGTCCGAACACCTGGTTCCGGTACTGGGCGGCCACGTTGACCACGCTCGAGTGGCGGGCGACGACTCCCTTGGGTGTACCGGTCGATCCCGAGGTGTAGATCACGTACGCCGCGTCGTCGGGCGACACCTTTGTCACCGGGTCGTCGTCCGGCAGCCCCCGCAACAGCTCCTCGGTCTCCGGTGCGTCCAGCAGCAGACGCAAAGTGCCCGTACCGAGATCGCCGGCCGCGGCGGTGGTCGTGTCCGTGAGCAGCAGCGCGGGCCGTGCGTCCGCGAACATGGCCGCGATGCGCCGGACCGGGTACTCCGGGTCCAGCGGCAGGTAGGCAGCCCCCGCTTTGAGTACGGCGAGCACAGCCACGACGAGGTCCCCCGAACGCGGCAGCGCGAGGGCGACGACGTCCTCGACACCCACGCCGCGAGCGGTCAGCGCGTGGGCGAGTCGGTTCGCCCGGGCGTTCAGCTGGGCGTAGGTCAGGGTCGTGTCGTCCGCCACGACGGCGACCGTGTCCGGGGCGGCGCGCACCTGCGCGCGGAACACCTCGTGGATCGTGCCCGCGGGCAGGCGTGCCGTCGTGCTCCGGTCGGTGTCCTCGAGGAGGAGGCGGCGCTCGCTGTCGGACAGTACGTCGATGCGGCTGACCCGGCGTTCCGGGTGCTGGACGACCGCTTCCAGCAGCCGTACCCAACGCGCGGCCAGGTCCTGGACCGTGTCGTGGTCGAACAGGTCGGTGGCGTAGTCGATGGTTCCGTGCAGACCGAGGCACTCGCCCTTCTCGGAGCGTAGTTCCTGGACGCCGATGTCCAGATCGAACTTGGCGGTCGCGGTCGACACCGGGATCCTGGTCGTTCGCAGGCCCGGGAGAGCGAATGACGTGGCTTCGTCGGCGTCGAGGGAGAGCGCGATCTGGAACAGCGGGTGGCGGGCCGGTGAGCGCGTCGGGTTCAGCCTCTCCACGAGCCGCTCGAAGGGCACTTCCTGGTGCGCGTAGGCCGCCAGCGCGGTACGGCGCACGCGTGCCAGCAGCTCGGTGAAGGCGGGGTCGCCGGAGGTGTCGGTACGCAGCACCAGTGTGTTGACGAAGAATCCCACCAGCTCGTCCAGGGCCTGGTCGGTGCGGCCGGCGATCGCACTGCCGACAGGAATGTCGGTTCCCGCCCCCAGCTTGGTCAGGAGGGTCGCCAAACCCGCGTGGAGCACCATGAAGAGGCTCGCTCCGGACCGGCGCGCCAGCTCCGTCAGCCCCGCGTGCAGTTCCGCGTCGATGCGCAGGGGGACACGGGCCCCGCTGTATGACGCGACGGCAGGGCGATGCCGGTCGTAGGGAAGTTCGAGTTCGACGGGCAGACCCGCCAACACCGATGACCAGTGGGCGAGCTGGCGGTTCAGAAGCCCGTCGGGGTCGTCGGGGTCACCTTGCAGGCGACGCTGCCACAAGGTGTAGTCGGTGTACCGCACAGGCAGTGGCTCCCAGGCCGGCTCCCGGCCCTGGCACCGGGCGGCGTAGGCGGTCGCCAGGTCACGGGTCAGCGGCGCCATGGACCAGCCGTCGGCGGCGATGTGGTGGATCACGACGGCCAGTACGTGGTCGGCGGGGCCCCGTACGAACAGGTCCGCGCGCAGCGGTGACTCGACCGACAGGTCGAACAGGTAACGGGCGGCTTCCCGCAGCCGCGACCGCAGCGACTCCTCGTCCTCCACCTCGGTGACGCGCAGCAGCGGACGGGCCGCGGACGCGTCGACGACCCGTTGGAAGGGCTCGCCTCCGGTGTTCGGGAAGACCGTGCGCAGGCTCTCGTGTCGGCCCACCACATCGCTCAGCGCCCTCTCCAGCGCCCCCCGGTCGAGCTCGCCGGTCAGACGGTGCACCAGGGAGATGTTGTAGGTGGCACTCGGACCCAGCGCCCGGTGCAGGAACCACAGCCGCTGCTGGGCGTAGGACAGCGGGGCGGGGTCCGGTCGTTCCCGGGCGGTCAGGGCCGGGCGTTCCCGCCGGTCCGCTCGGTCCAGCCGAGCCACCAAGCGGGCCACCGTGGGCGCTTCGAACAACACGCTCAGGCTCAGGTCGACGCCGAGCACGGCACGGATCCTGGAGGCCAGGCGGATCGCCAGCAGCGAGTGCCCGCCCGCTTCGAAGAAGTCCGCGTCCATGCCGACCTGACGCAGACCGAGCACCTCGGCGAACAGCTCGCACAGCAGCTGTTCACGAGGGGTGCGCGGTGGCCTTACGACGGACGCGTCCGGCTCGTCGCCGGGCTCCGGCAGGGCGTCTCGGTCCAGCTTTCCGTTCGGGGTCAGCGGCAGCTCGTCGAGCAGCACGAACGCCGAGGGGACCATGTGACCGGGCAGCCGCTCGCGCAGTCGCTCGCGCAGCAGCCGCGGCTGTGTCCCGTCCTCACCGGCCACGACGTAGGCGACGAGCCGGACTTCACCCCGTTGCCGGTCCTCGCGGGCGAGCACCGCGGCCTGCTCCACCCCGGGGCACGCGGTCAGCGCGCCCTCCACCTCTCCGAGCTCGATGCGGAACCCGCGGACCTTGACCTGGTGGTCGGTGCGTCCGAGGTACTCCAACTCGCCGTCCGCCGACCATCGCACCACGTCGCCCGTCCGGTACATCCGTGTTCCCGGAGGACCGTACGGGTCGGCCACGAACCGCTCGGCCGTCAGGGCCGGGCGGCGCAGATAGCCGCGCGCCAGGGAGGCGCCGGCGACGTACAGCTCCCCGGCGGTCCCCGACGGCACCGGGTGCAGCATGGTGTTCAGGACGTAGACGCGGCTGCCGGGGACGGACTGTCCGATCGGCGGTGCCGAGTCCGACGGCACCAGCGGCTTGCTCAGGGAGGCCATGATCGTGGTTTCCGTCGGCCCGTAGGCGTTCAGCATGCGCCGGTGCGGCGCCCACCGCGCCACCAGCCCCGGCGGGCATGACTCTCCAGCCACCAGCAACGTCGGAACACGCACGTCCTTCTCGGACACCACGGCCAGTGCCGACGGCGGCACGACCGCATGCGTGAGGCGCGTACCGGGGTCGGTGAGTGCCGACACGGGGTCGACCACAGGGGCGAGAACCAGCGCGGCCCCGGTCAACAGGGCGGCGCACAGATCCCACGTGGAGGCGTCGAAGCTGGGCGAGGCGAACTGCAGCACCCTGCTGTCGGAGGTGATCTCCAGGCGCTTCGTCTGGCACAGCACCAAGGAGGAGATGCCCGTGTGGGTCACCACCACCCCCTTGGGCCGCCCGGTCGAACCCGAGGTGTAGATCACGTACGCCGGGTGCCGCGGGTCCACGGCGATTTTCGGGTCGGTGACCGGCTGACCCTCCGACAGCTCGGCCATGGCCCGCGGGCCGTCGATCACCAGGGCCGGGCGGGCGTCGGCGAGCATGTACTCCCTCCGCGCCGCCGGATACGCCGGATCTACCGGCAAGTAGGCGGCCCCGGCCTTGAGCACGGCGAGCACAGACACCACGAGGTCGACCGAACGCGGCAGAGCGAGGGCGACGACGTCCTCGACCCCGATGCCCCGAGCGGTCAGGGCGTGCGCGAGCCGGTTCGCGCGCGCGTTCAACTCCCCGTACGTCAGCGTCGTGTCGCCGGCCACCACCGCATCGGCACCCGGCGTGCGGCGCACTTGGTCCTCGAACATCGCCGGCAGGGGAACGGCGGGGACGCCTGCCGCGGAGGCGTCCCCCTGGTCCAGCAGGCTCTTTCGCTCGTCGCCCGACAGCACGTCGAGCAGACCGACCGGGAGACCGGGGTCACAGTCCGCCAGGTTCGCCAGGAAGTGCAGGAGACGCCGCTGGGAGTCCACGAGGTCGGATTCGCCGTACGCTCCGGGCGCCGCGTGCAGTCTCATGTGCGGGCCGGTGCCATCCCGGCGGTCCCACACCATGATCATCAGATCGCTGCCCAGGGGGAAGGAGAGGTTGTGCGCGATGCACCGGTGGCCGGCGAAGGCGATGTTGTAGTCGAACCCGATGAGGTTGACCGTCGGCGAGATCATCGCGCCGGAGTCCCGTGACAGTCCCAGGTCGCGGTACAGGTCCTCGCCTCGGTAACGCTGGTGTTCAACCGCTTCGCGCATCCGGTCGTCGACCTGGGCCAGCAGGTCCCTCAGCGGCATGTCGGGCCGGATCGTCAGGCGTACGGGAACACTGTTGGCAAGCATGCCGGGCGTCGTGCGGGATACCTCGTCCATCCGGCCGGCCACGGTCAGCCCGACCACCACGTCCCGCTCGCCCGTCAGATGATGCGTGTACAGCGCCATGGCGGCGAACACGAAACGGAAACGGGAGACCTCGGCGCGCGAAGCCGCTGCCTTCAGCGCCTGCGGACGCAGGAGCGGAAGCAACTCCGTCCTCGGGATGGGCGCGGGGGCCGGGCTTCCCGAGGACCGCCCCTGCCTCGCCGGGCCGGGAACGGCTGCCGTGCGCCTGGGGCCGGGCGTGGGCGCGGCGGTCCCCGTCCATCCGGACAGTTGCCGCGTCCAGTGGGCACGGTCGGCCGCATGCTCCTCGGACACGCGGTAGGCCTGGTCGGCCCGGACCAGTGCCGACAACGGGCCGAAGGGACTGGGGCCTGTCTGCCGACCCTCCGTCAGCGCCGTGTAGACGTCGGCGACCCGCCGCACCACGAGGGCGTAGCCGAAGGCGTCCACGGCCCCGTGGTGGTAGGTGTGGTACCACCAGAACCGGTCCGGCGCCAGCCGCAGAAGGGCGTAGCTGAACAACGGACCGGAGGCCAGGTCCATGGGCCTGGCCATGTCGGCCGAGACCCATGCGCGGGCGGCGGCCCCCGGGTCGGGTTCGTCGCTGACGTCGACGAACGAGAGGGTCCAGGGCAGCTCACGCTCCAGGAGCTGAACAGGACCGTCCTCACCGGGCACCAGACGCACCCGCAACGCGTCGGTCTCAGCCACCACTTGGCGCAGCGCCGCCTCGAAAGTCGCCGGATCGACCGGTCCGCAGATCTCCAGGTACTCCCCCAGACGCAGTGCCTGACGGGTGTCCGGGGAGCGCTGCTCCGCGAGCCAGATCTCACGCTGGGCCGCCGTGACCGGCAGGACCTCGACCGGCGAATCCGTCGCCCTGTCGGGGTGCGGCACAGGGCCGCCACCGTGCCGAGCGGCTGACTGACGATGAGACAACGAGGAACCTCCTGCAAGGGGCCGGGAACCCCTGATCACGGCCGCTGAGTACCCATCTCTTACTTACTCACGGCGAAGAGAAGACGTCCGCGGACCCCTTGGTGGCGGAGTGGCAACGCGTGCAATCGAGCAGGGCTGAGCACCTGCGTGATCAAATCCTTTGCCGCGACTCATCGTGCCAGCTACCGGAGCGTGCCCCGGTGTCCTCGGGGATTACGCCACCCGAAGGAATGACATGGTGATCGGTTTGGGGTTCGGTTGAGGCATCATGCGCTTCTACAAGCGTGCGGGTGACCCCGTAAGCCGATCCCCTCGACCACACGGTCCAGGCGGTCACCGACGCCGACGCAGGTGTCAGGCCGGCCCTCGCAGCCGTGGTGGTCGACTCCGAGGTCATGGACGGGGCCATGAGCGGCTGCAACAGAAGCCCTGCGAAGCGCTCTTGCTCCCTCCCGGGAGGAGAACCGGTGAACGACCGGTCTGCCCGGCGGCCACGGCCAGTGGCAAGCGAACCCACCGTGGCCGGAAATGTCTGCGGCGAGCACCTTCCTGATGAGCGCGGTGCGCCGGACGAGTGAATTCCCCCGTCGACCTTATTGCGACAGGCTTGCAATAAGGCGGGTGTGACCCTTTCGGCCCAGTGGTCGGCGACTGTGTCGTCGCTGATTTTCCCGGGGGCGTCGCTTGGCTGAATCACCGCTCCCACCGGCCTGTTCACCCTCCGTGGACCGCGTGCCCGACCTGGCGATCCGGTCGGAGTGCGTACGGGCCGGGGTTTCGGCGTGCTTGTCTACGGCTGCGCAGTCTTTGGGTGCAGACGGGCCCGCGTTTCGAGCCGCCCCGTCGATCGGCCCTTTCCTGCCAGACCGCTCGGTTCGCAATCTCCCGCTGCGGCACCGGACGCCATCCCCATCAGCCCGCCCCTCGCTCTCGCATGCCTCGACGCATGCCCGGCAGGGGTCAGCAGACAGAAGGAATGCCGTGAAGGTTTCACAGGACAGGCCCCGTTCGCGAAGGATCCTGGACCAGTCCCTGCTCGTGCTCGGAGCCACCACCCTGGCCGCAGGACTGGGAGCGATGACCCTCGCCCCGGGCCTCAGCGCGGCCTCCAGCCACCGTGAGGCGCCCCTGATCGCCGGGGACCCGCGGGCGGACAACACCGACGTGTACGCGTTCACCAGCCCCGACAAGTCCGACACCGTCACCATGGTGGCGAACTGGATCCCGATGGAGGAGCCCAACGGCGGACCGAACTTCTACGCGTTCGGCGACGACCTGCGCTACAACATCAAGATCGACAACAGCGGTGACGGTGTCGCCGATGTCACCTACAGCTGGCGCTTCCGCAGCAGCTACCGCGATGACGCGAACCAGTTCCTCTACAACACCGGCCAGGTCACCTCGCTGAACGACCCGGACCTGAACTTCCGCCAGGTCTACGACCTGGTCGTCACGACCGGAGGAAAGAGCCGGACGCTCCTGTCGGGCGTGCCCGCGGCCCCGTCCCGCACGGGCAAGGCGTCGATGCCCGACTACACGGCCCTGCGCAAGCAGGCGACCTTCGGTCTGCCGGGCGGCGGCAAGACGTACACGGGGCAGGCCGAGGACCCGTTCTTCGCCGACCTGCGCGTCTTCGACCTCCTCTACGGCGGCGACCTGAGCGAGCGGGGGCAGGACACCCTGGCCGGCTACAACGTCAACACCATCGCCATCCAGGTCCCCAAGAAGCAGCTCGCCCTCCGGGGCAACTCGTCCCGCAACCCGGTGATCGGCGTGTGGTCGACCACCGACCGCGCGGGCGTCACCATCTCCGACTCCCGCGACCAGAAGGGCAAGGGCACAGCGAAGCAGTGGAAGCAGGTCTCCCGCCTCGGGAACCCGCTGGTCAACGAGGTCGTCGTCCCGCTGAAGTTCAAGGACGCCTTCAACACCCTCAACCCGAGCCAGGACCGCACCGTCCAGCCCGTCGTCGACAAGGTCTACGACCCGATCCTGCCCAAGCTCATCCAGCAGGTCTACGGCATCCCCGCCCCCGCGACGCCCCGCAACGACCTCGCCGAGATCTACCTGACCGGCATCTGCAAGGTCTGCGGTCCGATCAAGGCCGACCTCAACGCGCACCGCCTCAACAAGGACGCGTCGCTCAGGAAGATCGTCCCGGCGGAGGAGCTGCGCCTGAACATGGCGGTGCCGCCCACCGCCAAGCCTCAGCGCCTCGGTGTCCTCGCGGGCGACCTGGCCGGCTTCCCGAACGGGCGCCGCCTCGCCGACGACGTCGTCGACATCTCGCTCCAGGCCGTCGAGGGCGCAGCCCAGACCGGCGTACTCGTCCCCGAACTCGCGGAGGGCGACAAGGTGAACGCCAACGAGGTCCGGTTCGGCGCCTCGTTCCCGTACGTCGCGCTGCCGCACACCAAGAACGTCAACCGCGGCCCCGGCGCGGCAGGCCGCACCGCCGAGCAGTCCGCGATGGAGAACACCGCGGCGACCCCCGTCACGAAGACCGCCCAAGCCGCGGCGCTCGCCGGCGCGGGCGCGCTCCTTCTCGGCGTCGGCGGCTTCCGCCTCCGCCGCCGCGGCAAGGACAGCTGACCCGGCAGACGACGGACATCCGACGCAGTGCCCGGGCCGGGCCGAAGAACGCCGCCCCGGCCCGGGCACCGAGGCTCCAGCAGCACCGAACCTTCGGGAGGGAACTCGTGCACCCGGACCACACCGAACCCCCGCATCGGCCGCCACCCGCCTCGCACGGCGGCAGGCGGCTGCGGAACACCGTGGTCACCCTGGCCCTGGGCGCGGCGATGTTCGCCGCCGGAGCGGTCATGCCGGCGCTCGATCAGACCACTGCCTCCCGTCCGTCGGGCCAAGGCCTGCCCGGGGCTTCTCCACCACGTGGGTCGATCGAGGCGCTCCAGGACCGGGTGACCCGCCTGCCGAAGGATCCGGGGGGCTGGGCCGCCCTGGGCATGGCTTACGTCCAGCAGGCCCGTTCCACCGCCGACCCGGCCACCTACGACCGGGCCGAGAAGGCGCTGCGTACCTCGTTCACGGTGCAGGCCGAAGACAACACGGACGCCGAGATCGGCATGGGCGCCCTGGCCGCGGCCCGCCACGACTTCCCCGCCGCGTTGCGCTGGGCGCGCAAGGCCATCGCCGGCGGCCCCTACAGCTCCTCCGCTTACGGAGTCCTGGCCGACGCGTACACCCAGCTGGGCCGCTACGACGAAGCCGACGAGGCCGTCCAGAAGATGACGGACCTGCGCCCGGACGCCGCGTCCCTGGCCCGCGCCTCCTACGCCTTCGAGCTGAAGGGGGACACCGACCGGGCCCGCGGCCTCATGCGTCGGTCCCTGGCGGCAGCGGCCACCCGGGCCGACACCTCGTTCGCCCACAACGTCCTGGCCACCCTGGACCTCCAGGACGCCGACCCACGAGCCGCCCTGGCCCGGACGCGGACCGGGCTCGGGGCCGCCCCGGGCGATTCGGCGCTCCTGGAGACCCGGGCCCGCGCCCACCTGGCCCTGGGCGACACCGCCAAGGCCCTCGCCGACTTCCGGGCGGCCATCGCCGTCGCACCCCTGCCGCACTACCTGCTGGGCCTGGGCGAACTCGAACAGTCCCTGGGCCACCGGGAACAGGCCGAGGAGCAGTACACCCTCCTGCGCGCCCAGGACCGCATCCGGGAAGCCGCGGGCGACCCGGCCGACACGGACGCCATCCTCTTCGAAGCCGATCACGGCGATCCACGACGCGCCGTCACCCTGGCCGAACAGACGCTGCGCACCCGCCCCTTCGTCGCCGTCCACGACGCGTACGCCTGGGCCCTGCACCGGGCCGGCCGGGACCCCGAGGCCCTTGTCCAGGCCGACAAGGCACTGGCCACGGGGATGCGCAGCGCGCTCTTCCACTACCACCGCGCCGCCGTCCACCACGCACTGGGCCATACCGAAGAAGCCCGCCGCGACCTGACCGAAGCACTTCGTGAGCCTGCCTTCCACCCCCTGCACGCCCCCGCCGCCCGTGACCTGCTCCAGCGAATCGACACCACGCCATGAACCACACCCTGCGCCGAGCCATCACCACGCTGACCGCCACCGCACTCGCCGCCGTCGCGAGCGTGGCGGCGGCCCCTGCGGCCGCTGCCCACCCCTTGGGCAACTTCAGCGTCAACCACCACACGGGCCTCGTCCTTCGGCCCGACCGGATCGACGCCCGGATCGTCGTCGACCGCGCGGAGATCGCGGCGCTCCAAGAGCGTCCCGTCGTCGACTCCGACCACGACGACGCCGTCAGCGACGGTGAGTCGCGCGCCTACGCCGAGGAAGCGTGTTCCGGTCTGAGGAAACAGCTCCACCTGAACCTGGGCGGCAGGCGAGCGGACTGGAAGCAGTCCTCGGCCACCCTGGTGTACGAGAACGGGGAAGCGGGCCTGAAGACCAGCCGCCTCACGTGCGAGCTGACCGCCCGGGCCGACCTCACCGAGCCCACCGGCGTCCGAGCCAAAACGGACTACGACACCACCCGCATCGGCTGGCACGAGATGACCGCCACCGGCCGGGGCGTCAGGATCACCCGCGCCGACGTACCCGCGGCCTCCGCCACCCGCGAACTGCGCCAGTACCCGCAGGACCCTCTCGCCTCCCCGCTCGACCAGCGCACGGCATCGCTGCGCAGCGAACCCGGGCAGGGCGCGGGCGCTGTCCCGGCCGTGGTGGCGGACCTCCCCGGCGCGGGCGTGATCAGCGGGGTGCTCGCCAAGGTCACCGGGGCCTTCGACTCGCTCGTCGGCGCCCGCGAGATCACGCTGCCCGTGGGGCTCCTGGCTCTGTTCCTGGCGCTGGTCCTCGGGGCGTCCCACGCGGCGATGCCCGGCCACGGCAAGACCATCATGGCCGCCTACCTCGCGGGCCGTCGCGGCACCAGGCGGGACGCTCTCACCGTAGGGGCCACCGTCACGCTGACGCACACGGCGGGCGTGCTCGTCCTCGGACTCGCCCTGCCCGTCTCCACCCACCTGGCCGGAGAGACCGTCCTGATGTGGCTCGGAGCCGCCAGCGGACTCCTCGTCACCGGCATCGGTCTCTGGCTCCTCACGGGAGCCCTCCGGGGCAGGCCGCAGCACAACCACCATCATCACGGCCCGGGCCACAGCCACAGCCACGCCGACCACGAGCACGGTCACAGCCACGCTCACGACGATGGGGCCGACAGCTCTCATCACCACGGGCCCGTCGCCCCGGCCCTCGAACGTGACAGCGCGTCGACCGGGGAACCTCACGCGACTTCCGCGGTCGCGACACTCGCCCCGCCGGACCACGAACACCACTCGGCCGACACGTCGACGGCTCCCCGAAAAGTTCGTCGCACGAGCCGCCCCGGCCTCATCGGCATGGGTATCGCCGGCGGGCTGGTCCCCAGCCCCTCCGCCCTCGTCGTGCTCCTCGGCGCCGTCGCCCTGGGACGCACCGCCTTCGGCGTGCTCCTCGTTATCGGCTACGGGCTCGGAATGGCCGCCACCCTCACCCTCGCCGGACTCCTCCTCGTACGCCTGCGCGAGCGCATCGAGAGCCATGACCGCGCCCGGACCCTCCGCCACAACCCCCTGCTCCGGAAGCTGGCCCGGACCGGACCCGTCATCACCTCGCTCCTCGTCGTCGCCGTCGGCCTCGGCCTGACCCTGCGGGCGGCAACCGGGAACGGTTAGCCGCCGCCGACCGTCCGCGAACCGGGCGGCGGCATGCGGCGGATGCGCCCCGGGTACGCATAGGGGGTCCGCTCACCCCGAGCGGAGGCGGCGGGGTGGGCGTGAACGCTGGGAACGGACTTCTGGTACTGATGGGCTCCGGCGAGACCAGCCCGACCATGGTCACCCTGCACAGGGAACTCGTCGGCCACTTGGACGGAGACGCCGATGCGGTGATCCTGGAGACACCGTACGGATTTCAGGTCAACCGCGACGACATCTCCATCCGTGCCCGCGCATACTTCCGACGCTCCGTGGGCCTCGCGACAGTGGTCGCTCCGGACACGAGCGTAGACGCCCCTTCGATCGGTGCGCCGGGCGCCGGCGATGCGGACAAGGTACGCGACCTGGTACGCAGGGCGGACTGGGTGTTCTCGGGGCCCGGCAGCCCGTCGTACGCACTGAACCGCTGGCACACCCTGCGTCTGGGCGAGATCCTGCGCGAGCGGGTGGCACGCGGGTACGGCGTGACGGTGATGGCCTCCGCGGCGGCGTGCACCGTGGGGTTCGCGGCGCTGCCCGTCTACGAGGTGTACAAGGCCGGACATCCTCCCGCATGGCTCACCGGGCTGGATCTGCTCGGGGCGCTCGGCCTGCCGGTCGCGGTGATCCCGCACTACGACAACGCCGAGGGAGGCACGCACGACACCCGCTTCTGCTACCTGGGCGAACCCCGCCTCGCCGCCCTGGAGCAGGAACTCCCCGAAGAGAGCGCCGTCCTCGGGATCGATGAGCACACGGCTGTCATCCTCGATCTCAGTACGTCGCTGGTACGTGTGTGGGGCCGAGGTGTCATGACGATCCGGCGGCGGGGAGCCGGCCTCCTGGTACCCGGCGGCACCACGCTGCCCCTGGAGCAACTGCGCGACCTGGTGACAGGAACAAAACCCGCGGTGGTCCCCTTGCCTCGCCGTCCTGCCGATACCGATACCGATGGCGATGGCGGTGTCGGTGTCGGCGCCGCGCACCGCGCCACCACGGCCGGCGCCGGGGGTGCGGCGACACTACGGGAGGCCGTCGCGGCAGCGGAGTCGCGGTTCGACTCGGCGCAGGGGGCGCGGGACGCCGGGGCCATGGCCGAGGTGGCGGTGGAGCTCGAGTCGGTGATCGCCGCGTGGAGCGCCGACATGGAGGAGGACCAGGGCGGAGAGTGGGCCCGCACGGTCCTGCACGGCATGATCCGCCGTCTCGCCCGGGCCGCCGGACGCGGTCTGAGCGAGCCGGAGCGCACCCTCGGGCGGATCCTGGTTCCCCTTCTCGACCTGCGTAGGAGGCTGCGTGCGGACGGCGCCTACGACCTGGCGGACGAGGTGCGCGAAGCCGTGGCAGACGGCGGCGTCCGGCTGTACGACACCGCGGAGGGCAGCGAATGGCGGTGGGAGGAAGAGACCGACGACCAGCAGACCGGCTCACGTCCGCAGGCATCCGACTCACGTCCGCCGGCATAGAGACCACCATCGAGCCCTTTTAGGACGATTTGCGCACTTGCATAGTCTTTGCAATAAGATCGGCAGAGGGCCCCTCCCCTCCGGACCATCCCGCCGATGTTGGAGCCGTGCACGATGCCGCTCGCCCCCCACGAAGCGCCTGATGCGCCGCCCGTCGCCGTCGAAGTGGTGCTGCTGCGGCACGACCCGAGCGAGGGCTTCGCCTATCGCCGGCTGATCACGGCGCTCGGCAGGGGGGTGAGCCCGGACCGTGCCGCAAGGGGTCTCGCGCTCCTCGGCGAACACGACGAGACGCATATGGTGCACTCGACCAGCTGGCGCGCCACTCCCGAGGGCGGCGTCACGCTGACCTACCTCGTCCACCCGGACCCCGCTCCGGACCGGCCCGGCACCCCGCTCCCGGACCCGCACCGGATCGCCCGCTCCCCGAGGCCGGGCCACCCGTCCCCACCGGACCTGGAAGTCGGCCACGTCGTAGCGCACGCCGTTCGTCATCTCGCCTTTCTCGTAGCCGGCGATCCTGTCATCGCCGCCCACATCTCCGCCTGGCCCGACCTGGTGCACGCCTTGCGCTCCCTGCCCCTGGCAACCGCGGGAGAGATGGCGCACGCCTGAGCCTCCTCCGCCGCCGCGATTCCATCCGGCCGGGCCGGGCCCTGACCGGGGCGCGCCCGTTCGGCTCAGCCGTCGTTGCGGGCGCAGCACACGCATGGTGACCTGAGGGCAGCCCAGCGTCACATCATGGGACTTCGGCGTCGCTCTCCTCGTTGCTCAGGACGAGCTCACGCGGGCCCGTACGGCGCTCGGAAGCTTCAGCTCCCAGCCGCCCCACCTGGACTTACCGGAGGGCAAGCGGCTCTCACCGGAAACGGACCCCCATGCACGCTCCCCGCATGCTCCGACGCCGCCCCGCGTCCCGTCGGGCCGAACGCACCCTCGCCGCCACCGGCGCACTGGCCCTGCTGACCGCGGCGGCGGTCACCGGCCTCACTCCCGCCTCCAGCTCGGCCTCCAGTCACCGCGAGGCGCCGCTGATCGCCGGGGACCCGAGGGCGGACAACACCGACGTCTACGCCTTCACCAGCCCGGACAAGCCCGACACCGTCACCCTGGTGGCGAACTGGCTCCCGTTCCAGGAGCCCAACGGCGGACCGAACTTCTACCCGTTCGCCGAGGACGCCCGCCACAACATCAAGATCGACGCGGACGGCGACGGCAAGCCGGACACGACGTACACGTGGGAGTTCACCGACCACGTCCGCGACGACGCCGACCAGTTCCTCTACAACACCGGTGTCGTGAAGTCGGTGAACGACGAGACCCTGAACTTCCGCCAGACCTACAGCCTGAAGGTCACCGACAGCAGCGGGACCACCAAGACGCTCCTCAAGGACTCCCCGGTAGCGCCCTCGAACGTCGGCAAGGCGTCGATGCCCGACTACGCCTCCCTGCGCAAGGAGGCCGTGGTTCCGCTGCCGGGCGGCGGGACGACCTTCGCCGGCCAGGCGTCCGACCCGTTCTTCCTGGACCTGCGGATCTTCGACCTCCTGTACGGGGGCGACCTCTCGGAGACCGGCCAGAACACGCTGGCCGGCTACAACATCAACACCCTCGCCGTCCAGGTGCCCAAGTCGACGCTGGCGCTCAAGGGCGACGCCAAGCGCAACCCCGTCATCGGCGTGTGGTCCACCACGGACCGTAGAGGAGCCGACGTCACGGGCGCCGACGGCAAGGACAGCGAGGACGCGAAGGCGACCGGGGCCCGGGGTGCGCGGGCCAAGGACGGAAACACCGACGAGTGGCGGCAGGTGTCCCGTCTGGGCAACCCGCTCGTCAACGAGGTCGTCGTGCCGCTGAAGTTCAAGGACGCCTTCAACGCGCTCAGCCCGGAGAAGGACGCCACGGTCACGCCGGTCGTCGACAAGGTCAAGGACCCCATGGTCCCCAAGCTCATCGAGGGCATCTACAAGGTCCCCGCCCCCGCCACGCCGCGCAACGACCTCGTCGAGATCTTCCTCACCGGGATCTGCAAGGAGTGCGGCCCCATCAAGGCGGACCTCAACTCGCAGCGTCTCAACCAGGACGTCGACAAGTCCGCGGTCGTCCCCGCGGAAATGCTGCGCCTGAACATGTCCGTCCCGCCGGCCGCCAAGCCCAACCGCCTCGGCGTCCTCGGCAAGGACCTGGCCGGCTTCCCCAACGGCCGCCGGCTCAACGACGACGTCGTCGACATCGAGATCCAGGCACTCGAAGGCGCCGCGCAGACCGGGAAGATCGTGCCCGCCCTGGCAGCCGGCGACGCCGTCGACACCCCCTACCGCGAGCCGGGCGACACCTTCCCCTACGTCGCGCTCCCCAACACCGCGGCCGTCAACCAGGCCGACTCGCTCCACCCCGACGGTGGCGTCGGCGCCGGCCTCGGCGGCCTCGCCTCGGGCGACGGATTCCCCGTCGCGCCCGCCGCCGCCCTGGGCGGCGGGGCACTCCTGGCCGTGGCCGGGGTGCTGGCACTGCGCCGACGACGCGGCGCCGACCAGGCATGAGCAGCCCGTTCCTCCCCGGTCGTCCGGCCCGCCGGTGGCGGGCCGGACGGCCGGGCCACGGCACGGCCGCCGGCCGCCGGCCACGACGCATACCCGGTTGGCGACATGCCGCGGGGTTCGCCGCCGTCGCCGTCGGGACGGCCCTGGCCTGGGTCGGTGTCTCAGCGCTGGGAACGGGCCCCGGGGGGACGCCGACACGCATGGACCGAGGCAGCCTGCCGGTTCACCCCGGTTCCGGTCGACCGGCGTCCGGCGAGAGCCGGACGCCCGCGGCGCCGACCCACATACGCATACCCGCCATCTCGCTCGACCAGCCCCTGATCGGCCTGCGCGTCCAGCAGGACGGCCGTCTCGGCGTTCCCGGCGAACCGGGAGACGTGGGGTGGTGGAGCGACGGCCCCCGCCCCGGTGGCCCCGGCGCGACGATCGTCGTCGGCCACGTCGACTCGGCCACCGGCCCAGGGGCCTTTCACGGACTCTCCACGCTCGACCCGGGCGACGAGGTGACCATGGTCCAGGAGGACCGGTCCACCATCGCCTTCACCGTCCGGGCGCTTCGCCAGTACGGGAAGGACGCCTTCCCCGACAGCCAGGTCTACACGACCGGCGGACCACCCGCCCTGCACCTGATCACCTGCTCGGGCACCTACGACCGCAGCCGCCGGGAGTACCGGGACAACCTCGTCGTCTACGCCACGCTCGACGACGCGAGCCTCTCCGGTTGATCTCTCCCCGCCGCCCCGGCCATCTGCTCGCGGTGAGGTCCGTCGCGGGGCGCCCAGGAGAGTAGCGCCCCGCGACAGCTGTCCTCCACGGGCCTTCCACCGTGGGGAACGGATGAGGCGTCCATCCCCGATGGATGCCTCGACGTGTGCGGTGCTTCCTCCGAACAGCCGCTCACATGGGGCATTCGCCACCGCCCGCGCGCCGGATTGGTCGTGCCGCGCATGGCACCCGGACGGCTCAACGCCTGTCGCGGGTTCGAACTTTCTCGCGCTCGGACCAATCCGCTGTCGCGGCAGCCCCGAATAGCAGACATGACGATCAAGGCGGCACCGGCACGGCGCGAGGACCACCTTCGGCGCACTGCACGGTCGACTGCGTCGACCGTCGTCTCCGTCTCCCGACGCCTGACCTGACGTCAGCGCCCGCCTCGCCCGAGCCACGCCTCACCCACACCCCTTGTCGACTTCCAGCGCAACCGACCGAGCCCACAGGAGAACGTCCGTGAACGCCTTCCGTTTCCGCCGCACCGCCATCGCCGTCACCGCCGCCGCCGTCCTGCCCCTCACGCTCACCGCCTGTGGCGGGGACGACAGTTCCTCCGACAAGGCCGCCGACAAGTCGAGCAGCTCCGCCCCCGCCGACGAGAAGTCGAGCCCGGCGGCTGACGGCGCGTCCCCCGCGGACGGCCCGTTCGGTCCGGCCTGCGCGTCCGTCCCCCAGGACGGCGCGGGCTCCTTCGACGGCATGGCCCAGGACCCGGTCGCCACCGCGGCCTCCAACAACCCGGCCCTGTCCACGCTGGTCACCGCGGTCAAGAAGGCCGGCCTCGTCGACACCCTCAACAACGCCCAGAACATCACCGTGTTCGCGCCGACCAACGACGCCTTCGCCAAGATCCCCAAGGCCGACCTCGACAAGGTCCTGGCCGACAAGGAAATGCTCACCAACATCCTCACCTACCACGTCGTCGGCGAGAAGCTCTCCCCCAAGCAGCTGGAAAGCGGAACCTACGACACCCTCCAGAAGTCCACCCTCGCCACCAAGGGCTCCGGCGAGAACTACACCGTCAACGACACGTCCAAGGTCGTCTGCGGCAACGTTCCCACCGCCAACGCCACCGTCCACATCGTCGACACCGTTCTGATGCCCAAGGCCTGACCACTCCCGCGGCCTGCACGCCGAGCCCCGAGTCACCTCCGACGACTCGGGGCTCGGCGCAGGCCGACCGGGGCCGGCGGGAAGCGGACCCTTCCGCCCTCGGAATCACCGGTCACCTCTGGACCTGGAGCGACGACGCTCCAGGTCCAGCCGCGTTCAGGGGCGCACGGTGCACAGGGCGAGAAGGCAGAGGTTGAACCCCTGGGTGTTGCTGGGGCCCGTGTGGCCGCCGGGTCCGGTCCCGCCGACGGTGCACCGGGCCAGCAGGCAGAGATTCCCGCCCTGTATTCCCCGGTAATCGGCGAGCGGGCCGGAGGAGGCCCCGCCCGCGCGCGCTGTAGGCGCCTGACGAGGTGCCACGTCCGAAGAGACGGCGGCCGAGGCGGCGGGAGCGGACGCCAGCAGAACGGTGCCGACGAGGGCTCCGACGAGCTGCCACCGCAGAGCGGGAACAGGGGTCTTCATCATGTTCTCCTTTTTCGAGTTCCGGGACGTGAGAACGCAGTGCCCGAACGAACGTCCGAACATCACCTCTTCGCTGCGGAGCCCCCATCGGATGGGTGTCTGGCGTAAAGCCGCCTGCCGATTGGCTGATACGCGCCAGCGAACTGCAAAAGTCCGGCCCGCCGATGTGTCGTGTGCCACATGAGCAATCCGAGGCTGATGTGACTCCGAACGACTGGTGTGAAGGCCCCGTTGGGGCGACGTCAGCGCTACGGAGGCTGTCAAGGTGCACCGGCCCGCAGAAGCGGATGCTTCGCGATCGCGATGTGTACGCGCTCGACCGGGGCCGGCAGTTCCCACCACCGGGCCCGACCCGTCCCGCTCCGCCCTGCCGCACATGCGCGCCCCGGCCCATGCCGTCGCAGGTCTCCCCCACCGAGGTGAATTCGCGTGACCGACGTACCGCACACCGGAACCCCGACGACCACCCTGCGCCTGACCGCCGCTCAGCAGGGGGTCTGGTTCGCGCAGCGGCTCGACCCGGCGGATCCGGCGTACAACATCGCGGAGTACGCCGATATCCAGGGCCCCGTGCAACCGGAGCTGCTGCGCCGCGCGGTCGAGCACACCGCGGCCGAGATGGAGGCTCTGCGCACCACCTTCGGTGAGCGGGACGGGGTTCCCTTCCAGCGCGTGCGGGAGAGTGCGTCCATATCCATGCCGTGGGTGGACCTCTCCGACGAGGTGGACCCGCTCGCGGAGGCTCTGCGGCGGATGGAGCTGTGTCTGGCCGAGCCCGCGGACGTATCGGCGGGGCCGCTGGTCCGTGTCACCCTCTACCGGCTCTCTCCCTCGCGCCACCTCTTCCACCAGCAGGTGCACCACCTGGCGCTCGACGGCTACGCGGCGGCCCTGGCTCTCTCCCGTATCGCCGAGGTCTACACCGCTCTCGTCCTCGCCCCGGACATCCTTCCCGAGCTGCGTCCCGCGGGTTCCCTCGCCGCGCTCGTCGAGGAGGAGGACGCCTACCTCGCGTCCGAACAGGGCGCGCGGGACGCGGAGTTCTGGGCAGGACACCTCGTCGGCGCCCTCCCTCCCGAGACCCCCGCACCGTCGGGTACGAGGAGGAAGTACGGGACGGCGTCGGTGCGACGGGTGTACAGCCGGGCGGAGACCGCACGGCTGAAGGCCGCCGCCAAGCGGGCCGGATGCGGCTGGCCGACGTTCGTCATGGCGGCGCTGGCGCTGTGCCTGCACCGGGAGAAGGGGCTCGGCGAGGTCGTGCTCGGCCTGCCGGTCACCGGTCGGCGCACGCCCGCGGCACGGTCGACACCCGCCATGCTCAGCTCGATCCTGCCGATGCGACTCGCCGTCTCCCCCGCCGACCGGGTGGCCGATCTGGCGCGCCGGGCCTCCGCCGAAGCCCGTGCCGTACTGCGTCACCAGCGCCGGCCGGCCGAAGCGCTCCGCCACCGGATGGGGTTGACCGGGACGACGACGGCGCTGACCGGGCCCTCCGTCAATATCCTCGCCTTCGACGACGCCCTGCGTTTCGGCCCCCACCCGGCGACCCTGCACAACCTGTCGATCGGGCCGGTGGAGGACCTGGCCGTGGCCGTGCACGCCTCCTTCGGCGACGGCGGTATGCACGTCGATCTGCTGGGCAACGCCGCGCGCTACGGTCAGCAGGACCTCGTGGGGCCGCATGAACGTCTGTGCCGGGTTCTCGACGCGTTCGTGGAGGACCCGGAGCGGACCGTCGGAGCGCTGAGCCCCGTCGCCGAGGACGAACAGCGGCGAGTGCTCGGCCTCGGCGCCGCCCAGCCGTCGGGAAGTGACGCCCCGGAACCGCCCCCCTTGACCGAGCAGTTCGCCCGGCAGGCGCGAACCACCCCCCACCACACCGCCGTTGTCTGCGACGGCACGACCCTCACCTTCGAAGAACTCCATCACCGGGTGAACGGCCTGACAACGCTGCTCGCCTCGCGGGGCGCCCGACCCGGCACCCGCGTCGCGGTGGGACTGCCGCGCTCCACCGACCTGGTGGTGGCGATGCTCGCCGTGATGCGGACGGGGGCCGCGTATCTGCCGCTCGACCCGTCCTACCCGGCGGACCGGCTCGCCTTCATGATCGACGACTCCCGGCCCGTCGCCCTGGTGGCGACCGCGTCATCGGCGGGCACGATCGACCCTCGGGGCACGGTCCCGCGCATCGACCCCTCGACCGCACCGGCCGGCTTCCCGTCCGGTGCCGTCCAGGAGCTGCCCGGACCCGGGCCCCAGGATGCCGCGTACGTCATCTACACCTCGGGGTCCACCGGCCGCCCCAAGGGCGTGGTCGTCGAGCACCGCTCCCTGAGCAACCTCCTGGAGCACCACCGCCGGGAGGCCCACACCCTGGCCGAGGAAGCTCTGGGGCGACGGCTGCGGGTGGCGCTGTCCGCCGCGACCTCCTTCGACGCGGCCTGGGATCCGGTGCTCTGGATGGTCGCCGGACACGAGTTGCACATCATCGCGGACGACGTCCGCCGCGACCCCCAGGCGCTGGTGCGGTACCTCGTCGACCATCGCGTCGACGCGATCGAGACGACCCCCACCTATCTGCGGCAGATGCTGGCGGCGGGGCTGCTCACCTCCGAGAGCCACCGGCCGCGTGTCATCGCCCTGGGCGGGGAAGCCGTCGACGACGGGCTCTGGGAGGAGCTGGCCGCCGACCCCGACCTGCTGGTCTTCAACTTCTACGGACCCACCGAGACCACCGTCAACGCCGTGACCGCCCGGATCACCGGTGCGTCCCCCGTGATCGGGCGTCCCGTCACCGGGGCCGGGGCCTATGTGCTCGACCCGTCCCTGCACCCACTGCCCAGAGGATCGGTGGGCGAGCTGTATCTGTCGGGCGAGGGCGTGGCGCGCGGATACGCGGGCCGTCCGGGGCTCACGGCGGAACGCTTCATGCCGGACCCCTTCGGCCTTCCGGGTGCCCGGATGTACCGCACCGGTGACCTTGCCCGCTGGCGCGAGGACGGTTCACTGGAGTTCGTCGGACGCAGCGACCGGCAGATCAAGGTGCGCGGTGTGCGCGTCGAGACCGGGGAGATCGAGGCCGCGCTGCGCTCTCTCCCCGGTGTCGAGGACGCCGCTGTCGCCCTGACCACCGCGCAGGACGGTCCAGAGCGGCTGGCCGCGTTCCTGGTGGCCGGAGCGGGTGCGCCCGCCCACGCGCAGACGCGCGACGCGGTCGCGGCCCTGCTGCCCGGCCCGTTGGTACCGACGGCCTGGGCGACCGTGGAGCGTCTGCCGCTCACCCCCAACGGAAAGCTCGATGTGGCGGCTCTGCCGCCGGCGCTGCCCGTCGCGTCCGACGGCGGTGCCCCGCGCACCGCCCCGGAGGCCCGCATGTGTGCGGTCTTCGCATCGTGCCTGGGGGTGGAGCGGGTCGGCCGGGACGACGACTTCTTCGCGCTGGGCGGCCATTCGTTGCTGGCGATGCGGCTGATCGGCCGGATCCGCGGCGAGTTCGGCGCGGAGGTGCCGATCAGCACCCTGTTCTCCACCCCCACACCGGCCGGCCTGGTCACTACGCTGGGCGAAGCCGTCCCGGCCCGGCGCTCGGTGACGGACCTCGCCCCTCGCCCGCGACGGCTGCCCCTCTCGTTCGGGCAGCAGCGGCTGTGGCTTCTGGAGACGCTGGGCGACGCGGGCGCCTCCTACCATCTGCCGGTCGCGCTGCGGCTGCGCGGGGTCCTGGACCGCGACGCTCTCGAACTGGCCCTCCACGACGTCGTGGAGCGGCACGAGGCGTTGCGCACGATCGTGGCGCAGACCCCGCAGGGCCCGTGCCAGAAGATCCTGCCGCCCGCGCTGCTCCCGCGTCCGCTTCTACGGGTCATGGCAGCCGGCGAGCCGCCGGCGCCGGACGGCGCACGCTTCGACCTGGAGCACGAGATCCCCTTGCGCGCCCGGCTGTTCCCCGTGGGCGCCGAGGAGAACGTCCTGATCGTGACGTTGCACCACATCGCCGCAGACGGATGGTCGATGGGGCCGCTCGTACGGGATCTGTCGACCGCCTACGGCGCGCGCCGCTCGGGGCGGGCGCCCGGCTGGGACGAACTGCCCGTGCAGTACGCCGATTTCGCGCTGTGGCAGCGTGACCTGCTCGGAGATCCCGACGCGCCGGACAGTCTCGCGCGCCGCCAGCTCTCCTCCTGGGCGGACTCGCTGGCCGGGCTGCCGGAGGAGTCGTCGTTCCCGATGGACCGGCCGCGCCCGGCCCGCTCCTCGGGACGGGGCGGGAGCGTCCCCGTGCGGATCGGGGCGCAGGACCACCGGACGCTGGCGAGACTGGCCAGGGACCGGGGCGCGAGCTCCTTCATGGTGCTGCACGCGGCGCTGGCCGCCCTGATGTCGCGCCTGGGCACGGGCGAGGACATCGCCGTCGGCACCCCGGTGGCGGGCCGTACCGACGACGCGCTCACCGAACTGGTCGGCTTCTTCGTCAACACCCTGGTCCTGCGGGCCGACACCTCCGGCTCCCCGGCGTTCCGTACGCTCGTGGACCGGGTGGCCCGTAGCGACGTGGCCGCCTACGCGCACCAGGACGTCCCCTTCGAGCGGGTGGTCGAGGAGCTGGCACCGCCGCGGTCGCTCGCGCGCCATCCGCTGTTCCAGGTGATGCTGAGCCTCAACAACACACCCGCCCCGCGCCCGCACCTCGACGGTCTCACGGTCGGCCACGAGAGGTCCGTGGGGCGCTCGGGCTCCAAGTTCGATCTCAGCTGGGACCTGTCCGAGCACCACGACGGCCAGGGCCGCCCCGACGGGATCACCGGTGAGCTGGAGTACGACGAGGACCTCTTCGACCGTACGACGGCGGATCGGTTCGCCGAGCACTTCACCCGCCTCCTGAGCGCCCTGCTCTCCG
Organism: Streptomyces sp. MGP-P1; assembly: GCF_057766565.1. Lineage (NCBI taxonomy): Bacteria > Bacillati > Actinomycetota > Actinomycetes > Kitasatosporales > Streptomycetaceae > Streptomyces > Streptomyces sp. MGP-P1. The sequence goes on along the minus strand of NZ_JBYMEM010000007.1, from coordinate 1,003,189 downwards.
AGCCGGACCGTCCGATGACGGACATCGGATTCCTGACCTCGTCGCAGCGCGCGGCGGCACTGGACGAGCCGCCGCGTACCGCGCGGAAGCCGCTCGGCGCGTCGCCGGGGGCGGCCGACAACGACGGGACGGTGCTGGACGTCCTGGCGACCCGCGCGGCCGTCCAGCCGGACCGCACCGCGGTCGTGGCCGGCGACGAGCGCCTCACCTTCGGTGAACTGCGCCTGCTCTCGGACCGCCTGGCCTGCTCGCTCGGGGACCGGGGGGTCGGAGCCGGTGACCGGGTGGCGGTGGCACTGCCCCGCACCGCCCTCGCCGTCGTGGCGGTGCTGGGCATCCTGCGAGCCGGGGCGGTGTACGTCCCGCTGGACCCGGCGCAGCCCGCGGCCCGGACCTCGCTGATCCTCGACACCGCAGCCCCGCGCCTGGTGCTGGCCACCTCCGCCACCCGGTCGGCTCTCCCGGACACGGCCGACGTCCTCCTTCTCGACGAGGCCGCCGAGCGGGAGGACGCCGTCGCGGTGACCATGCCGGTGCCGCCCCGCGGTCATGACGCCGCGTACGTGCTGTACACCTCGGGATCCACCGGGCTGCCCAAGGGCGTCGTGGTCGAGCACCGGTCCCTGGCCAGGCTGCTCGCCCATCACCGCGACCGCCTGATGGGCCCCGCCGAGGCGGAGAACAACGGGCTCCCGCTGCGGGTGGCGCACACGGCCGCGATGACGTTCGACGCCTCCCTCGATCCGCTGCTGTGGATGATCGCGGGCCACGAACTGCACCTCGTGGACGATATGACGCGCCGGGACCCCGAAGCCCTCACCGCCCTGATCCACGACCGGGCGATCGATGTCGTGGAAACCACCCCCTCGTTCGTCGAGGAGCTGCGCTCCTGCGGCCTGTTCGCACCCGGCCGGTCACGGCCGCGCGTGCTGGCACTGGGCGGGGAGGCCGTACCGGCCCCGCTGTGGCGGGAGCTGGCCGCCCTGTCCGACGTGGCGGTGTGGAACCTGTACGGCCCCACGGAGACCACCGTGGACAGCGTGATGGGCCGGGTCCTGCCCGGCGTGCGACCCCACCTCGGACATCCGGTGGCCGGCACCCGGGCCCGGGTCCTGGACCGGCGGCTGGAACCGGTCGCCCCCGGGGTGACGGGAGAGCTGTACCTGGCGGGCTCGGGCGTCGCCCGCGGCTACGACAACCGCTCCGGCGCGACGGCGGAACGCTTTCTGCCTGATCCGTACGGGGCGCCGGGCTCACGGATGTACCGCACCGGCGACCTGGTACGCCGGGTCGAAGGACGCCTGGAGTACCTGAGCCGCGCCGACGGGCAGATCAAGATCCGCGGCTTCCGGGTCGAGACCGGCGAGGTCGCGACGGCCCTGAACGCCCACAGCGACATCGCCCAGTCGGCGGTCTCGGTGCGCTCCGGCTCGGGTTCCGGCTCGGCCTCGGGCTCCGGCCCGGGCCCCGACTCGGGGGCGGCGCAGCTGGTCGCCTGGGTCGTGCCCGCCGGTCATCGGGACCTGTCCTCACGGGAGTTGCGGGCCTTCGTCGCGCGGCGGCTGCCGGCCCACATGGTGCCTTCGCTGATCGTGCCGGTCGCCGCCCTCCCGCTGACCCCGCACGGGAAGGTGGACTTCGCGGCGCTTGCGCTGACCACCGTCGCGGAGAGCGCGGACGGGGAGAAGCGGGCACCGCGGTCCGCCCCGGAGGAGATCCTCTGCGCCCTGTTCGCGGAGAGCCTGGAGCACGAACGGGTCGGCCCCGACGACGACTTCTTCGAGCTGGGCGGCCACTCGCTCCTGGCGACCCGGCTGATCGGCCGGATCCGCTCCGCGTTCGGCGTCGAGCTCCCGGTACGGGCCCTGTTCGAAGCCACGACCCCCGCCTCGCTCGCCGAGCGGCTGGAGGGAGCCGGCGCGGCGCGGCCCGCGCTGCGGCGGGTGCCCCGCACGGAACGGCCACCGCTGTCCACGGCCCAGGAGCGCCTGTGGTTCCTGCACCAACTGGACCCCGAAGCGGCGGCCTACCACATGGCGTTCGCGGTCCGCCTGGACGGCAGCCTGGACCGGCACGCCCTGCGGCGTGCGCTGGGCGATGTTCTGACCCGGCACGAGATCCTGCGCACGGTGGTCGAGCACGGCGACGACGGCCCCCGTCAGCATGTGCTCGCGCCCGGTGACGCACTGCCGGAACTCCCCGTCGTGCCGGTCGGGAGGACGCACCTGGGCGAGGCACTGCGCGAGGCGGCGGCCGAGCCCTTCGACCTCACGCGCGACGTCCCCCTGCGGCCGGTCCTGTTCCGGAGCGGTGAGGACCGGCACACCCTGCTGGTCACCGTCCATCACATCGCGGCGGACGGATGGTCCATGGGGCCCCTGGCCCAGGACCTGGCCGGCGCCTACGCGGCGCGGTCCGCCGGGCGGGCGCCGAACTGGGCGCCGCTGCCGGTCCAGTACGCGGACTACACCCTGTGGCAGCGCGACCTGCTCGGCAGCTTCGAGGATCCCGTCTCCGCGGCCTCGGCCCAGCTCGCCTTCTGGAAGGACCGTCTGGCCGGCGCCCCGGAGGAGACCGCCCTGCCCACCGACCGCCCCCGGCCCGCCTCGCCGAGCGGTCGCGGGGGCACGGTCCCGGTACGCGTACCGGAGGAGACCATGGCGAAGGTGGCGCGGCTGGCCAGGTCGACGGCGAGCAGCACCTTCATGGTGCTGCACGCCGCCCTGGCGGCGCTGCTGCACCGGATGGGCGCCGGCGGCGACGTCACCATCGGCACCCCGGTGGCAGGGCGGACCGACGAGGCGCTCGACCCCCTGGTCGGCTTCTTCGTCAACACCCTCGCCCTGCGGACGGACCTCGGCGGCGACCCGGACTTCACCGAGCTGCTCGCCCGGGTACGGGAGAGCGACCTGGCCGCCTACGCCCACCAGGAGCTGCCCTTCGAGCGGCTGGTGGAGGCCGTGCGGCCGACGCGCTCGCTCTCCCGCCACCCGCTCTTCCAGGTCATGCTGACCCTCAACAACCACCGGCCGCCCCGGCTGGACCTGCCCGGTCTGGAGGCCCGGCTGGAGGGCGTCGACACCGGAGGCGCGAAGTTCGACCTCTCCTTCTCCTTCACCGAGCGGACGTCGGCCGGGAGCGGCGGGACCCACCTCGACGGAACGCTGGAGTTCAGCCAGGACCTGTTCGACACCGGGACCGCCGTACGGATCGCCGACCGGTTCGCCCTCCTCCTCGCGCACGCGGTGGGCGACCCCGCCACGATCGTCGGCGACCTGCCGCTGACCAGCGCCGACGAACAGCGGCGGTTGCTGGAGGCGGGCGGTGGAGCCGGTGTGATCCACCACGATTCCGCGCCTGCCGTTTCGGTGCTGGAGCGGTTCGCGGCAACGGTGGCCGCGGCGCGCAGCGGTGACATCGCGGTGACCGCCCCGGACGGCAGCCTCTCCTTCGCGGAGCTGGACGCCCGTTCCGACCGGATCGCCGCGCTGGTCGCCCGGGCCGGTGCGGGGGCCGGAGACCGGGTGGCCGTGCTGCTGCCCCGCGGCACCGACTCGATCGCCGCCCTCCTCGCCGTGCTCAAGGCCGGGGCCGTCCACGTGCCGGTGGACGACTCCCTCCCGCAGGCCCGGATCGACGCGGTGCTGGCCGACGCCCGCCCGCACACCGTGCTCACGGCGGACGCCACCCACACCCGGGCGACGGCCTGGCACCGTCTGAACCTGGACTCCCCGGACTCCGCCACCGCGCCCGCACCCCTGCGGGAACGGGCCCGGCCGGGGCCCACCGAGCCCGCCTATCTCCTGCACACCTCGGGCTCGACCGGCCGCCCCAAGGGAGTCCTGGTCGGCCACGGCTCCCTGGCCCGGCTGCTGGAACACCACCGGCGCCATCTCTTCGGGCCCTCGGTACGGGCGGCCGGAAAACCCCGGCTCGACGTCGCGCTGACGGCCGCCCTGTCCTTCGACGCCGCGTGGGACCCCATCCTCTGGATGCTCGACGGGCACCGGCTCCACGTCCTGGACGACCTGACCCGGCGGGACCCGGAGGCCCTGGTCGGGGCGGTCCGCGCCCTGGGCCTGGACGTGCTGGAGTCCACGCCCACGCATGTCCGGCAGTTGCTGAACGCCGGGCTGTTCGCCGGGGGCGGCCGGGCCCCGTCCGTGATCGTCCTGGGCGGCGAAGCCGTACCTGCCGACCTCTGGGACGATCTGCGGGCCCGCCCGGGCCTGACGGCCTGGAACTTCTACGGGCCCACCGAGGCGACGGTGGACGCCCTCACCGCCGAACTCCGGGCGACCGGGCGGCCGGTGCTCGGCGCCCCGGTCGAGGGGACGGCCGTACGGCTCCTCGACGACCGGCTGCGGCCGGTCCCGGTCGGGGTGACCGGCGACCTCTACCTGGCCGGGGACAGCCTGGCCCTCGGCTACCACGGACAGCCCGCGGGCACAGCCGACCGCTTCGTGCCCGACCCCTACGGCCCGGCGGGAACCCGGATGTACCGCACCGGAGACCGGGCCGTACGGACGCCCGACGACGCTCTGGAGTTCGCCGGGCGCTCCGACGACCAGGTCAAGGTGCGCGGGTTCCGGGTGGAGCCGGAGGGGATCGCCGCCGTGCTGGCGGAGCACACCGACGTCGCCCAGGCGGCGGTGGTGGCGCACGGTGAGGGTCCCGGAGGCTCCCGCCTGGCCGCGTACGTGGTGCTCGCCGCACAACCCGCCGCCCCGGCCGGGAACGGTGCGGCGGACCGCGCCGCGCGGTCCGCATCGGAGCGGCTGGACGGGGTGCGGGAGCATGCGGCGGCCCGGCTGCCCGGGTACATGGTCCCCTCCGGCTGGGTCGCCGTGGACGGCATCCCCCTGACGCCGAACGGAAAGCTGGACCGGAAGGCCCTGCCCGACCTCACGCCGCAGGCGGGGCCCGCGGGCACGGGGCGCAGCCCCCGTAACCCCCGGGAGGACGTGCTGTGCACGCTGTTCGCCGAGGTGCTGGAGCGCGAACAGGTCCTCATCGACGACGACTTCTTCGCCCTCGGCGGTCACTCCCTGCTGGCGGCGGGCCTGATCCGCCGCATCCGTGACGCCCTGGGTGTGGACCTCAGCATCCGCAGCCTGTTCGAGGCGCCCACGGTCGCCGCTCTCGCGGAACGGATCGGCGCCGGCGTCCAGGACAACCCGCTGGCCACACTGCTGCCCCTGCGGACCAGGGGCGGCCTGCCGCCGCTGTTCTGCGTCCACCCGGCCGGCGGCCTGGCCTGGTCGTACGCGGGGCTGCTCCCCCACCTCGGCAACGACCGGCCGGTCTACGGGCTCCAGACCCCGAACCTGGACGGCACCGAGCCCTTCCCCGACAGCATCGAGGCGATGGCCGCCGTGTACGTGGCGGAGCTGCGAACCGTCCAGCCGCACGGCCCGTACCACCTGTTCGGCTGGTCCTTCGGCGGCAACGTCGTCCAGGAGGTCGCCGTCCAGCTCCAGGAGGCGGGCGAGGAGGTGGCCCTGCTGACGATCCTGGACGCCTTCCCGCTCGCCCCGCTGGACGACCTGGACAGCGCGAGCCGGGACACCGTCTTCCGCGCCCTGCTCTCCAACATGGGGGTCGGCCAGGAGGTCCTGGACGGGGACGGACCGGTGGAAGCCGCGGCCGTACGCGACCAGTTCCTCGCCGCCGGCAGTCCGCTCGGGTCGCTGGAACCGGCCACGATCGACGCGATGGTGGACAACTTCGCGGGTCAGGCGCGCCTGATGAGGAAGTACACCCCCCGTGTGTTCCACGGACCCGTGCTCTTCTTCACCGCCACCGAGGGCCGCCCCCGGGACACCTTCGGCCTGTCCCTGTGGGACCCGTACGTCGACGGACCCATCGAGAACCACGACGTGGCGTGCGCGCACGCCCAGATGATGCAGCCCGCCGCGCGGGAACAGATCGGCGCCACCGTCTCGGCCGTGCTCGACGCCGGCCACCGCACCGAACAAGGAGACCCGTCATGACGAATCCCTTCGACGACCCGCAGACCCGCCACCGCGTCCTGGTCAACGACGAGGGACAGCACGCCCTGTGGCCGTCGTTCGCGGCGGTGCCCGCCGGCTGGGACGAGGTGTTCGGCCCGGCTGAGCACGCGGCCTGCCTGGAGTACGTGGAGGTCAACTGGACCGACATCACCCCCAGGAGCGCCCGCGCAAGGGTGGCATGACCCTGCCTCGCCTGCCCCCTCTCCCCGGTCACGCCGGATCCTCGCGCCCGCCCCACCCCACGCATCACGAGAGGCACCCATGACCGCCCCGCCGACCCCTCCGGCGATACGCGCCGAAGGACTCACCAAACGATTCGGGAAGAAGCAGGCCCTGGCCGGGGTGGACCTCGAAGCGGCCCCCGGCACCGTGCTGGGGGTCCTCGGCCCGAACGGCGCGGGGAAGACCACCACGGTGCGGGTGCTGTCGACGCTGCTGCGACCGGACAGCGGCCGGGCCTGGATGGCCGGCCACGACGTCCTCGCCGACCCGGAGGCCGTACGCCGCAACCTCGGGCTCTCCGGCCAGTACGCCGCTGTCGACGAGAAGCTGACCGGCCGGGAGAACCTGTACCTCGTGGCCCGGCTCTACGGGTTCGGCCGTCATGCCGCCCGCCGCAGGGCCGGTCAACTGCTGAGCGGCTTCGACCTGGAGGACGCCGCGGACCTGCCGAGCGGAACGTACTCGGGAGGCATGCGCAGACGGCTCGACCTGGCCGGCGCGCTGGTCGCGCGGCCGGCCGTGGTGGTCCTGGACGAGCCCACGACCGGCCTCGACCCGCGGGGCAGGGCCGACACCTGGCAGGCCGTCAGGGAGCTGGTCTCCGAGGGGACGACCGTGCTGCTCACCACCCAGTATCTGGAGGAGGCGGACCAGTTGGCCGACGCCATCGTCGTCATCGAGGGCGGACACGTGGTCGCCCGCGGCTCGGCCGCCGAACTCAAGGCGCGGGTCGGCGGCGAGCGGCTCTCGCTGACCGTGGCCGACCCGCTGCACCGGGTCACGGCGGCGGAGATCCTGGCCACGCTCGGGGAGCACTGCCCCGACCTCGACCCGCGCACCGGCTGCCTGACCGTCGCCACCGATCACGGCGCGCAGAGCCTGGAATACGCCCTGGGGTGCCTGCGGCTGGCCGGCATCGCCGTCCGGGACGTGGAGCTGGCCCCGCCGACCCTGGACGACGTGTTCCTCTCCCTCACCGGCCGCCCCCTGGAACCGGGCAGACCTCCGGTCCCTCCGACGGCCTCGACAGGCGTCACGGCGACCGGGGGCGGTGGCCGGTGACCGCGGTCCAACGGCTGAGCCGCGACTCCTCCATCGTGGCCTGGCGCAATCTGCTGAACCTGCGCCGGACACCGGGATCGGTCATCGCGGCCCTGGTGCAGCCGGTGATGTTCGTCCTGCTGCTCGCCTACGTCTTCGGCGGAAGCCTCGGCGGGGCGGACTACCGCACGTTCCTGATGGGCGGCATCTTCGCCCAAGCCGTCACGTTCAACGCGGCCTTCACCGCCCTGGGCCTGGCCAACGACATGGACAAGGGCATCGTCGACCGCTTCCGCTCCCTGCCGATGCCCGCCATGGCGGTGCTCCTGGGCCGGACCCTGTCGGACCTGACGATGAGCACGGTGACCCTGGTCGTCACCTCGCTGTGCGGGCTGCTGGTGGGCTGGCGGATCTCCGCGTCGCCGGTTGACGCGCTCCTGGCCTACCTGCTGATCCTTCTCTTCGCCTTCGCGATGTCCTGGGTGGGAGCGGCGATCGGGCTGATGGCCCGCAGCGTCGAGGTCGCGCAGAGCGCGGGGCTGATCTGGCTCTTCCCGGTCACGTTCGTCTCCTCGGCCTTCGTCTCCACGCACACCATGCCCGGCCCGCTGCGGACGATCGCGGAGTGGAACCCGGTCTCCGCCACGGCCACCGCCGTCCGACAGCTCTTCGGCAACCCGCCACCGGCCGGTGTTCCGACGAGCGACACCTGGCCGGTCGTGCACGCACTCCCCTACGCCGTGGTCTGCGCCTGCCTGATCACGGGCGCGTCCATGCTGCTCGCGCTCAGGAGATTCCGGCGCATCACTCTCGGATGAGGGAGACCCGGCGTGGTGCCGGCCTAGCGCCGGCACCACGCCTCTCTCTGTGCTCAGCTCTGGTTCGGGGGCTGTGCTCAGCTCTGGTTCAGGGGCTGTGCTCAGCTCTGGTTCAGCGGCAGCGCGACATCGGTGACCTGGTGGTTCCGGGGGAACGCTCCAACGCCCTCGGCCTGCCCGGTCAGCACGTTGACCGCGTAGAAGCGGTAGGCGCCGTCGACGTTCAGGGCGGCGAAGCCGTGGTTCATCCGGGCCCGGTGGGAGAAGTAGATGTCGAATCCGGCGTTCGGTCCGGCGTTGACGCCCAGGTTCCCGGTGGGGGCGAGGGTGCCGGCGTTGGCGGGCGACTGGAGCGAGACCCGGTCGTTCGTCGTGTCGATGTCGAACAGCGAGGTCGCGGTGTCCGCGTTGAGGTCGTTGTTCGTGTACGCCGCGCCGGTCACACCCTTGGCCGAGGAGGGGGGCGTCGTCGGGTTCGTCAGCGGGCCGTCGACGGTCGTGGTGCGCGGGGCCGCCTGGTCGTCGATGTTGTGGCGCAGGTTCTGGCCGGTGTCGCTGATGACGCGCAGACGGTTCGCCGCCGGGTTGAAGTCGACTCCGAAGAACTTGCCGGCCAGCGCCACGGTCAGCTGGGAGACCTTGGCCGCCTTCGCGTCGCGGGTGTCCAGGGTGTAGATGCCCCCCTTGTCGCCGACCCCGTACAGCTTGGCGTTCTGCACCCGGAAGTCGATGCCCACCAGCTTGGTGTCCTTCTTGAGCCCGCTGACCTTGCCCAGCTGCCACGGCTTGGACGGCGCTCCGGTACGGAACTCCACGAGCCGCTGACCGGAGGTCAGGCCGATCACCGCGAGCCCGTCGTCCCCCGCCCTCTGCTCCCACTGGTCCCCCGGGCCGGGCCCGCCCTGTACGGCCTGTGCCGGCAGCGGACCGGCCGCCCACGCGCCGGCGGATGCCGGCACGACCATGGACACCGCTGCGGTCAGGGTCGCGACGAGAACTGCTTTGCGCATCTGTGTCTCCTACGAGGTGCGACTCCCGACCATCGGGCGTCAAGAGCGACGAGAACACGTGCCCACCCGGGCCGCGCGTCGCGCAGGACCATCCGGCCCGCACCCGCACGGGGGGGTCGGCCGACGTCGATGCGGGTGGCTGCGGCTGTGCCCCGCTTCGGCGACTCAGGGAGAGTGCCACCCATCCGGTGGCCGGCGACGCCTCTTCATGCGTGCATTCTCGCGTAAGGGCCGCCTCTGCTCATGAGCTCGTCATGGGATCCCCCTTCCACCACGCGCCCCCGGTCCATGACGACGATCCGGTCGGCGTCCCGGATGGTGGAGAGGCGGTGGGCCACCACGAACACGGTCCGTCCCCGCACCAGACGGCTCAGTGCCTGCTGGACCAGGGCTTCGGAGTGGTTGTCGAGGGCCGAGGTGGCTTCGTCGAGGATGAGTACGCGCGGGTCGCGGATGAGGGCTCGGGCGATGGCCAGGCGTTGCTTCTGGCCTCCTGAGAGCCGTGCGCCGCGTTCGCCGACGACGGTGTCGATACCGTGGGGCAGGCTGTCGACGAACTCCCGTGCGTTGGCGTCCTCGAGGGCCTGGTGGACAGCGTTCTTGGTGACGTCGCGCAGACCGTACGTGACGTTCTCCTCGATCGTGCCCTCGAAGAGGATCGACTCCTGGGGCACGACGGACACGAAACGGCGGTAGCTCCTGAGGTCGAGCTGGGCCGTGTCGGTTCCGTCGAGGAGGATGCGGCCGCCGGTGGGGCGGATGAATCCGATCAGCAGGTTGAGGACGGTGGACTTGCCCGCCCCCGAAGCCCCGACGAGCGCGATGGTCTCGCCCGGCCGTGCCGAGATCGTCACCGCCTCGACGGCGTTGCGCCGGTCCGCCCCGTCCGGCTCGTCGTAGGCGAAGGTGACGTCCTCGAAGTCGATGCGCCCTTCGACGGAGGTGATCCGCTCCTTTCCGGCGTTCTGTTCCAGGTCGGGTTCCTGGAGCACTTCGCCGATGGAGCGCACGGACTCCAGGCCTTTGCTGAGGATCGGGGCGAGGCTGAGCAGTGTGGTGACGGCCCCGGTCAGAATGGCGAAGAACCCGCTCAGCATGACGACGTCGCCGGCGGTCACGGGCAGCCAGCGGTGGTACGCGACCAGCGCCGAGCCCGTGAGGCACAGCAGGCCGAGGGTGTTGAGGACGATCCATGCCAGGGAACCGAAGCGCCCGTTGAGCAGATCGAGCCGGATACCTTCCGAGCGGACCTCGTGGAGTGTGGCGTTGACACGGCCGAGCGCCGCGTGCTCCAGGCCGTGGGCGCGGGTGATGGGGATGAGCGAGGTCATCTCCCCCACCCGGGACGACAGTTGTTCCATCCGTCGGCGGAAGAGTTCGTTCTGGTCCCGCAGCCTGCGCCGGAGCCTCATCACGAGCAGCCCTGCCGCCGGGACGACGATCAGGAAGACGGGCAGGAAGGACGGCACCCGCAGCCCGATGACCACGAGACCGCCGACGAGGGTGACCAGGGCGGCGAGCCCGAGGTCCGCGCTCTGCATGAGCATCTGCTCGATCGCTTCCGCGTCCCGGATCACCTTGGCCTGCAGGACGCTGGAGCTGGTCCTCGCGTGGTAGCCGATGGACAGCTGCTGCATGCGGGCGCACAGCGCGGAGCGCAGGAGGGTGCCCAGGCCGCGAACGACGGTTCCCATGGTGCGTACGTAGATGAGGTGCAGGGGGAAGTTCAGCAGAAGAACGGTCAGCAGGACCCCGGTGGCGATCCACAGTTCGGCCACGGGGCGGTGTTCGACCACCACGTCGAGGATCACCGCGGTGATGAGCGGAAGCAGCCAGATGGGGCTGTGCTTGGCGATGAAGACGACGACGGCCAGCACGAGGCGGGAGAGATCGGGACGCAGGAGCCGGCCGAGGGTGCGCACGGGGTTCTGTCCGCTGTAGACGTGGTCAGCGGGCAGGGAACTCATGCGTGAGGTGGGTGTTTCGTGTCGCATCGCGTGTCATCTCTGGTGGTGATGTGGGGAAGGCGGTGGGGGCGGTGCGACCGGCCCGCGGTCCGGTCGCACCGCCCACACCTTCATGCCTGTAGCGGGGGCGTCACCAGGTCGAGGGCGCCGGGGGCGCGACGACCGGAGGGCGGTCGTCGCAGGTGATGGTGTTGGGGAGCATCCACGGCGCCAGCCAGCCGCCGTCGTTGCCGCCGAGGTCGGTCAGGGCGAATTCCGATCCTGTCGCCGGGAAGTTGAAGGATCCGCAGTTGTTGACGCCTACTGCTCCGACGTTGCGGGCGTCGACGTTCTCGAAGGTGGCGGCTCCCTTGGTCCGGGCGCTGAGGACGGAGGTGCCGGCGCCGTCGACGCGAACGTCCTTGAAGTGGACTCCGGGGATGTCGACCTCGTCCTTCACGCCGTACTCGCTGACCATCATGATCGCGTTGTAGGTGGAGTCCAGGTAGTGGTCGCCGGTGACCCGGATGTCGGCGTCGATGCTCTTGTCCAGGGCGTAGAACCAGATGGCTCCGAGACCGATCTTCCAGTTGAGGTCGAGGGTGCCGGCCCGGACGGTCGTGTTGTCGGTGAAGCGGAGCGTGCCGGTGAAGGGTTCGGCCCCGAAGCGGGCGCCGGCGTGCAGTCCGCTGCCTTCGCGGACGGGGTCGGCGACGAGGTTGCCGCTGACGGTGTTGTCCTGGCCGCCGTAGACGGCGATGCCGTTGGCGAGGGTCGGGGACTGGACGGTGTTGCGGGAGAAGGTGTTGCGTGCGTCGGTGGACTTGTCCGACCACATGGCCAGGCCGTCGTCGCCGGTGTTGCGGATGAAGTTGTTGTGGGCGAGGGAGTCGGTGACTCCCGTGTGGAAGTTGAGGGCGTCGGCGATCTGGTCGGTGATCACGTTGTTCGTGACCTTCACGTTCGCCATGGGGCCGTCGAACCAGAGGCCGACCTTGGTGCGGTGCAGGTAAAGGCCGTCGATGGTCGAGTCGCTCATGGCCCCGCCGATCGCGTTGACCTGGTCGCTGTCGATCCGCTCGCGCACGTCACCCTCGATGGCGAAGCCGGAGAGGTGTACGTTCCGGCTGCCGCCTTGGGCCGCGTTCTTGCCGTACAGACCGACCCCGGTGTGGCGGGAGCCGTCCGGGGCGGGCTCGGCGAGGGTGACCTGGCGGCCCTTGAGGACGGTGTGCCAGTTGCCGGCGCCGACGATGGTGACGTCGTCGACGATGATGTGCCGGTCGACGCGGAACGTGCCCCTGGGAAGGTGGACGGGCCGGTCCAGGCGCCGGGCGAGGGCGATGGCGCGCTCGATGGCGGGGGCCGCGTCGTGTCGGCCGGTGGGGTCCGCGCCAAAGGCCAGGACGTTCACCGCGCCGTGCTCCACGTGCGGCCGGGCGACGAGTTCGGTGTCGAGCAGGTCGATCACCGTCCAGGCGGCGGCGCTGCCGGCCGGGGCGGTGAGGCGGATCCGCTGCCCCGCCCGGTGGGTCCTGCCGAGGAGGAGACGCTGCTCGTCGTAGAAGTGGGTGGGCCGGAAGGGCTTGGTGATCTCCGGCGCGGGAGAAGTGGCGGCCGGGACGCAGGCGCACTCGGTGATCCACCAGTCGGGGTGGAGCAGGTCGGCGCGCGGGTCGTTGGTGAAGGGGTACTGGTTGTAGAGCCAGGAGTACTGGGACGTCAGGGTCATCGTCTTGCGGTGGCGTCCGTCGACTCGCACGTCGAGCGGAGCGGTGATGCCGCCGCCCTCGGGCGCGTCGGGGATGCTGTAGCGGACGGTGAGGGCGTTGGCGTCCCGGGGAAGGACGAACTCGACGTGCTGTCCCGGAGCCAGCTGGACGGCGGAGCGTCCTGAGGCTTCGGAGGGAAGTGTGTAGGGGGTGCGGTCGGGTCCGATGACCTTGCCGTCGGTGGCGGCGTTCTCCGCCTCCTGTTCGTCGAAGGCGACCGTGGCTCCGCGGCCCGCGACGAGCGCCGGTGCGAGGGCGGCTCTGGTGACGACCGGGGCGGCGGTGCGGGCGCCCGGCTCCTGGCCGGCCGGGCTCGCCGTCGCGAGGCCGTCGAACATCACGCTCAGGCTCAGTGTGAGGGCAGCGGTGGCCAGGAGGGTTCTTCGACGGCCGCGTACACCGCGTCCGGTTGGGCTGTTGTCGCGCATTGCGGCTCGCTTCTGTCAGAGGTGAAGGAGAAGCCGCCCGTACGTGCGGGTCGGGCGGTGGGAGCAGCAGGCCCGGTGCACGGGCCCTGGAGAGGGTCCGCGCACCGGGCGTCCCGCCGGTGGCGGCGCGGTCAGGTACGCAGCCAGACGGCGGTGTCGGAAGGGAGCGTGCCGTCCGCGGGCAGTTCCTCACTGGCCAGCAGAACCTCGGTGTGCGGCGGAAGGAGCACCGATTGGCCGGAGAGGTTGGCGACGCAGAGGAGGTCGTCGGCACGGGCGAAGGTCAGTACGCCGTCGGGCGAGGGAAGCCAGTCCATGGGACCGTCGCCGAATCCCGCTTCCTTGCGCCGCAGGCTCAGCGCCGTGCGGTAGAGGCCGAGCATCGAGAGGGGGTCGGCAGCCTGCCGGTCGACGGCGTAGCGGGACCAGTCGGTGGGCTGCGGCAGCCACGGCACCGTACCGCCGCCGAAGCCGAAGGAGGGCTCGTCGGCTTCCCAGGGCAGCGGGACGCGGCAGCCGTCGCGGCCGGGGTCGGTTCCGCCCGAGCGGGCGTGCATGGGGTCCTGGATGCGGTCCAGGGGGATGTCTGCCTCGGGGAGGCCCAGTTCCTCCCCCTGGTAGAGGTAGACCGAGCCGGGCAGGGCGAGGGTGAGCAGGGCTGCCGCGCGGGCGCGCCGGGTGCCGAGATCGAGGTCGGTGGGGGTGCCGAAGCGCTTCTTCGCGAAGTCGAAGCCGGTGTCCTCGCGGCCGTAACGGGTGGCTGTGCGCGTCACGTCGTGGTTGCACAGGACCCAGGTGGCGGGGGCCCCGACGGGAGCGTGTTCGGCGAGGGTGTCGTCGATGGTGCGGCGCAGCCGGTCCGGCTCCCAGGGGCAGGAGAGGAAGTTGAAGTTGAACGCGGTGTGCAGTTCGTCGGGGCGCAGGTAGCGGGCGAAGCGTTCCGCGTCGGGCAGCCAGACCTCTCCGACGAACACGCCGTCGTACTCGTCCGCGATGGTCCGCCAGGACCGGTAGATGTCGTGGATCTCGTCCAGGTCGATGTAGGGGTGCGGGTCGACGCCCTCGACGAAGTCGCGGAGGTCCGGCTCCTTGGTGAGCAGGGCGGCGGAGTCGATGCGTACGCCGGCGACGCCTCGTTCGAACCAGAAGCGCAGGACGTCCTCGTGTTCGCGGCGCACGTCGGGGTGGGACCAGTTGAGGTCGGGTTGTTCGGGGGTGAAGAGGTGGAGGTACCACTCACCGTCCGGGACCCGGGTCCAGGTGTTGCCGGAGAACTGGGAGGGCCAGTCGTTGGGCGGGAGTTCGCCGGTCTCTCCGCGGCCGGGCCGGAAGTGGAACCGGGCGCGCTCCGGGCTTCCCGGGCGGGCGGCGAGCGCGGCCTGGAACCAGGCGTGCTGGTCGGAGACGTGGTTGGGGACGATGTCGATGATCGTCCGGATGCCGAGCTCGCGGGCCTCGGCGATCAGCTTCTCGGCTTCGGCGAGGGTGCCGAAGGCCGGATCGATGGTGCGGTAGTCGGCGACGTCGTAGCCGCCGTCCACCAGCGGGGAGAGGTACCAGGGGGTGAACCAGACCGCGTCGACGCCGAGTTCGGCGAGGTAGGGCAGTCGCGCCCGGGCGCCCGCGAGGTCCCCGGTGCCGTCGCCGTCGCCGTCGGCGAAGCTGCGTGGGTACACCTGGTAGATGACGGCGTCGCGCCACCAGTCGTCGGTGCGGGGCGTCTGAGGGGCTGCCACGGATCGGTCCTTTCGGGCAGGGTGGTTCTTCGCCGCCGGCCCCGGTAGCGGGGCGGCGATCGGGCCGGCGGCGAAGGCTTATGGGGTGCGGGCTCGTGCTGGGGCGGGGGGGCGGGCCTGTTCAGCCCTTGAGGCCGCCCGCGGTGAGGCCGCTCATGATGTTCCGCTGGAAGATCATGAAGATCAGCAGGGTGGGGATGGAGGCGATGGTCAGCGCGGCGATCAGTACGTTGACGGGTACGCCGTTGGAGAGCGAGTAGATGCCCACGTTGAGGGTCTGCTTCGCCGGGTCGGGCAGGGTCAGCATGGGCCAGAGGAAGTCCTTCCACACCCCCACGACCGCGAAGATCGACACGACGCCGAGGATGGGGCGGGAGATCGGCAGCACGATCGACCACAGGACCCGCATGGAGGAGGCCCCGTCCATCGAGGCCGCGTCGAGCAGCTCTTTGGGAATGGAGTCGAAGAACCGCTTCAGCAGGAAGATGTTGAAGGCGTTGGTGACGGCCGGCAGCCAGATCGCCCAGGGGGTGTTGAGCAGGTTGCGCTCGATGATCGGGACGTCGAGCACGGTCAGGTACTGGGGGACGACGAGCACGGTCGCCGGGATCATCAGCGTCGCGAGCATCATGCCGAGGATCGCCTTGCCGAACAGGGGCCGCAGCTTCGACAGGGAGTAGGCGGCCGCGACATCGAGGATCAGCTGGAAGGCGAGCGCGCCGAAAGCGTAGTAGAGGGTGTTGAAGAGGAGTGTGGCGAGGTCCATCACCTCCCACGCCCGGGAGTAGTTGTCCGGCTCGAAGCTTTCGGGGACCAGGGTGGGCGGGGTCTGGATGACTTCCTGGGCGTCCTTGAAACCGCTGGAGACGAGCCAGTAGAGGGGGCCCAGGAAGACCAGGGTGAACAGGAGGATGACGGCTGCGAAGACGGTCCAGTAGAGGACCTTCCCGCGGGGCCTGGCGAGGACGGCCGGCGAGATGAGCGTGCGTGTGGACATGGCTGGTCTCCGGTCCTACTCGTCCTCGGCGCGGCTGAGCTTGACGTACACCGCCGAGAAACCGGCCAGGAGTACGAGCAGGAGCAGGCCGAGCGCCGCCGCGGCACCGTAGTTGTTGAAGTTGAATGCGTACTGGTAGATGAGGTAGACGATCGTCGTCGTCGAACCCTCGGGGCCCGCGCCGCCGGTGAGCAGGAAGGGCTCGACGAAGACCTGCATCGTCGCGATGACCTGCATGAGCGCCATCAGCGAAAGGATGAGGCGGGTCTGCGGGATGGTGACGTGCCAGAGCTTGCGGAGGATTCCCGCTCCGTCGAGTTCGGAGGCTTCGTACAGCTCGCCGGGGATGGACTGGAGGGAGGCGAGGTAGATCAGGGTCGCGCCGCCCATGTTCATCCAGGTCGAGGCGATGACGACGGCGAGCAACGAGAGGTCGGGATCTTGCAGCCATTGCTGTTCGGGCAGGCCGATCGAGGTGAACAGCTCGTTGAGGAGCCCGTAGCCGGGGTCGTAGAGGTACTTGAAGAGGAGGACCGAGGCGACCGGCGGCAGCATCACGGGGAGGTAGACGAGCAGCCGCAGATAGCCCTGGCCGTGCTGGAACTCGTTGATGACGACCGCGACCAGGAACGGCACCGCGAAGCCGAGGACCAGGGCCAGCAACGTGAACAGGGCGGTGTTGCTCCACGCCTGCCAGAAGGCCGGGTCGTTGACGACCGTCCTCAGGTTGTCGAGACCGACCCAGGTCGTGCGGCCGTCCTCCGTCTTCTGGAAGGCGAGGAAGAACTCCCGCACCATCGGGTACCAGGAGAAGACGCCGAAGCAGAGCACCGCGCCGATGAGGAAGGCGTGGGCGGTCAGGTTGCGCCGCAGGCTTCGGGCGAACCGGCCGCCGGGGGGCGCGTGTCCCGCCTCCGGGGGCGGGGAGGGGCGGTGGTCCGCCTTGCTCGGGGTCAGGCTGGGGGCCGACATCGTCTCTCCTTGGTACTGTCTGCCGGTTCTGGACCCGACGGAGTCGGGCGCTGGGGGCCGGCCCGATGGGGCCGGTCACCGGGTGGGGAAGACGCGTTCCCGCCCCACCCGGGCCCACCTACTGGTTGGCCAGGACCTGGTTGACCTGGGTCTCGGCCGAGGAGAGCAGCTTGTCGATGTCGGCGTCCTTGTTGGTGAGGACGGCCGACATGATGTTGTCGAGGATCTTGTAGACCTCCTGCGCCTTCGGCGGCTCGGCCTTGCCCGCGACGGGGTTGTCCATGAAGGTCTTGAAGTTCTCGACCGGCATGGTGGCGTGGGTGATGCGCGCCGCGTCGTCCGTCGCCTTGGACTCGTTCAGCCAGAAGTTCGGCTGCGGGATTCCCACCGGCAGGCCGTCGGCCTTGGTGCGGGCCCAGTCGAACTGTCCCTTGCCGACCGTGAGGTTCTTGAAGTTGAGCCAGGCGACGGCGGCCTTGATCTTGTCGGAGGAGATCCCCTTCTTGATCATGTAGTTGTTGCCACCGGCCAGCGTGTTCTCACCGCCGGGGATCGGGCCCATGCCGAAGTTGTCGTACTTCGCGCCCAACTGCTGGGCCATGTAGGCGATGTCGTCGGGGGCGGCGAGGAACATGCCGAGCTTGTCGGTGGCTATCTGCTTCTGGAGCTCGCCCCACTTCAGCAGCTGGGTCTTGCCCATGGAGTCGTCCTCCCAGCGCATGGCGCGGAGGTTCTCGGCGACCTTCTTGCCCAGCTCGTTGTTGAACGCCGCCTTCTTGCCGCTCGCGTCGACCACGTCGCCGCCGACGCTGTACATCTGGGCGGTGAAGTGCCATCCGCCCTGGTTGCCCGCGCTGTACTCACCGAAGCCGGAGACGCCCTTGCCGAGACCGGCGATCTTCTTGGCAGCGGCCCGCACCTCTTCCCAGGTGCGCGGCGGGGCGTCCGGGTTCAGGCCCGCGTCCTTGAAGAGCTTGCGGTTGATCAGCAGGCCCATGGTGTAGTTACTGGTGGGCAGGCCGTAGAGCTTGCCGTCCTGCTTCAGGGAGTTGAGGACGTTCGGGTCGATGTCCTTCAGCGCCGGCACGGACTTGTCGTTGACGTACGCGGTGATGTCCTCGGCGCCGTCGTTGTCGAGGACCTGCGGCAGGTCGGTGAAGTAGGTGTAGAACACGTCCGGCTGCGACTTCGCCTTGAGCATCGCGGTGAACCGCGGCGGCTCCAGACACTGGCCCGGGGTCGAGCGCCCGTCGATCGTGACGTTCGGGTACATCTTCTTGAAGGCGGCGACGTCCTCCTTCCACTCCTTCAGCTCGGGCACCTTCGCCGCGGACGGCATGCAGTCGATCGAGAGCGTCACCTTGGCCTTGGGGTCCAGCGGCTTCGTCGGATCGGACGAACCGTTCTGCTGGGACCCGCCGTTGCCGCTGTCGTCACTGCTGCTCGTGCCGCAGGCGGCGAGCGCGGTCAGCGACAGAGCCGAGACGAGGGAGATCGCGGCGGCACGACGGCTGCGGCGGAACCGGGCACTTCTCATGAGCAGACCCCTTTGGGCATGAGCGAGGAGGAGCGGTGCGAAGACGTGAGTCCCCTCACCGATGGTGGCGTTGTGGGGATGCGCACACTCAACCACCACAAACAAGTGAACGCAATATCTCGCGCTCATTTCGCAATTGCATGACAGAAGTTCGTAATCGAACCGTGACCGATACGCAGAGGGCCGTCATGCGGCAGGTGGCAACGACATGGCCACGCCCGTCACGACCGCACGGGTCGGCACGGGGCATCCGGCCCGGGCGACCCTCGGGCGGCCCTCGGGCGGCATCGAACGCGGTCCACGCGCCGGGGCGGGCCTTGGTCCCTCGCACCCTCGGCGAGCACCTTGCGAGCCCTCTCCGGCCGGGCGTCACGGCCTGGCGGCGTCACGTGCCGGCAAGCCCCACGAGCGGCGCTCCTGACCACCGTCGGCGCAGGCCCCGGGCGGGACCTGCGCCGACGGTTCGCCTCCACAGGAGGCCGAGGACCGCGCCTACGGGTTGATGTTGATCTTGAAGGTGGACGTGGTGTTGCGGACGTCGACGGCGTTGCCGTCCATGCGCAGACCGTTGAAGGTCACCTCACCGACGGCGGGGCCCTGCCCCGTCTCGGGCATCTCGTTGGCCCAGAGGCCGAAGCCGGACTTGGCGTCCCAGGCGTCGCCGCTCTTGCGGGCCCCGGTGATCGAGATGTCCGTGAGAACGGTGTCCTTGATCGGGAACTGCGGTTGGCCGCCGACGTAGTTCGTCTGGAACATGATGCCGCTGTAGGTGGGCTCGATGATGTCGACGTTGTTCACCCGGATGCCCTGGAACACCTTGGAGGCGGAGAAGAGCCACAGCCCGGGGAAGGTCTGGTTGCCCCAGAAGTGGCCGCCGGCCCGCACGATGGAGATGTTCTCCAGGGTGGTCGGCTCGGTGCCGAACCCGTTCATCGCGTAGCCGAAGTCGAGCGAGGAGACGGTCACGCCCGAGTAGACCAGGGTGTCGGCGATGTGGATGTTGCGGAAGGTGTTGTCGTAGCCGCCGTAGACGGCCACACCCGCCGCACGCCAGGTCAGCGTGCTGGTGAGGTTCTCGTAGACGTTGTTCTTCATGTCCGCGCCGCCCGCGTCGATCGCGGAGAACAGGGCGAAGCTGTCGTCGCCCGTGGCGCGGGCGTCGTTGTTGACGACGTGGTTGTCGGTCGAGCCGTTCGTCATGTTGACGCCGTCGGCGAACATGTTGCGGATGCGCGAGTTCTTGATGGTGATCCGGTCCGTGTTGGCGCCCCAGTAGAGGCAGACCATGTGCTCGGTCCAGATGTTGTCGATCTCCATGTCGGTCACGTTGGCGAAGTCGAAGACCTTGCCCGGACCGTCGATGCGCGAGGTGTAGTTGCCGAAGTAGGCGAAGTCACGGAACGACGACCCCTTCGCGGCGGCCTCGGCGCGGAAGCCGACGTCGGTGTTGTTCTGCGAGGCCGGAGCGTGGAACTTGGTGAACCAGGGACCGGCACCGACGACCTTGACGGGCTTGCCGTAGACCTGGAACTTGCTCGACGTCTGGTAGTCACCGGGCGGCAGGTAGACGCCGACGAGCTTGCCGGTGGAGTCCATGCGGACCCTGTCCAGGGCGTTCTGGACGTCCTGCTGTCCGAAACCGGTGGGTACGGCATACGCGGCCGGGTCGGGGTTGGTGGCCGGGGCCACCTGCTCCAGGTTGACGAAGTCGATCGCGTAGTTCGCGGCCTTGTTGGCGGCGTCCTTCTGGAGACGGATCTTGCTGCCCGCCGGGACGGTCTCACCGAGAAGCAGATGAGCCTCGTCGTAGATGTGGCGCGGACCGCCGGCCGACGGGGCGTTCTCCGGCTGGGTCTCCGCACCGTACAGCCAGGCGTACTTCGACGTCAGCGGCAGCGCCTTCTTGAATACTCCGTCGACGTAGACGTTGATCGAGGAGTCGATGCCGCCGCCACCGGGGGCGTCCGGCAGGGAGAAGCGGGTGACCAGGGTGTTCGTCGCCGCGCGGGCGGTGAACTCGACGTACTCGCCCGTCGCGTCCAGATTGACCGCCTTGCGGCCGGAGGCCTCGCCGGCGATGTCGCCGACGGTGCGGTTGGGGCCGACGACATTGGCGCCGCCGCCCGGGTTGCCGTCCTCCGCCTCGTACATCGTGTAGGGCATGTTCGCGCCGCGCCCGACGAACAGCGGCTGGCTGGAGGTGTTGTTGCCGCGCTTCACCGGCAGTTCGTTGGCGTCGGCCGCGAGCACCGTCTTCACGGTGTACGAGCCGTTGGCCGCTGTCCACGTGCCGAGGTTCACCTCGGCGGTGGCGCCTGCCGCGATGGTCCCGGTGTGCGCGCCGGTGAGGGTCTTGACCGTGTCGCCCTTGGCGTCGACCAGGGTGAGGGAGACTCCGTGGCTGCCCGAGGCGCTCGCCTGCGTGCCCTGGTTCTTCACCGCGGCCTTGAAGGTAACCGTGTCACCGGCGGCCGGGCTGGAGGGCGAGGTCGTCACCGAGGTCGCGATCAGGTCGGAGCTCTCGACCGGCTTGACGACCAGCGCGCTCGGGCGCGTGTAGGTGTTGTTGGTCTCGTTCTGCTCGATGACCGCGTTCGTCTCGTCCACGACCGCGCTGAGCTGGTAGGAGCCCGCGTCCCGGGCGCCTATGGATCCACTGACCGTGGTCTGTGCGCCGGCCGCGAGGGCGCCGACCTGGGCGGTGGCGACCTTGGTGCCGCCCAGACGCAGCGCGACGGCACTGGCCGGGGCCGCGGCCGGGCCGCTGTTGCGGACGGTGGCCTTGACCGTGATCTCGTCCGACTCGACCGGGGCGTCCGGCGTCGTGGTCAGGCCGGTCACCTCCAGGTCCGGGTTGGGCGCGGGCACGCCGATGACCTGGAACTCCGCGAGTTGGCCGGCGGAAGAGCCGCTGTTGGCGGTGAACTTCAGCTGGACGTCGGCGACGCGCGCGGTGACCGGGACGGTCACCGTGTTCCCCGCTGCCGGGTTGAACGCGTAGCTCTTGGCGGCGGTGAGGCTGGTGAAGCCGGAGGCGCTCTGCTCGCGGCCGAGGACCTCGATGGTCTGGTTCCGGGCGCCCCATGCGGTGGCCGGGTCGAGCTTCAGGACGAGCCGGTCGAGGTCGGCGTTGGAGCCGAGCTTGACGGTGAGGGTCTGGGGGTAGCTGCCGCCCGCGCCCTCCCAGTAGGTGCTGGTGCTGTTGTCGTTGGCGTTCGCGGCGACGAAGCTGTGCACCGAGGAAGAGGCGGCGATCGCCTTGCCGACGGCGAGGTTGGAGCCCGTGGAGCCGCTGCCGTTACGGGTGACGCTGTTGCTGTCGCCCGAGCGGTTGCCGACGGCGTCCTTGGCGCGCACGTGGTAGGTGACGGTGGCGGAGGCCGCAAGGGTGTCGGTGTAGGTGGTGACGTTGCCTGCCACGCTGCCGCGCAGCGTGTTGTTGGCGTAGATGTCGTAGCCGGTGACGCCCGTGTTGTCGGTGGCGGCCGTCCAGGTCAGTTTCACCTGACCCGCCGACGGCTCGGTGAACGCCAGGTTCGCTGGGGCCGTCGGCGCCTGCGTGTCGCCCGTGTCGGCCCGCCGGGTGACCGTCTCGCTGTTGGCCGACTGGTTGCCGGCGGCGTCCTTGGCGCGGACGTAGTAGGTCACCGTCTGGTTCGCGGGGCGGTTGTCCGTGTAGGTGGTGACGCCGCCCGCCACGCTCGTCAGCAGCGTGTTGTCGGCGTAGATGTCGTAGCCGGTGACGCCCGTGTTGTCGGTGGCGGCCGCCCAGGTCAGTTTCACCTGGCCCGCCGTCGGCTCGGTGAACGCCAGGTTCGCTGGGGCCGTCGGCGCCTGGGTGTCGCCGGTGCCGGGACCGTAGACCTCGAACTCGGAGAGCTGCGCGGCCGGTTGCGAGGTGTTCGCGGTGACCAGGACCCGTACGTACCGGGCGGTGACGGCTCCGAACGGGATGGTCACCGTGTTCTGGGCCGAGGAGGCGAACTCGTAGGCCTTGGATGCCGTGAGATCGGTGAAGTCCGTGCCGTTGGCGCTGCTCTGGATCTTGAGCGTCTGGCTGCGCGTGGCCCAGCCGTCGGGCAGGCGCAGGACGACGCGGTCGACGCGGACGGAGGAGCCCAGGTCGGCTCGCAGCCACTGGGGCAGGTCACCGTTCCGGCTCTCCCAGTAGGTCGCGTTGTTGGCGTCGTTGGCGTTGCCGGCCGCGTAGACCTCGGTGTGGCTGCTCGCGGTGAGGGTCCTGCCCGCGGCGAGGTTCCCCGAGCTCCCCTCGGCGCCGTGCACCTCCAGCTCGGAGAGCTGGGCCGCCTGCCAGCCGGTGTTGGCGGTGATGTCGACGCGTACGAAGCGCGCCTGGGCGGCCGGGAAGCTCACCGTGACGGTGTTGCCGGCGGCCGGGGTGAAGGAGTACCGGGCCGAGCTCTTGAGCGTGGTGAAGCTGGTGCCGTCGGCGCTGCCCTGGACGGACAGGGTCTGGTCACGGCTCTCCCAGCCCGCGGGGAGCTTCAGGACGACCTCGTCGATCCGGGTGCTCGAACCGAGGTCGGCCTGCACCCACTGCGGGAGGCTCGATCCGGAGCTCTGCCAGTACGTTCCCTGGTTCCCGTCCGTGGCGTTCCCGGCCCCGTACTCGGGCAGGGCGCTGCTCGCTTTCGCGGGGTCGCCCACCGCGAGGTTGGGTCCTCCGGCGGCGTGGGCGGTCATGAGAGGACCGCCCAGCGCCAGGAGGCTCGTCACGATCACGGCGCTCATGCACCGCGATCTCCAGTCAAGTCTCATCTGTCCTCTGTCTCGGTATCGCGCCCACGGGCTGCGCGGGGCGGCTCGTCGAAGGTGCCTGGACTCGGATCTTTGTCGCTCATTTGCCGTGAACGGTGGAAGAGTTGCAGACAATGAGCAACTCGTCTACGCCAAAAGGCAGTTGACCGACACCGGGCGGTCCTGGCCGCAGGCGGGCATGCCTACGGCCCCGCGCGGTGGGGCCGACGGGGTGGTTCCGTGCTGGGGAGGGGCCGGCCACCGCCGTGGCCGGCCCCGTTGCACCGGCGTCGAGGACGCCGGGGGGTGTTACGGGTTGTTGATGACGAACTGGGAGCCGGGCTCGACCAGGATGTTGCCCTGGGCCGAGTTGGTGATCGTCACGTTGGACAGGGTGGCGCTGCCGCGAGCGCCGCCCATCGCCAGGATGCCGGAGCCGTTGTTCGACTTGTCGATGCGCACGTTGGTGATCTTGACGTTCGGCACTTCACCGCCACCCGTCTTGAACTGGATGCCGTCGTAGGTCGAGTCGATGATGTCGGTGTCCTGGATGGTGACCCCGGGTATCGGCTGACCCTGCGCGAACAGGGTGATCGCCCCGAACTCCTGGTCCTCGTTCCAGAACGCGCCACCGGTCCGGTAGAGGGCGTTGTTGGAGATGAGGGTCTGCCCGGAGAAGGGCAGCGGGTCGTGGTCGGTCGCCAGCATGATGCCGGGGTAGTTCATGGTGTCGGCGATGATGTTGTTCTCGATCTTGTTGCCGAAACCGCCGTAGATCGCGATGCCGTTGGCGCGCCACGGCAGCTGGATCGTGTTGTTGCGGAAGTTGTTGTTGGAGCCGACGTCCACCGAGGTGTCCTTGACGTACTTGCTCGCCCAGACGGCCAGCGCGTCGTCACCGTTGTTCCGGAAGGACGAGTTGTACACGGTGGAGTTGCGGGTGCCGTTGGCGAAGTTGATGCCGTCGGCGTAGGTGTTGCGGACGCGCATGCCGTTGAACTCCACGCCGTCACCGGGTCCCCACAGCTCGGGGATGTTGGTGTAGTCGCGGCCGGCCCAGACGCCGACGTTGGCGTGCTCGATCCAGACGTTGCTGATCTTCGTGCCCTTGCCGAAGCGGCCGTTGAGGCCGACGCCGCCCTCTTCCTGGGCGTTGTTGCCCCGGATCGTGCCCGAACCGAAGATGGCGATGTCGGAGATCTGGGTGTTGTGGTCGATGTCGAAGCCGAAGTTGCCCTCGTGCGGGTGGTTGATACCGCCCGCCTGGTGCGGCGGGGTGAGGGTGTAGAGCTGGGAGTGCCACATACCGGCGCCGCGGATCGTCACGTCACGGATGCCGACCGTGTTGTAGATCCCCCGGTTCAGCGGGTCGTCGGTCAGGATCTTCTGCTCCTGGCGCCACTGGCCCGCCGGGATCCACACGCAGGAGATGTCGCCCTTCTGGTCGGCGGTCACCGCGCGCTGGATGGCGTCGGTGTCGTCGATTCCGTCGTTGGGCACCGCGCCGTAGTTGGTGATGGAGACGCAGCCGGCCGGCTGGGCGGTCGGCGGCGCCACCTGCTCGAGGTCGATCAGGTCGATGATGTAGAAGGACGCGTTGTCGCCCGCGTCCCGCTGCAGCCGGAACTTGGTGCCCGCCGGGTAGCTCTTGGCCAGCAGTGCGTGCGACTCGTCGAACAGTCGGCGCGCGTCGGCGCCCGGGGTGTTCGACAGGCCTTCCGGGTCGTCGGTCGTCCCGTAGAGCCAGCTGTGCTTCGACGAGAGGTCCAGCTTGCGGACGAAGACGTCGTTCGCGTAGAGGCTGATGGTGGCCTGGGCTCCGCCGCCGGACGGGGCGTCCGGGATGGAGTTGCGCACCACGATGGAGTTGGACGCGTTGGTCGAGGTGAACTCCACGAACTGCCCACTGGAGTTCAGCCGGACCGACTTGCGGCCGGAGGACTCGGTGGCGAAGTTGGTGTGCCCGAAGGTCCGCTTCTGGTCGGCGGTCAGCAGGGTGCCCTCGTAGCGGGCGTCCTCCGCCTCGTACTCGGTGTAGGGCACGGCGGCACCGCGGCCCACGACCAGCGAGCGGCTGAAGACGTTGTTGCCCTCGTTGGTCTCGGCGACCGTCGTGGTGGCGTCGGCCGTCGCGGTGAGGGTGACTCCTCCGCTCGCGGCTTTCCAGGTTCCGGAGAGGGGGACGGTGACCGACTGGCCGGCGGCTACCGCGGGGGTCGTCCCGTTCAGGGTGGTGGTACCCGCGGTCAGACGCGTGACGGTCCCGGCCGCGACTGTGCTGGTGCCCCGGTTGTTGACCGTGGCGGTGAAGGAGACGTCGGCGCCGACCGCCGGAGCGGCCGGGTTGGGAGTGATCGCGGTGACCGTGAGGTCGGGGCCGGGGGCCTGGCCGACGACCAGCTTGGAGGAGCCGGTCCGGCTGTTGTTGGTGTCGTCCTGCTCGACGACGGAACCCGCCGGGTCTACGACGGCGGACACGGTGTAGCTGCCCTCCGCCTTCTTGCCGACGGCGACCTTGACCGTGGTGGACGCGCCCGGCTGGAGCGCGCCGACCGGCGCGGTGCCGGCCACGGCGCCTTCGAGACTCACGTTGACCGACGTCGCGGGCGACGCGGCGGTACCGGCGTTGCGGACGGTGGCGCTGACCTCGACGGGGTCCGTCTCCGAGGGGGAGGCCGGAGTCCACACGAGGTCGGTCACCGTGAGGTCCGGGTTCGGGGCGGCGGTGCCCAGGACCTGGAACTCGGCGACCTGCGCGCCCGGAGCGCCGCTGTTGCTCGAGATCTTCAGCTGTACGTCGGCGTACCGGCCGGTGACCGGGATGGTGATGGTGTTCTCACCCGACGACGGACTGAAGCGGTAGTCGGCGCGGGCTTTGAGCGACGTGAATCCGGTGGCCGACTGCTCACGGCCCAGCACCTCGATGGCTTGGGTCCGCGGCCCCCACGCCTGGTCCGGGTTGAGCTTGACCTTGACAGCGTTGATCTCCGCGTTGGCACCGAGCTTCGCGGTCAGGGTGGCGGGGAGGGCGGAGGACTCCCAGTAGGTCGCGGTGCTGTCGTCGTTGGCGTTGGCCGCCACGTACGACTGCGTGAACGACGAGGCGTCGATCGGCTTGTTCCGCGCCAGGTTGGTGCCGGTGGGCGTGGGGTCGACCGGACCGCCGTCGTCAGCCTCGCCGTAGACCTCCAGTTCGGAGAGCTGGGCCGCGTTCCACTCGGAGTTGGCCGCCACCTGCACACGGACGTAGCGGGCCGTCGTCTCGGCTACGGGGATGCTGACGGTGTTCGCGTCCGAGGGATTGAAGGTGCGGGCGCCGGAGCCGGCGAGTGCGGCGAACGACGATCCGTCCGTGCTGCCCAGCACGCTCAGGGTCTGGACGCGGGAGCCCCAGGAGGCGGGCAGCTTGAGGGCGACCCGGTCGACCTCGGTGCTCGCTCCCAGGTCGACCTGCACCCACTGCGGGAACGCCCCGACCGGACCCTCCCAGTAGGAGGCCTGGCTTCCGTCCGTCACGTTGCCGGCGACGTAACTGCCGTTCGTGCCACCTGCTTTGGCGGGTTTGCCGAGAGCCAGGTTGGCGCCCTCGGCTGCGTGGGCGGGGGCGGGAAGGATCCCGACCCCTATCACCCCCGCCAGTACGGAACCGACGATCACTCGTCGTCTCTGATGTCTCGATCGCATGAAGTCCTCTTGATTCCTCACCAGAGCACCCGTCCGTGCTCGCCCTCCCGTCCCTGCGCGGTCAGCGTCGGGACGGGAGGGCGGACGTGGGGGGCGGATGCAGCGGGCGAACGTGACAGAGCACTCGCATGACACCTTCCACACGCATCTGGAGAATATCCGTGCGCTAGCAAGGCTTTTTGAGTAGCTCAGTCAATCTTTTGCGATGGCCAGGTGACAGGTTTCCGCCAGGTGACCACTTTGTCAACGGGGCGGACACAACAGCCTGTTGGGAGCGCCCACCGTCGGCAGATCCACGACGTGGTGCGGGAGTTGCCTACGTCTGCGGCCGAGCCGCGGCCGGGGTCGGGGCGACGTCGTGGCGACGGACGTGCCGCCCTTCGGGGGGCGGGTGTCACCGGTCGAGGCGGGCCGGAACGCGCGGATTTCGGTGCACCCCATCCGTACGTCCCGCTGAGTCCACCCCGTGGCCCCCCTCACCGAGGGGTATCGCACGAGAGGGCGGCGGATGTCCCGGCCGGCCCTCGTACCGACGGCCGGCCGATCAGCGCATCCCGCCATCGCGACGCCAACGCGGTCGCAAGGCCCGCCCGCCAAGTCGCACGGCGCTGCACGACCCGCGCCGCAGACTGCTCACTCCCGCCCGCTCAGATCCGTCCGAACGCCAAACAGGGCCAGACCGGACGGTCTGGCCCTGGCGGGCGTCGACTACGCAGCCGAACCCCGCGTGGGACGAGGGCCGGGCCGCTGGCAGGCGAGGATCAGATACTGCGAGGCGGCGCGGTCGAACCGCGCACTACGAGTTCCGGCTCGAAGAGCAATTCACCGGGCTGCGCCTGGGCCCCCTGGATCTGCGCGCACAGGAGTTCCACCGCTGCGCGCCCCATGGCCTCGATGGGTTGCCGCACGGTCGACAACGGCGGCTCGGTGCAGTTCATGAAGGCCGAGTCGTCGAACCCGAGCACGGACACGTCCCCGGGGACGGCGAGTCCACGGCGTCGGGCAGCTCTGGTGGCACCCAGCGCCAACGGGTCACTCGCGCAGATGATCCCCGTCACCCCCCGGTCCCACAGCCGGCCCGCAGCCGCCTGTCCCCCCTCGAGCGAGAACATCGAGCGCTCCACGAACTCTTCGGGCAACGTCATTCCCGCCGCTGCCGCGGCCGTGTGCGCCGCGGCCAGTTTCCGGCGCGAGGGAATGTGGTCCCCGGGCCCCAGGATCAGGCCGATACGTACATGCCCCAAGGAGGAAAGGTGCCGCCACGCCTGCTCCACGGCTGCTATGTCGTCGCAGGAGACGCAAGGAAAGTCGAGCTCGTCGACAGGCGCGTTGATGAGCACGACGGGGATGTTGCGTTTGGCCAGCTGCCGATAGTGCTCGTGCGGGGCGTCGGCCTGGGCGAAGAGACCGCCGGCGAAGATCACGCCCGACACTTGTTGTTGCAGGAGCAAGTCGACGTAGTCGGCTTCCGAAACGCCGCCCTTGGTCTGGGTGCAGAGCACCGGCGTGAGCCCCTGCTGAGCCAGGGAACCACCGATGACCTCGGCGAAAGCGGGAAAGATGGGGTTCTGCAGCTCCGGCAGCACCAGCCCGACCAACCTGGCCCGCTCGCCGCGCAGCTGTGTCGGGCGCTCATAGCCGAGGACGTCCAGCGCGCTCAGCACGGACTGGCGGGTGGTCGCCGAGACCCCGGGCTTGCCGTTGAGAACTCGGCTTACGGTGGCCTCGCTCACTCCCACTTTTTTCGCTACCAAAGCAAGTCTTCGCGTCACCTTCGCAACACTAACGCAAGGCGAGTCGGAAAGTTACACGTTTCTTGCTGTGACTTCGTCGTTCTAGTACATCAGGCCATGCACACCCTTTCCTCGGAACGCAGGCCGCGCAACGCCCGACAACGGGAGAATCAGCCTGTCGAAGTCGACGGACTGCCGACGATCTCGGCCTACAGTGCGGACAGCCCGTCCCTGTTCGTTGGCAACGGGCTCTACCAGGATGGCGTGGCCGTCGCCGATCCAGGCGTCCAGGAGTTCCCGGAGTCGGTCGCGGATGCGGCGGCTGGGGCTGGGGCCGGGGCTGCCGACGCCTACATCGCCGCTTCCAGCGCCCGAACCAACACCCATCCACCTTGACCCACGACATCTTGACCAACGACATAGGGGCACCCCCGTTCATGCTCCGCTCGTGGGTCGCCCTCGGGTAAGGCCAGGCAGTCACCCCACACCCCTCCATCCTCATGGCGGGGACGGCAGCGGCGCGGACGGTCCGACGCCGCAACGCTGTCCCAGCCCCCGCGTTCCGATGTTTGCTCAACACCTTGACGCCGCAACACCGACTCAGTAAGAGAGTGGGGCACCGCATCGGACGCTGGTGCTACCGCGGGGGGGGTAACGGGGTGTTTGACCTCACGATCGCGACACTCGGCACAATAGGCGTATTGGTCGGCATAATCGCCGGAATCATCACCATTATTCTGGAGGCGCGGCGGATCCATTGGCCGGCCTGGATCTCGGGCAAGAAATGGTGGAAGGCGATCATGGTCTTCGTGGTGGTGGGCGCGGTCGCCACGGGGCTCACGATCAGCGGGTATCTGCTGGCCCAACGGACGACCGTGACAGAGGAGTTGGGTGGCGTAGACCTGAGCGGCTACTGCACCTCGTACGGATTCAAGGGGACCCAGGGGATGGGCTGCCAATCCCTGATCGACCTGGGGGATGCCTGCGACGAACGGTTCGACAGGGACGGCGACACGATGAAGTTCACCGAACCCGACGACCCGAACACCGGCGTGTGCGTCACGGCTTCCGGGCGTAATACGGAGAAAGGCGTCGACAACCTGCCACAGTACTGCCGCGACAAGTACAAGCAGACTCACAACGTCATAGCCCTCTCCAGTCCGCCGCACAAGTGGATATGCCGTACTGCTGTCGATCCGACACTGGTATGCAGCTGGCACTACCAGTCCCGCGATGCGGTGGGGCGGAAGGACGACGTCGACGAGCAGTGGAAGTGCTATGAGGAGAAGCGGCTCTGAGCCGCGGGACCCGGGTTGGCCCGGGGAACCCAGGGGGATCACACCGGCCCGGACGGCGAACCCTGATCTGCGCGAGGTCAGTGTCGAGGCGTCCGAAGTGGCTACGGATTCTTCTCGATCTCGTAGCCGTACGGCTTGTCGACGTTCGTGCTGAAGAAGAGCACCTGGGGCGGACCGTCCTCGGCGACCATGAGGGTGGCGATCTCCTCATCGGTCGGGAACGAGCCGCCGGCGTCGATCATCAGTTCCAGGCTGTCCTCGTAGACGTCCTGCTGCTGCCAGGTTCCCGAACCCGAGACTCTGGTCGCACCGTTCCGTGGCTCGCTCCAGGTAAAGTTGACGGATTTGGCGGGAATCCCCTTCATACTGAACCGGCCATCCGCGTGGAACTCGACCCGGCCGCCGCCGCTCCCGGTCCAGACGCCCGGCAGCCCGTCGGTGTCCACGGCCGTGGTGCCGGCAGTGGAACACCCGCTCAGGGCCACCGCCAGCCCCAGGGCCAGGGACATGACGGCGCATCGCCCTCTTCCCACCGACATACTCCCCGTCCCCTACTTGTAGATGGTCTCTTGCCAGCGGATCTCGACCCGGTAGCCGGCGAAGAATCCTCCCGTGTGTTGGGGACCTCCGCAAGGTCAGTTCCTGGGCGCGGCACGGCAAGGTCTGCGGGATCCGGAGAAGGCTTGCCATCGGGATCGGTACGGAGGTGACGGTCTCCACGGCTGGACTGATGAGGGTGCGGACTCCTCTCGGGGGCGGGTACGTGGGTACGTGGCCGTTCAGGTGCGGTGCGGGCGCCGACATGAGCCCGGAGCGCCCCCTCGTCAGGCTATTCGGGGAACGGGCCGCGTACCGAGACTCCGCCGTCCAGCACGATCTGCTGGCCGGTGACGTAGCCCGACTCGTCCGAGGCCAGATAGACGGCCGCAGCGGCCATCTCCTCCGACGTACCGAAGCGTCCTGTGGGGATTTCCGGGACCCATGCGCCGGAGGGGTCGGCGTTGCCGACGGCAGTGCCGATCGCCCCACCCGCGACGATGTTCATCCGGATGCCGTCGGCCGCGTACTCGGCCGCGACGGTGCGCGCCAGGCTGTGGAGGCCGGCCTTCGCCGCGCCGTAGCCGGCCTGCTTCGGTGCGGCCATGAATCCGGTCACCGAGCCGATGCTGACGATGTTCCCGCCGGTGCCTTGTTCCAGGTACAGCCGCAGTACGCGCCGTACCGCGCGAGCTACGTAGCGCAGATTCAGGTCGTAGACGGTGTCCCAGTCCTCATCGGTCATCTCGTGCAGCTTGACCGCGGGTACGAAGGCCACTTGCCCGCCGACCACGGTGACCAGGACGTCCAGCCCACCGAGCTGTTCGGCTGCACCGACGATCACGGCTTCAAGCTGTTCGAGGGAGCGGACGTCGCCGCTCAGCGCATGGGCGGTGTGTCCGGCTGCCCGCAGCTCGTCCGCCGCCTCGGTCGCCCGTCCGGCGTCCACATCGACCACTGCCACCGCGGCCCCGGCGGCCGCACAAGCACGGACTACGGCCCGGCCGATCCCTGCCCCGCCGCCACCGATGACGAGAATGCGCTTGCCGTCGAGTCTGCTGGTCCCGGCCATGAACTCTCCACTCCTGTCAGGTCGCCAAAGGTTGGCCTCGGTGCCCATGGTCCGAGCGAAACGGATCCTAGGAGCGGCGGGACGCCGGGCGCAGCAGAACCCCGGAACGGCTCCGGCAGACCGACCGGACGGATGATCTTCACCGTGGACATCGGCCGACGACCAGCGCGAGTATTCCCAACCCGGCGCACACCGGATCCGTGACCAGCCAATTCACGATACACATTCCTCAATGTGTCCTGGGCGACCGGATCGAGGCGCACTTCGGACCACTGCGACAGTTCACCCTCGCCAACTCCCACCACCCCAACCTCGACGTCCAGACAGGGGAGTTGCATCGACACCTGCGCTGGCGCAGGCAGAACGCGAGGCACCCGCCACCCTGGCCGCCCAACGGCGCGAACGTGCCCGAGTCCGCAGCGAGAAGGGCTTCCGCTGGGGGTCGGGTCGGCCACTCAAGACTGCGGCCTGACGCCGCACCCTCAGCTGAGGATCTCGGCCGCTTTGGTCATCGGCCCGCCTGCGTCACCGGTGTTCATCGTTCCCGCTGGTTCGAGCAACAGGATCGCGGTCTCCTCATCAGCCACGGTGCGGTGTTCGACCCCGCGGGGAACGACGAACAGCTCGCCGGGTTCCAACACCACCTCGCCGCCTCGGAGCTGTACGGTGAGCCGCCCGCTGATGACCAGGAGCAGTTCATCGGTGTCCTCGTGGGTGTGCCAGACGAACTCCCCCTTCAGTTTGGCCAGCTTGACCTCGTAATCGTTGAGCACCGCCACCTTCTTCTGCGACCACAGCTCGTTGAACTGTGCGAGCTTGTCAGCGAGGTTGACGGGAACAGCTGGCGTGGGCATACGGCATCCTTCCTCGGGGCCGGGTACGGGGAGCGGCCTCTCTGGCCCTCCGGCCGGTGCTACGAGCCTGCCGCGCTCGGGCTCCGCCCGTCTTGTACGTTCCTGGCATGGCCCCTGAACGCCCCCGCACCTCCATCAGCGCCTGGCGGCCGCCGGTCCCCGGGATCGCCGAGGTCTTCCACGCCCACTTCACCGACCACGCATACCCGGCCCACACCCACGACACGTGGGACCTGATGATCCTCGACGACGGCTCCGTGGACTTCGCCCTCGACCGTCGCCGCCACGCGGCGACCGGCAGCACCAGCGTCCTCCTGCTTCCTCCCGGCGTCCCCCACGACGGACGGACCGTCACCGCGTCCGGGTTCCGCAAGCGCAACCTCTACCTTGACGACTCCGTACTCCCCCAGCATCTGGCCGGCCGGGCGGCGGGCACCCCGGTCCTCAGCGATGAGCTGCTGCGCGGTCGGATCGACCAGCTGCACAACGCTCTCGTCCATCCCGGAGACGAGTTCGAAGCCGAGTCCCGCCTCTCGTTCATCCAAGAACGGCTCCACTTCCACCTCGTGGCGCTCCAGCCCCGCACACCGGGGCGGGAGACAAACCGGCTCGCCGCCCAGCTGCGGGAATTACTGGACTCACGGACCCACGCCGGTCTTTCCCTGCACGAGGCCGCGGCCACCCTGCATGCCCACCCCACCCACCTGATCCGCTGCTTCAAGCAGACATACGGCCTGCCGCCGCACGCCTACCTCACAGGCAAGCGCATCGAACACGCTCGTCGTCTCCTCCTGGACGGCCACCGGCCTATCGAGGTCGCCACAACCGTCGGATTGCACGACCAGGCCCACCTCAACCGACACTTCACCCGCCACGTGGGCACCACTCCCGCGCGCTACCAGAGCACTCGCACCGGCGCCTACCCAACTGCCTTCTGAGCCCCGCATCGAATGCACACCTCCAAACGCCCCAATAGCCGCCTTCAAGGATTCACCGGACAACCTCTGGCTCGGGCTGGGCATGCATCGCCATCCCCCCTGTTCAAGCCCGCGGTTGACCATGACCGATTCTCCCTGCGGACCGCGGTCCGAACACTGGGGTTGCCACCCGGGTCCCACCGGGCGCAGTCACCAGCAAGCCCTTCCTCGTACCGAAATCAATTGATTCAAACGCCGCACGTCATCTAACGTTTTGATACGGAACATTCTGCATAGGGAACACATGATGACGCGGTCTCGTATGAAGGAGTTCCATGGGGCTTCGGTCGCTGCCGGTTCGCAGCATGCAGGTGCCCCGCGTCCTTGCTGCGGTCGGCGTCGCGGGTCAGGTATGCGCGCCGACGGAGCCTACGCGCGCGGCCGCCGTGAGTGCCTCGGTCCTTCTCCCCATCAGCAGTGACGAACTCGTCCGGCTCACGGGTGGACTTCTGCTCCCGGTTCGCCCATGACGAAGCGGTCCGTCGGCTCAGGGACAGATCTGTCCGGGCAGGTGGCTCTGGTCACGGGCGGCTCGACCGGGCTCGGCCGGGCCATCGCGCTGGGCCTGACGTCCGCCGGATGCACGACGGTGGTGGCCGGCAGACGGCCAGAGGTGTGCCGTGAGGCGGCGGCCGATATCGCTGCCCGGACGGGCGGTGCTGCCGTCGGCCTGGCCTGCGACGTGACCGAGGAGGACGAGGTCCACCATCTCGTCGAGGAGATCGTCGCCGAGTACGGCCGGGTGGACGTGCTGGTGACCAGCGCCGGGATCCAGGCCCGAGGCGAGCTCGGAGCGCTCGACGCTGCCACGTTGCGTCGCTGCCTGGATGTCAATGTCGTCGGAACCTTCCTCGCCTGCCAGGCGGTCGTGCCGGTGATGCGCAGCGCCGGGTACGGCCGCATCGTCACCTTGGCCAGTGCTCTCGGGCTCGTCGGCGCCGCAGGTCGGGCAGGCTACGCGGCAAGCAAGGGCGCCGTCGTGCAACTCACCCGCAGCCTCGGTGTCGAACTCGCCGGCACCGGCATCTGTGTCAACGCGCTGGCTCCGGGTCCCTTTCGCACACCATTGAACGACGGCATCGATGACGACCCGCGGGTACGGGACTTCCTCCATCACCAAGTACCCATGGGGCGCTGGGCAGACCCCGAGGAACTGGTCGGCGCGGCAGTCCTGCTGGCCGGCCCGGCGGCCTCCTACCTGACGGGTGCCGTACTTCCGGTCGACGGAGGCTGGACCGCCCACTGACAGCGACGGTCCGGCCCTGGCTGTCAGCGAACCCTGTCCTCAGCCGCCATCGCCCGCGCAAGACCCACGGGTACCGCACTCCGGCAGAGATCTACGCTGACCTTCTGAACAGCGGTGATGCGCTGGCCTTGAGCTCGTCTTCGTTCAACGACAGGCGGGGACAACGCTGAAGCGCTCGACAGAGTGCCGCTGAGATTGTTTGTGTCAGGGTCCGGCTGGTTCGGTTGGCACCAAAGACCAACCGAATCGCTCTCACGCGCCTGCCCGCGGGAGTGCCGCTGTGTTCAGGAGCGCTCAGGCTCCACGGCGAGCCACAGTTCGGCGTCGGCCTCGGCCTTCTCCGACGAGGGGCCGATGCGCAGGATCTCGGGGCCGGTGCGGGTGCGATACGGGTTCGACGGGAACCACTCGGTGAACACGTCGCGCCACAGTTCCTGGATGGCCCGCGGTACCGGTCCGGAGGTGGTGAAGACGGCCCAGGTGCCGGCCGGGACGGCCAACGTGGTCGTGCCCTCGAGAGCGGCCTCGGAGGTGATCACGCCGTGGTAGTAGTCGAGGACAGTGCCTTCGGCACGGCTGGGGTCCACGCCGTCGCAGACCGCTACGATGCCGTGCGGCTCCTGGTCCGACAGCTTCTCCAGGCACTCCAGAGTCCGCGGATCGATCCCACGGACAAAGTCCATGATCGCCTGGTTCGGACCAGCATGCACCAGCGGTACCTGGGTCTTGAGTCCGACGACGGTGAAGTCCGGCTTGTCCACCACGCGGTAGCGCATACGGCTGCTCCCCTCGATGGTGAGGCGGAAGGACATCCGGGACTGAGAAGTGAGTGCGGCGCCGGTACGCCGGGCCTCGCCCGGTCCGACGCCGTGCATGGCACGGAACGCCCGCGCGAACGCCTCGCCGGAGCCATAGCCATAACGCACGGCGATCTCCAGCAGCGTGTCGTGCCCCGCGAGTACTTCGGCGCCGGCGAGGGTGAGGCGGCGGCGTCGGATGTACTCCGGCAGCGGCATGCCCGCGAGCGCGGAGAACATCCGGCGCAGGTGGTGCTCAGAGGTGGCCGCCCTACGTGCCAACTCGGCTACGTCGATGGTCTGGTCCAGCCGACGCTCGATGTGCTCCATGGCCTGGTTCAGCCGCTCCAACATGCCCGTTCCCCTCCCCCTCTTTCACCACTGCCTTGCCCGGTGATGGTTGCGATGCGCATCTATCCGGCGCTGGGGCCGGTGCCGTCTCCGTCCGGACCGGGGGTGTGCTGTCCCAGACCTCGGCGGATCGCGATCTCCACGGGTGAGTATGCGCCGTCAGCCCGTTCCAGTTCGTACGGCGCGGCCGGCATCAGCGGCGGCTGGGCCATGAAGCGCGGCCGCACTCCATGGTGCGGTTGCGCCGCGTGTACCAGGAACGGGTGGCACAGGAAGACGTCGCCCGGGGACCCGGTAGCGAGGGCGAGTGGCCGGTGGTCGGACGCCGTCACCAGATCGGGGGCGAGGGTCAGCCCGCTCGCCCCCTCCTCCCCGTACACCTCCAGCACCTTCGGCACGTCGAGGTGTGAGCCGACCCGGATCCGGGTCGGGGCGTCCTGTTCACCGACCTCGGTGAACAGGAACAGCATCAGCAGCGCCCGGCCCTGGGAACGCAGATTCGTGAAGTACCAGCTCTCACCTTCCGGCAAATAGCTCCCCTCGATGTGCCAGCCCGCGTCGCCCGGCTCCTCCTCGTGCGGGAAGCGCAGCGGAAACGTGCCCAGTGAGTAGCGCGGCTCCCAGCGCCCCTCGCCGGCGAGCAGGTCGTAGGCGCGGTGCAGAGCCGGGGAGTTGGGTGCGGCTGCGAACGGCCCCTGCCCCATGCCGGGCACCCAGTGCACGGGCTGCGTCCACGTCGCCGGATCGTCCGGGTCGCAGCCCGTCTCCCGCCACAGCAGCCGCGTGCAGTCCGCGGCCACGCGCGGCGCGACAGCGCCCTCCAACTTCACAAAGCCGTCGCGGAGAAAACGGGATACCAACGTCGTGTCATCCATGCCCCCATCGTGCGGCGGCCTCGACCCCGATCACCCGACATCTTCCGCACCGCCTTTGTCGGGTGATCACTCCCCTGCGGCTGTGCGGCGCTCGCCGACTGGCCGTCGCCAGGGGCTCGCGGCTGTCGCCCCGGGGTGTTGTTGCAGCATGGCTTCGGCCTCTGGTGGAGGGGGGATGCCGGACTGTCCCAGGACAGCAAGAACCGGGCACGTGATTCGGTGATCAGAAGCGGAACATCTCGGTGAACCGGTGGAGAAGGGCAGGGTCGCCTTCCAGGAGCACGCTGGCGTCAGCGACTGCTTCGTCGGCGGTCGTGCTGCCGCTCATCAGGGTGCGGGCCGGGTGGCCGGACACGCGCTCGACGACGTCCAGTGGCTCATGAGCAGCGGCCTCCTGGATGACC
This sequence comes from Streptomyces sp. MGP-P1, assembly GCF_057766565.1. Lineage (NCBI taxonomy): Bacteria > Bacillati > Actinomycetota > Actinomycetes > Kitasatosporales > Streptomycetaceae > Streptomyces > Streptomyces sp. MGP-P1. The sequence goes on along the minus strand of NZ_JBYMEM010000007.1, from coordinate 966,110 downwards.
TCTACCTGCAGATCGCCCCCGTCATCGCCGGCACCGGCCGCACCCTCGCCGACGGCGAACAGATCCCCATGAACCTCTTCGACGCGCGCGCCTTCGACAACGGCGTCATCGAAGCTCACTACACCCCCCAACCCCGCTGACCTGCAAACCGATCCGCCCATCTGCTCCCGCACAAGAGTCAGGCATGCAGCTTCCCGCGACAGGCGACAGGCGAAGAATGACCCCTCCCATTACAGCGGTGGGACCGCACAGCGGTGGGACCGCGCCACGAGGCCCTCCCCGGCAACCGCCACAAAAGGCCAGGTCAGACGCATCCAAGGTGCGCCGACACGCTGCGACAGCGAGTCAGTACCGCACGGCAATCCGCCGCAAAATGCGCGTTTCCCCAGGTCAGAAACGATTCTGCCTGGGGATCCTGGTGGGGCGGGTGGGACTCGAACCCACGGCCGACGGATTATGAGTCCGCTGCTCTAACCGGCTGAGCTACCGCCCCGTCACGGCGTGGCGCGTACAAGTGTGCGCACCGTCTGCCGCAGCATAGCCGGTCATACGATCTCTCGCTTCGGATGGCCGACTTCACCTGATTTTGGGACGGCGCTGCGTGCTGCCCGGTTGCAGGGGAGGTCAAGGAGACCCGAAAGAGTCACTCCAGGGGCCCCTCGGGGGCCCCGGGAAGGCATCGGCCGGGCACGCGAAAGAGGACCCCGAAGGGTCCTCTTCCGTTCCGCTCCCCCGACTGGACTCGAACCAGTAACCCTCCGGTTAACAGCCGAATGCTCTGCCAATTGAGCTACAGGGGATCGCGCTCCCCCGACTGGACTCGAACCAGTAACCTGCCGGTTAACAGCCGGCTGCTCTGCCAATTGAGCTACAGGGGATTGCTGCGTCGCTGCGAAATCTTACCTGCCTGGCGGCTGCCGGGCGGCGCGCGTTCGCTGCGACACATACATTAGCGCAAGCAGGGGGGTGCTCCGCCAATCGGTATCGTCCGGGGTGATCTCGGGTGGTCGTGGGTAGGCGGGCTGCACACGTCGCACGAAGCGTAGGAAGGGTGGCAGCCATGCGGTACCGGCTCACGTTCATCGCCGGAGTGGCCCTCGGTTACGTGCTCGGCACGCGAGCCGGGCGCGAGCGTTACGAGCAGTTGAGGAAGTCGGCCAGGCGGTTCACGGAGAACCCCGCCGTGCGCAACGCCGCCGAGAGCGCCGCGCACAGCGGACGGGACTTCGCGGGCAAGGCGTATCACTCGGTCAGCGACAAGGTCGGGGACAAGGTGCCCGCATCCGTCGCCCAGCGGGTCCGGTCGCTGCGGGACCGCAGCAGCCAGAACGGCCTCGAGGACGACTGGGGGACCACCAATACCTAGGGTCCTGGGCCTCGTCGGGTCGGCGGCGGTTACGGGAAAGTCGCGGGGTGCGGCAGAATCTCCCCATGGGCATAGTCGCGGGGTTGGACAGTTCTTCCGCCTTCACTCACATCGTCGTCTGTGACACGGACTCGGGCGCCGTGCTCCGGGAGGGGTACGCCGCCCATCCGGTCGAGGCCAAGGCCACCGAGGTCGATCCGCAGGCCTGGCTGCTCTCGCTCGGCGAGGCGGCCTCCGGCGGGCTGCTCGAAGGCGTGCAGGCCATCGGGGTCTCCGCGCAGCAGCACGGGCTCGTCCCGCTGGACCAGCAGGGCAACCTCGTGCGCCCCGCCCTGCTCGGCAACGACCGGCGTACGCAGGTCGCCGCGGCCGATCTCGTCGACGCGCTGGGCGGGCGGGGGGCCTGGGCGGAAGCCGTCGGGGCCGTGCCGGGGGCCGCGCAGCCGGTAGCGAAGCTGCGCTGGCTGGCGCGGACCGAGCCGGAGAACGCCCAGCGGGTGGCCGCCGTGCTCCAGCCGCACGACTGGCTCGTGTGGCAGCTGCTGGGCCGGCCCGCCCGGCGGACCACGGACCGGGGCGCGGCCTCGGGCACCGGCTACTGGTCGGCCGGGTCCGGCGCCTACCGGCCCGATCTGGTCGAGCTGGCCCTCGGCCACTCCGCCGGGCTGCCCGAGGTGCTCGGCCCCGCCGACTCCGCCGGGATGACCCCGGAAGGGCTGCTGATCTCCGCGGGCACCGGCGAGACCATGGCCGCGGCCTTCGGGCTCGGGGTCGCGGTGGGCGACGCGGTGGTGTCGCTGGGGGCCTCCGGGTCCGTGATGGCGGTGCACCACGAAGCGCTCGCCGACCCGAACGGGATGATCAGCTCGTTCGCCGACGCCACCGGGATGCACCTGCCGGTGGTGCACCTCTCCAATGCCGTGCGTGCGCTGCGCGGGACCGCCGAGATGCTGGACGTGGAGGGGCTGGAGGAACTGTCCGCGCTGGCGCTGAAGTCGACGCCGGGGGCCTCCGGGCTGGTGCTGCTACCGTACCTGGAGGGTGAGCGCACCCCGCAGCTGCCGCACACCGCGGGCACGCTGAGCGGGCTGCGGCGCGAGTCGATGAAGCCGGAGCATCTGGCGCGGGCCGCGTTCGAGGGGATGCTGTGCTCGCTGGCCGACGCCCTCGACGTACTGCGAGGGCGGGGGGTGGAGGTGCGGCGGGTCTTCCTGCTCGGCGCCGCCGCCGAGCTGCCCGCCGTGCAGGCCCTGGCTCCGGCGGTGTTCGGCACCCAGGTCGTGGTGCCGCAGCCCGCCCAGTACGCGGCGATCGGTGCGGCCCGGCAGGCGGCGTGGGCGCTCGGCGTCTCGCAGGGCTCCCTCGATCCGCGCACTCCCCCGGCCTGGCAGGGTGCGGCGGCCCAGGTGCTGGAGCCCGGTGACGAGCTGGCGGTCGGCGGCGCGGTGCGTCAGCAGTACGCGGCGACCCGGGACCAGATCCACCCCGGGGCCTTCGGCGGCGCGCACCCGGCGTAGGCGGCCCGGACCCGTACGCCTCGCACCCGGTACGCGACCGGGGCGGGCCCGTTCGGTACGCGCCCACACCCGGCGAAGGCCGGCCGGGACCCGTACGTGCCCACACCCGGCGTAGGCGGGCCCGGACCCGTACGCCTCGCACCCGGTGCAAAACCGGGGCAGGCCCGTCCGGCGCGCGCCCGGAGTGCGTCCGTGGTTCCGTGCGCGGAGCGTCCCTCCGCGCGCTCCAGGTTTGACCTGGGCTTGGCGAAAAGGGTTCGCCTCGGAGTACGGCGTACGCGAAACTGGGGCGGCCTCTGCAATCCGCCGATTCCGAGAGACCCGCGTGCTCATAAAACTCCTGCGGGCCCATCTGGGCCCGTACAAGAAACCCATCGTGCTGCTGGTGTTCCTCCAGCTGCTCCAGACCTGCGCCACGCTGTATCTGCCCAGTCTGAACGCCGACATCATCGACAACGGTGTCGTCACGGGCGACACCGGCTACATCCTGGAGTTCGGCGGTCTGATGATCGCCGTCAGCGTCGTTCAGGTGCTCTGCAACGTGGGGGCCGTGTACTACGGGGCGCGGACCGCCTCCGCCCTCGGGCGCGATGTGCGGGCCGCCGTCTTCGACCGGGTGCAGTCCTTCTCGGCGCGTGAGCTCGGGCGCTTCGGGGCGCCCTCGCTGATCACCCGGACCACCAACGACGTCCAGCAGATCCAGATGCTGGTGCTGATGGCGTTCACCCTGATGGTCTCGGCCCCGATCATGTGCGTCGGCGGCATCATCATGGCGCTCGGGCAGGACGTGCCGCTCTCCGCGGTGCTGCTGGCGGTCGTGCCGGTGCTCGGCGTCTCGGTCGGTCTGATCGTGAAGAGGATGCGGCCGCTGTTCCGCACCATGCAGGAGCGGCTGGACGGGGTGAACCGGGTGCTGCGCGAGCAGATCACCGGCAACCGGGTCATCCGCGCCTTCGTCCGCGACGGGTACGAGGAGAAGCGGTTCCGGGGCGCCAACACCGAGCTGACCGATGTGTCGGTGGCGACCGGGCGGCTGATGGCGCTGATGTTCCCGACCGTGATGACGGTGGTCAACCTGTCGTCGGTCGCGGTGGTGTGGTTCGGCGCGCACCGCATCGACAGCGGCGGGATGCAGATCGGCGCGCTGACGGCGTTCCTCGCCTATCTGATGCAGATCGTGATGGCCGTGATGATGGCCACGTTCATGTTCATGATGGTGCCGCGCGCCGAGGTGTGCGCCGAGCGCGTCGAGGAGGTCCTCGGGACCGAGTCGAGTGTGGTGCCGCCCGTCGCTCCGGTGACCGAGCTGCGGCGGCACGGGCATCTGGAGGTGCGGGGCGCCGAGTTCCGCTATCCGGGCGCGGAGGAGCCGGTGCTGCGGGCCGTGGAGCTGGTGGCCCGGCCCGGGGAGACGACCGCGGTCATCGGGTCGACGGGCAGCGGGAAGTCCACGCTGCTCGGGCTCGTACCCCGGCTGTTCGATGTGACGGACGGCGAGGTGCTGGTCGACGGCGAGGACGTGCGGACGCTCGATCCGGTGCTGCTGGCGAGGACGGTGTCCCTGGTGCCGCAGAAGCCGTACCTCTTCTCGGGGACGGTCGCGACGAACCTGCGGTACGGGAATCCGGACGCCACCGACGAGGAGCTGTGGCACGCGCTGGAGGTGGCGCAGGCCAAGGAGTTCGTCGAGGCGCTGGAGCACGGACTCGACGCGCCGATCGCGCAGGGCGGCACCAACGTGTCCGGCGGTCAGCGGCAGCGGCTCGCCATCGCCCGGACGCTGGTGCAGCGCCCGGAGATCTATCTGTTCGACGACTCGTTCTCCGCGCTGGACTACGCGACCGACGCCGCGCTGCGGGCGGCGCTGGGCCGGGAGACGGCCGGGGCGACCGTGGTGATCGTGGCGCAGCGGGTGTCCACCATCCGTGACGCGGACCGGATCCTGGTGCTGGACGAGGGCCGGGTCGTGGGGACCGGCACCCATCACGAGCTGATGGACGGCAACGAAACATACCGGGAGATCGTGCTCTCCCAGCTGACGGAAGCGGAGGCCGCGTAATGGCCGGTCCGGGCGGACGGATGATGGCCGGGGGTGCTCCCACCGACCGGTCGATGGACTTCAAGGGGTCGAGCAAGCGGCTGCTGAGGCGGTTCGGCCGGGAGAAGTCCTCGCTGTGGCTGATGCTGGCCGCCGTGACGGTGAGCGTCGCGCTGTCGGTGGCCGGTCCGAAGATCCTCGGGAAGGCGACCGACCTGATCTTCGCCGGTGTGGTCGGGCGCGGAATGCCCGAGGGCACGACGAAGGCTCAGGCGATCGAGGGGCTGCGGGAGAAGGGCAGCGGCTCCATGGCCGACATGCTCTCGGGGGTGGACTTCACCCCGGGCGAGGGCATCGACTTCGGGGCGGTGGGGAACGTCCTGCTGGTGGCCCTGGTGATCTATGTCGGGGCCGGGCTGCTGATGCTGGTCTCCACGCGGCTGTCGATCCGGGTGATCAACCGGATCGTGTTCCAGCTGCGCGAGGACCTCCAGACGAAGCTGGCGCGGCTGCCGCTGTCGTACTTCGACCGGGCCAAGCGCGGTGAGGTGCTGAGCCGGGCGACGAACGACATCGACAACATCTCGCAGACGCTCCAGCAGACGATGGGGCAGCTCATCAACTCCCTGCTGACGATCGTCGGCGTGCTGGTCATGATGTTCTGGATCTCGCCGCTGCTGGCCCTGGTCGCGCTGGTGACGGTCCCGTTGTCGGTGGTCGTGGCGACCCAGGTCGGCAAGCGGTCGCAGCCGCAGTTCGTGCAGCAGTGGCGGGTGACGGGGACGCTCAACGCCCACATCGAGGAGATGTACACCGGGCACACCCTGGTGAAGGTCTTCGGCCGGCAGGAGGAGTCCGCGCGGGACTTCGCCGAGCAGAACGACGCGCTGTACGAGGCGGGGTTCAAGGCCCAGTTCGCCAGCGGGCTCATGCAGCCGCTGATGTTCTTCATCTCGAACATCAACTATGTGCTGGTCGCGGTGGTCGGCGGGCTCCGGGTCGCCTCGGGCACGCTGTCGATCGGTGACGTACAGGCGTTCATCCAGTACTCGCGGCAGTTCTCGATGCCGCTGACGCAGGTCGCGTCGATGGCCAACCTGGTGCAGTCCGGCATCGCTTCGGCGGAGCGGGTCTTCGAGCTGCTGGACGCCGAGGAGCAGGACGCGGATCCGGAGCACGGCGAGCGCCCGGAGCGTCTCGAGGGCCGGGTCTCGCTGGAGAAGGTGGCCTTCCGCTACGACCCGGAGAAGCCGCTGATCGAGGATCTGTCGCTGAGTGTGGAGCCGGGGCAGACGGTCGCGATCGTCGGTCCGACCGGGGCCGGCAAGACGACGCTGGTCAACCTGCTGATGCGGTTCTACGAGGTGACCGGCGGGCGGATCGCGCTCGACGGGGTCGACGTGGCGAAGATGTCCCGGGACGAACTGCGGTCCTCCATCGGCATGGTGCTCCAGGACACCTGGCTGTTCGGCGGGACGATCGCGGAGAACATCGCGTACGGCGCTTCGCGCGAGGTCACCCGGGAGGAGATCGAGGAGGCGGCCCGGGCGGCGCACGCGGACCGGTTCGTCCGGACGCTGCCCGACGGGTACGACTCGGTGATCGACGACGACGGCTCCGGGGTCAGCGCGGGCGAGAAGCAGCTGATCACCATCGCGCGGGCGTTCCTGTCCGACCCGGTGATCCTGGTCCTCGACGAGGCGACCAGCTCGGTGGACACCCGGACCGAGGTGCTGATCCAGAAGGCGATGGCGCGCCTGGCCCACGGGCGTACGTCGTTCGTGATCGCGCACCGGCTCTCCACGATCCGGGACGCGGACGTGATCCTGGTGATGGAGAACGGGTCGATCGTCGAACAGGGCACGCACGAAGGGCTGTTGGCGGCCAAGGGTGCGTACGCACGGCTGTACGCGGCCCAGTTCGCCCAGGCGCTGGCCGAGGTGGACTGAGGCGTCGGCCCGGTGGATCAGTCGAGGTAGCCGCGGAGTTGGTCGGCGAAGGCGTGGTCCCGCAGCCGCTTGAGGGTCTTGGACTCGATCTGGCGGATGCGTTCGCGCGTCACGCCGAAGATCCGGCCGATCTCCTCCAGGGTGCGGGGCCGCCCGTCCTCCAGGCCGTACCGCAGCTGGACGACCTTGCGTTCGCGTTCGCCGAGGGTGGAGAGAACCGCCTCCAGGTGTTCGCGCAGCAGGAGGAAGGCGGCGGACTCGACGGGTGAGGCGGCGTCGCCGTCCTCGATGAGGTCGCCGAAGGAGACGTCGTCCTCCTCGCCGACGGGGGCGTGCAGGGAGACGGGCTCCTGGGCCAGGCGGAGGACTTCGGTGACCCGCTCGGGCGTCAGGTCGAGCTCGCGGGCGACGTCCTCGGCCCCGGGCTCGACGCCGTGTTCCTGGAGCATCCGGCGCTGGACCCGCACCACGCGGTTGATCAGTTCCACGACGTGGACCGGGACGCGGATGGTGCGGGCCTGGTCGGCCAGCGCGCGGGACATGGCCTGACGGATCCACCAGGTGGCGTACGTGGAGAACTTGTAGCCCCGGGCGTAGTCGAACTTCTCCACGGCCCGGATCAGCCCGAGGTTCCCCTCCTGGACCAGGTCGAGCATGGTCAGCCCGCGGCCGACATAGCGCTTGGCGACGGAGACGACGAGGCGGAGGTTGGCCTCGATGAGGCGGCGTTTGGCCGTGCGGCCCATCACGACCAGCCGGTCCAGGTCCCCGGCGAGGCGGGAGTCGAGGTCCGGGGTGCCCGCGAGGCGTTCCTCGGCGAACAGCCCGGCCTCGACGCGGCGGGCGAGTTCGACCTCCTCGGCGGCGGTGAGCAGCGGGATGCGGCCGATCTCGCGCAGATACTGCCGGAACAGGTCGGAGGTGGGGCCGCCGGAGTCCGCCCGGTTCCGCGGCTCCGGGGGGTCGGGGAGGTGCGTCGCTTCCACCATGACTGCCTCGGGTGCGTATCCGGGCGGTCCGGCTGTGGTCTCCGGGTGGTGCAGGGACCTGTTCTGCGCCGGGATGGCCGCCATGGTCTCGGTCGTGGTCGTCACGGTCCGGGTCTGCACGGGGGCGACCTCCAGGTGATCGCTGCCGGATGACGGGGGGTGGAGGTCTGTCCGGCCCCGAGGTGCTCTCCTGCGGGCCGGTGTGCTCCGATGACTCAGACATTCCCCAGTGTGGGGTACGACACACGGCTGTCACGAGGGGCGTGCGGGGACTTTCTGGTTCCGATCCGTCACCGGACGGTTACCCGCGTCGGCCGCGAGTCGGCTCCGACGGACCCCTCAGAGGGCGGCGGCGCCGTGGGCGCGCAGGGACTGGGCGTACTGCTGGAGCACCCAGACCTCGTTCTGCGCGGCGGCCAGGTCCTGGGGCGCCACGTGGCTGCCGAGGCGGGCGAGGCTGCCCTGGACGTCGTCGATGCGGCGGTCCACGGCGCGCAGCCGGACCTGGACGAGCTGCATGCCGGCGTACGTCTCGTCGATGGTCTTGCCGATGAAGACCTCGACGGCGAGCTCGGTGACGAGGCTGCGGACGGTGTTGTCGGGGGCGGCGTCCATGACGGCGACCAGATACTCGCGGTTGTCGGCGAGGCCCTGCTCGGCGCCGCCCGCCTGCTCGATGCACTGGCGCACGGCGGCGTAGGGCGGGGCGGTGAACTCGTCCACGCCGTAGGCGTCGAAGGCCGGGGAGACCAGGGCGGGCTTCTGGAGGGCGAGCTTGAGCAGTTCGCGTTCGGTGCGGTGTGCCGGGCTGCGGAGGTTGAGCGCGGGCCCGGAGAAGCCGGGGGCGGGGGCGGGCTGCCGCGGGGCTCCGCCGCGCGTTCCCTGGGGGCCGCCGCGCCGGCCGCCGCGCTCCCCTTGGTCGCCGCCCTTGTTCCGGGCCCAGTGGGCGAGCTGGGCGACGCGGTGGACGACGAACTCCTGGTCCAGGATGCCGACGAGGCCGGCGAGCTGGACGGCGACCTCGCGCTGCACGCTGCTCGTCTTGATCTTGGCGACGACGGCGGCGGCCTCGTCGAGGGCGGCGGCGCGGCCGGCCGGGGTCTCCAGGTCGTACCGGCCGACGATCTGGCGCAGGGCGAACTCGAAGAGCGGGGTGCGCGGCTCGACCAGGTCGCGTACGGAGTCGTCGCCCCCCGCGAGCCGCAGGTCGCAGGGGTCCATGCCGTCCGGGGCGATGGCGATGTACGTCTCGGCGGCGAACTTCTGGTCGTCCTCGAAGGCGCGCAGGGCGGCTTTCTGTCCTGCCGAGTCGCCGTCGAAGGTGAAGATGACGCGGGCGCTGCCGTTGTCCATGAGGAGGCGGCGCAGGATCTTGATGTGGTCGTTGCCGAAGGCGGTGCCGCAGGTGGCGATGGCGGTGGTGACCCCGGCGAGGTGGCAGGCCATGACGTCGGTGTAGCCCTCGACGACGACCGCGCGGCTGGCCTTGGCGATGTCCTTCTTCGCCAGGTCGATGCCGTACAGCACCTGGGACTTCTTGTAGATCGGGGTCTCGGGGGTGTTGAGGTACTTCGGGCCGTTGTCGTCGTCGCGCAGCTTGCGGGCGCCGAAGCCGACGATCTCCCCGGCGGTGTCGCTGATGGGCCACATCAGCCGGCCGCGGAAGCGGTCGATGGGGCCGCGGCGGCCGTCCTGGGAGAGGCCGGAGGTGATCAGTTCCTTGTCGCTGAAGCCCTTGCCGCGCAGATAGCGGGTGAGGTGGTCCCAGCCCGCCGGGCTGTAGCCGACGCGGAAGTGGGCGGCGGCGTCCTGGTCGAAGCCGCGCTCGGCGAGGAACTTGCGGCCGATCTCGGCCTCGGGGCTCTCCAGCGCACGCACGTAGAACTCGGCGGCGGCCTGGTGTGCCTCGACCAGCCGGATGCGTTCGCCGCGCTGGTGGGAGGGGTTGTAGCCGCCCTCCTCGTAGCGCAGGGTGATGCCCGCCTTGGCGGCGAGGCGCTCGACCGTCTCCGAGAAGGAGAGGTGGTCGATCTTCATCACGAAGGCGATCGTGTCGCCGCCCTCCTGGCAGCCGAAGCAGTGGAACAGGCCCTTGCCGGGGCTGACCTGGAAGGAGGGGGACTTCTCGTCGTGGAAGGGGCAGAGACCCTTGAGGTTTCCGCCGCCCGCGTTGCGCAGCTGGAGGTATTCGGACACGACGGAGTCGATCGGGACCGCGTCCCGTACCGCCTTCACGTCGTCGTCGTTGATCCTGCCAGCCACGGGTGAAGTCTACGGGTGGACGCCGACAGTCGGACGCGCGGCAGGAGCCTCGACGGGGAGCGGGCGCTGCCGCCCGCACCCCGTCGGGAGGCCTCAGAGCAGGGACTCCAGCGGGACCGACGGGTCGGCGAGGGCTTCCGGGTCGTGCTGCCGGCGGGCCCGGATCAGCTCCTGGATCGTTTCGGTGACATCCCACACGTTGACGTTCATCCCGGCGAGGACGCGGTGGTCCTTCAGCCAGAACGCGATGAACTCCCGCTTCCCGGCGTCGCCCCGGATGATCACCTCGTCGTAGGAGCCGGGCGGGGCCCAGCCGGAGTATTCGAGGCCGAGGTCGTACTGGTCGGAGAAGAAGTACGGGACGCGGTCGTAACTCACGTCCTGGCCGAGCATGGCGCGGGCGGCGGCCGGTCCGCCGTTCAGGGCGTTCGCCCAGTGCTCGACGCGCAGCCGGGCGCCGAGCAGCGGGTGGGCGGCGGCGGCGACGTCCCCGGCGGCGTAGATGTGCGGGTCGGAGGTGCGCAGGGAGGCGTCCACGGCGATGCCGCCGCCGTGGGCGCGGTCGGCCATTTCAAGGCCCGCGGCCTCGGCGAGGGCGGAGCGCGGGGCGGCGCCGATCGCGGCGAGCACGTCGTGGGCGGGGTGCTCCTCGCCGTCGTCGGTGCGGGCGGCGAGCACCATGCCGTCCTGGCCGGTGATCTCGGTGAGGCGGGCCCCGAAGTGGAAGCGGACGCCGTGCGCGCGGTGCAGCTCGGTGAAGATCTGGCCCAGCTCGGGGCCGATGACCTGGTGCAGCGGGGTGGGCTCGGCCTCGACGACGGTGACCTCGGCCCCGTAGCCGCGGGCGGCGGCGGCGACCTCCAGGCCGATCCAGCCGGCTCCGGCGATGACCAGGTGGCCGTTGTCGCGGCCGAGGGCGGCGAGCACGTTGCGCAGCCGGTCGGCGTGGGCGAGGCGGCGCAGGTGGTGGACGCCGGCCAGGTCGGTGCCGGGGACGTCCAGGCGGCGCGGTTCGGAGCCGGTGGCCAGGAGCAGCTTGTCGTAGTGGATGACGGTGTTGTCGCCGAGCTGCACGGTCTTCGCGTACCGGTCGAGCACGGTGACCGGCTGGCCGAGGTGCAGTTCGATGTCGGCGCCCGCGTACCAGGCGCGTTCGTGGGTGAAGACGCTGTCGCGTTCGGCCTTGCCGTCCAGGTAGCCCTTGGAGAGCGGCGGTCGTTCGTAGGGGTGGTCGCGCTCGTCGCCGATGAGGATCACCCGGCCGGTGAACCCTTCGGCGCGCAGCGTTTCGGCCGCCTTCGCCCCTGCGAGTCCTGCTCCGACGATGACGAACGTCTGGTGTGCGTCGACCACTTGATGCCTCCTCAGTGCTGTGCTGCGCGGCGCCCCCAGCTGCGAGCGTCCCGCACGCAGCGTGATGGCGAAAGAGGGTGTGTCCCGGACAGGTCACACCCAGTGGTCAGATGTCCGGTCCCTTCCAGTCTGCCGGTCACCCGCGGCGGGCGGTGAGCGCGGCGTGCAGGGATCGTGCGGAGGCGTCGGTGAGGGCGGCGATCTGGTCGACGAGGACCCGCTTGCGGGCGCGGTCGTCGGGCGCCTGGTCGAACAGGGCGCGGAAGTGCGGTTCCAGGCCTTCGGGGGCGCGGGCGGTGAGGGCTGCGGCCAGCTCGGCGATCACGACGCGCTGGTCGGCGCGGATGGCCTCCTGCTCGGCGCGCTGCATGACGTAACGGTCGGCGACCGCCTTGAGCACCGCGCACTCGTGGCGCACCGCGCGCGGGACGACCAGCTCGGCGCCGTACCGGCCGAGGCGGCCGGGGCCGTACACCGCGCGGGTGGCGGTCTCGGCCTCCGTGCAGAAGCGGCCGATGAGCTGGCTGGTGGCGTCCTTCAGGCGGGCCTGGGCCACGGCGGAGCCGTCGTAGCCGTGCGGCCACCAGTCCTGGTCGATCAGCCGGTCCAGGGCCTCGGACAGCTCCTGCGGGTCGGTGCCGGCGGGGACGTAGCGGCCGATGGCGACCGCCCAGATCTCCTCGCGCTCCGGCTCGGCGTAGAGGCAGTTGGGGTCGATGTGCCCGGCGTGCAGCCCGTCCTCGAAGTCGTGGACGCTGTACGCCACGTCGTCGGACCAGTCCATGACCTGGGCCTCGAAGCAGGTGCGGTCCTCGGGGGCGCCCTCGCGGGCCCACGCGAAGACCGGGACGTCGTCGGCGTACACCCCGAACTTGGCGGATTGGGGGTCGGTGGGGTGCGCGCCGCGCGGCCAGGGGTACTTGGTGGCGGCGTCCAGGGCGGCCCGGGTGAGGTTGAGGCCGACGCTGACCAGGTCTCCGGTGCGCGGGTCGCGGACGAAGCGCTTGGGTTCCAGGCGGGTCAGCAGGCGCAGCGACTGGGCGTTGCCCTCGAAGCCGCCGCAGTCGGAGGCGAAGTCGTCGAGCGCCTGTTCGCCGTTGTGGCCGAACGGCGGGTGGCCCAGGTCGTGGGCGAGGCACGCCGTCTCGACCAGGTCGGGGTCGCAGCCGAGGACCGCGCCCAGCTCGCGGCCGACCTGGGCGCACTCCAGGGAGTGGGTGAGCCGGGTGCGGGGGCTGGCGTCCCAGACGAGGGAGCGGGTGCCGGGCGTCACGACCTGGGTCTTCCCGGCGAGCCGGCGCAGGGCGGCGGAGTGCAGGACCCGGGCGCGGTCGCGCTGGAAGGCGGTGCGGCCGGGGCGCTTGTCCTCCTCGGTGTCGAAGCGCTCGGTGTCGGCGGGCCCGTAGGGGCTGCTCGCCCCCCGTCCGCTCGGTGCGCTCTGTGCGCCGTGGGTCCGGTCTGCTCCGTGTGCGCCCTGTGTGCCGTCCATGGTTCCGACAGTAGCGACCGGGACGGACAACGTGGCGTGAGCGGGCCCGGATGTCAGGCGGAAGCGAGCAGGCTCACCGCGTCGGCCGGGGTCGGGGCGCCGTCCGAGGCGGCCCGTGCCCGGTCGTAGCGGTGCAGGACGAGGCGGGCCATCGCCGGGTGGGCGCCGAGCGGGGCTGCCGCCCGGTGCGGTACGGCGTCGGCGCAGGCGCTCGCGAAGCGGCCGGGAGCGGTGAAGTACGAGGCGACGAAGGTCCGGTGGCGGCCCCGGGCGGCCAGGGCGCGCAGGGCGGCCGGGACGGTGGGCGTGGCGGCGGAGGCGTACGCGGGGACGACGGGCACGCCGAGCCGTTCGCCGAGCATGCGGGCGGTGTGCCGGGTGTCCCGGGCGGAGTCGGGGTCGCGGGATCCGGCGGCGGCGAGGACCACGGCGGCGTGGCGGCCACCCTGGTCGGCGGGGTCCCAGCCGGCCTCGACGAGCCGCCCGTACAGCGCCTCGACGAGCAGGGGGTGGGGGCCCAGCGGCGCGGCGATCCGGGTGCGTACGGCCGGGGCGGCGGCCGTACTGGCGGGCAGGTCGTGCTTGACGTGGTGGCCGCGTCCCAGGAGCAGCGGTACGAGGACGGCGTCGGCGCCGCGCAGGCCGTCCAGGGTGTCCGGGAGCAGCGGCCGGTTCAGCTCGATGTGGCCGAGCCGGACGTCGAGGCCGGGGCGCAGGTCGCGCACCCGGTCCAGGAGGGCCAGCACGGTGCGCAGGGCCTCCGGGTCGCGGCTGCCGTGTGCCACGGCGACCAGGGACGGGGCAGGGGCTTCGCGCCGCTCCTCCGCGGGGCGGTCGGGCTGCCGGGTGCGGTGCATGGGGCCGCGGGTTCCGTTCCGGGGGGCGGGGCCGAGCTGGGCGCCGAGCCGGTCGGTGACGCGGGCGGGGAGGTGCGCGGTGCCGTCGGTCAGCGGGGGCGACCGGTGGGGCTGTTCGGGGGGCTGCTCCGTCATGGACCGATGGTGCCGGGCGGAGGTTGCCGGGTCGTTGCGCGAGGGTCACAGCCGTTTTCCGCCGCCTCACGGTGGGGGCGGGGGCGGTGTGCGTACGCCGGTGCGGCCCGCTCCCCGCCGGTGTCGGACGCCACAGACCTGGGCGGCCGGCGAACCTTTGGGGCCTCCCGGTCGTCAGGTGAGGTGGGGACAGGTGGCGCGGACGGCTCGGACGGCTCGGAAGGCTCGGAAGGCTCGGAAGGACGCGATCGGGCAGAGGGACGACAGGGGGGTTCTGGTGCGCGGAAAGAACGGCGGGAGCGGGGCGGCGAGGAAGAGACGGTCGGTGCGCGGGCGGTGGCAGCAGGGGCTCCGGCTGTCCGTGCGGTCCGCCCGGCGGCAGTCGGCACGGCCGCTCGCCCTGCGGGTGCCGGAGCGGTTCGCGCTGCGGGTGCCGGAGCGGTTCGTACCGCGGGTGCCGGAGCGGTTCGTACCGCGGGTGCCGGAGCGGTTCGTACTGCGGGTGCCGGAGCGGTTCGCGCTGCGGGTGCCCCGCACCCGGCGGGTGCAACGGCGGCTGGTACAGGGGCTGGTGGCCGCCTGTGTGCTGGCCCTGGCGCCCGCGACCTGGATGCGGCTGGAGGCCGGCGACCGGGTGGGCACGGCGGCCGAGGCTCCGGCGCGGGAGGTCGCCGTGGTGTTCGGCGCCGGGCTGTGGAAGGGCCGCCCGACCCCGTACCTCGCGCACCGGCTGGACGCGGCGGCCGAGCTGTACCGCACCGGGAAGGTGAAGGTCGTTCTGGTCACCGGGGACAACAGCCGCGTGGAGTACGACGAGCCGGACGCGATGCGCACCTATCTCACCGGGCGCGGGGTGCCGGACGAGCGGATCGTGAGCGACTACGCCGGGTTCGACTCCTGGGACTCCTGCGTCCGGGCCAAGAAGATCTTCGGGGTCGACCGGGCGGTGCTGGTGAGCCAGGGCTTCCACATCCACCGGGCGGTCGCCCTGTGCCGGTCCGCCGGGATCGACGCGTACGGCGTCGGGGTCGACGAGCCACGGGACGCCACCTGGTACTACGGCGGCGCCCGGGAGCTGGCGGCCTCGGGCAAGGCAGCGCTGGACGCCCTGCTCCGGCCCGACCCGCGTTTCCTGGGGCCGGAGGAGCGGGGCGTGACGGAAGCGCTGGCGGCGGGGGCGCGCTGACCGGGGCCCCCGAAGCGCGGAGCCGTCGCCCGGGACGAACCCGGCACACCAGCACCCCCACCACCAGGGTTCCGTCCTCAATCGCCGGACGGGCTCGAACGGGTCCACCGCCCCTCGGGGATGAGGACGCCGCCGGTCCGCAGCGAGCGGGTGACGGCGGTCGCGGCGAGGTAGACCCAGGCTCGCACGGACTCCCGGGCTTCCCCGGACTCCCCGGCTTCCCCGGACTCCCCGGCTTCCCCGGCTTCCCCGGCTTCCAACGCCCCCCGCGCCGGCAGCTCGACCTCGCGGACGACGCGTTCGTACAGGTTGCGCGGGTGGCCGGGGCCGAGGAACTCCTCCAGGTGGTCCAGCAGCCCCAGCAGTTCCCCGTACGCCCCGGGCGCGGCGGCGAGCAGGGTGCCGTGGACGCGGCCGTGGCCCTCGATCGCGTACGGGTAGCCGGGGCCTTCGTAGAGGAGGGCCCGGGGCAGCACGGCCGGCCGCTCCCCCGCCGTGCGGCCCCGGAGGAACAGGTCGTGGTTGGGTTCGCCCGGCAGCAGCGTCCCGTACACGAAGAAGGGCAGCTCGGCGGCGACGGGGCCGGTCGTGGTCATGGCCGCCGTCACAGAGCGGCCGGGGGCGCCGTCTCCGCCGTCACCCAGCCGAGGTAGCGGGCACTGCCCCGGATCACCGGCACGGCGATGATCTCCGGCGTCTCGTAGTCGTGCTCCCGCTGGAGGTGTTCCTCCAGTTCGTCGTAGCGTTCCGCCGTCGTCTTGAAGAGCACCTGCCACTCCTCGGTCGCCTCGATGGCGTTCTGCCACCGGTAGACGGAGGTGACCGGGGCGGAGATCTGCGCGCAGGCCGCCAGCCTGGCCTCCACCGCCGACCGGGCCAGGGCGTGGGCCTTGTCCTCGCTGTCGGTCGTGGTCAGTACGGTCAGCCATGCCGGCGGCGCTGTCATCGTCGGTCTCCTCGCAGTAGCGGCGGGCTCCTCAGCCCGTGGGCCTTCCCTGCGATTGTCGGCCCACGGCGGGTCAGGCGCCGTACGGACGGAGGTTCCGGGCGTCGCGCAGGGCGGTGCCCCACCACACCAGCTGGTCCAGCAGGGTCTTGGCCGCCGCGTCGGCGGGCCCCGGGTCCCGATGGCGTCCCTCGTCGTCGAAGAGGGCGCCGGCGTTGTGGAAGGACACGGTGTCGCGGACGGTGACGGTGTGCAGTTCGGCGAAGACCTGCCGGAGCTGTTCGACGGCCCGCAGCCCGCCGGAGATACCGCCGTAACTGACGAAGGCGACGGGTTTGGCCTGCCACTCGGCGTTGTGCCAGTCGATGAGCGTTTTCAGCGGTGCGGGGAACGAGTGGTTGTACTCGGGGGTGAGGACGACGAAGGCGTCGGCCGCGGCGAGCCGGGCGGAGACCGCGCCGAGCCGCTCCGCCTCCTCCGGCCCGGGGCTGAAGGTGATCGCGGTGGGGAGGCCGGCCTCGGCGACGTCGACCAGGTCGGTCTCGATGCCGGCGTGGCTCGCCGCGCGGGCCAGGAACCAGTCGGCGACGACGGGTCCGAAGCGGCCGTCGCGGTTGCTGCCGAGAATGACGGCCACCTTGAGGGGGGCGGGCTCGGTGGATGACGTGGATGACGTGAATACGGCTGTGGTGTCCATGGCGTCGAGCTTTCTCCCTCAACCATGGTTGAGGTCAAGCGCGCCCATCCGGAACCTCCTGGCCTGTCCGGCCCCGGACGGCCCGCTTACGGTGGCGGCATGACGACGCACCGGCCGAACACGCCTCTCCCGTACATCGAGTTCGACGGCCGTCCGGCCACCGAGGAGGACCTGCGGATCCCCACCCTGTACGGCTACGGCCACTTCACCGCCATGCAGGTGCGGGAGCGCCGGGTGCGGGGCCTCGGCCTGCATCTCGCCCGGCTGGACGCCGCGAACCGGGAACTGTTCGGCCTGCCGGTGGACGGCGACCGGGTACGGGAGCTGATCCGGCACGCCCTGGACGGGGCGGGGCTGCGGGACGCCTCGGTGCGGGTGAACGGCTATCTGCCGCCCGGCGCGACGCGCACGACCCTGATGGTGACCGTCCGGGAGCCCGCCGCCGGGCCGGCCGGGGCGCGGAGCCTCATGTCGGTGCCGTACGCGCGCACGGCCCCGCACATCAAGCGGCCGGGCGAGTTCGGGCAGACGTACTACGGGATCCTGGCGGGGCGGGCGGGGTTCGACGAGGCGCTGCTGACCGCGCCGGGCGGGGCGGTGACCGAGGGGGCGATCACCAACATCGGCTTCTGGGACGGGAGTTCGGTGGTATGGCCCGACGCGCCGGCGCTCGCCGGCATCACGATGACTCTGCTGGAGCGGGGACTGGGGCGGGCCGGACGGCCGTCGGCACGCCGCCCGGTGACGCTGGAGGGCCCGGAGGGGGTGGGCCGCTATCAGGCCGCCTTCGTCTGCAACTCGCAGGGCATCGCACCGGTGCGGCGGATCGACGACACCGCGTTCACGGTCGACGAGGAGCTGATGAGGGAGTTGGGCGCGGTGTACGACGGCGCCCCGGAGGACGCCGTGTGAGACACCCCGCACGAGAGGGCGGGGGCGCCCGCTCCGGCCGTGGCGGACCATGGGGGCATGCAGATCCATATCGAGGCATCGGCCCTCCCCGGCCGCGACTGCGGACCGGACAGCGACTTTCCCGGGTACGCGAACATCCACGTCGGCGTCCAGCGCAAGGACCGGCCGGGCGAACTGCTCGACCCGCACCCCGGGGACGCCCCCTCCGCCTCGTGGGTGCTCGAATGCACGGCCACCGCCACGGCGGACGGGGTCGAGGTGTCGGGGCCGTACGTCCAGAACCGGCTGGGCGGGCGGTTCGTCTATCTGTCGTGGGGCACGGTGGACGACGCCGGGGTCTTCACCATGTTCCGGCGCGCCAAGCTGATGTTCGACGACATCGACCCGGACGTCCTCGAAGCCGCCGCGCGCTCCGGGCACCTCACCGGGCGGCTCGGCCTGACCGACGCCAAGGGGCAGCCGCTGTGCGCCCGGGTGCGCCCGCCGCAGATCGCCTGGAGCGCCACGGACGGGACCTGAGGAGCCGGGAGGGAACGGGCGGAGCCCGAGGGGCCGGGAGGCAACGGGCGGAGCCCGAGGGGCCCGGAGGGGACGGACGGACCTCGGGGCACGGGTGGCCAGGGGCCGGTCCCCGAGGCAGAGGCGGCCAGGAACCGTGAACCCCCGGGGCCAGGAGCGGCCAGAGACCGGGAACCGGGGGCGGGAGCGCCCGGAGGTGGATCCGACACCGCCCCCTCCGGTCCAAGGGGGGGGTGGACCGGAGGGGGCGGATGCCGTGGGGGGCGGGGAATCCGTCCCGTGGGGGGGTGTCATGCGTGTGCCCGGGGCCCGCACGGACATACATGTGACCTGCGTCACATCCCCCTTGTCCGTCTCACCCGATCGGCACCCGGACCGGCAGCACGGACCGAACGGCCCAGCCGCACCGCCACGACCTGCGGTGATCCATTCCGGCAAGGGTGCCGCGCCGGTCCGTACGGGTGAAAGCTGACCCCGCGTCAGGAGGCGTGGCAGGCCCTGCCCCCGTTGGCTCGGGGGCAGGACACACCCGCTCGCGCCGTTCTGCCCGGAGGATCCCCATGCGCAGTCCTGCCCGCCTCGTGACCGGCACCGTCGGTGCCGCGTTCACCGTCATCGCGTTCGGTCTCACCGCCGCCGCTCCGTCCGCGTACGCGGGCGACTTCGGCCGTCTGGAGATCACCCCGTCGACCGCGGCACCCGGTGCCACCGTCACCGTGAACACCACCGCCTGCGGCAAGAAGGGGTCGGGCATCGGCGACGCGAACTCCCTGGACGCCGGGGACTTCGAGGTGCGCCCCGGCACCCACAAGGAGGTCGTGGTCGGCGAGTTCACCGTGCCGCACGACACCCGGCCCGGCACCTACGAGATCGTCGTCTCCTGCGACAACGGCAAGGACGCGGTCGGTGATCTGGAGGTGATCGGCGGCGGCAAGCACGAGAAGCCCATCCACGACCGCCCGTCCGGCCATGTGCGGACCGGGGTCGGCGGCAGTGTCGAACCGAACTCCACGCAGGTCGCTCTCGGCGTGGGCGTGATCGGTCTGGCCGCCGTCGGCGGACTGTGGCTGCTGCGCCACCGCACGGAGGGCACCGAAGGAAGCTGAACCGCCGCTTCCCCCCTGACCGGGCGGGGCGCGTCCCCGAGCGCGCCCCGTCCGCCCCGGACCACCGACCGAGGACGACGCCGTGTCACCGAGCGCGCAGAAGGCCAGGGGCTGGCTGGTGGGCATCGCCGTGCTGTGCGGCATCTGGCTCGTCCAGAACGGCCCCGGCGGCCAGCTCATCCCGCCGCAGCCCTCCAGCGCCCAGGCCTTCGCCGCCGGGCCCCAGCTCCAGCCCGGCTCCCCGGTCGCCGAACCGATGGCCCCCTCCGAGCCGGCCCGCATCCGCATCCCGAGCATCGAGGTGGACGCGCCGATGACGCGGCTGGGGCTGGCCGCCGACGGCAGCCTCGACGTACCGCCGGACGAGGACCGCAACCTCGCGGGCTGGTACGAGGGCGGCGTCCCGCCCGGCGCGCGGGGCACGGCGATCGTCGCGGGGCACGTGGACAACGCGGACGGCCCGTCCGTCTTCTACGCCCTGGGGGCCCTGACCAAGGGGACCTCGGTCGAGGTGGTCCGCGAGGACGGGCGCACGGCCGTGTTCTCGATCGACGCCATCGAGGTCTACGACAACGACGACTTCCCCGACCAGCGCGTCTACGGCGACTCCCCGCACGCCTCGCTCCGGCTGATCACCTGCGGCGGCGGCTTCTCGAAGGAGACCGGCTATCAGGGCAACGTGGTGGCGTACGCGCACCTCACCGGGGTGCGCTGAGACGACGGCCTGGGGCCGTCACGCGTTCCACTGGTCGAAGCCCAACTTGGCGACCAGCGAGAACACCACGGTCAGCAGCACCGCCCGGACGAACCCGCTGCCCCGGCTCAGCGCCATCCGGGCCCCGATCATCCCGCCCGCCAGGTTGAAGAGCGCCATCACGGCCGCGAGCTGCCACAGCACGGTGCCCTGGTACGCGAACATCGCCAGCGCCCCCGCGTTGGTGCACACGTTCACGATCTTCGCGGTGGCCGACGCGGTCACCAGGTCCAGGTGGAGCACGGCGCTCAGGGCCAGCACCAGGAAGGTGCCGGTGCCCGGCCCGAACAGTCCGTCGTAGAAGCCGATACCGCCGCCGACGAGCACGATCGCCGTGACGATCCGGGCCCGGGCGACCGGCCGGTCCGTGCCGTCGCCCGCCGCGGCGGTGCCGAAGGAGGGGCGCAGCAGCACGAAGGCCGCGACCCCCAGCAGCACGACCATGATCACCGGGCGGAGCACCTCGCTGCTGATCCCGGCGGCGAAGAACGCCCCGGTCATCGACCCGGCGAGCGCCATCAGCCCGACCCGCACCGCCAGCCCCACCCGCACCGGGGCTCGGCGCAGGAAGGTCACCGCGGCGCCCGAGGTGCCCACGATCGCGACGGCCTTGTTGGTGCCGAGCACATGGGCGGCCGGGACGTTCGGCAGACCGAGCAGCAGCGCGGGCAGGAGCAGCAGTCCGCCGCCGCCCACCACCGCGTCGATCCACCCCGCGGCGGCCGCGGCGAGGCAGAGGAGCACCAGGGTGGTCAGGGTTATGTCAGGCACGACCCGACATTAGACGCCTGTCGCCGGGGCTCCTCCCCGAGGGTCTGCCTTCGGATCCGGCCTGATCCGAACGGAAGGCCCCCGGCCCCTCACAGAGCCCCGGCGCCGTCGCTGAGCGCAAGGTTCCGCCCGGGAAACAGGCGGGATGCGGCCGGGTAACACCGCCCGCCCACGCTCGGGGCATGAGGACAACCGACGGAGGCCACTGAGATGCCGGAGCCCACCTTCGACCCGAGCGCCACCACCGCCGCCGCCCTGGAGGCCACCCCGAACGCTTTGGCGCACACCGCCGTTCCGACGATCGTGGTCGTCGGGCACGGCATGGTCGGCCAGCGGTTCCTGGAGGCCCTCGCCGACCGCGGGCTGACCCCGGCGGCCGGCGCCACCCGGGTCGTCGTGCTCTGCGAGGAGCCCCGGCCCGCCTACGACCGCGTGCGGCTCACCTCGTACTTCGACGGGCGGAGCCCCGAGGACCTCTCCCTGGTGGAGGCGGACTTCATGGACCGGCACGGCATCGAGCTGTACGTCGGCGACCCGGCGACCGGCGTCGACCGGGCGCGGCGGACGGTGACCGCGCGGTCCGGGGCGGTGTTCCCGTACGACACGCTGGTGCTGGCGACGGGCTCGTACCCCTTCGTGCCGCCGGTGCCGGGGAAGGACGCCCGGGGCTGCTTCGTGTACCGGACCATCGAGGACCTGCTCGCGATCGAGGCGTACGCGAAGGGCGCGGCCACCGGTGCGGTGGTCGGCGGCGGGCTGCTCGGCCTGGAGGCGGCCGGGGCGCTGAAGGGGCTCGGGCTGTCCACCCATGTGGTGGAGTTCGCGCCGCGGCTGATGCCGGTCCAGGTGGACGAGGGCGGGGGCGCGGCGCTGCTGCGCACGATCGAGGACATGGGCCTCGCCGTGCACACGGGGGTGGGTACGCAGGAGGTGCTGGCGGGCGCGGACGGTGCGGTGACCGGGATGGCCCTCTCCGACGGCTCCTCGCTCGACGTCGATCTGGTGGTCTTCTCGGCGGGGGTGCGGCCCCGGGACCAGCTGGCCCGGGAGTGCGGTCTGGCCGTCGGGGAACGCGGCGGGATCGTCGTGGACGAGGAGTGCCGGACGTCGGACCCGGCGGTGTTCGCGATCGGCGAGTGCGCGCTGGCCGCCGACGGCCGGGTGTACGGGCTGGTGGCGCCGGGCTACGAGATGGCGCAGGCGGCGGCCGAGGTGATCGCGGGCGGCCGGTCCGCGTTCACGGGGGCGGACCTGTCGACGAAGCTGAAGCTGCTCGGCGTGGACGTGGCCTCGTTCGGGGACGCGCACGGGGCGGCCGACGGTGCGCTCGACGTCGTGTACTCCGACGCCCGGGCGGGGGTCTACAAGAAGCTGGTGATCGGGCGGGACGGGACGCTGCTGGGCGGGGTGCTGGTCGGGGACGCGGACCAGTACGGCACGCTGCGGCCGATGACGGGCACGGTGCTGCCGGTCGCCCCCGAGCAGCTGGTGCTGCCGGCCGGGGCGGGCGGCCCGGTGGCGCTCGGTCCCTCCGCGCTGCCGGACGGGGCGGTGATCTGCTCCTGCCACAACGTGACCAAGGGCGCGATCTGCGAGCACACCACGCTGCCCGAGGTGAAGAAGTGCACCAAGGCCGGTACGGGATGCGGCAGTTGTCTCAAGGTGATCGGGCAGCTGATGCCGCCGCCGGCGGACGCGGGGCTGTGCGGCTGCTTCCCGTACAGCCGCAGCGAGCTGTACGAGATCGTCCGCACCCTGGAGGTCACCTCCTTCGCCTCCCTGCTCGACTCGCACGGCCGCGAGGAGGCGCGCGGCGGGGACGGCTGCGAGGTCTGCAAGCCGACGGTCGGCTCGGTCATCGCCTCGCTCGCGCCGACCGTGGGCGCGAGCGGCTATGTGCTGGACGGCGAGCAGGCGGCGCTCCAGGACACCAACGACCACTTTCTGGCCAACCTCCAGCGCAACGGTTCGTATTCGATCGTGCCGCGCATCCCCGGCGGTGAGATCACCCCGGAGAAGCTCGTCGTCATCGGCGAGGTGGCCCGCGACTTCGGCCTCTACACGAAGATCACCGGAGCCCAGCGCATCGACCTCCTCGGCGCCCGGGTCGACCAGCTGCCGCTGATCTGGACGCGTCTTGTGGACGCGGGCTTCGAGTCCGGGCACGCGTACGGCAAGTCGCTGCGCACGGTGAAGTCCTGTGTGGGACAGACCTGGTGCCGCTACGGCGTGCAGGACTCCGTGCGGATGGCGATCGACCTGGAGCTGCGCTACCGGGGCCTGCGCGCCCCGCACAAGCTGAAGTCGGGGGTCTCCGGGTGTGCCCGTGAGTGTGCGGAGGCCCGGGCCAAGGACTTCGGGATCATCGCCACCGCCCAGGGCTGGAATCTGTACGTCGGCGGCAACGGCGGGGCCACCCCGCGCCACGCCGACCTGCTGGCCCAGGACCTCTCCGACGCCGAACTGGTGCGGCTGATCGACCGGTTCCTCATGTTCTACATCCGTACCGCCGACCGCCTGGAGCGCACCTCGGCCTGGCTGGAGCGGATCGACGGCGGCCTGGAGCACGTCCGGGACGTGGTCGTCCACGACTCGCTGGGGCTCTGCGGGGAGTTGGAGCGGATGATGGCCGACCATGTCGCCGGCTACCGCGACGAGTGGGCCGAGACCATCAACGACCCGGACCGGCTGCGGCGCTTCGTCACCTTCGTCAACGCCCCCGACGCCCCCGACCCCTCGGTGAGGTTCGTTCCGGAGCGGGACCAGGTCAAGCCGGATCTGGAGCTGCTCGCGGGACCCGTGCTCGCCGTCCGCACCCTCGAAGGGACCGCCTCCTGATGACCACCGCGACGATCACGACAGCGCAGGACACCGGATGCGTCCGGCTCGCCCACGGGAAGGACTGGCTGACGGTCTGCGACCGGGCCCTGCTGATCCCCGGGCGGGGGGTGGCGGTGCTGCTGCCGGACGGGGACCAGGCGGCCGTCTTCGTGGACCGGGCCGGCCGGGTGTACGCGATCGGCAACCGGGACCCGTTCTCCGGGGCGTACGTCCTCTCGCGCGGCCTCATCGGCTCGGTGGGCGGGCGGCCGTTCGTGGCCTCGCCGCTGCTGAAGCAGCGCTTCGACCTGGCGACGGGCGTGTGTCTGGACGACGAGGGGGCGGCGGTGCCGGTCTTCCCCGTACGGGCGGACTGACCGACCGGCCTCGGGGGCGGCCAGGTCGCGGGACGCGGCCTGTGCCACTCCTCCGCCGCCCGTTCACTTGCGCTTGACGTTCCGTCAACTCACTTCTCCTACAGTCCTGACGCGCGACCCGCCGGTCCGTCCGGAGCGGCGGGCCCACACTCATGCGTGGAGTGATCGTGGAACGTCGGACCTTCTTGCGCACCGCGGTGATCGGCAGCTCGGCGGCCGCCTTCGGCGGCACGCTGTGGCGGGGCGCCGCCTTCGCCGACCCGGCCCAGCCCGCCCCCGGCCCGTACGGCGCGCTCCAGGCGGCCAACGGCAACGGCATCCAACTGCCCAGCGGCTTCACCAGCCGTATCGTCGCCCGCTCCGGGCAGACCGTGCCCGGCACCTCCTACCGCTGGCACAGCGCGCCCGACGGCGGGGCGACGTACGCCGACGGCTCGGGGTGGATCTACGTCTCCAACGCCGAGGTGTCCCCGAGCAGCGGGGGCGGGGCGAGCGCGGTGAGGTTCGACTCCTCGGGGACGGTGACGTCCGCGTACCGGATCCTGGCCGACACGAACAACAACTGCGCGGGCGGCGCCACCCCGTGGAAGACCTGGCTGTCCTGCGAGGAGGTCACCCGCGGGTATGTGTACGAGACCGATCCCTGGGGCGTGAACGCGGCGGTGCGGCGTCCGGCGATGGGCCGCTTCAAGCACGAGGCCGCCGCCGCCGACCCGGACCACGGGTACGTCTATCTCACCGAGGACGAGAGCGACGGTCGCTTCTACCGCTTCCGGCCCACGACCTGGGGGAACCTGTCGAGCGGCACCCTCCAGGTGCTGGTCGCGGGCACGGCGACCTCCGGACCGGTGACCTGGGCGAACGTGCCGGATCCGGCCGGCTCCTCCACCCAGACGCGGCACCAGGTGTCCGGGGCGAAGGTGTTCAACGGCGGTGAGGGCTGCTTCTACGCGGCGGGCACCTGCTGGTTCACCACCAAGGGCGACAACCGGGTGTGGGCGTACGACGCGAACACCTCGTCGATCTCGCTCGCCTACGACGACTCGCTGGTGACGGGCGGCTCGGCCCCGCTGAGCGGCGTGGACAACGTCACGCGGTCCGGGTCCGGGGACCTCTTTATCGCGGAGGACGGCGGGAACATGGAGATCTGCCTGATCACGCCGGACGACACGGTGGCCCCGTTCCTGCGGATCACCGGCCAGTCCGGTTCGGAGATCACCGGGCCCGCGTTCTCGCCGGACGGCGGGCGGCTCTACTTCTCCTCGCAGCGCGGGACGAGCGGTAGCTCCTCCGGGGGCATCACGTACGAGGTGAAGGGGCCCTTCCGCAGCTGACGCGGACTCCCCACGTGCGCCGGCGCCCGTCCCCCGGCCCGGCGCACGTCCTGGGGCTCAGCCCTGGTCCCCGGCGGCGGCGGCCGGGTCCATCCAGATGACCTCCCAGATGTGGTGGTCGGGGTCCTGGAAGGAGCGGCCGTACATGAAGCCGAGGTCCTGCGTCTCGCCCGCCGGGGAGCCGCCGGAGGCCAGGGCGGCGTCCGCCAGCCGGTCGACCTCTTCGCGGCTGTCGCAGCTCAGGGCCAGGATGACCTCGGTGGTCTTCGAGGCGTCGGCGACGTCCTTCTTGGTGAAGTCCTTGAAGCGCGGTTCCGTCATCAGCATGGCGAAGATGGTGTCGCTGATGACCAGACAGGCCGTCTTGTCGTCGCTGAACGCCGGATTGAAGCCGTAGCCGAGCTTCTCGAAGAAGCCCTTGGTGGTCTCCAGGTCCTTCACCGGCAGGTTCACGAAAATCATCTGAGCCATGATCGTTCCCTCTTTTTCTGTTCTGTGGCGCCCGCGGGGTCCGTCCGGCGCTTTCGATGGTTAAGACGGCGGGGCCGCGCGGAACTCATCGGCGTACGACAGAAGATTTGCACGGCCCACTGACAACGCCCCCCGGACAGCGGCCCCTCGGGCCCGCGACGCCTCCTGGCCCCGTGCGTCCTCCTAGGCCCTGTCGTCAAACTCCCGTCGTCGCCCGGAGGGCGGCCCTGCGGGGTCAGGTGCGTGCTCTCGGCGTGCCGGGCTCACGTCCTCGTACTGGACGTACTCGGGCGTGGGCCCGGTGCGGCGAGAGTGCGTGCATGGCGCCGCGGGGCAGACGGGAGTTTGACGACAGGGCCTAGGGCCTGTCTTCAAAGCTTGTTGATGGGGCATCATGTTACGCATGGTGCGGCGACATGAGCTCTCGGATGAAGAGTGGGACGTTCTGTCGGGGCTGCTTCCGCGTACGGGCGCGGGGCGGCCCCGGCGGGACGATCGGGTGGTTCTGAACGGGATCGTGTGGAAGCTTCGGACCGGTTCGGCCTGGCGTGATGTGCCGGAGAGATACGGGTCCTGGCGGACGTTGTACACACGTTTCCGCAGGTGGGCGCTCGATGGCACGTTCACGCGGATGCTTGAAGCCGTTCAGGCTCAAAAGGAAGCGGCTGGGGATGTTGACTGGCTGGTGTCGGTGGACTCCACGATCACCCGCGCTCATCAGCACGCGGCCGGCGCCCGTAAAAAGGGGCAAGCCCTGCAGAAGCGGCACGCACTCACGCCCTCGGACGATCCCGTGGCGGACTGACGACCAAGATTCACCTCGCCTGCGACGGCCGCGGCCGTCCGCTCGGCTTTGTCGTCACGGGCGGCAACATCAACGACTGCACGCAGTTCGAGCAGGTTCTCGCGCAGATCAGGGTTCGCCGTCCGGGCCCGGGCCGACCGCGCAACCGGCCCGACCATCTCCTGGGCGACAAGGGATACAGCAGCCGACGCATACGCAACTACCTGCGGAGACGCCGTATCCCGCACACGATCCCGGAACGCTCGGACCAGCAGGCGAACCGCCGCCGTCGTGGCAGCAACGGCGGCAGGCCGCCTGCTTTCGACAAGGAGCGCTACAAGCAGCGCAACGTCGTCGAACGCTGCTTCAACGCGTTGAAGCAGTACCGGGCCATCGCCACCCGCTACGACAAAACCCGAGAATCCTACGAAGCGGCACTCACCATCGCGTCACTCCTGATGTGGATATGACCCTTTGAAGACAGGCCCTAGGGCAGGGCCAGCGGGGCGCCGCCGCGCAGCAGGGAGCCGCCGAGCGGGGTCAGCGTGTGCAGGACCGAGCTGCCGTGGCGCAGCGTCAGGACCAGGCCCGCCTCGCGCAGCACGGAGGCGTGCTGGCTCGCGGAGGCCAGCGACACTCCGGCCCGGCGGGCGAGTTCGCTGGTGGTGCAGCCGTTGCCGATGGAGGAGAGGACGGCCGAGCGGGTGTGTCCGACGAGCCGGCCGAGCCAGGGTCCCGGCTCGGCGAAGACCGGGGCTCCGGGGTTGGCCACCGGGTAGACGAGCACCGGCGGGAGCGACGGGTCGCGGTAGACCACGGGGGTGCCCCGGCAGAAGAAGGACGGCTGGAGCAGCAGCCCACGCCCGTCCAGGTGCAGATCGCGGTCGAACGGGTAGTCCGCCTCCAGCACGGGCGAACGCCACCGGATCATCGGCGGCAGCGCGGCCAGGAGCCCGTCCGCCCCGCCGTCCAGCAGGGCCCGGCCGCGCACGGCCCGGTCCGCCTCGACGGTGGCCCGGATGTGCGGCCAGTAGGGCTCCACGGCCGCGTGGTGGTAACTGCGGAGCGCCCCGATGAGCCGGGCGAGCGGCTCGGCACGGCCCTCCATGAGCGCGGCGGGCAGCGCCGCGCTCGCTCTCCCCGCCCCGGAGTCCTGGTGACGCGGGCCGGCGGACAGGCCGGCCCGCTGCCGTATCCGCCCGGCGGCCAGCAGCTCCAGCTCGGCGTGGACGCGGTCGGCGGGAGTGTCGCGCAGCGCCTCCATTCCGACGTCGAGCCCGAAAGGCTCGGCGCCCTCCTGGGAGGGCGTCAGGAAATCCGGGAAATAGCCGCGGGGCGGGACGACCGCCGCCAGCAGCTGTGCTTCACCATTCAACCGCGCGCGGGATTCCGAACGCCATTTTCCGAACACCGTCGAAGCACGCCGGTCCCTGATCCGGTGAAAACTGAGAATGGTTTCCCACAGCGCGTCCGGCCTCGTGGCCATCCGCACCCGCGAAAGGTCCAGCCTGGACACATGGATCCGCAGCACTACTCCCCCACCTGTTGCATCCGCAATTCCCCCCACCGAAGGGTATGCGGACCGTCACAGGAGGTCACCACGGGGTTTCGGCCAGAAGTGAAAGGTCTCGCCCCGTTCCGCTCCACCCGAAAAGCTGTACGGCGTCGGGTACGCATCCGGTGCCCGCCGGATGAGCACGTGAAGGCCGTGGGGGGCTTTGTGTGTTCGGCGGCGGTGGGCGACGGTGCGGCTCCGTACCCGACGGGGGTAAGCCGGGTGCGGTCCATGGGTGGGGATCCATGGACCGCACCCCGGTCCCGCGGACCCGTCACCCGGCATTTTCTTTGCGCATTGAACGACGCAATGTGCTCTGCGCCACATTCCTGGTGAGCATTCGATGCGCGCTTCTGACGACTTCCCCGTATCGCCGGTCATTTCCGCACACGCCACTTCCGAGCCGCTGGCCACTTCCGGGCGGCCGGTCACCTCCGTGCCACTGGCCGCTTCCGGTCGGCCGGTCCCTTCCGTGCCGCCGGGTCAGCCGGTCACCTCCGGTCGGCGTACGGCGAAGCGGCGGCACCCCCGCACAGGGTGCCGCCGCTCCTCGGTGGGCCTTCGAGGCCTTGGTCGGTGGGCAGGGCTGTTCGTGCAGCCCTGCCCATGAGGTCGGAGGCTGTTCGTGCAGCCCCGACCGGTGGGTCCGGGCCGTCCCTGCGGCCCCGACCCGGTGAGTTCGGATCAGCGGCTGTCGCTGCCCCGGGACTCGGCTGCGGCCCGGCCGGCCTCAAGACGGGCGACCGGGATCCGGAACGGTGAGCAGGACACGTAGTCCAGGCCCACCTCGTGGAAGAAGTGCACGGACTCGGGGTCGCCGCCGTGCTCGCCGCAGACGCCGAGCTTGAGGTCCGGGCGGGTGGCCCGGCCGGCCTCGACGGCGCTGCGGACCAGCGCGCCGACGCCGTCCTTGTCGATCGTCTCGAACGGGGAGACCCCGAAGATGCCCTTCTCCAGGTACGCGGTGAAGAACGAGGCCTCCACGTCGTCGCGGGAGAAGCCCCACACCGTCTGGGTCAGGTCGTTCGTCCCGAAGGAGAAGAACTGCGCGGCCTCGGCGATCTGGCCCGCCGTCAGCGCGGCGCGCGGCAGCTCGATCATGGTGCCGATGGTCAGCTTGAGGTCGGTGCCGGTGGCCGCCTGGACCTCGGCGATGACCCGGTCGGCCTCCTCGCGGACGATCTCCAGCTCCTGGACCGTGCCGACGAGCGGAATCATGATCTCGGGGCGCGGGTCGCCCTTGGCGTTCTTGCGCTGGGCGGCGGCCTCGGCGATGGCCCGCACCTGCATCGCGAACAGACCGGGGATGACCAGGCCCAGGCGCACCCCGCGCAGCCCCAGCATCGGGTTCTGCTCGTGCAGCTTGTGCACCGCCTGGAGCAGGCGCAGGTCGTTCTCGTTGGCGTCCTTGCGGGACTCGGCGAGCGCGACGCGGACCGACAGCTCGGTGATGTCGGGAAGGAACTCGTGCAGCGGCGGGTCCAGCAGCCGGACGGTGACGGGCAGTCCGTCCATCGACTCGAACAGCTCGATGAAGTCGGCCTTCTGGAGCGGGAGAAGAGCCGCCAGCGCACTCTCGCGCTCGTCGTCGGTGTCCGCGAGGATCAGCTTCTCGACCATCTCGCGGCGCTCGCCGAGGAACATGTGCTCGGTGCGGCACAGGCCGATGCCCTGGGCGCCGAAGCGGCGGGCCCGCAGCGCGTCCTCGGCGTTGTCGGCGTTGGCCCGCACGCGCAGTCGGCGCACCCGGTCCGCGTACGCCATGATCCGGTGCACGGCGGCGACCAGTTCGTCGGCGTCGTCGGCCCCGGCGTGCATCCGGCCCTCGAAGTACTCGACGACCGGGGACGGTACGACGGGTACCTCGCCCAGGTAGACCTTGCCGGTGGAGCCGTCGATCGAGACGAGGTCGCCCTCCTCGATCACCCGGCCGCCCACCGTCATCCGGCGTCGCTTGGTGTCGACCTCCAGGTCCTCGGCGCCGCAGACACAGGTCTTGCCCATGCCGCGTGCCACGACCGCCGCGTGCGAGGTCTTGCCGCCGCGCGAGGTCAGGATGCCCTCGGCGGCGATCATGCCTTCGAGGTCGTCGGGGTTGGTCTCGCGGCGGATCAGGATGACCTTCTCGCCGGAGCGGGACCACTTGATCGCGGTGTACGAGTCGAAGACGGCCTTGCCGACGGCGGCGCCCGGGGACGCGGCGATGCCCCGGCCGAGCAACTCGGTCTTCGCCTCGTCGTCGAAGCGCGGGAACATCAGCTGGGCGAGCTGGGCGCCGTTGACGCGCTGGAGGGCCTCGGCCTCGTCGATCAGGCCCTGGTCCACGAGCTGGGTGGCGATGCGGAAGGCGGCGCCGGCGGTGCGCTTGCCGACCCGGGTCTGGAGCATCCAGAGCTGGCCGCGCTCGATGGTGAACTCGATGTCGCAGAGATCCTTGTAGTGGTTCTCCAGGGTCTCCATGATCTGCATGAGCTGGTCGTACGACTTCTTGTCGATCGACTCCAGGTCGGCGAGCGGCACCGTGTTGCGGATACCGGCGACGACGTCCTCGCCCTGCGCGTTCTGGAGGTAGTCGCCGTAGACGCCCTGGTGGCCGCTGGCCGGGTCGCGGGTGAAGGCGACGCCGGTGCCGGAGTCGGGACCCAGGTTGCCGAAGACCATCGAGCAGACGTTGACGGCCGTGCCGAGGTCGCCGGGGATGCGCTCCTGGCGGCGGTAGAGCTTGGCCCGGTCGGTGTTCCACGAGTCGAAGACCGCGTTTATGGCCAGGTCCATCTGCTCGCGGGCGTTCTGCGGGAACGCGCGTCCGGCCTCGGACTCGACGATCTTCTTGAACTGCTTGACGAGCTTCTTGAGGTCGGCCGCGGCGAGGTCGGTGTCGACCGTGACCTTCTTCGCGTCCTTCGCCGCCTCCAGCGCCTCCTCGAAGAGGTCGCCGTCGACCCCGAGGACGGTCTTGCCGAACATCTGGATGAGCCGACGGTAGGAGTCCCAGGCGAAGCGCTCGTCGCCGGACTGGGTGGCGAGGCCGACCACCGAGTCGTCGGAGAGGCCGATGTTCAGGACCGTGTCCATCATGCCCGGCATGGAGAACTTGGCGCCGGAGCGGACGGAGACCAGCAGCGGGTCGTCGGCCTGGCCGAGCCGCTTGCCCATGCGCTCTTCCAGCGCCTCCAGGTGCGCACTCACCTCGTCGCGCAGCGCGGTCGGCGCGTCCCCGCTGTCCAGGTAGACCTTGCAGGCCTCGGTGGTGATCGTGAAGCCCGGAGGGACGGGCAACCCGAGGTTGGTCATCTCGGCGAGGTTCGCACCCTTGCCGCCCAGAAGATCCTTCAGATCCTTGTTGCCCTCGGTGAAGTCGTAGACGAACTTCTGGGGATCTTTGTTTTCCGACACGGGTCTCGACTCCTCGAGGACGCGGTGGCTGCCCTGACGGCGAGGAACATACCCAGATCGAAGGTGGATGGGTACGTCCACTTGGTCGTCATGCGGCCGCAACCACCCGTCCGCCCGCAGATCGAAAGGCTCGCCCGGCCGAAGCGTCTGACGCTCCGCCTTCACCTCCTGAATGCGACATGGCCGAAACTTGACCATAACCGCTCGTTCGAGCGGACGCCTCGCCAGATGATTTCACTTCTCGAATCCACGAGGGTGGCACTGAGTGCCACGTCTTCCAGAAGTGCAGCCATGTCGAAATCGCTCATCTGAGCGCAACCCCGATCAAGGGTGGCGCGAATCACGCCCGTCGCGGACCCCGGATTTCAGGATCCGGACGCCCTGGGCCGCCGCTGGGGACCCCTGGGCCGACCTCTTCCAGGCTACGGGCGAAGGTCCGCCCCCGCGCGGGAACCGTCGGCGGCGGGGGGCCGCACCGGTACGGAGCGGCCCAAGCCCACGGCATGCGGTACGGGACGGCACACGGCGGCATGGCGGCGTAGCGGCATGGCAGCGTGGCGGGGTGGCGGCAAGGCCAAGCGCGAGAGCCCCGCCGCTCACGGAGCGCGAAAGGCCTCCCCCGTACGGAACGAGGGAGGCCGCCGTCTCTCCGTACGGGATCAGCCGCCGGAGGTGTCCAGCTCCGCGTCGGCGCTGATGCCCGCGCAGTCGTACGGGTCCTTCAGCCAGCCGTCCGGCAGGACCACCCGGTTGTTGCCCGACGTGCGTCCGCGCGGCCCGTCGGCGCCGTCCGGCCAGGGCTGGTCGAGGTCCAGCTCGTGCAGCTGGCCACTCAGCTCCTCCAGCGAGGAGGTGACCGCCAGCTTCCTGCGCATCTCGGATCCGACCGCGAAGCCCTTGAGATACCAGGCCACGTGCTTACGGAAGTCGATCACGCCGCGGGTCTCGTCGCCGATCCACTCCCCCAGCAGCGTCGCGTGACGCACCATGGCGTCCGCGACCTCGCGCAGGGCGGGCGCGTGCCGTTCCGGACGCCCTTCCATGGCGTTCACCAGGTCGGCGAAGAGCCAGGGCCGTCCCAGGCACCCACGTCCGACGACGACGCCGTCGCAGCCGGTCTCCCGCATCATCCGCAGGGCGTCGTCCGCGCACCAGATGTCCCCGTTGCCGAGGACGGGGATCTCCGGGACGTGCTCCTTGAGCCGGGCGATGGCGTCCCAGTCGGCGGTGCCGCCGTAGTGCTGGGCGGTGGTCCGCCCGTGCAGGGCGACGGCGGTGACGCCCTCCTCGACGGCGATGCGGCCGGCGTCGAGGAAGGTGAGGTGGTCGTCGTCGATGCCCTTGCGCATCTTGATGGTGACGGGGAGGTCCCCGGCGCCCGACACGGCTTCCTTGAGGATGGCCCGCAGCAGGGGCCGCTTGTACGGGAGCGCGGAGCCGCCGCCCTTGCGGGTGACCTTGGGGACCGGGCAGCCGAAGTTCAGGTCGATGTGGTCGGCCAGATCCTCGTCGACGATCATCCGGACCGCCTTGCCGACGGTGACCGGGTCCACTCCGTACAGCTGGATCGAGCGCGGGGTCTCGGTCGCGTCGAAGTGGATGAGCTGCATCGTCTTCTCGTTGCGCTCGACCAGCGCCCGCGTGGTGATCATCTCGCTGACGAACAGCCCCTTGCCGCCGGAGAACTCCCGGCACAGCGTCCGGAACGGGGCGTTGGTGATGCCGGCCATCGGGGCCAGCACGACCGGCGGCCGCACGGTGTGCGGGCCGATGCGGAGCTGCGGGAGGGCGGGGGCGAGCGTGGTCATGGCTCCATTGTCGCGTACGCCGAAGAGCTGGCCGCCCGGGCGGGGTGAGTCCGTCGGGCGCCGGGCACACCAGGAGCCCGAGGCGGGGCCCGCCTCGGGCTCGTCGGCATCGCTCCGGCTCGTCACATACTGGCGAAGATGGCGCCGACGACCATTCCGCCGACCAGTCCGACGGCGCTGACCACGATGGCGACCGTGGCGAGCCGCTCGTGCCGGACGGCCTTGGCGATGATGGCCATGATCAGTCCGCCCAGGGCGAAGACGATCGGCAGGAAGATCAGCCCGATCACGCCCAGGACGATCGCGATGATGCTGAAGACGTTGCCTTCGGCGCCTGCCCGCGGTGCACCGTGATGCCCCTGCCCGGTCGGCTGGTTGCCGTACTGCGTAGCCATCTGTCGCTCCTTCGGGACGGTCCGCCGGAATCCGGTCTCGAAGCGGACCGGCCTGTTGTGCGAGTGCCCCGAAGTCCCTTGCGTACACGGCTCTTTGCCCACGGCGTGCGGCAGTCCCCCGGTCAGAACGCCACCGCGTCGCGGATCAGCGGGCAGGTCATGCAGTGCCCGCCGCCCCGGCCCCGGCCCAGCTCCGCCCCGACGATGGTGATGACCTCCACCCCGGCCCGGCGCAGCAGCGCGTTGGTCTGGGTGTTGCGGTCGTAGGTGAAGACCACGCCGGGCTCCAGCGCCACCGCGTTGTTGCCGCTGTCCCACTGCTGGCGCTCCGAGGCGTAGACGTCGCCGCCCGTCTCGATCACCCTCAGCTGGGGAAGGCCCAGGGCGCGGGCCACGACCTCGGTGAACGGGGTGCTGCCCTCGTCGGTGATCTCGATCCCGGGCGCCCGGTCGGACGGCCGCAGCGAGAAGGCGTGGACGCCGTCCATGATGCGCGGGTACAGCGTGACGATGTCCCGGTCCGCGAAGGTGAACACCGTGTCGAGGTGCATCGCCGAGCGCAGCTTGGGCATCCCGGCGACGATCACGTGCTCGGCCGCCCCCTGCTCGAACAGGGCGGACGCGACCTGCGTGATGGCCTGGCGTGAGGTCCGTTCGCTCATGCCCATGAGGACGACGCCGTTGCCGACGGGCATGATGTCCCCGCCCTCGAACGTGGCCTGGCCCCACTCCTTCTCGGGGTCGCCCCACCAGACCGTGGAGCCACGGAAGTCGGGGTGGAAGGTGTAGATCGCCTTCATCAGCAGGGTCTCGTCGCGCCGGGCGGACCAGTAGAGCGGGTTCAGCGTCACTCCGCCGTAGAGCCAGCAGGTGGTGTCCCGGGTGTACAGGGTGTTGGGCAGGGGCGGCATCAGGTACTCCCGCGCCCCGGCCCCCTCGCGGGCGAGCGCCACGTACCCCGAGCGGAACGCGTCGGGGAGGTCGGCGGTGGCGAGCCCGCCGATCAGGTACTCCGCGAGCTGCCGCGGGGTCAGGGTCTCCAGGAAGGCACGGGTGTCGTCGATCAGGCCGAGGCCCACCTCGTTGGCGGTGATCTTCCGGTCCAGGAGCCAGGCCCGGGCCTCGGGCAGAGCCACCGTGGCGGCGAGCAGCTCGTGCAGTTCGACGACCTCCACGCCGCGCCCGGTGAGCTGGGCGATGAAGTCGGCGTGGTCGCGCTGGGCGTTCTCCACCCACATCACGTCGTCGAAGAGCAGGTCGCCGGAGTTGGTCGGGGTCAGCCGCCGGTGGGCCAGTCCGGGGGCGCAGACCAGGACCTTGCGCAGTCGTCCCACCTCGGAGTGGACGCCGAGGGCGGATGCGGGGGTGGTGCTGTTCACGGTGGGCCTTTCACTCGGTGGTGGCGGGGGGCGTTCGGGGTCGCGCGGCGACGGCGTGGAGGACGGGTGAGGGCTCGGAGCGAGGACAGGCCGAGCGCTCGGAGCGAGGACGGGCGGAGGTCGCTCAGAGCTCGATCCAGCCCGCGGCCAGCGCCACGACCCCCACGACGGCGCCGGCGACCGAGACGGCGCAGATGACGGCCTCGCCCGAGGAGAAGGGCCTGCGCCCCTGCTCCCTGCGGGACTTGACGAAGAGGAAGGTGGCCGGGGCGTAGAGGATGAAGGAGACGAGGACGAACTTCAGCCCCGCCGCGTACAGCAGGAACGCGGTGTAGAGCGTGGCCAGCACGGCAATCACCAGCTCGCGGCGGGTACTGCGCCCCTCCACGTCGGACCGGCCGGGCCGCCAGGCGATCCGTACCGCGAAGGCGGCGGCCAGGAGGAAGGGGATCAGGCTGAGCGCGCTGGTCAGGTCGAGGGCGAAGTTGAAGGCGTCGTCGGAGAACAGCGTCACGACCAGGACGACCTGGCTCAGGCACGTGGTCATGAGCAGCGCGGCCTCGGGCACGTCCGCCC
This sequence comes from Streptomyces sp. MGP-P1, assembly GCF_057766565.1. Classification (NCBI taxonomy): domain Bacteria; kingdom Bacillati; phylum Actinomycetota; class Actinomycetes; order Kitasatosporales; family Streptomycetaceae; genus Streptomyces; species Streptomyces sp. MGP-P1. The sequence continues at coordinate 930,369 of NZ_JBYMEM010000007.1, read as the reverse complement.
CGGTCGACCGCCCCAGGAAGCGGGGCATGTCCTTGTCCTTCGCGGCGACGAACAGGACTTCGGCGGCCATCAGCGTCCAGGCGAGGTAGGCGCCGAGCACGGAGACGATGAGGCCCACGCTGACGAAGACCTTGCCCCAGGTGCCGACCGCCGACTCCAGCACCTCGGCCATCGAGGGCTGCCGCAGCTGCGCGATCTCGGCCATCGGCAGCAGTCCGTAGCTGACGATCGTGACGGAGGCGAAGACGGCGAAGACGCTGAGGAATCCGAGGACGGTGGCCCGCCCGACGTCCTCGCGGCGCTTGGCGTGGCGCGAGTAGACGCTGGCCCCCTCGACGCCGAGGAAGACGAAGACCGTCGCGAGCATCGTGCCGCGGACCTGGTTGAAGAGGGAGCCCGCGTAGTCGGCGCCGCCGAAGTTGTCCGCGAAGACCGAGGCGTCGAAGTAGAACAGCGCCAGGATCACGAAGAAGAGGATGGGCACGATCTTGGCCACGGTGACGATCCGGTTGATCGCCGCGGCTTCCTTGACGCCCCGGCGGATCAGCAGGAAGAACCCCCACAGGCCGACCGAGGAGACCACCACCGCTGTCACGGTGTCGCCGTCGCCCAGGGCCGGCGCCACTGCGCCGACCGTCGACATGATGAGCACCCAGTAGGTGACGTTGCCGACGCAGGCGCTGGCCCAGTAGCCGAAGGCGGAGAAGAAGCCGAGGTACTCGCCGAAGCCCGCTTTCGCGTACGCGTAGACCCCGGCGTCCAGGTCGGGCCGGCGGACGGCGAGCGTCTGGAAGACGAAGGCGAGCATCAGCATGCCGGTCCCGGCGACGGCCCAGGCGATCAGCGCTCCCGCGACGCCGGTCTCCTGCGCGAAGCGCCGGGGCAGCGAGAACACCCCGGCGCCCACCATCGAGCCGACGACCATCGCGGTGAGCGTGAGGAGCGTCAGCTTCACCGCCGGGCGCTCGGCGGCCTGAGCTTCGGCGTGCGTCATGACGTTTCCCCTGTCGATGCGGTCATCGGCCAACCAGGGAAAGCTAACAACTCAATGGTGCAAAACAGCCCATATCCTCACCGGCGGAGTGGTGCACCCAGCCCTGCTCGCGAAGCTGAACACCACGGGTGGACCGGGCTCGTTCCGGGTGTACTTCCGACCGGAGCCGCGGTCGGAATCTCTCGCCGCCACGGCAGGTTTCCTCGACCGGGGCCATGAGAGAGGCGTCAGCGGGCATAAGCACTCTCAACTTTGGGAGGCTGTGATGACGTGTGACCGGATGGGACTGGCCGAAGTGCTGGCGGCGGCGGAGAGCGCGGCCCCGGTGGACTCGATCGATGTCGTGGCGCGCGATCTGCGCACGCGGTTCGGTGCGCGGTACGTGTCGTTCCTCTTCGTCGACGCGGTCGGCAGCCGTCTGCTGCGGGTCAACGACACGGTCGGCGTCTCCCAGGAGCACCGGACCGAGAGACGGGCCGAGAGGGTGCCCCTGGCCGGCAGCGGCATCTACGACAAGGTCCTGCGCGCCCAGAAGACGGTGCTGGCGGAGGAGGGCGGGCCGGGGCAGCGCGTGCTCGCGCCGGTCACCAACCGCGGTGACACCATCGGTGTGCTGGAGCTGTACCTCGACGTCGTGACCGAGAGCGTGCTGGAGCAGGTCGAGGAGGCCGCGCACGCACTGGCGTACATCATCGTCACCGACCGCCGGTTCACCGACCTCTACCACTGGGGAAACCGCACCACGGCGGTCAGCCTGGCGGCGGAGATCCAGCGGCAGCTCCTCCCGTCGGCCCCTTCCTGCGAGGCGTCCGAGTTCGCTCTCGCCGGAGCCCTCGTCCCGGCCTCCGACATCGCCGGGGACACCTACGACTACTGCCTCGACCACGACACCCTGCACCTGTCCGTCACCGACGCGATGGGCCATGACGTCGACGCCTCCCTCACCGCCACCCTGGTCGTGAACGCCTCCCGCGGCGCCCGCCGTGCCGGAGCCGACCTCGCCGAACAGGCCGGCCACATGCATCAGGCCCTCCTCGACCACGGGCGCCACGCCTATGCCACGGGCCAGTTGCTCCGCATCGCCCTGGACGGAAGCGGCGCTCAGATGGTCAACGCCGGCCACCCCGGACCGCTCCGCTTGCGCGAGGGCACGGTCGAGGAACTGGGCCTGGTCGTCAACATGCCGTTCGGATTCACCCCTCAGGGCTCTTACGAGGTGCAGGAGGTCGACCTGCGCCCCGGCGACCGTCTCGTCCTGTTCACCGACGGAATGCAAGAACGCGAAGCGGAGACGGTCGACCTGCCCGGCCTCCTGCTGCGGACCGCGGCCGAGCATCCGCGCGAGGTCGTCCGCACCCTGGTCGCCGCGGTGGCCGATGCCTATGGCGACCGTCCGCCGAAGGACGACGCCACCGCCCTGTGTCTTGACTGGCACGGCCCTCGCGGCGGGATCCGCCGGTCGGACGCCTGAGTTCGAACGCGACACATCCCGGTGGAGAAGCCCTACCCGCGCACCGAAGCGGCGGCCGCGCACATCGACAGCCGGGCCGGGCGTACGCGGGGCAGCCGGGTGGTGATCATCTGAGCGGGAGGCGCGTCACGGCCCGTAGGGTACGCCGGGAACAGGGGCGGCCACCGGCGCGGTGACAGGGGACGGACGTGCTCGACTACGACGACGAGGCCCGGCACTACGACGCGTCCCGGGGTGGTGAACCGAGGGCCCGGGCGGCTGCGGACGCGGTGGAACGGCTCCTGCCGCAAGGGCCCTGCACCGCCCTGGACATCGCGTGCGGTACGGGCATCGTGACGGAACGGCTGCGACGTCCGGAGCGGACGGTGGTGGGCGTCGACCGTTCGCCCGGGATGCTGGGCCTCGCCGCGCGGCGGGTGCCGGGAGGAATCGTGCGGGGCGACGGCACACGGCTGCCCTTCGCGTCGGACACGGTGGACGCCGTCGTGATCATCTGGCTGCTGCATCTGCTGCCGGACCCCGTGCCCGTGCTGACCGAGGCGGCCCGGGTGTTGCGGCCCGGCGGGGTGCTGATCACCACCGTCGACAAGAACGACGCGTACTTCACCGAGGACAGCGACATCGCCGAGGTCACGGCGGGCCTGCGCCGCCAGTACGCCCCCCAAGTGCCCGACCACTCCGCCCGGTTGCTCGGTTGGGCGGCGGAACAGGACCTGGGGGCGGTCGGGCGGACGCGGTTCCCCGGCACGGGGCAGGGCCGCAGCCCTCGCGGGTGGCGCGAGGTGATCGAGGCGGGCCGCATCTCCTGGTGCGCCCACGCGCCCCGGGACCAGGTGGCCGACGTGTGCCGACGGCTCGCCGCACTGCCGGACCAGGACGCGCCCCGCCCTGACCCGCTATACCGCCTCATCGCCCTGAAGTCGTGACGCCAGGAAGGCAGTTAGGGGACACCGGCCAGTTCTGGACCAGGCCCGGACCGGTAGCCGGACGCTTGCGTCAGAAGACCGAGAGCCCGGTCAGCGTGGTGAAGCGGGCGAGAGCGGACACACCCGCCACCGAATTGCCGCGCCGGTCGAGCCCCGGGCTCCATACGCACAGGGTGCACACCCCGGGCACGATGGCGATGATCCCCCCGCCGACGCCGCTCTTGCCCGGCAGCCCCACCCGGTAGGCGAACTCCCCGGCCGCGTCGTACGTCCCGCAGGTGAGCATGACCGCGTTGACCTGCTTCGCCTGGCTGCGGGTGAGCAGCGCGGACCCGTCGGCCCGAATCCCGTGCCGGGCCAGAAACCCCGCGGAGAGGGCCAGGTCCGCGCAGGACGCCTCGATCGAGCACTGGCGGAAGTAGGCGGCGAGCAGTTCGGGGACCGGGAGCGTGATGTTGCCGTACGAGGCCATGAAGTGGGCCAGCGCGGCGTTGCGATCACCGAAGGCCGCCTCGGAGGCGGCGACCTCCGGTACGAAGTCGATGGCGGCGTTGCCGCTCTCCGAACGCAGCAGCTCCCGCACCTGGCCGGCGGCGTCCCCGGTCAGCGCCTGGAGCCGGTCGGTCACCACCAGGGCCCCGGCGTTGATGAACGGGTTGCGGGGCACGCCGTTCTCGTACTCCAGCTGCACCAGGGAGTTGAACGGGTTGCCCGAGGGCTCCCGGCCGACTCCCTGCCATATCTGCTCGCCGTCCAGGGAGAGCGCCAGGGCCAGGGCGAACACCTTGGAGATGGACTGCGTCGAGAACGGCTGCTGCCAGTCGCCGACGCCGTAGACGGTTCCGTCCGGCTCCGCGACGGCCATGCCGAAGCGCCGGGGATCGGCGCCGGCGAGCATCGGGATGTAGTCGGCGGGGGTGCCGTGGTCGGCGAGTGCGCCCATCTCCTCGGCGATGCGGCTGATGACGGAGCTGAAGCGGTACGCGCCGGCGCGCGGATCTGTACTGCTCGCCCGAGGGGCGGCGGAGGGGTGGGACACGGCGATTCCTGACGGAGAACGGAGAGAGGAGCGAGGAGGCCCGGCGGGCGGAGCGGAAGCGGGCGGTCGCCCCCTAGGGTCTCTCACCCGGACGGCCGGGAATCGCCTCAGGCGGTGGTCACTGATCCGCGAGGAGGCCGGGCAGCCTGCGCATGTCGTCGAAGACGACGGTGCCGGGCCCTTCGAGGCGGTCCACGGGAGTCATTCCCCCGTCGTAGGCGAATGCGCGCATGCCTGCGGCCCGGGCTGCTTGGAGACCGTACTGGCTGTCCTCGACCACGGCACAGGCCTCGGGCGCGACCCCCATCTGTCGCGCGGCGTGGAGGAACAGGTCCGGGGCCGGTTTGCCGCGCTCGACCTCGGTGGCGCTGAAGATGCGGCCTTCGAAGCGCGGGTAGAGGTCGGTGATCCCCAGGGTGAAGCGCATCTTGTCGTGGCTCCCGCTGGACGCCACGCAGGTGGGGAGGTGCGTGAGCGCGTCGAGGGCGTCGACGACGCCCTGGACGGGGGTGAGTTCAGCGGCGAGCGCATCGTGGTAGAGGGGCTTGAACTCTTCCTCCCAGTCGGCCGGCAGGCTGCGCCCGAGGTGCTCCTCCATCTGCCGCCTCATCGACCGGCTGGAACGGCCCATGAACCGGTCGATGATCTCGGCTTCGGTGAGTTCCCATCCCAGCTCGGCCAGGACGAGTGCGTCCACGCGCACCGCGATGCGCTCGCTGTCGACCAGCACGCCGTCGCAGTCGAATATGACGAGTTCGATCGGTTGGATCATGCCCGCAGGATAGACGGGCCGTCCCGGTCACGCGGCAGCACAGCAGGGCCCGCCGCCATGTTCGAGGAGGCTGCTCCAGTGCGACCACAAGGGGAAACGACCGGCAGGCGGCCCTGGACCTCTTCGACGCCTTCGGCTCCACGGAGAAGACGCCGCACGTCCACGGAGAAGACGCTGCACGCCGACACCTGAACCGGCACATGCCGTAAAGGGCTTCGCCCAGCAGTCTCGTGCGGACGGGCGGCTCCGGCAGTCCGGGCGGCACACCGGACGTCGATGACCCACCTCGTCCGGGGGATCTCCCTACCCCGCCCGGTCCAGCGGGCCCGAGCTCGGACAGGCCCGCTGACCGGATGGATCAGCCGCTCTTGATCGCGGAGGCTGAGCATGTCGAACATGCTCAGTCGATCGGAGAACCAGTGTTCCGCTTGAAGTCCTCACGCCGTACGGTGGCGCGCGCCGCCGCGGTCCTCCTGGCCGGAGCGGCGTGCGCCGCCACGATGACCGGCAGCGCCGGAGCTATCGTCAACGGCGAGGATTCCACCCAGCGTTACCCGTCCATGGTGTCGATCCCCGTGACGGGCGCGGACGACCCGACGTTCAAGGGGGTCTGCGGGGGATCGTTGATCGACTCCCGATGGGTGCTCACGGCTGCCCACTGCGTGGACCCGAGGCTTGTCACCCTGGACGGCACGGTCAGGGTCGGCAGCGAGTGGAAGGACTCCGGAGGCACGGTCCGGTCCGTCGCGAAGACGGTGTCCCACCCGGGCTATCGGAGCGGCGAGGGAACCGGCCCGAACCGCGACGACATCGCCCTGATCCGTCTGAACCGCCCGGTCGCGGAGAAGCCCGTCCGCATCGCCGACCGTCCGGGGCGGCCCGGCACCCCGACCCGGATCCTCGGCTTCGGCAGGACCGACGACGCACCCGACGCCCCGTGGGTCTTCCCCGACCGGCTCCAGGAACTCGACACCCGCCGGGCCGCGGTGACCGACTGTGCACCGGGTTACGCGGACAGCACCCGCCTGTGCACCGTCAGCCGGATACCCGAGGCCATGGCATGCAACGGCGACTCGGGCGGCCCCCAGCTCCAGCGGGACCGAAAGGGACGCTGGGAGCTCATCGGCGTCACCTCCGGCCCCGGTGCGCCGGGCGCGCGGTGCAGCGACGGGCCGGGGCTCTACACCGGCGCACCCGCCTACGCGGGCTGGATCCGTCAGGCTATAGGCCGCCACGGCTGATTCAGGGCTCCACTCCGACCACCGCGTCGGCCGTGCACTTCTGCCCGACACCGGTACCGCGTCACACGGACGGCGGCGTGGCCGACGGGGACCGGGTGCCCAGAGCCCGCTCCGCGGCCTCCATCCGCCGACGACGACCGCGCATGGCCGGCGGGTTGACGAGGAGCAGGCCCGCCATGACGAGGGTGTAGGAGGCACGTCCATAGCTGCCGTCGACGACGAGGAACACCCCGCCCACGAACCACAGCAGCGCGCCCGCTCCCACGAGCCACCACACCCACCGGCGTGAGGAGGAACCCAGCGCACGCCGCATACGTGCGGCGATGTCCACCGCGGCCGCGCGCTCGGTGGGGTCGTCCGGCGCCTCGCCGCGCCGGATCAGGCGGCCCACCCGCAGGTAGCGGCCCGCGCTCATCCCCAACTTCGCCGCCCGGCGCTGGTTCCACCACCAGGTCACGGCGAACGCACCCGCGCCCAGTAGGGCGAAGGCGGCGGCGAGGAACAGCCCCTGCGGAACATCCCTCTCGCCCTCACCAAGGACCGCCGCCGACAGGAAGCCTCCCGCCGCCGCCGACAGGACTGCTAGGACGGGTCCCGCCACGCTCCAGCGGCCCGTACCGTCGTGTGCTTCTCCGGCAGAAGCGGTCATGCCCCCATCAGTCCGCCGCGATGGGGGGTCATGGCTTCAGACCTGCTGGGGGTGACCGCCGTCGCCCTCGACGACGAGCCGGTCCGTGCCGGGCTCGTCCGCTCCCTCGACCACCGTCACATCGATCGCGCCGTCGCCGGTGGTGTCGAACTGGTAGAGGTCCGCTCTCCCGTCACCGGTGGTGTCCGTCATCCATACATCTGGCTTGCCGTCGCCGTTGGTGTCGGCGCTGAGGAGGACGTGGTGCTCGTCCCCCTGGGTCGGGGCCACTTCTTCGGTGTGCGCGTGGGTGTCCATGGCGGCCGGTTGCCCCCGGGGCGCGGCTCGAAACCGGCGTGGAGCCCGCGCGACTGTCGCACGGGCCCCGGTCCGGTCGGCCTGGCGTGGACCACGGCGAGTTCTCGGCCGTCGCCGGTGTGAAGGTCCGCACCGGCGGCGATCACCGCCCGCCGCCTGCGAAGAAGCCGGTACTGGCGACGGCGAGCAGCAGGTAGACCCCCGGGAAGGCGATGTTGTGGAAGACGTGCGTCCGGACGTGGACCAGCACCGCCCCAACGAAGAACACGGTCAGGCCGATCGCCGCCGCCAGGCCCAGCCGGGGGACCCCGAACAGGCCGATGAGGAGGCCGACGGCGCCCGCGAGCTTGAGCGTCGCCAGAAACGGCACAGCGGTCGCCGGGAGCCGCACCTCCGCCGAGTTCGCCAGGACGAAGGGCGCCCGCGCGAAGTCCGCGACCGCGACCAGCACGTTCGCGACGACGCATCCCACCGTGGCGATGAACAGTACGGAAGTCATGTGATCACCAGTTGTAGGCTCATGGCGTTCTCATCTCTCGGGAGGCGGACAGGACTGGTTTCCCAACCACCCGTCCTGACGTCCGTCAGCCCCGGAAGGTGACACCCATGCCGATCACGGTCGAAGAGTTCGAGACCGCACGCCCGCGTCTCCTGTCCGTCGCCCACCGCATGCTGGGCTCGGCCCAGGACGCCCAGGACGCCGTCCAGACCGCATGGGTGCGGGCCGCCACCGCCCGCTCGTCACCGCCGGTCGAGAACCCGGCCGCCTGGCTCACGACCGTCACCGCCCGGGTCTGCCTGGACGAGCTGCGCGCCCGCCGCCGACGCGACGAAGCGCCACTGCTCACGGACGCCGTCCCGGCGGCGGACCTGGCCGCGAACGAGGCGGTCCTCCGTGCCGAGGACGTCTCCCGGGCGCTGATGGTCCTGCTGGACCGGTTGACCCCACCCCAACGGGTCGCGTACGTCCTGCACGACCTGTTCGCCACCCCGTTCGACCGGATCGCGGAGGTGCTGGGCACGACCGTACCCAGCGCCAAGCAGCACGCCAGCCGAGCACGCCGACGCCTCGCCCCGGCACGGCAGGACGCGGCGGAGACCGGCCGAGCGGATCAGCGGATCGTGGACGCCTTCATGGCGGCGGCCCGGACCGGGGACACGCGCGGGATGCTCCGCCTGCTCGCGCCCGACAGCGTCCGTGACGCCGAGGCGGCGCTCCTGCCGCACGGCGGGCCCACCACCGTGACCGGCGCCGTCGACATCGCCGCCGAGACCGCGCGGTTCCGCGACCGCATCCGGGCGGCCTGCCGACTAACCGTCAACGGCCGACCGATGTACGTCATCGCGCCCGGCGGCCGCCCCTTCGCCACGATCGAGATCGACACGGCGGGAGGCCAGGTCACCCGCATCACCCTGAGGCCGGCACGGCGCGAGGACCGTTTCGGGGCCCTGGAGCCGCTAACGGCCCTGGGCTGACGCAAGGAGCCGGCCCACGACCGACACCGCTTGAGGAGCGGCTTGCCCTCGCCGGACGCCTGACGCAGGCGGGCCTCCACATCAGCTCCCCGTGGCGGGCGGCTGTGGAGGCTGTTACCCGCGAGCTGTTCCTGAACCCCGGTGTGTTCCTGCCCGTCTCCCGTACCGCCCCTCAGGCACGGGAGACCCGGATCACCCGGTACTCAGGCCGGTGGGCGGTCTTGTACGGGACGCTGGACCGGATCCCCAGGTCGACCGGCTGGCCCTCCTCCACGTTCTCGTCGGTCACGGTGTAGGTCAGGGGGATGTAGTCCGAATCGCTGGCGTGGGCCTTGTTGATCGCGTCGATGTTCTTGATGAGCGTCTGTCCGAACCCCTGGGTGGGCTCGTTGTCGGTCAGCACGGAGGCATGGCTCGACGGCCCCAACACGTGCTCCAGACAGGTGGCGAGGTCGTTGGGCGGTGCCAGGTGGACCCAGGGGCCCGGGTGCGGCACGAAGATATCGGTGTGCGACCGGTGGTGGCCGAACTCGGTGATGGAATCCCTGTTCGCCACCACCGACCCGGCGGCAAGCCCCTTCCCCAGCGATTTACTGTCGAGGATCCCCTGTGCCACACCCGTCATGTCCGGGTCGTAGGCCGACACACCACCCACGCGGGCCTCCGCGAGACCGACCAGGAAGTCGGCCTCCTGCGGGGCGATGACATTGATCGCTCCGGTGACGGCGTTCCGCGACATCGTCATCGCCTCGTCCTGCGTCAGGAACTGGTCCTCGTCCGCGGCCAGCGCCGCCAGGCGGTCCACCACCTCCTGGGGAACGCCCCGCCCCTCGTAGTGCGCGCGAGCCTGCTCCTCGGTCTCCAGGAACAGTTCCTCGGTCGCGCCGTTGTCCACGGAGTCATAGACGATTCGCTGGATCTGCGGCCCCCCAGGAGCCGCGACGGACCGCTGTACGTCCTGCTGGTGCCCGCACCCGGCACCGTGCAGGTGCTGCTCCTCCCCCTGCACCTGGCGCTGCGTGGAGGGCTGGGCGTACGGGTGTCCGCTCCGTTGGAGCATGCGCAGCACGGCGGCGTTCCCCACCGAGCGCTGAAGGCCGAGGATGCCGGCCTGGCGGGAGGGAACGGGCGCCCGGGGAGCCGGGGCGCGCCTGGCGGCGGCCCGGCCGGCGGGACGTTCATACTGGGTCAACGGAGTGGTCCCTTCCACGAAGCGGCACCGCCCATGGAACATGCCCGCCGCCGCCCCCGCCAGCTCCGGCGGGGCAGTCTTCGGGCAATCCTCCCGGCCTTTCCGTCCCCGCCGGACCGCCCGCCCGTCTCAGTGGCGGGCACGCGTCGAAGGCGTACGCCAGGACGTAGGCGGCGGCATCGAGCACCATCTCTTTGACCTCCACGACACGCCCCTCCTGCGCGAAGGCAGTCCGGGATCTCCTCCCGGAAATGGTCGGCGTTCGGGCTCGCGCCCGCTGAAGTCGGTGGTGGCCATCCCAGGGCGCCTCTCTCCGAGCAGCAGGATGCCCCACCGTGCGCGGCACGATGGGGCATCCGGTGGCTCGGTTCGTTGTCAGACGGTGTCGAACGTCCCGCCCCGCACGCCCGCGACGAACGCCGCGAACGCGGTGCCGGGGACGGCGATCACGGGACCGTCCACGACCTTGGAGTCACGGACCGGGACGATGCCGCGCGAGGCGGTGAGGTTGGCGGCGACCTCGATGCAGTTGCCGCCGTTGTTGCTGTACGAGGACTTGAACCATCGGGGGGTTTCGGTCGTCACAGGGTGCCCTTTCGCAACTGGCTGATCTTGGCCACAGACGCCGTCTGCGACAGCGACGCGCCCTGGAGTTGATGGTAGGCCGTCAGTATGGGCAGGACGAACGAGCTTTCCCGGTCAAGGTGCCCCTGAGTCTGCGACTCGGCATAGCAGATCACCGACCGGTCCGGCAGCGTCAGAATGTTGACCGGCAGGTCGAACGTCCGCTGTTCACCGATCTCGTACGGGGCCACCTGAAGCAGCGTGTTGGGCAGTTCGGCGAACTCCATCAGCCGGTCCAGCTGAGCGTTCATGATGTCGGAGCCGCCCACTGGACGACGAATACAGCTTTCGTCCATGGTCACGAAGAGCATGGGCGGCTTCGACCGCACCAACGCCGTCTGCCTCTCCGCCAGGAACGACACGCGCTCGTCAGCCTGCTCCGGTGTGATCGCTCCCCGCCGTACAGCGCTGTCGGCCAGGACCCGCGCGTACTCCGGCGTCTGCAACAGCCCCGGGATGATTCCGACTTCGTACAGCCTGATCTCCACCGCCCTGCCCTCGTAGCCCACGTACTCCGGGAAGCCCTCCAGCAGGGTCAGGTCCTTCATCGCCTGGACCATGCGGCTGAGCTTGTCCCCGGTCCCGAGCGCCCTGTCAGCGCTCCTCGCGAAGCGGGGAGTTGGAGAGCGACGACCAGTTTCCACGGCAGAAATATGCGTCCCTGAGCACCCCATGCGTCCGGACAGCTCGTCCTGTGTCCAGCCCCGCGCGTCTCTGGCCTGCCTCAACTGCAAGCCGAAGGAAACATCCGGGTCATCGGGGTCGAGCTGCTTGCGATTCACCATGTCGAAGCCCTAACTCTCGGAGCAAAGCGCGCAAGTTGAAGACGTTCCGACCCTAGGACACGCTGAATCGCCCCGGTAGCCGAACGGCTACGGAGAGGAGCGATCGATGTACGGCGAGAACGTACGCCCGAATACGCCCACGCCCTCCAACACCCCCACCCCCGCCCTCGGAACCCTCCTGGTCGACACCAGCCGCGCCGACCGCGTGGGGGAGTTCCGAGGGGTCGCCGGCCCCTACTGGTCGCTGCGGCCGGTAGGGGGCGGCGCGGAGTGGGAGGTCGAGCCCCGCCATGTGCGGCCCGCAGTCCTGATGGAGCAGCTCCGCGCCCGTACCGCGCGCCTGAACGCCCGTAGCCGGGGCGAGGTCCTGTGAGCCCGCGTCCCCTTGGGTCACGGGTCCGGCACGGCGGACCCGGGCGGCCCGCGTGACGCGCGCGGCGGTTTACACGGTCGAGGTCACCCTGTCCGACGGGCAGCGGTTCGCCTCGCTCGGCAGGGGCGTCGTACGGAACCGGCGGCTCGCACTCGTCTGGCTCCGGCGGCAGGCGCTCCGCCTGGCCAACGGCCACGGGCTGCCCGTCGTGGCCGAACCCGTGGCACTGCCGACCGGCGACGTGAGCCCGGTCCGCTTCCACGGCTCCGACGCACCCGAGGAGTTGCGTCGCTGGGCCACCGGCAGTGCGCATCAGGACCACGCCATACGGGCCCTGGAGGCCGGGTTCCCCGCGCTGTTCACCGTGCTCGACCCCGCCGTCGGGCTGAGCCTGACGCTCGCCGGGTGGCGTGGCCGCCCGGCCGACCGGTAGTCCCGCCTCCCGAAACGGAGTAGAACGCCGTGCTCCAGTGCACCGCCGTCACCCTTCTCCCTCCCGAAGCCGTACTGCGGCTCCTCACCCCCGGGGTGGACGAGCCGGGCGTTCCGGAGCCGTACGTCCTGTGCGAACTCGGCGAGCACGACGACCCGCACACCGAACACGCCGCCTTCCTCCGGCCGGGCAGGACGCCCGACTCACCGGCCCAGTGGTTCTTCTGGACCGGCGACGGGCCCGAGCGCGTCCACCGGACCGACCGCTCGCCCTGGTGCCCCGCCCGCCTCCGCCGGCTCGACACGGTCGTCGTGCGGCAGTGCTCCTTCTTCGACCACCACACCGCGCCCCACTCCTGGGACGTGGACGATCCGCTCGGCGACCTGATCGCGGAGCGGCTCGTACCAGGCGACTCACCCGAAGGTGACCCGTACCCATGAACCAGTGCACCGCCGTCGCGTTACTGCCGCCCCCGGAGCACGTGGTCGCCCTGTCGGTCCCCGGGCACCGCCCGGAAGCCGGACACGTGCTCTGCGAGCTGGGTGAGGACCACGACGACGACCACGCGGCAATGCTGTGGGACGAGGGCGGACGGCCAGGAAGCGCCGTCTGGGTCCGGTGGAACGCGGAGCGTGCGCGCCTGGCTCCGCTCCTCTGGTGTCCCGCCCTGCGCCCCCAGGACGTGGACGAGGCGTGCGGGCTGTTCGTCGGCCACCCGGCAGGCCACGGCTGGGAGGTCTCCGACCCCACCGACGAGGCCATCGCGAGGGACCTGGCGAAACGGCACCCTCATCTGTTCCCCCGGTCTTGAGGACGTCGATGCCAGGAAGGGCGTCCGCCCGCCGCGAGGGCGCACAAGGGAACGGTGTCGGAGCTGCTGTCCGGGGCCGGCGTGACCCTGCGACGGGGCCGTGGGCGCTTGTCGGGCCGGGGCGGTTACGCCGCCTCGGTCTTCGTCATCAGCTGCACGAGGGTGGAGAAGCTGTCCGCGGCGTGGCCGGCGTCCATGCCGCGCCGGAAGAGGTCGGCGACCGCGGTCGGAAGGGCGGTGTCGACGCCCGCGTCGGCGTTGGTGTGCAGGACGTGTTCGACGCTGGCCATCCCCATGGCCAGGCGGTCCACATCGCCCATGTGCCGGCCGGCGTCGATGCGTTCGGAGTAGAAGGAGAAGAACCCCGGCAGCGAGTTCGCGGTCTCCACGGCGTGCGGCAGGATGTCCGCCGAAGTCAGGCCGTTGGCGTTGGCGAGGGCGATGGCCTGCCAGTAGCTCAGCATGGACGTCCAGAACATGACCATGCCGATCTGGTACATGAGCGCGGCAAGGCCGGGATCCTCTCCCCGGTGATCGGTCCGCCCCGTGATGACTTCGAGCGCGGGCCTGTGCTGATCGAAGACCTGACGCGGGCCGCTGTAGAACGTCGAGGACTCGGCCTTCCCGATCCCGGAGGGCGGCACGGTCACGCCGCCGGTCAGCTGGACAGCGCCCCGCTCGGATGCCCAACGGGCCGCGGTCCGGGCCTTCTCCGGTGTGTCCGAGCTGAGGTTCACCAGGGTCCGTCCGGCCAGTGCGGCCGAGGCGGGCTCCAGCGTGGCGTACATGGCGTCGTAGTCCGTGAGGCTGAGGATCACCAGCTCGTTGGAGGCGAGGGCCTCCTTCACGTTCGGCGCGAGCACCGCCCCACGGGCGACCAGGGCGTCCGCGCGCGACGCGGTGCGGTTCCAGACGGTGACGTCGTATCCGCGGTCGAGAAAGGCGGCGACCATGGCCTGCCCCATGGGGCCGAGGCCGATGACGGTGACCGACTGCTTGGTGCTGCTCATGATGAGATCTCCACCCCTCGCTAGAACGAGCGCTCTATTTAGTGCGCAGCGAGAAGGTAGCACGTTCTAAAACGAACGCTCTACTCAATAGATCGCCACGGTGGGGTTCACGCAGATCAGCGGATCAGCGGCTTCGCGGGGTTCTCCCTCCCGCTTCGCACGCTCTTCGGGTACGCGCGTGGGCCCGGATCACGGATGATCCGGGCCCACGGTCGTACGGGACGTGCTCAGCCGGCGCTCAGGTAGCGCTCGGCCGTCAGCTCTGGGCGGGCGACGCGCCCTGCTCGCCGGGCTCGGCTGCGGTGGCGGCCGCCTGCGCCTCGGCGCGCTCGCGCATCTTGCGCACCAGCTCCTGCTTCTTGTCCTCGGCGGTCTTGCGGTCGGCGCCTCGCGCGGAACCCGCGCCCTGCTGTTCGGCGCGGGACAGCTTCTTGCGCTGTCCGCCGACGCCGAGGAGGTTGTTGCGGCTCTTGGCCACGGCGTTCTCCCATTCGTGAAGGTGAGGTCGGAGTAATCGGACGATCGAGATCGATCCGGTGGGCGACGGGTGCTGCGACCCGTCGCGCGCTCACTCGTAGATCTGGAAGAACGAAGACATACGGAAACCGTACCGCGCCCCGCGAACGCCCCGCACCAGGTTTTCCGGCCGCCCGGGGCCGCCCCCTGACCCGACCCGGCCGGACCCGAACGAGAGGCCCGGGTCTCAGGCCGTCGGGTCGACCGTCGCCTGATGGGCCTCGGCCAGGTGCTCCTCGGCCTTCAGCCAGGGCAGGAACTGCGCCGGACGCTGCCACGCGCAGGTGGAACATGTCAGCTGGCGCGTCACGCTCGACTTCCGCACCCGCACGACGTGTTCACGGCCGTGCTGGTCCCATCTGCTGACCTTGCTGGTGGTGCTGGACGGCATCGCGTACCTCCCGGAACGGCGGCGGGGGCTCCGGTGGACCGTACGACGAAGCCCCCGGTCCCGTACCCGGAACCGGGGGCCTCACGCACGTGTGCAGGTGTCAGCAGCCAAGCAGACGCGAGCCGAGGTACGCCTGGATCTGGTCCAGGGAGACGCGCTCCTGCTTCATGGTGTCGCGCTCGCGCACGGTCACCGCGTTGTCGTCGAGGGTGTCGAAGTCGACGGTGACGCAGAACGGGGTGCCGATCTCGTCCTGGCGGCGGTAGCGGCGGCCGATGGCGCCGGCGTCGTCGAACTCGATGTTCCAGTTCTTGCGCAGGTCGGCGGCCAGGCCCTTGGCCTTCGGCGAGAGCTGCGGGTTGCGGGAGAGCGGCAGCACCGCGGCCTTGACCGGGGCCAGGCGGTGGTCGAGGCGCATCACGGTGCGCTTCTCCATGACGCCCTTGGCGTTGGGGGCCTCGTCCTCGACGTAGGCGTCCAGGAGGAACGCCAGCATCGCGCGGCCGACACCGGCCGCGGGCTCGATGACGTACGGCGTCCAGCGCTCGTTGGCCTCCTGGTCGTAGTACTGGAGGTCGGTGCCGGACGCCTCGGAGTGCGCCTTGAGGTCGTAGTCGGTGCGGTTGGCCACACCCTCCAGCTCGCCCCACTCGCTGCCGCCGAAGCGGAAGCGGTACTCGATGTCGGCGGTGCGCTTGGAGTAGTGGGAGAGCTTCTCCTTCGGGTGCTCGAACCAGCGCATGTTCTCCTCGCGCATGCCGAGGTCCGTGTACCAGTTCCAGCGCTGGTCCATCCAGTACTGCTGCCACTCCTCGTCCTCGCCCGGCTTGACGAAGAACTCCATCTCCATCTGCTCGAACTCGCGGGTCCGGAAGATGAAGTTGCCCGGAGTGATCTCGTTCCGGAAGGACTTGCCCATCTGCGCGATGCCGAACGGCGGCTTCTTGCGCGAGGTCTGCTGCACCTGGCCGAAGTTGGTGAAGATGCCCTGGGCGGTCTCGGGGCGCAGGTAGGCGACCGAGCCGGAGTCCTGGGTCGGGCCGAGGTGGGTGGAGAGGAGGCCCGAGAACTGCTTGGGCTCGGTGAAGGTGCCCTTGTTGCCGCAGTTGGGGCAGTTGAGGTCGGCGAGGCCGTTGACCGGCGGCTTGCCGTGCTTCTCCTCGTACGCCTCTTCCAGGTGGTCGGCGCGGTAGCGCTTGTGACAGGAGGTGCACTCGGTGAGCGGGTCCGAGAAGGTGGCGACGTGGCCCGAGGCGACCCAGACGTCCGGCGCCAGGATGACCGACGAGTCGAGACCGACCACGTCCTCGCGCGCGGTGACCATGTAGCGCCACCACTGACGCTTCAGGTTCTCCTTCATCTCGACGCCCAGCGGCCCGTAGTCCCAGGCGGCTCGCTGGCCACCGTAGATCTCACTGCAGGGGTAGACGAAGCCACGGCGCTTGCTCAGGCTGACGATGGTGTCGATCTTGTCGGCGGCCACGGTGCTCTCTTCATTACGACGGTGACGAACGGCGAATGCTTCAGATTACCGGCGGGCGCACCCCTGGGATCAAATCGGTGGGACGCGAAGGATCTTCTCGGCGATCTTCTCGGCGCCCCTATGTGACCTTCCGGGCATCTCATCAGCCTTGTTGACAATCGTTTCCACTTTAGTTGAAAATGACTGTCATGAACGTACGCCGCCTCATACCCACCACCGCCGTCGCCGGAGCAGTCGCCCTCGGCCTGACCGCCCTCTCGGCCTGCTCCACCTCCGACGCAGCGGACGGGGGCAACGGCGACAAGCTCAAGGTGACGGCGTCGTTCTACCCGATGCAGTTCCTGGCCGAGAAGATCGGCGGCGAGCACGTCGCGGTCACCAGCCTCACCAAGCCGGGCGTCGAGCCGCACGACCTGGAGCTCACCCCCCGCCAGATCGGCTCCATCAGCGAGTCCGACTACGTGCTGTACCTCAAGGGCATCCAGCCGGCCGTGGACGACGCGATTCTGCAGTCCGGTGTGAAGAACACCGTCGACGCCGCGACCCTCACCACCCTGGAGAACCACGGCTCCGAGGTCAGCGGCCACGACCACGGTCACGAAGGCGAAGAGAAGCATGCCGACGAGCACGCGGACGAGCACGGCCACGAGGAAGAGGCCCCCGAGGAGCACTCCGAGGGCGACGGCCACAACCACGGCGAGGAGGGCGGCGCCGACCCGCACGTCTGGCTGGACCCGGTGAAGTACGCCGAGGTCGCCAAGGGCGTCGGCAAGTCGCTGGAGAAGGCCGACCCCGACCACGCCGCCGACTACAAGAAGAACACGGCCGCCCTCGTCGCCGAGCTGGGCGAGCTGAACACGGCGTACGAGACCGGGCTGAAGAACACCTCCACCAAGACGTTCATCACCACCCACTCCGCCTTCGGCTACCTCGCCGAGCGCTACGGGCTCACCCAGCAGGGCATCGCGGGCATCGACCCCGAGGCCGAGCCGAGCCCCGCCCGCATCCAGGAGATCCACACCATCGCGGAGAAGGAGAAGGCCACCACGGTCTTCTTCGAGACGCTCGCCAGCGACAGGACCGCCAAGACCCTCGCGAAGGACACCGGCCTCGGGACCGGCGTCCTGGACCCGCTGGAGGGAATCACGGACCAGTCCCAGGGCGCTGACTACATCGAGGTCATGGAGTCCAACCTCGCCGCGCTGCAGAAGGCACTCGGCGCGAAGTGACCCGCACCACCCGTACAGCCATCGGATCGGAGGCGCTCATGCCGGAGCGTGAGAGCACCACCCGCGAGCCCGTGGCCACCGGCCACGCGCAGCCCGTCATCGCCCTGCGCGGCGCCACGGCCACCCTCGGCGCACGCCCCGTGCTGCGCGGGGTGGACCTGACCGTGCGCCGCGGCGAGGTCGTCGCGCTGCTGGGCGCCAACGGTTCCGGCAAGTCCACCGCCGTACGGTCCGTCATCGGGCAGGTCCCGCTGACCGGGGGCACCGTCGAGCTGTTCGGCACCGAGCTGCGCCGCTTCCGACGGTGGGGCCGGATCGGCTACGTCCCGCAGCGCACCACGGCCGCGGGCGGCGTGCCCGCCACGATCCGCGAGGTCGTCGCCTCCGGCCGGCTGTCCCGTACGGGGCTGCGGTGGCCCGGGAAGGCCGACCGGGCGGCCGTGGACCGGGCCATCGCACTGGTGGGCCTCGCCGACCGCGCCAGGGACTCCGTGAGCGCGCTGTCCGGGGGCCAGCACCAGCGGGTCCTGATCGCCCGCGCCCTGGCCGCCGAGCCGGAGCTGCTGATCATGGACGAGCCGATGGCCGGGGTCGACCTGGCCAGCCAGGAGATCCTCGCCTCGACCCTGCGCGAGCAGGTGGCGCTGGGCACCTCCGTGCTGCTCGTACTGCACGAGCTGGGGCCGCTGGAGCCGCTGATCGACCGGGCCGTCGTCCTGCGCGACGGCTGCGTGACCCACGACGGGCCGCCGCCCGAGGCGCTCGGTCAGCACGCGCTGCCCGGCCACGACCACGTACACCCCCACGCGGCCGCCGAGCCCGTCCGGACGGGACTGCTGACCTGATGCTCCTCGAATTCCTGAACCCTCCCTTCATGCAGCGGGCGCTCCTCGCGGCCGTCCTGGTCGGCATCACCGCGCCCGCCATCGGCATCTACCTGGTGCAGCGCAGGCA
This sequence comes from Streptomyces sp. MGP-P1, assembly GCF_057766565.1. Classification (NCBI taxonomy): domain Bacteria; kingdom Bacillati; phylum Actinomycetota; class Actinomycetes; order Kitasatosporales; family Streptomycetaceae; genus Streptomyces; species Streptomyces sp. MGP-P1. The sequence continues at coordinate 911,703 of NZ_JBYMEM010000007.1, read as the reverse complement.
GGCCCTGATGGGCGACGGCATCGGGCACATCGCGATGACCGGCGTCGGCCTCGGCTTCCTGCTCTCCACCAGCCCGGTCTGGATGGCCACCGCCGTCGCCGTGGCCGGCGCGGTCGTGATGGAGCTGATCCGCTGGTACGGACACACGCGCGGCGACCTGGCCCTGGCCATGCTGTTCTACGGCGGCATGGCGGGCGGCGTCATGCTGATCAACCTGTCCGACACGGGCTCCAACGCCAACCTGACCTCGTACCTCTTCGGCTCGCTGGCCACCGTCTCCGAGTCGGACGTCATCGCGATCTGTGTGCTGGCCGCCTTCGTGGTGCTGGTCACGGTGGGGCTGCGGCGGCAGTTGTTCGCCGTCAGCCAGGACGAGGAGTTCGCCCGGGTGTCCGGGCTGCCGGTGCGGGTGCTGAACCTGCTGATCGCGGTGACCGCCGCCGTGACCGTGACCGTCGCGATGCGGGTCGTCGGCCTGCTGCTGGTCAGCGCGCTGATGGTGGTGCCCGTGGCGGCGGCGCAGCAGATCACCAAGTCCTTCAAGGTCACCTTCGTGCTGGCCGTGGTGATCGGCACGGCCGTGACCCTCACGGGCACCGTGACCTCGTACTACCAGGACGTTCCGCCCGGCGCGACGATCGTGCTGCTGGCCATCGCGGTGTTCGTGGCGCTGACCGCGCTCGCCGCACCGCTCGCGAGACGCCGGGCGCGGGCGAGCGAGGCGAAGGGCGCCGAGTGCACCCTTGAGGTACCGGGGGCCCGCCGGGACCTGGACGACGTACGGGTGTGACAGCGGTGCGTGTGACCGAGTCGCACCGTACGTGTTCGCCGGCGGCGCCCGGCCGGGCTGGCACAATGGCCCGACACATGTACGGGCGACACGAGGAGGCAGCTGTGGCCACGGCGCCGATCAGTGGCACGAACGCAGCGCCGGTACGCGGCCGGTCCACCCGGCAGCGGGCGGCGGTGGCGGCGGCGCTCGACGAGGTCGACGAGTTCCGCAGCGCCCAGGAGCTGCACGACGTCCTCAAGCACCGCGGCGACTCCGTGGGCCTGACGACGGTCTACCGGACCTTGCAGTCCCTCGCCGACGCGGGTGAGGTCGACGTCCTGCGCACCGCCGAGGGCGAGTCCGTCTACCGGCGGTGCTCGACCGGCGACCATCACCACCACCTGGTCTGCCGGCTCTGCGGCAAGGCGGTGGAGGTCGAGGGGCCGGCCGTCGAGCAGTGGGCCGAGATGATCGCCGCCCAGCACGGCTATGTGAACGTCGCGCACACCGTCGAGGTGTTCGGCACGTGCGCGGAGTGCGCCGCGAGCAAGGCGTAACGAGCGAAACGAACGAGAAGAGGCGGGCCCCGGACGTTGTACACGTCCGGGGCCCGCCTCTTTCACGTCACTTTTCGCGTCGCTTTCGCGTCACTCCCCGCGTCGCTCCCGTCTCACTGCTTGGCGGCTTCGGCGGCCTTCGCCGCCTTCGCCGCCTCCACTGCCTCCGCCCCGCCGAAGCGGCGGTCGCGCTGGGCGTACTCCAGGCAGGCCCGCCACAGGTCGCGACGGTCGAAATCCGGCCAGAGAACGTCCTGGAAGACCATCTCGGCGTACGCGCTCTGCCAGATCAGGTAGTTCGAGGTGCGCTGCTCCCCGCTGGGGCGCACGAAGAGGTCCACGTCCGGCATGTCGGGGTAGTACGTGTACTTCGCGAACGTCTTCTCGTTGACCTTGGACGGGTCGAGCTTCCCGGCCGCCACGTCCTGGGCGATGCGCTGCGCGGCGTCCGCGATCTCGGCACGGCCGCCGTAGTTGACGCAGAAGTACAACGTCATCTTGTCGTTGTCCTTGGTCTGCTCCTGGGCGACCTGGAGTTCCTGGACGACGGACTTCCACAGCTTGGGCATGCGGCCCACCCAGCGGATGCGGATGCCGAGCTCGTCCATCTCGTCGCGGCGGCGGCGGATCACGTCGCGGTTGAAGTTCATCAGGAACTTCACCTCGTCCGGCGAACGCTTCCAGTTCTCCGTGGAGAAGGCGTAGAGCGAGAGGTTCTTCACGCCCATCTCGATACAGCCCTTGAGAACGTCCATGACGACGCCCTCACCGACCTTGTGGCCCTCGGTGCGCGGGAGACCCCGCTCCTTCGCCCAGCGGCCGTTGCCGTCCATCACGACGGCGACGTGCTGGGGCACCAGCTCGCCGGGGATCTTCGGAGGCGTCGCGCCCGTGGGGTGCGGCTCGGGGGTCTTGTACGTGCGCCGGTTACGGCCGCCGAGGATCCCGCGTACTGCCATGAGCTTCTCAGTCTCCCTGTGTCACTTCTCCACGCACCGCGTCGTCTGCCCGACGCACCGCGTCACTTCTCCACGTACCGCTTCACTTCTCGACGCACCGCGTCACTTCTCCACGTACCGCAGCGAGCGCAGTCCGCGCTCCAGATGCCAGTGCAGATAGGCGGACACCAGCCCGCTCCCCTCCCTGACATGACGTGCCTCGCACGCGTCCGCCGTCGCCCAGTCGCCGCTGAGCAGCGCGCTCAGCAGGGCCAGGGCCTGTGCCGAGGGTACGACGCTGCCGGGGACCCGGCAGTCACCACAGATGACGCCCCCCGCCGCGACGGAGAAGAACCGGTTCGGACCCGGCATTCCGCACTTGGCGCAGTCCTCGAAGCTGGGCGCGTATCCGTTGACCGCGAGCGAGCGCAGCAGGAACGCGTCCAGGATCAGGTGGGGGGCGTGCTCGCCCCGGGCGAGGGTGCGCAGGCCGCCGACGAGCAGCAGGTACTGCTGGACGGCCGGTTCGCCCTCGTGGTCGGTGAACCGCTCGGCGGTCTCCAGCATCGCGGTGCCCGCCGTGTACCGGGCGTAGTCGGCGACGATCCCGCCGCCGTAGGGGGCGATCGTCTCGCTCTGGGTGCAGAGCGGCAGCCCGCGCCCGACCAGCTCGCTGCCGCGCGCGAAGAACTGCACGTCGACGTGGGAGAAGGGCTCCAGGCGGGCGCCGAACTTGGATTTGGTGCGGCGCACCCCGCGGGCGACGGCCCGCACCCGGCCGTGGCCGCGGGTCAGGATCGTGATGATCCGGTCGGCCTCGCCCAGTTTCTGCGTACGCAGCACGACGCCGTCGTCCCGGAACAAGCTCATGGGCCCATTGTCGCCCACCCGGGGTCGGGCCGTGGCGGGCCGGCGGCAGAGGGGGGCCGGGAGGGCTCTACGAGGGCGTACGGGCGGCCGCCGCCAGCAGACGGGCGGTGTCGTCGGCGGGGAGCTGGAGGGCGCTGCCGACCGTGGTCAGGACCTGGCGCTCGGCGGTGCGGTAGGGCCCGTCGGCCAGCGCGATCCTGGCGCCCTGGAGGAGGACGGACTCGCGGCCGGCGGTGGCCAGGTGCGGGGCGAGCGGGGCCAGCACCTCGTGCAGCTCGATGGCGAGGGTCGGACCGCAGGCCTCGGCGGCCGGGTCGGAACCGGAGCCCTGCCCGGTGTCGGCGGCCAGCACCTCGACGACGGTGAACAACTGCTCCTGGGTGCAGTCGTCGAGCCCGGCGTCGCGCACGGTGGCGACGGCGGCCTCCAGGACCGTGCGGGAGGTGGTGCCCCCGGCGGCGAGGACGGCCAGGGTGACGGTGTGGACGGCCTCGCGGAGCATCGCCGAGAACCGGGTCGTGGTGGGGTGGTCCAGCGCCTCGGGGGCGTAGTGGGCGAGGCAGGCGGCGCACTCGACCACGGGCTCGGTCTCGCCCCTGCCGACCAGCGGGACGCCGAGGACGGTGAGGCGGCGGCGGCCGGTGAGCCGGCGGTAGTTGCGGTCTCCCCCGCAGCCGGGGCAGAAGAAGGCGCCGTCGCCGACGGCGTCCCAGATGGTGCGAACGCCGCAGAGGACCGGCCTCAGAGCGCGTTGTCCTTTGGCTGACCGCACGTCGCACACCTCCGTAACGCTCCGGCAACATTGCCGTGTGTTGGACGTGATGTTAGCCACACACGCGAGGCGGCGTCAGCCTCTGGGACGTCACAACCCCCGGATATGGCCGAACCCCGACCACCCGGTGCGGGCGGTCGGGGTCCGTCAATGCCGTCGTACGGGGTCGAACCGGACGTCCGTACGACGTGCGGTGAGCGAAGGGGCCGGTCGGGTCAGCGGGCCGCGCGGTTGACCGCCGAGACGACCGCCTTGAGCGAGGCGCGGGTGGTGTTGGCGTCGATGCCGATGCCCCACAGGACCTTGCCGTCGATCGCGCACTCGATGTACGAGGCGGCCTGGGCGCTGGCGCCCTCGCTCATCGTGTGCTCGGTGTAGTCCAGCAGCCGGGCGTCGATGCCGATGGCCTGCAGCGCTTCGAAGAACGCGGAGATCGGGCCGTTGCCCGTACCGCTCAGCACGGTGTCCGCGCCGTCGACGGTGGCCTCGACGGTCAGGGTGTCCCGGCCGTCGGTGTCGGTGGTGGTCTGACCGGAGCGGAGCTGGACGCGCCCCCAGGCGTTCTCCGCGTTCGGCAGGTACTCGTCCTGGAAGGTGGTCCAGATCTGGCCCGGGGTGACCTCGCCGCCCTCGGCGTCGGTCTTGGCCTGAATGATCCGGGAGAACTCGATCTGCATCCGGCGCGGCAGGTCCAGCTTGTGGTCGTTCTTCAGGACGTAGGCGATACCGCCCTTGCCGGACTGCGAGTTGACCCGGATGACGGCCTCGTAGGAGCGGCCGACGTCCTTCGGGTCGATCGGCAGGTACGGCACGGCCCACTCGATGTCGTCGACGGTCCTCTCCTGGGCGGCGGCGTCCCGCTCCATGGCGTCGAAGCCCTTCTTGATGGCGTCCTGGTGGGAGCCGGAGAAGGCCGTGTAGACCAGATCGCCCGCGTAGGGGTGGCGCGGGTGGATCTCCATCTGGTTGCAGTACTCGCTGGTGCGGCGGATCTCGTCGATCTGCGAGAAGTCGATCTGCGGGTCGACGCCCTGGGAGAAGAGGTTCATGCCCAGGGTGACCAGGTCGACGTTGCCCGTGCGCTCGCCCTGGCCGAACAGGCAGCCCTCGATGCGGTCGGCGCCGGCCATGATGGCCAGCTCGGCGGCGGCGACGGCGGTGCCCCGGTCGTTGTGCGGGTGGACCGACAGGCAGACGAACTCGCGGCGGGTCAGGTTGCGGGACATCCACTCGAAGCGGTCCGCGTGGGTCGAGGGCGTCGAACGCTCCACGGTGGCGGGCAGGTTGAGGATGATCTCGCGGCCCTCCTCCGGCTGCCAGACGTCGCAGACGGCCTCGCAGACCTCCAGGGCGAAGTCCAGCTCGGTGTCGGTGAAGATCTCCGGGCTGTACTGGTAGCCGAAGATCGTCTCCGGGCCCAGGATCTTCTCGGCGTACTCCATGACCAGCCGGGTGCCGTCCACCGCGATCTGCTTGACCTCGTCGCGCGAGCCGCGGAAGACGACGCGGCGGAAGGTGGGGGCGGTGGCGTTGTACAGGTGGACGGTGGCCCGGCGGGCGCCGACCAGCGACTCCACGGTGCGCTCGATCAGCTCCTCGCGGGCCTGCGTCAGGACGGAGATCGTCACGTCCTCGGGAATCGCGCCCTCTTCGATGATGGAGCGTACGAAGTTGAAGTCGGTCTCGCCGGAGGACGGGAAGCCGACCTCGATCTCCTTGTAGCCCATCGCGACCAGCAGGTCGAACATCTCGCGCTTGCGCGCCGGGGACATCGGGTCGATCAGGGCCTGGTTGCCGTCGCGCAGATCGGTGGAGAGCCAGCGGGGCGCGACGGTGATCCGGTTGTCGGGCCAGGTGCGGTCGGCGATGTCCACGGCCTCGTAGCCGCGGTACTTGTGGACCGGCATCCCGGACGGCTTCTGGAGCTGCGTCGCGTTGGTGATCGGGGTGGGGCGGCCGACGGAATCGCGGGCGGGATTCACGGTGTTACCGGCAGGATTCACGGTGGTCATGGCGTAGGGCTCCTCGGTCCAGCGGGGGTCGGCCGACTGTGTCGCTGCAGCACCAGACTCCGCGGGGAGGGGGTCGGCCTACGACTACAGGCCCTCGCCGCGGCAGCTAAGGAGAAGCAGCCCGAAACGCATGATGCGACGAGCGTAACCGAGTGCGGCCCGTGCTGTCGGCGCGTATCAGTATGCGGGACCGGGCATCGATGACGGGTAAACAGTGACTCATCACTCCATTTCGTCAATCATCGTCGCAACCAGTGACAGAGCCGTGACGGAGTGCCACAGTCGTTTTATGCACCTTCGAACCGACGGCGATCTCCACCCCGTCTTCTGCACCATCGTTCCGCCCCACGTCCTCGATCACCTGTCCCGGTCCGCCGACGCCCGGCTCGCGGAGCCGGCCCGTCGCACCCTGGCGGCCGACGGCCTCCGCCGCGACCGCCGCCGCACGACGGCCCTCGCCGCCGTCCCGAGCACCCCCGGCGCGGGCGCGGTCCCCACCAAACCCCACCGCACCCTGTACGACTGCCGGAACGGCACCACCCTGCCCGGCCGCCTGGTCCGCGACGAGGGCGACAAGCCCACCTCGGACGCCAGCGTCAACCGCGCGTACGCCGGCCTCGGCGCCACCTTCGAGCTGCTGCTCTCGGCGTACGGGCGCAGCTCGATCGACGGCAAGGGGATGCCGCTGATCGGCTCCGTGCACTACGGCGAGGAGTACAACAACGCGTTCTTCGACGGCGAGCAGATGGTCTTCGGGGACGGCGACGGGGAGATCTTCCTCGACTTCACCGTCGCGGTCGACGTGATCGCCCACGAGCTGGCCCACGGCCTGACACAGCACACCGCCAACCTGCGCTACGAGGGCCAGTCGGGCGCGCTCAACGAGTCGGTGTCCGACGTCTTCGGCTCGCTGGTGAAGCAGTACTCGCTGGGCCAGAGCGCGGAGCAGGCCGACTGGCTGATCGGGGCCGGCCTGCTGGCGCCCCGGGTCAGCGGGGACGCGCTGCGCTCGATGAAGGCCCCGGGCACGGCGTACGACGACGACGTCCTCGGCAAGGACCCGCAGCCGGGCTCCATGGCGGACTACATCGAGACGGAGGAGGACAACGGCGGGGTCCACCTCAACTCCGGCATTCCCAACCGGGCGTTCCACCTCCTGGCCACCGCGCTGGGCGGCAACTCCTGGGAGCGTGCGGGACAGATCTGGTTCGACGTGCTGACCGGCGGCGAGCTGACGGCGAACGCGGACTTCGCGGAGTTCGCCCGGCTGACGGTCGCGGCGGCGGGCGACCGCTTCGGCGCGGCGGACGAGCGGGAGGCGGTCCTGAAGGCCTGGTCGGAGGTGGGCGTTCCGACCCGGGCGTGATCCGGCCCGCCGAGGAGGCGGGGTTGAGCACCCGCGCGGCCCCCGATAGACAGGACCCCATGCGTATTCAGGTCAGCAGGACCGGCGGCTTCGCCGGCATCGCCCGCCGCAGTGAGGTCGACACCGAGGGCCGGGCGGACGCCGCGGAGTGGCACGCGCTCGCCGAGGAGGCGCTCGACTCCGCGCGGGACACCCCGACGACGGGAGTACCGGACGGCTTCCGGTACGAGATCACCGTCGGGGACCGCACCGTGTACTGCGCTGACCCCGATCTGACCGGGGCGCAGCGCACGCTGATCTCACGCGTCCTCAAGGAGGGCGCGTGAGATCGGCACCTTCTGTCGGACCCGCCCAGGACATGTCGGGCGGATCAGGGCCTAGAACCCCAGCTTCCGCAGCTGCTTGGGATCGCGCTGCCAGTCCTTGGCGACCTTCACGTGCAGGTCCAGGAAGACCGGCGTGCCGAGCAGTGCCTCGATGTGCTTGCGGGACTTGGTGCCGACGTCCTTCAGCCGCTGGCCCTTCGGGCCGATGATGATGCCCTTCTGGCTGGGGCGCTCGATGTAGACGTTGGCGTGGATGTCCAGCAGCGGCTTGTCCGCCGGACGGTCCGTGCGCGGCAGCATCTCCTCGACGACGACCGCGATGGAGTGCGGCAGCTCGTCGCGTACGCCCTCCAGCGCCGCCTCGCGGATCAGCTCCGCGACCATGACCATCTCCGGCTCGTCGGTGAGGTCGCCCTCCGGGTAGAGCGGCGGGCTCACGGGCAGCAGCGGGGCGATGAGGTCGGCGAGCAGGCCGACCTGCTGGTCCTTCACCGCCGAGACGGGAATGATCTCGGCCCACTCGAAGCCCAGCTCGTCGGCGAGCGCGGAGATCGCGAGGAGCTGCTCGGCCAGCGCCTTCGACTCGACCAGGTCGGTCTTGGTGATGATGGCGATCTTGGGGGTCTTCTTGATCCCCGCGAGCTCCTTGACGATGTACTTGTCGCCGGGGCCGAGCTTCTGGTCGGCGGGCAGGCAGAAGCCGATGACGTCGACCTCGGCCCAGGTGGTCCGCACGACGTCGTTGAGCCGCTCGCCCAGGAGGGTGCGCGGCTTGTGGAGGCCGGGGGTGTCGACCAGGATCAGCTGCGCGTCGTCACGGTGCACGATGCCGCGCACCGTGTGCCGCGTGGTCTGGGGGCGATTGGAGGTGATCGCCACCTTCTGACCGACGAGAGCGTTCGTGAGGGTGGACTTGCCGGCGTTGGGGCGGCCCACGAAGCAGGCGAAGCCTGCCCGGTGGGGGGAGGTGGTCTCCGCTTGCGCGGCAGCGGATTCTTGGTTCGGTCGAGCGCTCATGGCGACCATTCTCCCCGATCCCGGCGGCGGCGGAGCACAGAGGGCCGCGCGAGACCGGTCACGGCCGTCTCAGTCCGTACGGGTACGGCGTCGGCGGGCCCGTGCCCGCAGGGTCCCTCCGGCGGCGACGAGCACGGCGAGCACCCCGGCGAGGAGCCACGGAGCGCGGGAACGGTGGGCCCGTTCACCCGCAGGTGGATCCGGGCGCCGACGGCTCCGATCAGCCCGCCGTGAGGCGGACCCGCAGCGTGCCGTCCGGACCCGCGAGCAGCACCGGGGTCTCCGGTCCGCCGAGGTCCCGCACCGCGGCCCGGTCGTCGTCCGAGGGCGTCTCGGCGGCGGAGACGACCGCGGCCGCCTCCAGCGACGTGGCGCCGCTGGCCACCGCCATGGCGACGGCGGTCTGCAGGGCGCTGAGCTTCAGCGAGTCCAGCGCCACCGTGCCCGCGACATACGTACGTCCCGTCTCGTCGCGAACGGCCGCGCCCTCGGGCACCCCGTTGCGGGCACGGGCGCTGCGCGCCAGGGTGACGATCTTGCGGTCCTCGGCGTCGAGCTCCGTGGTGTCGGTCATGGCACGAGCATACGAAGCGGGCGGGGGCCCGCACAGGTCGCCCCGGTTGCCCGGAGCGTCCGGCTGTCCCGGACCGGTCGCCCCGGCACCGTACGCGTCCACGCGTTCCCTACGGGCGGTCCAGCCGCAGCCGCTCCGCCTTCGGGAGTTTGGCGACCACCAGGTCGTAGGAGTCCTCGACCAGCTCGCGCAGCAGCCGGTCCGGGACGCCGGAGACGGTGACCGTGTTCCAGTGGCGCTTGTTCATGTGCCAGCCGGGCACGATCGCGGGGTGCGTCTCGCGCAGCCGGATCGCCTCGTCGGGATCGCACTTGAGGTTGACGGTGAGCGGCTGTCCGTCCAGGGCGGTGAGGGCGAACATCTTGCCGAGCACCTTGAAGACGGAGGTCTCCGGGCCGAACGGGAACTCCTCCACGCTCGCGTTGAACTCCAGGCAGAAGGCCCGCAGCCGCTCCGGTGTCATTCCTCTTCCTTCTCCTCGGTCTCCTGGTGCTCCGGCTCCACGAGCACCGTGACGATCTTGTTCCGGCGGCCCGCGGGGGATTCCGCCGTGAGCCGGAGCCTGCGGCCGTCGGGCAGCTCGACGGCGGCGGACGCGCCGGCGATCGGGACCCGGCCGAGCGCCTTGGCGAGCAGGCCGCCGACGGTCTCCACGTCCTCGTCGTCGTACTCGTCGAGGTCGAAGAGATCGCCGAGGTCCCCGATGTCGAGCCGGGCGGTGACCCGGTAGCAGCCGTCCCCCAGCTCCTGGACGGGCGGCAGCTCCCGGTCGTACTCGTCGGTGATCTCGCCGACGATCTCCTCCAGGATGTCCTCGATGGTGACGATGCCCGCGGTGCCGCCGTACTCGTCGATGACGACCGCGACGTGGCTGCGGTCCTGCTGCATCTCGCGCAGCAGGTCCCCGGCGTTCTTGGTGTCGGGGACGAAGGCGGCGGGGCGCATCGCGGTGGAGACCGGGTCGGCCTCGGACTCGCGGTTGATGTGCGTCTTGCGCACCAGGTCCTTGAGGTAGACGATGCCGACGACGTCGTCCTCGTTCTCGCCGGTGACCGGGATCCGGGAGAAGCCGGAGCGCAGGGCGAGGGTGAGGGCCTGCCGGATCGTCTTGTAGCGCTCGATGGAGACGAGGTCGGTGCGCGGCACCATGACCTCGCGGACCAGGGTGTCGCCCAGCTCGAAGACCGAGTGCACCATGCGGCGCTCGTCGTCCTCGATGAGCGACTCCGCCTCGGCGAGGTCGACCATGGCGCGCAGCTCGGCCTCGCTGGCGAACGGCCCCTTGCGGAACCCCTTGCCGGGGGTCAGCGCGTTGCCGACGAGGATCAGCAGCTGCGGGATCGGCCCCATGATCCTGGCCAGCGGCACCAGGACGTACGCGGATGCCGTGGCCGTGTTCAGCGGGTGCTGGCGGCCGATGGTGCGCGGGGAGACGCCGATGGCGACGTAGCTGACGAGCACCATCACGCCCATCGCGACGGCCAGCGCCTCCCAGGTCTCGGGCAGCTCCTGGAGGCAGGCGTAGGTGACGAGGACCCCGGCGGACATCTCGCAGGCGACCCGCACCAGCAGGGCGACGTTGAGATAGCGGGTCGGGTCGGCCGCGATCTGCGCCAGCTTCGCGCTGCCGCGCCGGCCGGACCGGACAGCCTCGTCCGCCCGGAAGCTGGAGGTGCGGGCGATACCGGCCTCGGCGCAGGCGGCCAGCCAGCCGACGACGACCAGCAGCACGGCCCCGACGATCAGGGGCGCGCTCACGAGACGGTGGGGGCGGGGGACGCGCCGGTGAGCCCGTGCTCCCCGCGCCAGCCGTCCACGATGGCGGCCTGGAGACCGAACATCTCGGCCTTCTCGTCCGGCTCCTCGTGGTCGTACCCCAGCAGGTGCAGCACTCCGTGGACGGTCAGGAGCTGGAGCTCCTCGTCCATGGAGTGCTGCGTCGGAGCCTCTTCGCCCTGCTTCTTCGCGACCTCCGGGCAGAGCACGATGTCACCGAGGAGCCCCTGCGGGGGCTCCTCGTCGTCCTTGGCCGGCGGACGCAGCTCGTCCATCGGGAAGGACATGACATCGGTCGGACCGGGGAGGTCCATCCACTGGATGTGCAGCTGCTCCATGGCGTCGGTGTCCACCACGATCACCGAGAGCTCGGACAGCGGGTGGATCCGCATCCGGGCCAGTGCGTAGCGGGCGATGTCGAGGATCGCCTGCTCGTCGACCTCGGTTCCGGACTCGTTGTTGACGTCGATCGACATGGTGCGCTGCGACTACTTCCCTTTACGGCGGTCGCGTCGGCCGTCTTCGCGGCCTTCCGCCTGACCGTCCTGCTGACCGTTTCGGCTGTCGTACTTCTCGTACGCGTCGACGATACGGCCGACGAGCTTGTGCCGGACGACATCCTGGGAGGTGAGCCGCGAGAAGTGCACGTCGTCCAGGCCCTCCAGGATGTCCTGGACCTGCCGCAGCCCGCTCTTGGTGCCGCTCGGCAGGTCGACCTGGGTGACGTCACCGGTGATGACGATCTTGGAGTCGAAGCCGAGGCGGGTGAGGAACATCTTCATCTGCTCGGCGCTGGTGTTCTGCGCCTCGTCGAGGATGATGAACGCGTCATTCAGGGTGCGGCCACGCATGTACGCCAGCGGCGCGACCTCGATCGTGCCCGCCGCCATCAGCCGCGGGATCGAGTCGGGGTCGAGCATGTCGTGCAGGGCGTCGTAGAGCGGGCGCAGATACGGGTCGATCTTGTCGAACAGGGTGCCCGGCAGGAAGCCGAGCCGCTCCCCCGCCTCGACCGCGGGCCGGGTCAGGATGATCCGGCTGACCTGCTTCGACTGGAGTGCCTGGACGGCCTTGGCCATGGCGAGGTAGGTCTTGCCCGTACCGGCGGGGCCGATGCCGAACACGATCGTGTGCTCGTCGATCGCGTCGACGTACCGCTTCTGGTTGAGCGTCTTGGGGCGGATGGTCCGGCCGCGGTTGGAGAGGATGTTCTGCGTGAGCACCTCGGCGGGCGTCTCGCCCCCGGACTCTCCCCCGCCGGCCGCCCTGAGCATGGCGATCGACCGTTCCACAGCGTCCTCCGTCATCGGCGCTCCGGTACGGAGCACGAGCATCATCTCGTCGAACAGGCGTTGGATGAGAGCGACGTCGGCGGCCTCGCCCGTGGCACTGATCTCGTTGCCCCGGACGTGGATGTCGGCCGCCGGGAAAGCCTCTTCGATCACGCGCAACAGCGAGTCACCCGATCCCAGGAGCATCACCATGGGGTGTGCGGCCGGGATCCTGATCTGGGCACGCGCCTGCGGCTGTGTGGGTGTCTGAGTCATGGGCCGGCCCTCGGGCCTGCGCATACCTCCCGTTGCAGGGTTCTCGCTGCTCGACAACCTCTGGACCACCAAGCCTACGACCTGGCGGTGACAACGCGGAGCGCTTTTACCGCCCATGTGTGCGACTCGCGCCCGAGACCGGTCAGTGGCCGGAGGCCGGTCACTTGCGGAAGCCGGTCACTGGCGGAAGCCGATCGTGGGCACCGCGCGCCGCAGCGGCCAGGCGCGGGCCGTGGCGGGCACGAGGTCGTCCAGGAAGGCGTAGCGCTCCAGGGCTGCGGGGTCCTGGCTCGCGCAGGTGCGGATCAGCTGCCACCAGGCGGCGACCTCGGTCCAGCCGGGGGCGGAGAGCGAGCCGCCGAACTCCTGGACCGAGAGGGCGGCGGTGAGCCCGGCGAAGGCGAGCCGGTCGGCGAGCGGCCAGTCTGCGAGGGTGCCGGTCACGAAGCCGGCGACGAAGACGTCCCCGGCGCCGGTGGGGTCGAGCGCCTCCACCTCGATGGCGGGCACGGCCGCGGCGACGCCGGTGCGGCCGTCCACCGCGTACGCGCCCTCGGCTCCTAGGGTGACCACGGCGAGCGGCACCCGTTCGGCGAGAGCGTGGGCGGCGGCGCGCGGGCAGTCGGTGCGGGTGTAGCGCATCGCCTCCTCGGCGTTGGGCAGGAACGCCTCGCAGTGCGCCAGGTCGGGCAGGGCGTCCAGGTCCCAGCGGCCGGTCTCGTCCCAGCCGACGTCGGCGAAGATCAGCGCGCCGTTGCGGGCGGCGGTGGCCACCCAGGGCTCGCACCGGCCCGGAGCGAGCGAGGCGACGGCGGCACGGGCACGCGGCGGGCAGTGCGGGAAGGCCGGGGCGGGGACGGGTGTTCCGGCGGGGGCACCTGGTGCGGTGGACACGGAGGTTCCGGCGGGGGCGGAGGCTCCGGCGGGGGCGGGGGCTCCGGCGGGGGCGCCTGTTCCCGTGGGCGCGGAGGCTCCGGCGGGGGCGGGGGCTCCGGTGGGGGCGTCTGTTCCCGTGGGCGCGGAGATTCCGGCGGGGGCGGGGGCTCCGGTGGGGGTGCCTGTTCCCGTGGGCGCGGAGGCTCCGGCGGGCGTTCCGGTCGGAGCGGGTGCCTCGTGGCCGTGCGAGACCATCGTGCGCTCACCCTCGTACGCCATGGAGACGGTGACCGGGGAGTGCCAGCCGGGGACGGTGTGCGACATCGACAGGTCGATGCCCTCGCCCTGTTCGAGGGCGTCCCAGCAGTACTCCCCGTAGTGGTCGTCGCCGAAAGCGGCGGCGAGGGAGGTGTGCAGGCCGAGGCGGGCGAGGGCGGTGGCCATGTTGGCGACGCCGCCGGGGCTGGAGCCCATCCCCCGCGCCCAGGACTCGGTGCCGCGCACGGGGGCGCTGTCCAGGCCGGTGAAGATGATGTCGAGGAAGACCGGGCCCGTCAGGAAGACGTCGCAGGCGGGGTCCCGGGGGGCGCGCAGCGCCCGCAGCGGGTCGATGCCCGGAGTGTCTGTGCTCACCGTGCGCTCCCGGTGTCGTGCGGCGGATCTCGGCCGGATCCGGACCGTGTGCGGTGCGGCCAGTCTGCCCGATGCGCCCGGGCGAACGCAGTGTCCACGCCCATGTGTTCGCAGCACGCCTGACCTGCATAAACATGCGCTAATACCCGAGTTTCACCCGCATAAACACATAAGTGGCCCAGATCACAGCGGGGCGGCTTCCGGGGAGCCGGAAGCGCTTGATACAAATTGCCCCGCGAGCACCTTCGGGGACCTTCTCCGACGAGAGCCGCATATCTCAGCATTCCGCTGTAAAACCCTGTCGTACCCGCGTGCCGTCGCCTGCCTTCGCGGGCGCCGCTCGCTCCGCCGTGCCCCGCTCCACCCCTCCCCCCTCCCCCCTGCCTGCCTCAGGCATGTCTTCAGGAACGCCCATGTCCTCGCGCCCTGGTGCCGCGTGGCCCCTGGTGGCCGTGTTCACCGCCGGTTACCTCGCCTCCTACCTGCTCCCCACCATCGTCGGCCGGCTCAGCGCCCAACTGGGGCTGAGCCCCGCCCAGGCCGGCCTGGTCGGCAGCGCCCTGCTGCTCAGCTCGGCCGGCGCCGGCTTCTCCCTGGCGGGCCGGGTCGAGCGGTACGGGGCACGCACCCCCGCCCGCCTCGGCCTGGTGCTGGCCGCCGTCGGTTACGGGGGCGCCGCGCTCGCCGCGTCCGTGCCGCTGGTGGTGCTCGGCGTGGTCGTCGGCGGCTTCGGCTCCGGCACGGCGACGGCGGTCGCCGCGGCCGGGATCGCCGCCCGGCGCGACCCGCACCGGACGTCCTCGCTGGGACTGCTCACCGTGTCCGCCACCGCGGGCGTCCTCTACCTGACCATCCCCCACCTGGGCGGCGGCCACCGGCTTCCGTTCGCCGCGATCGCCCTGGTCGCCCTGCTCGTCTGGCCCGCGACCGCCCGGCTCGGCGGGGCGACGGCGGCGGAGGAGTCGGCCTCCCCGGTCGCCGGCCGGCTCCCGCACCGCCGCTCCGGGCTCGTCCTGGCGGGCGGCATGCTCGTCTGGTCGATGGCGCAGAACGCGCTCTGGGGTGTGAGCAGCCGCATCGGCGCGGTCCAGGTGGGGCTGTCCGAGGTCACCGTCGGCGCGGTGTTCGCCGCGGCGCTCGGCGCGGGGCTGCTCGGTGTGACGGGCGCGGGGATCCTCGGCGCGCGGCTCGGCCGGGCGGTGCCGATCGGACTGGGGACCCTGGTCATCGCGGCGAGCATCGTGCTCAGTTCTTCGGCCCGGGATCTCGGATCGTTCGCGACCGGGGAGATCGTGTGGAACGCCTTCTACCCGGTGGTCCTCTCCTACCTCATCGGTCTTGCCGCCTCCCTGGACGTGCGAGGCCGGTGGGCGGTGCTGGCGGGCTCCGCCTCCTCCGTGGGGGTGGCCTGCGGTCCGCTGTTGGGCAGCGTGCTCTCCGCGGAGGCCGGCTATCCCACGATGGGGCTGATCCTGGGGGCGGCCACCCTGCTGGTCGCCGCCCCGGTGACCGCCGTGGCGCTGCACACCGGCGGCCGTCCGCTGGTGCCCGGCTCGGTGCGTCGTCGCGGTGGCGCCCCGGCGGCCCTGCTCGCCGCCACCACGGGAAGCCTGCCCGGCGCGGTGCCGAAGCTCGGCTCACCGGAGCAGGCCGTCACGGAGCTGCGGGTCCCGGCCCTGCGGCGCAGGCTGGTGCGCAGCGCGATCCGGACGGCCGGTCCGGACGGCGGTTCCGGTCAGTCGAACGCGTAGGCCTCGACCTCGGACAGATAGCGGGCCCTGCGCTCCTCGTCGTGGTCGAGGAAGGCCGCCTCGAAGGAGTTGCGGGCCAGGGTGCGCAGCTGCTCCGGCTCCAGGGCGAGCGCGTCGCGGACGGCGTCGAAGTTGTCTCCGGCGTACCCGCCGAAGTAGGCGGGGTCGTCGGAGTTCACCGTGCAGTGGAGTCCGGCGGCCAGCATCGCCGGCAGGGGGTGGTCCGCGAGCTTGTCGACCGTGCGCAGCCGCACGTTGGACAGCGGGCAGAGCGTGAGCGGCACCCGGTCGGCGACCAGCCGCTCCACCAGCTCCGGGTCCTCCAGGCAGCGCAGTCCGTGGTCGACGCGCTCGACGCCCAGGACGTCCAGGGCCTGCCTGATGTACTCCGGCGGGCCCTCCTCGCCCGCGTGGGCCACCTTGCGCAGGCCGAGGGCGGTGGCCGCCTCGTAGACCTCGCGGAACTTGGCGGGCGGGTGGCCGACCTCGGCGGAGTCCAGGCCGATCGCGCTGATCCGGTGCAGGTACGGCTTCGCCGCGTCCAGGGTGCCGAGGGCCGATTCGGCGGACAGGTCGCGCAGGAAGCACATGATCAGCTGGGTGGAGACCCCGTGGGTCTCCTCGCTGCGCTCCAGTGCCCGGCCGATCCCCTCGATGACGGTGCCGATCGGGACGCCCCGGGCGGTGTGGGCCTGCGGGTCGAAGAAGATCTCGGCGTGCCGCACGCCCTGGGCGGCAGCGCGGGCGAGGTAGGCGTCGACGAGTTCGGCGAAGTCGTCCTCGGTGCGCAGGACGGCCATCAGCGCGTAGTACAGGTCGAGGAAGGACTGGAGGTCCTCAAACCGGTAGGCGGCGCGCAGTTCGTCGGCGGTGGCGTAGGGCAGGGCCACGCCGTTGCGCTCCGCGAGGGCGAAGGCCAGCTCGGGTTCGAGGGTGCCTTCGATGTGGAGGTGGAGTTCTGCCTTGGGGAGGTGCACGGTGTCTCGCAAACAGGGGTGGGGTCGGGTCAGGGGCGGGGGTGGACAGGAGGTGGGGGCGGATCGAGGGCGGTGGCGAGTCAGGGGTGGTGGCGGGAGGGGACCGGGACCCGGATCAGGTCCTGGGCGATGGTGAGTTCGCCGTCGAACCCGGCGGCGCGGGCCTGGGTCTCGAAGAGCTCCGGGTCGCCGTAGCGCTGGGAGAAGTGGGTGAGCACGAGGTGGCGGACGCCCGACTCCTTCGCCACCCGGGCGGCCTGCCCGGCGGTCAGGTGCCCGTGGTCGACGGCCAGCCTCTCGTCCTCGTCGAGGAAGGTCGACTCGATGACGAGCAGGTCGCAGCCGTCGGCGAGCGCGTACACCCCGTCGCAGAGCCGGGTGTCCATGACGAACGCGAACCGCTGCCCGCGCCGCTCCTCGGAGACCTGCTCCAGCGTGACGCCGCCGAGGACGCCGTCGCGCTGGAGGCGGCCCACGTCCGGTCCGGCGATGGCGTGTTCCTTCAGCAGGGCGGGCAGCATGCGCCGGGTCTCGGGCTCGGTGAGGCGGTAGCCGTACGACTCGACGGGGTGCGAGAGCTTCGCGCTGTCCAGGGTGTACGCGGGGGTGGTGGCGAGGACCCCGCCGGTCCCGGCGACCGGGGCCTGGTTCAGCTCGACGGTCTCGCGGTAGGCGGTGGCGTACCGCAGCCGGTCGAAGAAGTGCTGCCCGCTCGCCGGGTAGTGCGCGGTCACCGGGTGCGGCACCTGGTCGAGGTTGATCCGCTGGATCACCCCGGCGAGCCCGAGGGAGTGGTCGCCGTGGAAGTGGGTGACGCAGATCCGGTCGATGTCGTGCGCGGCGACCCCGGCCCGCAGCATCTGCCGCTGGGTGCCCTCGCCGGGGTCGAAGAGGATGCCCTCGCCGTCCCAGCGCAGCAGATAGCCGTTGTGGTTACGGTGCCGGGTCGGGACCTGGCTGGCGGTGCCGAGCACCACCAGCTCGCGTACGGACATGGTCGGGCAGCTCCGTTATCCGGGGGGCCACTGGAGGCCGCGGCCGCCCAGGACGTGCGCGTGGGCGTGGAAGACGGTCTGGCCGGCGCCGGAGCCCGTGTTGAGGATGATCCGGTAGCCGCTGCCGTCGACCTTCTCCTCGGCGGCGACCTCTCCGGCCTCGCGCAGGACGTCCGCGGCGATGAGCGGTTCGGCGGCGGCGAGGGAGGCGGCGTCCGGGTAGTGGGCCTTCGGGATGACCAGGACGTGGGTCGGGGCCTGCGGGTTGATGTCGCGGAAGGCGACGGTGGTCTCGCTCTCGCGGACGATGGTCGCCGGGATGTCTCCCGAGACGATCTTGCAGAACAGGCAGTCGGACTGCGGCTCTCCCGCCATGGCTCCGGGCCTCCTCGTTCGCTGGTGAGTCGGTACAGGTGATCAGGTGATCAGTACAGGGGCATGCTATCCCCGGCCCTCCGGACCGTGTTCAGCCCCAACGCCCCGTACGCCCCAGCAGCAGCGCGGTCGCGGCCGTCCCGGCGGTGGAGGTGCGCAGGACGCTGCGGCCGAGCCGGTAGGGGCGGGCGCCCGCCTCGGCGAAGAGGGTCAGCTCCTGCGGGGAGACGCCGCCCTCCGGTCCGACGACGAGCACGAGTCTGCCCTCGGCGGGGAGTTCGGCGGTGGCGAGGGGGGTGCTGTCGTGGTCGCGGTCCTCGTGGAGGACCCCGGCGAAGTCGGCGGCGGCGAGGAGGGCGGCGACCTGCTTGGTCGTCATGGCCTCGGTCACCTCGGGGAAGCGCACCCGGCGGGACTGCTTGCCCGCTTCCCGTGCCGTGCCGCGCCACTTCGTCAGGGCCTTGGCTCCCCGGTCGCCCCTCCACTGGGTGATGCAGCGGGCCGCCTGCCAGGGCACGATCGCGTCGACACCGGTCTCGGTCATCGTCTCGACCGCCAGCTCGCCCCGGTCGCCCTTGGGGAGCGCCTGGACGACGGTGATGCGCGGGCTGGGCGCGGGCTCCTCGTGGAGGGTGTCGAGGCCGGTGACCGTGAGCCGGTCCTTGCCCTCGGCGGCCCGCACGACGCCCTCCGCCCAGTGGCCGAGGCCGTCGGTGAGGACGACGTCCTCGCCGGGGTGGAGCCGCTTCACGGAGACGGCGTGCCGCCCCTCGGGTCCCTCCAGGACGAACTCCGGCCCGGTGGGCATCCGTTCGACGACGAAGACCGGTGCGGTCACCGGGGGCTCCTCATGCTCAGGGCCGACCGGGCGGCCTCCAGTTCGGCGGCGAGCAGCTCGATGAGCTCGCCGGCGGGCAGTTCCCGGGCCATCCGGTGGCCCTGTCCGGCCCACAGGGCCATGCCCTGGGCGTCCCCGGCCTTGGCGGCGGCCAGGCGCAGCCCGCTGGTGACGTAGTGGACCTGGGGGTAGGCGGCGGGGGCGTAGGGGCCGTGTTCGCGGACGAAGCGGTTGACCAGGCCGCGGGCGGGCCGCCCGGAGAAGGCGCGGGTCAGCTCGGTGCGGACGAACAGCGGGTTGGTCAGGGCCTGCTTGTGCAGCGGGTGCGCCCCGGACTCGGGACAGACCAGGAAGGCGGTGCCGAGCTGGGCGGCGTCCGCGCCCGCCGCGAGGACGGCGGCGATCTGCGCGCCGCGCATCAGGCCGCCGGTGGCGACGATCGGGATCTGCACGGTCTCGCGGACCTGGGTGATGAGGGAGAGCAGCCCGGTGCCGGTCTGGTCGAGCTGCGGGTCGTCGCGGTGGGTGGACTGGTGGCCGCCCGCCTCGACGCCCTGGACGCAGACGGTGTCGGCGCCCGCCCACTGGGCGCTCTGGGCCTCCTCGGCGGAGGTGACCGTGACGATGGTGTGCGTCCCGGCCCTGGCGAAGGCGTCCAGGGTGTCGCGGGTGGGGCAGCCGAAGGTGAAGGAGACCACCGGGACGGGGTCCTCCAGCAGGATCGCGACCTTCGCCTCGTAGCCGTCGTCGCCGCTGCTGTCCGGGTCGCCGAGCGGGGTCTCGTACCAGGTGGCCTCACCGGCGAGCTGGTGGCGGTAGACCTCGACGGCGCTGGGGTCGGCGAGCGCGGGCTGCGGCATGAAGAGGTTGACGCCGAACGGCCCGCCGGTGAGCCGGCGCAGCTGTTTGATCTCGTTGTACATGCCGTCCGCCGTTTTGTACCCGGCGGCCAGGAATCCGAGCCCGCCGGCTTCGGCGACGGCCCCGGCGAGCTGGGGTCCGGACGCGCCGCCCGCCATGGGGGCCTGCACGATCGGATACCGGCAGAGATCGGTCAACTCGGAGGACATGACCGCATCGTGCCATGTCCTGTGCAACGGGGCCGAATCAGCCAGCGGCGGCGTGACCGGTTCTGCCGCCGTACGCCGCACCGCCCGCCGGTTCGGGACCGGCGGGCGGTGCGGTGAAAGGCGAAAAGCGGCTCAGCGGCCGTTGAACGCGTCCTTCAGCCGGGAGAAGAGCCCTTGCTGACCTGGCTGAAACTGGCCGAGGGGCCGCTCCTCGCCGCGCAGCTTGGACAGCTCCCGCAGCAGCCGCTCCTGTTCCGCGTCGAGCTTGGACGGGGTCATCACCTCGACGTGCACGATCAGGTCGCCCCGGCCGCCGCCCCGCAGGTGCGTGATGCCGCGCCCGTGCAGGGGAACGGACTGGCCGGACTGGGTGCCCGGCCTGATGTCGATGTCCTCCAGGCCGTCCAGGGTCTCCAGCGGACACTTGGTGCCGAGGGCCGCGGCCGTCATGGGGACGGTGACCGTGCAGTGCAGATCGTCGCCGCGCCGCTGGAACACGGCGTGCGGCAGCTCGTGGATCTCCACGTACAGATCGCCGGGCGGGCCGCCGCCGGGGCCGACCTCGCCCTCGCCGGCCAGCTGGATACGGGTGCCGTTGTCGACGCCCGCGGGAATCTTCACGGTCAGGGTGCGCCGCGAGCGGATGCGGCCGTCGCCGGCGCACTCCGGGCACGGGGTGGGCACGACCGTGCCGAAACCCTGGCACTGCGGGCAGGGCCGCGAGGTCATGACCTGGCCCAGGAAGGACCGGGTGACCTGCGAGACCTCGCCGCGGCCGCGACACATGTCACAGGTCTGGGCGGACGTGCCGGGGGCCGCGCCCTCGCCGCTGCAGGTGTTGCAGACGACGGCCGTGTCGACCTGGATGTCCTTGGTGGTGCCGAAGGCCGCCTCGTTGAGGTCGATCTCCAGCCGGATCATGGCGTCCTGGCCCCGCCGGGTCCGCGAACGGGGCCCGCGCTGTGCGGCGTTGCCGAAGAACGCGTCCATGATGTCGGAGAAGTTGCCGAAGCCGCCGGCTCCGAAACCGCCCGCGCCACCACCGCCGCCACTGGCGGAGAGGGGGTCGCCGCCGAGGTCGTAGACCTGCTTCTTCTGCGGGTCCGAGAGCACCTCGTAAGCGGCGTTGATCTCCTTGAACCGCTCCTGGGTCTTCGGGTCCGGGTTGACATCCGGGTGCAGCTCGCGAGCGAGCCGACGGAATGCCTTCTTGATCTCGTCCTGAGATGCGTCGCGGCGCACGCCGAGTACGGCGTAGTAGTCCGTGGCCACTTACGACTCCGCCAGGATCTGTCCGACGTAACGTGCCACTGCGCGTACCGCTCCCATCGTTCCGGGGTAGTCCATGCGGGTCGGTCCGACCACGCCGAGTTTGGCGACTGCCTCGTCGCCCGAACCGTAGCCGACCGCGACGACGGACGTGGAGTTGAGCCCCTCGTGGGCGTTCTCGTGCCCGATCCGTACGGTCATGCCGGAGTCCGTGGCCTCACCGAGCAGCTTCAGCAGGACGACCTGTTCCTCCAGTGCTTCCAGCACCGGCCGGATCATCACCGGGAAGTCGTGTCCGAAGCGGGTGAGGTTGGAGGTGCCGCCGATCATCAGCCGCTCCTCCGTCTCCTCGACCAAAGTTTCGAGGAGGGTGGAAAGGACCGTGGAAACCGTCCCTCGGTCCTCGCTGTCGAAGGATTCCGGCAGCTCCTGCACCAGCTGCGGGACATCCGCGAAGCGGCGTCCGACGACCCGGCTGTTGAGCCGGGCCCGCAGATCCGCGAGCGATGCCTCGCCGAAGGGCGCAGGGCAGTCGATCATACGCTGTTCGACCCGGCCCGTGTCCGTGATCAGGACGAGCATCAGCCGGGCGGGGGCGAGCGCCAGCAGTTCCACGTGCCGCACCGTCGAGCGGGTCAGCGAGGGGTACTGCACGACGGCGACCTGCCGGGTCAGCTGCGCGAGCAGCCGCACCGTCCGGCCGACCACGTCGTCGAGGTCGACCGCGCCGTCCAGGAAGTTCTGGATGGCCCGGCGCTCGGGCGAGGACAGCGGCTTGACGCCCGCGAGCCTGTCGACGAAGAGGCGGTACCCCTTGTCGGTCGGGATGCGTCCCGCGCTCGTGTGCGGCTGGGCGATGAAGCCCTCGTCCTCCAGCACCGCCATGTCGTTGCGGACGGTGGCCGGGGAGACCCCCAGCCGGTGCCGCTCGGTCAGCGCCTTGGAGCCGACGGGCTCCTCGGTGCCGACGTAGTCCTGGACGATGGCGCGCAGCACTTCGAGTCTGCGTTCGCTGAGCATCGCGCACACCTCCAGCTGTGTCTCTCGGTGTCTGTCTGGCACTCGGTGCGTTCGAGTGCCAGCAATCCCCGCAGTCAGTGTACGGGGGTGGGGTGGGGCGGGGGCAAGGGCGACCGGCCACGCCTCCACGAGACCGCGCAGGTCGTTGCCGATAGCGTCCTGGTATGGACGTCGCTTGGGAAGACTTCGGCTGGGAGCGGTTGGGCAACGGTATCGGCAGGCGGCGCCTCCCCGGCTGGGACGCCACCGCCGCGCTGGTCGCCGGGGACAACGGCGCGTTGCTGTACGACACCGGCGCCACGCTGCGCGAAGGGGTCGAGCTGCGGCGGCAGGCCGAGGCGCTGCTCGGGCGGAGGGTGACGCATATCGCACTGAGCCACCCGCACTTCGATCATGTGCTGGGCACCGCCGCGTTCGCCGGGGCCCAGGTCTACGGGGCGGTGGGCGTGGCGGCGCTGCTGCGCGGCGGGGCGGAGAGCCTGTGCGCCTCGGCGGTGCGCCACGGGGTGCCGGAGGGCGAGGCGGCCCGGTCGGCGGACACGCCGGTGGTCCCGCACCACGAGGTGTGCGGCGACTGGACGCTGGACCTGGGCGGCGGCCGTCAGGTGCTGCTGGCGAACGTGGGCCCCGGCCACAGCGGCCATGACCTCGCGGCGCTGGTGCCGGGCACGGGCGACGAGCCTCCGGTGGTGTTCTGCGGTGATCTGGTCGAGGAGTCGGGCGAGCCGCAGGCGGGCCGGGACGCGATCACCTCGCGCTGGCCGGCCGCGCTGGGGAGGCTGCTGGCGCTGGGCGGCGAGGGCGCGCTGTACGTGCCGGGGCACGGGGCGGTGGTGGACGCGGCGTTCGTGCGGGCGCAGCGGGCGTCGCTGGCGGCGCGCTTCGGGGTGGACCTCGACGGGGAGCCCGACGTGAACCTCGACGCTGGACTCGACGTGGGATGAGCCCTGACGCGGGTACGGCGAATATCGTCGTGCCATGCGCAGCTACCAGCCGGACCTGACCCCGCCGTGGAAGCGGTCCGCCCCCGTGCCCGAGGTGCCCGCCGAGCCCGATCTGGTTGTGGAGGAGGTCTCCACCGGCTTCTGCGGGGCGGTGATCCGCTGCGAGAAGACGGCCCAGGGGCCGACGGTGACCCTGGAGGACCGCTTCGGCAAGCACCGGGTGTTCCCGATGGAGCCGCGCGGCTTCCTGCTGGAGGGCAAGGCCGTCACGCTGGTGCGCCCGGGCCCCGGCGGCCCGGTGCGTCCCACCCGTACGGCCTCCGGTTCGGTGGCGGTGCCCGGGGCGCGGGCCCGGGTGGCGCGGGCCGGGCGGATCTATGTGGAGGGCCGGCACGACGCGGAGCTGGTGGAGCGGGTGTGGGGTGACGACCTGCGCATCGAGGGCGTGGTCGTGGAGTACCTGGAGGGGGTGGACGACCTGCCGGCGATCGTCGGGGAGTTCGCGCCGGGGCCGGACGCCCGGCTGGGGGTGCTGGTGGACCATCTGGTGCCCGGCTCCAAGGAGTCCCGGATCGCCGAGCGGGTGACCGGGGACCATGTGCTGGTGGTGGGGCACCCGTACATCGACGTGTGGGAGGCGGTGAAGCCGTCCTCGGTGGGGATCGACGCGTGGCCGGTGGTGCCGAGGGGGCAGGACTGGAAGACGGGCGTGTGCCGGGCGCTGGGGTGGCCCGAGAACACCGGGGCGGCCTGGCAGCACATCCTGTCCAAGGTCCGCAGCTACAAGGACCTTGAACCCCAACTGCTGGGCCGGGTAGAGGAATTGATCGACTTCGTCACCCTTCCGGACTGATGTCCGGGGCCTGATTCCGGCCTGTTGCAGGACTGTCGCAGAGGATTGCGTACCGATCCCTATGCATGCCTGCGTCCCACAAGCACCATCGGTTATTGAGGTGGGGGAACGGGCGGGCGGTTCACGGGCCGGAGGGCTCACGGGGGAAGGGCGGGTACCGATGGCGCGCGAGGTCTGGCGGGACAGTGCGGACAACGAGGCGGCCTCGGCCGTCTTCCACCTGATACAGCAGCTGATCGACCGCTACCGGGTCAACCGGCCGGTGATGCCGCTCGTGGTGGTCCAGGCGGCGGACGCTGGGGCCGGGCCGGAGATCGACGCGCGGGTGGAGCAGCTCGTGCATCAGGTGCACCGGGCCAACGAGCTGCGCCGGGTGCCGGTGCGGCTGCTGGACGGCGAGGGGGCGACCCCGTACGAGGCGGCGCTCGCCATGGTGCGCACCCTCTCCGAGAAGCCGTGGGAGACCCGCGAGAACACCCAGTACAAGACGTTCGCCTTTCCCCGCTCCCGGCTCCTCGGGGCGATCGAGCAGGCCACCGCGACGGTGGTCGAGCAGTCCGACGGGAACACCTCCGAGGTGCGCGAGGAGCGGATCCTGGAGCAGCTGAGCCGGCTGCGCTGGCGGTCCGGCCGGCCGCGCGGGGGCACCCGGTGGGCCTCGCTGCGGCAGTCGGTGCGGCCCGAGACGTTCGTCGGCGCGCTCTTCATCGCCCTGCTCAGCGTGTTGCTCGGGGAGATCGACTGGCTGCTGACGGCCCTGGTGGCGGGCCTCGCGCTGATCGGGCTCGCCGTGGTGGGCCTGGCGAGCCGGGCCGCGCCGCCGCTGCTGTGGCTGCGCCGGGCCAGCCGGTGGTTCGCCACCACCTCGTCCCTGGCCGCCTCCAGCACCGGCTATCCCTCCGACGGCTGGTCGTGGCTGTCGCCGAGCGGTTCGTGGCGGGTGATCCGGGCGCGGGCGGCGGCGGTCGCGGAGCGGGTGGCGGACGCGGGGGCGGGCGACGAGTACGCGCGCCAGTTCCATCTTGAGCTGCGGGTGCAGGCGCTGCTGGAGGATCTGCGGCACAACTACCGCCCGCACTCCCTGGACTGGCGGCGCAGCAAGCGCACGGTCCCGCCGGTGGTGTTCCTGCCCCGGGCGACCCAGGACAACGGCGGCATTCTGCTGATCAACGCGATCAACAGCGTGCGGTCGCGGCGCAGCGAGGTGGATCCGCTGCTGTTGCTCGCCTCGCTCCAGGCCCCCGAGATCATGCGGCACACGCCGCCGCTGCCCCCGGAGCGGCCGGGGTCCGGTGCGCCGTCCGGTTCGTCCGGGGCGCGGGCCCGCTACGAGCGCTGGGTCGACGATCTGAGTCTGGGCCAGTCGCCGGGGGCGGCGGCGACCCTGGCGTGGGTGCTGCTGCTGCCGCTGTCCACCGAGAAGCTGACCCACGAGCACGCGCACGCGCAGCTCGTCACCCACCGGGTGCGGCGGACCTGGGCGTGGTGGGTGATGTCGCGGGCGAGCGTCGCCGTGCTCGTCGTGGGAAGTCTGCTGGGGGCGTTCCTGTGGGCCGGGCACTGGCGCGACACGTACTGCCACGGGCCGCTGACCGACCGCAACACGGACGCGATCTGGGCCGGGAAGGGCGACGACCGGGAGTGCGTGGGGGTGGCGACCGCCCCCGAGGTGTTCTTCGCGCGGGGCAACGGCCTGGAGCTGAACGGGGCCGGGAAGGGCATCACCTTCGAGCGGATCGAGCAGGCGATCCGGGACGAGAACGATGACATCGAACCGGGCGACAC
This sequence comes from Streptomyces sp. MGP-P1, assembly GCF_057766565.1. Lineage (NCBI taxonomy): Bacteria > Bacillati > Actinomycetota > Actinomycetes > Kitasatosporales > Streptomycetaceae > Streptomyces > Streptomyces sp. MGP-P1. The sequence goes on along the minus strand of NZ_JBYMEM010000007.1, from coordinate 885,790 downwards.
GTACGTGACGGTCGTGTACGCCGGTCCGCTCACCGCCACGGGCAAGGACCGGGAGGAGACCCGCAAGGGCCTGGAGGAGCTGACCGGCGTCTATCTCCAGCAGCGGGCGGTGAACAAGACCGTGCGCCGGTCGGTGAAGCTGCGGGTGCTGACCGCGAACGGCGGCGAGGACATGCTGCGGCAGCTCACCGCCGTGCGGAAGATCATCGAGGCGGCCCGGCGGGATCCGACGGTGGTCGGCGTGGTCGGTCTCGGCCGCAACACCGACGAGAGCGACAACGCGACGAAGCTGCTGCGCGAGGCCGGGCTGCCGGTGGTGAACACGACGAACTCCAGCAGCGACCTGCCCCGGGACTTCCCCAACTACTTCGGCCTCGCGGCGACGGACGAGGAGCAGACGCACGCGCTGGGGCTGGTCGCCCGCCAGATCGCGAAGGACCTCGACCGCCCGCACGCGCTCGTACTGTCGCGCGAGGACCGCAACGGGGACCTGGACCGTTACACCGCCGAGCAGCGGGACGCGGGCCGGCAGATGCTGCACGACGCGGGCTTCGATCTGGGCAAGGACGTGCCGTACGACCTGCCGGGCGGGGCGAGCCTGAACGCCCCGCTGACGACCATCTGCCGGGCCGAACGGGTCCCCGACGCGCTGTACTTCGCGGGGCGGGTCGAGGACGTACCGACGCTGATGCGGGGCCTGTCGGAGACCACCGGCTGCTCCGACCGGCGGATGACGGTGTTCACGGGGGACGATCTGACGAAGGGGACGTTCGACGACAGCACCTCGATCGCGGCCAACGTCACGCTCTACCACAGCTCGCTCGCCCCACTGGACCGGGGAAAGAACCTCGGTTTCTACGGGGACGCGTACCGCACGCTGCGGGCGCTGCACCCCGAGGGGGAGATCATCGCGCTGGCGTCGGGGCGTCCGGCGTACGAGGACGGCCTGTTCGCCAGCGGGCAGACCGTCATCTCCTACAGCGCGACGGCCGCCCTGTACGACGCGGCGGCCCGCGGCGACCAGCGTCGAAGTGCGGCGGAGACCTGGGCGACGCTGCACACGGTGGACCTCAACAACATGCCGACGGGGACGGTCTCGTTCAGCCGGGCGAGGTCCTCGGTCTCCGACAACGTGCACGGCCTCAACATCGTCAAGGTGGTCCGGCCCGGGCCGAGCGCCGAGCGGACCCTGGTCTGCGGTAAGCCGGCCGGGGTCGCGCCCCCGCTGACGGCGAAGGACTGCCGACCGTGAGGGGCCCCGGCCGGGTCAGTCGACGAGGTCGCGGACGACGGCGTCGGCCAGGAGCCGCCCGCGCAGGGTGAGGACCGCGCGGCCCTTCCCGTACGGCTCCGGGGCGAGCAGCCCGTCGGTCAGGGCGCGGCGGGAGGCGGCGAGGCCGTCGGGTTTCAGGAGGGAGAGCGGGCAGCCCTCGCGCAGCCGGAGCTCCAGCAGGATGCGCTCGACCCGGCGGTCCTCCTGGCCGAGGATCTCGCGGCCCGCGCCGGGTGAGCGGCCCTCGGAGAGCGCCTGGGCGTACGCGCCGGGGTGCTTCACGTTCCACCAGCGGACCCCGCCGACGTGGCTGTGGGCGCCGGGGCCCGCGCCCCACCAGTCGGCGCCGCGCCAGTACAGCTCGTTGTGCAGGCAACGGCCCGCCTCGGTGGTGGCCCAGTTGGAGACCTCGTACCAGTCGAAGCCGGCGGCGGCGAAGGCCTCGTCCGCGATGAGGTAGCGGTCGGCGTGCGCGTCGTCGTCGGTCATCGGGATCTCGCCGCGCCGGATGCGGCGGGCGAGCTGGGTGCCCTCCTCGACGATCAGGGCGTACGCGGAGACGTGGTCGGGGCCCGCGCCGATCGCGGCGGCCAGGGTGGCCCGCCAGTCGTCGTCGGACTCGCCGGGGGTGCCGTAGATCAGGTCGAGGTTGACGTGGTCGAACCCGGCCGCCCGGGCCTCGGCGACACAGGCCTCGGGGCGGCCGGGCGTGTGCGTGCGGTCCAGGATCTTCAGGACGTGCTGCTTGGCGCTCTGCATGCCGAAGGAGACCCGGTTGAAGCCGCCCTCGCGGAGCGCGGCGAGGTAGGCCGGGTCGACGGACTCCGGATTGGCCTCGGTGGTGATCTCCGCGTCGTCCGCGAGCCCGAACTCCTCCCTGATCGCCGCCAGCATGCGCACGAGGTCGGCGGCGGGCAGCAGGGTGGGCGTGCCGCCGCCGACGAAGACCGTGCGCACGGGGCGGGGGTCGTCGCCGAGGACCTTGCGGGCCTGGCGGACCTCCTCGATCAGGTGGGCGGCGTAGTTGTCGCGGGAGGCCAGGGCCCCGCCGGAGCCGCGCAGCTCGGTGGCGGTGTAGGTGTTGAAGTCGCAGTAGCCGCAGCGGGTGGCGCAGTAGGGGACGTGCAGGTAGAAGCCGAGTGGGCGGTCGGCTGCGCCTTCCAGGGCGTGGCGGGGCAGCGCCCCGTCGTCGGGCACGGGCTCACCATCGGGCAGTACGGAAGGCATACCGACCATTGTCGCTCGCCGCGGGAGCTCCCCGGACCGGGTGGCTTCTCGGACCGGGTGGCTCCCCGGACCGGGTGGCTCCCGCGCGTCGGCCCGGTCAGTCCGTGTGCGGGCCCTTCCAGCCCGCGGGCAGGTCAGTCCGCGTGCGGGTCAGTCCGCGTGCAGGACCAACAGGGCCACGTCGTCGTCCGGGGGCTGCTCGGCGAACTCGTGGACGGCCCGCCGGATGCGCTCGGCCGTCGCCTCGGCGGGCAGCCCGGCGCACCCGGCCAGCACCCGGGCCAGCCCGTCCCCGTCGTCGAACATCAGCGGGCCCGACCGGCGCTCGGTCACCCCGTCCGTGACGCAGAGCAGGGTGTCCCCGGGCGCGAGGTCGAAGCCCTGGCTCTCGTACGCCACGTCCTCGACGACCCCGAGCAGCACCTGGGGCTCGGCGGCCGGCCGTACGGAGCCGTCGGGGCGCAGCAGCAGCGGCAGCGGGTGCCCGGCGCTGGCCACCGTGCAGCGGACCCCGCCGTCGGGGAGCGGCACGACCTCCCCGTACAGCAGGGAGAGGAACCGTGACTGGGTGCCGTCGTGGAGCTGCTGGCCCCCGGCGGCGGCGACCATCAGGGCGGCGGCCTCGGCTGCCTCCATGGCGTCGTCGAGGAGCAGCCGGTTCAGCCGGTCCAGGACCTCCCCGACGCCGAAGCCCTCCCGGGAGAGCAGCCGCAGCCAGGGGCGGGCGAGGCCGGTGACGACGGCGGCCTCGGGGCCGCTGCCCTGGACGTCGCCGAGGACGAAGCACCAGCGGTCGCCCGGGCAGGCGAAGATGTCGTAGAAGTCACCGCCGACCACCCAGTCGTCGCTCGGTTCGTAGACGAGGGCGCTGGTGACGCCGGGGATCTCGGCGACCTTGCTGGGGAGCAGGCCGCGCTGGAGGATCCGGCTGATGGTGGCCTGGCGGGTGTAGGCGCGAGCCGCGCCTACGGCGAGGCCGAGGCGGCGGACGAAGTCCTCGATCAGCGAGCCGACGGCCTCCGGCACCTGGGCGACGCCCTCGCGGCCGACGAGGACGGTGCCGAGCGCCCGGCCGCCGGCGGTGATGCGGAAGGCGAGCGCGGCCCCGTCGCGGCCGCCGGGGTGCGGGGGCGGCGCGGGAGCGGCCTGCCGGTCCTCGCGGCCCTCCCGGCCCTCCCCGTCCCCCGCGGCCTCCACCCGGCCCTCCGCGGCCTCCACCCGGGCCTTCTCGACGGGGTGGGCGGGCCAGGGCACGGGGACGGGGACAGGACCGGAGCCGACGCCTGCCGGGAGGCGGAAGGGCTCCCGCTCCAGGACGGCGCGCAGGGGCTCGGTGCCGGTCTCGTCGCTGTGCCAGACGCGGGCGAGCCGGGGTTCGGCGGCCGGTCCCCCGCCCTCGGCCTCCAGCCAGATCGCGCACCAGTCCGCCAGCCGGGGCACCAGGAGCTGGCCGGCTATGGCCGCCACCAGGTCCTCGTCGAGCTGCCCGGCGAGCAGGTCGGAGGCCTCGGCGAGGAAGGCCGGGGCGCCCCGGCTGTCCCAGACGGCGTCGTCGCGCTCGGTGCGCCTGGCGACGGGCGCGAGGATCTCGGCGGCGCGCAGGCCGCGCCTGAGGGCCTCCCCGTCGGGCGGGGCGGGCGGGGCGCTCCAGTCGTCGACGGGGAGGCGGGCCCAGACGGTCTTGAGGCCGGTGCGGTAGGTGATGCCCCAGGAGTCGGCGAGGGTGGCGACGAGCTGGAGGCCACGGCCGTACTCCGCGGGATCAGGCAGCTCCCCGGGGCTCACCCCGGCCGGTCCGGGTCCCGCGCCGGGCTCGTCGCCGCTCACCGGGCGGGCCGGGTGGTGGTCGGTGACCTCCAGGACGAGGGCGGCGGACGGCTCGTCGCCGCCCTCCTCCTCCAGCCTGAGCACCAGGTCGACGGTGGTCCCGGCGTGCACCACGGCGTTGGTGACCAGCTCGTTGGTGACGGTCACGGCGTCGTCGGCCAGCCGGTCGCTGAAGCCCACGGCCGCGGGCACCCCGATCCCGGTCCACTCCGCGAGCGCGGCCCGCACGAACCGGCGGGCGGCGGACGGGGCGAGCGGGATGCCGGGCAGGCTGGTGCGGCTGGCCAGGCGCGGGCCGTGCGCGAGCCCGGCACGGGTGGTGCCGGGACGCTGCACGGTGTCCCGCTGCGAGGGGATGGGCGCCACGGTGCGGCTCCTACGGTCCGACGACACCGACAGAGTGACAGACCGGCCGCATCCATAAGCACCGAGTTACCAAAGTGGACAGAAAATCGAGCGGATTCGAACGCAACGCTTCGGGAAACGCGTCACCGCGAGGGCTGTGAGCCGGGCGGTGAGGTCGCAGGTGGGCGCCGGATCGAGGTCGATCGAGGTCATGGAACCCCTTCGCCGACCGGATTCACGGTGCGTCGGCAGCGGTGTCGCCGGAGGACGGGGCCGCCCTCCTTCTGCGGTACACCACCACCCCGCACACCGCGAGGAGGAGCGCCGCCACGGCGGACACCCCGAGGACCGTCCGCTCGGCGAAGAGCCTCCCCAGCACCTCCAGCACGCCGAGCCCCGCGGTCGCGTAGATCAGCGCCCAGGCCGCTCCGCCCACGAACAGCGCGGGGAGGTAGCGCGGCAACGGCATGCGCATGCTGCCCGCGAGGAAGTTGACGGCGGTCTGGAACCCGACCGTCAGGAAGGAGACGGCGACCACCGGCGCGCCCCACCGCTGGATGGCGCGCTCGGCGCGCCGGAACTTCGCCGAAGAGGTCAGCCCCGCGAACCTGCCGCGCCGGGCGCCGGCTCCCGCGAGCCACCCGACGGCGAACGTCCCTCCGGCGCGGAGCAGGACGATGACGTACAGGGCCCCGGCCGCGAGCGCGATCCTCTCCACACTGCCCCCACCTCGCGCGCGGGCCCGAAGCCCGCGTTCTCCGTCACCACCCGGGCCCACCAAGGAAGGCCAGCCTAACCGAACGCACACCCGGCGGACGCGGGGCGGTGGCCGCCGTCGGCCGGGTGAAATACTTACCACTCGGTCGGGATTTATCGCCCCGAAGAGTGTACGTTCGTACGCTCCGGGGTTAGGGTCCTCCGCATGACCGTCGACATCGAGGCACGTCCTCTCCGCGCCGGGCGGAACGCGCGGACCGCCGTAGCCGTCCTGTTCTTCACCAACGGGGCCGTGTTCGCCAACCTGCTGCCGAGGTATCCGCAGATCAAGGATGATCTGGCGATCGGCAACGGCGCCTATGGACTGGCGGTCGCCGCGTTCCCGGCGGGCGCCATCGCGGCCGGCCTCGCGGCTGGGGTGCTCATCCGACGCGCGGGCTCGGCGCAGGTCGCGGTCGTCGGCACCCTGCTGACGGCGATGGGGATCCTGGCCGCCGGCCTCGCCCCGTCGCCCGCGCTGTTCGCGGGCGCGTTGTTCCTGGCCGGAGCCATGGACGCACTGACGGATGTCGCGCAGAACGCGCACGGTCTACGCGTGCAGCGGCTCTACGGGCGCTCCATCCTGAACTCGTTCCACGCGATCTGGTCCATCGGCGCCGTCAGCGGAGGGCTGATGGCCGCCGGAGCGATGTCGCTGGGCCTGTCGCTCGGCGTGCACCTCACGATCTCGGCGATCGTCCTCGTTCTCGCCGCCGTGACCGCACGGCGCTTCTGCCTGCCCGGCCCGGACAACGAGCCGGAGGAGACCGGTCCGGAACGGCCGAGCGCCCAGGGGGCGGCCGGCTCCTCGCGCGTCGGGTACGTGCTGGCGGCGCTCGTCCTGATCGCCACGGCCGGCGCGCTCGTCGAGGACGCGGGAAACTCCTGGGCCGCCCTCTACCTGCAGGACTCCCTGCACACCTCCTCGGCGCTCGCCGCCTGGGGCTTCATTGCCCTGGTGGGCGCCCAGTTCATCGGGCGCATCATCGGGGACCGCCTCGTCGACCGCTTCGGTCAGCGTGCCGTGGCCCGGGCCGGCGGCCTGATCACCGCGGTCGGCATGGGACTCGCCCTGGCGGTGCCGACCCTGCCCGGAACCATCCTGGGCTTCGCCCTGGCCGGATTCGGGGTGGCGACGCTGGTGCCCGCGGCGATGCACGAAGCCGACGCCCTGCCCGGCCTCAAACCCGGATCGGGTCTGACGATCGTCTCCTGGCTCATGCGCCTGGGCTTCCTGCTGTCCCCGCCGGTCGTCGGCTACGTCGCCGACGCGACCAGCCTGCGCACCGGCCTGCTGGTGATCCCCTGCGCCGGGCTGCTGGTGGTGGTGCTCGCCAGGGTCCTGCGAGGTCGGCGCGGCTGAAGCGGGCGCGGACCTGCGAGGTCGGCGCGGCTGAAGCGGGCGCGGACCCGCGAGGTCGGCGCGGCTGAACGCGGCGGACCTGCGCGGACCCCGCGAGGTCGGCGTGAGTGAAGCAGGCGCGGCTGACCTCGACCACGGCAGCGTGCGACCGGCGCGACGCGCGCCGTGACTTCCGCGATGCGCCACTCCCGGCCGGAACGGGCCGTCCGGAACGGGCCGTCCGGAACGGGCCGTCCGGACACCTCAGGTGTCCGGACGGCCGCCATGAGGGGCCCGCGCCCGGGCCCTGTCGCTCAGGCCTCGCGCGAGCCCGCGTACATCTCGTCGATGAGCCCCCGGTACTCCCGCTCGACGACCGGCCGCTTCAGCTTGAGGCTGGGGGTCAGCTCGCCGTGCTCGACGTCCAGGTCGCGCGGCAGGAGGCGGAACTTCTTGATGGTCTGCCAGCGCTGGAGGCCCTCGTTGAGGCGCTTGACGTACCCGTCGATCAGCTCGACGGTCTGCGGGGCGGCGACGACCTCCGCGTACGACTTGCCCTCCAGGCCGTTCTCGGCGGCCCAGCCCAGGAGGGTGGGGCCGTCGAGCGCGATGAGCGCGGTGCAGAAGTTACGGTCCGCGCCGTGCACCAGGATGTTGGAGACGAACGGGCAGACCGCCTTGAACTGGCCCTCGACCTCCGCCGGGGCGACGTACTTGCCGCCGGACGTCTTGATCAGGTCCTTCTTGCGGTCGGTGATGCGCAGGTAGCCGTCGACCGACAGCTCGCCGATGTCCCCGGTGTGGATCCAGCCGTCCGACTCCAGGACCTCCGCGGTCTTGTCGGGCAGGTTGTGGTAGCCCTCCATGACACCGGGGCCGCGCAGCAGGATCTCGCCGTCGTCGGCGATGCGCACCTCGGTGCCGGGGAGCGGCTTGCCGACGGTGCCGGTGCGGTAGGCCTCGCCCGGGTTGACGAAGGAGGCGGCGCTGGTCTCGGTGAGGCCGTAGCCCTCCAGGACGTGGACGCCGGCGCCCGCGAAGAAGTAGCCGATGTCCGGGGCGAGGGCGGCGGAACCGGAGACGCAGGCGCGCAGCCGTCCGCCGAAGGCCGCACGGATCTTGGAGAAGACGAGGACGTCGGCGACCTTGTGCTTGGCGCCGAGCACGAAGGGGACGGACGCCTTGCCGGTGCGGCGGAAGTTGTCCTGGGAGACCTTGGCGTATTCGCGGGCGACTCCGGCGGCCCACTGGAAAATCTTGTACTTGGCTCCGCCGCCCGCGCGGGCCTTGGAGGCGACCCCGTTGTAGACCTTCTCGAAGATCCGGGGCACGGCGGCCATGTAGGTCGGCTGGACGACCGGCAGGTTCTCGATGATCTTGTCGATTCGGCCGTCGACGGCCGTGACGTGGCCGACCTCGATCTGGCCGGAGGTGAGGACCTTGCCGAAGACGTGGGCCAGCGGCAGCCAGAGGTACTGCACGTCGTCGGCGGTGATCAGCCCGGTCGAGACGGTGGCCTTGGCCATGTACGACCAGTTGTCGTGCGGCAGCCGTACGCCCTTGGGGCGGCCCGTGGTGCCCGAGGTGTAGATGAGCGTGGCGAGCTGGTCGGGGGTGATCGCGGCGACCCGCTCGGTGACCGCGTCCGGGGTCTTGACGAGGAGCTCCTCGCCCTGGGCCTCCAGCTCGGCGAGGGTGATGATCCAGCCCTCGGGGTCGTCATCGGCGGGCTCGACGCCGGCCGGGTCGATGACCACGACATGAGCGAGGTTCGGCAGGTCCGCGCGGCTCTCCCGCGCCTTGGCCAGCTGCTCGGCGTTCTCCGCGATGAGGATCCGGCTCTCGGAGTCGGCCAGGATGAAGGCGGACTCCTCGGCGTTCGTGGACGGGTAGATGGTGGTCGTCGCGGCGCCCGCGCACATCACCCCGAGGTCGATGAGAATCCAGTCCACCCGGGTGGCCGAGGACAGGGCGACCCGCTCCTCCGGCCGCACGCCGAGGGCGATCAGCCCGGCGGCGATCGCGTAGACCCGCTCCGAGGCCTGGCCCCAGCTCAGCGACTTCCAGTCGTCGGGACCCGAGCCCGAGGCCGACGGCACCGGATAGCGGTACGCCTCCCCGTCCGGGGTCGCCGCCACGCGGTCGATGAAGAGGGCCGCCACGGAGGGCGGCCGGTTATCGATCAAGGTCTGTGTGTCGCTCACGACGTCCTCCGGGCCTGCGGCATTGCTACGACCGGCTTCTTTGATACGGCGACGGCTGCCGTGGTCCCACTGCCCACTGCCCACCGCCTACTGCCTACTGCTCCCGTGCTTCTGCGCAACCTGCTTGGTCGGGCTTGTTTAACTGACCAGTAACCATCGAGTCGTGATCAGAGTAGAGCGCGCGTGTCCGCCACGTAAGAGGCAACGGACCGCAGCTTTCATAACGAAAGGGCCCCCACGCCGGTACTGCTGCGGCATGAGGGCCCTGGGAGAGCGGACTACTTCTTGCCCTTGCTCTCACCCGCGGACTCGTCGGTCGACAGGACGGAGATGAAGGCGTCCTGCGGAACCTCCACGTTGCCGACCATCTTCATCCGCTTCTTGCCCTCCTTCTGCTTCTCCAGCAGCTTCCGCTTACGGGAGATGTCACCGCCGTAGCACTTGGCGAGGACGTCCTTGCGGATGGCGCGGACGGTCTCCCGGGCGATGACCCGGGCGCCGATGGCCGCCTGGATCGGCACCTCGAAGTTCTGCCGGGGGATGAGCTTCTGCAGCTTGGCGACGAGCCGTACGCCGTACGCGTACGCCTTGTCCTTGTGGGTGACCGCGGAGAACGCGTCCACCTTGTCGCCGTGCAGCAGGATGTCGACCTTGACGAGCTGGGCCGACTGCTCGCCGGTGGGCTCGTAGTCGAGGGAGGCGTAACCCCGGGTCTTGGACTTCAGCTGGTCGAAGAAGTCGAAGACGATCTCCGCGAGCGGCAGGGTGTAGCGGATCTCGACCCGGTCCTCGGAGAGGTAGTCCATGCCGAGCAGGGTGCCGCGCCGGTTCTGGCACAGCTCCATGATCGCGCCGATGAACTCGCTCGGGGCCAGCACCGTGGCGCGGACGACCGGCTCGTGCACCTTGTCGATCTTGCCCTCGGGGAACTCGCTCGGGTTGGTGACGACGTGCTCGGTGCCGTCCTCCATCTCGACGCGGTAGACCACGTTGGGGGCGGTGGCGATCAGGTCGAGGCCGAACTCGCGCTCCAGCCGCTCCCGGACCACGTCCAGGTGGAGCAGGCCGAGGAAGCCGACGCGGAAGCCGAAGCCGAGCGCGGCGGAGGTCTCCGGCTCGTAGACCAGGGCGGCGTCGTTGAGCTGGAGCTTGTCCAGCGCCTCGCGCAGGTCCGGGTAGTCCGAGCCGTCCAGCGGATACAGCCCCGAGAACACCATCGGCTTGGGCTCCTTGTAGCCGCCCAGCGCCTCGGTCGCCCCGTTGTGCAGTGAGGTGATCGTGTCACCGACCTTGGACTGCCGGACGTCCTTCACCCCGGTGATGATGTAGCCGACCTCGCCCACGCCGATGCCGTCGGCCGGGGTCATCTCGGGGGACGACACCCCGATCTCCAGCAGCTCGTGGGTGGCGCCGGTCGACATCATGCGGATGCGCTCGCGCTTGTTGAGCTGCCCGTCGATGACACGGACATAGGTGACGACACCGCGGTACGCGTCGTAGACCGAGTCGAAGATCATCGCGCGGGCGGGGGCGTCCGCGACGCCGACCGGGGCCGGCACGTCGCGCACGACCCGGTCGAGCAGCGCGTCCACGCCGACGCCGGTCTTCGCGGAGACCTTGAGCACGTCCTCGGGCTGGCAGCCGATGAGGTTGGCCAGCTCCTCGGAGAACTTCTCCGGCTGCGCGGCGGGGAGGTCGATCTTGTTGAGCACGGGGACGATGGTGAGGTCGTTCTCCATCGCGAGATAGAGGTTGGCCAGCGTCTGGGCCTCGATGCCCTGCGCGGCGTCGACCAGCAGGACCGTGCCCTCGCAGGCCGCGAGCGAACGGGAGACCTCGTAGGTGAAGTCCACGTGGCCCGGGGTGTCGATCATGTTGAGGACATGGGTGGTGCCCAGGTCCTCACCCGTGTTGGGGGCCCAGGGCAGCCGGACCGCCTGGGACTTGATGGTAATGCCGCGCTCGCGCTCGATGTCCATCCGGTCGAGGTACTGAGCACGCATCTGCCGCTGGTCGACCACTCCGGTCAGCTGAAGCATCCGGTCGGCGAGGGTCGACTTGCCGTGGTCGATGTGCGCGATGATGCAGAAATTGCGGATCAGCGCCGGGTCGGTACGGCTCGGCTCGGGCACGTTGGAAGGAGTCGCGGGCACGCAGGGTCCTGATTCTTGAGACGCCGAACGCCGTGTCTCGGGTCGATGTCGGGTCGGTCGGATCGATACGTAGGCTCCATCGTCCCACGGCTGCGGGACAGCGACCGGTTTGGGCCGGTCGGAGGGTGACTGCTACCGTGGACAGCTGTGCCTCGTGGCTCTCACGAGCGGCGCGGCTCACCTGGAAGATCCAACGAACCTGAAAAGGCTCTATTCGTGGCGAACATCAAGTCCCAGATCAAGCGGAACAAGACCAACGAGAAGGCGCGCCTGCGCAACAAGGCCGTCAAGTCGTCGCTCAAGACCGCGATCCGCAAGGCCCGCGAGGCCGCCGTTGCCGGTGACGTCGAGAAGGCCACCACGGCCGTCCGCGACGCTTCCCGTCAGCTCGACAAGGCTGTCTCGAAGGGTGTCATCCACAAGAACGCCGCCGCCAACAAGAAGTCGGCGCTGGCGTCCAAGGTTGCCGCCCTGCAGGCCTGAGCTTCTTCCCGAAGCTCACTGATGTGACCGCCGGAACGGACCAGACGGGCCCTCTCTCCCGCCCCTGACCGGCACCCCGCGCCGCACACCGAACCTGCGTTCGCCACGCGGGTGCGGCGCACCCAGAGTGTGACCCGGAAGCCCCGGCCCGCGATCTCCCCAGATCGGTGGCCGGGGCTTCCGCACGTGGGACGACATCCAGCGCCGGCCCGGGGCACATCCAGCGCGCCGGGGCACAACCAGCCCGTCCGGCGTTTGAGGACGGAACCGGTACTCACACAAGAGCCCGCACCCTCCCAGCACGAAGCCGAGGCACACCCAGCCCGTCCGGCGCTTGAGGACAGAACCGGTACTCACACAAGAGCCCGCACCCTCCCAGCACGAAGCCGAGGCACACCCAGCCCGTCCGGCGCTTGAGGACAGAACCGGCGCTCACACGAGAGCCCGCACCCTCCCAGCACGAAGCCGCGGCACACCCAGCCCGTCCGGCGCTTGAGGACAGAACCGGTACTCACAAGGCCCCGCACGCCGCAGCGAACCCGCGGCGAACCGCCCACACCCCACCCCGAGAGGCCTACCGCCCAGCCCGCGCGGCCCGCGCAACGGCGACGACGGCCTTCTCCAGGGCGTACTCGGGATCGTCCCCCCCGCCCTTCACCCCCGCGTCAGCCGCAGCCACGGCCCGCAGGGCCGAAGCGACCCCGTCCGGCGTCCACCCCCGCATCTGTTGCCGCACCCGGTCGATCTTCCACGGCGGCATACCCAGCTCCCGGGCCAGATCGGCCGGCCGGCCGCCCCGGGCCGAGGACAGCTTCCCGATCGCCCGTACCCCCTGCGCCAACGCACTGGTGATCAGGACAGGCGGGACCCCGGTCGACAGCGACCACCGCAGTGCCTCCAGCGCCTCCGCCGCGCGCCCCTCCACCGCCCGGTCGGCGACGGTGAACGACGAGGCTTCCGCCCGCCCGGTGTAATAGCGCCCGACGACCGCCTCGTCGATCGTGCCCTCGACGTCCGCGATCAGCTGGGACACCGCACTCGCCAGCTCCCGCAGATCGCTGCCGATGGAGTCGACCAGCGCCTGGCAGGCCTCCGGCGTAGCGGACCGCCCGTGCGCCCGGAACTCCGACCGTACGAAGGAGAGCCGCTCGGCGGGCTTGGTGGTCTTCGGGCAGGCGACCTCCCGCGCCCCGGCCTTGCGCGCCGCGTCCAGCAGCCCCTTGCCCTTGGCGCCGCCCGCGTGCAGGAGGACGAGCGTGATCTCCTCGACCGGCGCGCCGAGATACGCCTTGACGTCCTTGATCGTGTCGGCCGAGAGGTCCTGCGCGTTGCGCACGATCACGACCTTGCGCTCGGCGAAGAGCGAGGGGCTGGTGAGCTCGGCGAGCGTGCCGGGCTGCAACTGGTCGGACGCCAGATCACGTACGTCCGTGTCGGCGTCGGCAGCGCGGGCGGCCGCCACCACCTGCTGCACCGCACGGTCCAGGAGGAGGTCCTCCTGGCCCACGGCGAGGGTGAGGGGCGCGAGCGGATCGTCGGTGGAGTTCTTCCTGGTGGCCATCGCGCTCCAGCATCCCACGCCCTACTGACAGCCCGGACGGCCCGGGCTGTCGGTGCGCGGGCCCCGGCTGTCGGTGCGCGGGGCCGGGCGCGAGGCCGGTGCGCGGGGCGCGAACGCCCGTACCGGAGAATGGCCGGGTGAGCGATGTGAGACATGTACTGGTGCTGCCCGACCGCGACGCCGCGGAGGAGGTGGCCGGAGAGCTGGCGGACCGCTTCGGGGTCGCCGAGGAGCCTCAGCTCGTACGGGACGCGCTGGCCGGCGAGGACGACGCCGAGGACGCCCAGTGGCTGGTGGTCGTGGAGGACGCGGCCGGACGCCTGGACCCGGCCGCGCTCGACGCGTTCGCGGAGGAGTACGAAGGCTGGCTGGAAAAGCCGTGACGCCCGGCCGGATCGGCCCTCGGCGACGGTCCGGCGCGCTCAGCCCTTGGGCACGATCTGGATGTCCAGGTCGATCACGATGCTCGGCCCCACCACGGCGATCCCGCGTGCCAGCATGGTCTGCCAGGTGAGGGTGAAGTCCTCACGGTGCAGTTCGGTGGTGGCCCGGCATGCGGCGCGCGTCTCGCCCTCCGGGCCGTTGCCGATCCCGAGGTACTGGGTGTCCAGCGTCACGGTACGGCTGACGCCGTGCAGGGTCAGCGCCCCGGTGACACCCCACCGGCTGCCGCCCCGGTGGACGAAGCGCTCGCTGTAGAACTCCAGCGTCGGGTAGCGGCCGACGTCGAGGAAGTCGCCGGAGCGCAGGTGGTCGTCGCGCATCTGCACATTGGTGTCGATCGAGGCCGCGTCGATGATCACGTGCATGGCGGAGTCCTCCATGCGGTCGGCGATCCGGACCGCCCCGGCGAAGGTGTTGAACCTGCCGTGGATGCGCGCCAGCCCGATGTGCCGGGCGGTGAAACCGATCTGCGAGTGGTTCGGCTCGATGTCCCAGTCGCCGGGGTCGGGCAGCTGCGGCGGCTGCGCCACCTGGAGGGTCACATCGCCCAGCGTGGCGTGCGCGCCCTCGGTCACCGTCACCGCTCCGTGGAACGGGGTGAAGCCCTCGGCCGTGATCGCCAGCCGGTAGTCGCCCGCCGGGACCGTGGTGAGAACACTGCCGAAGGGGTCCGTCTCCCCGCCGATCACCTTGCGGCCCGCGCTGTCGGTCACGACGAACTCGGCCTGCCGAACCGGTTCGTTGACCGGGTCCAGCACCCGGCAGTTGAGCACGCCCGCGGTACGGGGCACCTGGAATCCGGCGAAAGACCCACCGCGCCCACCCGCCCGGCCTCTGTTTCCCAGCCAACGGCCGAACATCTCTACGTACCCCCAGGGGCGCTGCACGCTTCGGGCCCCTGACCTGTGGACATCTTTGTCGGATCAGCGGCCCGCCGACGAATACGTATTCGATCACTATTGCGGCGTTCGAGGCAAACGGAGGACCTCGGAGGGTCTTGTACGGAGCTGCCACAAGGTGTAATGAGGTGTACGGACGTATGGCGAAGTGCGATGAGCTGCGTCGAGCGGCACACAGGTGTCGCCGAAGGCCCGAATGACAAGTTCCGCCGGTGTGCGTCAGTCGCCCGCCGCGTTCGCCCTCGGCACCCGTCCATGCCGTCCGTCCGTGCCGTCCGTCCGTGGCATCCGCCCGTGGCGTTTCGCGTGTCACCGGCCGGTGGCAGGCCCCGGCGCCGCGACCGTCTCCCGGAGCTGGGGGACCCGGGAGAGCCGCACCCCGAAGTGGTCCCGGTAGGCGGCGAGCACCTCCTCGTCCGTGGCCAGTTCCGTACGGTGCTGATCCCCGCCGACCGTGGTGACCAGGTTCCGCCCGCTCAGCGTCACCCTCCCGGTCTCCGTGTACCGGGAGCACACCAGGGACCGGGTGAAGTGCGAGTCCGGCGAGGTTCGGTGGTACCAGGCCCCTCCCCGGAACTCCGGCAGCGTCCGCGGCCTCAGGTCGAGCCGGAACTGCCGTGAGCCTCCGCGCAGCAGATCCAGATCCCCCTGCGGCGCCTGACGGAGCCGGAACACGCCCCGGGGATCCTCCTGCTCCGCCCGGTCGTCGAGCGCCAGCGGCCACAGCGCGTTGTCTCCGAACCCGACATCCGCCAGCCAGGGCCCCGTACCGTCCTCGGTCTCCACCCGCAGCGCCATGTGGTCGTACGGAATGCCCAGGCGGCCGCCGTCGCCGAAGACCCGGGCCTGGAGGAGGGTCACCCGGAAGCCGAGGGCACGCAGCAACGCCCCGAACGCGCCGTTCAGTTCGTAGCAGAATCCCCCGCGACCGCCGGTCACCTTGGCCATGAGCGCCCGTTCCTCCAGCACGATGTCCTCGCCGAGATGGACCGAGAGGTTCTCGAAGGGCACGGCGAGCAGATGCCGGTGCTGCAGGTCGCGCAGCGCTTCGATGTCGGCCCGCGCCGGACGGTCCGCGCCGATCCGGGTGAGATAGGCGTCGACGGCAGCGGGGGTGACGCCGTCGTCGCCCTGGTCGGGTCCCGGGACGGAGGCGCCGGACGTCGTGGGTGTGTGCGAGGTCATCGCCCCAGTCTGCGCCCGCTCCCGCCCCACGGACCACCGGTCCCACGACAGGGCCCACGACAGGGCCTAGGACTCCTGACCGAGGCCCGTTGCCCGAGGCGGGCCACGGTGATCGCGGTCTAGCCTGACGGGCATGACCGCACACGATCCCGCACGCAGCCGGGAGCAGCGCAAGCAGGACACCCTGGACCGTCTGCGACAGGACGAGGACGCGTGGGTGGCGACAGCCTCCGCGGACGGCGTTCCCACTCTGGTCCCGCTGTCGTTCCTCTGGGACGACGACACCGGCACCCTGGTCATGGCCACCCGGCGGACCAATCCCACCGCCGTCAACGTGACTCCCGAGGGCCCGATCCGCATCACCCTCGGCCCCACGCGCGACGTGGTGCTGATCGAGGGCGGGGCGAGGATCCTGGAGGGGGCCGACCTTCCCCCTGCGGCGAGGGAAGCCTTCGCCGCGAAGCTCCGATGGGACCCGCGCACCCCCGTCTGGGTCTTTCTGCACATCACCCCCCACACCGTGCGCGCCTGGCGCGAGGTGAACGAACTGGCCGACCGCGACCTGATGCTCGCCGGAGCATGGCTGGTCTGACCCGCGCGATGTCATGACCGGCCCACCGCACGCAGCGCCTTACCCGTGCCCGACACCGCGATCGGGCCGTCGGTGTCGGTGCGCAGGACCCGGGCCCCGGCCGCCCTGAGGGCGCCCACCGTATGGGCCGAGGGGTGTCCGTACGGGTTGTCCGCGCCGCAGGAGATGAGCGCCAGCCTCGGCCGTACGCTGTGGAGCAGCCCGGTGTCCTGGAACGCCGAGCCGTGGTGGGCCACCTTGAGGACGTCCACGGGACCCGCGGCCTCCCGGCCCCGCAGCAACTCCCGTTGGGCCGGGGGTTCGAGGTCCCCGAGGAGCAGCAGCGTCAGCCCGCCCGCCGCCCGTACGCGCAGCGTGACGCTGGAGTCGTTCGGCTCCCCGACCAGCGCCCCCGCTCCCCCGGGCTCTTGGCGCGGCCAGAGGACCCGCCAGTCGACCGGGCCCGCCCGGCGGTGCTCACCGGCCACGGCCCGCATCGTCGGGACCCGCGCCGCGGCCGCTGTCCGCCGTACGAACGCGGCCTGCTCCGGCGGCTCTTCGAGGCTCGTCGTCTGGATCGCGCCCACCGCCCTGCCCCGGAGCACGCCAGGCAGCCCGCGCACATGGTCGGCGTGGAAGTGGGTGAGGACCACGAGGGGGACACGGGTCACCGCGAGGTCGCGCAGACACCGGTCGACCGCACGAGGGTCGGGTCCGGCGTCGACGACCACCCCCGTGTCCTCCCCCGCCATGAGGACCATCGCGTCGCCCTGCCCCACGTCGCAGAGCGCGAACGCCCAGTCGGGTGGCGGCCATCCGGTCATGACGCGGGTCAGCGGAACCGGCCTCAGCACCGCCAGCACGAGGAGCAGCCCGGTGGCCGCGCAGATCCACGGGCGCCGGGCCAGCCTCGGCGCCAGGAACACGGCCAGCACCGTGAGGCCGGCCAGCAGCGCCGCGCCGGACCACCCTCCGAGCCACTGGGCCTCCGCTCCGGGGAGTCCCGCCCCCGTGCGGGCGACCGTGGCGATCCACGCGACCGGCCAGCCGGCGACCCCGGCCAGCAGTTCGGCCACCGGCGGGGAGGCCGGGGCGACGGCCAGGGCCGCGAACCCGAGCACCGTCGCCGGCGCCACCGCGAACTCCGCCAGCAGGTTGCACGGGACCGCCACCAGGCTGACCCGTGAGGCCAGGACCACCACCACGGGTGCGCACACGGCTTGCGCGGCCGCCGCCGCGGCCAGCACCTCGGCGAGCCTCCCCGCCACCCGCCGCGCCCGCAGGGCGGCGCTCCACCGTGGCGCGAGGGTCAGCAGCGCACCGGTGGCGAGCACCGACAGCAGGAAGCCGTAACTCCGGGCGAGCCAGGGATCGTAGAGCACCAGGAGGACGACAGCTCCCGCCAGCGCGGGGATCAGGGACCTCCGACGGCCTGTTCCGATCGCGAGGAGTGTGATGAGACCGCAGGCTGCCGCGCGGAGCACGCTCGGTTCCGGACGGCACACGACGATGAACGCGAGGGTCAGCCCGCCGCCGATCAACGCGGTCCCGCGCAGGGAGAGGCCCAACATCGGTGCCAGGCCGCGCCGTTCCGCGCTCAGCGCCGAGCCCGGCGGCCCGACGAGGAGGAAGAGCAGGATCGAGAGGTTGGCCCCGGACACGCTCAAGAGGTGCGTCAGATCAGTCGCTTTGAAGGCGTCGTGGAGTTCGGGCGGGACCCGGGATGTGTCACCGACCACCAGCCCCGGCAACAGCGCACGGGCGTCCGCGTCCAGATCGTCCGTCGCCTCCCGCAATCCGGCGCGCAGGTCCCCGGCCATGCGCTGGATCCGCGTCGGCGGATCGATGATCCGAGGCGCCCCCTCGTCGTCCACCCGGACGACCGCCGCCAGGCGTTCGCCCTCATGGGCGGGGGGCGAGAGCCTGCCGCCGAGCCGGAGCCGGGTGGACGGCAGCAGTTTCTGCCAGTCCGCCCGGTGGTCGCCCGCGTCGACCATGAGCAGCACCGGTGTCCGGACCCGGGTGCCCGAGCCGTCCGGCGTCCGCGCCTCCATGACCTCGGCGTCGATCAGGAGAAGGGCCGGGGCGCTGTGGTTGCCCCGGACCGCCGGGCGGGTCGTCCGGGGATCCGAGGTCACCCGTACGTCGGCGTCGATCCGCGCGTACTCCTCCGCCAGCCCGGGGACGGGACCGCGCCGGACATCGGCCCCGTGGAGTCCGGCCACGGCCGCGCCCGCCGCCGCGCACAGCAGGACGGCTCCCCCGGCGGCGACGGCCCGGGACCGTCCGGCGGGCCGCCCCTCCCGCGAGGTGCGCGAGGCCACCACCAGCAGAACGACCGCCGGAATCAGGCAGGCTGCGGCCACGACGGCCACCCACCGCCCCGGCAGCCCCAGCGTCGACGCCGCAGCCGCCCAGACCGCCAGGGCGGGCGGAACGAGCCGCAGGTCCACGGGCCCGCCCCCTCGCGCCCCGGCCCCGCCCGACGCACCCGATTCACCCGGCGTACCCGGAACACCCGACATACCCGGAACAGGCGGCGTACCCGGAACACCCGGCGTACCGGGAGCACCCGGCGTACCGGGAGCACCCGGCGTTCCCGGAGCACCCGGCGTTCCCGGAACACTCGGCGTACCCGGAACACTCGGCGCACACGCCGAACTGCCCGCGGCCTCGCCCGCTCCCCGGACGTAGGGCCGGGCCTCACGGCTGCTCATGGCCGTACGAGCGGCTGGAGTTCGGCGAAGCGGCGGTCGCCGATCCCGTTGACCTGCCTGAGCTCGTCGACGGACCGGAATCCGTTGTTCTCCGTGCGGTAGTCGATCATGTGCTGGGCCAGCACCGGCCCGACCCCTGGCAACGTTTCCAACTGCTCCGCGGTCGCCGTGCTCAGGCTCAGCGGTGCCGAGGGTCCGGGCCCGCCCGGCGCGCCGCCCACCCCGTCGGCCCCGGCGGGCCCGCTGCCGCCCGGCCCGGGGGCCGGCGGTCCGGGCGGCAGCGGCAGACCCACTACGACCTGCTCACCGTCCAGCAGAACCCGCGCCCGATTGATCCCCGTCACATCCGTGCCCGCGCGTACACCCCCCGCCGCGTCGAGCGCGTCCGCCACCCGCGAGCCCGCCGGAAGCCGGCGGACCCCCGGCCGACGCACCTTGCCGCTCACATCGACGACGATCTGCCCGCTCCCGACCGCATCCACGTCCGGTGGTGCCCCTGCGGTCGGACGGGGGACCTGTCCGGGGCCCTCGGACCGTAACGGGTCCGGGGGCAACGCGGGCGCCGCCGCTGCGCCGGCGACGGGTTCCGGCGGGCGCACGGCCTGGGGGCGTACGGACCAGAAGTGGAACGCCGCGACCCCCACGGCGGCGAGCAGCACCAGGCCGAGCACCACCGGCGTGCGCGGTGCCATCCCGCACCGGAGCCGCACCCACAACGGCAGCCGCTCCCGAACGGCCGACACGAGACGGCCCACCCCAGACATACCCCCGGACACCGCCCCCGGGGCTTCCGCCACGGGCACGGGCACGGGCTCCGGCTCCGGCTCACGTACCAAGACGGGCGCAGGCTCCGCCTCACGTACCGATACGGGCGCTGTACCGCGCCCTGGCCCGGGGACACCGGCCATCAGCGCGTCGGCCCGACGACGCGCCGCCGCCGCGGCACGGGCGGAACGCCCCCGCGCGGACAGCCGCCCACCATGGCGTGCATCGGAACGCGCGCCGGGGCCCACGCCCGCCCGGCCACTCGGGCGCGTGCCGGAACCGCGTCGCACCCGTGCGGGCGTCCTCGTCGGCAACGGGTCGGGCGGCGAAGTCGAGTGCGGAGACGGGAATGTGGACGATGCATCGGATGACAGGGCAGAGGCGGAAGAAGCATCGGGAGCCGACGCTCGAGAAGATCGAAGGGCCATGCCTCACGACGTTAGGCACATCCGACCGAACCCGCCGAGCAGCACCGATTCCTGTGGAAAGACCGGCGGTTGTGGATAACTCGACCACTCCACGGGGTGAAATCCCGCTCGCCGCGAGGAAAAAATCAGGGAGATCAGCGCGAGGACATCAGCGCAGAGAAAGCAGCGCGGTGAGATCAGCGCGGTGAGATCACCGCAGAAGATCACCGCAGCGAGATCACCGCGCCGAGCAGCCCCGGCCCCGTGTGCGCCCCGATCACCGCACCGACCTCGCTGACGTGGAGGTCGACCAGGCCGGGAACGCGCTCGCGCAGCCGCTCGGCCAGGCGCTCCGCGCGCTCCGGGGCGGCGAGGTGGTGGACGGCGATGTCCACCGGGGCCGCACCCGCCCGCTCGGCGACGATCTCCTCCAGACGGGCAATGGCCTTGGACGCCGTCCGCACCTTCTCCAGCATCTCGATCCGGCCCGCGTCGAGCTCCAGGAGCGGTTTCACCGCCAGCGCGGATCCCAGCAGGGCCTGCGCCGTACCGATGCGTCCGCCCCGGCGCAGATAGTCGAGCGTGTCGACATAGAAATACGCCGAGGTGCCTGCGGCCCGCTTCTCCGCGGCCGATACCGCCTCGTCCAGGCTGCCGCCCGCCTCGGCGGTCTCCGCAGCCGCCAGAGCGCAGAATCCCAGGGCCATGGCGACCATGCCGGTGTCCACCACACGTACCGGAACGGGGGCGTCCGCCGCCGCGAGCAGCGCGGCGTCGTACGTGCCCGAGAACTCCGACGACAGGTGCAGCGACACCACCGCGTCCGCGCCGCCCTCGGCCGCCGCCCGGTAGGCCGCGGCGAAGACCTCGGGGCTGGGGCGGGACGTGGTCACGGAGTGGCGTTTCTGCAGAGCCAGGGCGAGCGAGCGGGCCGAGATCTCCGTGCCCTCCTCCAGCGCCCGGTCGCCCAGGACGACGGTCAGCGGCACTGCGGTGATGCCGTGCCGTTCCATCGTCGGGCGCGGCAGGTAGGCCGTGGAATCGGTGACGATAGCGACATGGCGGGACATGAGCCGGAGGTTACCTGGCGTGGCGGGAGTGCGGCAGCCCGGCCCCGGCCCTCTGATCATTCATGGCCGCTTGGGAACGTATCCGGCCGGGTCGTGGATACGCCCGAGCCGTCGCGTGTGCGTCAGTTCGTCGTTTCCGGACGGGTGGACTTCTGCCAGGGGTAGGTCGTACGCAGCCGCGGGTCCGGGGCGGTGATCGCCTGCGGGCTCTCCTCGCGGGCCGGTCCGGACCAGGCCTGGTCGGCCGTGCTGCTGTTCCCGGCCGAGGGGTCCGTCGAGGCGGCCGGCTCGGGCCAGTCCGTCCCGGGGCCCTGGCCCGGTGTCGAGGCGGATGCCCCCGCGCCGGATGCCCGCGGCGGCTCTTCGACGGTCCAGTGCCGCAGCGCGCCGGCCTCGATGTCGATCTGCGCGTTCAGCGCGTCCAGGTCGTCGTCGGCGAACTGCCGCGCCCGGTCCCGCGCCGCCCAGCGCAGCGACTCCGCCGAGTGCGTGATCCGCTGCGTGCGTTCCCTCAGCTTGGGCAGCAGGCCCGCGACGGTCGCCCGGTCCGGCTCGCGCTCCAGCCGCTTCAGCTCGTCGTCCAGTTCGAGGCCGTGCTCGCTCAGCCTCCGGAACAGTGCCACCGACTCGGCCAGGGACGCGTCCTCGGCGGCGCCGGCGTGCAGAGCGTCCTGCGTGGCGCGCATCGAGGTGCGCAACGCGAGCCGGAGCTGCGCCAGCTCGCCGGCGACACCCGTCTGCCCGAAGCTCTTGGCCCGGAGCGTGGTGTCCTCCACGGTACGCCGGGCCTGCGTGATCGTGCGGTCCACGCCTCGCTTGGCCGCGCCGACGGCCTTCACTGTCGCGTAGACACCCAGCGCGACGAACGCGACCAAGAGCAACGCCAGGATCGTGATCGCGGCTTCCATGAATGCCCCTCGATATCTCGATGCGGCCGCCGATACCGGTCGCCCCTCCACCGTAAACGGAACGGGCAGGCCGAGGGTTCCTTCGGAACCCCCAACCTGCCCGTAGGGGATGGCCCCCACCACGCACAGGGACCGTCACGCGGCTGCCATCACCCGGCCGTCACCGCCCGGCCGTCACCGCCCGGCCGTCGTCACGCGATCGTCGGCACACAGCAGCCGTCACGCAGCAGCCGTCACGCGGGGACGATGTTCACCAGCTTCGGCGCACGCACGATCACCTTGCGGATCCCGGCCCCGCCCAGCGCCGCGACGACCGCCTCGTCGGCCAGGGCCAGCGCCTCCAGCTCCTCGTCCGTGATGGCGGGCGAGATCTCCAGGCGAGCCCGGACCTTGCCCTTGATCTGGACGACGCAGGTGACGGTCTCGTCCACGACGTACGCCGGGTCCGCCACCGGGAAGTCCTGGTGCACGACCGATCCGGTGTGGCCCAGCCGCCGCCACAGCTCCTCCGCGATGTGCGGGGCCAGCGGGGCGATCAGCAGGACCAGCCGCTCGGCGACGGAGCGCGACAGCGGGCCGCCGGCCTTCGTCAGGTGGTTGTTCAGCTCGGTGACCTTGGCGATGGCGGTGTTGAACCGCATCCCCGCCATGTCCTGGCCGACCCCGTCGATGGCCTTGTGCAGGGCGCGCAGCGTTTCCTCGCCGGGCTCCGTGTCGACGACGGTGATCTCACCGGTCTCCTCGTCGACCACGTTGCGCCACAGCCGCTGCAGCAGCCGGTACTGGCCGACCACGGCCCGGGTGTCCCAGGGGCGCGACACGTCCAGGGGGCCCATCGCCATCTCGTACAGGCGCAGGGTGTCCGCACCGTACTCACCGCAGATCTCGTCCGGCGTGACCGCGTTCTTCAGGGACTTGCCCATCTTGCCCAGGACGCGGCTGACTTTTTCGCCCTCGTAGTAGAACGCGCCGTCGCGCTCCTCCACCTCTGCGGCGGGGACGGCGATGCCCCGGCTGTCGCGGTAGACGAAGGCCTGGATCATGCCCTGGTTGTACAGCTTGTGGAACGGCTCGGCGGAGGAGATGTGGCCCAGGTCGTGCAGCACCTTGGACCAGAAGCGCGCGTACAGCAGGTGCAGCACGGCGTGCTCTGCGCCGCCGACGTACAGGTCGACACCGCCGGTGGGCCGGCCCTCGCGCGGGCCCATCCAGTACTGCTCGATCGCCGGGTCGACCAGCTGCCGATCGTTGTTCGGGTCCAGGTAGCGCAGCTCGTACCAGCAGGAACCGGCCCAGTTGGGCATGGTGTTGGTCTCGCGGCGGTACTGCCGGGGACCGGCGCCGTCGCCCAGGTCCAGCGTGACGTTGACCCAGTCGGCGTTGCGCGACAGCGGGGTCTCGGGCTGGGCGGTCGCGTCCTCCGGGTCGAAGGTGCGCGGCGAGTAGTCCTCGACCTCGGGCAGCTCCAGCGGCAGCATCGACTCGGGCAGCGGGTGGGCGATGCCGTCCTCGTCGTACACGATCGGGAACGGCTCGCCCCAGTAGCGCTGCCGGCTGAACAGCCAGTCGCGCAGCCGGAAGTTGACGGTGCCCTCGCCGACGCCGTGCTCCTTCAGCCAGTCGGTGATCCTCGCCTTGGCCTCGACGACGCCCAGGCCGTCCAGCGAGATCTCCTCGTTGGCGGAGTTGACCAGCTTCGCGTCGTACGAGCCGAAGGCGTCGTCCCACGTGGAGGGGTCGGTTCCACGGTCGTCGGAGGGCTGCACGACGCAGCGCATCGGCAGCTCGAAGGCGCGCGCGAAGGCGAAGTCGCGCGCGTCGTGCGCCGGTACGGCCATGATCGCGCCGGTGCCGTAGCCCATCAGGACGTAGTCGGCGATGAAGACGGGAACCTTCTCGCCGCTGACCGGGTTGGTCGCGTACGCGCCGGTGAAGACACCGGTCTTGTCCTTGGCCTCGGCCTGCCGCTCGACGTCGGACTTGGCGGCGGCCTGCTTGCGGTACGCGGTGACGGCCTCGGCCGGGCTCGCGTGCCCGCCGGTCCACACCGGGTGGGTGCCCTCGGGCCAGGCGGCCGGGATGATCCGCTCGACCATGTCGTGCTCGGGCGCCAGCACCATGTACGTCGCGCCGAACAGGGTGTCCTGGCGGGTGGTGAAGACGGTGATGCCGCCGGCGGTGTCCACCGGGAACTCGACCCGGGCGCCCTTGGAGCGGCCGATCCAGTTGCGCTGCTGCAGCTTGATGGCCTCGGGCCAGTCCAACCCGTCCAGGTCGTTCAGCAGCCGGTCGGCGTAGGAGGTGATGCGCATGTTCCACTGGCGCAGCTTGGCCTTGAAGACGGGGAAGTTGCCGCGCTCGGACCGGCCGTCGGCGGTGACCTCCTCGTTGGCCAGGACGGTGCCCAGCCCGGGCGACCAGTTCACCGGGGCGTCGGAGGCGTACGCCAGGCGGTACTCGCTCAGCAGGTCGGCGCGCTCGGTGGCGCTCAGCGCGCTCCACTCACGGCCGTCGGGGGTCGCCCGCGCGCCGCTCTCGAACTGCTCGACCAGCTCGGCGATCGGGCGGGCCCGGCCGGCCTCGGTGTCGTACCAGGAGTTGAAGATCTGCAGGAAGATCCACTGCGTCCACTTGTAGTACTCGGCCTCGATCGTCGCGAAGGAGCGGCGATTGTCGTGGCCCAGACCCAGCCGGCGCAGCTGGGCCTTCATGTTCTCCATGTTGGCCTCGGTGGAGACCCGGGGGTGGGTGCCCGTCTGGACGGCGTACTGCTCGGCGGGCAGGCCGAAGGCGTCGAAACCCAGGGTGTGCAGCACGTTGTGGCCGGTCATCCGCTGGTGGCGGGCGTAGACATCGGTGGCGATGTAGCCCAGCGGGTGTCCGACGTGCAGCCCCGCACCCGAGGGGTACGGGAACATGTCCATGATGAACTTCTTCGGCTTGGCGGCCAGCTCCGGGTCGCCCGCCAGGTCACCGGTGGGGTTCGGCGCCTCGTACGTCCCCTCGGAGTCCCAGAAGTCCTGCCAGCGTGCCTCGATGTCGGCGGCCATCGCCGCCGTGTAGCGGTGCGGCGCGGCCGTCTCGGCTGCGGAATTCGTCTCGGTCATGATCCTCAAAGCTCCATCGATCGTCATCTGCCGGGAAACGAAAAAACCCCTCGCACAGGAGGGGACGCCGCGCTGACTCCGACCAGGCGTTCTCACCGGTCGGGACTGTTCAGCGCGGCTCGCTAAGCAGAAGGCGTACGGCACGCATGGCGTCAGGGTACCGCACGGGCCCGGAAGGGAGCGGACGGTAACCAGGGGGCGGACACCGCACGCGCGAACCGGAATCCCGCGACCAGCCGTTGCTCTCCGTAGCTGAATTACGGCGCCTCGGTGGGGGCGCGGCGCAGGGGGCGACCTTCCCGGCCGAAGCCGACCCGGGCATACCTGATGCGGACAAGAGAACCGGACGAAAGAAGCGGGCCACCCGATCCGGGTGGCCCGCTTCCTCACTGTCGATCTTGTGGAGCTAAGGAGAATTGAACTCCTGACCTCCTGCATGCCATGCAGGCGCTCTACCAACTGAGCTATAGCCCCTTGCCGCGTGCCGCCCGGTTTCCCTTGGCGACATCGAGAACATTACACGGTCCCCCCGGTGCTTCACCAAATCGTTTCCGGTCCGCACCGATACGCCCGAATCATCCCGAACGGTGGATCGCCGGCCGCAGGTCAGGCGGTCGCGAAGGAGTAGAAGCGCTTGAGGGTGCAGTGCTCCTCCAGGAGCCGCCCGTAGATCGGCTCCCCCTCCAGCTCCCGGTAGGTCTCGATGGGGTCGCCTTTTATGATCAGCGCCCGCGCGCATTCCTCGCACCAGTACTGGTACTCCGCGTTGACCGGGTCCATGTCCCTGACGATGGGCGTACCACTGCCGCACCAGTCGCACTTACGCCTGTGTGCACCCATCAGTCAGCTCCAGCTGTGGCCGCAGGCCGTGCACACGTAGGAGACCCCTCCGTTGTCACCCAGAACCTGGGCCACATGGGACGAACCGCAGGACGGGCAGCCGAGGCGGGATCGATCTTCGAGCGGTACGGGGTCGGAGTACGGGGTGGCGACAAGAGGCTGGTCGGGGACGTGTTCGCGACTCGCAGGCATCGCGCTCCCTCCCGATCGGTACGTCGCCCCCTCCGGCGTTCCGATTCTGCCATGACCCCGCAAGGGGGTCAGCCCGCTCGGTGCTCCCTATACAGAAGATCCCGCCCCCTGGTGGGGACGGGATCCTGATTGTGGAGCTAAGGAGAATTGAACTCCTGACCTCCTGCATGCCATGCAGGCGCTCTACCAACTGAGCTATAGCCCCGCTGTTCGCTGTTGTTTCCCTGCGTTTCCGCGCTGCGAACAAGAAGAACTTTAGCCTGCGACCGGCCGGAAAGTGAAATCCGGCCCGGGCCGCCCGAGGACGGCCCGCGAACGGCCTCTCAACTGCCTCCCGACGGCCTCTAGTCGTCGTCGCCGAGGACCGGCTCCGGAAGCGTGCCGGCGTTGTGTTCCAGCAGACGCCAGCCGCGCGCACCCTCGCCGAGGACGGACCAGCAGCAGTTGGACAGCCCGCCGAGCCCTTCCCAGTGGTGCGCCTCCAGGCCCAGCAGCCGGCCGATCGTCGTCCTGATCGTGCCGCCGTGGCTGACCACGACGAGCGTGCCGTTCTCCGGAAGCTTCTCGGCGTGCTCCAGAACGACCGGGGCCGCCCGGTCGGCGACCTCGGTCTCCAGCTCGCCGCCGCCGCGGCGCACGGGCTCCCCGCGCTTCCACGCCGCGTACTGATCACCGAAGCGCTCGACGATCTCCTGGTGGGTCAGCCCCTGCCAGGCACCGGCGTACGTCTCACGGAGTGCGGCGTCATGGGCGACGGAGAGGCCGCTGACGGCGGAGAGCTCGGCAGCCGTGGCCGCCGCCCGTCGCAGGTCGGAGGCGACGATGGCGTCCGGCTTCAGCGAGGCGAGCAGCCGGGCGGCGCGGCGGGCCTGCCCGACGCCGGCCTCGGTGAGCTCGATGTCCGTGGAGCCCTGGAAACGGCGCTCCAGGTTCCACGCCGTCTGGCCGTGCCGCCAGAGAACGATCCTGCGGCCCGTGCCGCTGCTGCTGCCGTTCAGCTCTGATCGCCTTCCGTGCCGCCGTTGAGCTGTGCGTGCTCCTCGGCCTTGCCACGGGTCTTGACCGCGTCCTCGGGGAGGGCGATCTCCGGGCAGTCCTTCCACAGGCGCTCCAGCGCGTAGAAGACGCGCTCCTCGCTGTGCTGGACGTGGATGACGATGTCGACGTAGTCGAGGAGGATCCAGCGGGCGTCGCGGTCGCCCTCGCGGCGCACCGGCTTGACGCCGAGCTCCTTCTGGAGCTGCTCCTCGATCTCGTCGACGATCGACTTGACCTGGCGGTCGTTGGGGGCCGAGGCCAGCAGGAAGGCGTCGGTGATCGACAGCACATCGCTGACGTCGTAGGCGATGATGTCGTGCGCGAGCCGGTCGGCGGCCGCCTGAGCGGCGGCGGTGATGAGCTCGATGGAGCGGTCCGTGGCGGTCACATGCAGGCTTTCGTCGGCGGTCGGATGCAACCTCTAGGGTCTCACGGACCGCCGACAGAGCCTTACTGCGTTTCCAGGCCGATCCTCGCCGGGTTTCCGGGCCGGGTTCCACCGCGTTTCCCGGCCGGGCCTCACGGAGTTTCCCGGGCCGGGCCTCACTGCGTTCCTCGGCCGGACCGAACCGTGTTCCTCGGCCGGGTTCGGACGCCGGGCACCGGTCGGCGCCGGAGCGCCGACCGGTGGTCCCGTGCGGGCTACGGGGCCTCGTAGTCCTGTCCGAGGACCGCGGACACGTCGGCGTTGGCGGCCGGCTCGCCCTTCTTCACGTCACCCGCGGAGAGGCCCAGGGTCTTGGCCACCTCGACGGCCTTCTCCTTGTCCTCGGCGGACCGGTAGAGCACGACGGACGACGTCTCGGCCCCTGCCTTGCCGCTGTCCACGAAGGCGTAACCGCCGTTGACCAGCTGGACCCGGGCGGCTTCCGCGGCCTTCTCGTTCCCGGTGGCGTTGCGGACGGCGACCCGGAGCGGAGCTCCCGCCTCGGGGGCCTTCACCGTGCCGCCGAGGATGTCCTTGACGACGTCGCGGGTGTCCGCCTCGGTGAGCGTGCCGTCCTCCTGGACCGGCAGCAGGGCCGTCTTGTAGTCGCCGACCTTGGCACGCGAGGCCAGCTTGGCGAGCGAGGCCCCGAGGTCCTTCTCGGGCAGCGACGGGTCCAGCACCTGGAGCAGCGTCTCGATGGTGACGGTCGCGGCCTTGGGATCCTCGGAGATCTTGCGCAGCGTGGCCCGCATGACCTCGCCGAACCGCGTCAGCTGCTTGGCCTCGGGCTCCCCCGGCGCACGGTAGGTGGCGTACGCGACGGCCATCGCGCCGCTGAGCGTCTGGCCCTCGCCCTCGTTCACCAGGGGCGATTCGCCCTTCTTCGCGCCCGGCACATCGGTGTCGGTGTCGACCTCGATGTTGCCGACCAGCTCGACGAGGTTCTCCAGGTACGGGGTGTCCAGCCGCCAGGTGCCGGTGATCCGGGTGCCCAGGAGGGTGTCGATCGCCTCCCGGGTGCCGGTCCTGCCGTCGTCCTCGACGGACTTGCCGAGCGTGGTGGTGGTTCCGTCGTCGGAGGCGACGGCGAGGGAGTTCGGCAGCAGGACGGTGGTGCCCTGCTTCGTGGTGGCGTTGTCGACGAGCAGCGCCGTCGAGGTGCCGCCCCTCTTCGTGTCGTGCAGGTGCACCACCATCATGTCGCGCTGCTGGGCGCCCGCGGCCACGGCCTTCTTCTCGTCCGACCCGGACAGGCCCGGGATCATGTCGGCGGACCAGAGATAGCCGGCCCCGCCGACGACGACGAGAACGGCGACGACGATCAGGGCGACCATCCGGTTGCGGCCCTTGCGCCGGGCCTCCTCGCGCCGCTCGCTGCGGCTCTCGGTGAACTTCAGCCAGTCGATGACGTCTTCGGAGTCCTCGTCGGGCTCCTCGATGAACGAGAACTGCTCGGTGCGGTAGTCGGGGGCGGGCTTGCGCTGCCCCGGAAGTGCGGGCTCCGCGTCCGGCTCCGCTGCGCCTTCCGCCGACCCCTGTGACTGCTGTGACTGCTGTGACTGCTGCGGATGCTGTGACTGCTGCGCGGGAGGCTGCTGCGGGGCCTGTACCGGCGAGGGGGCCGCGCCCTGCTGCGGGACACTCCAGTGCTGGCCCGTGTCGACCGCGGCGGACTGCTGCTCGGTGGCGTACCCGTAGTCGGTGTAGGAGCCGTAGCCGTACACCTGGTCCGTGCCCTGGCCCTGCTGCGTCCGGGGCGGCTGAGGCGCCTGTACCGGATGCGGGGCGGCGTAGGGGTCGTAACCCTGGGGCTGCTGCTGGGGGTTGCCGTACGCGTCGTAGCCGTAGCCGGCGTCCTGGGCCAGGTGTCCCTGACCCGGCTGTGCGGCGTAGGGGTCGTAACCCTGACCCTGCTGGTCCTGCTGGTCGTACTGGCCCTGCTGGTCGTACGGCTGCTGCCCCTGCTGCTGGTAGACCGGCTGCCCGTACGCGTCGTAGCCGATGATCTGCGGCTCTTGGTAGTACGGGTCGTACGGGTTCTGCGGGTCGTTCACCGGTGCCCCTCTCCGTGGCTCATTCGCCGCGGTACAGCTGGCGCTTGTCGATGTAGCGGACCACGCCGTCCGGCACCAGGTACCAGACCGGCTCCCCCTGCGCGACCCTCTCACGGCAGTCCGTGGACGAGATCGCGAGCGCGGGCACCTCCACGAGGGAGACACCGCCCTCGGGCAGCCCGTCGTCCGTGAGCACGTGACCCGGGCGGGTCACACCGATGAAGTGGGAGAGCGAGAACAGCTCCTCCGCGTCGCGCCAGGTGAGGATCTGGGACAACGCGTCGGCGCCGGTGATGAAGAAGAGGTCCGCGTCGCCGTGGACCTCGCGCAGATCACGCAGCGTATCGATGGTGTACGTCGGTCCGCCACGGTCGATGTCACTCCGGCTGACGGAGAACTGCGGATTGGACGCGGTGGCGATGACCGTCATCAGATAGCGGTCCTCGGCCGGGGAGACCCTCTTGTGGCTCTTCTGCCACGGCTGCCCGGTCGGGACGAAGACGACCTCGTCGAGATGGAACTGGGCGGCCACTTCACTGGCCGCCACCAGGTGTCCATGGTGGATCGGGTCGAATGTCCCGCCCATCACGCCGATGCGGCGTTTGCCGGGGCCGGTAGGCACTTCCTGCTCTCCCATGCGTGCAGAGCCTACTGGCACAGCTGTACGCCTCTGACTCAGCGGTCGCGGTTGAAGCGGGTGGTGACCCACAGCAGGAACATCAGCGCGAGGAACGCCCCGGCGCCGACGAAGTAGGGGTTGAGGCTTTCGTGGTTGCCGCCCTCGCCGCCTTCGGAGGCGAGAGTGACCAGCTGGTGTGCGGTGCTCGTGAGGCTCATCTTCGGCAGGACCTATCGATCGTGAATCGGAAGGAAGACGTCGGTCACATCGTATGCGGGCCCCCCGGGCACGCTCACGGCGACTCAGTCGTTGTTGTCGTCGTTGCGGTATCCGCGCAGCAGGAACCACGCGAGCAGCACCGCTCCGAGGATCGAGACGAGCAACACGATCCGGAGCGTGTCACCCGGTCCCTGCTCCTCGGACGCGGCGGCGAGCAGTACGGCGGTGTGCGACATTTCGGGCGCTCCTCAAAGTTATCCACAGCCCCCCGCACACCGTAGCGCCAGCGCATACGCTGGGTTTTGTCCGGGGGACGAGCGACGTCTCGTACGAACAGGGGGCCATCCATGACCGACAACAGTCACGAGAACGTGCCGAGCAGGCAGCGCCGGCGATTCCCCGGGATCTCCTCCCGGGCCTACGAGCACCCCGCCGACCGCTCGGCCCTGGTGGCCCTGCGCAAGCTGACCGGCTTCGACACCGTGTTCAAGGCGCTCAGCGGGCTGCTCCCGGAGCGCAGCCTGCGGCTGCTCTTCCTCTCCGACTCCGTCCGGGTGAGCGACGCGCAGTTCGCCCACCTCAACGACATGCTGCGGGACGCGTGTTACATCCTGGACCTGGAGAAGGTCCCGCCGATGTACGTGAAGCAGGACCCGCAGCCCAACGCCATGTGCATCGGGCTGGACGAGCCGATCATCGTGGTCACCACCGGCCTGGTCGAGCTGCTCGACGAGGAGGAGATGCGGGCGGTGGTGGGCCACGAGGTGGGCCACGCGCTCTCCGGTCACTCGGTGTACCGGACGATACTGCTCTTCCTGACCAACCTGGCCGTGAAGGTCGCCTGGATCCCGCTGGGCAATGTGGCGATCATGGCGATAGTGACTGCGCTGCGCGAGTGGTTCCGCAAGTCGGAGCTGTCCGCGGACCGGGCCGGGCTGCTGGTCGGCCAGGACATAACGGCCTCCATGCGCGGTCTGATGAAGATCGCGGGCGGCAATCACCTCCACGAGATGAACGTGGACGCCTTCCTCGCCCAGGCCGACGAGTACGAGAAGGGCGGCGACCTCCGGGACTCCGTCCTCAAGATCCTCAATGTGCTGCCCCGCACGCACCCGTTCACCACCGTGCGGGCCGCCGAGCTGAAGAAGTGGTCGGAGACCCGCGACTTCCAGCGGATCATGGACGGCCACTACCCGCGGCGCGACGAGGACAAGGACACCTCGGTGACCGACTCGTTCCGGGAGTCCGCCTCGCACTACGCGGACACGGTGCGCACCAGCAAGGACCCGCTGATGAAGCTCGTGGGCGACATCGCCGGCGGGGCGGGAGACCTGGGCGGCAAGCTGCGTGACCGGTTCACCGGTACCGGAAGCGCGAAGGGCGGGGCACAGGGCCCGTCCGGCGGTTCCGCTACGGACGGGGACGGGACGGCCGGTCAGCCGCCCGAGGCCCCTGAGGAGGGGAGCCCGGGGACGTCGTCGGGGCCGTCGGGGAGCTGACCCGTCGTCGGGGCCGTCGGGGAGCTGACGGCCTCCAGGGTCCCGCACAGCGCCGCCGTGGGCCGGCCCGTGGCGTACGGGTCGGTGGCGGCGGGCCCGCGGGCGTCCGCCCGTTCCCCGGCGAGGAGCGGGCGGAGCATCCCGGTCGCGTCGGCCGAGCAGGACTGCGGCCCGGCCTGGACATGGGCGGTGAGCACCTCCAGGCGGTGCAGTCGCAGGTCCTCCCGGTCGAAGCGGAAGCGCAGCTCGCGCCGCACGGTGAACAGGGAGGCGTCGTCGTCCCGGTGGGGCCCGTCCGCCGGGCGCAGGGCGTAGGTGAACGTGTGGTCCGAGACGACACCGAGGACGCCAGGGGCCTCCTCCTCGTAGCCGAGGGTCCCCTCGACCCGGATCCGCGGGTCCGCGAGCTCCACCTGCTCCGGGTCGAAGCGCACCAGCCAGCCGGTGGCGGCGTGGCTCCCGGCGTCCGCCGGGCTGCTCAGGCTCTGTTCGAACTGGGCGCGCTGGTCCGGGTCGAGGAGGTGCTCGACGGGCCGGCGTACGGAGCCGGTGAGGACGTCGGGGTTCAGGGACGACTCCACCAGGTAGTCCTTGACCGTGGCGAGGGCGGCGGTGATCTGGCTGTCGGAGAAGTTCTGCGTGCGCTGCACGGTGGGGAAGTTGATGCCGTCGGCGCCCGTGCGGAATCCGGAGACCGGCTCGGCCCCGTACAGCCACTCGGGTGATCCACCCGGTACGGCCCCCCGGGGGGCCAGGGGGACGACGGTGGTCCGCAGGGGTTCAGCCCGCCGGGAGGCCGGCTGGGGGTACGGGCTCCGGAATCCCACGTAGACGGCCACCGCGAAGGCCAGGGCGATGAGGACGACCAGGGCTACGGCGGCCCGGGAGCCGCCGTCGATGCGGACGACCTGCGTGTCGGGCAGCGCCCGGACGGCGCGGGCGTGCTCGCCCATACGTTCCTGCGCCGAGTACTCCTGCATCCGCGCAGCCCGGACGAACGATTCGTCGAAGACGAGCGAGCGGTACTCGTCCTCGCCGCCCGCGGGATTCTCGGGCGCACCGTCCGGTGGTTCTGAGCGGCCTGTCATGACTTCTCTCCCCATCTCCACACCGGTCGGTTCGGTGCGCAACGGTCTGCTTTCGGCCGAGTGGCCTCCGCAGCGAGAAGCCCCCCTGGGAACGAGGGGTCACATCTTGAGGGTAGGTCGATAGCGGCCCGCGTAAACGCGGAGACGGCCGGGAAGTGCGGAAGCGCCTGGGGCGGCCGTCGGCGATCGGGTGACGGAGGGGGCGGGTTCAGGGCAGCCGGGGCTCGGCGGAGACCGTGGGGCGGGAGTAGTCCGCGGAGGCCGACGGGGCGGCCCCGGGCTTGTCCACGCCGCTGGTGACGGGCGGCGGCACCTGGTCCTGTCGGTTGTTCGAGCCGCCCCGGTAGGCCGCGGTCAAGGCGAGGGAGACCATGCCGACGCCCATCACCAGGGCGAGCAGCCAGGCGACCGGGCGGTGCCAGCGGGCGGAGTTGCGGTAGGGGCGCAGGGAGCCGCCGTGGCGGCCGTAGGGCCCCGGGGCGCAGACGTCGTCCCCGATGCCGTGGTCGGGGTCGTAGTCGAGGTCCTGGGGGTCGTGATAGCCCCGGGGGCCGCCGTTGCGGTCGTACGCGTCGTCGTCCGCGCGGCGGCTCCGACGGGCGCGGGCGGCGTCGGCCTCGGCACGGGCCTCGGCGGCGGCGAGCAGGCGCTCCACGGCGGTGGGCTCATGGACGGGCGCCGACCGGACGAAGTCCTCGTCGAACACCACGGAGGCGAAGTCCTCGTCCGCGCCCCCGCGGTCGTCGTCGGGCTCCCAGCCGTCAGGAAACGGCTTGCCCCCCACGTCGTCCGGCACGGTTTCAGGGTAGCTGGGCCGGGACCTTTTGGGCAGGGACCCCGTGAACTCCCCCGGATCGGCACGGGGAACACGCGGTCGGCCCCTTGCGCCCAAGGACGGAAGGGGCCGACCGGAGGGGCCTGAAGGCCCTCGTCGAACTCCCGTCCGCCCTGGGGCGACGACGGGAGTTCGACGACAGGGCCTAGCGGGTGTGCCCGTCCCCCGTGACGATGTACTTCGTCGAGGTCAGCTCGGGCAGGCCCATCGGACCGCGGGCGTGCAGCTTCTGCGTGGAGATGCCGATCTCGGCGCCGAAGCCGAACTGCCCGCCGTCCGTGAAGCGGGTGGAGGCGTTTACCGCGACCGTCGTCGAATCGACCAACTGGGTGAACCGGCGGGCGGCGGCCTGCGAGGTGGTGACGATCGCCTCGGTGTGGCCGGAGGACCAGAGCCGGATGTGGGCGACCGCGGCGTCCAGGGAGTCGACGACCGCCGCCGCGATGTCGTAGGAGAGGTATTCGGTCTCCCAGTCCTCCGTCGTCGCCGGCACCACCGTGGCCTTGGATCCCTCGGCGCGGGCGAGGACGTGCTCGTCGCCGTGGACGGTGACCCCGGCCTCGGCCAGCGCGTCCAGGGCGAGCGGCAGGAAGGCGTCCGCCACGTCCTTGTGGACGAGGAGGGTCTCGGCCGCGTTGCAGACGCTGGGGCGCTGGGCCTTGGAGTTGATCAGGATGTCGACCGCCATGGCCAGGTCCGTCTGCGCGTCGACGTAGACGTGGCAGTTGCCGGTGCCCGTCTCGATGACGGGCACGGTGGACTCCTCGACGACCGTGCGGATCAGCGAGGCGCCGCCGCGCGGGATGAGGACGTCGACGAGACCGCGGGCCCGCATCAGTTCCGTCACGGAGTCACGGCTCTCGCCCGGGACGAGCTGCACCGCGTCGGCCGGCAGGCCGGAGCCGCCGACCGCGTCGCGCAGGACCCGGACGAGGGCGGTGTTGGAGGCGTAGGCCGAGGAGGAGCCGCGCAGCAGGACCGCGTTGCCGGACTTCAGGCAGAGGGCGGCCGCGTCGACGGTGACGTTGGGCCGGGCCTCGTAGATGATGCCGACCACGCCGAGCGGGACCCGCACCTGCCGGAGGTCGATGCCGTTGGGCAGGGTCGAGCCGCGCACCACCTCACCGACCGGGTCGGGGAGGGCCGCGACGTCCCGTACGTCGGCGGCGATGGCGCGGATCCGTTCCGGGGTGAGGGTGAGGCGGTCGATGATGCCTTCGCTCGTCCCGGCCCCGCGGGCGCGCTCGACGTCCTTCGCGTTGGCCTCGACGATCTCGCTCGTGCGCACTTCGAGGGCGTCGGCGATGGCCAGCAGCGCGTCGTCCTTGGCCGCGCGCGGAAGTGGCGCGATGTCGGCGGCGGCGGCGCGGGCCCGGTAGGCGGTCTGCGCGACCGGGGAGAGGTTGTCGTAGGGCGAGAGCGTGGTCATGCCCGCAGAGTAATGCGCACTCTGCGGGCATCCGTCACGTATCCCGTGATGCGAGACGCCCGACCCGAGGTGCGGACGTCGCCGGATCGCGGTCAGTAGGGGTGCACGCCCACGGGGGCCGCGGGCGGCGGACCGTAGCCCTCGGCGATCCGCAGGTGGTAGGTCTCGCGGTCGATGACTTCCAGGCCGACGATCTCCCAGGGCGGGAGCTGGGCGCTGGAGCGGTGCTCGCCCCACAGCCGCAGCGCGACCGCGGCCGCGTCGTGCAGATCGCGGGCCTCTTCCCAGTAGCGGATCTCCGCGTGGTCGCTCGCGTAGCGGCTGGTCAGCAGAAAGGGGTGGTCGTGCGCGAGCTGTTCCAGGCCGCGTCTGACCTCCCCCAGCGGAGTCTCGGCGCCCGACACGCTGAGCGTGATGTGCCAGAGCTTGGACTGCGGGGACTCCTCCTTCGCCGTCGTGACCGGCTCCCGTTCGACGGTGTCCGCCGGGGCTGGATTCCGGTCGAAATCCGCCCCCGCTCCGACACTCGTCAGGGCGCGGTTGGCCGTGCCTCGGGCGGCGCGCCCGGGCGCGCTCGTCTCACCGGCGGCCTCCTGTGATGTGTTGCTGTGCGGTACCCCTGTTCCCCCACTACAAAGTGGACCAGTCCACAGGCGGGCATGGGGTGGTTTTGGGGAAGGTCCCCGCTGGATGGCGGGACTTTCAGCCGTTTCAGGGGGTGAGGCGCGGCGCGAGGAGGACCAGATCGTCCCTGTGTACGACCTCGCGCTCGTAGGCGGGCCCCAGTTCGCGGGCGAGGTCCCGGGTGGAGCGGCCGAGCAGCTGGGGGATCTCCTTCGCGTCGAAGTTGACGAGTCCGCGGGCGACCGGGGTGCCGTGCGGGTCGCGCAGCTCGACCGGGTCGCCGGCGCTGAACTCGCCCTCGACGGCGGAGATTCCGGCGGGCAGCAGGGAGGTGCGCCGCTCCACCACGGCCCGTACGGCGCCGTCGTCGAGGGTGAGCGCGCCCTGGGGGGTGGAGGCGTGGGCCAGCCACAGGAGCCGGTCGGCGGAGCGGCGTCCGGTGGGGTGGAAGTACGTGCCGGTGTCGCGGCCCGCGAGCGCGTCGGCGACGCGGCTGGCGGAGGTGAGGACGACGGGAATGCCGGCGGCGGTCGCGATGCGGGCGGCCTCGACCTTGGTGACCATGCCGCCGGTTCCGACGCCCGCGTTCCCGGCGCTGCCGATGGTGACGCCGGTCAGGTCGTCGGGGCCGGTGACCTCGGCGATCCGGGAGGCGCCGGGAGTGCCGGGCGGTCCGTCGTGGAGGCCGTCCACGTCGGAGAGCAGGACGAGCAGGTCGGCGTGGACGAGGTGGGCGACGAGGGCGGCGAGCCGGTCGTTGTCGCCGAAGCGGATCTCGTCGGTGGCGACGGTGTCGTTCTCGTTGACGACGGGGACGGCGCCCATCTCCAGGAGCTTGTCCAGGGTGCTGTAGGCGTTGCGGTAGTGGCCTCGGCGGCTGGTGTCGTCGGCGGTGAGGAGCACCTGGCCGACGCGGACGCCGTAGCGCGCGAACGAGGCGGTGTAGCGGGCCACGAGGAGGCCTTGGCCGACGCTGGCGGCGGCCTGCTGGCGGGCCAGGTCCTTGGGCCTGCGGACGAGGCCGAGCGGGGCGAGTCCGGCGGCGATGGCTCCGCTGGAGACGAGGACGACCTCGCGTT
Organism: Streptomyces sp. MGP-P1; assembly: GCF_057766565.1. Classification (NCBI taxonomy): domain Bacteria; kingdom Bacillati; phylum Actinomycetota; class Actinomycetes; order Kitasatosporales; family Streptomycetaceae; genus Streptomyces; species Streptomyces sp. MGP-P1. The sequence goes on along the minus strand of NZ_JBYMEM010000007.1, from coordinate 848,600 downwards.
CGCCGCCGTCCCTGACCTTGGCCAGGACGTCGACGAGGGCGTCGACCCGGTCGGCGTCGAGGCCGCCGGACGCGGTGGTGAGCGAGGAGGAGCCGACCTTGACGACGACCCTGCGGGCGCCGGTCACTGCCGGCTCGCGGCCCGACGGCCTCTGCTCTGCCACGTGCTTCCTCGCTCTGGATCGCCCCGGTGTCCGACGCGGGGCCCGCTGTGCCGCCCCGGCACAGCACAGTACGCGAGCGGCCGCCCCCGCCGCCTGCCCGTTCCGCTCGGTGGACGCCGAAGGACGGCGGGTGAACGGGGTGCGGGCGGGCGGCGGGGGCGGCCTCGGTGGGCTCAGCTCTGCTGCTCGTCCTTGACGGCGAGCATCCGGTCCACGACCCGGGCGGCGGCGCGGCCGTCGGAGGGCTCGCAGAAGTCGACCCGGAACTGGGCGTACTTCTCCTTGTACTCCTCGCTCACCTCGTCGATGTTGCGGATCGCGGAGACGAGGTCCTCGGAGGTCTTGATCAGCGGCCCGGGAGCTCGGGAGGTGAAGTCGAAGTAGAAGCCGCGCAGGGTGTCGCGGTAGTGCTCCAGGTCGTACGTGAAGAAGAGCATCGGCCGCCCGGAGTGCGCGAAGTCGAACAGCACCGAGGAGTAGTCCGTGATCAGCACGTCGGCGATCAGGTAGAGGTCGGCGATGTCCGGGTAGTACGTGACGTCGTAGACGAAGCCCTGTCCGGCGCCGGGGATGGAGTCGAGGACCTTGTGGTGCTTGCGGTAGAGCAGCACGTGGTCGTCGCCGAGCTCGCGCTTGGCGGCCTCGACGTCGATCTGGTTGTCCAGCTTGAAGCGGCGTCCGCCGTAGCGCTGGTCGTCGCGCCAGGTGGGCGCGTACAGGACGACCTTCTTGCCCGCGGGGATGCCGAGCTTCTCCCGTACCGCCGCGGCGCGCTTGACGCGGTCGGGGGCGTGGAAGACGTCGTTGCGCGGGTAGCCCGCTTCCAGGACCTCGCACTGGAGGCGGAAGGAGTTGGTCATGATCGGGGTGGTGAAGGCGTTCGGCGTGATGAACAGGCTGTACTGGCGCGAGCGCTGCGGGAGGCTCGCGATGTAGGCCAGGTTCGCCTTCGGGGTGCCGAGCAGGTCGGCGCCGATGCGCTTGAGCGGGGTGCCGTGCCAGGTCTGGACGACGACCTGGCCCTCACGGCGGACGAACCACTCGCGGATGCCGCCGTTGGTGACGACATACCGGCTGCGGGCCAGTGCCTCGTACCACTCCTTGCTGCCCCACTCGACGCCGCGGACGCCGGCCGGCAGGACGACCTGCTGGTCGTGGACCATGGCGATGTGCTCGACCTCGGTGCCGCGGCGCTTGAGCTCCTCGTAGACCGCGCGGGGCGAGTCGGAGAACTGCTTGCCGCCGAAGCTGTTGTAGAGCACGGCCTCGCGCAGCGGCAGTTCGCGCTGCTCGGGGGTGTAGACGTCGCGCATCAGCCGCTGGCGGTAGGCGCCGCGCAGCTCCGGGTCGAGGACCGGCCCGGACTCCACGAAGATCCGGTCGAAGTCGAGCCGCTCGACGGTGTACGTGCGGTGCTCGCCGCGGTGGGTCAGCGGCAGCGTGTTCACGAGGTCGGGGCGGATCGTGACGGGGAGGTCGCGGGTGTGGTCCCACTCGGTGCGCAGGCGCAGGCGCGGCATCCAGCGGCCGGCGCGCAGCGACACGGTGCCCTCGTAGGTGGGCATGGTGTCCGGACGCAGGCGGGCGGTGAAGCGGCCGTCGGCGAACTCGACGGGCAGCGGGCGGTCCTCGTTGCGGCCGGTGTGGCGCAGGACCATCTTCATCTGCTCGGCGGGGCCGGTGTAGACGCCGGAGAGGACCAGCTCGCCGTCCGTGCTCCACTCGACGCTGTCGACGAGGGGCTGGACCGTGCGGACCTGGGGGGTGAAGTTCCCGGCGCCGTCGGTGAGGATCGCGAACTCGCGTCCCTCGGGCAGCGGGTGGACTCCGGTGACGGACTGCGCGCCGTTGGTGGCGCGGCGGGTGGTGCCGTCGGCGAAGACGATCTGGGCGCGGTACTTGACGGACTTGCCGGGGTGTACGTCGTCGACGGGGAGGTCCGCGAAGTCGAGGCGGGCGGTGTGGCGGAGCCAGCCGTCGGCGCCGGTCTCGCCCTGCTGGAGCGGGAGGTCGGTGGCGAAACCGCTCGGCTCGTGGTCGATGCGCAGGGCGGTGGGGTACTTGCCCGCGGGGGTGGTGACGCGGGAGCGCAGGGTGACGGTGAGGGTCTCGCCGTCGGCTTCCTGGGCGATGATCTCGGCGGGGACGACGTCCACGGAGAGTTTGAGCCGGTTGCGGTCGAAGCCGACGACGAGGCGGACGCCGTCGTCCAGGACCCGGGTGTAGCTGTGGCCGGATGCGCCCGCGTTGTTCTTGGTGATGCTGCCCACGGACATGCCGCCGGGGCGCGGGATGCCGATGCCCAGGCGCCAGGTGCCGGGCTGCCACTGGCCGCGTACGCGCAGTCGGGACGGGTCGATGCCGAGCTCGAAGCCGGACCAGTCGTAGGTGTGCAGGGCGCCCTTGGCCTCGGCGGTGGCGCGGGGTTCCAGGGTGGTGCGCATCCGCAGCGGGAGGGTGGAGCGGCTGCCCTGGCGGCGGAGCACGGCGACGCGCAGTGAGCGCTTGCCGGTGGCCGAGGGGACGTTGGGGATGTAGGCGTAGCCCTTGACGAGGAGCTTGCCGTCCTCCCAGCCGAGATCGAGGAGCTTGCCGCGTACGGGAAGTTCGCTGCGGTTGAAGTTGCGCACCGAGGAGGGGAGCGAGGAGCTCTCGACGCCGGGCAGCTCGATGCGGGCGCGCCGCAGGCCGCGGACGGAGAAGGCTCCCGGGTTCTCGCGCTCGTAGTGCAGCAGGTCCACCAGCTCGTCACCGCGGCCGCTGGCCGCCAGGTGCCACTTGACCCGGGCCATCGGGGAGAACTGTCGTACGACCTTCGGGGCCGCACGGGCCAGGAAGTCCTTGGCCGCTCGGTGGAATTCGGGGCGCTCCTCGACCGGAGTCTCCGGGAAGTACTTCATGAGCCGGCTGAGCTCGTCGGGGATCGCTTCGAGGGACGCCACGGGTGGAGGGCCTTTCCGGGGGGACGTGCAGATGATGAACCCCAGGAAGACGGGGCGTTAATGAGACGGCTCCAACGGTCTCATGGTTGCCCCACAGTATGACGTGACACCTCTCACAGGACGAACCGCCCCGGTCGTCACCGGGGCGGGAGAGGGGGGCTGTACTCCCCCGGCCGCGCCCGGTCAGATGCGGCGGGCGCGGGGGGTGCGCACGGCGCTGAGCAGCACCCGGCGGGCCTTGCGGACCACGCGCCGGGGGAAGGAGAGGCGGGGCTTGTCCCGCAGCGCCTCGATCCGCCGTCCGCCGACCCATTCCGTGATGGTGACCTCGTAGGCCCGGTCGGGGAGGACGGAGCTCTCCCCGAAGTGCGGGTAGGCGAGGTGGAGACGGGGAGGGTTCCCCCGGCGGACGATCTCGGGCTCCTCCTCGGCGCGCAGGAAGGCGGCGACGTCCAGGAGCAGGTCGAGCCGGCCCTCGGCGAGGCACATCAGCCGCAGCCGTTCGTTCACCTTGAGGTTGCGGCCGAGCTCCGGGGTCCAGTACGCCTTCATCAGCGGAGCGGCGAGCGCCATCTTCCGCTCGCGGACCTCGGGCTTCTGCTTCAGCAGCCCGGGGCCGAACTGGGGCAGCAGCGTGATGACGAAGGGCCGCACCATGAGGACGTCGCGCCGGGGGCCGGGGGGCACGTACTGGGCGATGAGCCCCATGAGCGCGCGGGCCGAGTCGAAGCGGCGTTTGTAGCTGCCCTTCTTGGTCATCTGGTTGCGGTCCTCGCGGCCCACCAGGTAGTAGCAGGTGTAGTCGGCGACCACGGAGATCCCGTTGCCGCGGATGTACGCCTCCATCGTGAACAGGGCGTCCTCACCCGTCTTCAGCTTCTCGTCGAAGGTCATTCCGAGGCGTACGAGGAGGTCGCGCCGGAACAGCTTCTGCGCGCTCAACGTGAATTTGACGTTGGAGGAATACAGGTCGGCCCGCTCGACGGTCTCTTTCCACATCGATTTCGCGGCACCGCGATTGACGCCGACGATCTTCCCGAGCACCACGTCCGTGCCCGCCCGGTCTCCCATGGCGACCATGCGCTCCAGGGCTTCCTCGCCGAAATAGTCGTCCGCGTCGAGAAAGAAGACGTACCGGCCGCGGGCGAGGGAGAGGCCCCGATTGCGCGGGCCGCTGGGTCCCCCGGAATTCGCCTGCCGGACGACTCTCATGGGAATCGCGGTCCTGGCGGCGAACTCCTCCAGGCAGGCGCCGGTGCCGTCGGTGGAGCCGTCGTCGATCGCGACGATCTCCATGCGGTCCGCGCCGATGGTCTGCGCCTCGACGGACTCCAGGCACCGGACCAGGTAGGGCATCGCGTCATAAGCTCCGATGATCACACTGACATCGGGCTCGTCGTTCTTCCTGGGCATGTCGGCCATGTGCACCTGTCGATTTGATCACGAAGGAAGGCAGTTCGCCCGACTCTGCACCTTTTGCGCATCCGCATACCGGACGACCCGTACACCCCTCCCTCAAGGAGAGACGTACGGGCCGCGATCGGGGTTCCTTACTTTTCAGCCAGTTCGATCAGCTGTGCGGTGCTCGGCCGTACGGCGTTCAGCGCACGGACGAGGACCCCTCGGCGAGGGCCGTCCGAGCCTCGGGCGCCTCGGCCTCCGGTGCGTCCGGGTCCGCCGTGGCGTCGGCCTCGGCCACCGCCTGCGGATCCCCGGCCCCGACGCCGCTGGTGACGGACTCCTCGTCCAGCACCGCCACGGCCTGGTCGCCGAGGCGCTGGGCGACGCCCAGGTTACGGGCCTCGGCCTTGGCTGCCAGCGCCGAGACGGCGGCGTTGAACTGCTCCATGGAGGTCGGCTCGTCCGGCCCCAGGAGGTAGGTCTTCAGCTCGCGGCGGGCGTCCGCCAGCGTGTCCGCCGTCGGGTCGGCCACCGCGGCCAGCAGCGCGTCGAGCTCCTCGGCGCCGTTGGACAGGATGACCGCGGCGCGCACCGCGGTGTTCTGCCGCTTGAACTCTTCGGCCCCGAGCGCGGCGGAGTCGGTGACCGCGTACGGCTTGCCGCTCGCGATGAAGTCGGAGACCACACTGGAAATGTCCGAAACCATGGCGTCGGACTCGTTGAAGCAGTCGTACAGCTTGGGCTGTGCGCCGGTCACCGTACGGTGCTCCCACCAGCCGAAGGAGCGCCAGTAGGCGTCGTTCCACTCGGCCCGCAGCCGGGCGGTCTCCGCCTCGCGGGCGGGGTCGGCGAGTGAGATCCGCGACTCCTCCGCTTCGTCGCCGCCCGAGTGGCCCGGGGCCGAGAGCTGCGCGAGCCGCGCCTCGATCCGGGCCAGCTCGGCCTTGGCGGCGCTCTGCCCGGCGGCGGCCGACGACGCCTCCTTCGCCCAACGGGGCTCGGCGGCGCGCTCGGCGGCGGCCTTCTCCAGCATCGCCCGGATCCGGAAGTCGACGGCCTTGGCCTTGCCGCTGCGGATACCGGTGAAGGGGTGCGGCTTGTAGATGATCCGGACCGGGTCGGCGGCGTTCAGCAGCCGACGCACGATGTTCTCGCCCGCCAGCAGCAGGGAAGTGTTGCCCGGGTTGTCGTCCCAGCCCTCCCAGGTGGGCGCGTACAGCACGGTCGGGATGGGGTTCTTGACGGCGCCCGTCCAGCTCCTGATGGGCTCCAGCTGCGGGCGGCCGACCTCGACGATGTCCTGGTCGAGAACGCCGACGTCGGCCAGCGCGTAGCGGTCGCGGCCCGCCCGGCCCGCGGTCCAGACCTCGTCGTAGACCTTGGAGTACGGGTTGACGCTGGCGAGCTTGTCGCTGTCCCCGTGCCCGATGAAGACGTGCTTCATCGTCGGGACCCGCAGGATGTGGATGTTCTTGCCGACGTTGGCGGGATACAGGCAGACCCGGACGGTCGAGAGGTCCAGGTTCATCAGGTGGGTGCCCGCAGGGATGCAGAGAACCGGGACGGAGGTCTCGGCCAGCTGCGGGACGAGGCCACGCTCCCGCATGATGATCAGCGGCCGGCCCTCGACCCGGGCCATGGTCTCCAGCCACATGTTGCCCTGGTAGGCGGACTCGTTGGAGCCGGAGAAGTAGAGCACCACGCTCGGCTGGTAGTCGCGCAGCCAGCCGTCGACGGCCTTGAGCACGGCGGGGGCCGGAGGCGCCAGCCGGCCGCGGCGCATGTACGGGAACAGCAGCGCGAGGTAGACCAGGGCCAGCAGCAGCGTCAGGCCGATGCCCGCGTAGCCGATGACGTCCTCACCGGTACCGGCGGCGATCAGGATGCCCGCCACGGCCGGGATGTCGAGGTGCAGCATCTTCTCGGCGGAGCGCCGCAGCAGCACGCCGGGCGGGGCGTCGGGGATGCGGACCGCGTGCAGGTCCACGTTGCGGGTGACGACCGGCATGGTGCGGCGGAGCCGGATCAGGGTCGTCAGGGCGCCGTGCGGCGCCTGGAGCCCGTAGAAGAGCAGGAAACAGGCCACCGCCGAGTAGAACAGCGGCGACTCGGCGAGATCCAGCCGGGCCAGCAGCAGGATGACCATGAGCTGCCGCAGCAGGAAGCGGATCGACAGCCCGGCGCGCACCTTGCCCAGGCGGTTGACCAGATAGCTCCCCTTCTGGTGCAGGTACCAGTCGGTGGCATACGTGACAGCGGTGGCCGCCGCGAAGAACCAGATGTGGGGAATGAGCGCGGCAAGCATGACGCAGGGATATCCCAGCCCCATCAACAACGCTGCCGCCAGTTCCGACCTGCTGCCCACACGGGCCAGGCGAATGGCTGTCGAGATCACGAAGAACCTGCTCCAGGGGGTGCCGGTTGATTCACGTATTGGCGGAAATGTGAAGGTGCGGCTTCACGCATTCGGGCCTCTGCCGTCGCGCAAAGCGACAACAGAGGCCCGGAAAAGCACATTTGTCAAGAATTATTACACATCTGCTTGACGGTCCAGCACGGAGGCCAGGGCCTGCTCGAAACCGGAGGACTCGGCGGCTCCCGCCGTCGGGTCCTGCTGCCGTACGTCGATGACGTGGCCGGTCAGGGCGGAGAGCAGAACGTCCAGCGAGGTGCGGGCCACCGCCTCCGAGGAGAGCAGCGAGCCCTCGGGCTCCTGGCCGAACGCCTTGGTGCGCATCGGGGTCGCGGTGCGCTCCGGGTTCACGCAGTTGACCCGGATGCCCTCGCCCGCCCACTCGTCCGCGAGCGCCTGGGTGAGGTTGACCATGGCGGCCTTGGTGGAGGAGTAGAGGCTGTACTCGGCGCGGCCCCGGGTGTAGCTGCTGGAGGTGTAGAGCAGCAACTGGCCCTGGGTCTCGGCCAGGTACTTGTACGAGGCGCGGGCGATCTGGACGGGCGCCAGGTAGTTGACGTTCAGGGCTTCCTGGATCGTCGTGTTGTCCGTCTCGGCCAGCTTGCCGATCCGCAGCACGCCCGCGGTGTTGATGACGTAGTCGACCCGCCCGGTCTCGGCGTACGCCTTGGAGAGCGCGTCGTCCACGTGCTCCGGGTTCTCCACGTGCGTACCGGTGGTGGAGCGGCCCAGCGCGTAGACCTTCGCGCCGTAGCCCTCCGCGAGGGAGGCGATGTCGGCGCCGATGCCGTACGAACCGCCGAAGACGACCAAGGTCTTGCCGGTGAGGAGCTCGCGGTAGGCGGCCTCGTCGGCCTGGCGGGGGGCGGCGGTGGAGGCCAGCTGGAAGAGCTTGTCGGTGATGAAGACGTCGACCGGCTGGGTCACCTTCATGTTGTACTCGTCGCCCGCGACCACGTAGATCGGCACGTCGGGGAGGTACTTGAGGACCACCGAACAGTCGTCGGTGGCCTGGAAGTTGGGGTCGCCCGCCGCGACCTCGTACGCCCTGCGGATCGTGGAGAGCTTGAAGGCCTGCGGCGTCTGGCCGCGGCGCAGCCGGGAGCGGTCGGGCACCTCGGTGATGAACTCGCCGTCCTCACCGTGCGTGCGGGTGACGATGATCGTGTCCGCGGACGGGATGGCGACGTCGACGGCCTGGTAACGGTCCAGCGCGTCGACGCAGTCCGTGATCACTCGCTGTGACAGCAGGGGGCGTACCGCGTCATGGAAGAGGACGTTGCGGTCCTCGCCCTCGGCGAGACCCTCGCCGAGGGCCGCGATGGCACGCTCGGTGGTCTCGTTGCGGGTGTTGCCGCCCTCGATGATCCGGGTGACCTTGGTCAGTCCGGCCTTCGCGACGATCTTCTCGACGTCGGGCACGAAACCGGGCGCCATCAGCACGATGACGTCGTCGATGCCCTCGGCATTCTCGAAGATGGTCAGCGTGTGCTCGATGACGGCCTTGCCGGCGATCTTCAGCAGCTGCTTGGGGATCGACAGGCCCACGCGCTGGCCGGTCCCACCGGCGAGCACGACCGCTGTGGTCCGGGGCTTGGCTTCATGCGGCACAGACACAGACGACCTACCTTGCTATGACGGGGGAACAGTGTGATGGTCGCACTCTCCGTGACCGTCTCGCAAGGTGGACGTCGTCCGCCGATCGTCCTGCGGATACCCGCAGTTCACCCTCTGGCCAGGGAGGTTGGGCGCTTCGGGGCGGTCGCACGGGGTGACCGACCCCACAGATGTGTTGCTCAATCCGCACATCCGTGGCGCGTGCACCCGGCGTGACCGGCGAAAACCACCGGCGCCCGGCCCCGAGGCTACCGGACGGCCCGCCTCCGAGGAGACGGGCCGTCGGCCGTGACCAGGGGCAGCTCCCGGTCGGACACTCTTTAGAAGGGGTCGAACTCGTCGTATTCCTTCTCCGCGTCGTCACGCTCGGAGTCGCGGTCCCGGCGACGCTGCGCGGCGGGGCGCGGCTCCTCCAGGCGGTGGTCCTCGCCGCGGCGGCCGAGCATCTCGGCGCCGGCGGTCACGGTCGGCTCCCAGTCGAAGACGACCGCGTTCTCCTCGGGGCCGATCGCGACGCCGTCGCCGGCGCGGGCGCCCGCCTTCATCAGGGCGGCCTCGACGCCGAGGCGGTTGAGGCGGTCGGCGAGGTAACCGACGGCCTCGTCGTTGTTGAAGTCGGTCTGGCGCACCCAGCGCTCGGGCTTCTCGCCGCGCACACGGTAGATGCCCTCGTCGTCCAGGGCGACGGTGAAGCCAGCGTCGTCGACGGCCTTGGGACGGATGACGATGCGGGTCGTCTCCTCCTTCGGCTTGGTGGCGCGCGCCTCGGCGATGATCCCGGCGAGCGCGAAGGAGAGCTCCTTGAGTCCCTTGTGCGCGATCGCGGAGACCTCGAAGACGCGGTAGCCGCGGGCCTCCAGGTCGGGGCGGATCATGTCGGCGAGGTCCTGGCCGTCCGGGATGTCGACCTTGTTGAGGGCGACGATGCGGGGCCGGTTCTCCAGGCCGCCGTAGAGCCGCAGCTCCTCCTCGATCATGTCGAGGTCGGAGACGGGGTCGCGGTCGGACTCCAGCGTCGCGGTGTCCAGGACGTGCACGAGCACCGAGCAGCGCTCGACGTGCCGCAGGAACTCCAGGCCGAGGCCCTTGCCCTGGCTGGCGCCGGGGATGAGCCCGGGGACGTCCGCGATGGTGTAGACGGTCGAGCCGGCGGTGACGACGCCGAGGTTCGGCACGAGAGTGGTGAACGGGTAGTCCGCGATCTTCGGCTTGGCCGCGGAGAGCACCGAGATCAGCGAGGACTTGCCCGCGCTCGGGTAGCCCACGAGGGCCACGTCGGCGACGGTCTTGAGCTCCAGGACGATGTCCCGGCTCTCCCCCGGCTCGCCGAGCAGCGCGAAGCCCGGGGCCTTGCGGCGTGCCGAGGCCAGCGCCGCGTTGCCGAGGCCGCCGCGGCCGCCCTGACCGGCCACGAAGGTGGTGCCCTGGCCGACGAGGTCGGCGAGCACGTTCCCGGCCTTGTCGAGGACCACGGTGCCGTCGGGGACGGGCAGGACCATGTCCTGGCCGTCCTTGCCGGAGCGGTTGTCGCCGGCGCCGGGCTGACCGTTGGTGGCCTTGCGGTGGGGGCTGTGGTGGTAGTCGAGCAGCGTGGTCACGGACTGCTCGACGACGAGGATCACATCGCCGCCGCGTCCGCCGTTGCCCCCGTCGGGGCCTCCCAGCGGCTTGAACTTCTCACGGTGGACGGAGGCGCAGCCGTGGCCTCCGTTACCCGCGGCGGCATGCAGCTCGACGCGGTCCACGAAGGTGGTCATGGTTGGTGCCTCCAGGTACAGCGGAAAAAAGCGGGATTGTCTCTGTCGTAACACGCCGAGGGCGGACCCGCTTCCCCGTTCGCCGGGAAAGCTGAGATCCGCCCTCGGAAGGTGCTGTGTGTCGTTCTGCGCGCGCTGAGAAGGATCAGACGGCGAGCGGAACGATGTTCACGACCTTGCGGCCACGGTGCGTACCGAACTCCACCGCACCGGCGGCCAGCGCGAACAGCGTGTCGTCGCCGCCACGGCCGACGCCCGTGCCCGGGTGGAAGTGGGTGCCGCGCTGGCGGACCAGGATCTCACCGGCGTTGACGGCCTGACCGCCGAAGCGCTTCACGCCGAGCCGCTGAGCATTGGAATCGCGCCCGTTCCGAGTGGAAGATGCGCCCTTCTTGTGTGCCATGTGTTCTCAGTCCCTTACTTCGCAGCCGCGGGGATACCGGTGACCTTGATCGCCGTGTACTGCTGACGGTGACCCTGGCGACGGCGATAGCCGGTCTTGTTCTTGTAGCGAAGGATGTCGATCTTCGCGCCCTTGTGGTGGTCCACGATCTCGGCCGTCACCTTGATGCCGTCCAGCACCCACGGGTCGCTGGTGACCGCGTCACCGTCGACAACGAGCAGGGTCGAGAGCTCGACCGTGTCGCCAACCTTGGCAGTGGAAATCTTGTCAACCTCAACGATGTCGCCGACAGCTACCTTGTGCTGGCGACCACCGCTGCGCACGATGGCGTACACGCGGATCTCTCTCTCGCTCGGAACGGATCCCCTGATGCCAGCCGCTCGCACGGGCCGGAGCCCGGGACGATCCGGAAGGATGAGCGGCCTCTCCTGGCGGACGGCGCGAACACCGACCGTTACCGGGAGGGATGTGCTCAGGGGTAGGTGCGTCAAGTAAACACACCGAGGGTCAAGGTTACGGGGCGGGGGTGTGGGGGTCAAACCGCCCTCCTGGGCGGTCCACGAGAGCTTCCGGCACGGGCACCCTCGTGGGCGCCCCAGCCCGCTCTCGACCGGCGACGCTCGCCACGCAAGATCGTGGGCTCCAGGGGTATTGATCACGAACGTTTTCAACGCCGACCGCGCGTGGCCGGCGACGGCCTCCGGCGTGGTGGAGGTGTCGAACTCTTCACCACACGGAGGTCTTCATGCCCCACCGTCATGCCCGGCTGACCGTTCACGGCAGGCGGCTGCTGGTCGACGGTTCCGCACGGGCCGCAGGGCCCACTCGGCCGAATTCCTGCGATCACCACCGCGGACACACCGCGCTCGCAGGCGAACCACCCGCCAGCCGCGTCCCCAAAGTGTTTGGACAGCCCTTAGTCCAGCCAGCCCCGGCGTACCGCGCCCACTCCCGCCTCGAACCGGCTGCGCGCGCCGAGACGCTCCATGAGTCCCGTCGCCACGCGGCGGGCGGTCCGGTGCGAGACGCCCAGACGTTTGGCGATGGCCTCGTCCGTGAAACCGTCGGCCAGCAGCCTGAGGGCCGTCGCCTCCGTGTCGGTCAATCCGCTCTCGCCTTTCCTCTCGGTCTCACCAAACGGCTTGGCCGTCTCCCAGAGGGATTCGAAAAGGGCGCACAGGGCCGTCAGCGTGCCCTGGCCGGTGAGTATCACCGCGCCGGCGGCGGTGTCATCGCTGTTGACCGGGATCACCGCAGTGCTGCGGTCCGTGATGATCAGGCGAATGGGCAGGGTGGGGGCGGTACGGGCTTGCCGACCCAGACCACTCAGCCATTCGGCATAGGCCACGGTGTGCGGACTGTTGCGGACGCTGTCGAGATAGACGGTACGCATACGGACTCCCCGTTCCAGCAGGGACTGGTCGAGCGGCTTGGCGGCTTCCAGGTTGTCCGGCGACTGCTCCCTGTCCGGGGCCAGGATCATGACCTCGTCCTTCACCTCCCGCTGCAGCAGGTCAAGCCGCTCCCGGATGCGGTCCAGGCCGACCACATGCTCCACGCCGGGTTCGACGACCGACGGGCGCAGATCGGCGTATTCGGCGATCAGTTGCGCGGCGGCTGCCCGGGAGGCCTCGATACGGTGCTGCTGAGCGGCGAGCTCGGCTTGCTGACGGGTGAGCAGGATCTCCATACCGACGTCTGGGCTGACCGCCCGAAGCCTGCCGCGCTCCTCGTACGAAGGCCGCACGAGGGCCAGTTCACTCAGACGGTCGAGGCCGCGGCGCACTTCCTCCTCGGTCATTTCCAAGCGCTCGCAGAGATCGGTGACCCCGTCGTCCGGGTGCGACAGCAAGGCGCGATATACGGCTTCCACCCGTCTCTCCATGCCCAGCAAAGTCAGCACGTACTCCCCCATAAAGCGACCTTCCCGTGAAGCGATCTTCACGATAATCGCACGTAGATCCGTCCCGATGGGGAGCAGGAAGAGGGTTGGCCTATTTCGTCCATGTCCCCAATGGGCCAGCAGTCAGAGCAGCCTGCTTCGCGGGCTGGTTGCAACCTCAGTGGCATGTATCTCATTCACGCCCAGCTGAAAGCGCCGCCCGGTGGCCGCCTGCCTTCCGACGCAGGTCGGCGCGCCCTCGCCCTCACGCGGCCCGGTGAACGGATAGAACACGTCACCGCTCATCCGAATGCCGAACCGGACCCGATCATCGGGATCTTCGCGGTGGCGGAGTCCCTGCTCGCGGCCGAGGCCCTGGCTGCGGAGTTGTGCCATCGACTGCTGGACACCCATGGGGAGCTGGCCGGTTGGGAGCTGCGCAGGGCGGAGGCACCCTTGCTGGCCCCATTGGGACATGGCCCTTTGGGGCCGTCGGAGACCTCTTCCCACCCCTCCGACCTGCCGGGAGAGTAGTTCTCGCCGGAAGGGACAGCGACCGGTGAACACGACAGACCGGCCCCACGTCACCGCGGGACACAGGGCCTGAACCATCCACCGAGCCCGTCTCCGCCGAAGGGTCAGCCGCCATGAGAACCATCCGTACCGCCAGGGCCGCCGCGATCACCGTCCTTGCCGCGGGATCACTGCTCCACTGCCTTGGAGTGGCTGCCGGAATCATCACCTCCGGAAACCAGAACCCCGGTCGGCAGAGCGTCGCCGCGGCCGACCTCCCCAGCAACGACTTCGGCTGGCAGTAGCCACCCACGCGCTCAACGGCTGAGCCCACTGGCTACCGCACCCCGCCGGGCAGGCGCCGGGTCAGACCCGCCCCCTCCCCTCGGCTCTCCACGCTTCGACGCCTCCGCACGGGACGTTCGCATTCCTGCAGGCGGTCACTCCCGGCTCCACCACTTGAGCATCCAACAAGGAGCAATAGTCATGCCCGCGACAATCTCTGCGCGCAGCGCTGTCCTCACCGTGGCCCTTGCCAGCGCCACCGTTCTCGGCGCCCTCGCCCTTCCCCCCGTGGCGACGGCCGCCCCCGCAGCCGCCGCCACCGCGAGCACCGCCACCCAGGACGTCGAGAGACCTCAGGGCAAGGTGGGGCCGCTGAAGGCTGATTCCCCTCTCAGCGGCTTCTCGTCGTCCCCCTCGGCCGCGGCGGCTCCGATCACTCGTAGCGCGGTCATAGCCCGTGCGAAGACCTGGGTCGACGCGAAAGTGCCGTACAGCATGAACGACTACCGGGGCGGTTATCGCACCGACTGCTCGGGCCTGATCTCCATGGCCTGGAACCTCGGCACCAACGCCTGGACCGGCAACCTCGATACCTACGCCACCCGCATTTCCAAGAGTGATCTGAAGAAGGGCGACATGCTCCTCTTCCACAACCCCTCCAACCCCACGAGTGGCTCCCACGTCGTCCTGTTCGAGCGCTGGGCCAACTCCTCGCAAACCTCGTACGTCGGTATCGAGCAGACCCCGCCGCACGCCGTGCGGCGCACGATCCCGTACTCCTACTTCAACAACTCCGGTTCCTACCTGCCGTACCGCTACAAGAACATCGTCGAGGACGTCACCGCCACACGTGATCACGATTACACCGGTGACCTGAAGGACGATCTGCTGGGCGTCGACTCCACCGGCACCCTCCGGCTGTACTCCGGCGACGGCACCTCCGGAGTGAACTTCACCCGCGAGGTCGGCGGCGGCTGGACCGGCATGGACAAGGTCGCCGCCGCAGACTTCAACAGCGACGGGGACGGCGACCTCGTCGCGACGAAGCGAACCACCGGCGAACTCTTCCTCTACATCGGCGACGGCGACGGCGGATTCAAGTCCACCGACGAGATCGGCCACGGCTGGACCGGGATCGAGCAGCTCGCCGCCGGCGACTTCACCGGCGACGGCAAGGCCGACATCGTGGCCGTCAACAAGTCCGACGCCACGCTCAACCTCTACACCGGCAACGGCAACGGCGTGGCACACACCAAGCAGATCGGCAGCGGCTGGTCCCAGATGACCAACCTGGCAGCCGGCGACTTCAACGGCGACAACCGCGCCGACCTCATCGCCACCCGCGAAGACACCGGAACCCTGCTCCTCTACCCCGGCACCTCCGGCGGCAACATCGGCAACGGCATCGAAATCGGCTCCAGCTTCCACCTGATGAGCCACCTCACGCTGACCGACATCAACAGCGACGGACGCGCAGACATCGTCGCCACCCACCGCAACACCGGCGGCCTCTACCTCTACACAAGCAAGAGCAACAGCCTCGGCGCCGGCACCGAGATCGGCCACGGCTGGAACACCTTCAAACACCTCATCTGAGGCCATCGGCCGGACACAGCCCGGAGGGGCCTGCGCACGTGAGGGCGGGCTCCTCCTTTCGCGTCTCAACGACACCCCATCACTCGAAACGGAAGTGCGTCTTGCCTCGCTCCGCTCTCGCCCGCCGCCACCGCCCGGCATTCGCAGCCGTGATCGCCGCCGCCCTCGCTGTTCCCCTGCTGATGGCCCAGCACGCCACAGCAGCATCCATAGCCACCTGGGACAAAGTCGCGCAGTGCGAGAGTGGAGGGAACTGGTCCATAAACACGGGAAACGGCTACTACGGGGGCCTGCAGTTCTCAGCGAGCACCTGGGCCGGATACGGCGGCCGCGTGTACGCGTCCAACGCCCACCTGGCGTCCAAGAAGCAGCAAATCCTGATAGCCGAAAAGGTCTTGGCCGGACAAGGCGCCGGCGCTTGGCCACACTGCGGGGCAGTGGCCGGCCTGGCCGGCGACAAAGCCGATCCTTACCCGCCCATCGAAGTGCACCGTGATCACGATTACACCGGTGACCTGAAGGACGATCTGCTGGGCGTCGACTCCACCGGCACCCTCCGGCTGTACTCCGGCGACGGCACCTCCGGAGTGAACTTCACCCGCGAGGTCGGCGGCGGCTGGACCGGCATGGACAAGGTGGCCGCCGCAGACTTCAACGGCGACGGAGACGGCGACCTCGTCGCGACGAAGCGAACCACCGGCGAACTCTTCCTCTACATCGGCGACGGCGACGGCGGATTCAAGTCCACCGACGAGATCGGCCACGGCTGGACCGGGATCGAGCAGCTCGCCGCCGGCGACTTCACCGGCGACGGCAAGGCCGACATCGTGGCCGTCAACAAGTCCGACGCCACGCTCAACCTCTACACCGGCAACGGCAACGGCGTGGCACACACCAAGCAGATCGGCAGCGGCTGGTCCCAGATGACCAACCTGGCAGCCGGCGACTTCAACGGCGACAACCGCGCCGACCTCATCGCCACCCGCGAAGACACCGGAACCCTGCTCCTCTACCCCGGCACCTCCGGCGGCAACATCGGCAACGGCATCGAAATCGGCTCCAGCTTCCACCTGATGAGCCACCTCACGCTGACCGACATCAACAGCGACGGACGCGCAGACATCGTCGCCACCCACCGCAACACCGGCGGCCTCTACCTCTACACAAGCAAGAGCAACAGCCTCGGCGCCGGCACCGAGATCGGCCACGGCTGGAACACCTTCAAACACCTCATCTGAGACCACCACCACAACGATCCGGGCCATTCCACCCAGCACACGGGCCGGATGGGGTGGCCGGCATCGGCTCCCGGCGGCCGTGGCCCCATACCGGGCCGCGAGGCGTCCGCTCCGGAGACCGTATGCTTTCCGGCGAAACCGCCTTCTGGAAGGTAGCCGTACGTGAACTACAGGGTCCAGCCCACCGCCCAGGTCGACGAGACCGCCGAGATCGGGGCCGGCTCCAGCGTCTGGGAGCTGGCGCAGATCCGCGAGGGAGCGAAGCTCGGCGAGGGCTGCGTCGTCGGGCGGGGTGCCTACGTCGGTACCGGCGTCCGCATCGGCAACAACGTCAAGCTGCAGAACTACGCCCTCGTCTACGAGCCCGCCGAGCTCGGCGACGGCGTATTCGTCGGCCCGGCTGTGGTCCTCACCAACGACCACAACCCGCGCTCGGTCGACCCGGACGGCAAGCAGAAGCGCGGCGGCGACTGGGAGGCGGTCGGCGTGAAGGTCGCCGAGGGCGCGTCGCTCGGCGCCCGCTCGGTCTGTGTCGCGCCGATGCGGATCGGCCGGTGGGCCATGGTCGCGGCGGGCGCCGTGGTGACCAAGGACGTTCCGGACTTCGCTCTGGTCGTCGGCGTACCTGCCCGGCAGATCGGCTGGGTGGGCCGCAGTGGGGTACGCCTGGTGGAGCGCGAGGGTGAGCCGGGGGTGTGGCAGTGCCCACAGAGTGAGGCGCTGTACGAGGAGAAGGACGGGGTCCTCGGGGAGCGCCCAGCCTGAGCCCACCGGGCCGCAGGGAAGGTGCCAGGCCGGGTGACCGGTTCCGGCCGGACCGCAGCCTTCGCGGTCTGACGGGCCATGCCCGACGGGTCGCGCACCCGGCCGAAGCATCAGTGAGTCGCTGACGAACATGACGATGCGTGCTGGTGCAGCAGTCGGGTAACCAGGTGCCGATCCTCGGGATCTCCGCGTAGCCGCTGAACACCGCGCTGTTCGTCAGCGGCATCGCGATGTACCGCACGGTGTACGGAACGCTGGGTGCCTGGCCGACCCTGCTGCTCACCGTCGCGGCGATGGTCCTGGCGGCCTGCACCTGGTCGAGCGGCCGTCCCAGCGGTGGCTGCGGGCCAGGCTTGCGCGGGAGGAGCGGGACCGGGCGGGCCGCGGCACTCAGGAGAGTCCGCCGGCGCCCGGCCGAACGGATCGCTGACACTCGACTCACAACGGCACCGAGCCCCCGACCGGACGACGGCGGGGGCTCGGTGCTGTGCGGCGGTGTCAGCCGCCGATGACCACGCGGCGCACGCCGGCCCACTTCGTCGGGTCCGTCGTGCGGCGGCCGTCGACCAGGACGCGGACGTCCGGCAGATCGGCGGCGGACAGCTCGCGGTACTCGGCGTGGTCGGCCTGGAGGATCGCGGCGGTGACGGCCTGGTGGCCGTCGTGCGGGACGAGGCCGAGGGCGGTCAGCTCCTCGGGGGTGTACATCGGGTCCGAGACGAACGGCACCGCGCCGCGCGCCTTGAGTGCCTCCACGACGCCGAAGACACCGGAGAACGCCGTCTCCTTGACACCGCCGCGGTAGGCCGCGCCCAGCACCAGGACCCCGACGCCGTCCAGGTCGCCGTAGGCGGCGGCCAGCAGGTCGACGGCGTACGCGGGCATCGCGGCGTTGGCCTCGCGGGCCGAGCGCACGACGGTCGCCTCCGGGTCGTTCCACAGGTACATCCGCGGGTAGATCGGGATGCAGTGGCCGCCGACGGCGATGCCGGGCTGGTGGATGTGGCTGTAGGGCTGGCTGTTGCAGGCCTCGATGACCTTCTTGACGTCGATGCCGTTCTGGCCGGCGAACCGGGCGAACTGGTTGGCCAGACCGATGTTGACGTCGCGGTAGGTGGTCTCGGCGAGCTTCGCCAGCTCGGAGGCCTCCGCCGTGCCGAGGTCCCAGACGCCGTTGGGGCGGGGCAGGTCCTCGCGCTCGTCGAAGTCGAGGACGGCCTCGTAGAAGGCGACGCCGCGCTCGGCGGACGCCTCGTCGACGCCGCCGACGAGCTTGGGGTAGCGGCGCAGGTCGGCGAAGACCCGGCCGGTGAGCACCCGCTCCGGGGAGAAGACCAGGTGGAAGTCCTCGCCGGGGGTCAGGCCCGAGCCCTCGGCCAGCATCGGCGCCCAGCGGGTACGGGTGGTGCCGACCGGCAGCGTGGTCTCGTAGCTGACCAGGGTGCCGGGCTTCAGGCCCGCGGCGATGGCCTTGGTG
Organism: Streptomyces sp. MGP-P1; assembly: GCF_057766565.1. NCBI lineage: Bacteria > Bacillati > Actinomycetota > Actinomycetes > Kitasatosporales > Streptomycetaceae > Streptomyces > Streptomyces sp. MGP-P1. The sequence goes on along the minus strand of NZ_JBYMEM010000007.1, from coordinate 830,148 downwards.
GCGGAGTCCATCCAGCCGAAGTCGGGGGTTCCCTCGGCGTCCACGAAGAGCGGGACGACGACCACGACGGCGTCGGACGCGGCGACCGCTGCCGTGGTGTCCGTGGTGGCGGAGAGCAGGCCGGCACCGACGGTCTCCTTGAGCAGGCGGTCGAGGTCGTGCTCGCCGGGGAACGGCTCGGTGGCCGCGTTGACGAGTTCGACGACCCTCTCGTTGACGTCCGCGCCGATGACCTTGTGGCCCTTGGCGGCGAACTGCACGGCGAGCGGAAGCCCGATCTTGCCGAGCGCGACTACACAGATGTTCATCGGGTTACTTCCTCTTCGACCTGGACAGCGTGCGGCGCAGCCGTGCGCCCACGCCGGACTTCGGTTCCCGCAGGGGAGCCGTCGTGATCACGAGCCGGCCCTTGGTGTTGGTGTTCGCCGCCACGCGGTGGGGGTCGGTGCTCCCCCAGCGCCGCGCCAGCGGCATCGGCCGACCCTCGGTGCGGACCGGGATCTCGTACGGGGAGCCCGCCACCTCCACGTAGAGGCGCACGCCCTTCTTGGCCCGCCCGGGTGCGAGCGGGATACGGGCGGTCAGCAGAGTGCCGCCGTCCTCAGCCGCGTCGGCGGTGAGCGTGCCGCTGCGCTGCGGGGTCGGGGCGTCCTTCGGGAGCTTGCGCGCGCCGGCCTTGTCCGCGCTCTGCGGCATGGCGCCCTGGGCGAGGGCGATGACGGCCGAGGACGTGTCGCCGGTGATGCCGACGCGCAGCCTCACGACGCAGGACAGCTCCGTGCCGTGCTGCTCCCAGTCGGCCTTCTCCAGTCGCGTACTGGCGGCGAGGCGGCCCGCCACCGTCTCCCGCACCTCGTACCACCGGTCGTCGAGTCCTACCCCGGCATCCCGGAAGCCCGGGTAGGGCGCGAAGGCGCGGTCGCCCTCCAGGATGAAGGGCGGGGGCCCGTGCTCCGCCTCGTCCGCGATCGCGCGGGTGAGCTCATCGACAGCACCGCGCTGCGCCAGGCCGAAACGCACCCGTCTCTTCACTCCGGTCGCGTCGCGCAGACCGTCGGTGAAGTAAGCCTCCAGGAGGACGGCCAGCCCTTCACAGATCTGCCGCCGGGTCTCGACGGGGAGGGCGGGGAAGTCGTCGAGCAGCAGCTTGGACAGCTCCCACTCGAAGTGCCGCTTGAAGACGGCGTCGCGCTTCGGTCCGGCCTCGATGAGTGCGGCTGTGTGCTCCATGATCCTGGTGGCGCACCGGAGCCGGGCCAGGTGGTCGGCCCGGTAGGTGATGTTGCCGGCGTCACCGCGTTTGACCGCGTAGTAGTACGTGTAGTCGCCGAGGACCGAGATCTTGCGGGCCCGGACGCACGCCTCGATCGTGAACGGCTGGTCACTCCCGACCGGCATGTCCTCCGGGAAGCGCAGCTGGTGCTTCTCCACCAACTCCCTACGGAAGAGCTTGGTGTTGGCCAGTGTGAACGGCAGGCTCGACGCGTACAGGCTGATGTCCGGAGAAGTCTCCTCGTAGAGCTTCTGGTGGACGTAACGGCCGTTGGTGCCCACCATCTTGCCGACCACGACGTCAGAATCGTGCTCGTCGGCATAGGAGACCATTCTCTCCAGGGCTTCGTCGCCCAGGTAGTCGTCCGAGCCGATGAAGTACACGAAGCGACCGGACGCGATCTCCATCGCCCGGTTGCTCGGCGCTGCCGGGCCCCCGGAGTTCTCCTGGTGGATCACCTTGACGACGCCGGGATAACGCTCGGCGAACCGGTCGAGCTCGGCAGCGCTGTCGTCGGTCGACCCGTCGTCGACCGCCACGATCTCCAGCCGGTCAAGCCCGATGCTCTGCCGGATCAGGGAGTTCAGGCAATCCGTCAGGTAGGGCATCGTGTTGTAGACCGCGACGACGACGCTGACGTCGGGGCTACGTGTCATGCCATCACCTGGTTGTCCGACCGACCCGCCTTTGCACGGGCCCCCCCGACGAGCCGGGAATACACGCCGTCGAGCACCTCGGCCTGGGCCTCCCAGGTCCAGTCCTCCAGCAACCTCTGGTTCTCGTAGACCGCACGGTACTTGGCGGGATCGGCGAGCACCGACTTGACCGCCCTGACGTAGTCGGAGACGTCTTCGGCGGTGAACACCTCGCCTTGGCGGGTCCGTGCCACCATCTCGCCCATCGTCCGCACGTCACTCACCACGAACGGCAGTCGGGCGTGCGAGTACTCGAAGAATTTGGTGATCAGCGCGATCTCGTGGTTGGGCCAGTGATGGATGGGGATGACGCCCACGTCCGCCGCGGACAGGAAGGGCACAACCTGGTAGTGCGGCACGTAGGGCAGGATGTGCAGCCGGTCCGATACGCCCAGTTCGCCGGCGCGCTCGGTGAGTTCCTGCATGTACGCCGAGTTGGTGCGCAGGACCACGAACGCGACGTGGGTGTCAGGGAGCTGGGGCAGCGCCTCGACCATGATGTCGAGGCCCCGCTGCGGGGCGGCCGCGCCACTGTAGACGGCCAGCGGGACCTCGGGCCCGATTCCGCACAGTTCACGCAGGTCCGGCACCGGCTCCGCGGCCTGCTCCGGGGAGATCTCGGCGTCCGGGGCGTTGAGCACCACCGCGGGCAGAGTCTTCAGACCGTGACGCTCGACCAGCATGTCCGCCAGCGTGGAGGAGACCGTAGTGACGGCGTCGGCATACTTCGCGTACTCGCGCTCGTGTCCGCACTGCGCGATGTGCCAGCGCGGGTGCGGGTTCCACGGCTTGATGCCGGGCAGGAACTCGTGCACGTCCCAAAGGAGCTTGACGGACCTGCCCTTTGCTTCGGCGCGCAGCTTCGCCCGCGCGGCCACGCCGAGCATACGGAAATCGTTCGCGTGGATCAGGTCCGGTTCGAGCCGGTCGATGACTCTTCCGTACGCGAGCTCGAAGTCCCACAGGGCCGGATCGAGCCGACGCCACGCCCGGTCGCCCATGGTACGAACCCAGAAGGCCGTGGTGAAACGATCCAGCATCGAGTCCATGCTCTTGCGTCGCTGGGCGAGTACCTCGGTGCGGCCGGCCCGGAGATGCACCCACTTGCTCAGCGCCTTCGCCATCAGGCGCGGAGGCAGCAGACGCGCAGCGCCCAGCCTCGAACCGCTGCGCCTGGCTTCTACACCCCGGACGTTCAGTTCGGCGCGCCAGGCCTTCATCCGCTGCTTACGGTACTCGGCGAGCGGACCGGGCGGATAGGCGAGAGGTGAGCGCAGCCCGGGCCGACGGTACTCGTGACGGCGACGGTGCATGGGCGTCGGCACGTGGAGCAGGCGAACCTGGGCCTCGCCCAGCCACCAGCGCTTGGTTTTCTTGGTGGGCGACTTGCCCAGGAGCACCACGTCCCAGCCGGCTTCCGCAGCTGAGCGAGCTTCTTTCTGCACCCGGGAATCGCCGTTGACGCCGTTGTCGACGAGCATGACGATCTTTCCACGGGTACGGCGCTCCGGCCCTGCGGCCAAGCTGTCAATCGTCATGACGAGCGTGCTCTCCTGTCTCGAATACAACTGTCCGGCCGCTGTTGGCCGAGTCGAGCAGCGAAGTCGCCACCTCGACGGTCCGGAGCCCCTGCCGCAGGGTGCAGATGTCGGCCGGCTTGCCCTGTACGGCGTCGCGGAACAGCTCGTGCTCGACGAGCAGCGGCTCGCGCTTGGGGATGGCGTAGCGGACCATGTCGCCCTCGGAGACCCCGCGGAAGGCGCGCAGCGCCTCCCACTCGGTGGTGACCGCGGCATTGGAGTGGAAGGTGAGGTCGGCGGTGAGGGTGTCGGCGATGAAGCAGCCGCGCTCGCCGGTGACCGAGGTGAAGCGTTCCTTGAGCGGGCTCAGCCAGTTGACCAGGTGGTTGACCATCGTGCCGTCGGACAGCTGGCCCACGGCGGAGACCATGTCCTCGTGCGGGCGGCCGGACTTGGAGACGGTGTGGGCGGCGATCGATGTGTACGTCCGGCCGGTGACCCAGCCCGTCAGGTCGATGTCGTGGGTGGCCAGGTCCTTGACCACGCCGACATCCGCGATCCGGTGCGGGAACGGGCCCTGGCGGCGCGTGACCACCTGGTAGACGTCACCCAGCTCGCCGGCCTCCAGGCGGGCGCGGAGCGAGAGGAGCGCCGGGTTGCACCGCTCGATGTGGCCGACGCCGGCCACCAGGCCGCGCGACTCGAACGCGTCGACGAGGCGGCGCGCCCCCTCGACGGTGTCGGCGAGCGGCTTCTCGATCAGGGCGCTGACCCCGGCGTCGGCGAGCTGGAGGCCGACCTCCTCGTGCAGCGCGGTCGGGCAGGCCACGACGGCGTAGTCGATGCCGAGGGCGATGAGCTCCTCGACGGTGGAGAGGACGGGGCGCCCTGGGCCCAGCCGTTCTTGTCGCCCATCGGGTCGACGACGCCGACCAGATCGACGCCCTCCAGGCTCGCGAGGACACGGGCGTGGTGACGGCCCATGGAGCCGAGGCCGATGAGTCCGGCCTTCAGTACGGTGATCACAGGTTCTCCCCCAGGGAGTTCACCGCGGCGGCGATCCGCTCCAGGTCGCCCTCGGTGAGCGAGGGGTGGACGGGCAGCGAGACGACTTCGGCGGCGGCCCGCTCGGTCTCGGGCAGGTCCCAGGTGCGGCCGGCCTTCTGGTCCGGCTCCCAGTAGGGCTTGAGCCGGTGGATCGGCGTCGGGTAGTAGACCGCGTTGCCGATGCCCGCCTCGGTGAGCTTGGCCATCGCGGCGTCCCGGTCACCGCTGATCCGCAGGGTGTACTGGTGGTAGACGTGCCGGGCGCCCTCGGCCACCGGCGGCGTGGTGACGGCCGGGGAGGTGATGTGGGCGTCGAGGTACGCGGCGTTGGCGCGGCGCTGCTCGGTCCATGCCTCCACCTTGCCGAGCTGTACGCGGCCGACGGCGGCGGACACGTCGGTCATCCGCATGTTGGCGCCGACGATCTCGTTGGCGTACCGCTGCTCCATGCCCTGGTTGCGCAGGAGGCGCAGGGTGCGGGCCAGTTCGGCGTCGGCCGTGGTGACCATGCCGCCCTCGAGGGAGTGCATGTTCTTGGTCGGGTAGAAGCTGAAGGTGCCGCCCGCGCCGAACGCGCCGACGGGGGTGCCGTTCAGCGCCGCGGCGTGGGCCTGGCAGGCGTCCTCGACGACGGCGAGCTTGTGCTGGTCGGCGATGGGCATGAGCTTGTCCATCGCGGCGGGGTGGCCGTAGAGGTGCACCGGCATGATCGCGGCGGTGCGCGGCGTGATCGCGGCTTCGACCGCAGCCGGGTCGAGGCCGAAGCTGCCCGGCTCGATGTCGGCGAACACCACGTCGGCTCCGACGAGGCGGACCGCGTTCGCGGAGGCGGCGAAGGAGAAGGAGGGGACGATCACCTCGTCGCCGGGGCCGATGCCCAGGGCCAGCAGCAGCAGGTGGAGGGCCGAGGTCCCCGAGTTGACGGCGACGCAGTGCCGGTCGTCGACCAGGCGGGAGAAGCCCTCCTCGAAGGCCGCGACCTCCGGGCCCTGCACGACGCGACCGCTGCGCAGCACGCGTACCGCGGCCTCGATCTCGTCTTCCCCGATGACCGGGCGGGCAGCAGGAATCGGCTGCTCGTTGATGCTCGTCATGAACGTCCTCCTTGAACACCGCAAGAGCTCGTTACCAGGCAGAGCTCCGAGGTGCGGGACGTCTTACCGAGGTCGCGCGTAACCCCACCGGCGCGATGCCGACGCCCTGCCGAGGAATCCGGCCCGGTCGGTATGTTCGCCGGGCCTTGTCACCAACCGTAGTTTCCGTCAAGAACGCTCACACGCGTGGCAACCGCCGTCACATTATCAGGGATTTCTCGGCCCATTTCGGGCCCGTTAACCAGCTCCTGCATCAGTTCTGAAACAAAGCAGGTGTCCCGCCCCGATGTGCTCGGGGCGGGACACCTTTAGATGAACAACCGGTTACGAATTCGTCAGTCGGCCGACGACTCGCCCTCCACGGAATGCGCGGAAGCCGTTACGGACGGCGACGACTGCCCAGCGGCGACGGTCTTCTTCGTCGTCTTCTTCGCGGCCGTCTTGGCCGTGGTCTTCTTGGCGGCGGTCTTCTTCGCGACGGTCTTCTTGGCGGCCGCCTTCTTCGCCGGCGCCTTCTTGGCCGCGGCCTTGCGGGCCGTCTTCTTCGCCGGCGCCGGTTCCGCGGACTCGGATTCGGAGTCCGCCGTTCCGGATTCCGCGGCTCCCTGGGTGCCCGGGTCCTCGGATTCCGGGGCCTGCGCCTCGGGCGCCGAAGCGACCACGACGACCTCCGCGTCGTCCGACCCGGTGGGCGAGCCCGCCGGTGCGGTGACCTTGCGGGTCACCCGGCGCCGGGCGCGCGGCGGGGCGGCCACGGGGGTCTCGGCCTCGGGGGCCTTCTCCGCCGGAGCCTCCGGAGCCTCGGGGGCCGGCGTCTCGACGGCGGGCGCCTCGACGACCGGGTCCTCGACCGCGACCGGGTCCGTGGTGGGCTCGGCCGGCCGGACCGGCTCCGCCGCCTCGGCCTGCTTCGGCGAACCCGCCGGGGCGGTCGCCTTACGGGTGGCCCGACGGCGCGGGCGCCCCTGGGGCGCGGCCTCGACCGGAGCCTCGGGGGCCTCCGGGGCCTCCACAGCGGCGGCCTCGACGACCGGGGTCTCGGCGGGCGTGTCGAGAACCGGCTCGGGCCGGGCCTCGACGACGGGAGCCTCGACGGCCGGGGCAGGTGCCTCGGCCCTGGGGGCGCCGGCCGGGGCCGACGCCTTGCGGGAGGCCCGACGGCGGCCACGGCCGCGCGTGGCGGCGGCCTCGGCCTCGGCGGGGCTGCTGTAGAACTCCTCGTCTGCGGCCGGTTCCAGGTCCGCCAGGGACACCGGGGCGGCGACCTCCGCGGCCAGCTCGGCCTCGGTCTCGGCGGGCTCGGCCGCGTGCTCGTCGTGACCGTGCTCGTGGTCCGGGCCGTGCTCGTGGTCCTGGCCCGCGCCGCCGCGGCCGCGCTTCTTGGACTTCTTGCCGCCACCACCGCCGCCGACGGTCGTCGGCTGCTCCATGTGGACGATGACGCCCCGCCCGTTGCAGTGGACGCAGGTCTCGGAGAAGGACTCCAGCAGACCCTGGCCCACCCGCTTGCGGGTCATCTGGACCAGGCCCAGCGAGGTGACCTCGGCGACCTGGTGCTTGGTGCGGTCGCGGCCCAGGCACTCCAGGAGCCGCCGCAGCACCAGGTCCCGGTTGGACTCCAGCACCATGTCGATGAAGTCGACGACGACGATGCCGCCGAGGTCGCGCAGCCGCAGCTGACGCACGATCTCCTCGGCCGCCTCCAGGTTGTTCCTGGTGACGGTCTCCTCCAGGTTCCCGCCCTGGCCGGTGAACTTGCCGGTGTTGACGTCGACGACGATCATCGCCTCGGTCTTGTCGATCACCAGCGAACCGCCGCTGGGCAGGTAGACCTTGCGGTCCAGCGCCTTCATCAGCTGCTCGTCGATGCGGTACGTGGCGAAGACGTCGACCTCGGAGGTCCAGCGGGAGAGCCGCTCGGTGAGGTCGGGCGCGACGTGCGAGACGTAACCGTGGATGGTCTCCCACGCCTCGTCGCCGCTGACGATGACCTTGGAGAAGTCCTCGTTGAAGATGTCGCGGACGACCCGGACGGTCATGTCCGGCTCGCCGTAGAGCAGCGTCGGCGCGTTGGAGCCGCTGGTGCCCTTCGCCTTCCGCTGGATGTCCTCCCACTGCCCCTGGAGCCGCTCGACGTCACGGCGCAGCTCGTCCTCGCTCGCGCCCTCGGCGGCGGTGCGCACGATGACACCCGCGTCCTCGGGGACGATCTTCTTGAGGATGGTCTTGAGGCGGGAGCGCTCGGTGTCGGGCAGCTTGCGGCTGATCCCGGTCATCGAGCCCTCGGGCACGTAGACGAGGTAGCGGCCGGGCAGCGAGACCTGGCTGGTCAGACGCGCGCCCTTGTGGCCGATCGGGTCCTTGGTCACCTGGACCAGGACCGACTGGCCGGACTTGAGCGCGGTCTCGATGCGGCGCGGCCCGTGGGCCATGCCGAGCGCCTCGAAGTTGACCTCACCGGCGTACAGGACGGCGTTGCGGCCCTTGCCGATGTCGACGAAGGCGGCCTCCATGGACGGCAGCACGTTCTGGACCTTGCCCAGGTAGACGTTGCCGACGTAGCTGGTGGCCTGCTCCTTGTTGACGTAGTGCTCGACGAGCACGTTGTCCTCGAGGACGCCGATCTGGGTGCGCTCGCCGCTCTGGCGGACGACCATCACGCGCTCGACGGCCTCGCGGCGGGCCAGGAACTCCGCCTCGGTGATGATCGGGACCCGGCGGCGGCCCTGCTCGCGGCCCTCGCGGCGGCGCTGCTTCTTGGCCTCCATACGGGTCGAGCCCTTGATGGACTGGACCTCGTCGAAACCGGTGCCCGGCTCGCGCTCCTCCTTCTTGCGGGGCTCGCGGACCTTGACGACCGTACGCTCCGGGTCGTCGGGGGTGCCGTGGTCGGCCTCGGCGGCGGCGTCACCGCTGCGGCGACGGCGACGGCGGCGACGGCGGCTGCTGCTCGACCCGGAGGCCGAGGAGTCGTCGTCGTCCTCGTCCTGCTCGTCGGCGGCGTCCGCGACCTGGCCCCGGCCCCGGTCCTGCTCGTCCTCGGAGCGGGTCTCCTCGGCGCGGGACGGCGCGGGAGCGGCCTCATCGGCGGGCTGCTGCTGCTCGTCGTCCGTGTCGCTGGCCTCGCCACGACGGCGGCGACGGCCGCCACGACGGCGACGGCGCGAGGGGCGGTCGCCGTACTCGTCGGTGTCCTCGCCCTCGTGCTCGTCCGCCTCGGCCTCGGGGGCCTCGTCCGCGGGCTGCTCGGCGGGCGCCTCCACGGGGGCGGCGGGCTCGGCGGCCTGCTCGGTCACGTCGGCCTCGCCACGGCGGCGACGACGGCGGCGCGAGCCGCCCTGCGGCGCGGCCTCGGCGGGCGGGGCGCTCTGCTGGACCTCGGCGGTCCGCTGCTCCTCGACCTCGTCGGCCTCGTCGGGCGCCGAGGGGGAACCGGCCGCGGCAGCGGCGGCGGCCGCGGTCTCGGGGGTCTGGAACATCGGCTCGGCGAATACCGGGGCCTGGAAGACGGCGACGGCGGGGCGCGTCGCGCGCCGGCCCTTGCGCGCCGGCTCCTCGGGCTTGGTGGTGAACTCGGGGCGACCGGCGGCGGCGGTGGCCCGGCGGCGCTGGCGTCCGCGCGGTGCGGCGTCCTCGACCTCCTCCACCTCGGCGGCGAGCTCCTCGGCGACGGCGGCGGGCAGGCTCTCGCCGGCCTCCACGGGCTCCGCGGGGGTCTCGACGGGCTCGGCGGCCGGCTGCGGCGTACCGGCGGGCGCGGACGCCTTGCGGGACGCGCGGCGGCGGGTGCGCGGGGCCGGCGTCTCCTCGACGGCCTCGGCCGCGGGGGCCTCGGCGGCGGGGGCCTCGGCGGCGGGGGCCTCGGCGGCGGGGGGCGCCGGCTCGGTCGCCGTCTCCGCGACGGGCGCGGTGGCGCCCGGCGTACCGGCGGGGGCCGAAGCGCGGCGGCGGGCACGGCCGCGAGGGGCCTCGGCGGGCTCCGGCTCGACGACGGCAGCGGCGGGTTCGACCACGGCGGCGGGCTCGGCGGCGACGGGCGGCTCGACCACGACGGCGGTCTCGGCCGCTGCCGGGGCGCCCGCGGGGGCGGTGGCCTTGCGGGAGGCGCGACGGCGGCGGGGCGCCGGGGGCTCCTCGACGACCTCGACGACGGCCTCGGCCTCTTCCTCGGGCTCGGCCTCCTCGGCGGGCTCTGCCGGGGTCTCGACGACCGGGGTCACGGTCTCGGCGGCCTCCGGCGCACCGGCCGGGGCGGTCGCCTTGCGGACCGCGCGGCGGCGGGCGCGCGGCGCGGGTGCGGCGGGCTCCTCCTCGGCGACGGCCGGTGCGGTGGCCTCGGCGACCGGGGCGGGCTCGGTACTCTCCACCGGCTCCGGGGCTCCGGCGGGCGCGGTGGCCTTACGCACGGCGCGGCGGCGCGCACGGGCGGGCGGGGCGGTCTCGGCGACCGTTTCCCCGGGCGTGTCGTCCGCGGCCGGGGCGGCGGACCCGTCGGCCGGTATGGCCGGCGTGACGTCCTCGGCGGGGGCCACGGCCGCGCCGGGCGGGCCCGCCGGGCGGGAAGCGGCGCGGCGCCTGCGGCGCGGCGGCAGCTTGTCCCCGGGGGTGTTCTCTTCGTTGTTCCCGGTCGTGCCGGGTTCGTTCGGCTGAGGCATGCGGGCGGTTCTCCCGTCGTGCTCCCGGGCGCCGCGTCTGATTCCGGTCCGGCACGGTCCGCAGTGGTGCGATACCGCCGTCCGGGGCGCGGGCGCCGCACGGGAACTGATGTCTGGCTCGCCGGTTCCGTATGCGGTGTGCCTACGGCCTGGCGAAAGTCTTATGGGTCAGTGCGCGGCCCGACCCAGGTGGCTCCCGAGTCGGAGGGCTGCGCTACAACGACCGCCTTACGCGGAACCCGCGCCTTCCGGCGCCGTCGCGACGGCTGCCCCGGCGACCGCGGGATGCGCGGTCGGGGCGGCCTCGCGGTCGGGCGCGAGAGGGTCGGTCACCGTGCCGGACTCCTCGTCGAAGAGCCCCTGCGCCAGCCTCGTCACCGCAGCGGGGACGGGCGGCACCAAGTCGGCCACAGCTCGGAGACCGGACAGGACGTCGTCGGGTCGCACGGCAGGTGTCACGTGCCGAACAACCAGGCGCAGTATCGCACAGGGCCGCTCGACCGGCCTATCGGCCGGAGCGTCGACGACCCGGAGGTCGGCGACGGCTCCGCGGGCGTCGAACGTCCTGATGCCGTTCTTCGCCTTGCGCTGGACCTCCACCGCCTCGGCGTCGTTGAACGCGGCCACGGCGGTGCGGACGTCCTCGGGATCGACGCCGTCCAGGCGCATCTCCCAGACGGACGCGGTGAGCCGCTCGGCCAGGCCCGAAGTGCGGGCCTCCACCGCGTCGATGATGTCGAGGCCGTCCGGCATCGACGCGTCGAGCAGTCCGCGCAGGACCTCGGGGTCCCGCGCCTCGGTGAGGGCGATCTCCAGGAACTCCGCCTCACTGCCCGTGCCGGTGGGTGCGGCATTGGCGTAGGAGACCTTGGGGTGGGGGGTGAAGCCCGCCGAGTACGCCATCGGCACCTCGGAGCGGCGCAGTGCCCGCTCGAAGGCCCGCTGGAAGTCTCGGTGGCTGGTGAACCGGAGGCGGCCGCGCTTGGTGTAGCGCAGGCGGACGCGCTGCACTGCCGGTGCGGGCGGCGGGCCTTCGGGCTGTCGCTTGCCCAGTGGTTCTTCTCCTCGGTGCGGAGCGGGCGCGGTGGCGCACCGCCCACGAGATTCGGGTGACCCCCGGGTGCCGCTCCGGCTCACCCCCGCTCGACGAGTTTCTCGCCGGGCAGAGGGGTCTCGGACGCCTGCGCCGCGCTGGGGACAGTCGTTGTACTACCCAGAGTACGCGCAGGGATCCCCACCGGTTCCCGGGACCGTGCGCCGTCCGTGGTGCCGACCAGCGCCCGCCAGGCGTCGCGGCGCGCCTGGCGCACGGTTTCCCGGGCGGACGTGAGGGCCGCGCGGGCGGCCCGGCGCGCCTCGGCGGCGGCGCGGCGGGCCGGGGCCCACACGGAGTCGCGCAGGAAGTGGCCGACGGGGGTGAACAGGGTGCGGTACGCCCAGGAGACGGGCGCGACGAGCACCGTCATGACCAGCCACGCGAGGGCCCGGCCGACGGCCCGGGAGACGTACCCGGCGATCCGCCAGGCGACCTCGAACGCGGCGGCGATCTCCCGGCCGACCGGGGCGAGGACGTGGCGGTACGTCCAGGAGACGGGGGCGACGAGCAGCGTCATGACCAGCCAGGCGAGGGCGGTGCCCAGCCCGCGCCCGGTGGCCGCGATCCCCCGCCACACCTGGCCCAGCACCCAGGCGGCGCCGTGGCCGACCGGGGTGAGGACGGTCTCGTACAGCCACACCACCGGGACGATCAGGCCGTAGTGGGCGACGGGGACGATCACGTACCGCCACAGAGCCGCGACCGGCAGGACGAGCAGGGTGGCGAAGAGCCAGGCCAGGCCGGTTCCGAGGCCGCGTGTCGCCGGGGCCAGTAAGAAGCCATCTCATTTGGGCGACTCGGTATTCTGTGAGTCATGGTGGGGATCGTTGAGCGGTTGGTGCCGGACGAGTTGTGGGAGTTGTTCCAGCGGGTGGTGCCGGAGGCGCCGTCGCGGCCGCAGGGCGGTGGCCGGCGCCGGCACGGCGACCGGGAAGTGCTGGCGGCGATCGTCTTCGTGGCGACATCGGGTTGTACCTGGCAGCAGCTGCCTTCGGCGTCGTTCGGCCCGTCCGGCGCGACCGCCCACCGGCGGTTCTCGGAGTGGTCGAAGGCCAGGGTGTGGGCCAAGCTCCACCGCCTGGTCCTCGACGAACTGGGTGCCCGCGGCGAGCTGGACTGGTCGCGGTGCGCGATCGACTCGGTGAACATGCGAGCCCTGAAAAGGGGGACCTGACAGGTCCGAATCCTGTCGACCGGGGCAAGTACGGCTCGAAAATCCACCTGATCACGGAAAGGTCGGGTCTGCCCATATCCGTCGGCATCTCCGGCGCCAACCTGCACGACAGCCAGGCCCTGATCCCCCTCGTGAAGGGCATCCCGCCAATCCGCTCGCGCCGCGGCCGGCGACGGCGCAAGCCCGCCAAACTCCACGCCGACAAGGGCTACGACTACGCCCACCTGCGGCAATGGTTACGCGAACGCGGCATCACCCACCGCATCGCCCGCAAGGGAGTCGAGTCCTCGCAACGGCTGGGCCGCCATCGCTGGACCGTGGAGCGCACCATGGCCTGGCTCGCCGGCTGCCGCCGCCTCCACCGACGCTACGAACGCAAAGCCGACCACTTCCTAGCCTTCACCAGCATCGCCTGCACCCTCATCTGCTACCGCAGACTCACCAAATGAGATGGCGTCTAAGGCGGTGCCGATCCAGCGCAGCCCGTGGCCCAGCGGGGTGAGGACGGCCCGGTACAGCCATGCCGCCGGCGCGGCGATCCCGTAGCGGGCGACGGGGACGATCACGTACCGCCACAGGCCGATCCAGGGCCACAGGAGGAGCACGACGGCCAGCCAGGAGGCGGCCTTGCCGAGCGGTGTGAGGACCCAGGTGTACAGCCAGGTCAGCGGGGCCAGTACGAGGGTGTCGAGGAGCCATGCCACGGCCCGGCCGAGCGGGCGCAGCAGGGCGCGGTCGGCGGCGTGCCAGAGGGCGGTGAGCGCGTCCCGGAGCATGCGGACGGGCAGGACGAGCACGACGACCACGATCCGCACCGGGATCCTGATCAGCGTGGTCAGGACGCCTTCGCCCGGCTCGTACCCCTGAGGAGCCGCCTGAGGGGCCTGGTGCTTGCCGTAGTCCATGCCGTCAAGGACGCCGCAGGCCCGGTCCGGGGTTGCCGGGCCGGGCCTGCGGTTCGTTCGGGAACGAGCTACTTGTTGACGACGCTGAGCGGCAGGAGCTTCTTGCCGGTCGGGCCGATCTGGATGTCCAGGTCGAGCTGCGGGCAAACGCCGCAGTCGAAGCAGGGGGTCCAGCGGCAGTCCTCGACCTCGGTCTCGTCGAGCGCGTCCTGCCAGTCCTCCCAGAGCCAGTCCTTGTCCAGACCGGAGTCGAGGTGGTCCCAGGGCAGGACCTCCTCGTAGGTGCGCTCGCGGGTGGTGTACCAGTCGACGTCGACCCCGAACTCGGGCAGCGTCTTCTCGGCGCAGTTCATCCAGAGGTCGTAGCTGAAGTGCTCGCGCCAGCCGTCGAAGCGGCCGCCGGACTCGTAGACCGCGCGGATGACGGAGCCGACGCGGCGGTCGCCGCGCGAGAGGAGGCCCTCGACGATGCCGGGCTTGCCGTCGTGGTAGCGGAAGCCGATGGAGCGGCCGTACTTCTTGTCGCCGCGGATCTTGTCGCGGAGCTTCTTCAGCCGGGCGTCGGTGTCCTCGGCGCTGAGCTGCGGGGCCCACTGGAAGGGGGTGTGCGGCTTGGGGACGAAGCCGCCGATGGAGACCGTGGCGCGGATGTCGTTCTGGCCGGAGACCTCGCGGCCCTTGGCGATGACGTTGACCGCCATGTCGCCGATCTGGAGGACGTCCTCGTCGGTCTCGGTGGGCAGGCCGCACATGAAGTACAGCTTCACCTGGCGCCAGCCGTTGCCGTACGCGGTGGCGACCGTACGGATCAGGTCCTCCTCCGAGACCATCTTGTTGATGACCTTGCGCATGCGCTCGGAGCCGCCCTCGGGGGCGAAGGTGAGGCCGGAGCGGCGGCCGTTGCGGGTCAGCTCGTTGGCCAGGTCGACGTTGAACGCGTCGACGCGGGTCGAGGGCAGCGAGAGGCCGACCTTGTCCTCGGTGTAACGGTCGGCGAGACCCTTGGCGATGTCGCCGATCTCGCTGTGGTCGGCGGAGGAGAGCGAGAGCAGGCCGACCTCCTCGAAACCGGTCGCCTTGAGACCCTTCTCGACCATCTCGCCGATGCCGGTGATGCTTCGCTCCCGCACGGGGCGCGTGATCATGCCGGCCTGGCAGAAACGGCAGCCGCGGGTGCAGCCGCGGAAGATCTCCACGGACATCCGCTCGTGCACGGTCTCCGCGAGCGGGACGAGCGGCTGCTTGGGGTAGGGCCACTCGTCGAGGTCCATCACCGTGTGCTTGGAGACCCGCCACGGCACGCCGGACCGGTTGGGGACGACGCGGCCGATGCGGCCGTCGGGGAGGTACTCGACGTCGTAGAAGCGCGGGACGTAGACGCCGCCGGTCTTCGACAGCCGGAAGAGCACCTCGTCGCGGCCTCCGGGGCGGCCCTCGGCCTTCCAGGCGCGGATGATCTCGGTGATCTCCAGGACGGCCTGCTCGCCGTCGCCGACGACCGCGCAGTCGATGAAGTCCGCGATCGGCTCGGGGTTGAACGCGGCGTGGCCGCCCGCGAGGACGATCGGGTGGTCGACGGTGCGGTCCTTGGACTCCAGCGGGATGCCCGCGAGGTCCAGGGCGGTGAGCATGTTGGTGTAGCCCAGCTCGGTGGAGAAGCTCAGCCCGAAGACGTCGAACGCGCCGACGGGGCGGTGGCTGTCCACCGTGAACTGCGGCACCTCGTGCTCGCGCATCAGCGCTTCGAGGTCCGGCCAGACGCTGTACGTGCGCTCGGCGAGGACGCCCTCGCGCTCGTTGAGCACCTCGTAGAGGATCATGACGCCCTGGTTGGGAAGCCCGACCTCGTAGGCGTCGGGGTACATGAGGGTCCAGCGGACGTCGCAGCTGTCCCACTCCTTGACGGTGGAGTTCAGCTCACCGCCGACGTACTGGATGGGCTTCTGCACATGCGGGAGCAGAGCTTCGAGCTGTGGGAAGACCGATGCGGCAGACATCTCGCGAACCTTCGTGAGCCGGCAGGGGTGACCATCCAGCGTACCCCGGTCCTCACCTCCTCGGATCCGCGCGCAGTCCGGGGGCCGACGCGCGGGCCCAGACCTCGGGCAGTTCGCGCTCCCGGGCCTCGGCGGCGGCCTCCTCCTGTCCGTACAGGAGCCCCCAGGTGAACGCGGTCTCCCCCGCCGCGTGCGCCTGGATCGCGAGCGCGCGCAGGGCCTCGCGGGCGACGACGCTGTCCTGGTGGTCGCCGAGGACGCTCTGCACGGCCTTCACGCGTTTGGCGAAGCGCTTGGCGGGCTTGCCGAGCGCGGGGCGGGCCGCCTCGCCGGCGTACCGGGCGCGCTTGGCGGCCTTGCGGGCCTCGTGCATCGCGGTGTCCCGCTCGGGGCCCGGCGGTTGCTCCAGGGCGTGGCTCATACGGCGCGCGAGCTTCTTGTAGTCCTTGAGCACCGCCTTGGGCAGGGCCTTGCCGGGCGCGCGGCCGGCAGCGGGGCGCAGGGGCGGGTGGGTGCTCAGCGCGTCGAGGGCATCCAGAAGGTCCAGATACCGCTTCCCGTCCAGTACGTCGACGATCCTGCGGCGCGCTCCGGTGCGGCGGGCGGCCGACCAGGCGCGGAGGCGGCCGCGGACCGGGCCGAGGGTCAGGATGACGGGCAGGTCCTCGATGCGGGTGCCGAGGCGTTCGTCCAGGACCTCCTGGTCGCGGTCGAGGCCCAGTTCGGCGGCGAGCCACTTGAGCTCCGCGCCGAGGGGGTCGGTGACCTCGCGGTCGAGGAGGGCCCGGTGGGTCTTGAAGGTGCTGCGCAGCCTGCGGGTGGCGACGCGCATCTTGTGCACGGAGTCGGGCAGATCGCGGCGGACGGCGGGGTCGAGGCGGACGATCGCGGAGATCTGCTGCCGTACGTAGGCGAGGACGTGGTCGCCCGCGGTGTGCGGCGTTTCCTTCTCCTGTCCGCTGTCCTCGCGGTTCACCGTCGTCTCCGCCAGCGCCCGGGCGAGCTTGGAGGGGGACTCCGCGGGGCGCACCCCGGCCTTGCGCAGCCGCTTCTCGACGGCGTCCAGGATCGCGGGATCACCGTCGTCGGCCAGCTCCACCTCGATCTCGGTCCAGGCGGCCGTGGCGCCGCTCCCCTCCCCCGCGAGGCGCTCCGCGAGCACCTTGTCGACGCTGACCTCGGCGAGGAGGGTCCCGTCGGCGGCCAGCAGGTGGTGGACGTCCCGGGAGGAGAGCAGCCGGACGACGGGGGCGATCTCCGCGTGGCGGACCCGGGAGCGGAGCAGGTCCGCCAGCGGGGGCGGCACCGCGTCGGAGAGCGGTTCGTGGATCTCGTCCCGGACGCCGACGGCGACGGGGAACTTCGCGTGCCAGCCCTCGTCCGTCCCGCCGGTTCTGCGGCGCAGGGTGAGGGAGTCGGCGGCCAGGCGGAGGTCGGCGGTGTCGTAGTAGACGGCGTCGAGCTCGGTCAGGCCCCGTTGGACCGTCCGGTCGACCCCGGCCGCCCTGGTCAGGTCGGGCAGCCGGGTGTCGTCGGTGGCTTCGTATTTCCGCTCGATCTCGCGCTTGGTGTCCGCCATGTACGGACACCTACCCGGTGTGCGCCGGGTTCAGGCGGACATCGGCCGTTGCACCCTGATCGACTGCAACAGACCGATGGCCACCCAGACGGCGAACATCGAGGATCCTCCGTAGGAGACGAAGGGCAGCGGCAGCCCGGCGACCGGCATGATGCCGAGCGTCATGCCGATGTTCTCGAAGGACTGGAAGGCGAACCAGGCGATGATCCCGGCGGCGACGACCGTGCCGTACAGCTCGGTGGTCTCGCGGGCGATCCGGCAGGCGCGCCACAGGACGACGCCCAGGAGCACGATGATCAGCCCCGCGCCGAGGAAGCCCAGCTCCTCACCGGCGACGGTGAAGACGAAGTCGGTCTGCTGCTCGGGCACGAACTGGCCGGTGGTCTGGGTGCCCTCGAAGAGGCCGGTGCCGGTGAGTCCGCCGGAGCCGATCGCGATGCGGGCCTGGTTGGTGTTGTAGCCGACGCCCGCCGGGTCGAGCGCGGGGTTGGCGAAGGCGGCGAACCGGGCGATCTGGTAGTCGTCGAGCAGACCGAGCTGCCAGATGGCGACGGCCCCGCCCACGCCCGCGCCGAGGAGGCCGAAGACCCAGCGGTTGGAGGCGCCGGAGGCCAGCAGGATGCCGAGGACGATGACGGCCATGACCATCACCGAACCGAGGTCCGGCATCAGCATGACGATGGCCATGGGGATGGCGGCGAGACCCAGCGCCTTGGCGACGGTCCGGTGGTCGGGGTGGACCTGGTCGCCCGCGTCGACACGGGCCGCCAGCAGCATCGCCATCACGAGGATGATGGTGATCTTCGTGAACTCGGAGGGCTGGATCGAGAAGCCGGCGGGGAGCTTGATCCACGCGTGGGCGCCGTTGACCGTGGTGCCGAGCGGGGTGAGGACCGCCAGGACCAGCAGCACCGAGATGCCGTAGAGGACCGGGACGGCCCCGCGCAGCGTGCGGTGGCCGAGCCAGATCGTGCCGATCATCAGGGCGAGGCCGATGCCGGTGTTGAGGGCGTGCCTCAGGAGGAAGAAGTACGGGTCGCCCTGGGTGAGGTGGTCGCGGTTGCGGGTCGCGGACCACACGAGCAGCGCGCCGAGGAACGAGAGCGCGAGCGCCGCCCCGAGCAGCGGCCAGTCCAGCCGCCGTACGAGGGAGTCGCGGGCGGTCAGCTTGGCCCAGGAGCCCTGGTCGGGGCCGTAGCGGGAGACGGAGAATCCACCTGCCATCAGGGCTGCCTCCCGTTCGACGCCGGCGATCCGGTGAGTCCGGGCTGGCCTCCGGGCGGCAGGGGCAACTGGGGTTCCTGTCCGCCCGGCTGCTCGCCGGGCTCGGCCGGAGTGGGGTCGTAGGGCTTGACCTTGGGGGCGTAGATCGAGCCGTCGGGCTGGATCTTCGGCAGCGCCTTCTGGGGCTTCGGCAGCAGGGCCTTCTTCTTGTCCTGGTTGCCCTCGGCGTCGAGGCCGTAGAGCGCGTTGTAGATGTTGCGGACGGCGGGCCCGGCGGAGCCGGAGCCGGTGCCGCCCTGGGAGATCGTCATGACGATCGTGTAGTCGTCGGTGTAGGTCGCGAACCAGCCGGTGGTCTGCTTGCCGTACACCTGGGCGGTGCCGGTCTTGGCGCGCATCGGGATCTTGTCCTGCGGCCAGCCGCCGAACCGCCAGGCGGCGGTGCCGCCGGGCTCGACCACCGAGCGCAGCCCCTTGTCGAGGTCCCTGATGGTCTGGGCGCTGACCGGCAGCTTGCCGCCGGCCCTGGGCGCGATCTCCTGGACGGTCTTGCCGTCGGGGCTGATCACGGCCTTGCCGACGGTGGGCTCGTGGAGGGTGCCGCCGTTGCTGATGGCGGCGTAGGCGGTGGCCATCTGGATGGGCGTGACGAGCACGTCACCCTGGCCGATCGAGTAGTTGATGCTGTCGTAGGCCTTGAGCTGGTTGCCTTCGAGGCAGCTCTCGTACGCGATCTGCTGGACGTAGGTGCCGCCCTTCTTGCCCTCCTTGCACCAGGCGTCCTTGTTGGCCGCCCAGAAGTCCTGCTTCCACTGGCGGTCCGGGATGCGGCCCTTGACCTCGTTGGGCAGGTCGATGCCGGTCTCGGAGCCGAGGCCGAAGTCGCGGGCGGTGCGGTAGAACCAGTCCTTGGCGTCCTTCTTCGGCTTTATGCCGCCGTCACGCGCCCACTCCTCGTGGCCGAGGCGGTAGAAGACGGTGTTGCAGGAGTACTTGAGCGCGTCGCCGAGGGTGATGGGGCCGTGGCCCTGGGACTCGAAGTTGGCGAAGGTCTGGTTGCCCAGGCTGTAGGAGCTGCTGCACTGGTAGAGGTCGTCGAAGTCGTGGCCGGCGCGCACGGCGGCGCTGGCGGAGACCACCTTGAAGATCGAGCCGGCGGGGGCCTGGCCCTGGATGCCCCGGTTGAGCAGCGGGTAGTTGGACTTCTTGCTGGTGAGCTTGGCGTACTGCTTGCCGGAGATGCCGCCGACCCAGTCGTTGGGGTCGTAGTCGGGCTGGGAGGCCATCGACACGACGCGGCCGGTCTTCGACTCCATGACGACGACGGCGCCGGAGTCGGCCTCGTACTTGCGCCCGGTGATCTTGTCGGTCTCCCGGCGGGCGGTCTTCATCGCCTGGGCCAGCTCGTATTCGGCTACCGCCTGGACGCGGGCGTCGAGGCTGGTGACGAGGGTGGAGCCGGAGACCGCCGGGTCGTTCTCCGCCTCGCCCATGACGCGGCCGAGGTTGTCGACCTCGTAGCGGGTGACGCCCGCCTTGCCGCGCAGCTCCTTGTCGTACGTGCGCTCCAGGCCGGAGCGGCCGACCTGGTCGGAGCGGAGGTAGGGCGACGGGCCGTCCTGCGCCTTCTGGATCTCCTCGTCGGTGACGGGCGAGAGGTAGCCGAGGACCTGCGCGGTCCTTGCCTTGCCGGGTGCGGCGTAGCGGCGTACGGCGGTGGGTTCGGCGGTGATGCCGGGGAAGTCCTCGGCACGCTCGCGGATCTGGAGGGCCTGCTGGGTGGTGGCCTCGTCGGTGACCGGGATCGGCTGGTACGGCGATCCGTTCCAGCAGGGCTGGGGGGTCTTGGAGTCGCAGAGGCGGACCTTGTCCCGGACCTCGCTCGCCTTCATGTCCAGGACGTCGGCGAGGCGGGTGAGGACCCCGACGCCGTCGTCCTTCATCTTGAGCAGCTCGGTGCGGCTCGCGGAGACGACGAGGCGGGTCTCGTTGTCGGCGAGCGGCACCCCGCGGGCGTCGAGGATCGAGCCGCGCACGGCGGGCTGGACGACCTGCTGCACACCGTTGCCCGCGGCTTCGGCGGTGTACTCGTCGCCGTTGCGGATCTGGAGGTACCACAGGCGCCCGCCGAGGGTGAGCAGCAGCGAGAAGACGAGGACCTGGATGACGATGAGCCGGATCTGGACCCGCTGGGTCCGCCCGGTCTCGGGAATGTTGCTCACGCGGTGCCCCCGATGGTGGTCCTGCTGGGGGTACGGGGGTCGTCCCCCGGGAAACACGGCCTCACAGGCGCTTGACCCCCTTGATCCTGCCCGCGCGGGCGGCGCGGTTGCGGGCGGCCTTGACGCGCAGCCCGCCGCGCTGGTTGCCGATCCGCAGACCGGTGCCCGAGGCGAGCCAGCCGGCGGCGACGTCGTTGCCGCCGGACGAGGCCTCGGCGAGCGGATCGTTCTCGGTGCGTCTGGCCAGCGCCATGATCAGCGGCACCACGAAGGGCGCCAGCAGCAGGTCGTAGATCGCGGCCGTGAACAGCAGCCCGCCCAGGCCCACATGGCGGGCGGCGGTGTCGCCGACGAGGGCGCCGACGCCCGCGTACAGCAGGGTCGAGCCGATCGCGGCGACGACGACGACGGCCATCGGGGCGAAGGCCGACTTCAGTTGGCCGTTCTCCGGCCGGGCCAGGCCCGCGAGGTAGCCGATGACGCAGAGGACCAGGGCGTAGCGTCCGGCGGCGTGGTCGGCGGGCGGGGCCAGGTCCGCGAGGAGGCCCGCGCCGAAGCCGATGAGGGAGCCGCTGACCGGCCCGTACACGAAGGCGAGGCCGAGGACGGTGAGGAGGAGCAGGTCGGGCACGGCCCCGGGGAGCTGGAGGCGGGCGAGGACGGAGACCTGGACGACGAGGGCGACGACGACCAGGACGATCGAGAGCAGAGTCCGGTTGATGCGCATGGGGATCAGCTCTACTCCTGGTCGTTGGCCGCGTTGTCGGGTTGGGCGTTGCCCTGCTGGTCGCCTGCCGCGTCACCGGCGGCGTCGCCGCCCGGCTGCTCGTTGATGTTGCCGACGACCTTGCCCGAGCCGTCCACCAGGTCTCCGTTGGGCTGGACGGTGACGGTGACCGTGGGGGTCGGCTTCGGCTTCTTCTTGACGGGCTGCTTGGGCAGGACCATGTCGCGCGGGTCCTCGCGGGGCGCTTGGACGACGACGCCGACGATGTCGAGCTTGGTGAACCCGACGTACGGCTTCACGTAGACGGTCCGGGTCAGCGCGCCGCCGGAGGGGTCGACGCGGACGACCTCGCCGACCGGGACGCCGGGCACGAAGGGCTTGTCCTTGCTGGAGCCGAAGGTGACCAGGCGGTCGCCGGCCTTCACCTTGGCCTTGCCGTTGAGGAACTGCACCGACAGCGGGCGGGAGCCCTGGCCGGTGGCGAAGCCGAGCTCGTCGGTCTTCTCCATCCGGGTGCCGACGGTGAAGTCGGGGTCGTTGGCGAGCAGGACCGTCGCGGTGTCGGGGCCGACGGTGGTGACCCGGCCGACCAGCCCCTCCCCGTTGAGGACGGTCATGTCGCGGCGGATGCCGTCGTCGGCGCCGGCGTCGATGGTGACCGTCCAGGAGAAGCCCTGGGCCGCTCCTATGGCGATGACCTCGGCGCCCTTGATGCCGTACTGTCCGGCGCCCGCGTTCTTCAGCATGGCGTCGAGCTGGCGGACCCGGCTGTCGGTGCGGTCGTCGCTGCCGAGCCTGGCCTTCAGCGCGGCGTTCTCCTGCTCCAGGGTGGAGATGCGGTCGTGCCGGTTGCCGGAGTCCCGTACCGCGCCTATGGCGTTGCCCACCGGGTCGACCGCTGCCGCCACGCCGTTCTCGACCGGCCCGAAGACGGTGGCCGCGGCCTGCCTCGCACCGTCGACCGGTGACTCCTCGCCGCCTCGGATATCCACCGTGATCAGGGCGAATGCGATGGCGATCAGCAGCACCAGGAGCAGCCGGCTCTCTCGTG
Organism: Streptomyces sp. MGP-P1; assembly: GCF_057766565.1. Lineage (NCBI taxonomy): Bacteria > Bacillati > Actinomycetota > Actinomycetes > Kitasatosporales > Streptomycetaceae > Streptomyces > Streptomyces sp. MGP-P1. The sequence continues at coordinate 807,889 of NZ_JBYMEM010000007.1, read as the reverse complement.
TGTCCCTCACGTGCGGCGGCCGTGCCTTCCTCGTCGGAATGTTCGTGCCTGTGTGTACGTCGCTGTGCGTGCGTCCGCCGCGTCGATGTGTCTCCGCGTCGGAACAGGTACAGCAACGATCTATATCAACGATCCGGCGGGCGGAGCGTCAGCGTCCGTTCGCCGGATCGGTGGTGTCCCCCGAGGGGGCCACCACCCGAAGACGCTCTAGCGGCGGGGCTGGGCGTCCAGCACCTGCTGGAGCGCCTCGAACTCCTCGACGCACTTGCCGGAGCCGAGCGCCACCGAGTCCAGCGGGTCCTCGGCGATGTGGATCGGCATGCCCGTCTCGTGGCGCAGCCGCTCGTCCAGACCGCGCAGCAGCGCGCCGCCGCCGGTGAGGACGATGCCGCGGTCCATGATGTCGCCGGACAGCTCGGGCGGGCACTTGTCGAGCGTCGTCTTCACGGCGTCGACGATCGCGTTCACCGGTTCCTCGATGGCCTTGCGGACCTCGGCGGCCGAGATGACGACCGTCTTGGGCAGCCCGGACACCAGGTCGCGACCGCGGATCTCGGTGTGCTCGTCCTTCTCCAGGTCGAACGCCGAACCGATGGTGATCTTGATCTGTTCCGCGGACCTCTCACCGAGGAGGAGTGAGTACTCCTTCTTGATGTGCTGGATGATCGCGTTGTCCAGCTCGTCGCCGGCGGTGCGGATCGACTGGGCGGTGACGATGCCGCCGAGCGAGATCACGGCGACCTCGGTGGTGCCGCCGCCGATGTCGACGACCATGTTCCCGGTGGCCTCGTGGACCGGCAGGCCGGAACCGATGGCCGCGGCCATGGGCTCCTCGATGATGTGCACCTGGCGCGCGCCGGCCTGCGTGGACGCCTCGATGACGGCGCGGCGCTCGACCCCGGTGATACCGGAGGGCACACAGACGACGACGCGGGGGCGGGCCAGGTAGCGACGCTTGTGAATCTTGAGGATGAAGTAGCGGAGCATCCGCTCGGTGATCTCGAAGTCGGCGATCACGCCGTCCTTCAGGGGCCGCACGGCAACGATGTTGCCCGGCGTGCGCCCGATCATCTTCTTGGCCTCGGAGCCGACCGCCAGGATTCCGCCGGTGTTGGTGTTGATGGCCACGACGGACGGCTCGTTCAGAACGATGCCGCGCCCCCTGACGTACACCAGCGTGTTGGCAGTCCCGAGGTCGATAGCCATGTCACGGCCGATGAACGACATTGAGTTCCCCTTGTTCCCCATGAGGATGCGTCGGGCCTTCCCAGGTAGCGAAGATGGCTTGTTCTGGTAGGCGAGGTTGGCGCTGCGGGCGTGGAAGCTTCCATCGTAGTGCCGTATGCACGGACACAGCGCGAGGGTCCTTCGCCAGTGTGAGCGGAACGGGTGCCCGTTCTACCCATGGTGACGTTACGTCGAAGGGATGCGTTCCCGCGATCCCAAACCCTAAGCCGAGGGGCGACCGAATTACTTCGGTCGCCCCAGGCGTACAGCGCTGTTTGGCCGATCGGGGGTCAGGAAAGTCCCGGAAAGAAAAGCTTCAGTTCCCGCTCCGCGGACTCCTCGGAGTCCGAGGCGTGGATGAGGTTCTCGCGGGTGATCGTGCCGAAGTCACCACGGATGGACCCGGGCGCGGCGGCGATCGGGTCGGTGGGGCCGGCCAGGGTGCGGACACCCTCGATGACCCGCTCACCTTCGGCCACCAGAGCGACGACGGGGCCCGACTGCATGAACTCCATGAGCGGCTCGTAGAACGGGCGGCCCTTGTGCTCGCCGTAGTGCTGCTCCAGCGTCTCGTGGTCCAGGGTGCGCAGCTCCAGCGCGGTGATCCGCCAGTCCGCCTTGCGCTCGATGCGGCCGACGATCTCGCCGATCAGGCCACGGCGGACCGCGTCGGGCTTGAGCAGGACGAGAGTGCGCTGAGTCATGTACGGCTCCTTGCAAGGCCAGGCATACGGGTGCGGTGAGGGCGAGATTACAGGGGCTCGGGGGCGGGTCTGCGCCCGGGCTCACCCAGGGTCACCTTCGGGCCCCGGATTTCCGAGGGCCGAAGGGGCCGGCCGCGCGTGTCGGCGGGGCCGGCACGATCCGGGAACCCGGAGGCCCGGAGACCCGGAGCTCCGGGCAGGGAAGCCCGGCCCGGGGCTTCGAGGCCTCAGGCCGTGGCCTCAGGCCGTGGCCTCTTCGGCTTCCTGTCGGGCGGCCCAGTCGGCCTTGGCCTCGTCGATCTTGCGCCCGTAGTGGATCGAGGCCCACCACAGACCGCCGAAGGCCAGGCCCAGGATGAACATCGTCGGGACCACGAACCCGCTCAGGACCAGGGCGACCTGGAGCGCCCAGCCCAGCTGGACACCGCCGGGCCGGGTGATCATTCCGCACAGCAGCACGGAGAGGAGCATGCCGATGCCGCACACCGTCCAGACCACGGCCATGGAGGCGTCGTCCAGCTTCATCGCGACGAGACCGGCGAAACCGATCACGAAGAACTCACCGATCAGCGTCGAGGCGCAGAGCGTCCGCATCCTTCTCTCAGCCCCTTCCCAGCAACAGCCGGGCTTCGCCGACCGTGATCACGGATCCGGTCACCAGCACCCCGGCGCCCGCGTACTCGTCTTCTTCCTCGGCCAGCGTGATCGCCGCCTCCAGCGCGTCGTCGAGACGCGGCTCGACCTGGACCCGGTCGTCGCCGAAGACCTCGACGGCGATCGCGGCCAGCTCGTCCGCGTCCATCGCGCGGGCGGTGGAGTTCTGCGTGACGACGACCTCCGCGAAGATCGGCTCGAAGGCCTCCAGGAGCCCGCGGGCGTCCTTGTCGCCGCTCGTGCCGACCACGCCGATCAGCCGGGAGAAGCTGAACGCCTCGGAGACGCCGTCAGCCGCCGCCTTGGCCCCCGCCGGGTTGTGCGCGGCGTCCAGCACGACGGTCGGGCTGGAGCGCACGACCTCCAGGCGGCCGGGCGAGAGCACCGAGGCGAACGCCTTGCGGATCGCGTCGATGTCGAGGGTGCGGGCCTGCTCGGCGCCGATGCCGAAGAACGCCTCGACGGCGGCGAGCGCCACCGCGGCGTTGTGCGCCTGGTGGGCCCCGTAGAGGGGAAGGAAGATGTCGGTGTACTCGGTGGCCGCACCGCCCAGCCCGCGCAGCGTCAGAAGCTGTCCGCCGACCGCGATCTCGCGGGAGGTGACGCCGAACTCCATGCCCTCACGGGCCACGGTGGCGTCGACCTCGACGGCCTTCTTGAGCATCACCTGCGCGGCGTCCACCGGCTGCTGCGCCAGGATGACCGTGGCGCCCTGCTTGATGACGCCGGACTTCTCGCCGGCGATCTCGGCCGGCGTGGTGCCGAGCCGGTCGGTGTGGTCCAGCGAGATGGGGGTGACGACGGCGACCGTGGAGTCGATGACGTTCGTCGCGTCCCAGGTGCCGCCCATGCCGACCTCGACGACCGCCACGTCGACGGGCGCGTCGGCGAAGGCCGCGTACGCCATGCCGGTGAGCACCTCGAAGAAGGAGAGCCGGTAGGGCTGCTGGGCGTCGACCATCTCGACGTACGGCTTGACGTCCTCGTACGTCTCGATGAACCGCTCGGGTGTGATCGGGGAGCCGTCGAGGCTGATCCGCTCGGTGATCGACTGGACGTGCGGGGAGGTGTAGCGGCCGGTGCGCAGCTCGAAGGCGTTGAGCAGGGCCTCGATCATGCGGGCCGTGCTGGTCTTGCCGTTGGTGCCGGTGATGTGGATGGAGGGGTAGGCGCGCTGCGGCTCGCCGAGGACGTCCATCAGCGCGGCGATGCGCGTGACGGACGGCTCCAGCTTGGTCTCGCCCCAGCGTCCGGCGAGCTCCTGCTCCACCGCGCGCAGCGCCTTGTCGGTCTCGGGGTCGGCCGGGCGGGCCGGGGCCGCTTCGCCCTGGGGCTGGCCCGAGTGGGCGCGCAGTGTGCGGCTCCCGGCCTCGATCACCGCCAGGTCGGGGTCGCGCTGGGTCGCCTCGTCGACGATCTCCTCGAAGGTGTCGTCGGGATCGGGCGCGTCGTGCCGGTCTGAAGGGCGGGGCTCACTCACGCGCCCAGTCTACGGATGGGCGCCGACATCGCGCGCAGCGCCCGGCGGAGTGGGGACGGGCGGGGCGCGGAGGGCGTACGGCGAAGCCCCCGCGCCCCGGTCGGTCGGGGTGGGCGGGGGCTTCGGCTTCAGGACATCAGCTCTGCGGGAGGGCCGCCAGCTGGGCGCCGATCCGCTCGATGTCGGCCTCGGCCTTGGAGAGCCGGCCGCGGATCTTGTCGACCACGTTGTCCGGGGCCTTGGCCAGGAAGGCCTCGTTGCCGAGCTTGCCCTCGGCCTGGGCCTTCTCCTTCTGCGCGGCCTCCAGGTCCTTCGTGAGGCGCTTGCGCTCGGCCGGCACGTCGATGGTGCCGGACAGGTCAAGGGCGACGGTGGCCCCGGCGACCGGGAGGGAGGCCGTGGCGTGGAAGCCGTCCCCGGCGGGCTGGAGCCGCAGCAGCTGGCGGATGGCCGCCTCGTGCGGGGCGAGCTCCGTGCCGGTCAGGGTCAGCTCGGCCGGGACCTTCTGGCCCGGCTGGAGACCCTGGTCGTTGCGGAAGCGGCGGACCTCCGTGACGACCTGCTGGACCAGCTCGATCTCCTTCTCGGCCGCGTCGTCGCGGAAGCCGGAGTCGCCCGGCCACTCGGCGATGACGATCGACTCGCGCCCGGTGAGCGCGGTCCACAGCGCCTCCGTGACGAACGGGACGATCGGGTGCAGCAGCCGCAGCATCACGTCCAGGACCTCGCCGAGGACCCGTCCCGAGACCTCGGCCGGACGGCCGCCCGCGAAGAACGTGGTCTTGGACAGTTCGACGTACCAGTCGAAGACCTCGTCCCACGCGAAGTGGCGCAGCGACTCACTGATCTTGGCGAACTGGAAGTCGTCGTAGAACGCGTCGACGTCGGCGACCGTCTTGTTCAGACGGGACAGGATCCAGCGGTCGGTGACGGACATCTCCTCGACCGGGGGCAGCTCGCCCTCGATCGTGGCGCCGTTCATCAGGGCGAAGCGGGTGGCGTTCCAGATCTTGTTGGAGAACTTCGCCGAGCCCTGGACCCACTCCTCACCGATGGGCACGTCGGTGCCGGGGTTGGCGCCGCGCGCGAGGGTGAAGCGCAGGGCGTCGGAGCCGTACTTGTCCATCCAGTCCAGCGGGTTGACGACGTTGCCGAAGGACTTCGACATCTTCTTGCCGTGCTCGTCGCGGACCATGCCGTGCAGGACGATGGTGGAGAACGGCGGGACGCCGTCGTTGACGTACAGGCCGAACATCATCATCCGGGCGACCCAGAAGAAGAGGATGTCGTAGCCGGTGACCAGGACGGAGTTCGGATAGAACTTCGCGAGGCTGTCGGTCCGTTCGGGCCAGCCGAGGGTGGAGAACGGCCACAGGCCGGAGGAGAACCAGGTGTCCAGGACATCGCTGTCCTGGGTCCAGCCCTCGCCCGTGGGCGCCGCGTCGTCGGGTCCGACGCAGACGACCTCGCCGTTCGGGCCGTACCAGACGGGGATGCGGTGGCCCCACCAGAGCTGGCGCGAGATCGTCCAGTCGTGGAGGTTGTCGACCCAGTCGAAGTAGCGCTTCTCCATCTCCTGCGGGTGGATCTTGACGCTGCCGTCGCGGACCGCGTCACCGGCGGCCTTGGCGAGCGGGGCGACCTTGACCCACCACTGGAGGGAGAGGCGCGGCTCGATGGTGGTCTTGCAGCGCGAGCAGTGCCCGACGGAGTGGACGTAGGGCCGCTTCTCGGCGACGATCCGGCCCTCGGCGCGCAGGGCGGCGACGATGGCGGAGCGGGCCTCCAGCCGGTCCAGGCCCTGGAAGGGGCCGGGGACGGTGATGACGGCGCGCTCGTCCAGGACCGTGAGGAACGGCAGGTCGTGGCGCTTGCCGATCTCGAAGTCGTTGGGGTCGTGGGCGGGGGTCACCTTGACCGCGCCGGTGCCGAACTCCGGGTCGACGTGGTGGTCGGCGACGACGGGGATGGTGCGGTCCGTCAGCGGCAGGCTGATCTGCTTGCCGACCAGGTGCTTGTAGCGCTCGTCGTCGGGGTGGACGGCGACGGCGGTGTCACCGAGCATCGTCTCGGCGCGGGTGGTGGCGACGACGATGGTCTCGTCCCCGCCCCCGTACGTCATGGAGACGAGCTCGCCGTCGTCCTCCTGGTACTCGACCTCGATGTCGGAGATCGCGGTGAGACAGCGGGGGCACCAGTTGATGATGCGCTCGGCGCGGTAGATGAGCCCGTCGTCGTACATCTGCTTGAAGACGGTCTGGACGGCCTTGGACAGGCCCTCGTCCATGGTGAAGCGCTCACGGGACCAGGCGACGCCCTCGCCGAGACGGCGCATCTGACCGGAGATCTGGCCGCCGGACTCGTTCTTCCACTGCCAGACGCGCTCGACGAAGGCCTCGCGGCCCAGGTCGTGGCGGGACTTGCCCTCCTTGCCGAGCTCGCGCTCGACGACGTTCTGGGTGGCGATGCCGGCGTGGTCCATGCCCGGCTGGTACAGCGCCTCGTAGCCCTGCATCCGCTTCCGGCGGACGAGGGCGTCGATCAGGGTGTGCTCGAAGGCGTGGCCCAGGTGGAGGGACCCGGTGACGTTCGGCGGCGGGATGACGATGCTGTACGGCGGCTTGTCGCTGTGCTCGTCGGCTTCGAAGTACCCGCGCTCCACCCAGCGCTCGTACAACTTCCCCTCTACATCGGCCGGCGCGTACTGGGTCGGCAGTTCGGGGTTGCTGGCGCTTGGCTGCTGAGTGTTCTCGGTCACGGGAGACAGTTTAGGGCCGTCACAGGTCTGCACTGAAACGGGATAGTTCAGTAACGGTGTCCGACCCGATCCCCCATGTCAGGGCTGCTTCGGTCAGGATGTTCGCAACGCATGAGGAATTCTGGAGGGGACACCGCAATGAGCTACAACCAGCCGGGCCCGTACGGCGGGCAGCCGCCGCAGGGCCAGCCCGGACCGTACGGACAGCAGCCGGGCCCGTACGGAGCCCCGCCGCCCCAGGGCCCCCCGCAGGGCCAGCCCGGCTACGGCTACCCGCAGCAGGCCCCGCAGGGCGTCCCCCCGCAGCAGCCGAACCCGTACGCGCAGCCGCAGCAGCCGCAGCAGGGTTACGGCTATCCGCAGGCCCAGCAGCCCGGCCCCTACGGCCAGCAGCCGCCGGCGCCTCCGTACGGCGGGCAGCCGGGGTACGACGGGCAGCAGCCGCAGCAGCCGAAGAAGAAGACCGGCCTGATCGTGGGCGTGGCCGTGGTGGCCCTGGCGGTCATCGCGGGCGGGGTGTACTTCCTGACCTCGGGTGGCGGCAGCGGTGACGTGGCGGACTCCACCAAGGGGTACAAGCTGACGCCCCCGGCCTCCGTGGAGGATTACACGAAGAATCCCTCCAAGCCCGCGGCATCCGGCCCGGCCACCGGTCAGGACAAGACCGAGGCCGAGGCCATGGGCGTCAAGGACGCCAACAAGGCGGGGGCCCAGTACCAGAGCGGCAGCAAGGACAATCCGCTGGCGCAGAAGGTGCTCATCTTCGAAGGCGTCTGGGGCGAGATCTCGGACCCGGCGAAGACGCTCGACGGTGCGTTCGCCAAGGCCGAGAAGAACATGACGAAGGACGCCGGCACCGGCACTACCAGCGACGGCAACAAGGCCTCCTGGGTGGGCAGCCCCAAGGAGTTCAAGCCGGACGGCTTCGACGGTGCGCTGATGAAGTGCCAGGAACTCAAGGTGGACACCAGCCAGGGCAGCTCCGCCTCCACGAAGGGGCCGAAGGCGTTCGCCATGCCGGTCTGCATCTGGGCCGACTACAGCACGGTGGGCATCGTCGCCGGTCTCGACGTCGCCTCGGCGCTGACGGAGAAGTCGGTGCCGCAGGAGGAGATGGCCGCCCTCGCCGCCAAGCTCTACAACACCTCCCGCACCAAGATCTGATCCGACCTGATCTGATCGCTCAACGCCGAAGGGGCGCCCGCCGGTTCATCCGGTGGGCGCCCCTTCGGCGTTGCCAAGTCCTCTGCGGCTAGGCCGACTTCTCGTGCCGGCCGCCGTCGTTCTTGCCGATCGTGCGCGGCTCGCGCGGGACCAGCGTCGGGTTGACGTTGTTGCGGACGACGTCGGGCGTGATGACGACGCGGGCGACGTCCTTGCGGGACGGGACCTCGTACATCACGGACTGGAGGACTTCCTCCATGATCGCGCGCAGACCGCGCGCGCCGGTCTGGCGCAGGATCGCCTGGTCGGCGATGGCCTCCAGTGCCTCGCGCTCGAAGTCCAGCTCGACACCGTCGAGTTCGAAGAGGCGCTGGTACTGCTTGACCAGGGCGTTGCGCGGCTCGATGAGGATCTGGAGCAGGGCCTCGCGGTCCAGGTTGTGGACCGAGGTCAGCACGGGGAGACGGCCGATGAACTCGGGGATCATCCCGAACTTCACCAGGTCCTCCGGCATGACCTCCTGGAACTGGTCGCTCGCCTGGATCTCCAGCTTGGAGCGGATCGTGGCGCCGAAGCCGATGCCCTTGGCGCCGGCCCGGGACTCGATGATCTTCTCGAGGCCGGAGAACGCGCCGCCCACGATGAACAGCACGTTCGTCGTGTCGATCTGGATGAACTCCTGGTGCGGGTGCTTTCGTCCGCCCTGCGGCGGTACGGAGGCGGTGGTGCCCTCCAGGATCTTCAGCAGGGCCTGCTGCACGCCCTCGCCGGAGACATCGCGGGTGATCGACGGGTTCTCGCTCTTGCGGGCGACCTTGTCGATCTCGTCGATGTAGATGATCCCGGTCTCGGCCTTCTTGACGTCGTAGTCGGCCGCCTGGATCAGCTTGAGCAGGATGTTCTCGACGTCCTCGCCGACATAGCCGGCCTCCGTCAGCGCCGTCGCGTCCGCGATGGCGAACGGGACGTTGAGCATGCGGGCCAGCGTCTGCGCGAGCAGCGTCTTGCCGGAACCCGTGGGGCCCAGCAGGAGGATGTTCGACTTGGCCAGCTCGATCGCGTCCTCGCGATGGGCGGCGCCGCCGTTCTCCCCGGCCTGGACCCGCTTGTAGTGGTTGTACACCGCGACCGAGAGGGCCTTCTTCGCGGGCTCCTGCCCGACGACGTACCCCTCCAGGAACTCGTAGATCTCGCGAGGCTTGGGAAGCTCCTCCCAACGCACCTCGCTCGTCTCCGCGAGCTCCTCCTCGATGATCTCGTTGCAGAGATCGATGCACTCGTCGCAGATGTACACACCGGGTCCCGCGATGAGCTTCTTCACCTGCTTCTGGCTCTTTCCGCAGAACGAGCACTTGAGCAGGTCGCCGCCATCACCGATGCGTGCCACGAGGTGAATCCCCTTCGCCTGGGAGACGCCTGGTTCAGCGACTCCTGGTGCCTCTGTCCGACGGTACCTTGCCTGGGCCCCCGTTCGGGCCCCCCTTGGCACGGTTCACACGGCCGTGGCCGTGCAAACGGAATGTGCCAAGGGGAAAGACCGACGTCAGAGCGATGCGCCCGCGGTGGTCTTGCGGGTGGAAACGATCTGGTCCACCAGACCGTACGCCAGGGCGTCCTCGGCCGTGAGGATCTTGTCGCGCTCGATGTCCTCGCTGATCTTCTCCAGCGGGGTCGTCGAGTGCCGGGCCAGCATCTGCTCCAGCTGGCTGCGCATCCGGAGGATCTCGTTGGCCGCGATCTCCAGGTCGGAGAGCTGCTCGCGGCCCGTCTGCGAGGACGGCTGGTGGATGAGCACCCGGGCGTGCGGGAGCGCCATGCGCTTGCCCGGGGTGCCGGCGGCGAGCAGGACCGCGGCGGCGGAGGCCGCCTGGCCCATGCAGACCGTCTGGATGTCCGGCTTCACGAACTGCATCGTGTCGTAGATCGCGGTGAGCGCGGTGAACGAGCCGCCGGGGCTGTTGATGTAGATCGAGATGTCGCGGTCGGGGTCCATCGACTCCAGGCACAGCAGCTGCGCCATGACGTCGTTGGCCGAGGCGTCGTCGATCTGGACGCCCAGGAAGATCACGCGCTCCTCGAAGAGCTTCGCGTACGGGTCGTACTCGCGCACGCCCTGCGAGGTGCGCTCCACGAAGCGCGGGACGACGTAGCGGTTGTCCACCTGCGGGCCGGTGTAGAGGCCGCTCGCGGAGGCGCCGGAGAAGTTGTTCATGTGGGTGTTCACCATCCTGGTGGCGTTCTGTGGGCTGGAGGTCTCGGCGTGCGAGAGACGTACGGGAGGTGGTGCGGCCGGTCCGGTGGGAACCGGATCAGGCACCGGTGCCGCCGCCGCCCGGGATGCCCGACGCGACCGTGATGATCTCGTCGATGAGGCCGTAGTCCTTGGCCTCCTCCGCCGTGTACCAGCGGTCGCGGTCGCCGTCGCGGATGATCGTCTCGACGGTCTGGCCGGAGTGGCGGGCGGTGATCTCCGCCATCCGCGTCTTCGTGCGGAGCAGGTACTGGGCCTGGATCTTGATGTCCGAGGCCGTTCCGCCGATGCCGGCCGAACCCTGGTGCATGAGGATGTCGGTGTTCGGGAGCGCGAAGCGCTTGCCCGCGGTGCCGCCGGTGAGCAGGAACTGGCCCATGGAGGCGGCCATGCCCATGCCGATGGTGATCACGTCGTTCGGGATGTACTGCATGGTGTCGTAGACCGCCATGCCGGCCGTCACCGAACCACCGGGGCTGTTGATGTAGAGGTAGATGTCCTTGTCGGGTTCCGCGGCAAGGAGGAGAAGCTGTGCGGTGATCTTGTTGGCGATGTCATCGTCGACCTGCTGACCGAGGAAGATGATGCGCTCGCCGAGCAGTCGGCTGTAGACCTGGTCACCGAGGCCTCCACCGAGGGACGGCTCTCCGGCGGCGTAGGGCATCAGATTCGTCACGTATCCACCTGCTCGTCTCTGACGGCTCCGGCCGTCTCAGCGTCTTCGTACCGGGCGGGTGAAGTCACTGCCCCACCCTTCCTCTTCATGGACCCTAACGCGCAGGTGGGACAACGCCATCCCGCTTCCGCAACTGTTCGCTGGGAGCGCAAGGTCCGCAGTGGGCACAAGGGTTCCGGGGCTCGCACAGCGATACGGCACTCCGCGCCGCGATACGGCGACGGGCCCCGGACGCGTGGAGCGTCCGGGGCCCGTCGTGCCGGGCGGCGCGAGGGCCGCCCTGGGGATCGGGACGAGGCTCAGGCCTCGTTCTTCTCCTCGGCCTTGTCCTCGGTGGCGGCCTCGGCGGGCGCCTCCGTGGTCTCGGCGGTGGCCTCGGCGGCCTCCTCCTCGTCCTCCAGGTCGACGACCTCACCGTTGGTGTCGACGACCTTGGCGGCCTCGACGACGACGGCGAGCGCCTTGCCGCGGGCGACCTCGCCGACGAGCATCGGCACCTGGCCGCCCTCGACGACGGCCTGGGCGAACTGGTCGGGGCTCATGCCGGAGGAAGCAGCGCGCCGCATGAGGTGCTCGGTGAGCTCCTCCTGGTTGACGTTCAGCTTCTCCTTGTTGACGAGCTCGTCAAGGATGAACTGGGTCTTGATGCCCTTGATGGCCTGCTCGGAGGTCTCGTTCTCGAACTCCTCCAGCGTCTTGCCCTGGATTTCGAGGTACTTCTCGAGGTCGAGACCCATCTGACCGAGCTGGTGGTGCTCCAGGTTGTGCTTGCGGGTCTGGACCTCGTCCGCGAGCAGCTTCTCCGGGATCGGGACCTCGGCGAGCTTCAGCAGCTCCTCCAGGACACGCTCCTGGGCCTGGGTGGCCTGGTCGTACTGCTTGGTGGTCTCCAGGCGCTTGCGGCTGTCGGCCTTCAGCTCCTCCAGCGTGTCGAACTCGCTGGCCATCTGGGCGAAGTCGTCGTCCAGCTCGGGAAGCTCACGGGCGGCGACGGCGGTGACCTTGACGGTGACCTCCGCGGCCTTGCCCTCGGCGGAGCCGCCCTTCAGCTCGGAGGTGAAGGTGGCCTCGCCACCGGCCTCCAGGCCGGTCACGGCCGCGTCGATGCCGTCGAGGAGCTCGCCGGAACCGATGGTGTACGAGACACCGTCGGCCACGCCGTCCTCCAGGACCTCTCCGTCGACCTTGGCCTCCAGGTCGATCGTGACGACGTCGCCGTCGGCGGCGGCGCGCTCGACCGGGTTGGTGGCTGCGAAGCGCTCACGGAGCTGCTCCACGGCCTTCTCGACCTCTTCGTCGGTGACCTCAAGGGCGTCGACGGTGACCTCGATGCCGGAGTAGTCCGGGATCTCGATCTCGGGGCGTACGTCAACCTCGGCGGTGAAGGCCAGCAGCTCGCCGTCCTTCAGCTCGGTGATGTCGACCTCGGGCTGGCCGAGGACGTTCAGCTCACCCTCGTTGACCGCCTCGGTGTAGAACTTCGGGAGGGCGTCGTTGACGGCCTCCTCCAGCACCGCACCGCGGCCGAACCGCTGGTCGATGACCCGGGCGGGGATCTTGCCCTTGCGGAAGCCCTTCACCGTGACCTGCTGGTTGATCTTCTTGTACGCCGCGTCGAGGCTGTCCTTGAGCTCCTCGAAGGGCACCTCAATGCTGAGCCGAACCCGGGTCGGGTTCAGGGTCTCCACGGCGCTCTTCACGGTTCGGTCTCCTTGGTGGCTGACTTCTTGGGGTTCTGCTGGGCCGCCGATTGGCGGCTTCGCGGACCGAGCCCGGTACATCAGACACACGGGCACGCATTTTGCATAGTAACGGCAAGGGGGATGACTCCCACAATGCGATCTTGCTGGTGGTCGGGGTGGCCGGATTCGAACCGACGACCTTCCGCTCCCAAAGCGGACGCGCTACCAAGCTGCGCCACACCCCGTCGGTGCGACACGTAGGGTACATGCCCCGGAGCCGTGGTTCCGCCGCTTTACGGAACGGCGTCAGGGGGTCCGGTCCGGGACCGGACCGGTGGCCGGCGCAACGGGTGTGCGGGCACCGCCGCCGACCCGCTACGATGCTCTTCGTGCCGCGGTCCACGGACCTGCGGTGCGACGCTTGCGGGCGTAGCTCAATGGTAGAGCCCTAGTCTTCCAAACTAGCTACGCGGGTTCGATTCCCGTCGCCCGCTCCACGCAGTCGAGGGCCGGGCCGGAGGATGATCCTCCGGCCCGGCCCTCGTGCGTCGTGGTGTTTTCAGGACCCCGTTCCGGAGCCCCGGCAGCCGGTCCCGGCCTCAGAAGCTGATCTGGTTGATGGTGTCGGCTATCGAGTTCATGAACCTGTTGATCGACGGCGCCATGCCGGTCGACGCCAGGAAGAAGCCGAAGAGCACGGCGACGATCGCGGGACCGGCCTTGATGGAGCCACCACGGATCATTACCACCAGGATGACCGCGAACAGCAGCACCATAGACAGTGAAATAGCCACGTCTGATCACACCCTCGGTCGGTCCGCCTTGCCGGCCCGGAAGCGTGCACCACCGCGCGCCCCGTCGCCCCCATCGTGCCACCAACTCCCCCGTGGTTGTTGCCGGGTGACGGAACGGACTGACGGGATCCCGCCATCCTTCACGGGACGGCGCCATCACCGCGGCAGGCGCGGCAGGACGCCCGCACCGCACCCTTCCGGGGCAGGGCGCTGGAGCCGCGGGGCCCTCGCGCCATCGTGTGCGCCGGCCATGGAATCCCGGCGGCCGAATATCCACCACGTCGATCGTTTCCGCATCCCCACACTTCATTCACAGGCAATTGACAGCGTGAATGCGACGTAATTCACTTCACCCAACATCCTGCCGATATGCACCATTTAAGCGGGATCAAGTATGTCATAGCGGGCGGTGTTCGACGGTTTCGCATTCGAATAGAGGGGAACACGCGATATCTCCCCGCAGTTTTACGCGAGGCAATCGACCGGTCTAAGGTGCCTTAGATGTTCCAAGCTCCGAGCGTATTTCAGAGGGCCCCGCTCCCCCCGGCGACCCGGGAGTCGGAGCCCAGACGCGAGCAGACGCTCACCGCCACCGCACCCCGGCCCGCCCCCGGCCCCAGCGCTCAGGACGCCGCCGCTCCGGCGTCCGCGGCGGCGAGGAAGCGCGATCCCTACTTCGACAATGTGAAGTATCTGGCCATCGTTCTCGTCGCGGTGGCGCACGCCTGGGAACCCGTGATGGACGGCAGCCGCGCCACCCGGGCGCTGTACATGATCGTTTACACGTTTCACATGCCGGCCTTCATCCTCATCTCCGGCTATTTCTCCCGTTCGTTCGACATGACGCCGTCCAAGGTGAAGCGGCTGATCACCTCGGTCGCGGTGCCGTACGTGCTGTTCGAGACGGCCTATTCACTCTTCAAGCGGTACGCGGGCGATTCGCCCGACATGGCGATCAGCCTGATCGACCCGTTCTTCCTGACCTGGTTCCTGATCGCCCTCTTCATCTGGCGGGTGACCACGCCGATCTGGCGCACGCTGCGCCATCCGCTGCCGGTGGCGCTCGCCATCGCCGTGCTCGCCTCCGTCTCCCCCGAGATCGGCGACGACCTCGACCTCCAGCGGGTGCTGCAGCTCCTGCCGTTCTTCGTGCTCGGCCTGCTGATGAGGCCCGAGCACTTCCAGCTGGTCAGGCGGCGCGAGGTGCGGCTGCTGTCGTTGCCGCTGTTCGCCGGTGCGCTGCTCTTCGCGTACTGGATCGCCCCGCGCATGGAGCTCGGCTGGTTCTACCGCGCCAACAGCGCGCAGGAGATGGACGCGCCGTGGTGGTCCGGCGCGGTGATGACGCTCGCGATGTTCGGCTGCGCCCTGGCGCTGACGGTCGGTTTCCTGGCCTGGGTGCCCGGCCGGGCCCGGTGGTTCACGGCGCTCGGCGCCGGAACGATCTGCGGCTACCTGCTGCACGGCTTCCTGGTCAAGGGGGCCGAGTACGCGGGCCTGTTCGACCGCCACACCTGGCTCTCCGACCCGGTCGGGCTGATCGTCGTCTCGCTCACCGCGGCGGTGGCGGTGACGCTCATGTGCACCCCATGGGTGGGGCGCGCCCTGAAGTGGGTCACCGAGCCGGAGCTGAAGTGGGCGTTCCGGAAGGACCCCGCGGGGCGCTGAGCCCTCTGGCGGACCGGCCGCTCACGGAACGGCCGACGCCGCCCGCTCGCCGTTCTCCCCGATCCACCCGCCGGCCCGGCCGCGGGTGGATCAGTGCGTCTCCGGGTTGGCCGGATTCTTTCGGTCCGGGGGTGATTCGTCTCCGGCCAGCCCCAACAGCTCGCGTACCTGCGCATACTTCGCCGCCAGTCGGGTACGGGTCGCCGCGTCCAGGACCGCGAGGCGCTCGGGATCCGCGTTGTGGGCGAGGTCCGCCTCCTTGACGAGCAGCGCGCCCGGCGTGGCCAGGATTCGCGCGGCGTACGAGGACAGCTCCTCGCCCGGCCGTTTGGTCACCGCCAGGACCATGTCCTTCACCTCCTGCGGCAGGGCCGCGGCGGCCAGCCACTCCGCCGGGAGCGCGGCGTCCTCGATCGCGTCGTGCAGCCAGGCCGCCGCGATCTGCCCGTCATCGCCGCCGCGCACCCGCACTCCTTCGGCCACCGCCGCCAGGTGCTCGGTGTAGGGACGGCCCGCCTTGTCGGTCTGCCGGGCATGGGCCCTGCGGGCGATGGCCTCCACGTCGGCGAGGCTCAGATCATGTCCGGTCATGGGCCGACCCTACGGCCGTGCGCGGCAGGACGGCCGGGGCCGTGTCCGAGCCGGTTCCGGGGCCGAGGCCGAACTCTTCTCGCCCGCCGGGCTGTTGATGTCGCCACCCGGCGGCCCCCAGAGCGGAAGCGGGATGACAAATGATGACAATCCGGCAGACCCATAGTTGCAGGATCAATCGTTCGGTAAACTAATTACTGATGGATTCTTAATGCCCCCTTGACCAGCTCTTGACCGACCTCGAAGGATCAGGCTCATCGGACACGCAGACACCCTCCTCGCCATGGGCGGCGCCTTCCTGGCCGCTGCCGTCCTCGCCCGCCTCGGCGGCCGCATCGGGCTGCCGACGATTCCCTTGTTCATCCTGGCCGGGATCCTCCTGGGCCCGCACACCCCCGGCTACACGCTCCTGAAGAACCCGCACGACCTGGAGATGCTCTCCGCGCTGGGACTCGTCCTCCTGCTCTTCTACCTGGGGCTCGAGTTCCACATGGACGACCTCAAGACCGGCGGCCGGAAGATGGCCATCGCCGGCGGGACGTACCTCCTGCTGAACGTCGGCGCCGGTCTCGCCTTCGGCTTCGCGCTGGGCTGGGGCACGGCGGAGGCGCTGGTACTCGCCGGTGTCCTCGGCATCTCCTCGTCCGCGATCGTCACCAAGATCCTGGTGGACCTCGGGCGCATCGGAAATCCGGAGACCCGGCCGATCCTCGGCATCATCGTCGTCGAGGACATCTTCCTCGCCCTGTACCTCGCCGCGCTCCAGCCGATCCTGTCCGGTGCGGACAGCCTCTCGGCCGCGCTGCTCGACGGCGGCAAGGCCTTCGGCTTCCTGCTGCTGCTCGCCCTCGCGGCCCGGTTCGGCACGAAGCTCATCGGCAAGCTCATGAACACCAAGGACGACGAGCTGCTCGTCATCTCCTTCCTGGGCGTGGCCGTCTTCGTCGCCGGTGTCTCCGAGATGTTCGGCGTCGCCGACGCGATCGGTGCGTTCATGGTCGGCCTGATGCTCGGCTCCACCTCGTCCGCCGACCGCATCCTGAAGCTCGTCCACCCGCTCCGCGACGCGTTCGGCGCGATCTTCTTCTTCGCCTTCGGTCTCTCCATCGACCCGGGCGACCTCCCGAGCGTGCTGTGGCCGGTGCTGGCCGCCGTGGTGCTGACGCTCGCCATGAACATCGCGGCCGGGCTGGCGGCGGCGCGGGTGTACTCCTTCGGCGCGCAGGCCACGTCCAACATCGCCACCACCCTGGTCGCCCGCGGTGAGTTCGCGCTCATCCTGGCCACGATGGCGGCGGCCGCCGGACTGGACGAGCGGCTCTCGCCGTTCATCGCCGGCTACGTCCTCCTGCTCGCCGTCCTCGCGCCGCTGGCCGCCGGACGCTCCCACTGGCTGGCCCGCGTCCTGCCCGGCGGCCGCAGGAAGGACGACGACCAGGACCAGAAACAGGTACCGGTCTCGGTCTGAGCGGCAGCGAACGGCGGAGAGGCGCCCCGCTACCCGGTCTCCGGGCGACGGGCGCCTCTCCGCCGTTCGGCGTCCGGTGTCGGGCGCCTCTCCGCCGCTCGGCGTCCGGCGTCGGTGCCTCTCCGCGTTCGCTGTCCCGCGCCCGGTGGCGGTCTCCCGCCCGAAGGGCGCTCAGGCCCGGCGGGAGAGGAGGAGCAGGGCCCGGTCGTCGTTGACGTCCTTGGCGCAGGCCTCGATCAGATGCCAGGCCGCACCCTCGAAGCCGGTGGAGACATAGCGGTCGGCCTCGCCCGTCAGCCGGTCGATGCCCTCGGACATGTCCCGGTCGGAGGCCTCCACCAGACCGTCGGTGAACAGCATCAGGACGTCGCCCGGCGCGAGCGATCCCTTCACCGCGTCGAACTCGGCCCCGTCGTAGACGCCGAGCAGGGGGCCCTCCCCGGACTTCTCCTCCCACTGGCCCGTGCCCGCGTGCAGTTGGAGGGCGGGCGGATGACCCGCGGAGAAGATCTCGTAGTCGCCCGATTCCAGGTCCAGCACCAGATGGATCGAGGTGGCGAAGCCCTCGTCCCAGTCCTGGCGTAGCAGGTAGCCGTTGGCGGCGGGCAGGAAGGCGTGCGGGGGCAGCGAGCCGAGCAGTCCGCCGAAGGCGCCGGACAGCAGCAGGGCCCGGGAGCCCGCGTCCATGCCCTTGCCGGAGACGTCGGTGAGGACGGCCTCCAGGGTGCGGCCCCCGTGGGTGCGGGCCGCGACGACGAAGTCCCCGGAGAACGACTGGCCGCCGGCCGGGCGCAGGGCCATCTCGCGGTGCCAGCCCTGGGGCAGCCGGGGCAGGGCGCTCTGGACCCGGATGCGTTCGCGCAGGTCGAAGAGCATCGTGCCGCCGCGCCGCCAGGGCACGCCGACCCGGGCCCGGAACTGGGCCAGGATCAGCCCGAAGAAGCCGCAGGCGGCGACGACGAGCACCGTGCCGGGAGTGACCCGGGCGGGGCCGTCCAGGTACGGGCCGAGGGTGAGCGCCTCGACGATCAGTGCGCCGGCGGCCGTCGCGTAGAGGCCCAGCAGGCTGGCGGGGCGCAGCAGGAGGCCGCCCGCCACGATGGGCAGGGCGAGGGCGGCCGGGTCGATCCAGACCGGGCTCGCGACGGTGGCGAGGGTGATGGCCGGGATCGTCAGCAGCAGGCCGGCCAGGGCGATCCAGTCGGAGCCGTCGCCGCGGAAGTAGTCGACCCCGGATTTGCGCAGGCCGGTGCGGGCCCGGTGCAGGTTTCTGCGCCACCGGGCCCCGAAGTCGTCTACTCCTCCGCTACGGGCCATTGCCGGGACCTTATCGACCCGGACGCCTCCGGTGCAGGGGGACCCCGGTGACAATGCGCTCGAAACGGGGTCGTCCACGGGGCGCGAACCGATTTCGCGCGGCACAGGACGCGGATTCGCGGGGCTGGGGCGTCAGTCGCCGGAGGGTCCCGGGGGCTGGCACCGGGGGCACCAGAAGAGGTTGCGGGAGACCAGGTCCGCGGTGCGGATCTCCGTACGGCAGATGTGGCAGGGGAGGTTCGCGCGGCGGTAGACGTAGACCTCGCCGCCGTGGTCGTCCTTGCGGGGCGGGCGGCCCATGGCCTCGGGGAGGTGTTCGGGGCGGACGGTGTCGATCCGGTTGTTCCGCACGCCTTCGCGCATCAACTCCCCCAGGTCCGCCCAGATCGTGTCCCACTCGGCGCGGGTGAGGTCCCTGCCCGTGCGGTACGGGTCGAGGCCGTGGCGGAAGAGGACCTCGGCGCGGTACACGTTGCCGACGCCCGCGATGACCTTCTGGTCCATCAGCAGGGCGGCGACGGAGGTCCGGCTGCGGGAGATCCGCTGCCAGGCGCGCTCGCCGTCCTCGTCGCCGCGCAACGGGTCCGGGCCCAGGCGCTCGTGTATCGCGCGCTTCTCGGGCTCGGTGATCAGGGCGCAGGTGGTGGGGCCGCGCAGATCCGCGTGGTGGCCGGCGTTGACCAGCCGGAGGCGGACCGTGTCGGTGGGCGGCGGGGGCGGGGCGGCGCCGAAGCCGAGCTTGCCGAAGAGGCCGAGGTGGATGTGGACCCAGCCGGTGTCGCCGAAGCCGAGGAAGAGGTGCTTGCCGTGGGCGTCGGTGGCGGTGAGGGTCCGCCCGTCGAGCAGGGCCGCGCTGTCGGCGAACTTGCCCTGCGGGCTGCTCACCCGGACCGGCGCGCCCGCGAACCGTTCGGCGTGGTCGTCGGCGAGGCGCCGGATGGTGTGTCCCTCGGGCACGGCGGGGCTCCTGCTGGAAGGGCGGGCGGCGGTAGGGGGGTGCCGGGCGGCGGCATGGCCGTGCCGCCGGGTCCGGGACCCGGCGGCACGGGGGAGAGAGGGGGGTGGATCAGCCCTGCTGCGGGTGGTGGGCGGGGATCGCGGGGAGTTCGCCGGTGTTCTCGTACGCCGCGAGCATCTCGATGCGGCGCGTGTGGCGCTCCTCGTTCGAGTACGGCGTGTTGAGGAAGATCTCGACGAACTTCGTGGACTCCTCGACCGTGTGCATCCGGCCACCGATGGCGACGACGTTGGCGTCGTTGTGCTCGCGGCCGAGGGCGGCGGTCTGCTCGCTCCAGGCCAGTGCGGCGCGGACGCCCTTGACCTTGTTGGCGGCGATCTGCTCGCCGTTGCCGGAGCCGCCGATCACGATGCCGAGGCTGTCCGGGTCGGCGGCCGTCTTCTCGGCCGCGCGCAGGCAGAACGGCGGGTAGTCGTCCTGGGCGTCGTAGATGTGGGGGCCGCAGTCGACGGCCTCGTGGCCGTGGGCGCCGAGCCACTCGACGAGGTAATTCTTGAGTTCGTAGCCGGCATGGTCGGATCCGAGGTACACGCGCATGGTGCGAAGTGTGGCACGAACTTCGTGGGGTAGCGGTCAGGGGGGTCGGGGCCTCCCGCCGAGTTCTCTGTGGTCAACACCACTCGGGCAACGATCCGGCAAACGATCCGGAAGAGGGGGTTCCGTTTCCGCCTCTTTCCGGGCTTGAATGCGTGGCCTTGTCTTCGCACCACCCCACTGCGGAGCAGGGCGCACCCTCACGCACCAAACGTAAGGATTCCCCCCATGACGTCGCAGACGACGCTGGCGAAGCCGGGCCAGGAGCCCGGTGAGCCGGACCGGCCGGACTCGTCGGGCGGGCTTCAGGCAGGTCTGAAGAACCGCCACCTCTCGATGATCGCGATCGGCGGTGTGATCGGCGCCGGGCTCTTCGTGGGTTCCAGCGCGGGCATCGCGGCCGCGGGCCCGGCGATTCTGCTGTCGTACGCGATGGTCGGCCTGATGGTCGTCCTCGTGATGCGGATGCTCGGCGAGATGGCCGCCGCCCGGCCGAGCTCCGGCTCCTTCTCCGCCTACGCCGACCAGGCGCTCGGCCGTTGGGCCGGTTTCTCCATCGGCTGGCTCTACTGGTTCTTCTGGGTCGTGGTGCTCGCCGTCGAGGCCACGGCGGGCGCGAAGATCCTGGAGAGCTGGATCCCGGGGGTCCCCCAGTGGGCCTGGGCGCTGATCGTGATGGTCGTGCTGACCGCCACCAACCTGGTGTCGGTGGGCAGTTACGGCGAGTTCGAGTTCTGGTTCGCCGGGATCAAGGTCGTGGCGATCGGCGCGTTCGTGGTCATCGGCTTCCTCGCGGTCTTCGGTTTCCTGCCCGGCGCGGACAACGCGGGATCGGGTCTGGCGCATCTGACGGACAGCGGCGGGTTCTTCCCCGAGGGCCCCGGTGCGATCCTGACCGGTGTGCTGATGGTCGTCTTCTCGTTCATGGGCAGTGAGATCGTGACACTGGCCGCCGGTGAGTCGTCGGACCCGCAGCGGGCCGTCTCCAAGGCCACCAACAGCGTGATCTGGCGTATCGCCGTCTTCTACCTCGGCTCGATCTTCGTGGTGCTGACGCTGCTGCCGTGGAACGACCCGTCGATCGTCGAGAAGGGCAGCTATGTCGCCGCCCTCGACGTGATCGGGATCCCGCACGCCGGGCAGGTCATGGACTTCATCGTGCTGACCGCCGTGCTGTCCTGCCTCAACTCCGGCCTCTACACCGCCTCCCGGATGGCGTTCTCGCTCGGCGAGCGGGGAGACGCGCCGAAGGCCTTCGCCAAGGTCAACAAGCGCGGTGTGCCGCAGGCGGCGATCCTGTCCTCGGTCGTCTTCGGCTTCGTGGCGGTGTTCTTCAACTACCAGTGGCCCGACACGGTGTTCCAGTTCCTGCTGAACTCCTCCGGCGCGGTCGCGCTCTTCGTGTGGCTGGTCATCTGTTTCACCCAGCTGCGGATGCGCGGGATCATCCTGCGCGAGACCCCCGACAAGCTGGTCGTACGGATGTGGCTCTTCCCGTACCTCACCTGGGCGACGATCGCGATGATCTCCTTCGTCCTGGTCTACATGCTGACCGACGACGCCGCCCGCGAGCAGGTCGTGCTGTCGTTGCTGGTCGCGGCCCTGGTGGTGGGCATCTCGCTGTTCCGGGAGGTGCGCGGCCGCAAGGCCGTCGCCAAGTGATCCGCAGGTGATCCGCACCCGTTCAACCGATACCTGACAGAGGTTGTCAGGTTTCCCGGGGAGGCTCTTTTTCGCACCGCCGAAACGCGAGCGAAGGAGAGCCTCCCCCATGTCGTCCCCGTCCACCGGACCCGCACCCGCACCCCCGCCCGCCACGTTCCAGACCGGCTTCCCGATCCGGCCCGACCGGCTGGTCGAGGCCGCCACGCCCGACGACGTACGGGAGGCCGTGGCGTACGCCGCCGCGCGCGGGCTCCGCGTCGCCGCGCACGCCACCGGCCACGGGCTGCCCGGGGCGGTCGAGGGCGGCGTCCTCGTCTCCACCCGCGCCCTGGACTCCGTCGCCGTCGACCCGGTCCGCCGCACCGCCCGGATCGGTGCGGGCGCGACCTGGGGCGCGGTGACCGCGGCGGCTGTCCCGCACGGGCTGGCCCCGCTGAACGGCTCGTCGCCCTCGGTGGGCGCGGTCTCGTACACGCTGGGCGGCGGTCTTGGCATCCTGGCCCGGGAGTTCGGGTACGCCGCCGACCATGTGCGGGCGCTGGAGGTGGTGACCGCCGACGGGGTCCTGCGCCGGGTCACGCCGGAGCGCGAGCCGGAGCTGTTCTGGGGGCTGCGCGGCGGCGGGCACCGGCTGGGGGTGGTGACGGCCCTGGAGGTCGGCCTGGTGGCGGTGGAGCGGCTGTACGGGGGTGTGATCGCGTTCGCCGGGGAGCGGGCGGCCGAGGTCGTGGACCGCTATGTGCGGTGGACCCGGACCGTGCCGGAGGCTTTGACGTCGTCGCTGGCCGCGCTCGTCTTCCCGGACCTGCCGCAGCTGCCGGAGGAGTCGCGCGGGCGGTACGTCGTCTCGGTGCGGGTCGCCTTCACGGGGGACGCGGCCGAGGGCGAGCGGCTGGTGGCCCCGCTGCGGGGCATCGGTCCGGTGCTCTCGGACTCGTTGCGGGAGATGCCGTACACCGAGAGCCCCACCATCCACAGCGACCCGCCGTTCCCGCACGCGTACTACGGGGAGGGGCTGGTGCTCCGGGAGCTGGACGCGGGGCGGGCGGCCCGGGTGCTGGAGCTGACCGGGCCCGGGGCCCCGATGATGACGGTGGTGCAGCTCAACCATCTCGGCGGGGCGCTGGCCCGGCGGCCGGAGACGACGAACGCGGTGCCCCACCGGGACGCGGGCTTCCTGCTGCGGCTGCTGTCGCCGCTCGAGGGGACGGACGTGGCGCAGGTGCGCTCGCTGTACGGGGAGGTGTCCGGGGTGCTGGGGCCGCTCGTTCAGGGGCGGTCGCTGAACTTCGCCTTCGGCGGCGGGGACCAAACCGCCGGTCTCCATGAGCCGGAAACGGCGAAGAGGCTCGCCGGCCTGGTCTCCCAGTTCGATCCGGCGGGCCTCTTCGGGGGGCCTTACGAGGGCTGAGCAGGGGTCAGCCGCGGTGGCCGAGCAGCTTCCAGGTGGTCGGCAGGAGGCCCATGGCCAGCGCCGCCTTGAGGGCGTCGCCGATCAGGAAGGGGACCAGGCCGGCGGCGACGGCGGCGCTCAGCGACATCCCGGTGGACAGCGCGAGGTAGGGCACGCCGATGGCGTAGATGATCGCGGAGCCGAGGACCATCGTGCCCGCGGTGCGCAGCACGGAACGGTCGCCACCGCGCCGGGCGAGGGCGCCGACGACGGTGGCGGCCAGGAGCATGCCGAAGACGTAGCCCAGGGACGGTATCGACCAGCCCGAGGAGGCCTCGGCGAACCACGGCATGCCGGCCATGCCGACGAGCGCGTACAGCGCGAGGGAGAGGAAGCCGCGGCGGGCGCCCAGCGCGGTGCCGATGAGGAGCGCGGCGAAGGTCTGGCCGGTGACGGGGACCGGGGAGCCGGGGACCGGGACGGCGATCTGGGCCGCGATGCCGGTCAGGGCGGCGCCGCCGAGGACGAGGGCCGCGTCCACGGCGTAGCGGTGCCGGGCCGCGGGCAGCAGGTCGGCGAGGACCGTTCCGGAGCGGACGGGGGCGGCAGCAGTGCTCATCGGGACTCCGGGGGTGAGGGCAGGTGGGCCGGGACGGCCCCCGCCGGGCAGGGTGGGGTCGGGCTCCCGCCGACGTTAGCCCACGGGTTAACGCTCGATCACCATCAGCCGCCCACAAAGCGACGGTTGATGGCTTGGTGGGATTCGCACAAAGACCGGGCCGTAATCACTCTCCCGCGTGACGCTCGTCACGGAGGTGAGGGGCGCTTCGGCGCATTTTGGCGGGACGGGCGGCGATCGGCGAGACTGTAGCTTCCCCATAAACGATCAGCTCGCTCTGATCGGCCCCCGAACGACGTCCCACGACCTGCCGCTCCCCCGCCACGACCTGCCCCGCCACGACCCGCCACGGCTCGCTGATCCGAGAGTGACCCCTCCCCCCATGCACGAGGCTCCTCCCCCCACCCCGGCTTCCACTCCCGCGTCCACCGCCGTTCCGGCCGAGCCGCTGTCGCACGGGCTCAAGCAGCGTCATCTGACGATGCTGGGGCTCGGTGGGGTGATCGGGGCAGGGCTGTTCGTGGGCTCCGGCGCGGGGATCGCGGTGGCGGGGCCCGCGATCGTCGTCTCGTATCTGATCGCGGGGGCGCTCGCGATGCTGGTGATGCGGATGCTGGGCGAGATGTCCGCCGCGATGCCCGCCTCCGGTTCCTTCTCCGTGCACGCGGAACGGGCGCTCGGGCGGTGGGCCGGGTTCAGTGTCGGCTGGCTGTACTGGTTCCTGCTGGTGGTGGTCCTCGCCGTGGAGGCGACGGCGGCCGCGCAGATCGCCCACGGCTGGGTGCCGGGCGTCGAACCGTGGGCGTGGGTGCTGCTGTTCATGGTGGTGTTCACCGCGGCGAACCTGACGGCGGTGAAGAACTTCGGCGAGTTCGAGTTCTGGTTCGCCTCCCTGAAGGTCGGCGCGATCGTGGTCTTCCTGGTGCTCGGGCTGCTGGCCGTCCTCGGATGGCTCCCGGACACCGATCCGGTCGGGATGACCAACCTGACCGGCCAGGGCGGCTTCCTGCCCAACGGCTGGGGCGGGGTCGTCTCCGGCGTGCTGACCGTGGTCTTCGCCTTCGGCGGTCTTGAGGTCGTCACCATCGCCGCCGCCGAGACGGACGACCCGGCGCGCGCCGTGGGGCGTGCGGTGCGCAGTGCGGTGGTGCGCATCCTCTTCTTCTACGTCGGCTCGATGCTGGTGATCGTGACCGTGCTGCCGTGGACCGCGCAGCAGGCGGGCTTGAGCCCGTATGTGAAGGTGCTGGACGCGATCGGGGTGCCGTCGGCCGGGCAGATCATGAACATCGTGGTGTTCGTGGCGCTGCTCTCGGCGCTCAACGCCAATCTGTACGGCTCCTCCCGCATGATCTTCTCGCTGGCGGAGCGCGGGGAGGCCCCGCGCGGGCTGCTGAAGGTCTCGGGCGCCCCCGGGGCGGGCGGGGGCTCGCGGGGATCGGCGGGCGGTGTGCCGCGCCGGGCGGTGCTGGCCTCGGTGGCCTTCGGCTTCGTCTCCGTACTGCTCAACCTGCTGTGGCCGGACACGGTGTTCCTCTACATGCTCAACTCGGTCGGCGCGGTGCTGCTGTTCGTGTGGGCGCTGATCGCCGCCTCCCAGCTGCGGCTGCGGGCCCGGCTGGAGCAGGAGGCTCCCGAGGCGCTCGCGCTGCGGATGTGGTGCTTCCCGTATCTGACCTGGGTGACGCTGGCCGGGCTGTTCGGGGTGCTGGTGCTGATGCTGACCGACGAGGCGGCGCGCCCGCAGGTGTTGTGGTCGGCCGGGGCGACCGCGTTGGTGCTGCTGGTGGCGGTGGGACGGCAGCGACGGGAGCAGCGCGGGAAGCCGACCGCTACCGACCGGTAAGCGGGTGTGCACCTTGTGTGAGTCCGGTGACCGTATAGCGGACACCTGTTCCCTGTGAGCGGTGGGGATGCTCAGACTGTGGGCTCGTCCCCCGTCTCAGCTACCGAACAGAGCCCGTCCATGCCTCGGACCTCCGCGTCTCCCCCCACCGCTGACTCCGCGGCCCCCGCCGGCCCCTCGGCGAACTCCGCGCTCACCCACGGACTCAAACAGCGTCACCTCTCGATGATCGCCCTCGGCGGGGTGATCGGCGCCGGGCTGTTCGTCGGCTCGGGCGCCGGGATCGCCGCCGCGGGGCCCTCGATCATCGTCGCGTACGCCATCTCCGGGCTGCTCGTCATGATGGTGATGCGCATGCTCGGCGAGATGTCGGCCGCCAATCCCGCGTCCGGTTCCTTCTCCGTGCACGCCGAGCGGGCGATCGGCCCCTGGGCCGGGTTCACCGCGGGCTGGTCCTTCTGGTTCCTGCTCTGCGTCGCCGTGGGACTGGAGGGCATCGGGGCCGCTCAGATCGTCAGCGGCTGGCTGCCGGGGACACCGGAGTGGGCGTGGGTGGCCCTGTTCATGGTGATCTTCCTCGGGACGAACCTGGCCGCCGTGAAGAACTTCGGCGAGTTCGAGTTCTGGTTCGCCGCGCTCAAGGTCATCGCGATCACGCTGTTCCTGGTGCTCGGCCTGCTGGCGATCCTCGGCGTGCTGCCCGACACGGAGGCGCCCGGCCTGTCCAACCTCGCGGGGGACGGCGGCTTCCTCCCCAAGGGCATGGACGGGTTCATCATCGGGCTCCTCGCCTCCGTCTTCGCGTACGGCGGTCTGGAGACCGTCACCATCGCGGCGGCGGAGTCGGAGAACCCGGTGCAGGGCGTCGCGAAGGCGGTCCGTACGGCGATGTGGCGCATCGCGGTGTTCTACATCGGCTCGATGGCGGTCATCGTCACGCTGGTCCCCTGGGACGACCCGAAGGTCGCCGAGGTCGGCCCGTTCTACGCGATGCTCGACCACCTGGGCATCGGGTCCGCCGCGCAGATCATGAACGTGGTCATCCTCGTCGCCCTGCTCTCCGCGATGAACGCCAACATCTACGGCGCGTCCCGCATGGCCCGGTCGCTGGTCGCCCGGGGCCAGGGCCCGGCCGTCCTCGGGAAGATCTCCTCCGGGGTGCCGCGCAACGCCGTGCTGTTCTCCTCGGTCTTCGGCTTCGCGTGCGTGCTGCTCAGCTACTGGCGGCCGGACGACGTCTTCCCGTGGCTGCTGAACATGATCGGCGCGGTGATCCTGGTGGTGTGGATCTTCATCGCCGCCTCCCAGCTGATCCTGCGCGGTCGCACCGAGCGGGAGGCGCCCGAGAAGCTGGTCGTGCGGATGTGGTTCTTCCCCGTCGGCACGATCGTCGCCCTGGCGGCCATGGCGGGCATCTTCCTGCTGATGCTGCGCCAGCCGGACACCCGGGACCAGCTGCTGGCCACGGGGGCGCTGACCGTGGTGCTGATCGGCATCGGCCTCGTACGTCAGCGGCGGCGGGGCGGCGACAGTGCGAGCGGCGACGGCGGCGACGGCACGGCCGAGGTCCCGGCGCGGCAGAAGTAGCTCCGCACGCCTCGCGGCCGTCTCCCGCACGCCTCGCGGTGCCGCCACCCGCAGGCCTTTCGGCCGCCGCTCGCGCACGACCTCTACGAACGCCGGGCTCCTCCTCGTACGATCGGGGCGGAGCCCGGCGTTTCGGCGTCCGGCGTTCCGGTGTGTGGTTCCGGCGCTGCGTGCACCCGTGACCAACAGGACATCGCGGGGCCGGGTACCGTACGCCGGGCCGTCATCCGCCCTCGCTTCCGTGGTGGCTCCACCCACCCGAGGAGCCGTCATGTCCGTTGCCCCCAGGCGTCGTTCGATCCTCCTGGCCACCGCCGCCGTCACCGCCGCGGCCACCGCCCCGGCCGTCGCCGCCCCCGCCGGCCGGGGCCTCCACCGTCCGTCGGGCCCCCTGGTCATCGGGCATCGGGGGGCGGCGGGCTGGCGGCCCGAGCACACCGCCGACGCGTACACCCATGCCGTACGGGCCGGGGCCGACTGGATCGAGCCGGACCTCGTGCCGACGAAGGACCACGTCCTGGTCGTGCGGCACGAGAACGAGATCGGCGGGACGACGGACGTCGCCGACCGCCCCGAGTTCGCGGACCGCCGCACCACGAAGACCGTCGACGGCAAGGCGGTGACCGGCTGGTTCACCGAGGACTTCCACCTGCGCGAGCTGCGGACGCTGCGCACGGTGGAACGGCTCCCGCTGGTCCGCGACCGCAACACGGTCTTCGACGGGCGGGGCTCGGTGATGACCTTCCAGGAGGTGATCGACCTGGCCCGGCGGCTGTCCCGGGAGTCGGGCCGGCGGATCGCGGTGTTCCCGGAGACGAAGCACCCGACGTACTTCCGCTCCATCGGGCTGCCGCTGGAGGAGGAGCTGATCCGGGTGATCCGCCGGAACCGGCTGACCGCCCGGGACTGCGTCGTCCAGTCCTTCGAGCCCGCGAGCCTGCGCCGGGTCGCCGCGGCCCGCCTCGGCCTCCCGCTGTGGCAGGCACTGGGCACGAGCGGCGGCCCGTACGGGCACGGGGTCGCCTACCGGGACATGATGACCCCGGCCGGGCTCCGCGAGATCGCTTCGTACGCGGAGTGGATCGGCCCGGACAAGTCCTCGCTCGTGCCGCCGAGCACCCTGCTGGCGGACGCGCACGCGGCGGGCCTGAAGGTCGGCGCGTACACCTTCCGCGCGGAGAACCAGTACCTCCCTGCCGCGTACCGCCGGGGCAGTGCGCCCACCGCCTTCGGTGACGCGTTCGCCGAGTACGCCTTCCACTACGGGCAGGGCGTGGACGCGGTGGTGACGGACTTCCCGGACCTCGCGGCGCAGGCCAGGGACGACCTGCGGGCGTGACTCCGGCCGGGCCGGGGGGGCGGATGTGGAAACGTTCCGGCGACAGCGCTTCCCGCTTCCCGGAAGGGACCACGCCATGACCGCCCCGCACGCCTTCCCCCTGGAGCCCACCCCGATCCAGGTGGCCGACCGGGTCCTCGACGACCTGCGCGCCCGTCTCGCACGGACCCGACCGCCCCTGGACGAGGGGAACGAGGACTGGTCCTACGGCGTTCCGGACGGCTATCTGCGTGAGCTGGTCGCCCACTGGCGGGACGGCTACGACTGGCGCGCCGCCGAGGCCGCCATCAACGCCCACGAGCAGTACCGGGTGAGCGTCGACGGCGTCCCCGTGCACTTCATGCGCGAGCCCGGCCGGGGCCCCCGCCCGGTCCCGCTGATTCTCACCCACGGCTGGCCGTGGACGTTCTGGCACTGGTCGAAGGTGATCGGCCCCCTCGCCGACCCGGCGGCCCACGGCGGTGACCCGGCCGACGCGTTCGACGTCATCGTGCCGTCCCTGCCGGGTTTCGGTTTCCCCGGCCCGCTCACCGGCTTTCCGGACGTCAACTTCTGGAAGGTGGCCGACCTCTGGCACACCCTGATGACCGAGACGCTGGGATACGAGAAGTACGCCGCCGGTGGCTGCGACATCGGCGGGATCGTATCCAGCCAGCTCGGCCACAAGTACGCCGACGAGCTGTACGGCATCCACATCGGCTCGGGGCTGCCGCTCGACTTCTTCACCGGCCCCCGAGCCTGGGACTTCGCCCGGAACCGGCCCCTCACCGATGACCAGCCCGCCGACGTCCGCGCCCGCATCGTCGAGCAGGACCGCCGCTGGGCGCCGCACCTCGCCGTGCACATGCTCGACGGCGCCACCCTGGCCCACGGGCTCAGCGACTCCCCCGCCGGGCTGCTCGCCTGGCTGCTGGAGCGCTGGAACGCCTGGAGCGACAACGGCGGAGACCTCTCATCCGTCTTCAGCAGGGACGACCTGCTGACCCACGCCACGATCTACTGGGTCAACAACTCCATCGCCACGTCGATGCGTTACTACGCCAACGCCAACCGCTACCCCTGGGCCCCGTCCCACGACCGCACCCCGGTCGTGCGGGCCCCGGTCGGCCTCACCTTCGTCACCTACGAGAACCCGCCCGGCGTCCACACCGCGGCCGAGCGCGTCCGGGCGTTCGAGAGCGGCCCGCAGGCGGAGTGGTTCAACCACGTCAACGTCAACGCCCATGACCGCGGGGGTCACTTCATCCCCTGGGAGAACCCCGAAGCGTGGGTGAGCGACCTGCGCCGCACCTTCCGCGGCCGCAGGCCCTGAACGCTCCCGTCCAGGGCCCGCGGGTCTCCTCAGCGGGTGGTGCGCCTGCTCGCCGTGGACTTCTTGACCGCCTTCTTGGCGGTCTTCTTCGCCGGGGCGGGCAGCGCCGTCTTCTTGGCGGGGGTGCGCTTGGCGGCGGCCCGCTTCGGCGACGCGGCCTCGGCCGCCTCCTCCTCGGTGTCGGCGTCGGCGTTCGACAGGGTGCCGGAGCCGGACTCCAGGTGGGCCCGGACGAACCACTGGAACTGCTCCAGGCCACGCAGGTGCTCGATGAGCAGATCCTCGGTCACGGGGTCGATCTCGCCGACCTTCTCGACCGCCTCACGATGGCTCTCGATCACGCCCGTGTAGACGAGGTCCAGGGCGCCGAGGTGGGCGATGGCGTCGGCACGCCCGACGCTGTAGTCGTCCCACGTGCGCTCCCTGACCAGGGCGCCCGGGGTGCCGTTCGGCTCGCCGCCGAGGGCGGAGATGCGCTCGGCGGCGGCGTCGGCCATGTCGCGTACGGCGGTGGTCTGGGGGTCGAGCATCTCGTGGACGGCGATGAAGTGCGGCCCGACGACGTTCCAGTGGATGTGCTTGAGCGTGAGCGCGAGGTCGTTGAGCGCGTGCAGGCGCAGCGTCAGGAGGTCGATGACCTGTCGGCCCTCGTCGACGCCGAGGCCGGGAACGGTGTAGCGGGGGGTGCGTGCGGGGGACATGGGGCTCCTTTGCGGATGATCAACGGCGGTGGTGGTGGTGATGGGTGGTGGTAGTGGGGTACGTGAGGGCGTCTGGCCGACGTCTCCGGTGCCGCCCTCGGTCGGGGGGCGTGAGGGCGCCTAGCCGACGTCTCCGGTGCCGCCCTCGGTCGGGGCCGCGCCGGGGCGCTCCCCGCCGGGCCGGACGGGTCCGGCCGCCGCGCGGATGCTCTCCCGTGCGGCGTCGGCGACCGCGCGGGGCGTGATGCCGAACTCCTCGTACAGGCGCTCGTAGGCGGCGGACGCTCCGAAGTGCTCCAGGCTCACCATGCGGCCCGCGTCGCCCACGATGTCCCGCCAGCCCTGGGCGACGGCCGCCTCGACGCTGACCCGGGCCCGGACCTCGGGCGGCAGGACGGCGTCCTGGTAGGCGTACGACTGCTCGGCGAACCACTCGCGGCAGGGCAGGGAGACCACGCGCGCGTCGTGCCCGTCGGCGGCCAGCAACTCCCTTGCTTCCAGGGCGATGTGGACCTCGGATCCTGTCGCGACGAGGATGACGTCGGGCGTCCCGCCCCGGCTGTCGGCGAGTACGTAGCCGCCCCGGGCTGCCCCCTCGGCGGAGGCGTACGCGTCGTCCCCCCGCTCCAGGACGGGCAGCGGCTGCCGGGTCAGGGCGAGACCGGCGGGCCGGTCGTGGTGCTCCAGGACGGTGCGCCAGCACACGGCCGTCTCGTTCGCGTCGGCGGGCCGTACGACGTCGAGTCCGGGGATCGCGCGGAGGGCGGCGAGCTGCTCGACGGGCTGGTGGGTGGGGCCGTCCTCGCCCAGGCCGATGGAGTCGTGGGTCCAGACGTAGGTGACCGGGAGCTTCATCAGGGCGGCGAGCCGGACGGCCGGGCGCATGTAGTCGCTGAAGATCAGGAACGTACCGCCGTAGGGGCGGGTGAGGCTCTGGAGCGCGACGCCGTTGAGGATCGCGCCCATGGCGTGCTCGCGGATGCCGAAGTGGAGCGTGCGGCCGTAGGGGTTGCCGGGGAACTCACCGGTCTGCTTGGACTCCGGCACGAAGGACGGCTCGCCCTCCATGGTGGTGTTGTTGCTCCCCGCGAGGTCGGCCGAGCCACCCCACAGCTCGGGCAGCACGGGTGCCAGCGCGGTGAGCACGTCGCCGGACGCCTTGCGGGTGGCGATGCCCTTGGGGTCGGCCTCGAAGACGGGGAGGCTGTCGGCCCAGCCCTCGGGGAACTTCTGCTCCCGCAGCCGGTCGAGGAGTTCGGCGCGCTCGGGGTGGGCGGAGCGCCACTCCTGGTAGCCGGGCTCCCAGGCGCGGTGGGCATCGGCCCCGCGCTCGACGACCGCCCGGGCGTGTTCCCGTACGTCGTCCTCGACGGCGAAGTCGGCGTCCGGGTCGAAGCCGAGCAGCTTCTTGGTGGCGGCGACCTCGTCGTCACCGAGCGCCGAGCCGTGGGCCTTGCCGGTGTTCTGCTTGGTGGGCGCGGGCCAGCCGATGATCGTGCGCAGCAGGATCAGGGAGGGCCGGCCGCGCTCGCTCTTCGCGGCTTCGACTGCGGCGAGCAGGGCGTCGACGTCCTCGACGTAGTCGCCGGTCCGGGTGAAGTCGACCGTCTGGACCTGCCAGCCGTACGCGGCGTAGCGGGCGGTGACGTCCTCGCTGAAGGAGATGTCGGTGTCGTCCTCGATGGAGATGTGGTTGGAGTCGTAGAAGACGATCAGGTTGCCGAGCTCCTGGTGTCCCGCCAGGGAACTGGCCTCGGAGGTCACGCCCTCCATCAGGTCGCCGTCGGAGGCGACGACGTACACGTGGTGGTCGAAGGGGCTCGTGCCGGCCGGGGCGTCGGGGTCGAGGAGGCCGCGCTCGCGGCGGGCCGCCATGGCCATGCCGACGGCCGAGGCCAGCCCCTGCCCGAGCGGTCCGGTGGTGATCTCGACGCCCCGGGTGTGCCGGTACTCCGGGTGGCCGGGCGTGGCGGAACCCCAGGTGCGCAGCGCCTCCAGGTCCGTCAGCTCCATGCCGTAGCCGCTCAGGTACAGCTGGATGTAGAGGGTGAGGCTGGAGTGGCCGCAGGACAGCACGAAGCGGTCCCGGCCGAGCCACTGGTCGTCGGCCGGGTCGTGCCGCATCACCTGCTGGAACAGCAGGTACGCCAGCGGGGCCAGGCTCATCGCGGTGCCGGGGTGACCGTGGCCCGCCTTCTGCACCGCGTCGGCCGCCAGGACCCGCACGGTGTCGACGGCGCGGACGTCGAGCGGCCCCCAGCCCGCCGCGTCGGCGAGGGGCGGGGCAAGGCGCGGATCGCGACCGTCGTTGGGGCCGTTCGGCGTTTCGGCGGGTGCCATCAAGTCCTCCTGATCAGCGGGGCGGGCGGGCAGCGGACGGCGCGACCGTGGTCCCGGCCCCGGGCCGCCCGGCTGTTGGGCCGGGTCCCCCGGAACGACGGGACCAAACGCGCGACGGTGGGCGCAGCACGGAATAAGGAGCAAATCACCTTTGGCGGTCAAACAGGAGGAAGAGGGCGGGATGGGGCGGTCAGCGCCGTGAGTCCTAGGCCGAAGGGCTGATCACTTCGGAGCACTCCTGCTGTTAGCCTGCTCTTGCATATAGCTTGCAATAACAACTGGACGGCATTCCCAGCAGTCGGAGGGCTCGCATCATGGCCACGTACACGCTCCCGGAACTCCCGTACGACTACGCGGCGCTCGAACCGGTCATCAACCCGCAGATCGTCGAGCTGCACCACGACAAGCACCACGCCGCGTACGTCAAGGGCGCGAACGACACCCTGGAGCAGCTGGAAGAGGCCCGCGACAAGGAGGCCTGGGGCGCGATCAACGGCCTTCAGAAGAACCTCGCGTTTCACCTCTCCGGCCACATCCTGCACTCGATCTACTGGCACAACATGACCGGCGACGGCGGCGGCGAGCCCCTCGCGGCGGACGGCGTGGGCGACCTCGCCGACGCGATCACCGAGTCCTTCGGCTCCTACGCGGGCTTCAAGTCCCAGCTGACGAAGGCGGCGGCGACCACCCAGGGTTCCGGCTGGGGCGTGCTCGCTTACGAGCCCGTGAGCGGGAAGCTGATCGTCGAGCAGGTCTACGACCACCAGGGCAACGTCGGCCAGGGCTCGGTCCCGGTCCTCGTCTTCGACGCCTGGGAGCACGCCTTCTACCTGCAGTACAAGAACCAGAAGGTGGACTTCATCGAGGCGATGTGGCGGGTCGTCAACTGGCAGGACGTGGCCAAGCGCTACGCGGCCGCCAAGGAGCGTGCGGACGTGCTGCTGCTCGCCCCCTGACCGGAGGCCGGCGCACCGCACCACCACGGACGTCCTGCCTCGTGATCGTCTTCTCAACCTTCACCACGGCAGGCGGATGAACGGGGAGCCCCCGCGAGGACATGGCTCGCGGGGGCTCCCCCATGACGGCTATTTAGCTATTTAGCTAGTTAGCCCATGTGCTAAACATGCACACATGGAATCACCCGCCATTCCGGCCGACGAAGAGGCGAGCGCCTTCCGCGCGCTCGCCGACCCCACCCGCCGCCAGATCCTGGAGGATCTGCGGGGCGGCGAGCTGGCCGCCGGCGAGATCGCGAACCGGTTCCCGATCAGCGCCCCGTCCGTCTCGCGCCACCTGGGCGTGCTCAAGGGCGCCGGGCTCGTCACGGAGCGCCGCGACGCCAACCGCATCCTCTACTCCCTCGCCGAGGAACGGCTCGCCCTGTGCGTGGGGCGCTTCCTCAGCGCCGTGTGCCCCGAGCAGATCGTGCTCCGCAACACCAAGTGGCGCTCCGCGCCGGAAGGCGACGCCTCATGATCCGGCCCCGGCTCTCCAGTGTCATCGAACGCCGCCTCCTGGTGAACTACCGGGTCGACCGTCACGTCGCGGCGGCCCTGCTGCCCGTGCCGCTGCGGCCCCAACTGGTGCGCGGTCAGGCGGTGGCCGGGATCTGCCTGCTGCGGATCGGTGGCGTCCGCCCCGCCTGGGCCCCCGCCGCGACCGGGCTGACCAGCGAGAACGCGGCGCACCGGATCTCCGTGGAGTGGGACGGGCCGGACGGCGTCGAGCGCGGCGTCTACATCCCGCGCCGCGACACCGCCTCCCGCTTCAACGCCTTCGCGGGCGGGCGGATCTACCCGGGCGAGCACGGCCGCGCGGACTTCACGATGCGGGAGGACGCCGACTCCGTACGGGTGGCCTTCGCGACCCGGGACGGCGAGGTGGAGGTGGACGCGACCGTGGAGCCCGCCGACGAACTGCGCGGCAGCGGGCTGTTCACGGACCTGGCGGAGGCGTCGGAGTTCTTCCGCCTCGGCCGGCGGGGCCTCTCCCCCAGCACCGGCGGGGGCCACCTGGACGTCCTCGAACTGTCCACGGACGCCTGGAAGGTGACGGCGGGCCGGCCCCGTTCCGTACGCTCCTCGTTCTTCGAGGACCCGGACCGCTTCCCGCCGGGCAGCGCGGTGCTGGACAGCGCGCTGGTGATGCGGGGAGTGGCGGCGGACTGGTCGCAGGGGGAGCCGTTCCGGGTGGGGTGCGGAGCGGGGGCGGGCTGAGCCGCCTACCGAGGGTGGGGGCGGTGGCCGCTCAGGGCGGTCATCCGCCCGTGGGCCCGGGATCGCACCGGGCCGGGAACAGGACGGCGGGCGGGTCGAGTTCGTCGGGGCGTATGCCGTCGACGCGCAGGCACGCGTCGGTGCTGCCTGCCGCCTCCGGCGGGTAGGCGAGGACGACCCGTTCGCGCACGGTGACACGGTCGGCCCGGTGGATTGCCGCCGCCTGCGGCCCGTCGGGGAAGTGCCCCGCGAGAACCCCGAAAACCGCGATGCCGTCCCCCTCGGCGATGATCTCCTGGGCATCGAACCGCCAGTGCTCGGCGGCGTCGGCAAGCAGCCGCTTGCCTTCGCGCCCACGGGCGGAGAGGAGGCGTGCGCCGCCTCTGAGGTGGTCCGCGAGGGCGCAGCAGATCGGGACGGCCTCGGCGTAGGGGGTCGCCACCCGGGTGTACCGGTCGCGGGTGGCGAACGCCAGGGCGTCGTCGAGCAGCCCCAGCGCGGTCGCCCCTGCCTCCGGGTGCCCGTGGCGTGCGATGGCGAGGAGGAGGGGAGCAGCGGCGACGGCGGCGGGGAACACCGCCCCGCAGTGATCGTGCACGAGTCCGCCGCCGGCCAGGAGCGAGCCGGCGTCGGCCGCCCGGACGAGGCCCGCCGCCGTGGCGAGCGCGCACAGGCCGGCGGCGGCGCGGGCGGGCTCGTACAGATCGGCGGGGCCCGGCAGCCGGTCCCAGTCCACCGCCTCGATCGCTTCCAGCAGTTCCAGCACCACCGCATCGTCCCACCTCGGCCGGGCGGGAAAATGCCCGCGCCCCGCCGGGCCCTGATGCCACGATGATCGACGCACGCCCACCCGCACCCGCTCCCCTCCCCTCCCCTCCCCGGAAGCGACCTCATGACTTCTGCCTCCGCGCCCGTCCCGGCCGACCCCTCCGTCCTGCACCCGATGCCCGGCCAACCACGCGT
Organism: Streptomyces sp. MGP-P1; assembly: GCF_057766565.1. Classification (NCBI taxonomy): domain Bacteria; kingdom Bacillati; phylum Actinomycetota; class Actinomycetes; order Kitasatosporales; family Streptomycetaceae; genus Streptomyces; species Streptomyces sp. MGP-P1. The sequence continues at coordinate 771,922 of NZ_JBYMEM010000007.1, read as the reverse complement.
GGTGCAGCTGAAGCCCCTGGTCACCTCAGCGCTGATCGAGGCCGGGGATTACTCGTACTACGACGATCCCCAGCACGCGACGGAGTTCGAGACCCGCAACGTGCTCTACCACTACGGGCCGGAGCGCCTGGTGATCGGAAAGTTCTGCGCCTTCGGCACCGGGGTGCGGTTCATCATGAACGGCTCCAACCACCGTATGGACGGGCCGTCCACGTTCCCGTTCCCGACGCTCGGCGGTTCCTGGTCCGACCACTTCGACCTGTTGACGGGCCTGCCCAACCGGGGAGACACCGTGATCGGCAACGACGTCTGGATCGGCTACGAGGCCGTGATCATGCCGGGCGTCCGCATCGGGCACGGCGCGATCATCAGCTCGCGGTCCGTGGTGGTCTCGGACGTCCCGGAGTACGGCATCGTCGGCGGCAACCCGGCCCGCCTGATCCGCACCCGGTACGCGGAGGCGGACGTCGCGCGCCTGCTGGCGGTGGCCTGGTGGGACTGGCCGGCGGACCACCTGACGCGCCACATCCGTACGGTGATGTCGGGCACGGTGGCGGAACTGGAGGCGGCGGCGCCGGGGACGCCTCGGGCCTGAACGGTTCCGGGTCGACCACACAGGTGCAGGACTACCGGCGGGGCTCCACCGCGGTCCGCACAGGGCGGAAGCGGCGGTGGTATGACCAGGTCACCGCCGCCAGGAGCGGACCCCACAGCAGGAGCGGCGCGTAGGCGGCTACGAAGAGGGCCTCGCCGGCCGAGATGCCGGGGTCCGGGCTGTCGGCGGTCAGGAGTCCGCCGAAGAAGAGGACCCACCACAGAAAGGTGACCGTGAGGGCTCCCAGCGAAGCGGCGAGAACCGCGATCCCGGCGTTGACCGGGCACCCGCCGAGCAGCGGAATCCAGCGCGGCACCACTTCCCCCCAGGGCCTCACCAGACCTAGCGTGAGGTACGAGGCGGCCTCGGCGACCGTGCCGAGCAGCAGGACGTAAGCGAGGGCGAGCAGCGGGGAGTTGTCCGGGAACCCGGCGAGGAACTCCTCGCGCTTCATCACCCCGACCGGCACCCCGAGCACGAGCGCGACGCGCCACACCCCGGAGGGGACCGTCGACCACGCCGCGACCTGGGCGGCGCGGACCGCCCAGCGCGGGGGCGGCCGGGCCGGTGGTGGCACGCGGGCTTGCGGCGGGGCGGGATCCGTCGTCGTCATGCCCCGAATCTCGCGCGCCGCACGGCCCGGCACGTCCTACCGCGTGATGATCCGCCTCCGCCGCGCGGGGGAAGACGGCGAGGGCTCGCGCCCCGCGACGACACGGCACCACGAACGCCCAGTGCTCCGAGAGCGCAGGTTCGCCGGGTTGTTCGGGGCGGCGCTCGGACCGGACGTCACCGGGCCTCCTACCGCCACGACCGTCGGCCCGGCGAACGTCTCCCGTCAGGGGACTACTCGTCGCGCATGGCTTCGATCTCGGCGGCCAGCGCGGCCGCGTCGCGTGCACGCGTGTAGTACTTCCTCGCATACTCGTCGCTGATCGCCGGAAGAACCTTCTCGAACACCCCCACCAACCTGATCAAGCCTTCTCGGGCCGGTACGGGGAGCGGGCCTACGAGAACGCGGGAGACGTAGCCGGCGGTGTCCGCGTCGAGCATCACCATGTCCTGGTCCTCGACGTCCAAGCCGCGGAACCCCCGGGGAAACGGCATGGCCCTGCACTCGGCCACTATCTGCGAGAGCTCGTCGAGTTCCTTCTGCATCACGCGGAGATTCTGCCAGACTCTGTGCGGCGAGGTGCCCCTCGTGCCGCCGCACCGGACGTCACGGCACGTCCGAGCACGCTGACCCGGCCCCCGTCTCCAGGTTGAGCCGTCAGCCGCCGAAGGTGCCTGCCTTCACGCCGTCGATGAACGCGGCCCAGTGGCCGGGGCCGTAGAACTGAAGCCCGGCGGCCGGGTCCTTCTCCGGGCATGGGCCTGTGATGACGAGTGCCAGGACGACGTCATACGCGTACTGAGGTCCGGGCTACCCGCGCTGGTCACCGTGGTCGACCCGGCCGTCGGGCTGCGCGTCACCCTCGCCGGATGGCTCATCAGGTCATCGGCCTTCGAGCCCTGACCGGGGCAAGCAGTCGCTTCCCCACCGGGCCGGGCACTGGGGGACCCGTCGTGGGACGCGTTCTGCCGCTACGGCGTCAAGCTCCGGCAACCCCTGGAAGCACCACGCTCCACCGACGCCCCCTAGGCTGAACCGTTCCCGGGTCCGACCAGGAGCCCGGTCTTCGCGAGCGGAGGGGCGATCATGGGGGAGCTGGACGGCAGGACCGCGCTGGTGACGGGCGCCTCGCGGGGCATCGGGCGTGCCGTCGCCCTGCGGCTCGCCGCCGAGGGGGCTCTGGTCGCGGTCCACTACGGCGGCAACGAAGCGGCAGCCGCCGAGACCGTGGGGCGGATCGTCGAGGCCGGTGGCAGGGCCTTCGCCGTGCGGGCCCTGTTCGGCGGGAGCGGGGCGGTGGACCGGCTGTTCGAGGGGCTGACCACCGGGTTCAAGGTCCACGGCGTGGACGGCCTGGACATCCTGGTCAACAACGCGGGCGTTCACTCGGCCACGTCGATCGGGCAGCTCACCGAGGAGGAGTTCGTGCGGGTACTGGCGATCAACGTGAGCACGCCGGTCTTCGTCGTCCAGCGGGCGCTGCCGCTGCTGCGGGACGGCGGGCGGATCGTCAACATCGGCTCGGCGGCCACCCGGATCGCGAATCCCCAGCAGATCGCCTACACCGTCAGCAAAGCGGCGCTGGCGGCCCTCGGACCGTCGCTCGCCAACGAACTGGGGCAACGGGGGATCACCGTGAACACGGTCGAGCCCGGCGTGGTGCTGACCGACATGATCGGCGCCTACGCCGACGTTCCCGAAGCGGTGGCCGCGCTGGAGTCGATCACCGCGCTCGGGCGCATGGGCCTGCCGGAGGACGTCGCCGACGTGGTGGGGTTCCTGGCGGGGCCGCGGGGGCGCTGGATAACCGGCCAGACCATCGACGTCTCCGGGGGCACCTACCTCGGACCGCCGACGGCCGGGTGATCACCGCTCTGCCCGCGCCCGACCGCCACGCAGGCCTCCTCGTCGGTCACGCCCGACTCGGCCGTCAGCTCGATCAGCGCGTCCAGCCGGTCGCGGGCGGCCAGGAGGGCGGCGGCTGCCTCGTCGATGCGGGCGCGTTCGCGGTGCAGGTCGGGGAGCATGCTGGAGCAGGCGGGCTCCAGGATGCGGCCCTCATCGACCATGCAGGGCAGCAGCTCGGCGATGACAGCCGTGTTGAGACCGGCGGCCAGCAGCATGCGGATGCCCCGTACGGTCACGACGTCCGCTTCCTCGTACTCGCGGTAGCCGCTCGGTCGGCGGGCCGGGCGCAGCAGGCCCTGCTCCTCGTAGTAGCGCAGCAAACGCTGACTGACGCCCGTCCGTCGGGAGAACTCCCCCATGCGCATATGACGACCACCACATTCGGTTGACTCTCACACCGGTGTGAGACAGCAGCCTAAGGCGCATGACACATCAGCCTTCAACGCGCCCGCAGGACAACCCCGTCACCGTCGTCGGCCTCGGCCCCATGGGGCTCGCCCTCGCCGGAGCCCTTCTGAAGAACGGCCATCCCACCACCGTCTGGAACCGCACCCCGGAGAAGGCCGAGGATCTCGTCGCCCGGGGCGCGCGGCTTGCGGCGTCCGTGGCCGACGCCGTGGCCGCCGGCCCTCTCACCGTCGTCTGTCTCAAGGACTACGCGACGCTGTACGAGGTGCTCGACCCCGCCGGCGACGCGGCGGCGGGCCGGACCCTGGTCAACCTCAACTCCGGTACGCCGAACGAGGCGCACGGGGCGGCCGCCTGGGCGGCCGAACGGGGTGTCACCTACCTGGACGGGGCGGTCATGGTCCCGCCGCCCCTCGTCGGGGACCCCGCATCCGTCTTTCTCTTCAGCGGTGCGCGCGAGGTCTTCGACGCCCACCGGGCCACGCTGGCGAGCCTGGGCGGCCCCCGGTACCTCGGCTCCGACCCCGGGCTCGCGGTGCTCCACAACGCGGCGCTGCTCGGCCTGATGTACGCGACGATGAACGGCTTCCTGCACGCCACCGCGCTCGTCGGCTCGGCGGGCGTACGGGCCGCGGAGTTCGCCGATCTCGCGGTGAACTGGTTCCTGCCCACGGTGGTGGACGCGACCCTCGTCGAGCAGGCGCCGGATCTGGACGCGGGCCACTACCCGGGCGACCTCGGCACCCTGCACATGAACCTGAACGCGCTGGAGCACATCGCCCTGACCTGCGAGGAGCAGGGCGTGCACGCGGGGCAGCCGCGGCTGATGCGGGAGATCGCGGCACAGGCCATCGAGGACGGCCACGGCGGGTCGAACTACCTGGCCGTTTTCGAGGTGTTCAAGAAGGCGGCGGAGTCGGGCGCGCGGTAGCGGCGGTGGGGCCCGGCGGGTCGTACGAGCCCCGCCGGGTCAGTCCGGGGAGGACGCCGGCAGCCGGGTCCAGAAGTGGTCGACGATGTTCTCGACGTAGCGGCGCCCGTCCTCGCCGGATGCCGTGGTGCCGCCGGCCCGGCTCAGGGTCGCCGCCAAGAGGCCCTGGTACTCCTGGTGCATGGTGGACAGGGGGCTCTTCAGGTCGCGGCGCTCCATGGAGACCAGCTTGGCGATGTCGCGGATGTGCGCCTGCCAGCGCGTGGAGACCGCCTCGGTGAGGAGGCGGGCCAACTCCTCCTCCAGCCGGGTGATGGCGATGAAGTCGCGCGGGGGAAGGGCGAGGACCTCGCCGAGCTTGACGGACTGCCGTTTGTCGCCGGCCCACAGACCGGCCTCCTCCATGGACAGATACGCGTCGAGGGTGAGACCGGTGGCGCGCGCGACCTCCTCGGCCGAGACGCCGCGCGCTATGCGGTGTTCGAGCAAGGTCCGCGGATGGCCCATGAGTTCACCGGGACGGCACCACAACGCGCCTGCCAGGGCGGTGAACTCCGTCGCGTCCGGCACATGGGTTCCGCGCTCCCACGCGATCACGTGCTCGGGCCCGACGTGTGACGTGCCGAAGGACGCGCGCATGCCGTAGGCGACATGACCGGGTGCCATCCCGAGTTTCTCGCGCAGGGCGCGCGCTGCCCGCGCGTTGAAAGGGAGTGGTGGGTGCACATACGGAGCGTAGGGGAGCTGTCACCGTCAATTCCATACCCGCTGTCGGCTGCCTGCCGGTTTGGCGGCAAAGGTCGCCACTGATTCCGTAGGAAGCCACAGGGCCGAAAGGGGACCAACTGCACGCTCTACGCGGGTAGTTGCGGTCCCACGGCTGCCGCGTATGATCCGCTCGCAAGGTGCCGCATGTGCGTTCGCACAGCGCCTGCCACTCACATCGGGCAGCACCGGCGAAACCCCCCTTCCCCATCATTCGCAGGCTCAGGAGACTCCGTCATGCACCCCAGTACGACCAGCCCGCCGCCCGACGCGAAACCAGACGGATCGGGGCGCGCCGTCGACCGGTTCTTCCGCATCAGCGAGCGCGGGTCGACCTACCTCCAGGAGATACGCGGCGGATTCGCCACGTTCTTCACGATGGCATACATCCTGGTGCTCAACCCGATCATCCTCGGCGGGGCCGAGGACAAGTTCGGCAAGCAGCTGGACAACGTGCAGCTGGTCACCGCCACCGCTCTGGTCGCCGCGGTGATGACGCTGATCATGGGTGTGGGCGGCAATCTGCCGCTGGCCCTGGCGGCGGGGCTGGGCATCAACGCCGTCGTCGCCTACCAGATCGCTCCCCTGATGAGCTGGGACGACGCGATGGGTCTCATCGTGCTCGAAGGGCTGCTGATCTGCGTTCTGGTGATGACCGGGCTGCGCGAGGCGATCATGCACGCCATTCCGCAGCCCCTCAAACAGGCCATCAGCGTCGGCATCGGCCTGTTCATCGCCTTCATCGGCTTCGTGGACGCCGGGTTCGTCACCCGCATCCCCGACGCCGCGAACTCCACCGTGCCCGTCCAGCTCGGCACCGGCACGCTCACCGGCTGGCCGATGCTCGTCTTCTGCCTCGGCGTGCTCCTGACGATCGTGCTGGTCGCCCGGAAGGTCAAGGGCGCGATCCTCATCAGCATCGTCCTGATGACCGTCGTCGCCATCGTCATCAACGAGATCGCCGGCATCAAGTCCTGGGGGCTCACCTCGCCCTCGATCCCCGACAACCCGGTCGCCGCACCCGACTTCGGGCTGCTGGGCCAGTTCGACCTGTTCGGATCGTTCGGCCAGGTCAGCGTGTTGACGGTCGTCCTGCTCGTCTTCACCCTCATCCTGTCCGACTTCTTCGACACGATGGGCACGGTCGTCGGTGTCACCGCGGAGGCCGGGCTCCTGGACGAGCGGGGCCAGGTGCCCGGCCTCGGCCGCGTCCTGCTCATCGACGGTGTGGCCGCCGTCGCCGGTGGCGCCGCGTCCGCGTCGTCGGCCACCACCTACATCGAATCCGCGGCGGGTGTCGGCGAAGGAGCCCGCACCGGCTTCGCCAACATGGTGACCGGCGGCCTGTTCGCGCTCGCCCTCTTCCTCACGCCCGTCCTGACGATCGTGCCGCTCCAGGCGGCGGCGCCCGCGCTCGTCGTGGTCGGGTTCCTGATGATGACCCAGGTCAAGCACATCGACTGGGACCGCTACGACGTCGCCATCCCGGCCTTCCTCACCATCGTCGTCATGCCGTTCACCTACTCCATCACCAACGGCATCGGCGCCGGCTTCGTCGCCTACGTGGTCATCAAGGCGTGCCTGGGCAGGGCGCGCGAAGTCCACTGGCTGCTGTGGGGCACCGCCGCGCTCTTCCTGGTCTACTTCATCATCGACCCGCTGGAGCAGATCCTCGGCCTCAAGTAGCGAAGCCGCCGAGAGCGGTGGCTCCCGTCAGTGGCTTCCGGGTCAGTGGCTTCCGGATCAGTGGCTTCCGGATCAGTGGCTTCCGGCGTCGGAGAGGCAGAACTCATTGCCCTCCGGATCCCTGAGGACGGTCCAGGACATCCCTTGCATCGACTGCTCGCCGACGACGGTCGCGCCCAGCTTCGCCAAGCGCTCCACGTCGGCCGGGCGGTCGGGCGAGGAGAAGTCGACGTGGACCCGGTTCTTGGCGGCCCTGGGCTCGGGCACCCGCTGGAAGCCGAGGACCAGCGGGGTCGCCGCGAGGACGACGAACGCGTCGTAGTCCTGCGGCGGCTCCTCGACGCCCAGCGCCTCGGCCCACCAGGCGGCCAGGGCCTGGGGGTCGGCACAGTCGATCGTGATCATTTCCGGTGAGATGCGCATGCCCCTCACCGTACGGCGCACCACTGACAACGGGCCGGAAGTCCGCCCGGCCCGTTGTCGGCCCCTCAGGCCGGCGCGATCTCCAGCAGCGGGAGTTCGCGGCCAGGGATGGAGCCGGACGGGGTGACGCCGATCCGGACCGCGCCCATGGCCCGGTAGAAGCGCTCCGCGTTCGGGTCGGCGTCGATGGTGAGGCGGGTGAAGCCGAGGCGGCGGGCCTCGTCCATGGTGTGGGCGAACAGCCGTCGCCCGACCCCCCTGCCGATGGTGTCGGGTTCGACGAACATCATGCCGAGCGCGCCCCTCGGCGGCTCCCCGTCCAGGGTGGTGAAGCCCAGGATCCGGCCGTCCTCCTCGGCGACCGCCGTCCGCCGGGCCGCCACGTCCGCGGGGCGGACGGTCAACTCCTCGCGGCAGGCGGCCAGGAACTCCGCGTCGTATCCCCAGTGCCCCTTCGACCGGAGGGCCAGTTCGGTCAGTGCGGCGGCTTCGGCCGCCTCGCCCGCGCGTATCCGCATGGGGTCATCGTCCCCCGTGCGGACACGCGCGGCCACGGACTTGCGCGGATGCCCGCTTGCGCGGTTGGGCACTCGCGCGGCGACCGAGTCGGCCGACGTCAGTCGAAGATCGGGCCCTGCGTCCGGGTCCGCTTGATCTCGTAGAAGCCCGGGATGGAGGCGACCAGCAGCGTGCCGTCCCAGAGCTTCGCCGCCTCCTCGCCCCTGGGGGCGGGGGTGACGACCGGGCCGAAGAAGGCGACCTGCTCGCCGTCCGCACCGGGAACGGCGATGACCGGGGTGCCGACCTCCTGGCCGACCTTGTCGATGCCCTCCTTGTGGGAGGCGCGCAGCTCGGTGTCGTACCGGTCGGAGTCGGCGTACTCCGCGAGGTCGGCGGGCAGGCCGGCGTCCTTCAGCGCGGCGGCCACCGCCTCGCGGGTGGGGCCCTCGCCGTTGTTGTGGAAGCGGGTGCCGAGTGCGGTGTAGAGGGGGCCGACGACCGCGTCGCCGTGGAGCTGCTGGGCCGCGGCGACGACCCGGACCGGGCCCCAGGCCTTGTTCTCCAGGAGGTCGCGGTACTCCTCCGGCAGTTCGTCCAGCTTGTCCTCGTTCAGGACGGCCAGGCTCATCACGTGCCAGCGGACCTCCACGTCGCGGACCTTCTCCACTTCCAGCATCCAGCGCGAGGTCATCCACGCCCAGGGGCAGAGCGGATCGAACCAGAAATCGACCGGGGTCTTGACGTTGGCCGGGGTGTTCTCGGACATGTCTCTCCTCAGAAGGGCGTGTGACACCTGCGGGCGAGAACGCCTCCGGACGGGCGGCCATTCCCTGAATGCCGCCCCGCGGAGGCGCGTGCAAGGATCAATGGGTTCGAACACGACACATGACGCGCGTCACGAAGGAGTGCCCGTGCCCGGTGAAAACCTGTCCCGCGACGAGGCCCAGAAGAGGGCCGAGCTGCTGACCGTCGACGGATACGAGGTCGAGCTCGACCTGCGGTCCGCCGTCGGCGAGCCCGAGGGGGCCGACGGGGGCGACGGGGAGTCCGGTCCGCGGACGTTCCGGTCGCTCACCACGATCCGGTTCCGCTCCGCCCGTGCGGGCGCCTCGACCTTCGCCGACCTGGTGGCCCCGGGTGTGGACGCGGTGACGCTGAACGGGACGGCCCTCGACCCGGCCGTCGTGTTCGACGGGACGCGGGTGGCGCTGGACGGGCTCGTCGAGGGCGAGAACGTCCTCGTGGTCGACGCCCGCTGCGCGTACAGCAGGACCGGCGAAGGCATGCACCGCTTCGTCGACCCGGAGGACGGCGAGGTCTACCTCTACACGCAGTACGAGCCGGCCGACGCCCGCCGGGTCTTCGCCAACTTCGAGCAGCCCGACCTCAAGGCCCCCTACCGCTTCCGGGTGGCCGCCCCCGCCGGCTGGCGGGTCTGGTCCAACGGGGCCGAGGAGTCGCGGCAGGACGGGGTGTGGACCTTCGCCGAGACGAAGCCGATCTCCACGTACATCACGGCCGTCGTCGCCGGCCCGTACCACTACGTCAGCGATCACTACAGCCGTACGTTCGACGACGGCACCACGCTGGAGATCCCGCTCGGCGCGATGTGCCGCAAGGGGCTCGCGAAGCACTTCGACGCGGACGACGTCTTCCTGATCACCAAGCAGGGCCTCGACTTCTTCCACGACCACTTCGACTACCCGTACCCCTTCGGGAAGTACGACCAGGCGTTCGTGCCCGAGTACAACCTCGGGGCCATGGAGAACCCGGGCATGGTCACCTTCCGCGAGGAGTACATCTACCGCGGCAAGGTCACCTCGGCCGCCTACGAGCGGCGTGCCAACGTCATCCTGCACGAGATGGCCCACATGTGGTTCGGCGACCTGGTCACCATGGAGTGGTGGGACGACCTGTGGCTGAAGGAGTCCTTCGCGGACTTCATGGGCTCCTTCTCGATGGTCGAGGCGACCCGCTTCACCAACGGCTGGATCACCTTCGCCAACAACCGCAAGGCATGGGCCTACCGCGCCGACCAGCTGCCCTCCACGCACCCCATCACGGCGGACATCCGTGACCTGGAGGACGCCAAGCTGAACTTCGACGGGATCACGTACGCCAAGGGCGCCTCCGTGCTCAAGCAGCTGGTGGCGTACGTGGGGCGCGACGCGTTCCTCGAAGGCGCCCGGCGCTACTTCAAGAGCCACGCCTACGGCAACACGCGCCTGGGCGACCTGCTGTCGGTGCTGGCCGAGACGTCCGGCCGCGACATGACGGCCTGGTCGCGCTCCTGGCTCCAGACGGCGGGCGTCAACGTGCTCACGCCCGTGCCGACGTACGACGCGGAGGGGAAGCTGGCCGAGCTGGCCGTCGTGCAGGAGGCCGCCGCCTCGCACCCGGAGCTGCGCCCGCACCGCGTCGCGGTCGGCCTGTACCGGCGTACGCCCCAGGGCGAGCTGACGCGTTACGCGCGCGCCGAGGTGGACGTGGCCGGTGAGCGGAGCGTGGTGGAGGCCCTGGCCGGCTCCGAGCGGCCCGACCTGATCCTGGTCAACGACGACGACCTCACGTACTGCAAGGTTCGCTTCGACGAGGGTTCGCTGGCCACGCTCCGCGACCACCTGGGCGAGATCACGGACCCGCTGGCCCGTGCCCTGTGCTGGTCGGCCCTGTGGAACCTGACCCGGGACGCGATTCTGCCGGCCCGCGACTTCGTCGCGCTGGTGCTGGCGTTCGCCGGGCCGGAGAGCGACATCGGCGTCCTCCAGATGCTGCACGCCTGGGCGCAGTCCGCGCTGGTCAACTACGCGGCCCCCGACTGGCGCGAGGAGGGCGGCCGGGCGCTGGCCGACGGCGCGCTGCGCGAGCTGCGGACCGCCGAGCCGGGCAGCCAGCACCAGCTGACCTGGGCCCGGTTCTTCGCGGCGGTCGCCTCGTCCGAGGAGGACTTCCTGCTGCTGGGCGGGCTGCTGGAGGGCACGGCGCGGATCGACGGTCTCGACGTCGACCAGGAGCTGCGCTGGTCCTTCCTCTCCCCGCTGGCCTCGCACGGGGTGGCGAACGAGGCGGCGATCGACGCCGAGCTGGCCCGCGACGACACGGCCTCCGGCAAGCGCCACCACGTACGGTGCCTGGCCTCGCGCCCCTCGGAGGCGGTCAAGGCGCAGGCGTGGGCGGCGGTCGTGGAGTCGGACAAGCTGTCCAACGCGCTGGTCGAGGCGACGATCACCGGCTTCGGGCAGCCCTCCCAGCGGGAGCTGCTCGCCCCGTACGCGAACCGCTACTTCGAGGTGATCGAGCGGATCTGGGCGGAGCGGTCGATCCAGATCGGCATGCACGTGGTGCGGGGGATGTTCCCCGGCCTCCAGGACAGCCCCGCGACCCTCGCGGCGACCGACGCCTGGCTGGGTGAGCACGAGGACGCCGCCCCGGCGCTGCGGCGGCTGGTGCTGGAGGCCCGGGACGATCTCGCGCGGGCGCTGCGCGGCCAGGAGTGCGACCGGGCCGCCGCCTGAGTCGGTACGGATGAGGGGGCGCTCGGGCGGGGCGTGCGGGCGGCGTGAAAGCGGCGCTCGTACACCCGACCGAGACACCCCTCCCCCGATTCCCGGCGCGACGGCCCTTTTCGGTTGTCGAACGTCCGTGCTTTAGGACGGCGTTGTCCGGGATTGTCGACGGGCGTGTAACAGGGGTTAGGGCACCCTCCGCGGGCGGGAAACCCCGGGACATGACCCAGAACACCCCGCTCTCCCCCCGTCTCCCCGGCCTCCCCCTCCACCCCGAGGACGTCACGCAGCGTGTCCTGTCCGCCGCCCAGTTGAGGGCGCGGGGTGTGTCCGCCGCGCAGACGTCCGCGCAGTGCCTGCCCGGTGGCCCCTGGCAGCACCTGCTGCCGGGGGTCTGTCTGTTGCACCCGGGCCCGCCCACCGGCCGGGAGCGGCTGCGCGGGGCGCTGCTCTACGCGGGGCGTCCGCCGGCCTCCGCGCGGCGTGCTCCGGCGGGCCCCGCGGACACGGGGTACGGCGAGTCGATGCTCACCGGGGTGGCCGCGCTCGCGCTGCACGGCTTCGCGGCGGCCGGGGACGTGGAGGCGCTGCACCGGATCGACGTGCTGGTCCCGCGCACCCGGCGGCTGCGGTCCACCCGGTTCGTGGAGGTGCTGCGGACCGCGTCGATGCCGGACCCGGTGCGGGTGGACGAGGTCCCCGTCGCCCCGGTGGAGCGGGCCCTGGCGGACGCGGTCGCGGGCACGGCCGACGCGGCGGTCGTCCGGCGGCTGCTGACCGAGGCGGTACGCGACGGACACTGCGAACCGGCTTCCGTGGTACGGGAATTGAGCGAGGCGAAGCTGCTGGGGCGGCCCGCCGTGGTGGGCGCGGTCGATGCGCTGCTGGCCGAGGGGCGGGCGGTGGCGGAGGCGCGGCTGTACGCGATGGTGCGCGAGCACGGGCTGCCGGAGCCGCTGTGGAACGTGGAGCTGCGGCTGCCGGGCGGGCCCCGGCTCGGCGGGGTCGACGCCTACTGGCCCGACCAGGCCGTGGCGGTGGAGCTGGACGCCCGGGCGCCCCGGTACGGCGTGCCGGGTCGGTGGGGCCGGGCGGAGGCGGACCCGCAGTGGTCCGCTTACGCCGCGAAGCGGGAGCATCTGGAACGGCTCGGGGTCACGGTCGTCCACGTCACACCGAGGAAGCTGCGCGAGGCGGCGGACCAGCAGGCGACGGTGGTGCGGACGGCGCTGATGGCGGCGGCGGACCGGGAGCCGGCGGCGTACGTGATGGTGCTGCCGCGCTGAGAGAGGACCCCTGGCCCGCGGCTGTTCCCTGCCACCGACCCATCCGTCGTCGGCCACCGACCGTCCACCGTCGGCCACCGAACTGCCCCGCCTCGGCCACCGGCCCGTCCGCCGTCGGCCACCGACCCACCCCGCCTCGGCCACCGACGCACCCTGTCTCGGCCACGGACGGGCCTGGTACGGACCACAGTCGCCGCCACCCGCGTCGCCAGGCGTCACGGACGCACCGTTTGGCCTCATTCATCCCGTGTGGCACATCGCGCCCCGTGGCGGATCTATGCCATGTCCCTGACTCGCCTCCGTCAACTCTCCACAAACCCCTGTCATTTACGACAGGCTGAGCGGTCATCCGGTACCGAATTCCGGACTCTCTCTTTCAATTACAGGGATGCTGATGACCAAGGAATCCCCCAGCTCCATACCCGGGGCCAGACGCGCGGCGCGTATCGCGGCCGCTGCCGGACTGGCGGCCGCACTCGCCGCCTCCGGCGCCGCTCCGGCGTTCGCCGCCGAGGACCCGGCACCGGCACCCGTCAAACCGGCCGCCACGAGCGACCGGGGCGACAAGCTCGGCAAGGCCGACGCCGATGTCCTGGCGAAGGCCGAGGCCAAGGGCGAGAAGAGCGTCACCATGATGGTCGCCACCACCCCGGGGGCGACCGAGCAGGTCAGCAAGCAGCTGGACGCCGTCGAGGGCTCCGTGCTCGGCCGGACCTACGACAAGCTCGGCTACGTCCGGGCGACGGTCCCGACCGGCCGCGCCGAGTCCACCATCAAGGCGGCCTCCAAGCTCTCCTCCGTCCTCGGCATCGATCTCAAGCAGGAGATCAAGCTGGACGACCCGACGCCCAAGGGCGACCGGGCCGCCGGAGCGAAGCAGCCGAAGGCCACGGGCAGTTACGCGGCGCCGGACAAGAAGACCCCGGCGAAGAACCCGTACAACCCGTCGTTCGAGACGGGCGCGGTCGACTTCGTCGAGAAGCACCCGACGGCCGACGGCCGCGGGATCACCATCGGCGTCCTGGACTCCGGCGTCGACCTCGGTCACCCGGCCCTGAAGAAGACCACCACCGGCGAGCGCAAGATCGTCGACTGGGTGACCGCGACCGACCCGGTGAGCGACGGCGACGGCACCTGGCTGGAGATGTCCGGGTCGGTGGCCGGCCCGACGTTCACGTCCGGCGGGAAGACCTACTCGGCGCCGGCGGGCAGCTACAAGTTCGCCACGTTCGCCGAGGCGGCCACCACCGGCGGCGAGATGGCGGGCGACCTCAACCGCGACGGTGACACCACCGACGTCTGGGGCGTGCTGTACGACCCGGTCACCGGCACCACCCGGGTCGACCTGAACGACAACGCGGACTTCTCCGACGACAAGGTCCTCAAGCCGTACAAGGAGAAGTTCCAGGTCTCCTACTTCGGTGAGGACGACCCGCGCACCCAGGTCGTCGAGCGCATCCCGTTCGTCGTCGAGACCCGTAAAAACGTCGTCCTGGACTCCTCGGGCGCGAAGGCCGACTTCGTCAACATCGGCGTCATCGAGGGCTCGCACGGCACGCACGTCGCGGGCATCACCGCGGCCAACGGGCTGTTCGGCGGCGAGATGAACGGTGCCGCCCCCGGCGCCAAGATCGTCTCTTCGCGTGCCTGCACCTGGTCCGGCGGCTGCACCAACATCGCGCTGACCGAGGGCATGATCGACCTCGTCGTCAACCGCGGCGTCGACATCGTCAACATGTCGATCGGCGGCCTGCCGCCGCTGAACGACGGCAACAACGCGCGCGCCGAGCTGTACAAGCGGCTCGTCGACATCTACGGCGTCCAGCTGGTCATCTCGGCCGGCAACAGCGGCCCGGGGCTCAACACCATCGGTGACCCCTCGCTCGCCGACCACGTGATCTCGGTCGGCGCGTCGATCTCCAAGGAGACGTGGGCGGCCAACTACGGCTCCAACGTCACCAAGAAGTACGACATGCTGCCCTTCTCCTCGCGCGGTCCGCGTGAGGACGGCGGCTTCACGCCGATCATCTCGGCGCCGGGCGCCTCCATCAACACCACCCAGACCTGGGCGCCGGGCGGTCCGGTCAAGGAGGCGGGTTACGACCTGCCCGCCGGCTACTCCATGCTCCAGGGCACCTCGATGGCCTCCCCGCAGGCGGCGGGCGCCGCCGCGCTGCTGCTGTCGGCCGCGAAGCAGAAGAACATCGAGCTTCCCCCGGCCGACCTGCGCTCGGCGCTGACCAGCACCGCGGGCCACATCGAGGACGTGCCCGCGCACGTCCAGGGCTCCGGTCTGATCAACATCGTCAAGGCGTGGAAGCAGATCGCCAAGCAGGGCAAGCCCGCCCACGAGTTCTCGGTGAAGGCCCCGGTCGACACCGCGATCGACTTCGCGCTCAAGGACCCGGGCTTCGGCACCGGCCTCTACGACCGCGAGGGCGGTCTGAAGGCCGGCGAGACCAAGGTCTACGACGTCGTCGTCACCCGTACCACGGGCCTGGACCGAGGCGTCCAGCACAAGCTGTCCTGGAAGAACAACGACGGCACCTTCGAGCTCAGCAGCCCCCAGTACGTCTCGCTGCCGCTCGACACGCCGGTCAAGCTCAAGGTCAGGGCGAAGGCGAAGTCCGCCGGCGTCCACAGCGCCATCCTGCGGGTCGACGACAAGAAGACCTCCGGCGTGGACCACCAGATCATGACCACGGTCGTCGTCGCCCACGAGCTCCAGCAGCCCGGTTACGCCTACAAGGCGTCCGGCTCGGTCCAGCGCAACGGCACCACGTCGTACTTCGTCAACGTGCCGGAGGGCGCGAAGACCCTCGAGGTCGCCCTCAGCGCCCTGCGCTCGGGCAGTCAGACCCGGTTCGTCTCCCTGCACCCGTACGGGACGCCGGTCGACCCGACCTCCACGATCAACTGCTACCCGAACTACGAGAACCCGGCCAACACCTGCCGCCCGGACGCGCGTTCCTACAAGGACCCGCAGCCCGGCGTGTGGGAGATCGAGGTCGAGGCGCGTCGTACGTCGCCGCTGCTGGACAACCCGTACAAGCTGGACGTCTCGCTGCTCGGCGCGACCTTCGACCCGGCGGTGCAGACCATCGCCGAGGCGAAGATCGGCGCTCCCGCCGCGGTGAACTGGACGGTCACCAACGGCGCCGCCGACCTCCAGGGCAAGCTCCAGGGCGGTTCGCTGGGCTCGGCCAAGGTGGCCAAGCCGTCGATCTCGACGGGCCAGACCCGTGAGACCACGGTCACCATCGGCGCGGGCGTCGAGAAGCTCGACATCGCCATCGGCGGCACGTCGGACGCCAACGCCGACCTCGACCTGTACGTCTTCCGGGGCGCCACGCAGGTCGGCAGCGCGACCACCGCCGGTTCCGAGGAGGCGGTCAGCCTGGTGAAGCCCGCCGCGGGGACGTACACCGTCCTCATCGACGGCTACTCGGTCCCGGCCGGGTCGACCACGTACGACTACCGCGACGTGTACTACTCGGCGTCGCTCGGCACGATCAAGGTCGACTCCACCAAGGCGGTGAACCTGGCCAACGGCGCGTCGGCCCAGGTCGGCGCCGAGGTCGTGGTCGCCGGGGCGGCTCCCGAGGGCCGTCAGTTCTTCGGCGAGGTCAGGCTGGTCAACTCGCGCGGTACCGCCGCGGGCACCGGCAGCGTCGTGATCGAGAAGGTCACGCCGTAACGGAGTCGGCAACGGGTCCCCCGGGACCCTGACCGACCCCATCGGCACGGCGGCGGGGCGGGCGCTCTCACGAGCACCCGCCCCGCTGCGCGTGTTCCTCGTCACACCTCCGGCGGCCCGCCGCAGATGTTTCCCCCCGTACGCACGGACGTCGCAGAATCTGCGGTCCTCGCGCGAAGAGTCCGCAGGTCGGACAATGGATTGGACAAGGCGGGCAAGGACATACGCATCATGGAGCGGCAAACGGGCCGCACAGCCGCACGGGCGGGCAGCCGCCGGACGTGCAGAACAGAGGAGTCCTCGTGAAGGTCGGAATCGTCGGCGCCACCGGTCAGGTCGGCACAGTCATGCTCAGGATCCTGGCCGAGCGGGACTTCCCGGTCGACGAGCTGCGGCTGTTCGCCTCGGCCCGGTCCGCGGGCTCCACGATCGACTTCAAGGGCTCCGGCGTCACCGTCGAGGACGCCTCCGCGGCCGACTACACGGGCCTGGACATCGTGCTGTTCTCCGCCGGCGGCGCGACCTCGAAGGCGCTGGCCGAGAAGGTCGCCGCCCAGGGCGCCGTGGTGATCGACAACTCCTCCGCCTGGCGCAAGGACCCCGAGGTCCCCCTCGTCGTCTCCGAGGTCAACCCGCACGCGGCCCGGGTCCGCCCGAAGGGGATCATCGCCAACCCGAACTGCACGACGATGGCCGCGATGCCCGTGCTGCGCCCGCTGCACGACGAGGCCGGCCTCGAAGCGCTGACCGTCGCCACCTACCAGGCCGTGTCCGGCTCCGGCGTCGCCGGTGTGGCCGAGCTGCACGGCCAGGCGACCAAGGTCGTCGCCGAGGCCGAGAAGCTGGCCCACGACGGCGAGGCCGTGGACTTCCCCGAGCCGGCCGTCTACAAGCGCCCCATCGCCTTCAACGTGCTGCCGCTGGCGGGCTCCATCGTGGACGACGGTTCGTTCGAGACGGACGAGGAGCAGAAGCTCCGCAACGAGTCCCGCAAGATCCTGGAGATCCCGGAGCTGAAGGTGTCCGGCACCTGCGTCCGGGTCCCGGTCTTCTCCGGCCACTCGCTCCAGATCAACGCCCGCTTCGCCCGTCCGATCGGCGTCGAGCGCGCCCTGGAGCTGCTGAAGGACGCCGAGGGCGTCGAGCTCTCGGAGATCCCGACCCCGCTCCAGGCGGCCGGCAAGGACGCCTCCTTCGTGGGCCGCGTCCGGGTCGACGAGACGGTCGAGCACGGTCTCGCGCTGTTCGTCTCCAACGACAACCTCCGCAAGGGCGCGGCGCTGAACGCCGTACAGATCGCGGAGCTGGTGGCGGCCGAGCTGAAGGGCTGACCCGCGGCGTCACACGTACGGGAAAGGGGCGGCCACCGGTGATAGGTGGCCGCCCCTTGGCCTGCGCGGGCTCAGAGCGCGAGATGGCGGCGGAGGGCCGCGTCGATCTCGGCCATGCGCTGGCGGGGGACCCTGCCGATCTGCCGCACGAACCGCTCCTGAGCCATCGCTCGCACCTGCTCGCACTGCACCTTGGAGTCCTTCGCCAGGCCGGAGTCGCCCGCCTGGAGAAGCACCTGGAAGGGGTAGAGGCGTGAGGTGTTCGACGTCAGCGGCACCACGGTGACCACGCCGCGTCCCGCCCGGTCCACCGCGGCGTTCGCACCATCGTTGGAGACGATGATCGAGGGACGCGCCTTGTTGGCAGCGCTGCCCCGCACCGGTTCGTAGTCGACCAGATAGATGTCACCGCGCCTCATCGACGATCCCGTCCCCCGAGAACTTGTCCCAGAACGCGGCGTCCTCGCTCTCATCCCATTCGGCGAAAGCCGCCGCATAGTCGGCCTCGAGATTCGAGGCTCGCAACAGCTCGATGGCGGCGTGTATGACGGCGGACCGGGAATCCGCTTCGGTCTTCGTCGCGTACTCGTCGACGAAGGCGACATCCTCCTGCGGCAGACTCACGCTAATCTTCATACTACCTATGCTACCGGAGTAGGAAGAAGAGTGCTACCTATCGTCGGGCAAGGCCGGACATGGAAGGATGATCCGAAACGTCACCATCGAAGGAGATGACCGCGTGCCTGGCACGAATCTGACCCGCGAAGAGGCACAGGAGCGGGCGCGCCTGCTGACCGTGGACGCGTACGAGATCGATCTCGACCTCTCCGGAGCGCAGGAGGGCGGCGCCTACCGGTCCGTGACCACCGTGCGCTTCGACTGCGCGGAGGCGGGTGCGGAGTCCTTCATCGACCTGGTCGCCCCGGCCGTCCACGACGTGGTGCTCAACGGCAAGGACCTGGACGTGGCCGCCGTGTTCCGCGACGCGCGGATCGCCCTGCCGCATCTGCGGGAGGGGGCCAACGAGCTGAAGGTCGTCGCCGACTGCTCGTACACCAACACCGGTGAGGGCCTGCACCGGTTCGTCGACCCGGTCGACGAGCAGGCCTATCTGTACACGCAGTTCGAGGTCCCGGACGCGCGCCGCGTCTTCGCCTCGTTCGAGCAGCCCGACCTGAAGGCGACCTTCGCGTTCACCGTGAAGGCCCCGTCCGGCTGGACGGTCATCTCGAACTCCCCGACGCCGGAGCCTGCGGGCGACGTCTGGACCTTCGAGCCGACGCCGCGCATCTCCACGTACATCACGGCCCTCATCGCGGGCCCGTACCACGCGGTGCACAGCAGCTACGAGAAGGACGGCCAGTCCGTCCCGCTCGGCATCTACTGCCGCCCCTCCCTCGCGGAGTACCTGGACGCGGAGGACATCTTCGCCGTCACCCGGCAGGGCTTCGAGTGGTTCCAGGAGAAGTTCGACTACCCGTACCCGTTCGCCAAGTACGACCAGCTCTTCGTCCCCGAGTTCAACGCGGGCGCGATGGAGAACGCGGGCGCGGTCACCATCCGCGACCAGTACGTCTTCCGCTCCAAGGTGACGGACGCGGCCTACGAGGTGCGGGCCGAGACCATCCTGCACGAGCTGGCCCACATGTGGTTCGGCGACCTCGTGACGATGGAGTGGTGGAACGACCTCTGGCTGAACGAGTCGTTCGCCACCTACACCTCGATCGCCTGCCAGGCTGACGCGGCGGGCTCGAAGTGGCCGCACTCCTGGACCACGTTCGCCAACTCCATGAAGACCTGGGCGTACCGGCAGGACCAGCTGCCCTCCACGCACCCGATCATGGCGGACATCCAGGACCTGGAGGACGTCCTCGTCAACTTCGACGGGATCACGTACGCCAAGGGCGCGTCCGTGCTCAAGCAGCTCGTGGCGTACGTCGGCAAGGACGCGTTCTTCCAGGGCGTCCAGGCGTACTTCAAGGCGCACGCCTACGGCAACACCCGCCTCTCCGACCTGCTGGGCGCCCTGGAGAAGACCTCCGGCCGTGATCTGAGGACCTGGTCGAAGGCGTGGCTGGAGACGGCGGGCATCAACATCCTGCGCCCGGAGATCGAGACCGACGCCGAAGGCCGCGTCACCTCGTTCGCCGTTCTCCAGGAGGCCCCCGCGCTGCCCGCCGGCGCGAAGGGCGAGCCGACGCTGCGCCCGCACCGCATCGCCATCGGCGCCTACGACCTCGACGCGGCCGGCAAGCTGGTGCGCACCGACCGGATCGAGCTGGACGTCGACGGCGAGCGGACCGACGTGCCCGCCCTGGTGGGCAAGGCCCGCCCGGCGGTCGTCCTGCTCAACGACGACGACCTCTCGTACGCGAAGGTCCGCCTCGACGCCGAGTCGCTGCGGGTCGTCACCGAGCACCTGGGCGACTTCACCGAGTCGCTGCCGCGCGCCCTGAGCTGGGCCTCGGCCTGGGACATGACGCGCGACGGCGAGCTGGCCACCCGCGACTACCTCGCCCTGGTGCTCTCGGGCATCGGCAAGGAGTCGGACATCGGCGTCGTGCAGTCGCTGCACCGCCAGGTGAAGCTGGCACTCGACCTGTACGCGGCGCCGGAGGCGCGTGAGGCCGCGCTGATCCAGTGGACCGAAGCGACGCTGGCGCACCTGCGCGCGGCGGAGCCGGGCAGCGACCACCAGCTGGCCTGGGCCCGCGCCTTCGCCGCCACCGCCCGCAACCCGCAGCAGCTGGACCTGCTCCAGTCGCTGCTGGACGGCACGGCGACCATCGAGGGCCTGGCCGTCGACACCGAGCTGCGGTGGGCGTTCGTGCAGCGGCTGGCCGCCACCGGGCTGCTGGACGAGGAGGAGATCGCCGCCGAGTACGAGCGTGACAGGACGGCGGCGGGCGAGCGCCACGCGGCCTCCGCGCGGGCGGCCCAGCCCTCGGAGGAGGCCAAGGCTGAGGCGTGGGCCTCGGTCGTGGACTCCGGCGAGCTGCCCAACTCGCTCCAGGAAGCGGTCATCAGCGGCTTCGTCCAGACGGACCAGCGCGAGCTGCTGGCCCCGTACACGGAGAAGTACTTCGCCTCGGTGAAGGACATCTCGGAGTCGCGCAGCCACGAGATGGCCCAGCAGATCATCGTGGGCCTCTACCCGGCCCTCCAGGTCTCCCAGGAGACGCTGGACGCCACGGACGCCTGGCTGGCCTCGGCCGAGCCGAGCGCGGCCCTGCGCCGGCTGATGTCGGAGTCGCGGTCCGGTGTGGAGCGCGCTCTGAAGGCCCGGGCGGCGGACGCGGCGGCGGCCACCGCGTAGCGGCACGTACGGCCCTGGGGGCGTCTCTCCGTCGCGGCGGAGGGGCGTCCCCTTTGCCGTGCGGCCGCGTCGGGGCACGCGCGCCCGTCAGTGCGTGTCGCGGCCGTGCTCTCGGCGCGGGTAAGGGCCGCCGTGCTCTCGGCGCGGGTCGGGAAGGTGATGCGTCATGAAGGGTCTGCTGGTGATGAACTCCTTCAGACGCAGGGCGGCTTCGGAGAAGTAGGCGCCGCGGTTCCACACCAGGGTGAGCACCCGGTGGCAGTCGGGCGCGTCCATGCGCACCCAGGCGACCGGGGCGTGCGTGCCGACCTGGCGGGACGTCGCCGGGATGAGGCCGATGCCGAGGCCGGCGCTGATCATGTCCTGGCTGGCGCCCGGCTCGTCGCCCTCGCAGGACAGCAGTGGCGTCAGCCGTTCGGCTGCGAACAGCCGGTCGAGAAGCGCACGTTGCCAGTTGCCCACGCGCGTGGTGACGAAGGGCTCGTCGGCGATCTCGGGAATCGTCACACTCTCCCGCCCGTCGAGCCGGTGGCCGGGGGGAACGGCGAGCAGCACCTCCTCGCGGGCCAGCTCGACCGATGCGAGGTTCGTACCGGCCAGCGGCTGTGAGGCCACGCAGAAGTCGACCTCGCCGGAGCGCAGCCGGCGGCTCATCCCGTCCGCGTCCGACTGGAACAGCCGGACGTCCGCGCGCGGGTGCGTGACGCGGAAGCTGCCGAGCAGCGGAGTGATCGTCAGCAGGGTCTCGGAGGCGACGCCGACCCGGCCGAGCCCCGTGTCGCGGGCCTCACGAACGGCCCTGCTGCCGTCGGCGAGCTCGCTCAGGGCGCGGTCGACGTGGCGGAGGAACATCGCCCCGTACTGGTTGAGCCGGATGCGGCGGCCGTGACGGTCGAAGAGCGGGGAGCCCAGCTCGGTCTCCAGGCGCGCGATGGTGCGGCTGAGCGAGGGCTGGGCGACGCGCAGCTCCTCCGCGGCGCGGCTCATGTGCTCGTAACGGGCGACGACCTGGAAGTAGCGCAACTGCAGAAGATCCACACTCCACCTCTACTCATAGCTCCACGGCTATGTTCACATGACGAAATCGGTCTTGGAGTACATAAGCAATTCTTCCTACGGTCTTCGGCAGGGGCACCTCACAGGTCCCCCGCCATCCCCCAGGAAGGACGCTCATGAGCGCTGCGGATCTGGCACGCCTCCAGTTCGCGGCCACGACCGGCATCCACTGGCTGTTCGTGATCCTCACCATGGGCGTCGTCCCGCTGGTCGCGATCATGCACACCCGGGCCGCGTTCACCCGTGATCCCGCCGAACGAGCCGTCCGGGAGCGCATGACGCGCTTCTGGGGACAGCTCTACGTCATCAACTACGCGGTCGGCATCGTCACCGGCCTGGTCATGGAGTTCCAGTTCGGGCTCAGCTGGAGCGGCCTCAGCAAGTTCGCGGGCAACGTCTTCGGCGTCCCGCTGGCCCTCGAAACCCTCATCGCCTTCTTCGCCGAGTCCACCTTCCTCGGTATGTGGATCTTCGGCTGGGGCCGGCTGCGCAGAGGTGTGCACGTCACACTCATCTGGTTGGTCGCCCTGACCGCGTACGCCTCCGCGTACTGGATCCTGATCGCCAACGGCTTCATGCAGAACCCCGTCGGCTTCGAGGTGCGCGACGGCGCCGCCTACCTCACCGACTTCCCAGCGCTGCTCACCAACTCCAGCGCCCTGATGGCGCTCGCCCATGTCACGCTCGCCGCGCTGATGACGGGCAGCGTGTTCGTCCTCGGCATCAGCGCGTACCACCTCGCCCGGGGCACCGAGGAGACCGGGCTGTTCCGGGGCTCCCTGCGCCTGGCGCTCCTGGTGGCCACGCCCACCAGCTGGTTCGTCGCCACCGTGGGCGAGATGCAGCTGCCCCAGATCGAGCGGTCCCAGCCCATGAAGGCGGCGATCCTGGAGAACGGCGACATCGACCGGGTCCAGGCGCGGCTCGTCGAGCGGTACGGGCCCGGCGACTACACACCGCCGGACGAGTGGCTGCGCTTGTCGATGGATCTCATGACGATCATCGGCTACAGCGTCTCCACGGTCACCATCATCGCCGTCATCCTGCTGTGGAAGGACCGGCTGATCCGCTGGCGCCCCTTCGCCTACCTGATGACCGCGATGATCCCGTTCCCGTTCATCGCCTCCGTGAGCGGCTGGGTCCTGCGGGAGGTCGGGCGTCAGCCCTGGATCGTCTACGGCCAGTTGAAGGTCGAGGACGCCCTCTCCTCGGTGAGCCGGACCTCACTGATCGTCTCCTGCGTCGTGTTCGTCGCCGTCTTCCTCGCGCTGGCGGTGACGAACTGGACCCTGATCACCCGCTTCGCCCTCCGTGGTCCGGACGCCACGCAGCTCGGCGCCACCGAACCGCTGGACAAACCGCTGGACGACGACGTGCCCGGGGGCGGCGCCCCGGACAGACAGACGAGTCCGGCCTTCTGATCCGGACCAAGGGAAAGTAGAGAGAGATGAGTCTGGAGACCGTCTGGCTGGTCCTGCTGGGCCTGCTTCTCGCCGGGTACTTCGTGCTCGGCGGCTACGACTACGGCGCACAGATGCTGCACCCCCTGCTCGGCGGCCGGGACGGCCGGGACGGCCAGGACGGTCAGGAGGCCGGGCGCGCCGGCGAAAACGCCGCCCTCGACGCCATAGCGCCCTTCTTCCTCGGCAACGAGGTCTGGCTGGTCGCCTTCGCCGGTGTCCTGTTCGGGGCCTTCCCGCACCTGGAAGGCAGCCTGCTGTCCGGCCTGTACCCACTGATCGTGGCGATCCTCGTCGGCCTGGTCGTCGGCAACGCCGCGGTCCAGCTGGGCGGCCGGGCCCGGAGCGCCCGCGGGCGCCGGCGGTGGAACGCCCTGATCGTGTTCGGCGGCGTGGTGCCCGCCGTGTGCTGGGGGCTCGTCGTGGGCCTGCTGCTGCACGGAGTGCCCCGGCGGGCCGACGGGAGCTTCCACATCGGGTTCGGTGACGTGTTCTCGCCGTTCGTACTGGCCTGCGGTGTGACCGCCGCGCTGCTCTTCGCGGCGCACGGGGCCGCCTTCGTCGCGCTGCGATCGGCGCCGGGGGTCGCCTCCGAAGCGCGGCGGCTGGGTACGGCCCTGCTGCGGGCGGCCGGCGCCGCCGGCGCCCTTCCGCTGCTGCTGACGCTCTTCGGCGCGGGCGCCTCGATGGGGAACCGTGCGACCTCGGCGATCATCGTCGCCCTGTTCGCGGCGGCGCTCGCCGCTGCCTGGTGGCATCTCTCCCACGGGCGCCACCGCCGGGCGTTCGCCGCGACCTGCGCCGCTACCGTGCTGCCCGTGGTCCTCGTGGGGGCGGGCCACTACCCGTACGTCCTGATCAGCTCGTCCGGGCCCGGGATGACCCTCCAGCAGGCTGGCGCGGACAGCGCGTCGTTGAAGATCCTGATCGCGTTCGGGGTCGTGCTCATCCCGGTGATCCTCGCGTATCAGACGTGGAGCTGGTGGGCCTTCCGGGGGCGGACGGGCCGCCGTCACCCCAGCTACTTCTGAGCCGCGGGAGCGAGGAGAGGGACACCCGATGAAGCCCTTGGAACGTCGCCTGATGCGCGAACTTCCCGTACTGCGGCGCCATATGACGTACTCCACGGCACTGTCGCTGCTGAGCGCCGGAGCCGTCGTGGCCCAGGCGGTCCTGCTGGCGACGGTTCTCGCGGACGGCTTCGCCGGGCGTCCGTTCCGGAGTGCGTCACTGATCGCCCTCGGCGCGGTCATGGCAGGGCGCGCACTGCTGGCCTGGGCCCGCGGAGCGCTCGCCCAGCTCGCCGCGGCCGATGCCAAGCGCACGCTGCGGGACCGGATCACCGAACGGCTGCGGCAGACCGGCCCGCAGGATCTCGCGGACCGCCGCCACGGCGAGACGGTCACCCTGCTCACACGCGGTCTCGACGCCCTGGACCCGTATGTCGTCGGCTATCTGCCCACGAAGGCGGCGGTCGCGGTGGTGCCCCTGGCGGTCGTCGGCTGGCTGCTGTGGACCGACTGGTCCTCGGCGCTGATCATCATCGTGACGCTGCCGCTGATCCCCGTGTTCGGCGCGCTGGTCGGCATGCACACCGCCCGGCGCACCGCCCGGCAATGGCGGTTGCTGGCCACCCTGGGCGGCCACTTCCTGGACGTGGTGGCGGGGCTGCCGACGCTGCGCGCGTTCGGCCGCGAGCGGCATCAGGCCCGGGTCGTGGGCGAGATGGCGGACGCCCACCGGCGGGCCACCATGCGCACGCTGCGCGTGGCGTTCCTCTCCTCGCTCGTGCTGGAGACGGTCGCGACGCTCTCGGTGGCCATGGTGGCGGTCCCGGTCGGCCTGCGGCTGCTGGGCGGCGGAACGGACCTCCGTACGGCGCTGATCGTCCTGTTCCTCGCCCCCGAGGCGTACCTCCCGCTGCGGGCGGCGGGCGCGGCCTTCCACGACAGCGCCGAGGGCATCACGGTGGCCGGGCGGGTGTTCGCGATCCTCGACGAGGACGGAGCGCGTCCGGCGCGCACGGCCGTGCGAGTCGCGGCCCCCGGCGCCGGCGCGGCGCAGCTGCGTGGGGCGCGTCCGCCGCGCTCCGCCGCGCGAGTCCCGGCCCCCGGCGCCCGCGCGGCGCACCTGCGTGGGGCGCGTCCGCCGCGCTCCGCCGCGCGGGTCCCGGCCCCCGGCGCCCGCGCGGCGCGGCTGCGCCTCGACCGGGTCACGGTCCACTACGCGGACCGCGCCGAACCCGCCCTCCGGGACCTGTCCCTCTCCGTGCGCCCGGGCGAACACGTGGCCCTCGTGGGCCCCAGCGGCGCCGGAAAGTCCACGCTCCTGGCCCTGTTCCTGGGTTTCGTGCGCCCCGACTCGGGCCGGGTGACCGTCGACGGCGCCGACCTCGCGGACCTCGACCCCGACAGCTGGCACGCCCAGGTGGCCTGGGTGCCTCAGCGACCTCACCTGTTCGCGGCGTCCGTCGCGGAGAACATCCGCCTCGGGCGCCCGGACGCGAGCGACGCCGAGGTACGACGGGCGGCCCGCGCCGCGTCGGCCGACCTCTTCGTGGAAGGACTGCCGCTGGGGTACGACACGCCGCTGGGCGAGCACGGCGCCGGGCTCTCGGCGGGCCAGCGCCAACGGATCGCCCTGGCCCGCGCGTTCCTCAAGGACGCCCCCGTGCTGCTCCTCGACGAACCGACGGCCCACCTGGACTCCGCGAGCGAGGCCGCCGTCGCCCGGGCCACGGCCCGCCTGATGCGCGGCCGGACCTCGATCGTGGTCGCCCACCGCACCGGTCTGCTGCCCCACGCCGACCGGATCGTGACGGTACGGGCGGGCAGCCTCGCGCCGGCCCGGCCGGCCCCGGCAGAAGGAGCCCCGGCCCCATGACCTCCCCCGTCGGGACCGTCGCCCGCGCCCGTGCGCACGGCCCCCGCCCCACCGTCCGGCTGCTGCGCCACCTCCTGCCGTACTGGCGCAGGCTGCTGCCGGCCGCCCTCGCCGCCGCCGGCAGCGAGCTCGCCGCCGCCACCTTGATGGCCACCGCCGCCTGGCTGATCACCCGCGCCGCCGAACAGCCGCCGCTCGCCTCCGTGAGCCTCGCGATCGTCGCCGTGCGCGCCCTGGCCCTGGGACGCGGGGCGCTGCGCTACGCCGACCGGCTCCTCGGCCACGACGGTGTGCTGCGGGCCGTCGCGGGCTTCCGCACCCGGGTGTACGAGGCACTCGTGCCGCTCGCCCCCGCGGGCACCCCGGCCTTTCGCAGCGGGGATCTGCTGACCCGCCTCGTCGACGACGTCGACGCCGCCCAGGACCTCTTGCTGCGGGTGCTGATCCCGGTCGCGGCCGCCGCCGCGGTCGCGCTGGCCGCCACCGCGACGGCCACGGTGCTCCTGCCGCAGGCGGGGATCCTGCTCGGGCTGCTCCTGGCGGTGGCGGGGTTCCTCGTCCCCGCACTGGTGCTCGTGGTGTCCGGCCGGGCCGGCCGCGCGGAGAAGGCTGCGCGCGCCGAACTCGCGGCGCTCACCGTGGACGTGACCCGGGGCGCGGCGGATCTCGCCGCGTACGGTGCCCGGGGCCGCGCCCACGGGCTGGTCCGCGACGCCTCCGCCCGGATCGCCGCTTTGGAGCGCCGGCGGGCCCTGACCACCTCGCTCGCCTCGGCCGTGGTGCTGCTGCTCCAGGGCGGGGCGGCGGTCGGCGTCACCTGGGTCGCGCTGGGCGCCCACACGGCGGGGACGCTGCCGGCCGTCCACCTCACCGTCGTCGCGGTCCTCGCCCTGGTCTCCTTCGAGGCCCTGACGCCCCTGCCGGCCGCCGCCCGCTCTCTCGTCGGCGTGCGGTCCTCCGCGCGCCGGCTGGCGGATCTCTTCGACACTCCGCCGCCGGTCGCCGATCCGCCCGCGCCCGTCCCGCTCGCCACCGGCGAACCGCTCGGCGTGGACATCACCGGCCTGCGGGTGCGCCACCGCCCCGAGGGCCCGCCGGCGCTGGACGGGGTGAACCTGCGACTGTCGCCCGGCCGCCGGACCGTGCTCCTCGGCGCCAGCGGGTCCGGCAAGTCGACGCTGATCGCGGCGCTCATGCGGTTCGTGCCGTACGAGGCCGGGAGCATCCGCGTCGGCGGACGCGAACTGCGCGACCGCTCGGGCGCCGACGTACGCCGTGCGATCACCGGCATGACCCAGGACGCGCACGTCTTCCACACCACGATCCGCGCCAACCTGCTCCTCGCCCGCCCCGGCGCCACCGACGCCGAGCTGCGTGGAGCGGCCCGCAGGGCCCGGCTCCTGGACTGGATCGAGTCGCTGCCCGACCGCTGGAACACCCTGCTCGGCGGGGACGGCTCCACCGTGTCGGGCGGTCAGCGCCAACGTCTCCTCCTGGCCCGCGCCCTGCTCGCCGACCCACCGGTGCTCGTCCTGGACGAGCCGACCGAGGGGCTCGACCCGGAGACCGCCGCCGCCGTGCTCGCCGACGTCCTCGACGCCACCCGCGGCCGCACCACGCTGCTGGTCACCCACGAGCAGGCGGGGCTCGCCGCCGCGGACCGGATCGTGGTCCTCGACGGGGGCCGGATCCGTCCCTTCGCCCCGGACTCCGGCGACGACTCCCGGGGCGGCGTCACCACGGCGACGCCCTGACCCGGGCGGCCCGCTACTCCGGCCGCGGCGTGAGGACGAGCGGCCAGTCCTCGCCGGTCCGGACCCGCTCCACGGCCTGCTCGGCCGGGGTCCCGGCGGGCACGGTGAGGACGAGGGTGGCCTCCGAGGCCCGGCCGTACGCCCCGGGGTCGACGCGCGCCGCCACCCGCAGCAGCCGCAACGCCGCCGGGTCGCCCGAGGAGCGTTCGGTGAACCGCTCCCGGTCCACCTCCAGCCCCCTGAGCAGGGCGGGGTGGGCGACGATGTCCACGGTCAGCAGCTCACCGTCCAGCCGCCGTTCGGCCCAGCCGTCCGTCCGCACCAGGTAGAGGCAGTTCTCCCCCTCGTACCCGTACGACCCGAGCCGGGCCACGGCGCGCTCGTGATGGTCGGCGACGTCCGAGACGATCACGACGACCGTCACGGCGTCCGGATCGTCCGGATCCAGTGCGTCGCACAGCACGGCCTCTGCCATCTGATCGTCCCCCCGGGGAGTGCGGTTTCGGGCGCGAACGTCCGCAGATCAGCCCGTGCCGTGTGCGCCGCCCGTTCGGCCCTCGCGCGTTCGGCTGCCGTCGGCGCGCGGTGGGGGCTCCCGCGGCCCACGGTCCGAAGGGTCGTCGCAGGAAGCTTCGGTCGCAGGCCACGGGAGGGTTCGGATGCCCGGCTCCGCCCCTGTGCCGGTCGCGCGGGCGCTGTGCGCGGGTCTGCTGACGGGCCCCGCCGCCCCGGTGGCGGCCGGCCGGACTGCCGGGCGGGTCCGGCGGGCTGCTACGGCCTCTACTCGTACGGCTACGGCCTCGGGCCGCATCCGTTCACCGGCGCGGACGACGTCCGGGAACAGCTGCCCGACCACTGCCTGGGCCGCCGCCCGGTGTGGAAACCGCCCGGCGGGCGGGCGCAGGAGCGCAACCGTCCGCCGGGCGGGAACTGGGGCGCGCCGGCCCGGGGGTTACGGGGTCACGCGCCCGACTCCTCGTAACGGCGGGTCAGCTCGGCCGCGCCGGACTCCGTGAGCGTGCCGTGCAGACGCATCCGGGCCACGCCGCCGTCGGGGAAGGCGTCGAGGCGGACGTGGGTGACGACGGCCTGGGCGCGCAGCACGAAGCGGTGCAGGGTGTCGGGCTGGAGGCGGGTGCGCGGGAGGATCTCGAACCACTCGCCGGTGTCGCCGTTGCGGCCCTGGAGGGCGATCCAGCCGGCGGAGTTGCCCTTGAGGTAGGCGGTGTCGATCTCGATCGCACGGACCGCGCCCTGGGCGGGAAGGCGGAAGCGGACCCAGTCGTTGGTGTCGCGGACCCGGCGGCGGCGGTTCTCCCAGCCGTCGTCCATCTTGCGGGAGGTGCCCGGCAGGATGATCTGGGTGGGCGAGGAGTAGAAGCGGTCGGAGGCGTCCTCGTAGGTACCGCCGTTGAGCACCGAGATCAGGTCGATGGTGCCGAGCGCGGCGAGCCAGGCCGGGTCCGGGACGACCTCGCCGTGCACGCGGAGGCGGGCGATGCCGCCGTCGGGGTGCTGGCAGAGGCGCAGGTGGGTGTAGCGGCGGCCCCCGGTGATCTCGAAGGCGTTGGCCGCGTGGCCGCGTACGGGGGTGGGCGGGAGGATCTCCTCCCACTTCACGTCGTCGGCGAGCAGCTGCTCGGGGCCCGGGGCGCCCTCGACGGAGGCGGCCTGCACGGATACGCGCTGCGGGTAGTTGCCGCGGAAGTGGGCGGTGTCGACGATCAGGCCGCGGACGATGCCGGGCGCGCCGAGGCGGACGATGGCCCAGTCGTGGTCCTCGGGGGCCGGGAAGGGGGTCGCGGCGTCCGCGCCCCTGCGGCGGCGGGTCTCCCAGCCGTCCATGATCTTGCCCTTGTGCCCGAAGTGCTCGGGGTCGAAGACGGCGCGCTCACGGATCAGGAGGTTCTCGCGCTCGGCGAAGAACTCGTCGTTGGCGGCGATCACGCCCGCGCCGAGGCGGCGGTCGGCGAGGTCGACCAGCTCGGTGAAGGGGAGGTCTCCCGCTTCGCGGTAGTCGGCGTAGGGGTCGCCGCCGCCGTAGGGCGCGGCGTCATTGGCGTGGGGGTCGGTGTCGGGGTCCTGGAATGTGGTCTCGCTCGCGTCGAAGGTCATGGCTCCTACCTTCGCGCCCCCGAACCCATCAGGTCCATCGAAAGTTTTCGCAGATATCTTTCAGTTCAGCTGAATGATGCGGCTACGCGGGTGAGTGCCGCGAGGACCCGGTCCACCGCCGGTCCGCTCTCCGCCCCGTGCCGGACCGCCGCCACCACGTGGCGGCGCGGCCGGTCCGCCTCCAGCACTCTCATCACCACGCCCTCCCGGCGCTCCCGGGCGGCCATCCGGGGGACCAGCGCGACGCCCATGCCCGCCTCGACCAGGGCGAGGATCGCGGTCCATCCGGCGGCGCTGTGGGCCTGCTCGGGGACGAAGCCCGCTGCCGCGCAGGCGGCGGTGGTGATCTCGGACCAGGGTCCCGAGCCGCCGAAGATCCAGCGGTCGGCGGCGAGGTCCGCGAGGCGCGGCGCGGGTGCGTCGGCCAGCGGATGGTCGGCGGGGAGCGCCACGTCCAGCGGGTCGGCGAGCAGCGGGAAGAGGCTGAAGCGGGGGTCGCGGGCGGTGGGCGCGTGGGCGGCCAGCGACAGGGCCAGGTCCACCTCGCCCGCGGTGAGCAGCTCGTAGGCCCGGGCTGCCTCGGCCTCCCGTACGCGTACGTCGGGCCCCGGGCGGTCCTCGGCGCGCAGCAGCCGGACGGCGGGGACGACGAGGGCGGGCACGGCGGTGGAGAACGCGGCCACCCTGACCTCGCCCGCCTCGCCGCGCAGATAGCCGGTCAGTTCGGCCTCGGCCCGCTCCAGCTGGGCGAAGACCGCCTCCGCGTGGCGCAGGACGAGGTGGGCGGCGTCGGTGAGACGGACGCGGCGGCCCTGGGCCTCCAGGAGCTCCACGCCGAGCTGCTTGGCCAGGTTGGTGAGCTGCTGGGAGACGGCGGAGGGGGTCATCAGGAGCGCCTCGGCGCTCGCCGTCACCGTGCCCCGGTCGCGCAGGGTGCGCAGGATGCGGAGCTTCTTGACGTCCCACTCGGTCATGGACGCAACCTACCGGCCCGGCACGGGCCGTGTTCCCGCCCCCGGGCCGTGCACGCGTCGGCGTCCGGGGCCGGACGCACGGATGCGCCGCGCGGTGGTTCCCATCGGCGGCGCATCCTTCGCGCAGGGCGTACGTGTGCGGGTCAGACCTGCTTCTTGGACTTGTCCAGGACCATGACCAGGCCCGTGATCACCACGAACAGGGCGATGGGCGCGACGACGTAGAGACCGATGGTCTCGACCGCGCTCAGGCGCGGAGCCGGGTCGTCACCGTCGTCGGGCGTGAGCGCGAGCGCCGGGCTCGACATGAGCAGCATCATCAGCGTCGTCCCGGCCGCAACGACGCCGGCGCGCATAGCGTTCATCTTTTCCACGGTGCCAACGTAGCGAACGGCTGGGGACGGCGCTCGCCCGGGGGTGCCGTACGAGGCTTTCGGGGCCGCAGGACGTCCATCAGCGCGTGCAGCCGGGGCGAGGCGGTGATCTCCTCCAGGGTGACCGGATGCCCCTCGGCGTCGGCGATCGGGAGGCGCCAGTTGGGGTACTGGTCCCAGGTGCCGGGGAGATTCTGCGGGCGGCGGTCGCCGACGGTGTCGGGGAGCCAGACGCCGGTCATCCGGGCGGGGGTGCGCAGCAGGAAGCGGTGGACGGCCCGGACGGCGGCCTCCTCGTCGCCGTCGCCCTCGGGGAGCATCCGCAGCCGGGCGAGGAGGGCCAGCCACTCGGCGGTGTCGGTGGCGTCCTCGGTCAGCTCCTCCTCCAGGGAGCGGGTGAGCAGACCGAGGCGGTGACGCAGCGTCACATGGTCGCCGGTCAGCCGGGCGGCGGTGGAGGGCAGGTCATGGGTGGTGGCGGTGGCCAGGCAGTCCCGGCGCCACCGCTCCGGGGCGAGCGGCCGTCCGTCGCCGTCCCAGTCGCGTTCGAACCAGAGCACCGAGGTGCCGAGCACGCCGCGCCGGGCGAGCGCCTCGCGGACCCCGGGCTCGACGGTGCCGAGGTCCTCGCCGACGACGACGGCGCCGGCCCGGTGGGCCTCCAGGACGAGGACGGCGAGCATCGCCTCGGCGTCCTGGGCGACGTACGTACCGTCGGTGGGCGGGCTGCCCTCGGGCACCCACCAGAGCCGGAACAGGCCCATGACGTGATCGATGCGCAGGGCTCCGGCGTGGGCCAGCAGGCCGCGCAGCAGGCCCCGGTAGGCGGCGTAGCCGGTGGCGGCGAGGACGTCGGGGCGCCAGGGCGGCAGGCCCCAGTCCTGGCCGCGCGCGTTGAAGGCGTCGGGGGGCGCGCCGACGGACATGCCGTGGGCGAAGGCCTCCTGCTGGGCCCAGGTGTCGGCGCCGGCCGGGTGCACGCCGACGGCGAGGTCGTGGACGATCCCGACGCCCATCCCGGCGTCCTCGGCGGCCCGCTGGGCGTCGGCGAGCTGGGTGGCGGTCAGCCAGGCGAGGCGGCAATGGAAGTCGACCCGGTCCAGCAGCTCGGTCCGGGCACGGGCGGTTCCCGGGGAGCGGGGGTCGCGCAGGGCCTCGGGCCAGGTGTGCCAGTCGGGGCCGTGCACCTCGGCGAGCGCGCACCACAGGGCGTGGTCCTCCAGCGCCCGGCCCTGCTCGGCCAGGAAGTCGCAGTAGGCGGCGCGGCGGCCGGGGGTGAGCGGCACCTCGACGACCAGCTCCAGGGCTTGGCGCTTCAGCTCCCAGACGGCGTCCCGGTCGATCAGCGCGCCCTTGTTCAGCACGGCCTCGCTGAGGGCGGCGGCGTCCTGCCGGAGGTCGTCCAGGGCGGCCCGGTCGCGGACGTGGCCGTATTCGGGGATCGACTCGACGCGCAGGTGCACCGGGTCGGGGAAGCGGCGCGAGGAGGGGCGGTAGGGGGACGGGTCGGTGGGGTGCCCGGGGACGGCCGCGTGCAACGGGTTGACCTGGACGAACCCGGAGCCGAGGGTCCTCCCTGACCAGGCGGCCAGGTCGGCCAGGTCACCGAGGTCGCCCATGCCCCAGGACCGGGCGGAGAGCAGGGAGTAGAGCTGGACCAGGAAGCCGTGGGAGCGCTCGGGCGGCTGCGGGACGCGGGCCGGGGCGACGACGAGGGTCGCCGTGGCGCGGAGGTGGTCCGGCGTACGGACGTGGACGCGGTGGACGCCGGGGGGCGGCGGGATCCACCAGGCGGGGACGGCGGCCGGAGCGCCGGGCTCCCCGTCGGCGCGCTGCGGGTGCGGCGCGGAGGCGACGGCGGACGCGAAGGCGCCGGCGGTACCCGCGGGAGGCGTCACGGAGGGGGCGGGGTCCGCGCCCCCCGGAGGCGGCACGGGCGGCACGGTGGCACCGGGGCCGACGGGCGGCGGGGTGGCGGTGGCGACGGGTGGGGCGGCGGCGTCGGGGGCGCCGGGCGGCGCGGCGGCGCCCTCCGGAGGCGTCAGCGGCGCGGCAGCCGCACCCGGCGGCGGCGCGGGCGGGACGGCGGCCCCGGGCGCGACCGGCGGCGGGGTGCCGTCACCGGCGACATCCGCCGGGGGCATCAGCGGCGCGGCAGCCGCGCCCGGCGGCGGCCCGAGCGGGACAGCGGCCCCGGCGACGCCCCCCGGAGGCCCCAGCGGCACCGGCGGGGCGGGAGCCGTCGCCCGGGTCCGCATGCTCAGCGGGGCGGGCGGGCGGCCCGAGAGGGGGCCCGGGGTCACGGCCGGCTCCGGCTCGACCGTGACGGTCGAGCCGGGGGGCAGTTCGGCGAGGGCGGGCGGCAGGGGCTCGCCGACCCAGACCACCACGGTCGGCGGCAGCAGGCGCGAGCGGGACTCGGCGGCGACGAGGCACTTCCGTACGTCCGCCGGAGTGCCGGCGTCGACGCCCAGCGCGGCGAGCACGGCGATGACCGTGTCGTCGGGGACGGACACCGTGACATCCGGCGACGGGGAGTAGGAGGTGGCGACACCGTGCAGTGCGGCGAGCCGGGACAAGCCCATTCAGACTCCTGGGAACTCCATGCCCCCTGCGGTGCCGGGTGCGGTCGGCTCGCTGGTCAGAGGGGCGACGGCGGCGAGCGGCGGCTCGCTCGTGAGAGGGGTGGCATCGGCGAGCGGCGGCTCGCTGGTCAGCGGCGCGGAATCGGCGAAGGAGGATTCGCCGAGCAGGAGGGAGACATCGGCGAGCGGCGGCCCGCTGATCAGGTGGGCGACGTCGGCAAGGGGGAGTTCGCTGGTCAGCGGCGCGGACTCGGAGTGGGTGGGTACCTGTTTGGAGAGGGCGGAGAGCAGAAGCTGCGCGGCAGCGGGCATGGTGGCCTCCTGGCCGTGGAGAACAGGACACAGCAGACCTACCCAGGCCTCGCCGTGGCAGACGTGGACGTGATGCAGGCGTTACGAACAACGAGCTCAACGTGCTCCGGGTCACACTCCGTTCCCCCGAACGGCAGGTATGGGCCGTTTTCAGCCACTCCCGCCCGCCACACCAGCCCCAGAGGGCTCGAAGGCGTCGCTATTCCCGGCAAATACGGCAGAACGGCCATGCGCATTGACACCCTCGCGCCCGGGTGGTGGGCTCGGAGCCCGCCGGGGCCCACCGCCTGCGGTCCGAGGGAATCGGCACGGCGGTCCATCGCCGGCAGTCGGTCGTTACGAAGGGGAGCGCGACGTGCGGATCGGGCGCAGAAGGCAGGCAACGGCCGTGGCCGCCGCCGTGATCGGCGGACTCCTCGGATCCGTCTCCGTCGCTCCGGCCGCGACGGCCGCTCCCGTCGATCCCGGCAGGCCTGCGGTCGGCACCGCCGACCGCGCCGACAGCGCGCGGACCCCGTCCGTCTGGCCCCGGCCGCAGAGCCTGAAGACCACCGGGCCCGCCGTGCCGCTGGGCTCCGAGGCCACGCTCGTCGCCGCGCCGGACGCCGATCCGTACGCCGTCGAACAGGCGCGCACCCTGCTGCGCGGGGCGGGCGTCCGGACCCTGCACGAGAGCCTGCCGGGCGGCGGGCCCGTGGTGCGCGTCGGGGGCGGCGGTGCCGCCGAGGCACTGCGGGCGCTGCGCGCTCCCGACCGGGCCGATCTGCCGTCGGGCGGCTACCGGCTCGCGGTGGGCCAGGTCTCCGGACGCGCCACCGTGGCGCTGGACGGGCTCGGCGCGGACGGCCTCTTCCACGCCGTCCAGACCCTGCGCCAGTTGATCGCCGACGGCTCGGTGGCCGGCGTGACGGTACGGGACTGGCCGGGAACCGCCGTACGCGGCATGGCCGAGGGGTTCTACGGAGAGCCGTGGACACGCGAGGAGCGGCTCGCCCAGATCTCCTTCATGGGCCGGACCAAGCAGAACCGCTTTCTCTACGCGGCGGGTGACGACCCCTACCGGCTGGCGCGCTGGCGCGAGCCGTACCCGGCCGACCGGCGGGCCGACTTCCGGGCGCTCGCCGAGCGGGCGCGCGCCGAGCACGTCACGCTCGGCTGGGCGGTCTCTCCCGGTCAGGCGATGTGCATGGCCTCGGAGAGGGACGTCCGGGCGCTGACGAAGAAGATCGACGCCATGTGGGCGCTGGGCATCCGGGTCTTCCAGCTCCAGTTCCAGGACGTCAGCTACAGCGAGTGGCACTGCGACCTGGACGCGGAGACCTTCGGCAGCGGGCCGAAGGCGGCGGCCCGGGCGCAGGCCCGGGTCGCGGGCGCCCTCGCCCGGCATCTGGAGGAACGGCACCCGGACGCGGCCCCCCTGTCGGTGCTGCCGACGGAGTTCTACCAGGACGGGGCCACCGACTACCGCACCGCGCTCGCGGCCGAGCTGGACGACCGGGTGCAGGTGGCCTGGACCGGTGTCGGGGTGGTGCCGAAGAAGATCACCGGCGGTGAACTGGCCGGGGCCCGCGCCGCGTTCCGCCACCCGCTGGTGACGATGGACAACTACCCGGTCAACGACTACGCCCAGGACCGCATCTTCCTCGGCCCGTACACCGGCCGGGACCCGGCGGTGGCGAGCGGTTCGGCGGCGCTGCTGGCCAACGCGATGGAGCAGGCGTCGGCCTCGCGGATCCCGCTGTTCACCGCCGCCGACTTCGCCTGGAACCCGAGGGGATACCGCCCGGACGAGTCGTGGCGGGCGGCCGTCGAGGATCTGGCGGGCGGGGACGCGGGCGCCCGGGACGCGCTGCTGGCGCTGGCCGGGAACAGCGCGGGCTCGGTGCTCGGCGCGGAGGAGTCCGCCTACCTCCAGCCCCTGTTCGACGCGTTCTGGAACACCCGTGCGGACGCCCCCCGCCGCGACCGGGCGGCGGCCGAGCTGCGCGCGGCCTTCTCCGTGATGCGCGGGGCCCCCGAGCGGCTGAAGACCCCCGCCGACGGCCGGCTGACCGAAGAGGTGCGCCCCTGGACGGAGCAGCTGGCCCGCTACGGCCGGGCCGGTGAGCTCGCGGTGGACCTGCTCCAGGCGCAGGCCGCCGGGGACGCGCGCCGCCGCCTGGCGCGTCCAGCTGGCCCTGGAGCCGCTGCGCGAGGAGATCGAGGCGAGCCGGGCCACGGTCGGCGAGGGTGTCCTGGACCCGTTCCTGGACAGGGCGGCGAAGGTGTCGGCCGGATGGAACGGCGTCGACCGCGCCTCGGGGCGGGTCACGAAGGACGCGCACAGCTATACGGTCCGGCTGGCCGGACCCCGCCCGGTGGCGGCCGTGACGGCGCTCGCCGAGCCCGGATCCGCGCTCGCCGGCGCGGTCGTGGAGGCCCACGTGCCCGGTGAGGGGTGGCGGGGGCTCGGGAAGCTCTCGCCGAGCGGCTGGACCCAGACCGCCGCGAAGGGGCTGCGCGCGGACGCCGTACGGGTCACGGTGCCGGAGGCCGCCCGGACCGCCCCGCCCTCGTATCTCAGCCCCACCCTGCCCTCCTCCCCCTCCCCCGCCGTCGCGGCGGGGTCCCCGCAGGTGCGCGCCCTGGTGCCGTGGTTCGGCGACGAGCCCGCCGCCACGCTCGACCTGACGCGCGGCGAGACGGACGCGGAGATCGGCGGCGATCCCCAGCGGGTCGAGGCCCGGCTGGCCGGGCGGCGTCCGGTCGAGGTGAAGGGCAAGCTCACCGCGAAGGCCCCCGAGGGCATCGAGGTGCGGGTCCCGAAGCAGACGACCGTGCCGCGCGGATCGCGTACGGAGGTGCCCGTGGACATCACCGTCCCGGCGGACACCCCGGCGGGCGAGTACGAGGTTCCGCTGGCCTTCGGCGGCCAGGAGTCCACGCTGACCGTGCGGGCCTTCCCGCGTACGGGCGGCGCGGATCTGGCGCGTACGGCGAAGGCCTCGTCGTCCGGCGACGAGACCCCGGACTTTCCCGCCTCGGCGGCCTCCGACGGCGATCCGGAGACCCGGTGGTCCTCGCCGGTGGAGGACGGGGCCTGGTGGGGGGCGGAGCTGCCGGAGCCGGTGCGCCTGGGCCAGGTGGTGCTGAACTGGCAGGACGCGTACGCCTCCCGCTACCGGATCCAGGTCTCCGCCGA
This sequence comes from Streptomyces sp. MGP-P1, assembly GCF_057766565.1. Taxonomy (NCBI): domain Bacteria; kingdom Bacillati; phylum Actinomycetota; class Actinomycetes; order Kitasatosporales; family Streptomycetaceae; genus Streptomyces; species Streptomyces sp. MGP-P1. The sequence continues at coordinate 734,262 of NZ_JBYMEM010000007.1, read as the reverse complement.
CGGCCGCGTCTGGCGCACCGCCGCGACGGTGACGGAGGGCCGGGGCGGGCGCGAGTCGGTCCGGATGGACGCGAAGGACACCCGGTTCATCCGGGTGCAGGGGGACGGCCGGGCGACGGAGTACGGCTACTCGCTCTGGTCGGTGGAGGCGTACGCGGTCGTGGACGACTGACCGTCTGTGCGTACGGACTGACCGCGTACGTACAGAGTGACCGCGTACGTCCAGCTGACCCTGTGCGTACGGGCTGACCCCGTACGTCCAGGGGAAACGGCGAAGACCCGGATCTCAGGCGGACACGCCGTCGATCCGGGCCATCACGTCGTCCGCGCCGAACGGTTGCAAGTACGGCAGCCAGCGCGGGTCGCGGTGCCCGGTCCCGATGATCCGCCAGGCCAGGCCGGTCGGCGGGGCGGGCTGGTGGCGCAGCCGCCAGCCGAGCTCGGGCAGATGGCGGTCGGCCTTGACGTGGTTGCAGCGGCGGCAGGCCGCCACCACGTTGTCCCAGGCGTGCTGTCCGCCGCGGCTGCGCGGGATGACGTGGTCGACGCTGGTCGCGGCGGCCCCGCAGTACATGCAGCGCCCGCCGTCCCGGGCGAACAGCGCCCGCCGCGTCAGGGGGACGGGGCCCCGGTAGGGGACCCGGACGAAGCGCTTGAGCCGGACCACACTGGGTGCGGGCACGGCACGGGTGGCACTGTGCAGGAAGGAGCCGGACTCTTCAAGGCAGATGGCCTTGTTCTCCAGGACGAGGACGAGCGCGCGGCGGAGCGGTACGACGCCGAGCGGCTCGTACGACGCGTTGAGAACCAGGACGTGCGGCACGGTGGATGCCTCCTTGTACGCCGGCGGCGCGTGGCTCGCGCCGGGACGATCCGATCTCAGTCTCTCCTCATGCCTGGTCAAAGCGCCACCACGTACGGGTAACGGGCCGAGAGGATTTTTCTCACTCCGGGCTCCACGCGCCGTTCGGCGGTGCCGAACAGGTGTTTCACCTGGGCGGGCGTCCGCACTGTGCGATCGGCCACAGCGGAGGTGTTCCCGGTGAGACCTCTCTCTCTTCCCACGACGGCAACGATCCACTCCCCCGGCTTCGTTAGTGTTACGACCAGCCGTCGTCCCCCTGGAGGTCCCTGTCGTGTCGCTGTCCGCCCTCTTGGCCGCAGCCCCGTCTCCCGAGCCGGGCGGCTCGCTGGACGATGCCGCCGAACAGGCCGGTAACGCCGCGGGCTGGGTCGAGGAGAACTGGTCCACCTGGCTGAGCACCGGGTTGCGCATCCTGGTGATCGTGGCGGTCGCGATCACGCTGCGTTATCTGATCCGGCGCGCCCTGACCAATCTGATCGAGCGGATGAACCGCGGCGCCCAGGCGGTCGAGGGCACGGCGCTGGGCGGGCTGCTGGTGAACGCCGAGCGCAGACGCCAGCGCTCGGAGGCGATCGGCTCGGTGCTGCGGTCGGTGGCCTCGTTCGTGATCATGGGCACGGCCGCCCTGATGGTCCTGGGCGCCTTCAAGATCAACCTGGCGCCACTCCTCGCCTCCGCCGGTGTCGCGGGCGTGGCTCTGGGCTTCGGCGCCCGCAACCTGGTCACGGACTTCCTCTCCGGCGTCTTCATGATCCTCGAGGACCAGTACGGGGTCGGCGACACCGTCGACGCGGGCGTCGCCTCGGGCGAGGTCATCGAGGTGGGGCTGCGCGTCACCAAGCTGCGCGGCGACAACGGCGAGATCTGGTACGTCCGCAACGGCGAGGTGAAGCGGATAGGCAACCTCAGCCAGGGCTGGTCCACGGCCGGGGTCGACGTCACGGTGCGTCCGACGGAGAAGCTGGAGCACGTCCGCGAGGCGATCGCCACGGCCGCCGAGACGATGACGAAGGAAGAGCCCTGGTCGGAGCGGCTGTGGGGCCCGGTGGAGGTGCTCGGTCTGGACGAGGTCCTGCTGGACTCCATGACCGTCCGCGTCACCGCCAAGACGATGCCGGGCAAGGCGCTCGGAGTGGAGCGCGAGCTGCGCTGGCGCATCAAGCAGGCGCTGGACGACGCGGGCATCCGGATGGTCGGCACGGTGCCGCTCCAGCCGGAGGGCGCGTCCACGGCGGACCCGACGGCCGCGATGGCCGCCCCGTCCGCGTACGCCTCGGCCGTCTCCCCGCAGTCGCTGGCGGCGACCCCGATACCGCCGCCGACGAACCTGAGCAAGTAGCCGTCGGACCCGAACGAGCGACCCCCGCCGCAGCGCCCCCGGCCGCCCCCTGGACCCCAGGGTGGCGACCGGGGGCGTCGCCATGCCGGGTAACACTTTGATTTCCGGACGGGGGTCACCCATTGACGCCCCGGTGACCTGCGGCCTACCGTCCTCTCAACCAAATAGGAAACTTTCCTAACAGAGTATCCCCGGATCCGCTCCGGAGGTCCTGAGAGCAGAGGGCGGTGCATCCACGATGGCGGGACCCACTCCCGGCGCACCCGGCACCCCGGGCACACCACGGGTGCTGCGGGCCATGAACGACCGGGCCGCCCTCGATCTGCTGCTGGAGCACGGGCCGCTCTCCCGGACCCGGGTCGGGAAGCTGACCGGCCTCTCCAAGCCCACCGCGTCCCAGCTGCTGGCCCGGCTGGAGGCGGCGGGGCTGGTCGTCGCCACCGGGACCAGCGAGGGGCGCCCCGGGCCCAACGCGCAGCTCTACACCGTGAACGCGCGGGCCGCCCATGTGGCCGGGCTCGACGTGAACGGCCGGCGCATCGTCGCCGCCGTCGCGGACGTGACCGGCCGGACCGTCGGGGAGTTCGAGCTGGCGACCCCGGGCCGGCGTGCCGACAGTGTGGTGCGCCAGGTCGCCGACGCGCTGGACGGTGCGGTGAAGGACGCCGGGCTCACCCGCGCCGACGTCCACCGGGTCGTCATCGGCACGCCGGGCGCCTTCGACCCGGGCACCGGGCGGCTGCGGTACGCCTCGCACCTGCCCGGCTGGCACTCCCCCACGCTGCTGGACGAGCTGGCCGCGTTCCTGCCGATGCCGGTGGAGTACGAGAACGACGTCAATCTGGTCGCCGTCGCCGAGCAGCGCCTGGGCGTGGCCCGCGGCCACGAGGACTTCGTCCTGCTGTGGAACGAGGAGGGCCTCGGCGCCGCCCTCGTCATCAACGGCCGGCTGCACCGCGGCTTCACCGGCGGCGCGGGCGAGGTCGGTTTCCTGCCGGTGCCGGGCACCCCGCTCGTGCGCCAGGTCGTCAAGGCCAACAGCGGCGGCTTCCAGGAGCTGGCGGGCGCCCAGGCGGTGCCCCGGCTCGCGAAGGCGCTGGGCGTCGACACCCCGCAGCAGCCGTACGCGAAGGTCGCCGCCGACCTGCTGGCGCGGGCGGCCGACGCGTACGAACGGGACGAGGCGCTCACCGAGCTGCTGCGCCAGTACGCCCAGCGGCTCGCCACCGGGCTCGCCTCCGTCACCGCCGTCCTGGACCCCGGGCTGATCGTGCTCTCCGGCCGAGCGGTCGCGGCGGGCGGCGAGATCCTGCGCTCCCTGATCCAGTCCGAGCTGGCCGAGCTCGCCGCCTCCCGGCCGCGGCTCGTGGTCGGCGAGATCGACCGCACCCCCGTACTGCGCGGCGCCCTGGAGAGGGCGCTCGCCGACACCCGCGACGAAGTGTTCGACACCTCGCGCTGAACCACGCCCGTCCCCCGTTCCCCGTCGTCTGCCTCTTCCCCGTCCCTGGGAGTTTTGTCATGCGCACAAGCCGTCTCACCACCACCGCCGTCGCCGTCGCCGCGATATCGGTGCTCGCCACCGCGTGTACCGGCCAGTCCGAGGCCGGCGCCTCCGACGACCCGAACGCGAAGACCACGATCAACTTCTGGCACGGCTGGAGCGCGCCCGCCGAGGTGAAGGCGGTCAAGGACAACATCGACCGGTTCGAGAAGGCCCACCCGAACATCACGGTGAAGGTCTCCGGCAACATCAACGACGACAAGCTCAACCAGGCGCTGCGCGCGGGCGGTTCGGACGGGCCCGACGTGGTCTCCTCCTTCACCACCGCCAACGTCGGCAAGTTCTGCTCGTCCGGCGCGTTCGCGGACCTGAAGCCGTTCATCGAGAAGTCGAAGCTCGACCTGGAGAAGACCTTCCCGAAGGTCCTCCTGGACTACACCCAGTTCGAGGGCAGGCGCTGCGCCCTGCCGCTGCTCACCGACGCCTACGGCCTCTACTACAACAAGGACGCCTTCGAGAAGGCCGGGATCAAGGCCCCGCCGAAGACGATGTCGGAGCTGGCGAGCGTCGCCAAGAAGCTGACGGTGGAGAAGGGCGACAGCTACGAGCAGCTCGGCTTCATGCCGACCTTCCACGGCTACGAGACCGTCGCCGACCACTACCTGTCCTCGTGGGACCACACCTACTTCGACGAGAACGGCAAGTCCAACATCGCCAAGGACCCGGCGTTCGCGGAGATGTTCACGTACCAGAAGAAGCTCGTCGAGGACCTCGGCGGCTACGACAGGCTGGAGAAGTACCGGGGCACCTTCGGTGACGAGTGGGGCGCCAAGCACCCGTTCCACACCGGGCAGGTGGCCATGCAGCTGGACGGCGAGTGGCGGCTCGGGATGGCCGAGGAAACGAAGCCCGGCTTCGAGATCGGCGTCGCGCCGATGCCCGTCGCCGACGACGAGGCCGACAGCTACGGCAAGGGCTTCCTCTCCGGCACCATCGTGGGCATCGCCCCGGCCAGCAAGAAGCAGAACGCCGCCTGGGAGCTGGTGAAGTACATGACCAGCGACACCGAGGCGGTCGTCGCCTTCGCCAACGGCATCCGCAACGTGCCCTCCACCTTCGAGGCGCTGAAGTCCCCCGACCTGAAGTTCGACCCGCGTTTCAAGACCTTCCTGGACATCGCGCAGCACCCGAAGTCCAACACTCCCGACGGGGCCGTCAACGGCTCGACGTACCAGCAGACGATCCAGGACTTCGGCTACCAGTACGAGAAGGGCGCGGTGAAGGACCTGCAGGCCGGTCTGGAGAAGACCGCGAAGCAGATCGACACCGACATCGCCAAGGCCAAGTAGCCACCGATGACAACGCACACACTCCGCTCCAAGCGCCGCAGGTCGGCGCTGCGCACAGCGGCCTTCATGTCGCCGTGGCTGATCGGGTTCTCGGTCTTCTTCGCGTATCCGATGGTCTCGACCGTCTATTTCTCCTTCACGCAGTACGACGGCTTCGGGGCTCCGGTCTTCAACGGGCTGACCAACTGGACGTACGTCTTCAGCGACTACCCGATGTTCTGGCCGTCTCTACGCAACACGCTGTGGCTGGTCCTCGTCATGGTCACCTGCCGGGTCGTCTTCGGCCTCGGCATCGGCATGCTGATCACGAAGATCAAGACGGGGACCGGGGTCTTCCGGACCCTGTTCTACCTGCCCTATCTGGCCCCTCCGGTCGCCGCGACGCTCGCCTTCGTCTTTCTGCTCAACCCCGGCACCGGGCCCGTCAACGCGATCCTCGGGGAGCTGGGGCTGCCGACGCCGGGCTGGTTCAACGACGCCACCTGGTCCAAGCCGGCGCTCACCATGCTCGCGGTGTGGGGCATCGGGGACCTGATGGTCATCTTCATGGCGTCGCTGCTGGACGTGCCGACCGAGCAGTACGAGGCGGCCGAGCTGGACGGCGCGTCCGCCTGGCAGAAGTTCCGCTTCGTGACCCTGCCGAACATCTCGCCGATCGTGCTGTTCGCCGTGGTGACGGGCGTCATCCAGGCGATGCAGTACTACACGCAACCACTCGTCGCCGGGAAGGTCGCGTCCGGGGTCATCGGCGGCTCCGGGCAGTCCTTCGAACCCGGCTATCCCGACAAGTCGACACTGACGCTCCCGCAGCTCGTCTACAACCTGGGCTTCCAGCGCTTCGACTACGGCGCGGCCTGCGTCGTCGCCCTCGTCCTGTTCGCCCTGGCCATGGCCTTCACCGCGCTGCTGATGCGGGGCCGCAACAACCTGATCCAGGCCGGTGACTGAGCCATGACCCACCTCCTCGACGCCGTCGACAAGACCACCACCGCCTCCCCGGAGAACTCCCCGCTGACCCCCGCCGCGCGCACCGCCCGGCGCAAGGCGCTGCTGCACTGGATCGCCGTGCACTCGCTCGGGATCGCCGCCGCGCTCTTCTTCGTGCTCCCGTTCGTCTTCGTGGTGCTGACCTCGCTGATGAGCGACCAGCAGGCGCTGACCCGCGACCTCACCCCGAACACCTGGGAGTGGGGCAACTACGAGCGGGTCTTCAACACCCCGGGCTTCCTGACCTGGTGGCGCAACACCCTGCTGTACGCGGGCGTCGGCACCGTCCTCACCGTCGTCTCGTCCGTCCCGGTGGCATACGCGCTGGCGAAGTTCCGCTTCCGGGGCCGCAAGCTGTCGCTGATGCTCGTCATCTCGATGATGATGCTGCCGCCGCAGGTCATCATCATCCCGATGTACCTGTTCTGGGCGAAGCAGATGGACCTGTCCGGCACCTTGTGGCCGCTGATCATCCCGATGGCCTTCGGCGACGCGTTCTCCATCTTCCTGCTGCGGCAGTTCCTGCTGACCATCCCGAACGAGTACCTGGACGCCGCCAAGGTCGACGGCTGCGGTGAGTTCCGTACGCTGATGAAGGTCGTCCTGCCGATGGCCAAGCCCGGCATCGCGGCCATCGCCCTCTTCCAGTTCTTCGCCGCCTGGAACGACTACTTCGGACCACAGATCTACGCCTCCGAGAACCCGGCCGCCTGGACGCTCAGTTACGGCCTCGAATCCTTCAAGGGCGCACACCACACCGACTGGAACCTGACCATGGCCGCGACCGTTCTGGTCATGGCCCCCGTGATCGCCGTCTTCTTCTTTGCCCAGAAGGCATTCGTCGAGGGCGTCACACTGACCGGAGTAAAGGGCTGACTATGAAGCTCGCAGTAGTGGGTGGCGGGTCCACCTACACCCCTGAACTGATCGACGGATTCGCCCGGCTGCGGGACACGCTGCCGATCGAGGAGCTGGTGCTCGTCGATCCGGCGGCCGACCGTCTGGACCTGGTGGGAGGTCTCGCCCGGCGGATCTTCGCCAAGCAGGACCACGCCGGGAGGATCACGACCACCACCGACATCGACGCGGGCGTCGCCGACGCCGACGCGGTCCTGCTCCAGCTGCGCGTCGGCGGACAGGCCGCGCGCGACAAGGACGAGACCTGGCCGCTGGAGTGCGGCTGCGTGGGCCAGGAGACCACCGGCGCCGGCGGCCTCGCCAAGGCCCTGCGCACCGTGCCCGTCGTCCTGGACATCGCCGAGCGGGTCCGCCGCGCCAACCCGGACGCCTGGATCATCGACTTCACCAACCCGGTCGGCATCGTCACCCGCGCCCTGCTCCAGGCCGGGCACAAGGCCGTGGGCCTGTGCAACGTGGCGATCGGCTTCCAGCGGAAGTTCGCCCGGCTGCTGGACGTGAACCCCTCCGAGGTGCACCTCGACCACGTCGGGCTCAACCACCTGACGTGGGAGCTGGGCGTCCGCCTGGGCGGCCCGGACGGCGAGAACGTCCTGCCGAAGCTGCTCGCCGAGCACGGCGACGCCATCGCCGACGACCTCCGCATGCCCCGGCAGATCGTCGACCGGCTCGGCGTCGTCCCCTCGTACTACCTGCGCTACTTCTACGCCCACGACGAGGTGGTCAGGGAGCTCGGCACCAAGCCGTCCCGGGCCGCCGAGGTCGCGGCGATGGAGAAGGAACTGCTCGCGATGTACGGCGACCCGACGCTGGACGAGAAGCCCGAGCTGCTCGCCAAGCGCGGCGGCGCGTTCTACTCCGAGGCGGCCGTGGACCTGGCGGCCTCCCTGCTGGGCAACGGCGGCTCCCCGGTCCAGGTGGTCAACACGTACAACAACGGGACCCTGCCCTTCCTCCCGGACGACGCGGTGATCGAGGTCCAGGCCCGGGTCGGGCACGACGGCGCGACACCGCTGGCCGTACCGGCGCTGGACCCGCTGTACGCCGGGCTGATCGCCAACGTGACGGCGTACGAGGACCTCGCCCTGGAAGCCGCGCTGCGGGGTGGCCGGGACCGGGTCTTCAAGGCGCTCCTCGCCCACCCGCTGATCGGCCAGTACGCGTACGCCGAGGGCCTCACCGACCGGCTGATCGCGCACAACCGGGAGCACCTCGCGTGGGCGTGAACGTGTCGGTCGTCGCCATCGACGCGGGCAACAGCAAGACCGACGTGGCACTGGTCGGCGAGGACGGCACGGTGCTGTCCACGGCGCGCGGCGGCGGCTTCCAGCCGCCCGTGGTCGGGGTGGAGGCGGCGATCGACGGGCTGGCCGCCGCGCTGGAGCGGGCCGTCGCGGAGCTGCCGGACGCCGGTGGCCCGTTCGGCGCGTCCGCCCATGTCTCCGCGTGCCTGGCCAACGCCGATCTGCCGGTCGAGGAGGCCGAGTTGGCCGGGGCCCTCCGGGCCCGCGGCTGGGGCTCCTCGGTGGAGGTGCGCAACGACACCTTCGCGATCCTGCGCGCCGGGGTGGACGAGCCCCGGGGCGTCGCGGTGGTGTGCGGGGCCGGGATCAACTGCGTGGGCATGACCCCGGACGGGCGGACCGCCCGCTTCCCCGCGATCGGGCGCATATCCGGTGACTGGGGTGGCGGTTCGGGGCTCGCCGAGGGGGCGCTGTGGTTCGCCGCGCGCGCCGAGGACGGGCGCGGCGAACCGTCCGAGCTGGCCCGTGCGCTGCCCGCCCACTTCGGGCTCGACTCGATGTACGCGCTCATCGAGGCGCTGCACCGGGGCGGGATCCCGTCGGCGCGGCGGCACGAGCTGACACCGGTGCTGTTCGCGACCGCCGCGGGCGGGGACCCGGTGGCCCTCGCGCTGGTGGAGCGGCAGGCCGAGGAGGTGGTGGCGATGGCCTCGGTCGCGCTGGGACGGCTCGGTCTGCTGGCGGAGGAGGTTCCGGTGCTGCTGGGCGGCAGCGTGCTGGCCGCGCGCCATCCGCAGCTGAACGACCGGATCACCGAACTCCTCGCGGCACGCGCCCCGAAGGCCGAGGTGCGCGTCGTGTCCGAGCCGCCGGTGCTGGGCGCGGCGCTGCTGGGCCTGGACCGTACGGGCGCGGCGCCGCAGGTCCACCGGAGGCTGCGCGCGCAGTACGTCTGAGGACCGAGCACGTCGTACGTCACCGGGGGCGTCCCCTCACGCGGTTCGCGTGGGGGGACGTTCCTCGTACGGGTGAACGCCGGGCACGCGCGGGGCGCGAGGGAACCGATCGGGCGCCTGGAACGTGTACCTGATGGGGAGTCCGTTCGCCGGCGGGTCTTAGGGGGATGTATCAGGGCACGTTGTCCCGCTTGCCTTGATCGGCCGCGTCCGTCCTGATCGAATGCGGGGACTGATGCGGGGACTCATGTGGGGGCTCATGCGGGGACTTACGTCGGGACCGGTGTGGGGGGCGCTACGGGAAACAGCCGTTCCCGGTGTGGATGTCCGCCGCCGGGGCCATACTTCTGGCCGGGCGCGCGTCCCCGGGCCGGGGGCGGGGGCCCGCCGTCAGTGACCGAGGGGGAGGTCGAGTGACACACCCGCCGAGCGGCGGCACGCAGACGCTGCGCACGCCGGACCCGGTGTCCGCGCACGCCGGCATGGACGCACCGCGCCGCACCACGTGGGCCGGGCAGGCGGAGCGCCTGCGCGCCGTGGCGACGACCGAGCCCGGCCGGCTCCAGCTCATCGGGGCCGTCCTGGCCCTGCTGGTCGTGGCGTTCGGCGCGGTGACCACCCTGGAGATCTCGTCGCGGGCGTCGTCGGCCGACGACGTGGTCAGCCGCAGTCAGCCGCTCAGCGCCGACGCGGCGGACATCTACCGTTTCCTGGCGGACGCGGACACGACGGCGGCCAGTGGGTTCCTCGCGGGTGCGCAGGAGCCCGAGGCCGTGCACGAGCAGTATCGGAAGGACATCGAGGAGGCGGCCCGGCTGCTGGTGAAGGCGTCGGGGAGCACCGACTCCGACAGCGCGTCCAGCCGTGAGATAGCCACCCTCAACAAGCTGCTCCCGGTCTACACGGGCCTGATCGAGCGCGCCCGCGCCAACAACCGCCAGGGCCTGCCGCTGGGCGGCGCCTATCTCCGGTACGCCAACCAGAAGATGACCGGCGAGATGCTGCCGGCCGCCGAGCGGCTGTACGCGGCGGAGACGGGCCGCCTGGAGACGGACTCCGCCGACGCCCGGCAGTGGCCGCTCCTGTCGCTCGGCGCCGGGATCCTGGTGCTCGGCGCGCTGGGGTGGATGCAGCGGCGCACCTACCGCCGGACGAACCGGGTGCTGAACCACGGTCTGCTGGCGGCCACGGCCGCCGCCTCGGTGGTGCTGCTCTGGCTGGCCGTGGGGCACACGGTGGCGCGTACGGAGCTGCGGTCGGCGATGGTGCACGGCCAGGCGTCCCTGGATGTGCTCAACGACGCGCGGATCAACTCCCTGAAGGCGCGCGCCAACGAGAACCTCACCCTGGTGGCGCGCGGTGCGGTGCTGACCCCCGACGGCTCCGCCGACCAGTACGAGGCGGACTACGGCACGGGGATGAAGGCGGTGCAGGACCGGTTGGAGAAGGCCGACCGGCTCGCGGACGACGAGAGCGGGAACGCGCCGGTCCTCGACGCGACCAAGGGCGTGGCCGAGTGGCGGGCCCGCCACCGCGAGGCCCGCGCCACGGACGACCGCGGGGACTACGACGGCGCCCTGGAGCAGATCATCGGGGCCGAGGGCTCCACCGGGCAGTCCTTCCAGCGGGTGGACGCCGCGCTGGAGAAGGCGCTCGCCCATGAGCAGGACGAGTTCACCGCGGCGGCGGAGGACGGGCGGGGCGCTTTGCGGGGCCTGCCGACCGGCGCCGCGGCGCTGGCGGTCCTGGGGGCCGCCGCCGTGATCGTCGGGGTCAACCGCAGGCTCTCGGAGTACCGGTGAGAGGGGCAGCGATGAGCAGGTCGAAGGAGCGTTCCGCACGCGGCGGCCTGCGCGGCTGGGGCGGCGTGGCGGGGATGGCGGCGGCGTGCGCGGTCACCGCGGCGCTCACCCTGCTGCCGCTGGCCCACCACAGCGGCGCGGCGGCCGGAGCGGACACCCCGGGCGGCGGAGCGGTGACGGCCGACCGGGCACGGGCCGAGGAGTGCACCGAACCGGAGGCGAGCCTGCCCGCGTCGGGTGCCGACGGCCCCAGCATCGAGAAGATCAAGGAGCGCGGCAAGCTGATCGCGGGCGTCGACCAGAACAGCTTCCGCTGGGGCTACCGCAATCCGGAGGCCCGGGAGCTGGAAGGGTTCGACATCGATCTGGTGCGGGCCATCGCCAAGGACATCCTGGGCGACCCGGACGCGGTGATCTTCCGCGCGATCCCCACCAACCAGCGCATCGCCGCCCTGGAGAACGACCGGGTCGACGTCGTCGTCCGGACGATGACGATCAACTGCAAGCGGCTGGAGCAGGTTTCCTTCTCCACCGCCTACTTCCAGGCCGGGCAGCAGGTGCTCGCCCCGAAGGGGTCGACGATCACCGGCTACGACACGTCGCTGAAGGGCAAGCGGGTCTGCTCGGCCGAGGGCTCCACGGCGTACGAGGCGCTGGAGAGGAAGTCGTTCGGGGCGCTCTACAAGGACGACTTCGACGGCACCGAGCGCGACCGGGACCTGCTGACCGTGCCCAACCAGCTGGACTGCCTGGTGCGGCTCCAGCTCGGCGAGGTCGACGCGATCGTCACGGACAACGCCCTGGCGGCCGGTCAGGCGGCGCAGGACCCGGCGGTGGAGCTCAAGGGGAAGGCCCCGTTCACCACGGAGTACTACGGCGTCGCGACGAAGAAGGGCGCCGACGACCTGGTGGCCCGGGTGAACAAGGTCCTCGTCGACTACCGGGCGGGCGGTGACAACAGCTCCTGGATGCAGTCGTACCGCAAGTGGCTGGAGGCCGGGCTGCCCGGCATAGCGGGCCCACCCGCCCCCAAGTACCGAGGCGACTGACCCGGCGCGCACCCCCGCGTGCGGACCGGGGCGAGCGGACCGGGACGGGGCCGGCAGACCGAGACAGACCGATCCCGCCGGGCCCACCGGCCCGGCGGGGAGAGCGGAGAGGTGATCGATGGGCGTCGCGGGATCCTTCCCCGGCTTCACGGGGAGGCCCCCCGGACCGGTCATGGACCGGGAGGAGGCGGACCGTGCGCTGGCCCGGCTCGGTGCGGAGCACGAGGCCATCGAGACCTCGCTCCTCGCGCTCCAGGACCATGCCGGCCGCCGGCTCCTGGAGGGCGCCGAGCTGACCGGCGTCACCCGGGAGCGCTGGGCCGTGACCGAGCAGTCGATCACCCTGCTGTGGGGCTATTTCGACGCGTACGCCGGCGCCCTGTCCGAGGCCCGGGAGATCCGTGCGCGGCGGCGCCATCCGAACCGGGAGGACCTCACCGCGCTGACCGAGCTCCTGCGCGGCGACGCCGTCACCGTCGCCAACCCGGGTGCTGTGCCGCCGCCTTCGGCCGCGGGTCCTGCCAGGCTCTCCGAGCGGTTCTCCCTCCAGGAGCTCGTCGCCCGGATGAACGAGCTGTACGCCAGGTCCCTGGACATGGTCGTCTCCTCCGACTCCGTGTGGTCGGCGCTGCCCGCCCGGATCGATCTGCTCGCCGCCGAGCTGCACCGGACGCGTTCGCTGGCGCACTCGGTGGGAGTGCGGCCCGGTGAGCATCCCGCCGGGGACGACCTGGCGGAGATCACCGAGGAGCTGGCCACACTGCGGGTGCAGGTGATCTCCGACCCGCTGGCGTTCTGGCTGCCGGGGCCCGGCAGCGCCGCGCCGGGCGGCGGCCGGCCCGACACCTCGCGCTACGACCGGGCGGCCCGCGCCCTGGAGGACGTACGGCGGGAGATCGAGGCGGTGCTCGCGGTCCGGCAGGACGCCGAGGCGCGGCTGGTGCGGCTGCGGGACGTGCTCTCGCGGGCCGACCGCACCCTGACGGAGGCACGGGCGGCACGCGGCGAGGTGCTGGCCAAGATCGCCGCCTCCGAGGTGCCCGCGGTCAGCGGCCCGCCCACGGCCCTCCAGGAGCGGCTGGCGGCGGCGTCGGACCACCGCAGGTACGCCCAGTGGCACCGGCTGTCGCCGCTGCTGGAGTCGCTGGAGCAGGAGGCCGAGGACGAACTGCTGCGCGCCCGTGAGTCGCTGACCTCCGTGACGGCCCCGCTGGCGGTCCGCGCGGAGCTGCGCGGCCGGCTCGACGCGTACAAGGCGAAGGTGGCCCGGCACGGCCTGGCGGAGGATCCGGTGCTGATCGAGCGGTACGACGTGGCGCGCCGCATGCTGTGGAGCGCGCCGTGCGATCTGCGGGTCGCCGAGCAGGCCGTCCTGCGCTACCAGCACGCGGTCGCGGAGACGCTGACGCCGAGCCGGCCCGACGGACCGCAGGACCGGCGGTCCACGGGCACAGGCGCCGGCGCCGGCGAAGAGGGGGAGACACGATGAGTACGCAGTGCCAGCGCCCCGCGTGCGAGGGGAACTACGAGGACATGGGCGGCGGTGAGCTGTACTGCGACACCTGCGGTCTGGCTCCGGTGGTCTCGCCGACGGGCATGGTCTCCTCGCCGCCGACCGGGATCGCCGGGGGCGGCCGGACGAGCAACAGGGACAGTTCGTCGGGGCGGTCCGGCTCCCGCGCCTCGGGACGTGCCTCCTCCCGTTCGTCGACCTCGCGCCGCTCGGTCTCCGGCCGGCTGTCGCGCTCGCTGTCCGGTGCGTCCACCTCCCGTTCGGTCTCGGTGCGTTCCTCCGGCTCGACGTCGGCGGCCTCGGCCCGGGGGCGGCTCGGCGTCGGTCTGGTGGAGGTCCCGGACGTGCCCCGGCCCGATCCGCGCACGGCGGTGATGGAGAACCCGGAGGTGCCCGAGCGCAAGCGGTTCTGCTCCCGTTCGGACTGCGGTGCGCCGGTGGGCCGTTCGCGCGGAGAGCGGCCGGGCCGCACCGAGGGCTTCTGCACCAAGTGCGGCCACCCGTACTCCTTCGTGCCGAAGTTGACCGGCGGCGACATCGTGCACGGCCAGTACGAGGTCGTGGGCTGCCTGGCGCACGGCGGGCTCGGCTGGGTCTACCTGGCGGTGGACCGGGCCGTTTCGGACCGCTGGGTGGTCCTCAAGGGCCTGTTGGACACCGGCGACCAGGACGCGATGGCCGCCGCGATCTCCGAGCGCCGCTTCCTCGCCGAGATCGAGCACTCCAACATCGTCCGGATCTACAACTTCGTCGAGCACCTGGACCAGCGGACCGGCTCGCTCGACGGCTACATCGTGATGGAGTACGTCGGCGGCAAGGCGCTGAAGGAGATCGCCAACGAGCGCCGCACCCCGGCCGGGAAGCGCGACCCGCTGCCGGTCGAGCAGGCCTGCGCGTACGGGATCGAGGCGCTGGAGGCGCTCGGTCATCTGCACAGCCGCAACCTCCTGTACTGCGACTTCAAGGTCGACAACGCGATCCAGACCGAGGACCAGCTCAAGCTGATCGACATGGGCGCGGTGCGCCGGATGGACGACGAGGAGTCGGCCATCTACGGGACGGTCGGCTACCAGGCCCCCGAGGTCGCGGAAGTGGGCCCGTCGGTCGCCTCCGACCTCTACACGGTGGCCCGGACGCTGGCGGTCCTCACCTTCGACTTCCAGGGGTACACGAACGTCTTCGTGGACTCGCTGCCGGACCCGGACAACATCGAGGTGTTGCGCACCTACGAGTCGTTCTACCGGCTGCTGGTGCGCGCCACGGACCCGGACCCGGCCCGCCGGTTCGCCTCCGCCGCTGAGATGGCCGAGCAGCTTACGGGGGTGCTGCGGGAGGTCGTGGCGCTCCAGACGGGCCGGCCGCGTCCCGCTCTGTCGACGCTGTTCGGTGCGGAACTACGCGTGATCGACACCGAGTTGTTCGCCCGGCAGACGGACGACGTCTCGCGGCTGGGCGGCCGGGAGACCGGCTCCGGGCGGGGCGGGCTCCGGGGCCGCCGCAAGGGCGGCGGCAGCCCGCCGTCCGGAGTTCCGGCGCAGGGCGGCACGTGGCAGCCCCACGGCGGCGCGGCTCCGGTCGCTCCGGGGGCCGTGACGTCCGCGGTGGCCGGGGCGCTGCCGGTGGGCGCCCAGCCGCCCGGCCCCGCGGGGGCCCGCCCGTCGGGTCCGGCGGGGGCCTCCGCGCTGGCGGCGCCGCCGACCCATGTCCGGGGCTCGGCGCAGGGCGGCGCCCCGCTCGCGTACGCTCCCCCGGCGCAGGCTCCGGTCCCGGCGCCCCGGGCGGCGGAGCCGGCCCCGGGCACGTCCGGGCCGTACGTCGCGACCGGACCGTACGGCCCCTTCGGGGCGACCTCCGGGGGCGTCCTGCTCGCCCTGTTCGACACGCGGGCCACGGCACTGGCGCTGCCGGTCCCCCGGGTCGACGCGATGGACCCGAACGCCGGTTTCCTCGCCGGTCTCATGGCCTCCGCCCCGGCCGAGCTGATCACGGCCCTGCGCACGGTGCCGGCCCCTTCGCTGGAGACCCGGCTGCGGGAGCTGCGGGCCCGGCTGGAGATGCGGGAGCTGGACTCGGCCGCCCGTGCGCTGACCACCCTGGAGGGTGAACACCCGGACGACTGGCGGGTCGTCTGGTATCGGGGCGTCACCTCGCTGGTCACCGGTGACCACGAGTCGGCGGCGCTCTCCTTCGACGCGGTCTACGACGCGTTCCCCGGGGAGATGGCGCCCAAGCTGGCGCTCGGGATCTGTGCGGAGGTGCTGGGCCAGTTGGACAACGCCGCCGAGTACTACCGCCTGGTGTGGGCGACCGACCCGGGGTTCGTCAGCGCCGCGTTCGGCCTGGCCCGGGTGCAGATCGCCGCCGGTGAGCGGGCCGGGGCGGTGAGCACCCTGGAGTCGGTGCCGGAGGCCTCGATCCACTACACGGCGGCCCGGGTCGCCGCCGTCCGGGCGCGGCTGCGCGAGCGCTCGCACCGGGAGCCGCTGCTGGCCGACCTGACGGCCGCCGGCGTCCAGGTGGCGGCGCTGGCCGCCTTCGGTCTGGACCCGGTGCGTCACGAGCAGCTGTCGACCGAGGTACTGGGCAAGGCGCTCGACTGGGTACTCTCCGGTAGTCCCGGTGTCCCGGGGCTGGGCGGACCGGCCGCCGGTTCGTCCGGGGCAGGAAAACTGCTCGGCGCCGAACTGAGCGAGCGGGGGCTGCGGTTCGGGCTGGAACGCTCGTACCGGATGCTCGCCCGGCTCGCGCAGCGGGGCGACGAGAGGATCGAACTGGTGGAGCGGGCCAACCGTTTCCGCCCCCGGACGTGGGTGTGAAGATGTCACAGAGCCACCAGCAGCCCGCCCTGCCGAAGTGCCCGGGCTGCGAGGAACCGCCGGCTGCGGGCGATCTGTTCTGCGGGGTGTGCGGCTACGACCTCTCGGCCGTTCCGGCGCGCCCCGACGACCGGCCCACGATGGCCATCACCGTGCCTCCGGCGGCTCCGGCCGCTCCGGCCGCTCCGGCGGCCGGTGCGGTGCGGTGGCCCGCCGCCGAGGAGACCTACAGCTCGGACGTGCCCGCGCCCGTGGTCCGTCCGGCGGACGTGCCCGGGACGGACTCGGGCGGCAGGCCGCTGACGGGGCCGGACACGGCGTCCGGCCGGGGCGCCGCGTCGCCGCCCGAGCCGGCGTCGGCGGGTGGGCCGGAGGCCGCGGCCGCCCGGGCGCGCCACGACCACCGGGCGGACCCGGGCGGTGCGGAGGCCTCCGGGGACTTCGCGCTGGCCGCGCCCGATCCCCGGACGGCGGAGCACACCGCCGCGCCCGCCGCCGCTGCCGCCCCCGGGGCGAAGGTCTGTGTGGCCTGCCGCTCCGGCCGGGTGGACCCCGACGGCTACTGCGAGAACTGCGGGCACGCCCAGCCCCGTGAGCGCGACCACATGGAGCAGGAGCTCGACGCGGTGGCCGCCGTCAGCGACCGGGGCCTGCGCCACCACCGCAACGAGGACTCCTTCGCCGTGTCGTCCACCGCGCTGCCGGACGGCTCGCCCGCCGTCGTCGCGATCGTCTGCGACGGCGTCTCCTCGGCCAGCCGTCCCGACGAGGCCTCGGCCGCCGCCGCGAGCGCCGCCAACGAGGCGCTGCTGGAGTCCCTGCCGCGCGGTACGCATCCGCAGACGGCGATGCACGAGGCGATCGTCGCCGCGTCCGAGGCGGTCAACGCCCTGGCGCAGGAACCGGCCGGGGCGCGGGAGCACGACGCGCACCGCCACCAGAACGCCCCGGCCTGCACCCTGGTCGGCGCGATCATGGCGGGCGGTCTGCTGATCGTCGGCTGGGTCGGCGACAGCCGGGTCTACTGGGTGCCGGAGGACCGGACCCGGCCGACCGCCCGGCTCACCGAGGACGACTCCTGGGCCGCGCAGATGGTGGCAGCCGGCCTGATGAACGAGGCGGAGGCGTACGCGGACGAGCGCGCCCACGCCATCACGGGCTGGCTCGGGGCCGACGCGTACGAACTGGAGCCGCACACCGCCGCGTTCAAGCCGGACCGGCCCGGCCTGGTCGTCGTGTGCACGGACGGTCTGTGGAACTACGCGGAATCCGCCGAGGAGATGGCGGCCGCCGTCCCGGCCGACGCTCAGGAACAGCCGTTGCGCGCGGCCCAGATGCTCGTCGGGCACGCTCTCGACGGCGGGGGCCACGACAACGTAACAGTGGCGCTTCTGCCGTTCGCCGTACGGCCGCAGGGGGCAGGATCGGCCTGCGACACCGTTTGAGCCGGTTCCCCGTCCTTGCCCCGACCCCGTGTCAGCCGCTCGCGTCCCCTCTTCGCCTGATCCCCTGTGGAGCCTCAAGGAGCCGACCAGATGGCCAACTTCTCCAAGTCGAACGTGCCGCAGTTCTCCGTCGAGGTGTACCAGAACGCGTTCCTGCCCGAGGGCGGTCGTGAGGTCAACGCGATCGTCACCGTGACCTCGACCGGCGGTGGCACCACCGGTGGCATACCGCTGGCGGGTTCGGCGCCGGCGCCCGCGTACGAGCCTGGGCGGGGCCCCGACGCGGCCGTGGTGCTGATGGTCGACTGCTCGGGCTCGATGGACTACCCCCCGACGAAGATGCGCAACGCGCGCGACGCGACGGCGGCGGCCATCGACGCCCTGCGCGAGGGCACCCGGTTCGCGGTGGTCGCCGGGACCCATGTGGCCAAGGACGTCTATCCGGGCGACGGGCGGCTCGCGGTCGCCGACCGGCAGACGAGGGCCCAGGCCAAGGAGGCCCTGCGGAAGCTGAGCGCGGGCGGGGGCACCGCGATCGGCACCTGGCTGCGGCTGGCCGACCGGCTGCTGGGCGCCGCCGAGGTGGACATCCGGCACGGCATCCTGCTGACCGACGGCCGCAACGAGCACGAGGCGCCCGAGGACCTGCGGGCGGCGCTGGACTCCTGCGCGGGCCGGTTCACCTGCGACGCCCGCGGAGTGGGCACCGACTGGGAGGTGAAGGAGGTCACCGGCATCGCCGCCGCCCTCCTCGGCACCGCCGACATCGTCGCCGACCCGGCGGGCCTGGCCGCGGACTTCACGCGGATGATGGAGAACGCCATGGGCAAGGAGGTCGCGGACGTGGCGCTGCGGCTCTGGACGCCGGTGGGGGTGGAGATCCGGTTCGTGAAGCAGGTCGCGCCGACCGTCGCGGACCTGACCGGGCGGCGGACCGGGGCGGGCCCCCGGGCCGGGGACTACCCGACCGGTTCCTGGGGCGACGAGTCGCGCGACTACCACGTGTGCGTCCTGGTGCCGGAGGCCGGGATCGGCCAGGAGATGCTGGCCGCCCGGGTCTCGCTGGTCCTGCCCGACCCCTCGGGCGCGGGCGCCCCGCAGACGCTGTCGCAGGGGCTCGTACGGGCCGTGTGGACGGACGACATGGTGGCCTCGACCTCGATCAATCCGCAGGTCGCGCACTACACGGGTCAGGCGGAACTGGCACAGGTCATCCAGCAGGGCCTGGACGCACGCAAGTCCGGCGACTTCGACGGCGCGACAGCGAAACTGGGCCGGGCGGTGCAGCTGGCGTCGGCGTCCGGGAACCAGGACACTGCGAAACTGCTTTCGAAGGTGGTCGACGTCGTCGATGCCGCGACAGGTACTGTGCGACTGAAGGCGAAGGTTGCGGAAGCGGACGAGATGACCCTCGAAACGCGCTCCACCAAGACCGTTCGCGTCAAGAAGTAGCACGGCACGGTCGTCGGACGACCGCCGGGCCGTGAGCACAGAGCAACCCTACGTATGCGTTGGGCAAGAACGCCCGCGAACGACAGCATGACGGCCTCCGGGGCCGGAAGAGGAGAGGGGGAAGCGCCGACATGCCGACCTGCCCGAACGGACACCAGTCGGGTTCCGAGGACTGGTGCGAGGTCTGCGGACACCGCATGGCCACCGGCGGTGCGCCCGCGGGCGCGGTGCCCCCGCCGCCTCCTCCGCCGCCCGCGCCCGGTTACGGCTACCCGCAGCAGGGTTTGGACGGTGGCCGGCCCACCATGCAGGCGGAGCTGTGCCCGCAGTGCCGCACGCCGCGTGAGGCGATGGCGCCGTACTGCGAGGAGTGCCGCTGGAACTTCCTCACCAACACGGCGACCTCCTACACCCCGCTGGCCCCGCAGCACGGCGTACCCGGCGGGCCTCCGCCCGGCCTCAACCTGCCGCCCGGATTCCAGGCACAGGGGCCCGGCTCCGGCGGACCCGGCGGGCAGCCCGGCCCCGGTGGACCCGGCGCTCCCGGGGGCCAGGGCGGCCCGCCCGGTGCGCCCCAGCCGCGCGACCCGTTCGACTACCAGGGCTCGCGCCCCTCGCAGATGAACCGTCCCGCCGAGCCGCTCGCCCCCGAGCAGAACGGTCCGCACGGGAACGGCGGTCCGCACGGGAACGGCGGCCAGGGCGGGAACGGCGGTCAGGGCGGGCCTCCGCCGCAGGCGTTCCACCAGGGGCCCCCGCCGCCGGTCTCGTTCCAGCAGGGCCCTCCGCCGCAGCAGCAGTCCGGGCCCCCGCCGTTCGAGCCGCAGCAGTCGGCTCCCTCGACGCACTCGCCGTTCGAGTCCCAGCAGTCGGCTCCCTCGACGTTCGAGCCCCAGCAGGCCTCGCCCTTCGCGCCGCCGCAACAGCAGCAGCAGTCGCCCGGGCCGACCGCCGGAGGGGATGACTGGCTGCTGCCGCCGCCCTCCCAGGCCCAGCAGCCCCATCAGTCGCAGCCACCGCAGGCGTTCCAGCGGTCCGCCCCCCACCAGGGCCGACCCCACGGACAGGACCAGGGGCAGTGCCAGGACCAGGGGTACGACCAGCAGGGCCTGCCGGGCCAGCAGGGTCACGGTCCGCAGCACGGCCAGGACCAGGGCTACGACCAGGGTCAGCAGCACGGCGGGGTGCCCGGTCAGGGCCGACCCCAGCAGTCCGCCTCCTGGACCGCCGTGATCGCTCCCGACCGCGCGTACTTCCTCGCGATGATGCAGCGCAGCGGCCCCGAGGCGACCGGGCTGAACCTGCCCGCGTACTCCCCGGAGCAGCGCCTTCCGCTCACCGGGAGCCAGATCACCATCGGGCGTCGCCGGCACAGCACCGGCGAGTCCCCCGACGTCGATCTGTCGGTTCCCCCGGAGGACCCGGGCGTCTCGCACCAGCACGCGGTGCTGGTGCAGCAGCCCGACGGCGGCTGGGCGGTCGTGGACCAGAACTCCACCAACGGCACCACGCTGAACGGCGCCGAGGACCCGATCCAGCCCTACGTCCCCGTACCGCTCCAGGACGGCGACCAGGTGCACGTCGGGGCGTGGACGACGATCACGGTGCGCCGGGACTGACAGGACCGGTCGACGCGCGGCGCCTCACCCGGCGGCGAGCGGCCAGGTGTACGGGCCCTGCGGGTCGTCGAGCCAGGCCCACTGCCGGCCCTGGCCGACCGTGATGCCGTATCTCTGCCGCCGCGGGCGCTCCTCGCGCTCCCAGAGGGAGAGTGCCTCGTGCGGATCGAGGGTGCCCGCGGTCAGGGTCAGGAGGAACCGGAACAGGTCGTCCCCGGCGACCCGGCGCGGCAGTCCGCTCAGGTGCGGCAGCGCGCCGGGCCCCGGGAGCGCGCCGCGCAGCGGCACGAAGTACGCCGGGGTGGGCAGGAAGTGCCCCTCGGCGCACGGCCCTTGCTCCGTCGCGCGGACCTGGAGCAGGACCAGGCCGGTGGCGAGCGGCGCGAGGATGCGCGCGCCCGGGCGGCACTGTTCCGGCCAGCTCCCCGGTACGGACGGCAGGGTGCAGGTCGCGATGATCCGGTCGTACGGGGCGCGCCGCGGGCAGCCCCGTGCCCCGTCGCCGGTGACCA
The DNA here is from genome assembly GCF_057766565.1 of Streptomyces sp. MGP-P1. Classification (NCBI taxonomy): domain Bacteria; kingdom Bacillati; phylum Actinomycetota; class Actinomycetes; order Kitasatosporales; family Streptomycetaceae; genus Streptomyces; species Streptomyces sp. MGP-P1. Next base: position 712,892 of record NZ_JBYMEM010000007.1, on the reverse strand, counting down.
CTGTGGGGTGGTAGCCGGCCGCCGCGAGGTGGCGCCGGGCGGACTCCGTGATCTCCGGGTCCAGGTCGACGCTGGTCACCGCGGAGTCGCCGAGCCGGTGGGCGAGGAGCGCCGCGTTGTAGCCGGGGCCGGTGCCGATCTCCAGGACCGTGTGCCCGTCCCGGACGTCGAGGGCGTCGAGCATCAGGGCCATCAGGGACGGCTGGCTGGAGGACGAGACGAGTTCGCCGTCCTTGAGGCGGGTGGCCAGCGCTCCGTCCGCGTACACCCCGCGCAGCCAGCGGGAGCGCCGTTCGGGATCGGGGTCCTCGCCCCAGAGGCGCTCGAAGCCCCGGATTCCGTGCACGTAGTAGAACGGCACGAACAGATGGCGGGGCACCTCGGCGAAGGCCGCGTGCCAGGCGGGGTCGTTGAGCTCGCCCCGCGCGGCGATCTCCCGCACGAGGGCTTCCCGCGCCGCGTCGGCCCCGGCGTCGGACGGGGAGGAACCTTGCCGGTGTGCACCCATGTCTCCACTGTCCTGCGCCGGGGCCGTGCGGGCGAGCGGCCGAACGGGCTTTTCGGCCCTTGGTCCTAGGACCGCCGTCCTCGGACGGCGCGTCTGCGACCATGGACGGGTGACTGAGATTCCGCGCGACACGCTTCAGGAGCAGACCTTCTACGAGCAGGTCGGCGGCGAGGCGACCTTCCGGCGCCTGGTCCATCGCTTCTACGAGGGCGTGGCGGGCGACGAGCTGCTGCGGCCGATGTATCCGGAGGAGGACCTGGGGCCGGCCGAGGAGCGGTTCGCGCTGTTCCTGATGCAGTACTGGGGCGGCCCGCGCACCTACAGCGACCACCGGGGTCACCCGCGGCTGCGGATGCGGCACGCGCCGTTCCGGGTGGACCGGGCGGCGCACGACGCCTGGCTCGCCCATATGCGGGTCGCGCTGGACGAGCTGGGGCTCGCGCCCGAGCACGAGCGGCAGCTGTGGGACTACCTGACCTACGCGGCCGCCTCGATGGTCAACACCGCCGACTGATCAGCGTCAGCCGCGGCGTCGGCACCAACAGCAGCGTCGACTGATCACCCGTGCACGATCCGTGACCGGACAACTCCGGAATTCGACACGCCATCTCCGCATAACGATCACGATCGCATCAAGGTGTGCCTGCAAGCGGTTACCAGACCCTGTCGCCTCTGAAAGCATCACCGGTACGTCGGGGGGCGTGCGCACGCGGTGTTTCCGGGGCTGGGGGATCAGGTGACGGGTTTCGTCCTTCTGCGGGTGAGGGCTCATCGCCTCCTGCTGTCCGCGGCCGTCCTGGCCGTCCTGCTGACCACCTCCGTCCTGGCCGCGCTCACCGCGTTCTCCAGTTCCGTGGGCGACGCGGCCCTGCGCCACTCGCTCACCCACGGGTCGGCCGCCTCCGCCACCCTCGTCGTCTCCGCGTCCGTGGACCACGAACAGCGCGCGGAGGCCGACGACGCCGTCCGCAAGGCCTCCCGCGACGCATACGACGGGCTGCCCGTGACCGTGGGGAAGCTGGAGAGCTCGGGGTCGTACGCGCTGCCGCGGAGCCTCCAGGACCCGGCCGCCCGGCGGGGCAAGGAGCCGGACCTCACCCACTTCGCCGCCCTCGACCCGAGCCGGGTGCGGATCACCGGGGGCAAGGCGCCCGCGGCCCCCGGCGGCGCGGGTCCCGTCCAGGTCGCGCTGCCCGTCGTCGCCGCCGAGGCGCTGAAGCTGAAGCCCGGCGCGCGGCTCACCCTCACCGACCGGCTGCACGACAAGAAGCAACGGGTCCTGGTCACCGGCGTCTACGAGGCCGCCGACCAGTCCGACCCGTACTGGCAGCTGGACCCGCTCGGCGGGCGCGGGGTGCGCAAGCTCGCCTTCACGACGTACGGCCCGCTGCTCACCGCTCCCTCGATCCTCGCCTCCGGTGTGCTCGCCGAGGGCGCGACGTCCTGGCTGGCGTCCGCCGACTTCGCCGAACTGACCACCGGCTCGATGGAGGGGCTGCGCGAGGCGTCGGCCGACGCCCCGAAGGCCCTGACGGCCGCGCCGGTGTTCGCCTCCGGGGTCACCGCGCGGACGTCGCTGCCCACCGTGCTCGACCAGCTCGACCGGGCGCTGCTGGTCTCCCGCTCCACACTGATGATCGTCGCGGTGCAACTGGTGCTGCTCGCCGCGTACGCCCTGCTGCTCGTGGCCCGGCTGCTGAACAACGAGCGTGACGGGGAGCGCGAACTGCTGCGGGCCCGGGGCGGTTCGCGGGGCCGGATCACTTCGTTCGCCGCGATCGAGGCACTGTTGCTCGCCGTGCCCGCCGCGGTGGTCGCCCCCCTGCTCGCGGGCCCGCTGACCGGGCTGCTGGCCGAGCGCAGCGCCCTCGCCCGGATCGGGCTGAAGGTCCAGGAGGCGTCGACCGGCACCGTGTGGCTGGTCTCCGCGGCGGTCGCGCTGGCCTGCGCCCTGGCCGTGGTGGCTCCGTCCCTGACGGCCGGGGCGGGTGGGCGCGGGACCCGGGCCGCTTCGCTGCCGGGCCCGGTGCGGGCCGGCGCGGACCTCGGGCTGCTCCTGATCGCGGCGGTGGCGTACTGGCAGTTGGACCGGCAGTCCGGCAGCGGGGCGCTCAGCGGCGACCAGGCGGGCAACCTCGGGATCGACCCCCTGCTGGTCACCGCCCCCGCGCTGGCACTGCTCGCCGGGACCGTCCTCACGCTGCGCCTGCTGCCGCCCGCCGCGAAGCTCGCCGAGCGGCGCGCGGCCAAGGGCCGGGGGCTGCCCGCGGCCCTGGCGGGCTGGCAGTTCAGCCGGCGTCCGTTGCGCGGGGCGGGGCCGGTGCTGCTGCTGGTCCTGTCGGTCGCGATGGGCATGCTGGCGATCGGGCAGAGCGCCTCCTGGAACCGCTCGCAGTCCGACCAGGCGGACTTCGGCTCCGGCGCCTCGGTCCGGTTCGTGGGCGGGCACGGGAGCGGTCCGGCGACGGCAGGCTCGTACAGCGCCCTGGAGGGGGTGCGGCAGGCGGCCCCCGCCTACCGGGCCGACGTGGAGGTCTCCGGCGGGCGCACCGCGGAGGTCCTCGCCCTGGACACCGCGCACGCCGACGAGCGGATGCTGATGCGCTCCGACCTCGCCGACGGGAGCCCGCGGGAGCTGTTCGGGGCCATCGCCCCGGAGCGGGCCCCGCGCCCCGGGCTCGTACTCCCCGAGGACAGCACCCGGTTGAAGCTGGACCTGCGGATCACCTCGGTGTCGAAGCCCGCCGGGGACAGCCTGTACCCGGACCCGGATCCGCCGGTGGTCACCGTGCTCCTGGAGGACCGCTACGGTCTCCCCTACCGCGCCCTGGCCGGTCCCGTGCCGGTGGACGGCAGGCCGGTCCCGGTGTCCTTCCCGGTGTCGGCGGCGGGCGGTCTGGCCGTGATCGGCATCGAGGTGGACGCTCCCGCGCCGTCCGACTACGCACGCGAGCACCGGGTCTCGGTGAGCGACGTGCGGGTGGTCGCCGGGTCGGGCGCCGAACGCCCGGTGCCGGCACCCGAGTCGCTGCGCTGGGACGCGGCCATGACGCTCACCGAGTACGGCGAGGACCGGCCGGGCAAACCGCCGGTGCGCAACGGCGCGTCGGGCCTGCCGGACTTCACGTACGACACCGGCGTGGACAACGAGGAGAACTGGGAGCCGACCAGCGGCACCCTCAGGGTCACCGCCGCCCGGCCGAAGGCCGCCGCCGTCAAGGCGGTGGTGACGGACGCCTATCTGAAGAGCACCAACGCGAAGCTGGGCGACGAGATCGACGTCACCCTCGCCGGGAACACCGTCCGGGTGACCCTGGCGGAGGCGGTGCGCCGGCTGCCGACCACCGAGGCCGACGGGGCGTCCGGCGCCCCGGAGCCGGTGGCGGGCGGCGGCGCGCTGCTGCTGGACCTCAAGGCCGTCACCGAGGTCCTGGCCCACCGGCCGACGGCCACGATCGAGGCGACCGAATGGTGGCTGAGCGCCGCCCCGGGCGACGCCGCGAAGGTGGCGGCCGCCCTGCGCGCCCTGCCGGACACCGATCCGGCCCAGGTGCTGGTCCGGGCGGAGGCCGCCCAGCGGCTGATGGACGATCCGCTGGGGGCGGGGCCGCAGTCGGCGCTGCCGGCCGTGGCGGTGGTCGCCGCCGCGCTGGCGGCGGTCGGCTTCGCGGTCAGCGCCTCGGGGTCCCGGCGCGAACGCTCCGCCGAGCTGGGCGTGTTGCGGGCGCTCGGCGCGCCGCGCCGCCAGCTGGCCCGCATGATCGCCGCCGAACAGGGCGTACTGATCGCGCTCGCCCTGCTCATCGGGCTCGGCATCGGCACGGTACTGACCCGGGCCGTCGTTCCGCTCATCGTGCTGACCGGACAGGCCGACCGGCCCGTTCCGGCGGTGCTGGTCGACCTGCCCGCCGGGCAGGTCGCCGCGCTGCTGGCCGGGGTCGCCGCGCTGCCGCTCGTGATCGTCGCGTCGATGGCGCTCCGCCGCGGGGACCCGGCGGTCACACTGCGCCACCAGGGGGACCACTGACATGCGTCACGACAACCGGGCGGCCACCGCCCCCTGGATCCGTACCCGGCTGCGTACCGCGCCCGGTGCGGCGACGGCACTCGCGGTTCTGGTGCTGGTGACGGCGTTCCTCGCCGCGGCGTTCCCGCGGGCCGTGGACGCGTACGAGACGAAGGGGCTGCGCCACGACGTCCGGACGGCGGACGCGGGCCGCAGCGTTCTGGAGGTCGCCCGCCCGCAGCCCGGGCTGGAGCTGCCGCAGGCGCAGCGGGACGCCGAAGTGCGGAGCCCCGAACTGGGACGGGTCGGGGCCGGGCTCCTGAAGGAGCTGCCCGCACCGCTGCGCGCCGACGCGTCGTCGGTCGCGTACGGGGTGCGCACCACGAAGCCGGCCCTCGCGGACGAGCCCTGGCTGCCGAGGCCCGACGCGGTTCCGCCGAAGCTCTCCTACGTGGCGCAGTCGGGACTGAAGGACCACGCCACCCTGGCCTCGGGCGCCTGGCCCACAACACCGCGGGAGGTCACATCGGACTCCCGTGAGGTGCAGGGCGCGGTCACCGAGGAGACGGCGGCCGAGCTGAAGGTGAAGGTCGGCGCGACCGTCGAGCTGCTCACCGCGGCCCAGGAACCCATCACCGTGACCATCACCGGCATCGTGGCCCCGCGCGATCCGCGCGGCGGTTACTGGTCCGCCGATCCGCTGCTGCGCACCCCGTCCCTGGTGCCGGACCCCGAGGCCCCCTTCCCGGTGTACTACTGGACGGGCACCGTCCTGCTGGCCGAGGACGCCGGTCCCGCGCTCCTGAGCACGGCCGCCGAGCCGGTCCTCTACTGGCGGATTCCGCCCGACCCGGCCGGGCTGACCGGCCGCGACGGCGCCCGGCTCACGTCGGTCATCGCCTCGCTGGAGAGCGGCCCCGGGCTGCTGAAGGTGCGGGAGACCGCCGGGGAGACCGCGGTGTTCGCCACCGGACTCGGCCACATCGTGGAGGCCAACGCGCGGATGCGCGACGCGATCAGCCCCGTGATCGCGGTCGCCGCCCTCGGCATCGGCTCCGTGGCCGCCGTCGTGCTGCTGATGACGGGGGCCCTGATCGCCGCCCGCCGCCGCGGCGAACTGGCGCTGATGCGCTCACGCGGCGGATCGCTGCGCGGCATCGGCGGCCGGTTGCTCGCGGAGACCGCGGTGACCGTGCTGCCCGCGAGCGCGCTCGGGCTGCTGCTCGCGGTGCTGGCCGTGGGCGATGGCCGGTGGTGGCCGGGAGCGCTGGCGGCCACCGGCGTCGGCCTCCTGGTCTGCGTCGCCCTGCCGCTGCGGACGACGCTCCAGCACATCCGGCCGACGCTGCACGGGGCCCGCGAGGACATGGTGAGCGCCCGGCCCTCGCGCCGGCGGACCGTGGCCGAACTGACCCTGCTCGTGCTGGCGGCCGGGGCGGTGACGGCGCTGCGCCGTCGCGGTACGTCGTCCGACACCGGCACCGACCTGCTGGTCAGCGCCGCGCCGGTGCTGGTCGCGCTGATCGCGGCGCTGGTGCTGGTGCGCCTCTATCCGCTGCCCCTGCGGCTCGCCACGCGCCCGATGGCCCGGCTGCGCGGGGCGATCGGCTTCCTCTCGCTGGCGCGCGCCGGCCGTTCCTCGGCCGGCGGGGCGCTGCCGCTGCTGGCCCTGCTGCTGGCGCTGGCCACGGCGGCGTTCGGCGGCTCGGTGATCGCCGGCGTCGGGGACGCGCGGGACGACGCGGCGCTGGCGGCCGTCGGCGCGGACGCCAGGGTCAGCGGCGTGGGCGAGCAGACGACGCTGCCGGACGAGCTGGTCCGCACGGTGCGCGACCTGGACGGCGTACGGGGCGTGGCACCGCTGCGGATCGAGCACAGCGTGGCCCTGCCGGAGGCCGTGGGCGGAGACGGCGGAGCCAGCGGGGACGGTGCCGGTACGGATACGGGTACGGGTACGGCTACGGGCAGCGGCAGCGGCGAGGACGTGGGGGCAGCGGCCATCGTGGGCGTCGATCCCGCCCGGTACGCCGAACTGGCCCGCGCGACCGGGCTGCCGGCCTTCCCGGCCGCCCGGCTGAAGGCCACCGGCCCCTCGGCCCCCCTGCCCGAGGGCGCGGAAGCCGGCCAGGACCGCGTCCTGCCGGCCATCGCCTCCCCGGCGGTGGCGGCCCGCCTGGGCAAGGAGCCGCAGGCGCTCGACACGCTGTCCGGCAACTTCAAGGTCCAGGTCGTGGGGACCGCCCCGCGCGTCGCCTCCGTCTCCACCACGAACTTCCTGATCGTGAACTCCGCCGCCCTGGAACAGCAGGCGCCCACCACGCTGCTCCTCACCGGCGCACCCGATCCCGGGAAACTGCACGCGGCGGTCGAAGGAAGCGGCAAGGAGTACGCCGCGCATCTGCGTTCCGAGGAGCGCGCGCGGTACGTGAACACCCCGATGCAGGCGGGGGCCGAGCGGATCTACCTCGCGGCCGTCGTGGCGGGCGCCGGATACGCGCTGCTGGCCGTCCTGCTGTCGCTGCTCCAGACCGCGCCGGAGCGCAGGACACTGCTGGCACGGCTGCGCACGATGGGGCTCACCACCGGGCAGGGCAGGCGGCTGCTGGCCTTCGAGGCGACTCCGCAGGCGCTGCTGGCGGCGGGCGGTGGACTATTCACCGGCTGGGCCACCATCGCCCTGCTCTCCCCCGGCGTCGATCTGGTGCCGCTGGCGCTCGCGGGCGTCGCCGGATCGGACACGAGCCCCGTACCCCTGCGCACCGACCTCTGGTCGCTGGGGCTGCCGGCCGCCGGGGTCGTGGCGCTCGCCGCCGCGGTCGCGGGCGTTCAGGCGTGGTGGGCGAGCCGCCGCGGATCGATCACCGAACTCAGGGCAGGAGACTCCCGATGACCTCGTCCACCGAGACGGACGGCACGGCCCGCGCGGCCGAAACGACGCTGGCGGAGCTGGAGCAGCGGGCCGCGGCCCGCCGGGACCGCCCTTCCTACGGGCATGACGCGCTGATCGCCTGCGACCGCGTGGTGCGGATCTTCACCACGGACGGGGTGGAGGTGCAGGCCCTCCAGGGCCTCGACCTGCTGGTCACCGAGGGCGAGTTGATGGCTCTGGTGGGGGCGTCGGGCAGCGGCAAGTCGACGCTGATGAACATCCTGGCGGGCTTGGACGTGCCGACGGCGGGGTCGGCGAAGGTCGCGGGCTGCGATCTGCTGTCGATGGGCCCGAAGGAACGGCTGCGCTACCGCCGGGACGTGGTCGGCTTCGTCTGGCAGCAGACCGCCCGCAACCTCCTCCCGTATCTCACCGCCATCCAGAACATCACCCTGCCCATGCAGTTGCGCGGTGGCGGCGGCAAGCGCGAACGGGCCACCCGCGCCGAGTCGTTGCTCACCATGCTCGACATCGCGGACTGCCGCGACCGGCGCCCCCAACAGCTGTCCGGTGGGCAGCAGCAGCGGGTGGCCATCGCGGTGGCGCTGGCCAACTCCCCGTCCGTGCTGCTCGCGGACGAGCCGACCGGGGAGCTGGACTCGGCCACCGGGGAGCAGGTCTTCGCCGCGTTCCGGCGCGCCAACGAGGAGTTGGGGACCTCGATCGTGATCGTCACCCATGACCAGGCGGTCGCGAGCGAGGTGCGGCGTACGGTCGCCATCCGCGACGGCCGTACGTCCTCCGAGGTGCTGCGCCGCACGGAGGTGGACGCGGCGACGGGCCAGGAGTCGCAGGTGGCCCGGGAGTACGCGATGCTCGACCGGGCGGGGCGGCTCCAGCTGCCCGCGGACTACACGCGGACGCTGGGCATGGAACACCGGGTGCTGCTGGAGCTGGAGCAGGACCACATCGGCGTCTGGCCGGACGCGCACGGGGCGGGCCCGGAGGAGCCGGGCAAGTAGGCCGGCACTCACGGCGGCGACACCGGGTGCGCCCGTGACGTCGATCAGCGGACGTCGAGGGGCGCGGGGCCTTCGGGTCAGCGGACGTCGAGGGGCGCGGGGCCTTCGGGTCAGCGGACGTCGAGGGGCGCCAGGCCTTCGGGTCAGCGGACGTCGAGGGGCGCCAGGCCTTCGGGTCAGCGGACGTCGAGGGGCGCCAGGCCTTCGATCAACGCACCTCGAGGGACCCGGGGTCTTCGGGTCAGCGGGGGCCGACGGTGAAGGGCAGGGCGCCCAGCTCCCCGCTCGTGGCGCGGCGCAGGGCGATCGAGCCGTACGGGCTCCGCAGCCGGAGCCAGCTGCCCGCGGACAGCAGCGACACCGGGAACCGCGGGTCGGCCCGGAGGAAGCCGAGGGACTGGGCCGCGTGGACGGCCCGGAGCGGAAGATCCGTGGTCCCGACCGGCCGGGACCAGATCTCGCGGCCGATACGGTCCCGCTCGGCACGGGTGCGCCGCTCCTCGGGCAGGGCCTCGTCCCGGGTGCGGAAGTCGGTGACGGCGGCTTCCAGCGCGGCGCGCAGGGCGTCCGGCCCGGGCAGCCCCGGCTGCTCCCGCCAGGGCCCCCGGGGCGGCAGGACACCGGTCCAGGGCGGCCCGGTGACCGCGGCGGGCAGCGCACCGGCGCCCGGCTCCGTGGTGCCCGCGGGGTCGCCGGGGACCGGGACGTCGAGGGTTTCCAGCAGCTCCCCGGCCGACACCGTGACGTCGAGCGTCTCGGGGCGGGCCAGGCGGGCGGTGCGGATGGCGAGGACCTCGAAGGAGGGCGGGCGGCCGAACACGGCCAGTGCGTCGCCGCCGCCCGCCTGCAACCGGACCGCCGCGGCCCGGTCGTAGTGGAGCAGCCGGCCGAGGAAGGCGGCGAGATCCGCCGCCTCCCTCGCGTCGGCGAACCGCAGCGACTGCACAGGCACCGTCATGCCGCGGCGGGCTCCTCTGCCAGGTACTGCTGGAGGAAGAGCTTCTCCTCGGCGGAGATCCGCCGAGGCCGCTCCGCCGCCAGGTCGTACGGCACGACGACGGTCGAGGCGCGTACGTACACCTGGTCGGCGTCCTTGATCTCATAGGCGATCGTCAGGGACGCGGCGCCTATCTTCGTGACCCACGACTCGACGGTCACCGGCTCGTGCCGGTGGACCAGCGGCCGTACGTAGTCGATCTCGTGACGGGCCACGACGGACCCGCCCGAGAACGACGGCGAACCGTCCCCGGGCGCCAGCCGGAACATGAAGTCGATGCGCGCCTCCTCCAGGTAGCGGAGGAAGACCACGTTGTTGACGTGGCCGAAGGCATCCATGTCCGACCAGCGCAGGGGGCAGCTGTAGACGTGACGAGCCAAGACGATCAGCCTCGCGTGAGCTTCTTGTACGTGGCACGGTGCGGACGGGCCGCGTCCGCGCCGAGCCGCTCGATCTTGTTCTTCTCGTACGACTCGAAGTTGCCCTCGAACCAGTACCACTTGGAGTCACCCTCGTAGGCGAGGATGTGCGTGGCGACGCGGTCCAGGAACCAGCGGTCGTGGGAGATGACCACAGCGGCGCCCGGGAACTCCAGGAGGGCGTTCTCCAGCGAGGAGAGCGTCTCGACGTCGAGGTCGTTGGTGGGCTCGTCGAGGAGCAGCAGGTTGCCGCCCTCCTTGAGCGTCAGCGCCAGGTTGAGGCGGTTGCGCTCACCACCGGACAGGACGCCGGCCGGCTTCTGCTGGTCCGGGCCCTTGAAGCCGAACGCGGAGACGTAGGCGCGCGAGGGCATCTCGACCTGGCCGACGTTGATGTAGTCCAGCTCGTCCGAGACGACGGCCCAGAGGGTCTTCTTCGGGTCGATGTTGGCGCGGGACTGGTCGACGTAGGAGATCTTGACCGTGTCGCCGACCTTGATGGCGCCGCTGTCCGGCGTCTCCAGGCCCTGGATCATCTTGAACAGCGTGGTCTTGCCCGCGCCGTTCGGACCGATGACGCCGACGATGCCGTTACGGGGCAGCGTGAACGACAGGTCGTCGATGAGGACCTTGTCGCCGAAGGCCTTCGAGAGGTTCTCGACCTCGACGACGATGGAACCGAGCCGCGGGCCCGGCGGGATCTGGATCTCCTCGAAGTCCAGCTTCCGCATCTTGTCCGCCTCGGCCGCCATCTCCTCGTACCGGGCGAGTCGGGCCTTGGACTTGGTCTGGCGGCCCTTGGCGTTGGAGCGGACCCACTCCAGCTCCTCCTTGAGCCGCTTCTGGCGCTTCTCGTCCTTGCGGCCCTCGACCTTGAGACGGGTGGCCTTGCGCTCCAGGTACGTGGAGTAGTTGCCCTCGTAGGGGATCGCGCGGCCGCGGTCGAGCTCCAGGATCCACTCGGCGACGTTGTTCAGGAAGTACCGGTCGTGGGTGACGGCGACGACGGCACCCGGGTACTTCGAGAGGTGCTGCTCCAGCCAGTTCACCGACTCGGCGTCGAGGTGGTTGGTGGGCTCGTCGAGGAGGAGCAGGTCCGGGGCCTCGATGAGCAGCTTGCAGAGCGCCACGCGGCGCTTCTCGCCACCGGAGAGGTTGGTGACGGGCCAGTCGCCGGGCGGGCAGCCCAGGGCGTCCATGGCCTGCTCCAGCTGCGCGTCCAGGTCCCACGCGTTCGCGTGGTCCAGGTCCTCCTGGAGCTTGCCCATCTCGTCCATGAGCGCGTCGGAGTAGTCGGTCGCCATCAGCTCGGCGACCTCGTTGAAGCGCTTGAGCTTGCCCATGATCTCGGCGGCGCCGTCCTGGACGTTCTCCAGGACGGTCTTGCTCTCGTCGAGCTTCGGCTCCTGCATGAGGATGCCGACGCTGAAGCCGGGCGAGATGAAGGCGTCGCCGTTGGACGGCTGCTCCAGGCCCGCCATGATCTTCAGCACCGTGGACTTACCGGCGCCGTTGGGCCCCACGACACCGATCTTCGCGCCGGGCAGGAAGTTCAGGTTGACGTCATCGAGAATCACCTTGTCGCCGTGCGCTTTGCGCGTCTTGCGCATGGTGTAGATGTACTCAGCCAAGAGAAACCGTCCGGCAGCAATAGAGGTGTGGGCAGATACACCCCATCTTGCCTGACGGCCCTCCCCGGACGGAAACCCGTCCGGGGATCGACACGGGAACGTCGTCGCTTCCCGCGTGCGGACGGTCACTCACCGTCGGAGTGCGGTGCCTTCCGGCGGAGGAGGAAGACCGCGCCGCCGCCCACGACGAGCAGTCCGATGGCGACCGCGGCGAGCATCGGGGTGGCGCTGGAGCCGCCGGTCTCGGCGAGGTCGCCCGCCATCCCCGACGTGGTGGATCCGGTCGTGGCCGGGACGGACTGCTGGGCGCTCCGTGTGCCGATGTCGTTGCCGGCGTCGCCCGCACCCTCACGGTCCAGGACACTGCCGCTGGTGGCGCAGTCCAGCACCCCGGTGAAGGTCCTGGCGAACCCACCGGGCCCGGTGATGGTGAAGTCGTACGCCTGGTCCTCGGCGACGGGGACCGTCACCGTGCGGGTGGCCCCGGCGGCGATGGTGTGCTCGGTTCCGGCCAGCTCGAAGGTGAAGGGCTCGTCGCCCCGGTTGGCGGCCGTGATGTCCACGCCGCCCGCCGCGCAGTTCTTCCGCGCGGTCAGTGCGGGGGCGGCGCCCTTCTCGGCCCAGGTGGCGCCGGCCCGCGCGGAGACCGTGGACTCGCTGGAGCCGGCCAGGATCTGGGTCTGGGTGCGGCCGGTCCCCACGAGGGCCCGGCCGACCGGCACGGAGGTGGTGGCCTGGACGGTCAGGGAAGCGGTGCCGTCGGCGGTGTCCTTCGGCACGGCGAAGTAGAGCCGGTCCCCGTCCGCCGCGGCGGTGACGGGGCGCCCTTCTCGTCCGTGACCGCGATGCCGCTGACCGCCGCGTCCACCGGGGGCGACACCGAGACCTGGTCCGCGGCGGTGCGGACGGTCACGGGGCCGAGCCGCTCGCCGGCCCGGCCGGAGACGGCGGCCGGCTCCAGGGTCAGCGAGGCCCGGGGCTCCTTCGTCTTGCGCGCGTTGTCGTGCAGCCAGTCGGCGAGCTTCTCCGCCTGCTTGTCCGACGCCGTGACGTCGGCGTTGTCCGAGTAGCGCCAGATGGCGACCTGGGTCCCGGCGGCGGCGGTCCGCTCGGTGAGCGGGCCGGTGCCGGCCGCGTCGGCGAGCGCGGCCAGGTCGTCGACCTGGGGGTAGGAGTGCTGGAGGATCCAGCGGATCTTCCCCGCGTTCCGGTTGGTGCTCAGCGAGGTCTCGGCCCAGGGCGTCTCCAGATACCTCGCCTGGTCCTGGGTGGGGTTGTGGAGGTCGATGCAGTAGGTCTTGAGCTTGCCGCCGCCGTCCACCGTCATCTCGAACAGTCCGGCGGGCAGCTCCTGGGTCCGGTCGGGCGCGCCGTCCTTCCCCGCGACGCGGAGCACGGCGCTGTCGAAGGTCTTCAGCCCGTCCAGCACCGCGGCCGCGCCGCCGTGGTGCCGGCCCGGGTCGTCGGCCGCCGCCGGTCCGGCGCCGACGAGCGCGGCGGCCGCGACGAGACCGGAGAGCAGCAGCGCGGCGACCGGGCGGCGGGTGCCGCGGCCGGGGACGCCCCTGTCGTGCCGGACGGCGCAGCGGACGCTGAAGACGCAGAAAACACAGAATTCCCCTCCGGGCGAGGCCCTCGCGCATGGTGCGCGTGTGGGGAATGCCTCGCCAGCAGACCCAAGTGACCCGTGAGCACTGGGAATCCTAAAGAACGGGGCAAGGGCAGTCCCCCGTACTGCCCTTGCACAACCATTCCGAATCGGAATCGTTATCGCGCGACGGCCTGTCGCGCTTGCCGACGATGAGCCTTTTCAGGACACCGCGGCCATTGCGTCGACGGGTTCCCGCTGTTTCGGCGACGCGTGCGCATCGCCGTCCGTAAAACTCTTCTGACGCTCCGTCGACACGGGCTCCGCTCTGGCCGCCCGGCGGAAGGCGGTCGTTCCCCGGCTCAGGTCGTGGCCGACGGCGACGGCCTCGACGTCGACGAACGTCCTTCGCTGCCCGGCCTGTTCCTCCTCGCGGACCTTCAAACGGCCGTGCACGACCAGAGGTTCTCCGACAGCAACGGAACCGGCCAGATTCGCGGCGAGTGTCCGCCAGGACCAGACCGTGTAGAAGCTGGTGCGGCCGTCGGCCCAGAGCTGCTTCTCACGGTCCCAGCGCCGCGGAGTCACGGCGAAACGAAATCGCGCCATTCCACCGGTGGCCGTCTCGCGGAACTCCACCGCCGTCGCGGCGTTACCCACCAGTGTCACCAAGGTCTCGTTCATTTCCCGCCCCCACATTCCCTGTCGTACCGGATCGCACCGCTCGTACCGCATCGCGCCGCTCGTACCTCTCCGTGCGGCGGTGGGGTGCGGACTCCATGGTGGACGCCGGGCGGGAATCGCGTCGGGGCCTGTGGACTACCGGCCGGTTGTGGAGAACTCCGTCACCGTCACGTACCTCTCGCGTACTTCCCGGTAGCGCACCAGTTCGGCGGCGACCGGGTCCAGGACCCTGGCCCGTCCGCAGCCGGCGGCCGCCTCGCGGAGCCGCCGCTCGGCGTCCTGCCCGTACCGCCTGGCCGGTCCCCGGATGGCCGCGGCGCAGGACCACTCCACGAGCGGGCCGCCGACGACTCCGGCGAGCATGATGAGCGCGGGCGTGACGAGCCCCGGCTCCAGGACGCCGATGATCTGGCCGGCCAGCCACAGGCCGCCGAAGATCTGGAGGAGCGTCATCGACACCTGGGCCAGCACCGCGGCGGGCCACCACTTCGGCCGGGGCGGCTTGGCCGGGCGGCCGGCGAGCGGGGCTGCGAGAGAGGTTCCGGCGGTGGCGCCCTGCCCCGCCTCCGTTCTGCCGCCCCGTTTGGCCCCGCCGGGGGTCCCGGCCTTGACCGCCAGTTCGTCCAGCGCCTCGGACAGCCCCTTCGCCCCGTTGGACGCGGCCTCGCGCACCGCCTGCGCCCAGGGCCCCGGGAGCCCGTCGGCGGCGTCGTCCGCGACGATCCGTACCGCCTGCTCGACCCGCTGCCGGGCCGTCAGCTCCTCTTCGGGCGGGGTCAGCGCCTGGCCCATCCGGTCCAGGCTGCCGGGCAGGCCCCGGTTCTCGTACCAGCGCCAGAGCCTCAGCCACGGCGTCCCGCAGGCCCGCCCGGCGTTCCTGCGCCACTCCCGCTCGGCGGCCTGTCCGGCGGCCGCCGCGCCGACGGCCTCGGCCAGCCGGTCGGTGAACTCGTCGCGGGCCCGCTCGCCGAGTCCGGGCCGGCCCTCGGCCACGTAGACCGGGCGCAGCCGCGCCGCCGCCGCGTCGACGTCGGCCCAGAGGCGGCGAGTGGCTGCCGTGCGGTCCTGGACGAAGCGGCCGACCATCTCGCGGAGTTCGGGTACCCCGTCGCCGGTGAGCGCGGACAGGGACATGACGGTGGCGCCGGGTTCGCCGTGCTCGCCGAGCGCGATGCCGTCCTCGTCGAGGAGGCGGCGCAGGTCGTCGAGGACGAGGTCGGCCGCCTCGCCGGGGAGGCGGTCGGTCTGGTTGAGGACGACGAAGGTGACCTCGGCGTGCCCGGCGAGCGGGCGCAGATACCGCTCGTGGAGGGCGGCGTCGGCGTACTTCTCCGGGTCGACGACCCAGATGACCGCGTCGACCAGGGCCAGTACCCGGTCCACCTGGTCGCGGTGTTCGGTGGCCGCCGAGTCGTGGTCGGGCAGGTCGACCAGGACGAGTCCCTGGAGCGCCTCGTCGAGGGCGGCGGGCCCGGGGTGGGGCCTGCGCCGGAGCCGACCGGGGACGGCGAGGCGGTCCAGCAGCCCGGCGGCCCCGTCGGTCCAGCTGCACGCGATGGGCTGGGAGGTGGTGGGCCGGCGCAGCCCGGTGTCGGAGATCGGGGCCCCGGCGAGCGCGTTGAACAGGGTCGACTTCCCGCTGCCGGTGGCTCCCGCGACGGCGATGACCGTGTGCCGCGAGGAGAGCCGCTGCCGGGCGGCGGCCTCGTCCAGCACGCGTCCCGCCTCGGCGAGGGTGTCCCGGTCGAGCCGGGCGCGGGAGAGCCCGACGAGCTCGCGCAGGGCGTCGAGCCGGGGCGGCAGCGGCCCGCCGGAGGGGACGTACGCCTCGACCTGCGGCTCCTCGTCGTCCTCGGCGGGCGTCCGGGGGGCGGCTTCCCCGGCCTCACGAACCTCGGCCGCCGCCGCGCGCCGGGCGATGAGCCCGTCGTCCCAGCGCCCGTCCCCGCCCCGGCCCGGCGCCTCCCCGTCCGGCTTTCCCCCGCCGCCACCGTTGCCGTTACCACTGCCGTTGCTGTTGTCCTGGTCCGTGACGGCGGTCATCGCTGCCACCTCTCCTTCTGCAGTACGGAAAGCGCGGCGATCAGTTCGGCCTGGGGTTCGGGGGCGACGTCCAGCGTGTCGAGCGGGGCGAGGCGGCGGTCGCGTTCGCCGCCGAGTACCTGGTCGAGGTAGGTCGTCAACAGCTCACCGCCCTTGTCGCGGAGGCGCAGCGCGCCCTGGGCCCCGATGCGTTCGGCGAGCTGCTCCCCCGCCGCGCGGGCGCGCCGCCCGCCGAGGAGGGCGGCCGCGAGCAGTGCGGCGACGGTCTCGGGGGCGGGTGCCACATTGCGTTCGAGCTGGCGCACCTCCTCCTCGGCCAGTTCCTCCAGGACCCGCCGCCACCGGCGTACGGCGACGGAGATCCGGCCTTCGACGTCCTCGGCGGGCCCCCAGCCGCCCGCCTCGCGTCCGGCGCCCTCGAACCGGAACAGGCCACCGGCGGGCTCGCGGCGCCACTGGGTGCGGATCTGTTCGTCGGCGGCGGAGACCGAGCACTGGAGCAGGGCCACCAGGTTGTCGACGAGGGCTTCGAGGAGCTCCTCGGGCGAGCTGTAGAGCGGGTAGCCGCGCCACCGGGTCCGCGCGTCCCCGGAGAGCACGGCGCCACTCCGGAGGCGGCGCCGGATCCGGGCGGCCTCCGCGCCGTACGCGTCCTGGACTACCCCGGTCAGCCGTACGGAGGCGGCGTACTGGGCGGCGACGGCGGAGGCCAGTGAGGGCATCCGCACGTTGAGCGACTGGATGACGCCGGAGGCGGTACGCGCCACCGCCTGCTGCCGGGCGGCGGGGTCCTGGGCCCGGTGGGCGAGCCAGGCGCGCAGCGGGGCGACGGCGGTCGTGGGGAGCAGCCCGCTGCCGCCGCCCGCGGACTCGGGCAGCTCCGGGATGGTGAACCGGGGTACGTCCCCGAGCCCGGCCCGGGTCAGCAGCGCCGCGTACTGCCGGGACACCTCGGCGATCACCTGGTGGGGCACCCGGTCGAGGACGGTGACGAGGGCCGCGTCGTACTCCTTCGCGGTACGCAGCAGGTGCCAGGGCACGGCGTCGGCGTAGCGCGAGGCGGTGGTGACCATCACCCAGACGTCGGCGGCGCAGATGAGTTCGGCGGCGAGGACCCGGTTGCGTACGACGAGCGAGTCGATGTCGGGGGCGTCCAGGAGGGCGAGCCCGCGGGGCAGGCTCACGGCGGTCTCCACCCGCAGCGCGGTCTCCCCGTCCTCACCCCGGGCCGCGAGGTCGTCCAGCCCGTCCGGGTCGCGCGTCTGACCCGGCGGCAGCCAGATCCGGGTCAGCTGGGGCAGCACCCGCACCCCGGCGAACCAGTGGTGGTCGTCCGGGTGACAGACCAGCACCGGGGTCCGGGTGGTGGGCCGCAACACCCCGGCCTCGCTGAGCCGGCAGCCCACCAGCGAGTTGACCAGGGTGGACTTCCCGGCCCCGGTGGACCCCCCGATCACGACGAGCAGGGGCGCCTCGGGGTCCTTGAGGCGTGGCAGGAGGTAGTCGTCGAGCTGGGCGAGGAGTTCGACCCTGGTCTGCCGGGCGCGTTCGGCCCCCGGCAGGGGCAGTGGAAGACGCACGGCGGCGACACGGTCGCGCAGGGCGGAAAGTGCGTCGATGAGCTGAGGCCGTACGTCCATGGTTACCACATGCGAAGAATGCCCAATTTTAGAGCCTTTTTGAAGCGTATAGCCCCCTCTGCGCGGCGGTTCCACCCTCTGGACAGAGTCAGGACAGAGGGGACGAGTGGGGCGGGGGCATAACGAGTGCACAACACCCGGCGCGAGGGGAGCGAAAACCGATGCAGGAATCGCACCTACCTGCGATTATCGGTTCGCTTCACCGAACCTCCACATCGTGCCACGCAGGTGAAGCAACCGGGTCCAGGGGATCGGAGCCCTATCCTTGTCCCGGCACGGCCACGGAACCACCCGATCAGGACTCCCGGCCCCCGTAGCTCAGTGGATAGAGCAGGCGCCTTCTAAGCGCTTGGCCGCAGGTTCGAGTCCTGCCGGGGGCGCACCGCTCGCACGGCCGTGAGGCCCTCCGCACAGGAGGGCCTTGCGTCGTTCGCAGGCTGTCCTGGACGCGTCGGCCTTCGGTGAAGAAGGTTCGGTTCATCCTGGGGATGCCTGCGCATCGTCGCCCCGGCCCCTCTACGCACTCGGCTCCGGTTTCGTCACCTCGCGGTTCTCCCCGGCGGCGGCCCCGCCGCCGGGGTTGCGGGGCTTGACAACAGCGTGGCCGCGAGCGCCAGGAGCAGCAGCCCGGCACACACGTAGCTGGACACCTCGATCGCGCCGGCCATCGCCTGGCGTGCGGCGTCGGCGGCGGACGCGGTCCGCGGGTCCGCCGCGAGGCCCGGGATGACCGAGCCGGCGCTGTCGGTCACGACGCCGCTCAGCTCCCGGGCCTGTTCGTCGGGAACACCGGAGCCGGTCAGGCGCGGAGCGGGGCCGGTCTCCAGCTACCGGGCGTGCCTCCCGAGGGTGGGAAAGAGGGGAGGCTCCCCTCCCCCCTCACACGTCCCGCCGGCGGAGCGGCGCCAGCGCCCCGAGCGTGAGCGCCGCCGTGCAGGCGGCGACCAGGAGCAGGGAAGGCCAGGGTCCCAGGCTGCCCACCGTGTCGGCGGCGGCGTCCGAAGTCTGGGTGAGCTTCTCCAGGGCGGCCGTCGGGGAGAGTCCGGCGACCCAGCGTTCGGCGTCGCCGAAGAGGGGGCCGAACAGGGACGGCAGGAGCAGCAGACCGATCACCGTGGTGACCGCGCCGGCGGAGTGGCGTACGAGGATGCCGACGGCGAGGCCGAGGACGGCGGCCACCGCGAAGGACGCGGCGATGCCGAACAGTGCGGGCAGCGGCTCGCCCTGGGCGTACCGGCCCTCCGGCAGCATGGCGTCCCCGACGAGGTAGGCGGCCGTGCAGGAGACCAGGGCGAGGAGGTACATCGCGCCCGCCACCAGCGTCGCCTTCGCGGCGAGGACCGTGCCCCGGCGGGGGCAGGCGGCGAACGTCGTGCGGATGGTGCCGCTGCTGTACTCCCCCGAGGCGACGAGCGCCCCGACGACCGCGGCCGGCATCTGGGCGACGACGGTGAGCGTGAGGCTGCCGCCGAGGACGGTGTCGTCGGGTTGCAGGCTGCCGGTGGCGGCGATGAACACCGCGCCGATGACGGGCAGTACGGCGGTGGCCGCGGTCGTCCACACCGTGGAGCGCACACTGCGGAACTTGATCCATTCGTAGGCGAGGGCCTCCCGGAAGCCGGTCCGGTTTCGGTTCCGGTTTCGGCGGGTGCCGGACAGCGTTGGCGTGGTCGTGGTCATCGGGTTGTCTCCTTTCGGGGCGTCGACGAGCGCCTGTCCTCGGCCCGGTATTCCACCGAGGACCGCGAGAGCGTCGTGTAGACCTCCTCCAAGGAGGAGTGGGCGGGGATGAGTTCGTGGACGGCGACCCCGTGGTCCCGGGCCAGGTCGCCGATGGCCGGGGCGTCGGGGCCGTCGACCCGCCAGCCGCCCCGGGCGTCCAGCCGTACGCGCGCTCCGGTCGCTTCCAGCAGAGTGCGCAGCCGTTCCGGTTCCGGGGACCTGACGAGGGTGTGCGCGCGGGAGTTGGTCTCGATGAAGTCGCGCATGCTCGTGTCCGCGATGAGCCGGCCCTGTCCGATCACGATGAGGTGGTCGGCCGTCCGTTCCATCTCGCTCATGAGGTGGCTGGAGAGGAAGACCGTGCGGCCCTCCGCCGCCAGGGACTTCATGAGTTCGCGGATCCAGCGGATGCCTTCGGTGTCGAGGCCGTTGACCGGCTCGTCGAGGATCAGTGTCTCCGGGTCCCCGATCAGTGCCGCCGCGATGCCCAGCCGCTGGCTCATGCCGAGCGAGAAGCCCTTGGTGCGCCTGCGGGCCGTCTCCGCGGGGAGGCCGACCAGGTCGAGCACCTCCTCCACGCGGCGGCGCGGGATGCCGTTGCTCGCGGCGAGTCCGGCCAGATGGTGGTAGGCGGACCGGCCGCCGTGGACGCCCTTGGCGTCGAGCAGGGAGCCGACCGCCCGTAGCGGTACGGGCAGGTCCACGTAGGCCTTGCCGCCCACGGTGACGCGCCCCGCGCTCGCGGAGTCGAGGCCCAGGATCAGGCGCATGGTGGTCGATTTCCCGGCGCCGTTCGGGCCGAGGAAGCCGGTCACCCGGCCCGGCCGGACCGTGAACGACAGCCGGTCGACGGCGGTTCGCCCGCCGTAGCGTTTGGTGAGTTCCGTTGCCTGGATCATGCGGCCGACGCTACGAGCGGGGGGCCGACGGCGAATCCTCCGACGGAAGTCGCCGCCTGCTCCCGTCGGAGTAGGGCACCTCTAGCGTTCTCCTTCTCCTGCCCTGACCAGGCCCGTTTCGTAGGCGAGGACCACCAGCTGGGCCCGGTCGCGGGCGCCGAGCTTCGTCATGGTCCGGCTGACATGGGTCTTCGCCGTCAGCGGGCTCATGATCAGCGCCTTGCCGATCTCCTCGTTGGACAGCCCGGCGGCGACGAGCGCCATCACCTCACGCTCCCTGCCGGTGAGCACGGCGAGCCGTTCGGCGCCCGCCGCCTCGGGGGCCTTGAGCCGGGCGAACTCCTCGATCACCTGACGGGTCACGGCGGGGGCGAGCAGACTCCGGCCCGCCGCGACCGTGCGGATCGCGGCGCGCAGGTCGTCCGGCTCGATGTCCTTCAGCAGGAAGCCCGCCGCGCCGTGCCGGAGGGCTTCAAAGACGTACGCGTCGACCTGGTACGTGGTGAGCATGACGACACGGACCCGGTCGAGGGAGCGGTCCTCGGCGATCCGGCGGGTGGCCTCCAGGCCGTCGACGCCGGGCATCCGGACGTCCATCAGCACGACGTCCGGGCGGGTCGTCCGGACCGCCTCGACGGCCCGGGCCCCGTCGGCGGCCTCCGCGACCACGACCAGGTCGTCGGTGAGGTCGAGCAGGGCGCGGAACCCGGCCCGTACGACGGTCTGATCGTCGGCGAGGACCACGCGGACGATCCCCGGCTGCCTCGCCGCGCTCTCCGCCCGCTCGCTCACGTGGCCGCTCCCCGGGTTCCGTACGGCGCCACGTTCATGAGGCCCTCCCGGTTCCGTGCGTCGTCGTGCCCATGGGGCCCGGTTCCGTAAAGCGTCGTGGCCGTGGGCCCCCGGTTCCGTACGGCACCACGTTCATGGGGCCGCTCCCTCCGTCGGCAGTTCGGCGCGGACGCGGAATCCGCCGCCCGGCACCGGACCGTAACGGACGTCGCCGCCCACCGCGACCGCTCGCTCGCGCATGCCGATCAGGCCGAAGCCCCGCTCGGCGGGCGGGCCGGCGGGCGGCGGAGCCGGGGGGCCGTCGTCCACGACCTCGACGGTCAGCCGGGTGGCGTCGCGGGTCACCGACACCGCGGCGTGGAGCGCCGCGGAGTGCTTCACCACGTTGGTCAGCGCCTCCTGCACGATCCGGTACGCCGTGGCCTCGACGACCGCGGGCAGGGCGGCGCCCCCCGTCTCCCGCCGCAGGCTGACCCGCACCCCGCCCGCCTCGACCCCCGCGACCAGTTCGGTCAGCTGGTCGAGGCGGGGCGCCGGCGCCGTGGACTCCGTCGCGCGCAGGACGGACAGCGTGGCGCGCAGTTCCCGGACGGCTTCCTTGCCGGAGGCGCGCACCTGGGTCATCGCCTGCCGCGACACCTCCGGCGCGGCGTCCAGCGCGTCGAGGGCGACCCCGGCCTGCACGGTCATGGCGCTCACCGTGTGCGCGAGGATGTCGTGGATCTCCCGGGCGACCCGTGCCCGCTCCTGGCGGACCCGGCGGGCGGCCTCCCGCTCGCGGTCCTCCTCGGCCCTCGCGGCGCGCGCCGCGTACTCCGCCAGCAGTTCCCGCCGGGTACGCACCACCTCGCCCAGGAGGAGCGGGACGAGCGGCCAGACCATCTCCAGGACGGGCAGCCCCTGCGGGTTGACCACGTCCCCGCCGACCTTCAGCGCCACCGCACCCGAGATCGTCGCGGCGATCACCCCGGTCCACAGGGTGCGCCGGCGGTCGCCCAGCACCGCCACGGTGTAGAGCGCCACGATCACCGGGAGGTTCAGCAGCTCGCCGATGTGCCCGTGCAGCGCCCACCCGGCACAGGCCGCCCCGGTCACACAGACCACCGGAACGGGCCAACGGCGGCGGCAGGCGAGCGCCGCCAGCGAGACCACGAGGAGGCCCCAGGTCAGCGCGTCGGCCTGCCGGTAGCCGGGCTCGTCGACGGCCGCGTCGGCGGCGGTCAGCACCCCCACCACCGCCACCACCAGCAGATCCGCGACGATCGGCGGCAGAGCCCGCGCACGGGCGGCCAGGCGGTCGAAGGTCATCACCCCCTCACGGTAGGAGGCGGGAGGCCGGGCCGCATACGACAGCGGGAGTACATCGGGGCGGGTCCGGCGGCAAGCGTCCCGGCACCGGGGCGAGGCCGGCGGCAAGCGTCCCGGCACCGGGGCGAGGCCGGCGGCAAGCGTCCCGACGCCCGTGCGGGCCCGGCGTCGAGCGTCCCGCCACCCGTGTCGGCACCGTGGCGGGCGTCTCGACGCTGTGCGCATCGAGCAGGAGTTCGGGCACACCCGGGCGGGAGTTCGGGCACGGCGCAACCTTCCGTCCGGCGGGACGTTCGGCAGGCCGTGGGAACGGGCAAATCGATCAGGTAGGCCCGAAGGCGGAATCCCCGCCGCAGGGCGCTCCCGACCGTCCCCTCACCCGGCACGCGTACGCGGCTCCGCGCCGCCGTCCGCCCGCCGGTCCCGCCGACCCCACACCGAAGCACCCGCGTGAACTACGCACCATCAGGGAAAGGAGCGCCGCGATGGCGACGCCGCTGTCTGCAGCCAGGCTGCTCAAAGCCCTCCGCGACGAAGGTCTCCACGTCGTCGAACACCGGAGCTGGCGTACCAACAACCGGAACCACAAAGGACCCTGGGGTCCGACGCACGGCGTGATGATCCATCACACCGTCACCTCGGGCACGGCCTCCTCGGTCGAACTCTGCTACAACGGCCACTCCGCCCTGCCCGGCCCGCTCTGCCACGGGGTCATCGCCAAGGACGGGACCGTCCACCTCGTGGGGAACGGCCGGGCCAACCACGCCGGGCTCGGCGACGACGACGTCCTGCGCGCCGTCGTCGCGGAGAAGGCACTGCCCCCGGACAACGAGGCCAACACCGACGGCAACCGGCATTTCTACGGCTTCGAGTGCGTCAACCTCGGTGACGGCAAGGATCCCTGGCCGGCGGCCCAGCTGCTGGCGATCGAGCGGGCCGCCGCCGCCGTCTGCCGGGCGCACGGCTGGTCGCAGCGGTCGGTGATCGGGCACCTGGAGTGGCAGCCGGGCAAGGTCGATCCGCGCGGGTTCACCATGAACGCGATGCGCTCGCGGATCGCCAAGCGGCTGGGCGGTTCCCCGGACGGGCCCTCCGATCCGCCGCCGAAGCCGACGTACGAGCCGTTCCCCGGATCCGCGTTCTTCAAGGTCGGCCGCAACAGCGCGGTCGTCACGGCCATGGGCAAGCGTCTGGTGTCCGAGGGCTGCGGCCGGTACACGGCGGGCCCCGGCCCGGCCTGGTCCGAGGCCGACCGGAAGTCGTACGCCGCCTGGCAGCGCAAGCTGGGCTACTCGGGCGACGACGCGGACGGCATTCCCGGCAAGAGCAGTTGGGACCGGCTCAAGGTGCCCAACGTGTGACCGCGGCGCGTCCGGCTCCTCCCGCTCGCCGCCGGGGGTGCAGGAGCCGGACCGTGCGGGCGATCACGGCAGTTCACTAGGGTTCCCCCACTGCGCCGGTGGCGCTGCCGGTGATCCGCCGATGGATCGCCGACGAGATCCGAGGGACGGTGCGATGACGGCGACGGCCGGGGTGCGAACGGTGGCGGCCGACGAGCTGAACCGGTACGCCGACGGGATCCGCGACGTGTACGCGCGGGCGTTCGCGGCCCCGCCCTGGAACGAGGATCCGGCGCAGGCCGACGCCTATGCGGAGCGGCTCGCACGGGACGCGCTCCGGCCCGGTTTCACGGCGTCGGTGGCGACGGCCGGGGGGACGGTAGCGGGTTTCGCCACGGCCTGGATCACCCCGGAGGTCTTTCCGGCCGACCGAAGCTACGGGCAGGTCGCCGAGGCCCTCGGGCCCGGACGGACGCGGGCGTGGCTCTGCGGTGCGCTGGAGGTGAACGAGCTGGCGGTGGCGCCGGAGGCGCACGGTGCGGGGCTCGGGGCGGCGCTGCTGCACGCGGTGACGGGGCCCGCCCCGGACGGCCGTTGCTGGCTGCTGACCTCCGTGCGGGCCGAGGCGGCGCTGCGCCTGTACGAGCGGGCCGGCTGGCAGCGGGTCGACGCGCCCGTGCCCGGCGCGGCCGCTCTCGTGGTGCTGCTCGGCCCCCGTCACCCCCAGCGGGCGGAGGCGGAGTCGGGAGACCGGTAGCCCCCCGCGTACGGAGAGCCCTGGCCCTACAGCGCGACGGCCAGCAGGACGCACGCCACCAGCGCGAACGCGGTGCGCACCTGGTGGAGGGTGTTCCAGCGGGATTCGAAGGCCGCGCGGGCCGCACGGTCGTCGCCGCCCTCGGAGGCGGCGAGGGCGTTGTTGAGCGGGATGTTCCCGACCACGGTCACCAGGTGACCGGCGACCACGCAGATCAGCGCCCCCAGGATGGCGGGCCCCGCCGCCTCGCCGTGCTCGCCCAGGCCGGTGAAGAACGCGGCGGCGGGCAGGGCGACGACGCCGAGGAACAGGACCAGGAAGACCGGGCCGGGGACCTTCTCGTTGAAGCGGCGCATGGCCGTCGTGAACTGCTCGTCCGTCAGGTCCGCGAGGCCGGGCATGATCGCGATCAGGAAGGTCAGCATGAAGCCCGCGTAAAGGCCGTTGACGATCGTGGCGAGCACGAGGAAGAGGGAGGTCATGGCGGACATCATGACCCGGAACGGCGATCCATCGGACCTATTTTCGCATGCCCGTGCGACGAGCTTCGGCCTCGGACTCGGCCTCGGACTTGGCCTCGGTTGCGCCGTTGCGACGTGGCGGCCCGGCCGGGCTGGGCGGGCGAGCGAGCTGGCCGCCCAGTCCGGCCGGGCCGAGCTGACCGAGGAAGACGGGCGGACCGAGCTGACCGCCCAGTCCGGCCGGGCCGAGCTGACCGAGGAAGACGGGCGGACCGAGCTGACCGCCCAGGACACACGTCCTCCTCGGTCCGCCCGTCCTCCTCGTCCCGCTCGGCTCCCCGCCCGCTCGGCGCCTCGGCCCCTCGGCCGATCCGCCTCAGCCGATCTCGCCCTCGCTCGGTTCCGGCTCGTCGTCCGTTCCGGATCCCCGCTCGATCCGGTCTGCCTGCCCGATGGCCTTGGCCAGCTTCGTGACGGAGCTGTCCTCGGTCGCCTCCGCCAACCCTGTGGCCCGCGAGGCGAGTTCACCGAGGCCGGGTGCGCCGGGCAGGTCGCCGCCCCGCAGGTGGTCGGCGAAGTAGGCAGCCACGGCCGCTACTTGGAGCCGGTCGCTCCCGCCGCCCCACAGCGATCCGTCGATCGCCCCGGTCCTCGCGGTGCCGGTCTCCTCCTGGGCCTCGCGGGTCTTGGGGTCGAGCCAGCGCACGGTGGCCCTGGCCACGGTGCCGGACGCGCCCTCGCGCAGCCGTACGGCGTACAGAGCGGTCACCGTGTGGCCGGGGCCCACCTCGCCGCCGTCGACGCTGTCGTCGCGGAAGTCCTCGTCGGCGACCTTGCGGTTCTCGTAGCCGATCAGCCGGAAACTCTTTACGGTCTTCCGGTCGAACGCCACCTGGGCCTTGGCGTCGCGGGCCCGGATCTCCAGGTGGGCGGGCAGCTGGTCGACGAAGACCTTGCGGGCCTGCGCCTCGTCACCGACGTACGTGGTGTTCCCGTCGCCCTTGTTGGTGAGCCGCTCCATGAACGCGTCGCCGTAGTCGCTGCCGACGCCGACGCCGAAGAGGGTGATGCCGTACTCCCGGCGGGTGGATTCGATCTTCTCCAGGATCCCGTCGGCCTCCGTGTCGCCGGTGTTGGCCAGCGCGTCGGAGAGGAGCACGACCCGGTTGGTGGCGCCCTTGCGGTGGCCCTCGACCGACTCCTCGTAGCCGAGGGTGATGCCCGCCTCGACGTTGGTGGACTGCGTCGGCCGCATCTCCTCCACCACGTCCTTGATCCGGTTCCGGTTGCCCTTCATGCGGGTCATCGGCAGCCGGGTCTCGGCCTCGTCGCTGAAGGTGACCAGGGAGATGGAGTCGTCGTCGCGCAGTTCGTCGGCGAGGATGGTCAGCGACTTCCTGACCAGGTCCAGGCGGCCGGTCTCGGCCATGGACCCCGAGATGTCGACGACGAACGTGAGGGCCGCGGGCGGCCGTTCGGCGGTCGAGGGGGCGGCCTCAGTGGCCAGGCCGACGCGGAGCAGCGACCAGTCGGAGGCTCCGGTTCCCCCGCCCCCGCCCTTCCCGGAGCCGATGCGCGCCCCGTCGACGTTCACCGAGAAGCCGGGGCCCTTCGGCCGTTCGTACCCCTGGCGGAAGCTGTTGACGAACTCCTCGGGGCGCACCTCCTCGGGAGAGGGCAGCCTGCCGTCACCGAGGGTGCGGCGCGCGTAGCCGTAGCTGGCGGTGTCCACGTCCAGGGCGAAGGTGGAGAGGTAGTCGGGCGCCGGGACGTCCAGCCCGGCCGCGTCCCCGGACTCGCCCGTCGGCGCGGCCGACCGTCCCTTCTCGGGCGCCGCCCCGTCGGGGGCGGGCTGCCCGCCGCCGGTCGATCCCTGCCCGTTGCGCGTGTCCGAACTCAGTTCGGGCGTGCCATCCGACGTGCTGTCGCCGCTGCCGCACGCGGTGAGAGCCATGGTGCCCGCCAGAAGGAGCGCCATGGCTCCCGCCCGGCCCCCCGCCCGGCCCCCCGCCCGGCCCCCCGTCCTGCCTGTCGTCCTGCCTTCCGCCCGCTTCTCGTGTCGTCGGCCTGCCTGCTGCATGTGTAGCCCCCCACGTCGTCACGATGTCCTCGACATCTGTGAATGTGACGTACGGGGTCGCCGACCGGAGTCGACGAAAGCGTTGCGGAACCATCTCGATGCGGCAACAGCGGACAGGAAGCGGCCGGGAACCGGCGGAACATCAGGTTCAGGACACGATGTCCTTACGACTGAACCCGCGGAAGGCCAGCGCGAACAGGATCAGGGCATAGGTCACTGATACGGCCGTGCCCTTGATCATGCCGCCCCACTCCAACTGCGGCTGGAGGGCGTCGGCCCAGGCGAACTGCCAGTGCGCGGGGAGGAAGTCGCGCCAGGAGCCCAGCGCGGTGACCGCGTCGAGCACATTGCCGACGATGGTGAGGCCCACCGCGCCGCCGACCGCGCCGAGCGGGGCGTCCGTCTTCGTGGACAGCCAGAACGCCAGGCCCGCGGTGACCAGTTGGGAGACGAAGATGAAGGCCACGACGATCGCGAGGCGGGGCACCGTGTCGCCGGCGGACAACGCTCCCCCGGTGGGCAGTTTCAGCGGCCCCCACCCGTAGGCCGCCGTGCCCGCCACCAGGGCGACGAGCGGCAGCAGCACCATCGCGGCCAGGCTGAAGCCGAGGGCGACGACGAGCTTGGACCAGAGCAGCCGGACGCGCGGCACGGGCGCGGCGAGCAGATAGCGCAGCGAGGACCAGCTCGCCTCGGAGGCGACCGTGTCCCCGCAGAACAGGGCCACCGGCACCACCAGCAGGAATCCGGCCGAGACGAACAGCGAGGTGGCGGCGAAGTTCGCGGCGGACTCGGTCGCCACGTCCATCAGGTTGATCCGGCCGCCGCCCCCGCCGCCCCCGCCTCCTCCGCCGTCCTCGCCGTCCGGCGTGCCGCCGATCGCGAAGGCGATGATCAGGATGAAGGGGAGGGCGGCGAGGATTCCGCCCATCAGCAGGGTGCGCCGTCGGCGCAACTGCCGCATGGCCTCGACGCGGAGGGGAAGGGTGCGCCCGGCGCGGTAGCCGGGGGCCTCCGGGTGTTCGGTCTCCACCCGGGCCTCGGGGGGCTGGACGGGGGCGCTCATGCTGCTCCTCCGGAGATGAGGGTGAGGAAGGCGTCCTCCAGGCGGCGGTGCGGTCCGACACCGGTGACCGGGACGTCGAGCCGGACGAGATCGGATACCAGCCGGGAGGTGGTGGCCCCGTCGAGGCGGACGAGGAGTCCGCGCCCGTCGTCGGTGCGGGCGGCGGAGCCGATGCCGGGCAGGGCGGCCACCTTCTCCGCCAGCGGCTCGGACACCTCCTCGGCCGTGGTCACCAGGATCATGTCGCCGGATCCGGTGATCTCGGCGACCGGACCGGCCTGGACGAGCCGGCCCCGGTCCATGACGACCAGGTGGGTGCAGGACTGTTCGACCTCGGAGAGGAGGTGGCTGGAGACGATGACGGTCCGGCCGCCGGCCGCGTACCGGATCATCACGTCCCGCATCTCGCGGATCTGCGGCGGGTCGAGCCCGTTGGTCGGCTCGTCGAGGATGAGGAGGTCCGGCATGCCGAGCATGGCCTGGGCGATGGCGAGCCGCTGCCGCATGCCCTGGGAGTACGTCCGTACGGCACGGGCGAGCGCGTCGCCGAGGCCCGCGATCTCCAGGGCCTCCTCGATGTGCGCGTCCTCGGCGGGCCGGCCGGTGGCCTGCCAGTACAGGTCGAGGTTGGCGCGCCCGGAGAGGTGGGGCAGGAATCCGGCCCCCTCCACGAACGCCCCGACCCGGGACAGCACCGGTGCTCCCGGCCGGATCGCCTGCCCGAAGACGCGGATCTCGCCCTCGTCGGGGCTGATGAGCCCCATGAGCATGCGCAGGGTGGTCGTCTTGCCCGCGCCGTTGGGTCCGAGAAGCCCGAGGACCTGGCCCTTCTCGACGCGGAAGGACAGCTCGCGCACGGCGTACCGGTCGACCGCCTTCGCGTACTTCTTCGAGAGACCGGTGATCTGGAGCGGTACGTCGGTGAGCGCGGGGTCCGGCGCGGGTGTCGCGGTCCGGCGGCGGGCGGTGAGCAGCAGACCGGCCGCGATGACGAGGGCGGCGGCCGGGAGGCCCCAGGTCCACCACGGGAGGGTGGCCGCAGCGGTCTTCACGGCGGGCGTGGTGGGGACGGTCAGCGGTCCGTCGGCGGTGACGGTGTACGTGGCGGGCTCGGCCGGGGACGCGTAGCCGAGGTCGGTCGCGGAGAACACCAGTCGCATCCGGTGTCCGGCGTCGAACTCGTGGTCCACGGCGGGCAGCGCCAGCTCGACCG
This sequence comes from Streptomyces sp. MGP-P1, assembly GCF_057766565.1. Taxonomy (NCBI): domain Bacteria; kingdom Bacillati; phylum Actinomycetota; class Actinomycetes; order Kitasatosporales; family Streptomycetaceae; genus Streptomyces; species Streptomyces sp. MGP-P1. Next base: position 683,847 of record NZ_JBYMEM010000007.1, on the reverse strand, counting down.
GCTTGCCCTGCTGGTCGGGGGTGATGCGGTAGGGGGCGACGAGCTGGTGGGGCAGCACCTGCTGCCTGCCGTCCGGCGACACGTCGTACACCTTGCCGAAGAGCACCGCGTCCCGGTCGCCGTCGGCCTTCACGTTCACCTTCACGGTGGGCGTGCCGGTGACGCGTACGGAGGTGTCCAGCGGGGCGGACTCGAAGCGGGCGAACTGTCCGGGGAAGTCGAGCGAGAGCCCGACGCCGAGGGAGGAGAGCTGGGCGAGTCCGCCGCCGACGCCGGGGACGGCGGAGATGGCGGGCGGTGCGGCGCCGGCCGGGTTGCGGAACGTCTTCGTCCCGCCGCCGAGCGCGATGTCCCGGCCGCCGTTGCGCAGCCCCGGGTAGGTGTCGCCGCTCGCGCCGCGCAGCAGGGCGGCGCCGTCGGTGGAGTCGACGCCTCCGGTGCGGGTGACACGGAAGGCGGGCCCGGTGCCGCCTCCGGTGTCCTCCTTGAGATAGCGGTCGAACCAGGAGCCGACCCGGCCCTGGACCCGCTCGGTCTCGTTGTCGCCGCCGTCGTGCCCGCCCGAGATCCAGTCGACGGAGACGGGGGCGCCGTTGGCGCTGATGGCCTTCTGCATGGCGTCGGCCTGGCCGAGCGGGAAGAGGGAGTCGGACTGCCCCTGGAGGAGGAGCGAGGGGACCTTGATGCGGTCGGCGACGGCGGACGGCGACCGCTCGGTGAGGAGGTCGACGGCCTCGGCGTCGGGCTTGCCGCTGACGGCGACCCGCTCGTACATCTCGCAGAGCCGCTTCTCGAACTTCTCGCAGCCGCCGCCGGTGGTGATGAAGATCCCGGCCCAGAGCTTCTTGAAGACCCCGTCGGGGAAGAGGGCGTCGGCGAGGTTCCAGTAGGTGATCACGGGCGCGATGGCGTCGACCCGCTCGTCGTGGCCGGCGGCGAGCAGCGAGACGGCCCCGCCGTAGGAGGCGCCGGTGAGCCCGACCCGGGGGTCGCCCTTCTCGTCGAGCTGCACCTCGGGTCGCGTCGCGAGCCAGTCGATGAGCCGCGAGACGTCCCTGACCTCGTGGTCCGGGTCGTTGAGGGAGATCTCCCCGCCGGACTTGCCGAAGCCGCGCGCCGACCAGGTCAGCACGGCGTACCCGTCGGCGGCCAGTTTCTCGGCCTGGGCCCGCACGTCGCTCTTGCTGCCGCCGAAGCCGTGTCCGATGAGCACGGCGGGCCGCTTGCCGGAGCCTTCGGCGCGGAAGTACGAGGTGTCGATCGGCACGCCGTCCATGCGCAGCGTCCGGTCCTCGCGCTGCACGGCGGGCGTGCCGTCGTCGGCGACGGCGGTCCAGGTGCCGCCGCCCACGAGCACGGCGAGCGCGGCGCCGACCGCGGCCCACCGGCCAGGTGTACGGGGCAGCAGGCGCCGCCATCGAGCAGTAGGGGTCTCCATCCCTCGACCCTAAGCGGAGGACGCAAGCCGGTTGCGTGCCCCCGGGGGGAGGCGGGCAGCCTCCCTGAGAGGTACGGTGCGCCCCCGCCGTACTCCGGACGCGGTACAGAATGCCTTCAGACCCCTTGCCTCGGGAGGCCATTGTGGACATTCGCCGCGCTACGACCGTCAGGGAACTCCTGGCCGCCGGCCACCTCTACGACGCACCGCCCCGCGAGGAATGGGCCGCCCGCTTCCTCGCGGCGGACGGTCATGCGCTGCTGATCGCGTACGTGGACGGCGTCCCGGCCGGCTTCGTCACGGGCATCGAGATGCTGCACCCGGACAAGGGCACGGAGATGTGCCTGTACGAACTCGCCGTCGACGACCCGTTCCGACGCCGGGGCATCGGCAGGGCCCTGACGCTCGCGCTCGTGGACATCGCCCGGGAGCGGGGGTGCTACGACCTGTGGGTCGGCGTGGAGGACGGCAACGAGGCGGCGCTCGCGACGTACCGGTCGGCGGGGGCGGGGGACGACGGCGGGTTCACGATGCTGACGTGGGAGTTCGGGGACGGTACCGCGCAGGAATAGTGCACCTCGTGCGGGATCGGGATACGGCCGGGGCGCTCCCGGGCGTCAACCCTGACCTTCGTCGGGGGCAGCTCCTGCCGTTCGGCCCCCGCGCCGGAAGGTGGTGCCTTCGTACGTTCGCAGCATGGCAAAGCACACACATCAACACCACTGGCCAGTACGGCTCTTCGGCTCGCCCGCGCTGCTGGCGTCGGCGGCGGCCGTGATCGGGATGCTGTCGCCCGGGGGCCTGGGGCGGCCCGGGCCGACCGAGGTCACGGAGGGGGATTCCGTAACCCTCTACCGGTCGCTGACGGGAGCGGTAGAGGACGGTCCGGGGTGGCTGGGGCACCTCCTGGAGCTGTCCTCCGAGGCCACGCTGATCGTTCTCGGCCTGCTGCTGCTCGCGGTCTCCTGGACAGCGGTACGCCGGAGGGACACGGGCGCGATGGCGGGGGCCGTACTCATCGGCGCCGGGACGGTCGTGGCGTACGCCGTCAGCGAGGCGCTGAAGCTGATCGTCGACGAGGAGCGTCCGTGCCGGGCGCTGGACGGCGCCCGGGCGGTCGCCGCGTGCCCCGAGCCGGGCGACTGGTCGTTCCCGAGCAACCACGCCACCCTGGCCGCCGCCCTCGCGGTCGGGCTGGCGGTGCGGCGGCCCCGACTCGCCGCCGTGACGCTGCCGTTGGCCGTGGCGGCGGCACTGCTGCGGGTCCTGGTGGGAGTCCACTACCCGCACGACGTGATCGCCGGCGTCCTGCTCGGCGGGGCGGTCGTCGCCTCCTTGCTCCTCGTGCTGGGCCGCCCGGCCGAGCTGCTCGTCTCAGCGCTGCTCCGGCGGTGGGGGTGGGGGCAGGATCCCGGCCTCGTGGGCGACGACGGCGGCCGCGGCCCGGTTGTCGACGCCGAGGCGGGCCAGGACGGAGCTGACGTGCGCCTTGACCGTGCCTTCGACCAGGTGCAGCCGCCGGGCGATCTGCCCGTTGGACAGCCCGCCGCCGAGGTGCGACAGCACTTCGCGTTCCCTGGGAGTCAGCCCGGCGACCCGCTCCCGGGCCGCGTCCCGCCGGCCGGCCAGGGCCCCGGCCCCGGTGGACGCGAGGTGCGCCACCACGCGGGCGGCGACCTTCGGTGACAGATAGGCGGCGCCCTCGGCCACCGACCGCACCCCGGCGACGAGTTCCTCGGGCTCGCCGGACTTGATCAGGAATCCGGCGGCCCCACACCCCAGCGCCCGCAGGATGTAGTCGTCCTCGCCGAACGTGGTCAGCATGACGACGCCGGTGGCGGGCAGGGTGCGGCGGATCTCGGCCGCGGCGTCGATCCCGTTGGCCCCCGGCATCCTTACGTCGAGGACGGCCACGTGCGGGCGGTACGCCCGGGCCAGCTCCACCGCCTCGTGCCCGTCGGCCGCCTCGGCGACGACCTCGATGCCCGGGTCGCTGGCGAGGACGGCGCGGACACCGGCCCGGATCATGGGCTCGTCGTCGGCGACGAGGACCCGGATCGTTCCGGCCGGGGGCGTGTCCGCCGGGGCCGTGTGCGCTGCCGATGCCGGGTGCGCGGGGGTCGTGTGCGCCGTTCGGGTCGGGTGCGCGGGGGCCGTGTCCGTGGCATGGGTCGCGCTCGCCCGGGGCGTGTCCGCCGCCGGGGTCGTGTCCGCCCCGGGCGCGTTCGCCCCGGGCGCGTTCGCCCCGGGCGCGTTCGCGCGTGCCGCGTCCGGGCGTGCCGCGTCCGGGCGGCTCATCGGGCGCTCACGGTGTCAGCGCGTCGCGGGAGACCAGCCTGCCGTCCCGGAAGCAGAGCCGGTACGCGTCTCCGGACCGGTCGTCGAAGCGGTCGGCCGTCATCGCGTAGAACTCGCACGTCACCCCTCGTTCCTCCGGCCCGGCGCCCGCGGGCCGCTCCACCGACTGCCGGTCCGGCAGCACCTTCCGTAGGTCGGCCCGATCCTGCCCCACCCGCAGCCGGGCGTAGTCGCGCGGGTCGAGGACGGACCGGGACGCGGCCACCGTCTCCCACATCCCGACCCCGGCGAGCAGCACCGCGCCCGCTGCCAGCGGCACGGCCAGCGCGGTGAGCAGGGTGCGGCGGACCCGCCGCCGCGCCCGTCGGTAGCCGGCCGGCCCGGCAAGCACCGCGCCGTCGGCGGCGGGCCGGGGCGCGGGCTGGGCCGGGGCTTGGTGGGGCAGCCGGGCGTCGACGGTGAAGCCGCCGTCCCGGGGCCCGTGGTCGAGGGTGCCGCCGACGAGCCGGACGCGCTCGTCCAGCCCGATGAGGCCTCGGCCCCCATGCCCGGCGAGCCCCCCGCTCTCGTGCCCGGCACGCCCACGCTCCCCGAACGCGGCGAGCCCCCAGCCCTCCTGCCCGGCCGGTCCACGCTCCCCGAACCCGGCGAGCCCTTGGCCTCCCTGCCCGGCCAGGCCACGCTCCCCGAACCCGGCGAGCCCCCAACCCCCCTGCCCGGCCGGCCGTTCGCCCGGGGGCCCGGGCGGTGTCGCCGGATCTCCGTCGCGGACCACCACCCGGGTCTCGGTCGCCGTGTGCGAGAGCTCGACGCGCACGGACCGGCCCGGCGCGTGCTTGGCCGCGTTGGTCAGGCCTTCCTGCACGACCCGGTGGGCGGCGCGTTCGACGGCGGGCGGAAGGCCAGCCGCCTCTCCGGCGACCGTCAGTTCGACGTCGAGCCCGGAGGCGGCCGCGTCGCCGACGAGCCGGGCGATGTCGGAGTCCCGCGGCCCCTCCGGCGGGCCCTCGCTCTCCTCGCGGAGGACGCCGATCACCTCGCCGAGCCGCTCCACCGCCGCGCCGGCCCTGCCCCGGATGTCCTGGGCGGCCTGCCGATGCCGCTCGTCCAGGCCGGGCGCCAGCTTCAGGGCCCCGGCGGACAGGGCGATCAGGCTGAGGTCGTGGCCCAGCACGTCGTGCATGTCCCGGGCGATCCGGGCCCGCTCCAGCAGCCTCGCCTGCTCGGCGACCAACTGCTTCTCCCGCTCCAGCTGTTCGGCCCTCTCCCAGCCGGCCCGGACCAGCTCCCGGTACTGACGGGAGAACCGTCCCACGAACCAGGGCACCAGCACCGCGAGGACGACCACCGCGACGAACTGCGTCCCGAGAGTGAGCAGGGGCGGAAACACCGCCACCGCCACCGCTCCGGCCACGAGCGTCCCGGCCAGGACCAGGACGACGGTTCGACCGCGCCCCGGGCCCCGCCCCGCGACGAACGCGGCGAGCGCGGTCGGCAGGCCCCACCACCAACCGACCAGGCTCAGCGCGCCGAAGGCCGCCGCGGCGGGCACCAGCAGGCCTCCTGGATCCGCCCACCTGGGGCCGGGCCCACGAGCGGTCCTGTTCCTGGGGAAGAAGCTGTTCACGAGGGAGAGGCTACGGAGACCAGGAGCCTTCCGGCACTGCCGAAAGTCACATCTCCGACGCCACGGAGGCGCCCCGCACCGGCCGGGGCGCGGCGAGGTCGAGCGGTGTCTCCACGGGCAGCAGGGCCGCGGCCCTCTCGCGCTCCCCCGCCCGGACCGCCGCGTGCACCTCGCGCGCGAGCGGGGTGACATCGCGGACGGACACGGTCCACTCGTCCGCGTACCGCCGGGCGGCCTCACCGCTCAGCCCGAGCTGGAGGGAACGGTACGGGAGCGGGTTCAGGTCGAGGTCGCGTTCGGGGTCCCACTGGACCCGGGCGGGGGCGGTGCGCAGGCTCCGCTTCCAGGACGCGGCGTCGGGGTGCACATCGCGTGCGTAGTGGGAGAGTTCGGCGTGCGCGAGGGCCCATTCCAGGCCGTTCCGGTCGATCTCGACGGCGAGGACGACCTCCTGCCCCTCCTTCGTGCCCCAGCCGCACCGGTACATCATCCACAGGAAGCTGGGCTTGATCCAGGTCATCCGGTCCCGCTTCCAGGCCTCGGGGAACCGCCCGTCGCGTGCGGCGGGCAGCCCGATGGCGGGGCGGTACGCCTGGTAGACGGTGACGGTGGTGGCTGTCTGCCGGGCGCGGATCTCGTAACGGGGCGGGAGGAGCGGGGCGTTCATGAGTCACAGGATGCGGGAGGCGCCCACGCCGGGGCATCCCGTTTTCCCCCGGCCCAGCCCGGCCCATGGGGAGCCGGTCCCGGGCCCCCGCCGATCGGCGGGGGCCCGGGCCCCCGGCCGGCGGATACCCCCGGCTCCGTTGCGCTGCGAGGCTGCTCGGCGTTGACGTTCACCAGGGGCCTGCCCTCTGGCCTGCAGCAAGGACCCACATGTCTCGCACCACCAATCATTCCCTCCTCCCCCACCGCGGCGCGGCCCGGATACTCGTGGCCGCCTGCACCGCCGGCGCCGTACTGCTCACCGCGTCGGGCGCACGGGCCGACAGCATGTCCACCGAGCGGGTCGTGCAGGCCGCCGAAGCGGTGGAGCGCGTCACGGGGACCGCCGACCTCGTCCCCGGGACCGCCCTCGCGGGTGGTGCCACCCGCTCCGAGGTGCCTACCGACGCGCACCCCGCGCGGATCACCGCCCCCGCCACAGCCGACGGGGCGGTGGAGTCCGCCTACGGCGAGGACACCGTCCGGTTCGGCCTGCCCGGCGGCGCTCACTCCGCCGCCGTACGCAGCACCGGCGGGACGATCGTGTACGCCGACGCCGAGGAGGGATTCGACCTCGCGGTGCAGCCGAACCGGGATGGGGTGCGGGCCCTGGTCACGCTGCGGGACGCACAGGCGCCGACCGAGTACAGCTTCCCGCTCGACCTGCCCGCCGACGCGGTGACCGAGCAGTTGGAGGACGGCAGCATCCTGGTGAGCCAGGGTGACACCTATCTCGGCGCCTTCGACGTGCCCTGGGCGAAGGACGCGAACGGCGAGGACGTGCCCACCGAGTACCGCGTCGAGGGCGGTGCGCTCGTCCAGACCGTGCGTCCCGGGCCGAACACCGCGTACCCCGTGGTCGCCGACCCCGCGTGGTTCATCCCGCTCGCCATCGTCGCCGGGCGGCTCCTGCTGTCCACCGGCGTCAAGAGCATCTCCAAGCACGCCGCCCAGCGGATGGCCCAGCGGGGCATCAGCGAGGAAATGGTCGCGCGTACCGTGAAGAACGGCAAGAAGACCAAGGGCAAGTCGGCCGGTACCTGGAAGTACGTCAGCGGAAAGATCTGGGTCGTGGTCAACAAGGCCGGCAACGTCGTGTCCGTCGGCCGCAACTGACCCCCACTCCCCTGGAGCGGAACGGAAGGGAACCCATGTACATCGAGTACGACCGCGAGAACGACCTCGCGTACGTCTCCCTCGTCGAGCACATCGCGGACGGAGCCGCCGTCCGGCAGGTCACCGTCGAGACCCCCGGCGGGGGCGCGGACCTGAACCTCGACTTCGACGAGGCGGGGCGGCTGCTCGGCATCGAGGTCGTCGGAGCCCGCGCCGGGTTGCCGGAGGAGCTTCTCCGTCCGGCCCCGCGCACCGACCGGTAAGAACGAACGGCAGGGCGGAAACCGGTCGGACCGGGAAACCGGTCAGGCCGGAAGAGACGGTCAGGCCGGAAGAGACGGTCAGGCCGAGAAACCGGTCAGGCCGGAGAAGACCGTCAGGCCGGGAACTCGGCTCGGACGAGGAAGCCGCCGCCGGGAAGCCGCGCCGCGGTGAACGAGCCTCCCAGCAGGTGTGCCCGTTCCCGCAGGCCGACGAGGCCGTTGCCGCCGGCGGGCAGCCCCGGCGGGGCGGCCGTCCCGTCGGCGGCGGTGTTGCGCACCTCCACGCGCAGTCGCCCGGCGACGAGCCCCACCCGCACCTCGCTCCCGGCGCCGGGAGCGTGTTTGCGTACGTTGGTGAGCGCTTCCTGCACCGTCCGGTACGCGGCACGTTCCACGGCTTCGGGAAGCGGGCCCGCCAGGTCCCCCAGGTGCAGCTCGACGGGCAGAGCGCTCTCCTCCACCAGCGTGCCCAGGTCGGCGATGCGGGGCTGCGGGGCGAGGTCCCGGGTGTTCCCGCCGTCCGCGCGCAACACCCCGACCAGGTGCTGGAGCTCGGTGAGCGTTTCCACCGACAGGCCGCGGATCACTCCCGCCGCTTCCCGTACCCCGGGAGCGTCGGCCTCCGCGACCTGGATCACCCCCGCCTGCAGGCTGATGAGGCTGACCTTGTGGGCGACGACGTCGTGCATCTCCCGGGCCAGCCTGGCCCGTTCGGTGGCCAGGGTGTTGCGCGCCAGCAGCCGGTGCTCACGCTCCCTGCTCTCCGTGATCTCGCGCAGCCTCTCCCGCCGCTGCCGGGCCGACCGGCCCAGCACGAAGGCGCCGACGCCGAGCGCGCAGGAGTCGAGCGTGCCCAGCACGGTGTCGTGGTCGAGTCGGAGCAGGGCGATGTCCCCGATCGGGACGGGGAGGAACTGCGCCAGCGCGACCAGCACCGCACCGACGGCCCCGGGGATCGGGCTGCGGCGGTGGGTCGCCAGGAAGTACAGGGCGATCAGCGGCGCGAACGCCAGATGGCCGAGGTAGAACCCGGGGAGGCCCGCCGCGAGCGCCAGTTCGGGCTGCCGCCGCCGCAGGACGAGCGCCCCGGCGGCGGCGAGAGCGCCCCACAGCACCGGGCCCGCCTGGGCGGCGTTGACGACCAGCCCGTCCAGGGCGGCCACGCCCACCGGAAGGCCGGCCGACCTGAGCCGCCGCAGGTTCCGCGCTCCGGAGGTCCGGGGCGGCCGCTGCGGCGTCGGCTGGTGCTGCTGGTGCTGCTGGTGCTGCTGGTGCTGGTGCTGCTGCTGCTGCTCGGGCGGTTGTTGCGGTGGGGCGCTCCGCCGTACCGCTGCCGGCCGTACGTCGGCGCTCATCGCTCCCGTACCGGCGGGTCGGCCAACCCGGCACGGTCGGCGACGACGGCGGCCTGGACCCGGTTGACGCCGCCCAGCTTCGCGAGCACCGAGCTGACGTGGTCCTTCACCGTGCCGTGGGCCAGGTACAGCCGCCCGGCGATGTCGCCGTTGGAGAGGCCGCGGCGCACCAGGGCGAGCACATGACGTTCCCGTTCGGTCAGGACCGCCACCCGGCGCGCCGCGTCACGCGTGGTGGCGGAGGCCCGGCAGCCGTCGACGACCGGGGCCATGGCCCCGGGGGCGAGGACGCGGCCGCCGCCCGCCAGCACCCTTACGGCGTGCTTCAGTTGCTCGGGGGACGAGTTCTTCATCAGGAAGCCGGCCGCTCCGGCTGTCAGGGCGGCTTCCACGTACTCCCCCGCGTCGAACGTCGTCAGCATCGCGATCGCGGGGGCCGGCGACAGGGCGGCGATCTGCCCCAGCACGGCCAGTCCGTCCACGTCGGGCATCCGGATGTCCAGCAGCAGCACGTCCGGCCGGTGGCGCGCGACCGTCGCCGCCGCCTCCGCCCCGCCGCAGTCCGCCACCACCCCGATGTCCCCCGCCGAGTCGAGGATCGCCCGCAAACCCGAACGAACCAACAGCTCGTCATCCACGACGACGACCCTGATCACCTGTGTTTCCCCCCTGCCCCGCACTCCACGAGCCCACAAAGGGTATGACAAACACAAAACCGCCCGCCCGTAGCACCATCGCTACGAGCGGGCGGGAACCCGGGCCGGGGTGGTCAGTGGTTGCGCGGGAAGCCGAGGTCCACGCCGGCGGGGGCGTCGGCCGGGTCGGGCCAGCGGGTGGTGACGACCTTGCCGCGCGTGTAGAAGTGCACGCCGTCGTTGCCGTAGATGTGGTGGTCGCCGAAGAGCGAGTCCTTCCAGCCGCCGAAGGAGTGGTAGCCCACGGGGACCGGGATCGGGACGTTGACGCCGACCATGCCTGCCTCGACCTCCAGCTGGAAGCGGCGGGCCGCGCCGCCGTCGCGGGTGAAGATCGCGGTGCCGTTGCCGAACGGGGAGGCGTTCATGAGGGCGACGCCGTCCTCGTAGGTGTCCACGCGGAGCACGCACAGCACCGGGCCGAAGATCTCGTCCCTGTACGCGTCGGAGTCGGTGGAGACCTTGTCCAGGAGGGAGAGGCCGATCCAGTGGCCGTCCTCGAAGCCCTCGACGGTGTGGCCGGTGCCGTCCAGGACGACCTCCGCGCCCTGGGCGGCGGCGCCCGTGACGTAGGAGGCGACCTTGTCGCGGTGGGCGGCCGTGATCAGGGGACCCATCTCGGAGGCGGGGTCGTTGCCGGGGCCGATCGTGATCTTCTCGGCGCGCTCACGGATCTTCGCGACCAGTTCGTCGCCGATCGCGCCGACCGCGACGACGGCGGAGATCGCCATGCAGCGCTCGCCCGCGGAGCCGTACGCCGCCGAGACCGCCGCGTCGGCGGCCGCGTCCAGGTCGGCGTCCGGGAGGACGAGCATGTGGTTCTTCGCGCCGCCCAGCGCCTGGACGCGCTTGCCGTTGGCGGAGGCGGTGGCGTGGATGTGGCGGGCGATGGGGGTGGAGCCGACAAAGGAGACGGCGGCCACGTCGGGGTGGTTCAGCAGGCCGTCGACGGCGACCTTGTCGCCGTGCAGGACGTTGAGGACGCCGTCCGGGAGGCCGGCCTCCGAGGCCAGCTCGGCCAGCAGGTTGGCGGCCGAGGGGTCCTTCTCGCTGGGCTTCAGCACGAACGTGTTGCCGCAGGCGATGGCCAGCGGGAACATCCACATCGGCACCATGGCCGGGAAGTTGAACGGCGTGATGCCCGCGACGACGCCCAGCGACTGGCGGATCGAGGAGACGTCGACCCGGTTGGACACCTGGGTGGACAGCTCGCCCTTGAGCTGGGTGGTGATCCCGCAGGCCAGCTCGACGATCTCCAGACCGCGGGCGACCTCGCCCAGCGCGTCCGAGTGCACCTTGCCGTGCTCGGCGGTGATCAGCGCGGCGATGTCGTCGCGGTGGGCGTCGAGCAGGGCGCGGTAGCGGAAGAGGACGGTGGTGCGCTGGGCGAGCGAGGAGGTGCCCCACGTCGCGTACGCGGCCTTCGCCGCCGCCACGGCCGCGTCGACCTCCTCCACGGAGGCGAGCGCGACCTGGGTGGTGACGGCGCCGGTGGCGGGGTCCGTGACGGGACCGTACTGGCCCGACGTGCCCTCCACTGTCTTGCCGCCGATCCAGTGGTTGACGGTCTTCGTCATGACGTACTCCTTCAGGCTTCTTGCCGCTCCGGCCGGTGCGAGTGGCTTCGAGCGGGTTCGCGCGGGTTCAGGCGGGCTTCACAGATGGCGGCGTCGGGCGGCGACCTGCCGGTCGTACTCCTCCCGGGCCTTGACCGCCGCCGGGCGGCTCGCGGTCTCGGCTACCGGAACATCCCACCACGCCTGTGCCGGAGGGGGGCCCGACACTGTGTCGGGCGTTTCGGTCTCGACGTAGACACAAGTGGGGCCCTCCGCGCCACGGGCCTCGGAGAGTGCCGCGCGCAGGTCGTCGACGGTGGTGGCGCGCAGGACGCGCATGCCGAGGGAGGCCGCGTTGGCGGCCAGGTCGACGGGGAGCGGCGGGCCGGTGAAGCCGCCGTCGGCGTCCCGGCGGCGGTAGGCCGTGCCGAAGCCCTCGGCGCCGACCGTCTCGGAGAGGCCGCCGATGGAGGCGTATCCGTGGTTCTGCAGGATGAGCAGCTTCAGCGGCAGGTTCTCCTGGACGGCGGTGACGATCTCGGTGGGGTTCATGAGGTACGTGCCGTCGCCGACGAGCGCCCAGACGGGGCGGCGCGGCGTACGGACTCCGTCGGCGAGCAGGACGCCGATCGCGGCGGGGATCTCGTAGCCCATGCAGGAGTAGCCGTACTCGACGTGGTACTGGTCGCGGGAGCGGGTGCGCCAGAGCTTGTGCAGGTCGCCGGGGAGGGAGCCCGCGGCGTTGACGATGATGTCGTCCTCGGTGACCAGGGCGTCCAGCAGGCCGAGGGCCTGGGTCTGGGTGGGGCGTGCGGTGGGGTCGGGGGTGGCGAAGGATGCCTCGACCCGTGCCTCCCACGCTTCCTTCGCGCCGGTGTACTCCGTCTCGTACGCCGGGTCGACCCGGTAGCCGCGTCCGGCGAGCGCCGCCGTGAGCGCCTCCAGGCCCGCGCGGGCGTCGGCGACCAGGGGGAGGGCGGCCAGCTTGTGGGCGTCGAAGCCAGTGATGTTGAGGTGGAGGAAGCGGACGGCCGGATCGGCGAAGAGCGTGCCGGAGGCGGTGGTGAAGTCGGAGAAGCGGGTGCCGACGCCGATCACCAGGTCGGCGGTGCGGGCCAGTTGGTCGGCGGTGGCGGTGCCGGTGTGGCCGATGCCGCCGACGTCGGCCGGGTGGTCGTGGCGGAGCGCGCCCTTGCCCGCCTGGGTGGAGGCGACCGGGATGCGGGTCGCGGCGGTGAACGCGGCGAGCGTCTCCTCGGCCGCGCTGTGCCGGACCCCGCCGCCGGCGACGATCAGGGGGCGGCGGGCGGAGCGTACCGCCCGTACCGCGGTCTCCAGTTCGTACGCGTCGGGGGCGGGCCTGCGGACGTGCCAGTCGCGCTCGGCGAAGAACTCCCGCGGCCAGTCGTACGCCTCCGCCTGCACGTCCTGCGGCAGCGCGAGCGTGACGGCGCCGGTCTCGGCGGGGTCGGCGAGGACGCGCATCGCCTGCAACGCGGCCGGGATCAGCGCCTCGGGCCGGGTGATCCGGTCGAAGTAGCGCGAGACGGGGCGCAGACAGTCGTTGACCGAGACATCGCCCGCGTAGGGCACTTCCAGCTGCTGGAGTACGGGGTCGGCGGGGCGGGTCGCGAAGGTGTCGCCGGGCAGGAGGAGGACGGGCAGGCGGTTGATCGTCGCGAGGGCGGCCCCGGTGACGAGGTTGGTGGCCCCCGGGCCGATGGACGTGGTCACCGCGTGCGCGGAGAGCCGCCCCGACTGACGGGCGTATCCGACGGCCGCGTGCACCATGGCCTGTTCGTTGCGGCCCTGGAGGTAGGGCATGCGGTGCGCGGGCCCGCTCCCGTCGCCGCTGCCGCTCCGGCCGCCGCCCGCCTCGACGAGTGCCTGGCCGATGCCCGCGACGTTCCCGTGCCCGAAGATGCCCCAGGTGGCGCTGATGAGCCGCTGTCGGCGGCCGTCGCGCTCGGTGTACTGCCGGGCCAGGAAGGCGACCAGGGCCTGAGCGGTGGTCAGCCGGCGGGTCGGGCCGTGGGGGTTCACGGAGCTCGTCGGGCTCGCGGAACGCGTCGGGTTCGCGGGACTCGTCGGGTGCGCGGGACTCGTCGGGCTCGCGGGACTCGTCGGGCTCAAGGCGTTACCTCCGGGCCGGGCGACGGATGCGCCGTGTACAGCGGGAGTCTGGCGTCGATCGGCTCGCCTGGCCAGGTGTCGCGGATCCATCGGTGGTCGGGGTGGTCGCGGATCAGCCAGGCGCGCTCCTCCCCCGGCCCGGCCATCACGTTCAGGTAGTACAGCGTCCGGCCGGGCGGGGCGATGGACGGCCCGTGCCAGCCGTCGGGGATGAGGACGGCGTCGCCGCCGCGCACTTCGGCGAGGACGTCCGTACCGCCCTCGCGCGACGGGGAGACCCGGTGGTAGCCGATCCCGCCGTCCGCGACCTCGAAGTAGTAGATCTCCTCCAGTTCGCACTCCTCGCCCGGCACGTGCTCGTCGTGCTTGTGGGGCGGGTACGAGGACCAGTTGCCACCGGGGGTGAGCACCTCGACGGCGATCAGCCGGTCGCAGTCGAAGGTGTCGGCGGCGGCGAAGTTGTTCACCTGGCGCGAGCAGGTCCCGGAGCCGCGCAGCTCGACGGGTACCTCCGGCGCGGGGCCGTAGCGAGCGGGGAGTCGTCGCTCGCACTTCGCTCCTGCCAGGGCGAAGCGGCCACCTGCGCCGGAGGCGATCTGTGCGTGGGAGTCGCGCGGTACGTAGGCGAAGTCGGAGACCCCGCTGAACACGCTTTCCCGGCCCAGCAGTTCAAAGGTCTCGCCTGCCGTAAGCACCGTACATGCACCGGCCAACGGCAGGACGATCCATTCGCTTCCGCCGGTGTCGAGCGTGTGAACTTCTCCCGGTTCCAGCTCCAGCACCCGCAGGGCCGACCGGTCCCAGCCGGCCCGCTCGGGGTCGATGTCCACGGCGTACGCCCCGCGCGCGACGCTGCCGGCCGGCAGGTGGTACCGGTGGTCCCGCTCAGGGGGGTGATGCTTCGTCATGGCTCTTCCCTACCCGTGCCGAGCAGCGATACGGCGGTGTCGACGGCACACGCCACGTCCCCGTCGACCGGGTAGAGCAACGAGCGGCCCACGACCAGCCCCCGCACGGTGGGCAGCCGCAGCGCGTCGCGCCATTTCCCGTACGCGGCGTCCTGGTCGTCGCCGACCTCGCCGCCGAGCAGGACGGCGGGCAGGGTGGAGGCTTCCATCGCCCGGGCCATGGCGTCGGGGTCGTCGGTAACGGGGACCTTCAGCCAGGTGTACGCGGACGTCCCGGCGAGGCCCGACGCGATGGCGATGGAGGTCGCCACGGCTGCGGCGCCGAGATCGTTGCGGAGGCGGCCGTCGAGGCGCCGGCAGAGGAACGGCTCGACGAAGACGGGCAGCCGGTGCGCCGCCATCGCGTCGATGGTCCGCGCGGCGGTGTGCAGGGTGTCCAGCGAGCCGGGGTCGTCGTGGTCGATGCGCAGCAGCAGCTTCCCCGCGTCGAACCCGTGGCGGACCAGGTCCTCGGGGCGGTGGCCGGTGAACCGGTCGTCGAGCTCGAACGCGGCTCCGGCCAGCCCGCCGCGGTTCATCGAGCCCATCACGACCTTGTCCTCCAGGGCTCCCAGCAGGAGAAGGTCGTCCAGGACGTCGGCGGAGGCCAGCACTCCGTCCACGCCGGGGCGGGAGAGGGCGAGGCAGAGCCGCTCCAGCAGCTCGAAGCGGTTGGCCATGGCGAGGGGCCGGTCCCCCACCGCGAGCGCGCCGCGCGCGGGGTGGTCCGCCGCGATGATCATCAGCCGGTCGCCCGGGTACCGGATCAGACTCCGCCGCTTGCGTCGCGCGGCGGCCTCGGCGATGGCTTCGGGGCGCTCGGCTCGCAGCCGCACGAGCTCGGCGAGGGAGGGCGCGAGAGGCGTCATGAGCCCGCTCCGGTGGGGGCGTCTCCGGTGGGAGCATCTCCGGCCGGGGCATCGGGGGCCGAGCCGCCGGGGGCCGCCGGGTCGGCTGGGGTATCCGGGTCGGCCGGGGCGTGCGGGGCCGCCGGTGCACCCGGGTCGGCCGGGGTATCCGGGGCATCCGGGTCGGCCGGTGCACCCGGGGCCACCGGTGCACCCGGGTCGGCCGGGGTATCCAGGGCTGCCGGGGTATCCGGGGCTGCCGGGGCGTGCGGGGCCGCCGGGGCACCCGGGTCGGCCGTCACGGCTCCGGCCGCGAGGGCCCCCTCGACCTCGTGTGGGAAGGGCATCGCGGACGAGCAGGCGAGCCGGGAGGCGACGATGGCGCCGGCCGCGTTCGCGTACCGCACGAGGCGGTCCAGCGGCCATCCGGCGAGCAGCCCGTGGCAGAGCGCGCCGCCGAACGCGTCCCCCGCGCCGAGTCCGTTGACCACGTCCACGGGCAGGGGCGGGCAGTCGGCGGTGGTGCCGTCGCGGTGGACGGCGAGCACGCCCTTGGGGCCCTGTTTGACGACGGCGAGCTCCACCCCGGCCGCGAGCAGGGCCCGGGCCGCGGCGTACGGTTCGCGTTCGCCGGTCGCGATGCGGCACTCGTCGATGTTGCCGACGGCGACCGTGGCGTGGGCCAGCGCCTCGCGGTACCGCGCGGGAGCCTCAGCGCTGTCGTCGCCGCCGTCCCAGAACATGGGCCGCCAGTCGAGGTCGAAGACGGTCGCCGTGCGCGGCGCACCGGCCGGGCGGGCGTCGGCCGTCCTCGCGCCGCGTGCCGCGAGGGCGGCCAGGGTGGCGGAGCGGCTGGGCTCGGCGCACAGTCCGGTGCCGGTCATCCAGAAGATCCGGGCCTCGCGCACCGCGTCCAGGTCCAGCTCCGGCGCGTGGATCTCCAGATCGGGGGCCTTGGGGTGCCGGTAGAAGTAGAGCGGGAAGTGGTCCGGCGGGAAGATCTCGCAGAAGGTGACCGGGGTCGGATACTCCGCCACGGCCGTCGCCCAGCGGGCGTCCACCCCGAACCGTTCCAGCTCCTGGTGGAGATAGGCGCCGAAGGCGTCCTGCCCGGTCCGGGTGATCACGGCCGTCCGCCGCCCCAGCCGGGCCGCCGCCACCGCGACGTTCGTCGGGGAGCCGCCGAGGAACTTGCCGAACGTCTCGACCCGGGCGAGCGGTACCCCGACCTCCAGGGGGTAGAGGTCCACCCCGATCCGCCCCATGGTGATCACGTCGTACGGCTCAGACATGCCCATCCCTTCGACCACCGGTGGCCGGCTGGTCCCAGGTCTAGTCCCCTCCCCGGAACCCTGTCAACATTTTGTCCGGACATTCGGACGAAGCCTTGACACTCTTCGGCATGGGCCTCAAGGCTGGGCGGTATGACCCCCTCCGTCCGTCCCCCGGCCCGCATCCGTATCGGCTCGGCCCCCGACTCCTGGGGTGTCTGGTTCCCCGACGACCCGCGTCAGGTGCCGTGGCGGCGCTTCCTCGACGAGGTGGCCGAGGCCGGGTACGCGTGGATCGAACTCGGCCCGTACGGCTATCTGCCCACCGACCCGGCGCGGCTGGCCGACGAGACCCGCGAGCGGGGGCTCACCGTCTCCGCCGGGACCGTCTTCACCGGACTGCACCACGGCCCGGACGTCTGGGACCGGACATGGGCGCATGTCGCGGACATCGCCGGACTGACCCGGGCCATGGGCGCCGAGCACCTGGTCGTCATCCCGTCCTTCTGGCGCGACGACAAGACGGGCGAGGTGCTGGAGGACCGGGTGCTCACGCCCGCGCAGTGGCGTGAGCTGACCGCGCAGACGGAGCGGCTGGGCCGGGAGGTCCGGGAGCGGTTCGGGCTGCGCATCGTCGTCCACCCGCACGCCGACACCCACATCGACACCGAGGAGAACGTCAACCGCTTCCTGGACGCCACCGATCCGGATCTCGTCTCGCTCTGCCTGGACACCGGGCACTACGCCTACTGCGGCGGGGACAGCGTCAAGCTCATCGAGACGTACGGGGAACGCATCGGCTACCTCCACCTCAAGCAGGTCGATCCGGAGATCCTGGCGACGGTGGTCGCGGACGAGGTGCCGTTCGGCCCGGCGGTGGCCAGGGGCGTGATGTGCGAGCCGCCCGGCGGGGTGCCCGCCCTGGAGCCGGTCCTGGAAGCGGCCCGGGCCCTGGACGTCGACCTGTTCGCGATCGTGGAGCAGGACATGTATCCGTGCCCGCCGGACAAGCCGTTCCCCATCGCCCGCCGCACCCGGGAGTTCCTCCGCTCCTGCGGAAGGCCCGGCGCCCCGGCCTGAGCCCGCCGGGTGCGTCGGGTTCCGGCCCTCGGCTGCCCGTACCGCCCCGGGTGCGCCGGGTCCGCCGAGTGCGCCGGGTCAGACTCCGGTGCTTCCGTCGACGCGTTCGCGGATCAGATCGGCGTGGCCGCAGTGCCGCGCGTACTCACCGATCATGTGGGTGTAGATCCACCGCAGGGTGACCTGCGCGCCCATGAACGGGCTGGTGTCGTCGAGCGCCCGGGCCGCGCAGTTCTCCCGGGCTCGTGCCACCTCGCTCTCCCACTGGGCGAGCGCCCGCTCGTGGGTGGAGTCCTCGGCGATCTCCCAGCCGCCGTCACGCCCCTCGGCTCCCTCCCCGCCGCCGGCCGGAGGCGCGAAGAGCGGCGGGGCGTCCTCCTGTGCGAGCACGCGGCGGAACCAGTTGCGCTCGACCTCCGCCAGGTGCTGGAGCAGTCCGAGCAGCGTGATCGGCGACGGCGCCGCGGACGCCTCGCGCAGCCCCTTCTCGGGCAGGTCCGCGCACTTCTGGGCGAGGGTGGCGCGGTAGAAGTCGAGCCAGCTCTCCAGGGAGACACGCTCATCGGCGACCAGAGGGGGCATCGGGCGTTCGGAAGTGCTCATGGTCCCCATCGTGGCACCCGGGTCCGACAACGGCTCCGCCTCGCACCAATGGCCCCGGTTCATCCGTTCTGCCACAGGAGTCACCGTTTCGGAACACATATCTCGGTTACGCGTGGTTTCTGTCACAGTCGGTCGACAGCCACACGCCGCCTGGCGCCCGGGGTCGTTCAACCGAGCACGGACTGAATGATCGTCAGTCTGTGCTGCGGAGCGCAGCAGAGCAGAGAAGCGCTGAGAGGTGTCACCGATGACCGACAGAACGCTCTGGTCCTACAAGGACATCGCCGCGCACATCCAGGTCCAGCCGGACACCGTCCGCTCCTATCGCAAGCACGGGCTCCTGCCCCCGCCCGACCAGGTGCAGAACGGGAAGCCGTACTGGTACGGAGACACCGTCCGCGCGTGGGTCGCCTCCCGCCCCCGCAACCGGGGCCGCTGACACTTCCGTCCGCACAGCGCCCCCGCCCGCCCAGTGCCCCACCCTCCCCGGTGAGGGCCCGTCAGCCCCGGGCGGGCGCCCGGAAGAGGGCCGTCCAGAGGAACGGCTCCCCGAAGAGCGGGGATTCGGGAGCCTCGTCGTTCATCCGGCGCAGCTCGATCTCCGTCAGGCCGGAGAAGATCCGTCGCAACGCCTCGGGTGAGTAGGCGAGTCCGCCGTGCAGACCACCCGTCCGGTAGAGCTCGGCGTCCGGCAGCTCCGAGCCCATCCCGCCCTCCCCGGCGGCGAAGCAGGTGAGCGCGAAGTGGCCGCCGGGCGCGAGGCAGCGCTCCAGGAGGGCGAGGTAGCTGATACGCCGGTGGGGCGGCAGGTGGTGGAAGCAACCGGAGTCGTAGATCAGGTCGTAGGGGCCGGCCAGGGCTGCCCCCGCCGTCGTCAGGGCGAACGCGTCACCGCGGTGGAACCGGATGTCGCGGGCCCCCGCCCCTTCTGCCCGCTCCCAAGCCCAGGCGAGCGCTCCCGGGGAGAGGTCGACCGCGTCGACGGTGAAGCCGAGCGAGGCCAGGTGCAGCGCGTTGCGGCCGGGCCCGCAGCCGAGCTCGAGTGCTCTGCCCGGGGTGATCAGCCCCTGCCGGAGATAGGCGTCGAGGTTCTCGTCGGGCTTCTCCACGAAGAACGGCACCGGCTTCGAACGGTCCGCGTAGAAGTCGTCCCACCAGGACGCCCCGTCGGCCGTCCAGCGGTCCGCTTCCGGGGCGAACAGCCCGTCCATCAGCGCCAGTACGTCGTCCGTCGTGTGTATGTTCCGGTCCATCCGGGCCCCCTTTTCCGATGGGGTAATTCTAGGCAGTCGGAGCATGAATTCCCAGGTCAGCGACCCTTTGCCGATGCCGTGGGCAGGCCCCTGGCGTCTTCCGGGGCGGGCGGGGAGGGCGGCCTGCCGGACTCCCCCGGTTCGGTGCCCCGCGGGCCCTCCGGGGCCTGCTCCGGGGGTGTTTCCGGCGTCCCCGAGGGCTGTTTCCGAACGGCTTCCCCGTCCCCTTCGCTGAGGCCGAACCTTCGGTGGAGGGAGCGCAGGGGCGCGGGGGCCCACCAGGTGGAGCGGCCCATCAGCTTCATCACCGCGGGGACCAGCAGGCCTCGCACCACCATGGCGTCCATCAGGACGGCCAGGGCGATGCCGAGTCCCAGCATCTTGGTGTTGGTGACCCGCGAGGTGCCGATGGCCACCATGACGACCGCGAGGATCACGGCGGCCGCGGTGATCAGTCCGCCGGTGTGCCGGAGTCCGAAGGTGACGGAGTGCTCGTGGTCACCCGTGCGGTCGTGCTCCTCCTTGATCCGGGATATCAGGAAGACCCCGTAGTCCATGGAGAGTCCGAAGGCGACGCAGAACATCAGGACGGGCAGCGTCGTCTCGATGTCGCCCGTACTGGTGAAGGCGAGCAGCCCGGAGAGATTCCCGTCCTGGAAGACCCAGACCACCGCTCCGAACATCGCGGTCAGGCTGAGGGCGTTGAGCACGACCGCCTGGAGCGGGATGAGCACACTGCCGGTGAGCAGGAAGACCAGAAGCAGGGTGACCACCACGATGATCCCCACCGCCCAGGGCAGCCGGTCGCCTATGGCGTCCTTCGAGTCGACGAGGACCGCGGCCGTGCCCGTCACCGAGGTGTCGAGGGAGGAGGCGGAGGGCACGGCCCTCAGATCCCGTACGAGCTGTTGGGCCTCCTCTCCGACGGCTTCCCCCTCGGGCAGCACGCCGTAGAAGGCGACGGAGTCCCCGGTGACCGGGCCGTCGACCCGCAGGACACCGGGGAGCCCTTCGATGCGGCTCTTCAGCTCCGCGTACTCGGCGGGGGACCCCTGGCCCTCGGCCAGCACCTCCAGGCCGCCGCCGGGGCTGCCGGGGAACCCGTCGCGGATGTGTTCCTGGACGACCCGGGACTCCGCTCCGGCCGGCAGCTGACGGTCGTCCGCCGTGCCGAACTTGACTCCCAGGAAGGGCAGTCCGAGCAGCAGGAGCCCGACGGTGGTGACGACGGCGAAGACGGGCGCCCTGCGCATCACCAGCACGGCCAGCCGCGCCCACCCCCTGCCGGGCGCCGCCCCGGCGTCGGCGGTCGCCTTCTTCCGGCGACGGAACAGGCGGCGCAGGTCCAGCGAGTTGACCCGGTGGCCGAGCAGCACGAGTGCGGCGGGCAGCAGGATCAGCGCGGCAGCGGCGGCCAGGAGGACCACGGCGATCCCGGCGTAGGCGAAGGACCGCAGGAAGTACTGCGGGAAGACGAGCATGGCCGACAGGGACACCGCCACGGTCAGCGCCGAGAACAGCACCGTACGCCCGGCGGTCCGCAGCGTCGCGCCGACCGCGCTCCGGGGGTCCGCCCCGCCGGCCAGCTCCTCGCGGAAGCGGCGGACGATGAACAGGGCGTAGTCGATGGCGAGTCCGAGGCCGAGCGCCGTGGTGAGGTTCATGGCGAAGACCGAGACGTCGGTGAACTCCGTCAGGCCCCGCAGTACGGCGTTGGTGCCGAGGATGGCGACGATGCCGACGCCCAGCGGCAGCATCGCGGCGACGGCGCTGCCGAAGACCATGACCAGCAGGACGAGCGTCACCGGCAGGGCGATCAGCTCGGCCCGCAGCAGGTCCTCCTGGATGATCGTCTGCATCTCGTGCTGCACCGCCACGGGTCCGCCGAGGGAGACCGTCACCGGCCCCCGCTCCCCCGCGAAGGCCGGGGCGATCCGGTCGAGGGTCTCGCCCGCGGTCTTCTCGTCGCCCCCGATCCGGGCGGCGATGACCGCCTCGTGACCGTCCTCGGAGCGCAGGGCGGGGGACGCGGTCTCCCAGTAGGACCCGATGCCCGAGATCCCCGGCTCGGCCTTCAGCCGCTCGACCAGGCGGGCGGCCTCGGCGGCCACCGCCGGGTCGTCGACGGTCGCGGAGCCGCTGTCCACCAGCAGGAGCAGGTTGGGCTGGGAGGCGGGGAACTCCCTCGCCAGCACCTCGGTCGCGTAGGTCGACTCGGCGTCGGGGGCCTGCCAGCCGCCGCTGCCCATCCGGTCCGCCACCCCGCTCCCCGCGAAGACGGCGAGCGCGGTGATCACCAGCGCGGCCAACAGCGCGAGCCGCGGCCGGGCGGTGACGAACCGGGTCCAGCCGCCGATCGAGGGCGGCGCGGAACGGTTGACTTCGGACATGGTGCGGTGTCCCCTTCACCGAGACCCGGGCAGCACAGGGCAGCATGGGTCGGTCGTTGCCACTTACCCTGGCAAACACGAGTAGTCGCTCGCGTTTCACTAGAATGCGAGCGAGCACTCGTATTTGTCAACCGCATCATGAGAGCCGGGGATTGACCGTGTCGGAGGCCAAAGCCACCAAGGGCGCCGCAGCGGACGGAGCGGAAGGCGGAGCGCCGGGATCCGCCCGCCCGCGGCGCCGCCAGGCCCGCGGCGAGGCCCGTATCGCCCAACTGCTCCAGGCCGCCGCCAGCGTCTTCTGCACCAGCGGCTACACCGCGTCGAGCACCAACGCCATCGCCCGCGAGGCCGGGGTGTCACCGGGCACGCTCTACCAGTTCTTCCCGAACAAGGAGGCCATCGCCGTCGAGCTGGGCGACCAGCTGCTCAACCGCTGGCGGGACACCTACGGCGCCGCCTTCGCCCAGAGCCACATCGAGCTGCCGCTCGACCGCACGCTGGACGCCATCCTCGACCCGCTGATCGCCTTCAACTGCGAGAACCCGGCCTTCTCCGTCCTGATGCACGGCTCGGAGATCCCCGGCCGGATCACCGAGGAGCACGACACACTGCACGCCACGATGCTGACGCGGGTCGAATCGGTGCTCGCCGGCTACCTCCCGGACGTACCGGGCGACCAGGTCCGCCGCATCGCCGACATGAGCTTCATGCTCTTCAAGGCCGGACTGGACCTGATCATGGCCCACGAGGGCGAGGAGCGCGCGGCCTACACCCAGGAGCTGAAGACGATCATGTTCCGCTACCTGGACCCCCTGGTCGGCGACGATGTGCGCTGCCGGGCCCAGCAGGCGCCATAGGCGACCCGCACGCGGCCCGGACGACAGCGGGACCGGCACGCGGCGCCACCGGATCGCATTTATACCCCCTAGGGGTATAGTGTTGAGTACGGCGGATCGCCAGGGGGTCCTCCACGGCCCCCCGCGCGCCCCGCCACGCCGCCGTAACGTGTTCGCGAAGAGGAGAACGCCATGACCGCCGAGACAGAGACCACCCAGTCCACCGGTTCCTGCTGCACGCCCACCGGCTCCTGCCACGACGGCGCGACCGACGTGCAGATCGGGCAGGCCGACGGGGTCACCACCGTGTACCAGGTCAAGGGCATGACCTGCGGCCACTGCGAGGGTTCCGTCGCGGAGGAGATCTCCGGGATCGCGGGCGTGACCTCGGTCGCGGCCGTCGCCGCCACCGGCCTGGTCACCGTCACGTCCAAGGCCCCGCTGACCGAGGACGCCGTCCGTGCCGCCGTCGACGAGGCCGGGTACGAGCTCCTCGGCCCGGCCGCCTGAAGGCCGACCGGAGCAGCCGCCACCCCGTTCACCGTCGGGCCGCACCCCACCAGTCGACACAGGTGGGGTGCGGCCCGATCCGCGTCTCCCAGGAGTTCGGCCGCACAGCGGTCGCGGCGGCCCGGGACGGGGAGGCCCGGGGCGTGTTCGGGGTGGCGGACGCGGTCGAGGACAGCAGTGCAGCGGCCGTGAGCGAGCCGCGCACGCTGGGGCCGGCGATGAGCCTGGGGCGGATGCGGCGATCGATGCGAGCGACCTCACACCGGTTCGTGGAGATCTGAAGGTGACGGCTGCCGCGATCCGCCACTCCAGGCGTACGCTGGCCACCATCAGGGGCAACCCCTTCCGGGCCTTCGGGTACCACGTCGCGGCCTCGCCCCTGACTGCAATTGGCCTGCTCAACCCTATGATCGCGGGAGCCGCCATGGCGTTTTCGTCCGTGTTCGTCGTCACGAACGGCCTACCGTCACGTGCCTTCACGTAACTTCCACAAAGAGATTTAGATCACACCGGTTTCAGGGTAACCATCCGGTGGGTTCGTGAGTCTTAGAGTGCGAGCCAAGGATGTCTTGGGGGACGTCCGATGGAGTGTCTTGGGGGACGCTCCTGTGGCAAGCGTTGGCCGGGGCACGTGCACCGGGGAGCTTTGAGCGGCCCTCCCGTGCGTACGTACCCCGGCGGACCGCAGCACAACAGAACAACGGGAGCTTCGGCTCCGTACAGACGCCCGGCCGGATCCCGTGGGGGGAATCCGCTCCGGGATATGGGAAACGCCCCGACCGTCGACCCGTGGGGGGATCGGCGGCGGGGTGTTTCTCGCTTTCCAGCCCGCTCAAGCCCCGTACGCGCCCGCATGAGCCCGCTCGACCGCCGTACGCGCCCCGCGCAAGACCGGTACGCGCCCGCTCGACCGCCGTACGCGCCCCGCGCAAGACCCGTACAACGCCGAATCGCCCCGGACACCGCGCTCTGTGCGAAGCGCGGTACGCGGGGCGAAGGCAGTCGGCCGAAAAGGCCGGGGCACTACAGGGGGTTACGAGGCCCGGGTCAGCGACCCTCGACCGGGACGAAGTCGCGCAGGACCTCGCCCGTGTAGATCTGGCGCGGGCGGCCGATGCGAGAACCCGGCTCCTTGATCATCTCGTGCCACTGGGCGATCCAGCCGGGAAGCCGGCCGAGCGCGAAGAGCACGGTGAACATCTCGGTCGGGAAGCCCATGGCCCGGTAGATCAGACCGGTGTAGAAGTCCACGTTGGGGTAGAGGTTGCGCGAGACGAAGTACTCGTCGGAGAGCGCGTGCTCCTCCAGCTTGAGCGCGATGTCGAGCAGCTCGTCGGACTTGCCGAGCGCGGACAGCACGTCGTGCGCAGCAGCCTTGATGATCTTGGCGCGCGGGTCGAAGGACTTGTACACCCGGTGGCCGAAGCCCATCAGGCGGACGCCGTCCTCCTTGTTCTTCACCTTGCGGATGAAGGAGTCGACGTCGCCGCCGTTGGCCTGGATGCCTTCCAGCATCTCCAGGACCGACTGGTTGGCGCCCCCGTGCAGGGGGCCCCACAGCGCCGAGATGCCGGCGGAGATCGAGGCGAACATGTTCGCCTGCGAGGAGCCGACCAGACGCACGGTGGAGGTCGAGCAGTTCTGCTCGTGGTCCGCGTGCAGGATGAGCAGCTTGTCCAGCGCCGAGACGACGACCGGGTCCAGCTCGTACTCCTGGGCGGGGACCGAGAAGGTCATGCGCAGGAAGTTCTCGACGTACCCGAGGTCGTTGCGCGGGTAGACGAAGGGGTGCCCGATCGACTTCTTGTAGGCGTACGCCGCGATCGTCGGAAGCTTCGCCAGGAGGCGGATCGTCGAGAGGTGACGCTGCTGCTCGTCGAACGGGTTGTGACTGTCCTGGTAGAACGTGGACAGCGCGCTGACGACCGAGGACAGCATGGCCATCGGGTGCGCGTCGCGCGGGAAGCCGTCGAAGAACCGCTTGACGTCCTCGTGCAGCAGCGTGTGCTGGGTGATCTCGTTCTTGAAGGTCGCCAGCTCGTCGACCTTCGGCAGATCGCCGTTGATCAGCGTGTACGCGACCTCGAGGAACGACGAGCGCTCGGCGAGCTGCTCGATCGGGTATCCGCGGTAGCGCAGAATGCCCTGCTCACCGTCGAGGTACGTGACGGCGGATTTATAGGCGGCGGTGTTGCCGTATCCGCTGTCCAGCGTCACCAGGCCGGTATTGGCCCGGAGCTTCCCGATGTCGAAGCCCTCGTCGCCGACGGTGCTGTTGATCACCGGGTAGGTGTACTCGTCGTCGCCGTACCGCAGTACTACAGCGTTGTTGGTGTGCTCGCTCACGTCATCCCTCACCGACGTAGTGCCTCTTCTTCGAGGTGCCCTGACTGTCTTCCACCCTCCCCCATTCGGCTCAGGAGAGTGCACTCGGGGTCGTCCATTGGACTCATTGGCGGCACTGAGTGCCGCCAACTTACTCATCCTGCCCCCTTGACTGCGGTTCCGGAAGACCTCCGTGATGTTTCCCACCGATTTGATCGATCATTTTTGCCACGGCTCACGCGAAGTCTTCTCCCGAGCCGCCCCGGAGCCGGAAATCCAGTGCCGTACAGCGTCTGCCTGCGGAAACCGTGCGGACCGCCTGGCCGATCGCCTTACGGGAGCCGACCAGGACCACCAGCTTCTTGGCCCTCGTCACGGCCGTGTAGAGCAGGTTGCGCTGGAGCATCATCCAGGCGCTGGTGGTGACGGGGATGACGACGGCCGGATACTCGCTGCCCTGGGAGCGGTGGATGGTCATGGCGTACGCGTGGGCCAGCTCGTCCAGCTCGTCGAAGTCGTACCCGATCTCCTCGTCCTCGTCGGTGTGGACGGTGAGCTTCTGTTCGTCCAGGTCAAGACCGGTGACGACGCCGACCGTGCCGTTGAAGACGCCGTTCTCGCCCTTGTCGTAGTTGTTTCGGATCTGGGTGACCTTGTCGCCGACCCGGAAGACCCGGCCGCCGAAACGCTTCTCGGGGAGGTCGGGGCGGCCCGGGGTGATGGCCTGTTGGAGCAGCCCGTTCAGATTCCCCGCGCCCGCCGGGCCCCGGTGCATCGGGGCGAGAACTTGCACGTCGCGGCGGGGATCGAGGCCGAATTTGGCCGGAACGCGACGGGCCGCCACATCGACGGCGAGCTTGCCCGCTTCCTCCGTCTCGTCCTCCACGAAGAGGAAGAAGTCGCTCAGCCCCTCCGTGAGCGGCGGCTGCCCGGCGTTGATCCGGTGGGCGTTGGTCACGACGCCGGACTGCTGGGCCTGGCGGAAGATGCGGGTGAGCCGGACGGCGGGGACGGGGCCGCCCTCCGCGAGCAGATCGCCCAGCACCTCCCCCGCGCCGACCGAGGGCAGTTGGTCGACGTCGCCCACGAGGAGGAGGTGGGCACCGGGTGCCACCGCCTTCACGAGTTTGTTGGCGAGCAGCAGGTCGAGCATCGACGCCTCGTCCACGACGACCAGGTCCGCGTCCAGCGGGCGGTCCCGGTCGTAGGCCGCGTCCCCGCCCGGCTTCAGCTCCAGGAGCCGGTGCACGGTGGACGCCTCGGCCCCGGTCAGCTCCGAGAGGCGTTTGGCGGCGCGCCCGGTGGGGGCGGCGAGCACGACCTTGGCCTTCTTGGCCCGGGCCAGCTCGACGATGGACCGTACGGTGAACGACTTCCCGCAGCCGGGGCCGCCGGTCAGGACGGCCACCTTCCGGCTGAGCGCGAGCCGTACGGCCTGTTCCTGCTCGGGCGCGAGGGTGGCCCCCGTGCGGGTGGCGAGCCAGGCCAGGGCCTTGTCCCAGTCCACGTCCCGGAAGGCCGGCATGCGGTCCTCGCCGGTCTTCAGCAGGCGGCGCACCTGCCCGGCGAGGGACAGCTCGGCCCGGTGGAAGGGGACGAGGTAGACAGCGGTGACCGGTTCGCCGCCCTCGGGGGACGGCACCTTCTCCCGTACGACGCCCTCCGGATCGGCGGCCAGCTCGGCCAGGCACTCGATGACCAGCCCGGTGTCGACCTGGAGCAGCTTGACGCCGTCCGCGATGAGCCGCTCCTCGGGGAGGTAGCAGTGCCCCTGGTCGGAGGACTGGGACAGGGCGTACTGGAGGCCGGCCTTGACCCGCTCGGGGCTGTCGTGCGGAATGCCGACGGCCTGGGCGATCCGGTCGGCGGTGAGGAAGCCGATGCCCCAGACGTCGGCGGCCAGCCGGTAGGGCTGGTTCTTCACGACGGAGATCGAGGCGTCCTCGTACTTCTTGTAGATGCGGACGGCGATGGAGGTGGAGACCTCGACGCTCTGGAGGAAGACCATGACCTCCTTGATCGCCTTCTGCTCCTCCCAGGCGGTCGCGATCATCTTCGTGCGTTTGGGGCCGAGGCCGGGGACCTCGACGAGGCGCTTGGGCTGCTGCTCGATGATGTCGAGGGTGTCGACGCCGAAGTGGGTGGTGATCCGGTCGGCCATCACCGGCCCGATCCCCTTGATCAGCCCGGAGCCGAGATAGCGGCGGATGCCCTGGATGGTGGCCGGCAGCACGGTGGTGTAGTTCTCCACGGTGAACTGCTTGCCGTACTGCGCGTGCGAGCCCCAACGGCCCTCCATCCGCAGCGATTCGCCGACCTGCGCACCGAGCAGCGCGCCGACGACGGTGAGGAGGTCCCCGGCTCCGCGTCCGGTGTCGACGCGGGCGACCGTGTACCCGTTCTCCTCGTTGGCGTAGGTGATCCGCTCCAGGACACCTTCGAGGACGGCCATGTTGGACATGACCCGACGCTACCGGGTGGTGCTGACAGTGCGGTTCGCGGACCGGGACCGGCCCGTCGGGGAGACGGCGTGTGTCCGGCGGGTCGTTCCGTGCCCGTCGCGGGCCCGCCCCAGGTCTCGCGGCGCGCCGGGTCTTTCGGGGTGGGCTAGGCCCTGTCGTCGAACTCCCGTCGTCGCCCGGAGGGCGGCCCTGCGGGGTCAGGTGCGTGCTCTCGGCGTGCCGGGCTCACGTCCTCGTACTGGACGTACTCGGGCGTGGGCCCGGTGCGGCGAGAGTGCGTGCAGGGCGCCGCGGGGCAGACGGGAGTTTGACGACAGGGCCTAGGCGGCGCGGTCGTAGTGGAGGGGTTCTTCGGGGCAGCAGGGGTCGGCATCCCCGCACTCGGCGCCGGCGGTCGGGCGGTGAAGCCTCTTCTGGGCGGTCCGGAGAAGGGCCCAGGCGACGAACAGGACGGCGGTCAGCGCCCAGGTGACGACCCACCAGCCGGCCGTCGACCCCAGCATGGCCTCGGCGGCGGTCAGGACCATGGCGGCCGCGTGGGCCCAGCACAGCAGAATGCCTGCCCATCGGGTGGCGTGGTCGATCGTTCGAAGGCCGGCTCTCTCCTCCGGTCCGCCCTGTCCGTCCTGCTCCATGATCCCCCGCTTCGTCATGCGTCTCTTTTCCCGACCTTGACTGTTCATGCGTTCGAGTGCGCGGAACGGCGTCGTCCGGGGTTCACTTTCGGCCCCGCTTTGGTTGACGCTAAAACAGTTGCCGCAGGGCAAGAGAGAGACCGGATGAGGCCCATTCTGGGGCGAATAGGGTTCAGAAGTCGGCCGATTCTGATCGGTCTGCGTACCTCTGGTCGAGAGCGCATTCACATCTCGTGAAGAAGTCGTGGTGGTTCACGGAGTACCGGGGGCCGGGTCGCCGTCCCGGTACTCGTACGTCGGCGGAGTCTCCACGGTCGAGCCCAGCCCGCCGAGGAACTGCTCGACCCGCTGGATCTCCTGCCGGGGTAGGCGGCCATCACCTTCGCCCATCCGCTCGGAGCACGGGCCGAAGCAGGCTCTCAGCTGGGAGTCCCGCACCGGCCGGCGTTGAAGCGCGCCTTCTTCTGACGGTTGCCGCACGTGTTCATGTCGCACCACTTGCGCGTACGACTCTGGCTGGTGTCGAAGAAGGCGGCCCGGCAGGTCGGGGAAGCGCAGAGGGCCAGCTTTCCGTCCCGCTCGCCCGAGATGACGTCGACCGCGTCGGCGGCGATCACACTGAGGGCGTCCTCCACGGAGGAGGAGTCGAGCCGCCATCGCCGCTCTCCCCCGGGTGTCAGGACCGCCGCGGCCCGCCCCGCGATGCTGCGGTCGTCGATGACCTGAACCGCGGCGGCGGGCAGCGCCTCGTGCAGCGCGGCGGCTGTCGCGGCGGCATGGACCGACTCCCTCAACTCCCGGGCGAGGTCGAGCTGGACAGGGGTGCAGGAGTCCACGGCGAGGCCGTACACCGCCAGCCAGTCGATGAGCCGTTGCGGAACGGGGATGCGCTCCACGGCGTCGCCGAAACGCTCCGACAAGGTCCCGGTGAAGCTCGTCGCGAGCACGTTGCCGAGGCGGAAGTCAGGAAAGCCAGCACGCATGGAACCACCTTAGCCGGTTGCGACATCCACCTGGGGGCTGTTAGAACCGTCTAAGCCGGTTCACGATGAGTCGGCGTCGGTTCGGTGGCGGATCAGCACGGGTCCGCGGTGGATCGACGCCGGTCCCCACCATGGCCAGGAGGCCTCATGCCGCGCCCGACCAGTGACGTCCACGCCTACGAGACCCACGCGACCGACGCCGACCTCGACGATCTGCGGGCGCGCCTGGCCGCGGCGCGACTGCCGGAGGCCGAGACGGTCCAGGGCGCCCCGCCCGGCCCTCGCCGGTGGGATCAGGGCGTTCCGCTCGCCGACCTCGTCGATGTCGTGGAGTACTGGCGCACCGGGTACGACTGGCGGTCCTTCGAGAAGCGCCTCAACCGCATGGGCCAGTTCCGCACGGTCATCGACGGCCTGGGCATCCACTTCCTGCACCGCCGGTCCGCGCGCACGGACGCCACCGCGCTGCTCCTGACGCACGGCTGGCCGGGCAGCGTCGTCGAATTCCTGCACGTCATGGATGAGTTGGCGGGTCCGGAGGACGCGGAAGCGCCGGCGTTCCACGTCGTGGCCCCGTCGCTGCCGGGCTTCGGGTTCAGCGACCGGCCGGCCACCACCGGGTGGGGCACCGAGAAGATCGCGGCCACGTGGGTGGAGCTGATGGGAAGGCTCGGCTACAGCACGTTCCTGGCCCATGGGGGCGACTGGGGCGGCAACATCACCACGGTTCTGGGCGGCAGGTTCCCCGATCAGGTGCTCGGCGTCCACTCCACGTTCGCGGAGGCCCCACCCGGCCTCACCACGGACGGCCTGACGGAGACCGAACGAAGGTGGACCGAGGAGACCCACCACTTCTGGCGCCACCGCGCGGCCTACGCCAAGCAGCAGGCCACCCGGCCACAGACCACCGGCTACGCGCTCGTCGACTCACCGGTCGGGCTGCTCGCCTGGATCCTCGACAAGTTCGCCGAGTGGTCGGACACCGAGGACAGCCCGTTCGAGACGATCTCCCGGGACCGCATCCTCGACAACGTCACCCTGTACTGGCTGACGCGGACGGGTGCGTCGTCGGCCCGCATCTACTACGAGAGCCACAACTCGCTGGACCCCGAACTCCGGGTCGACGTCCCGGCGGCCATCACCATGTACCCCCGCGACATCGACAAGACGCCCCGCCCGTGGGCCCAGGAGCGGTACCGGAACATCGTGCGGTGGCGGTCTCCCGAGGCCGGCGGACATTTCCCGTCGCTGGAGATGCCCGAACTCTTCGTCGCCGATCTGCGGGAGGGCCTTGCGGCGGTGCTGGCCGCGCGCCGGTGAGCGGGTCACCGGTCACCGGTCACCGGTCACCGAGGGTCTTCGGCCGTTGCGCCTTCCTCCGCAGCCGTTTCGGGCCGGTCCGGCGCGAGCGCGTCGAGCCGCGAACCACGGCTCTCCGCGATGCGCCTGACCTGTCGCAGGGACTCGGTCAGCCGGTCGGCGAGGAACCGGACCTGTTGACCGGTAACGGTCTCCTCGCCGTTCAGTAGATCGGCGGCGTGCCCGAGGAGTTCGTCCGCCATGTCCAGTTGGATGCCCTCGACATCGTCGGCCATCCGCGAGACATGCCCGGTGCCGTCCCCGACGACGTAACAAGGCTTTCCGCCCGTGCCCGTCCACGGCAGCAGCCGCATCGCGGGGGCTTCGGCACGGTCGGCGTGTTCGCTGCTCAGCCTCATGCCACGACCCCGCTCACCCGGCCGAGGTGAACGCCGTGGGCTGCGATCAGCAGCGCCCCGCTCCGCATGCGCCGCCGCCTCGCCTCGGCCGCCCGCTCCTCGGCCACACGCCGCTCGTGCGCCACGAAGTAGGGGCGCACGAGCGGACTGTCCTCGCCGCGCGGAGGACGCTCGCCGGTGCGGTAGACGGTGGGGCCGCCGACGTAGGCGCAGGAGTAGGGGTAGAGGTACGGCTCCAGGAAGTGCCGTTTGCGCGATGCGGGGATCAGGAAGCTCAGCACCGGCTTCAGGAGCCGGGTGAGGGAGTGCTTCATGGGGCCTGCTTTCTCAGGGTGCGTCGAAGTGCGGAGGCCGCTTCTTTCTGTAGCGAACCCATCACAGAGTGAGGTCAAAGATCGCTACGCTTCCAGGGGGTCGGGCATGACAGCACACCGGTCAGGTCAAGGAGTTGCTTGCGGATGAATGCGAATGGCAGGCCGCGTACGGCACGGGAGAAGTACGGCGAGGAGCTGAAGCTGCGGCGCATCGCGGCGGGGCTGACGCAGGAGGCACTGGCCGATCAGGTCGTCTGCTCGCCGACGCTCATCAGCCACTTCGAGGCGGGACGGCGGCTGCCGAACCCGGACGACGCGCAGCGGATCGACCGGGCGCTGAACACGGACGGGTTCTTCGCTCGTTGGCTGGAGGACTTGGACCCGTATTTCGCTCACTACTTCGGACTGGTCGCCGAGTGGGAGCGACTGGCCACGGAGATCCGTCACTACGGGTCGTCGCTCATCCCGGGTTTGCTCCAGACGGAGGCATACTCTCGCGCCGTGTTCCAGGCGTACAGCCCGAATTTCCGCACGGAGGAGCTTGACGAACTCGTTGTCAGCCGCGTCAAACGGGGACGGATCCTCGACAAGCCATCAGCGCCCGTAACCTGGATGCTGCTCGACGAGAGTGCGCTCAGGCGCCGTGTCGGCGGACCGCAGGTGATGGCGGAGCAGTTGGACAAGGTGGCGGACATGGCCGACTCCGGTCGCGTACGCCTGCATGTGCTGACTCTGGCATCCGGGGCGCACGCGCTTCTGGAAGGCATGCTCTACCTGTTGTCCTTCGCAGAAGCGGCTCCTCTGGCCTATGTCGAAGGGGTTCACAACGGGCGCCTGTTGGATGATCCGGCCGTGGTTGATGCTTGCCACACCTCCTACACTCTCGCCCTGAGTGACGCGGCCCCGCGGGAAGAGTCGGTGGCGCTCGTCAGAAGCATCGCGGAGGAGCACAAACATGCACAGCACCAAGGCCGCCATCGCTGACGGTGCGGCCCTGACCGGATGGCGAAAGTCCAGTCACAGCGGCGGGGCCAACGGCGATTGCCT
This sequence comes from Streptomyces sp. MGP-P1, assembly GCF_057766565.1. Lineage (NCBI taxonomy): Bacteria > Bacillati > Actinomycetota > Actinomycetes > Kitasatosporales > Streptomycetaceae > Streptomyces > Streptomyces sp. MGP-P1. Next base: position 651,439 of record NZ_JBYMEM010000007.1, on the reverse strand, counting down.
TGAGATCGCCGACGGCCACACCACCGTCCCCGTCCGCGACAGCAAGGCCCCAGCCGGCCCGGTCCTCGTCTTCTCCGCCGACGGGTGGTCGTCCTTCGTCACCGCGCTCAAGAGTGGGCATCTCCACGCCTGATCGGGCGGCCCCGCCAGCACCACGCGACCGGGGCCGCCGAGCCGAGGTCACGCCCGGGACAGGAACGCCGCTCGCAGATCCCGGTCCCGCAACAGCCTCAGAGTCTCTTCCTCGCCGTCAACAACAACGCCGCGGATCGATGGTCGGCTTGATGGAACATCGCGGCGAGTACGTCGGCGAGCGGACGGTTCCAGGCTGTTCTGACAGTCTGCGCCGCCTTGTCGTGCCGCCCTCGATCCGTGGCGGTGCGCCAGATTTCCACCGACTCCTTGGCAGTCTCGTAGGCGGTTCTACGTCCCTCGACGAGGACCCCACGCGTGTTGAGCCCGAACACCGCTATGGAAGCGTCTCCCTGCGGCGTCAGCCCCTTGTACTCGCCGATCGGCAGCACCAGGCGGAGGTGCTCCAGTGGTTCCTGAAGCGTGGGGTCGAGAAGGAGCGGACTACCGTTCTCCGCCGAGCGAGGGAAGATGTTCCGCTTCTGATTACTGTTGCAGTACGCGCAGGCCAACAGGTGGTTGAGCCACTCGAAGGTACGCAGCGGGGCGAGGCTCTTGGGTTCGAAGTGGTCGATGTCCGTGCCTTGGCTGTCACCGCAGTACATGCAGCGCTGGTGGCCGGGGGCCATGTCCGCAAGGGTGCCCAGAAGCCCCTCACGTACCCGTCGGCGGACGGTGGTGTGGGCCCACAGTTCGGCGGCTTTCTCCTTGCGGTCGACTTCGCTCGACTGCTCGATCTGTTCGGTGCAGGTCTTGAGATGAGCCGTCGTATCGGGGGGCAGTTGGGCCCGCTCCAGTCGGATCACCCCGCCTCGCCGCCCTCTCCGTCCCTGATCTCCTCGGCGATCCGGTGGAGTTGCGCGGACACCTCGTGGACACGTGCGGCCGGAGAACTGGTGAGCAGGTCCTTGAGCTTCTTGTAGCGCTCGACCGTCTCCGGTGCGGTGTCGCCCTCGTACACGCGGGACTCCAGCGTCATGAACTCGGCACGTCGGCGCTCGGCCTGCTCGGAGTACGGAGTGTCGAGCCCGAAGAGGTCGGAGAGCACCGCGTCGTCGCCGCTGCCGTAGACCACTCGCTCGTAGAGGTCTTCCGACACGACCTCGGGCGCGGCGTTCTCCTCCACCCCGGGCAGACGGATCAGGCCGCCGGGATCAGCGGCCTGGCAGATGTACGGGCTGTGGGTCGTCACGATGAACTGGATGTTCGGGAAGTGCTCGGTCAGCCAGGGGCCGATGCGGCGCTGCCAGGAGACGTGGAGGTGGGCATCGATCTCGTCGATGATCACGACACCGGGCACCTGGAGAGGGCTGGGGCCGTCGCCGCCATCAGCCCCGACGAACGCGTCGTCGCCGAACGCGTCATGGATCTGCTTGAGCAGGTCGACGACGAGCGCGGCCACTGTACGGAATCCGTCGCTCATCTCCCGCAACGGATACCTGTGGCCGTCGCGGGTGACCCACAGCCCTTCGGAGTCGACGTCCTCCACCCGGTAGCCGTCGGGGAGCAGCCCGTGGCCGAGGACCGACAACGCTGCCTGTTTGAGTGCTGCGGCCCCTTCCCGGTTCTCCAGCGCGCGCAGGTGCTGCTCGATCAGCCAGGCGACGCCTTCGGCAAGCGAGGCGTCCTCGTGGAACAGGCTTGCCTGCCTGGCCACCGGACCCGATGCCAGCATCAACCGCTGGACCTCTCCCGAGCCCCCGGCCATGCGCCGGAAAGGCCCGTACGCGGCGCAGAACCAGCCCACCGGGTTGTCCGCCCAGGGGCCGCGTTGAGCGGGGGTGGCGCTGGTGGTGTCGGGGTCCTGCCGGATGCCCTCCAGGGCCGGCTGGGCGCTCTTACGGCTGCTCATGACTTCCGCCGGGGCGGTCCAGCGCAGCCCCGCCCAGAAGTTGGTCTGGGTCCGTCCGGAGAAGCTGAACTTGTCGAAGCTCGCGTTCCTCACGATCTTCGCTCGGGCCGAGCCGGTGGCCTGCCCCCGCGACATCCAGTTCTCGAACCCCTGGACGAGGCCACGTGCCGCGACCGGCCCGCTGAGGGCCAGGACCAGCGCCCGGAGCAGCGACGTCTTTCCCGAGCCGTTCCGTCCCGCGAGGACCGTCCAGCCGGCGTGCGAACCGTCCGGGCGGGTCAGGGTCAGGTCGACGACGCGCGGGCCGTGGAACGACTTGATGTTCTCGACGCGCACGCGGGAGACATACATGGATGGCGGTTCCGTCCGGTGTGGGAGGTGCGGGGCGGGCTGTTCCGGTTCCGCGTCGGCAGCTACTCGTCCATGTTGTTCCCACCCTGTTGCCGCCGCCGCTCGGATCGCTCAGGCGGTCGAGTCTACGAGACCTGATGCGGCACGGGCCGCCGCTCAGCCCATGCTCGCCGCGACCTCGCTGCGGAGCTGTGGCAGCTTGTCGTGGAGTACGCCCGGGCAGAGGGTGTCGCCGAAGTCCTTGTGCCCGTAGATGCGGCTCGGCGCGATGCCGTACTGGGCGCAGGTGTACGCGCAGAGCGCCACCAGGACCTCCCACTGGGCCCGGGGCGGCTGTGCGCCGTCGTGGTACGCGCCTTCGTTGGCGATGCCGACGCCCGCTCCGTTCTGGCCGGAGGTGTGCGCGCCCAGGACGAAGTCCCTGCCGGTCCGCAGCGTGCTGAGGCTCTGGTGGCGGCCCTCGGTGATCCAGCCGCCCCGGCTGACGAGGAAGTGGTAGCCGGTGTCGGTCCAGCCGTTCTTGTCCATGTGCAGGTCCTGGACCCAGTGGGCGTGTTTGTGGGCCTGGGCGCGGGAGACGTCGGAGGTGTTGGCGCTGACCGTGTGGTGGACCACGATCATGGTCGGCCGCTTTCCCACCAGCTCGACCGGGCTCCGCGGCGGGCGGGCGTTCCACCGGGACGTGCCGTCGATGTCCGGTTCGACGGCGTCGAGGGCATGGGCCGTGCCGGGTAGGGCGACTGCCGCCAGGCCGCCGGCACCGGCGAGCAGGACGTGGCGGCGGGACGGCTGCGGAAGGTTCACGGCGGGCTCCTCGCGTGTGCGGGCAGGAGGTAGGGACAACGGCGGCGACTGCGGCGGGTGGCGGCGGTACGGCCGGGTGAGCCGCCGTGCTCACCCGGCCGTCGCGAGGGCGGGCCCTTACGCCGTGTTGTTGGCGAGCGCCTGGAGCCGGGTTATGGAGCCGTTGAACTTGTTGCGGTCCACGTCGCCGGAGACCCCGGCGACCCGGCCGGTGGCCGTGTACTGCCAGATCGTCCAGGTGGGGAAGCCGCTGGGGATGCTGGGGCTGCTGGTTCCCCAGTGGGCCACCCAGAGAGGCGACTTGGCGGCCATGCCGGTCCAGCTGCCGGTGCAGGTGTTCCACCAGCTGGCCGTCGTGTAGATGACGACGTCCCGGGTGGTGCGCGCCTTGTACGTGTTGTGGAAGTCGTTGATCCACGTGCGCATCTGGGTCGTGGAGAGGCCGTAGCACATGGCGCCGTACGGGTTGTGCTCGATGTCCAGCACCCCGGGGAGGGTCTTGCCGTCCTTGGACCATCCTCCGCCGTTGCCCGCGAAGTAGCCCGCCTGCGTCGCGCCGTTGGAGACGTCGGGGCGGGCGAAGTGGTAGGTCCCCCGGATCAGGCCGGCGTTGTAGGAACCGGTGTAGTTCGCGCTGAAGCGGCTGTCCTTGAAGGACGTGCCCTCGGTGGCCTTCATGTAGGCGAAGTCGATGCCCGCGGCCTTCACCGAGCCCCAGTTGATCGCCCCCTGCCAGTGGGACACGTCGATGCCCTGGACGCCGCTGGTGTCCATCGGCGTCACGCCGCCCGCCGCCGAGGACGCCGGGCCCTGCTCGATGCGGGTCCCCGCGCCCATCCACGCCTGGCCGGACCGGACCGGCTCGTCGGGTGCGGGCGGCGCGGCGGCGGCCGTGCCCGGGGCGGTCAGGATCAGCGCCGCGGCGCTGCCGAGAGCTCCTGCGAGCAGAGCCCCTCTGGATCTCTCGAGTCGGCGGGACGGAGAACGGTACGCGGGCATAGCCACCTCCGGGCACGTTGACGGGAAGAGATCCATGGCATCCCATCGCCATCCGCTTGCCATCCGATTACCGGACGCCATGGACATGACATGAGTAACGCACGGGTGGAGAAAGGCGTAAAGAGGTCGTGCGGTCTAGACCAGTGTCGCTACGGCCCACCTGCGAAGACGTCGTCGCAGCGGCGAGAAGTTTCACTCCTGAAGGCCTCCGGCCCTCGATCCCGCCCCATAGGCGCATCCGGGCAGCCAGAGGCGCGGGCCGGACGGCGACCACCTCTTGCCCCCAGTACTCAAATTTGACTACGCTGCACGCATGACCGAGACGACCATCCCGATGCTGCCCTGCCGTACCTCGCTGATCGAGACCACCGTCGACTTCTACACCGCCCTGGGCTTCGAGACGACGTCGCTCCAGAAGAGCCCGTACGCGTACGCCGTCGTCGAACGGGGATCGGTCGAGCTCCAGCTGTACGGCATGAAGAAGTACGAACCGGCGTCCTCCCACTCCGGGTGTTATGTCCTCACCGAGGACGTGGACGGCCTGCACGCGGCGTTCCGGGCGGGCCTCAAGGAGGCCTACGGGCGCGTCCCGGCGCGGGGGCTGCCGCGCATCGGTCCGCTGAAGGACATGTCGTACGGGGTGCGCCAGTTCCTGGTGACCGACCCGACGGGGAACACGATCCGGATCGGGCAGCCGATCAGCGAGGACCAGAGCCACCGGCCCGCACCGAAGGAGACCTTCGCCCGCGCCCTGCACATGGCGGATCTCTTCGCGGACTCCAAGCAGGATCTGCCGGGCGCGGCGAAGATCATCGACCGGGCGCTCGGGCTGACGGACGAGCACCCGACTCCGGTGCAGAGGCTGCGGCTTCTCGTCCTGCGCGGGGACATCGCGCAGCGGACGGGCGACGGGGAGCGGGCGGCGGGGCTGCTCGAAGAGGCCGCGGGGATCCGCCTCGGGGCCGAGGAACAGGAGGCCGCCGCCGACACCCTGGCCAGGCTCGCCGAACTGCGGAGCTGACGCCCCGGCCCGGGCGGAGGGGGGTTCCACGGTCCGTGCGGCGCGCCGCCGGCCGGGTCCGCCCGCACCGCGCCCGGCTCACCTCGGCGGGTCCTCACCCGTCAGGCCGTCGACCGACTCGCGGATGAGGTCGGCGTGGCCGACGTGGCGGGCGTACTCCTCGATGAGGTCCAGGAGGATGCGGCGGAGGTTCGGGCGTTCGCCGCCGCGCGTGACGTGGGCGCCGAGCTGGTCCAGGCCGCCGCCCGCGCTCAGTGCCGCGTCGACGACGGCCCGGGAGCGGGCCGCCGATTCCCGCCAGAGCGCGCGCAGTTGCTCAGGGGTGTCCTGGGCGGCGGAGCGGTAGGCCCAGTCGGGGTCACTGTCCCAGTCCACCGCGGCCCACGGGGCGCCGACCGGAGTTCCGAGCCACAGGCGGGCGAAGTGGCTGTCCTCCACGTGGGCCAGGTGCTTGAGCAGGCCGCCCAGCGTGACGGCGGACGCGCCGACCGTGGTGTTCAGTCCGGCGGCGTCCAGGCCGGAGCACTTCCAGGCGAGTGTGGCCCGCTGCCGCTCCAGGGCGCCGAGGACGGCTGCCGCCTCGGTGCCGGCGAGGGGCGGCTCGGGCCAGGCTTCCGCCGCGCTCTCCGGCATGGCTTCCGCTGTCTTCTCCGTCATGGCCGAACGGTAACGCGGGGCCGAGGAAGCGAAATGGGGCCCGGCCTCGCGGCCGGACCCCCCTCGCTTTCCCCTCCCGTCGGGCCTTCCCGTTCCCCCCGGACCCCTCCCCGGAAGTCCCGACGCCATGTGTGACACGGGAGGGTACGCAAAGGTTGCACCCCTTGACGATCTCTTTACCCGAGGCCCCGCGCGCGGCTCTCAGCAGGCGTGTTGCACGAAGCGCTCCGCGACTTCCGCCAGGGCCTCCGCCCCGTCGCGGGCCCACAGTGCCTCGTTGAAGATCTCCACCTCGATCGGGCCGTCGAAGCCGGCGGCCTCCACATGGCGGCGGAACGCGCGGAAGTCCACGCTGCCGTCGCCCAGTTGGCCCCGGCCCAACAGGACGCCCGCCGGGAGCGGGGTGATCCAGTCGGCCAGCTGGAAGGAGTGGATGCGGCCGCCCACACCCGCGCGGGCGATCTCGGCCGGGGCCCGGTCGTCCCACCAGAGGTGGTAGGTGTCGACGACCACGCCGACCTGCTCGGCCGGGAAGCGTTCCGCGAGGTCCAGGGCCTGACCGAGCGTGGAGACGACGCAGCGGTCGGAGGCGTACATCGGGTGCAGCGGCTCGATCGCCAGGCGGACGCCGCGCGTCGCCGCGTACGGGGCCAGTTCCGCCAGCGCGTCGGCGACCCGCTCCCGGGCCCCGTGCAGATCGCGGCTGCCGGGCGGGAGGCCGCCGGAGACCAGGACCAGGGTGTCGGTGGACAGGGCCGCCGCCTCGTCGATCGCCGCCCGGTTGTCGTCCAGGGCACGGGCGCGGGCCGCCGGGTCGAGTGCGGTGAAGAAGCCGCCCCGGCAGAGGCTGGTGACGGTGAGCCCGGCATCGGCCAGGAGCCTGGCCGTGCGCTCGACGCCGTACGCCTGTACCGGGGCCCGCCACAGGCCGACCTTGCCGATGCCCGCCTTGACGCAGCCCTCGGTCAGCTCGGGCAGCGACCACTGTTTGAGGGTCTCCTGGTTGAGCGAGAGGCGGGAGAGGTGGTCGTCGCTCATCGTGCGCCTCCGTGGACCGCGAGCAGGGAGCGCATCCGGTGTTCGGCCAGCTCCGGGTCCGGGAACAGGCCCAGGCCGTCGGCCAGTTCGTACGCCTTCGCCAGATGTGGGAGCGAGCGCGCCGACTGGAGTCCGCCCACCATCGTGAAGTGGTCCTGGTGGCCGGAGAGCCAGGCCAAAAACACCACACCCGTCTTGTAGAAGCGGGTCGGCGGCCGGAAGAGGTGGCGGGAGAGCTCGACCGTGGGGTCCAGGAGGGCCCGGAAGCCGTCCACGTCCCCCGTGTCCAGCACCCGTACCGCGTGCGCCGCCAGCGGGCCCAGCGGGTCGAAGATGCCCAACAGGGCGTGGCTGAAGCCGCGTTCGTCGCCCGCGATGAGTTCCGGGTAGTTGAAGTCGTCGCCCGTGTAGCAGCGCACCCCTCCCGGGAGGCGGCGGCGTACGTCGATCTCGCGCGCCGCGTCCAGGAGGGAGATCTTGATCCCGTCGACCTTGTCGGGGTGTTCGGCGATGACCTTGAGGAAGGTGGCCGTGGCCTCGTCGAGGTCGGCGCTGCCCCAGTAGCCCTCCAGGGCCGGGTCGAACATCGGACCCAGCCAGTGCAGGACCACCGGCTCCGACGCCTGGCGCAGGAGGTGGGCGTACGTGGCGAGGTAGTCCTCGGGGCCCCGCGCGGCGCGGACCAGCGCGCGGGAGGCCATGAGGATCGGCTGGACGCCGTTCTCCTCGGCCAGGGCCAGCTGCTCCTCGTACGCCGCCGTGACCTCGGCCAGGGTGGGCGCCGGGTCGGCGGACAGTTGGTCGGTGCCGACGCCGCAGGCGATCCGGCCGCCCACCGCCTTCGCCTCGGCGGCCGAGCGGCGGATCAGTTCGGCGGCGCCCGCCCAGTCCAGGCCCATGCCGCGCTGCGCGGTGTCCATGGCCTCCGCGACGCCCAGGCCGTGCGCCCACAGGTGGCGGCGGAAGGCGAGCGTGGACTCCCAGTCGACGGCGGCCGGGTCGTCCGGGCTGATGTCCGCGTACGGGTCCGCGACCACGTGCGCCGCCGAGAAGACCGTACGGGAGGTGGGGGCCGACGCTCCCGGCGCGAGGTCGAGCGGTGTGGCGCGGGGCGTGTAAGGGCCCTGCGGGAGGTGGATGGTCATGTCAGCGGCCTCCGGAGCCGCGCACCGGTGGCGCGGGTCACAGGGTCAGCTCCGGGATGTCGAAGCGGCGGCCCTCGGCGGACGACTTCAGCCCCAGCTCTGCCAGTTGGACGCCCCGGGCGCCGGCCAGCAGGTCCCAGGCGTACGGCTCGTCCAAGACCACATGGCGCAGGAACAGCTCCCACTGCGCCTTGAAGCCGTTGTCGAACTCCTGGTTGTCGGGAATCTCCTGCCACTGGTCGCGGAACGACTCGGTGACCGGGAGGTCCGGGTTCCAGACCGGCTTGGGGGTCGACGAGCGGTGCTGCACGCGGCAGTTGCGCAGGCCGGCGACGGCGGAGCCGTGGGTGCCGTCGACCTGGAACTCGACCAGCTCGTCGCGGTTGACCCGTACCGTCCAGGAGGAGTTGATCTGCGCGACAGCCCCGCCCGCCAGTTGGAAGATGCCGTACGCGGCGTCGTCGGCGGTCGCGTCGTACGGCTTGCCCTGCTCGTCCCAGCGGCGCGGAACGTGCGTCTGCACATGGGCCGTTACGGAGGTGACCTGACCGAACAGCTCGTGGAGCACGTACTCCCAGTGCGGGAACATGTCGACGACGATGCCTCCGCCGTCCTCGGCGCGGTAGTTCCACGAGGGGCGCTGGGCCTCCTGCCAGTCGCCCTCGAAGACCCAGTAGCCGAACTCCCCGCGCACGGACAGGATCTCGCCGAAGAAGCCGCCGTCGATCAGGCGCTTCAGCTTCAGCAGGCCCGGCAGGAAGATCTTGTCCTGGACGACGCCGTGCTTGATGCCCGCGTCCCGGGCGAGCCGGGCCAGGTCGAGGGCCCCCTCGACGTCCGTGGCGGTCGGCTTCTCGGTGTAGACGTGCTTGCCCGCCGCGATCGCCTTCTTGATCGCCTCCACTCGGGCCGAGGTGACCTGGGCGTCGAAGTAGACGTCGATCGTGTCGTCCGCGAGGACCGCGTCCAGGTCGGTCGACCACTCGGTCAGGCCGTGGCGCTCGGCGAGCTCCTCCAGGGCGTGGGCGCGGCGGCCGACGAGCACGGGCTCGGGCCACAGCACCTCCCCGTCGCCGAGATCCAGGCCTCCCTGCTCGCGGATCGCGAGGATCGAGCGCACCAGGTGCTGCCGGTATCCCATGCGTCCCGTGACGCCGTTCATGGCGATGCGCACTGTCCTGCGTGTCACGAAGGTCCCTCCATACAGCCGTAGCAAGCGCTTTCTATCGGAGATGACGCTAGCCTGCCGACAGCGGCCGGACAAGAGGGGGCCGCGCGTGATCTCACGGAGGACAGCGATGACAGTCACCCTGGCGGATGTGGCGGCCCGCGCCCGGGTGTCCCCGGCCACCGTCTCGCGTGTGCTGAACGGCAACTACCCGGTGGCGGCGTCGACCCGGGAGCGGGTCCTGCGCGCGGTGGACGACCTGGACTACGTGCTCAACGGGCCCGCGAGCTCGCTCGCCGCGGCCACCTCGGACCTGGTCGGCATCCTGGTCAACGACATCGCCGACCCGTTCTTCGGGATCATGGCGGGGGCGGCCCAGACACAGATCGGCGGCCCCGGGGACGGTTCCGGACGGGCGGGCGGCGAGAAGCTGGCCGTCATCTGCAACACCGGCGGCTCCCCGGAGCGCGAACTCACCTACCTCACCCTCCTCCAGCGCCAGCGCGCCGCCGCCGTCGTCCTCACCGGCGGTGCGGTCGAGAACCCGGCGCACCAGGCGGCGATGTCCGCGAAGCTGGCGAAGCTCGCGGACGCGGGCACCCGGATCGTCTTCTGCGGGCGACCCCCGCTGCCCGAGGGCGACGCGCTCGTCGCCGCGCTCACGTTCGACAACCGGGGCGGCGGGCGCCGGCTCGCCGAGCACCTCATCTCGCTCGGCCACCGCAGGATCGGTTACGTCGCCGGGCCCCCGGAGCGCACCACCACCCGGCACCGGCTGGAGGGCCACCGGGAGGCGCTGCGCGCCGCCGGCCTGGCCGCCGCCCCGGGCGAGGCCGACGGGGGCCGAGGCTCCGACGACCAGGAGCTGCTCACCGTGCACGGCCCCTACGACCGGCGCTCCGGCTACGAGGCCACGCTCGAACTCCTGCGCAGGGCACCGGACGTGACCGCGATCGTGGCGGCCAACGACACCGTGGCGCTGGGCGCGTGCGCGGCCGTACGGGACCAGGGGATGCGGATCCCCCAGGACATCTCGGTCGCGGGCTTCGACGACCTGCCGTTCTCGGTGGACGCGGTGCCGGCCCTCACGACGGTGCGGCTGCCGCTCTTCGAGGCGGGCGCCCGGGCCGGGCGGCTGGCGATGGGCAAGGAGAACCCGCCGCCCGGCGGCATCGCCACCATCGCGGCCGAGCTGATGATCCGGGGTTCCACGGCCGCGCCTCGGGGGTGAGCCGACGGCCCGGCGGGGTCCCGGGGGTCGGGCGGCCTCGGGGCTCCCTCAGGGCCTAGCCCAGCAGCGCCCCCAGGGCCTAGCCCAGCAGGCCGAGCACTCGTCCCAGCGCGTCCGCGACCGGCTGGGCCACCGGGCCCAGGCTGCTCGCGATCTGGCCGAGCCGTGCCAGGGTCAGGCCGCGCTCGGTCATGGCCTCGCGGTCCAGGGCGAGCACGGGCAGGGTCTCCTCGACCGTGCGGGCCTGCTCCGGGGTGAGGTGGGCGGTGAGGTCGCGGAGCCGGGCGGTCAACTCCTCGACCGCAGCGCGGAGTTCCGGGTCCTGGGCGGTGGCTCCGACGATGCCGTAGTTGATCCCGATCACCTGCTCTCCCCGCTGGTTGAAGACGGGGCCGTTGTAGGTCGTGTGGTGCGTCGGTTCGTTCACAGCTTGATCCCCGTGTTCGTCCCGCCGTTCTGGTTGAAGACGGGGCCGTTGTAGTTGTTCAACTCGTTCACGTAAGCCGTGAATTCGGCCTCCGGGTGGTTGATCGCATGGACGATCTGTCCGGCGATCGTCCGCAACTCGTCCACGGTCGGCAGCGTCACGACCGCCAGCGAGCCGCCGGCCGTCTCCACTGCCAGGATCGGCTTCGCCGGTTCGAAGAGTTCTTTGATGAAGTAGATGGCCAGACCGATCGTGAAGACGAGGAACATCGGATTCCCGCTCTCCTTGATCTCCGGGTCACCGTCGCTCGCCGCGATCACCACCACATAGACGACGGCGGTGAGCGCCAGCCACTTCACGAGGCTGAGGAAGGTCGCCCCTCGTTGCGGCCTGAGCTTCGTGGCCTCCACCCGGGTGAGATTCTCCAGCGGGAAGGCCGCCGAGCCGATCCAGAGCATCCGGCGGTTGACCGAGACCTCCAGGACGCCGCCAGGGCGCGGCATCGGCGGTATGGGCGGCTGCTCCAGCTGAGGTCCGGCCGGGGGGCCCGGCGGCGGTGGCGGTGAGGACTGCGGTGGCGCTGAGGACTGCGGTGGCGCTGAAGCCCGCGGGGGTGAGGCAGGACGCGCCGTTGGTGGTCCGGACAGCCGTCCGGACGGTGGTGGCGTAGGTCTCTGCGGCTGCCCGAAGCTCCCTGTGGTGTCCATGTGCTCCCCCGTGCACTCGTCACTCACCCCACACTCGCGGGAGCCCTATTAAGCAGCACCCCGGCCTTGGGGGGCAGTCGAGAAATGGCCAATTCGATGGTCATGGCGGCCCGTTGTCGGTGTCTGCGTGCCGGAGGGCGAAAGATGGGGGCGACTCCCCCATGCGCCCGTAGCCGCTCCCCCACCACGATGGACCCGGGCGGCCCGACCGGGCCGGCCCCGGGACAGGGGAGGTGCGGAGCGATGGCGGAGAAGGATCTGGTCGACAGAGGTACGAATCGTCGCCTCGCCCCCGCTGCCGCCCTCGTGACCCGCGAAGGCGCTCCCGTCGCGGCCGGCGACGCCTCGCCCTCACCCGCCCTCCCCTCACCCTCCCCGCTCTCCTCCCCCTCCCCGTTCAGGGACACGGCAGGAGCGCCGTGGTGGCTCCCCGGCGTCGTCGGCGGGGGCCCCGCCGACGAACCCGACTGGGCGGTCTTCGCCCGGGCGGCCGTCGCCTCGGCGCCGCGTGACGTGGTGGTCCCGGACCGGTCGTACCCCGGGCTCAGCGGCTTCGGGCCGGTCGTCGCACCGTTCGTCGAGGCGGCGGTCCGGCGGCTCCGGGACGCGCTCGCGAAGGACGGCCCGGCGGTCGACGGCCCGGTCGACGGCAGCCCGGTCAACGGCTCGGGGAACGGCCGAGCGGCCGGCCCGGCGGCAGACGGTCGGGCGGCAGACGGCTCCTCCCCCCTCCTGGCGGACTTCCGGCAGCAGCTGACGCGTCGGCTGTCCCGGATCGCGGCGCGCACCCTCGTCACGGAGCTGCACGAGGCCCGGCGGCTGGGCCGGCTGAGCGGCGAGGGGTCCGAGGAACGCTTCCGGGACTTCGTACGGCGCACCGCCCGCCGCGACGGTCTCGCCCTGCTCGTCACCGGCTATCCCGTGCTGGCCCGCCTCCTCGCGACGGCCTGCCTGAACACGGGGGACGCGTTCGCGGAGATGGCCGCCCGGCTCGCCGCCGACCGGCACCTGCTGACCCCCTCGGGGGTGCTCGGCGACCGGGCCGGTTCCCCGGAGGGCGGGCGCGGCGGGAGCGCCGGGCCCGGGGCGCTCACCGGTGTCGAGGCCGGGGCGGGCGACAGCCACCGCGGCGGCCGGTCGGTGATGCTGCTGCGGTTCGCCGACGGCGCCCGGCTGGTCTACAAGCCGCGTCCGCTCGCGGCGCACCGGCACTTCAACACCCTGGCCGAGTGGTTCGGTTCACTGCCCGGCGCCCCGGAGCTGCGGGTGCTGCGGGTCCTGGACCGGGGGGAGTACGGGTGGGCCGAGTTCGTCGAGGAGCGGCCCTGCGCCTCGGCCGCGGAGACCCGGCAGTTCTACCGGCGCCAGGGTGCGCTGCTGGCGCTGCTGCACACGCTGGACGGTACGGATCTGCACCACGAGAACCTGATCGCCTGCGGCCCGCACCCGGTGCTGGTCGATGTGGAGACGCTGTTCCACCCGCCGCTGGGACCCGCCCGGTCCGCCGATCCGGCCGCTCGGGCCCTGCACGACTCGGTCCACCGGGTGGGCCTGCTGCCCCAGTTGCTCGTCGGGGACACCACCGCGCTCGACATGTCCGCCATCGGCGGGGGCCGGGCCGCGTCGTCGCCGATCGAGACCGCCGACTGGGCGGACGCCGGTACGGACCGCATGCGGCTGGTGCGGCGGGCCGGCCGGTTCACCGAGTCCGCCAACCGGCCCCGGCTGGGCGGAGTGGCGGCCGACCCCTCCGCGTACACCGAGGCCCTGTGCGGCGGCTTCCGGGCCGGATACAACGCGATCAGCGCGCACCGGCAGGAACTCCTGGGCGGTGACGGGCTGTTGCGGATCTTCGCGCGGGACGAGGTGCGCGTCGTGCCCCGGCCGACCTGGACGTACACGACGCTGCTGGACGAGTCGACCCACCCCGACCTGATGCGGGACGCCACCGAACGCCACCAGGTCCTCTCGCTGCTGCGCACCCCGCTCCTGGGCATGCCCGCGCTGCCCGGCGTGGAGGACGAGGAGGTCGCGGAGCTGTGGCGCGGTGACGTGCCGGTGTTCGGCACCCGGCCGGGAGACACGGAGTTGTGGAGCGGCACCGGCCGTACGGTTCCGGGGCCGGCCGGCGGCGGCCCCGGCGGGCCCACCGGGCTGGCTCGCGTCGAGGCGAAGGTGCGCGCGATGGACACCGTGGACCGCCAGGACCAGGAGCGGATCATCCGGGCCGCCATGGTGAGCACCTCGCCCGAGCCGCCGCACCGGGCGGCGCCGGGCGGCCGGTCGCGGAGCGCGGCTACCGCGCCGGAGCCCGAGCAACTGCTGTCCGCCGCGCGGTCCGTGGGCGACCAGCTCGTCTCCCTCGCCTACCGGCACGAGCGCCGCACCAACTGGATCGGGCTCGAACTGCTCGGCGAGCGCTACTGGCGGCTCACCCCGATGGCGGCGGACCTCGCGGGCGGTTACACGGGGCCCGCGCTCTTCCTGGCGCAACTGGCCGCGCTCACCGGCGCCTCCCGGTACGCGGAGGCGGCCCGCGAGGCGCTGGCCCCGGTCCCGGGGCTGCTGGACGCGCTGCACGGGCGGGCCGACGAGCTCGGGTCCCTGGGCTCCGGCGCCTTCGCGGGCCTCGGCGGCATCGCGTACGCGCTGACCGAGGTGGGCACGCTGCTGGGCGACCGGGAGGTGCTGGACCAGGTGGGTCCGGCCGTCCGGCTGAGCTGCGCGGCGAGCGCGGCCGAGGACGGGTACGGGGTGCGCGGCGGGGCGGCGGGCGGGCTCGTCTCGCTGCTCGCGGTGCACCGCGCCACCGGCCGCCCCGAGGCTTGGCGTGGCGCCGAGCGCTGCGCCGAGCGGATCGCCGCCGCCCCGCTCCCGGACAGCGGGGGCTTCGCCGACGGGGCGGCGGGGATCGGCTGGGCGCTGCTGCGGTTCACCGGGGCCGGGGGCGACGCCCGCCACCGGGGTGCCGGACTCAACGCCCTGCGCCGGGCGACGGCCGGAGCCGCCCGCGTGACCCTCGCCACCGCCGCCGGAGCGGCGGACGGTGCGGCCCCCGGGGCGACCCACGAAGCGGCAGCCGGAGCGGCCGCCGGGCCGGCCTGGTGCGACGGCGTGACCGGCATCGCGCTGGCGATCGCGGACAGCCCCGACGCGCTGGCGGACCCGGAGCTGTCCGGCTGGCTCGCGGCGCGCTCCGGCGAACTGGCGGGCATCGGCCCGCTCGCCGACGACAGCCTGTGCCACGGGGAGTCGGGGCTGCTCGAACTCCTCGGCCACAGCGCGCTCCCCGCCTCACGGCCCGCGTGGATGCGCCGGGCCGGGACGCTGCTGGCCTCGGCGGACCGGGCGGGCCCGCGGTGCGGGACGCCCGGCCGCGTACCGCACCCGGGGCTGCTCACCGGGCTCTCGGGGATCGGGCACGGGCTGCTGCGGGCCGGGTTCCCCGACCGGATCGGGTCCGCGCTGCTCCTGCGCCCCTCCGGGGCCCCTTGACCGAACCACCGCTTTGACGACGAGGACCACATCACCACCAGCACCCCTACCGTCACCACCGCCATCACCGTCACCACCGTCACCACCGTCACCGTCACCGTCACCACCCAGAGGATGAGGCAGAGATGAAGCAGTTCGGCGAATCGGCCCTGCAAGCGTCCGGCGAGATCGCGCACGAGGGCACGCCCGAGCACCCGGCGGGGCAGATCTCCTTGGGGTCCACCGGAGGCCTCGGTGCGCGCGGCAGACTTCTCAGCGCATCGGAGGGCGAGAGCGGCTACAGCCACGACCTGCCGTGGACCACCATGACGGCCCCGTGGTGAGCGGTTCCGGCCAACTCAGCCGTAAATAAGTCGAATTGGCCCGCTGTCGTAGGGGTTGGGGCTCCAGTAGCCTGCGGCCATGCGAGCCACTTCGCCGGTCATCGTCGGGCGGGACGAGGAGATCGGACTGCTGAGCAGCGCCCTGGACGCCGTACGACGGCGTTCGGGGCGCGCGCTGTTCCTCCTCGGGGAAGCCGGTATCGGCAAGTCCCGGCTGGTGGGCGAGTGCGCCTACCGGGCGTACGGGCTCGGCATGCCCGTGCTGCGCGGCCGGGCCACCTCGACCGGGCTCGTCGTGCCCTTCCGTCCGCTCGCGGAGGCGCTGGCGTCCCGGTTCCGGGCCGCGGGCACCCCGACCGATCCGGAGCTCACGCCCTACCACCCGGCGCTGGCCCGGCTGGTCCCGGAGTGGCGCAAGGACGGGTCCCCCGGCTATCCGGAGACCGTCGTGGAGCTGGCCGAGGCCCTGCTGCGGCTGCTGTCCGTGCTGGGCCGGGAGGCGGGCTGCGCGATCCTGCTGGAGGATCTGCACGACTGCGACACGGAGACCGTCGCGGTCGTCGAGTACGTCATCGACAACCTGGCCGATCTGCCCATCCTGTTCCTGGGCACCCTGCGCCCTGAGCCGGGCGCGGCCCTGGAGCTCGTACGCTCCGTCGAGCGCCGGCAGGCCGCGACCGTACGCGAGCTGGGTCCGCTCCGCGAGGACCGGGTGCGGGCGCTGACGGGCGCGTGTCTGGAGGCGCGACCGGAGGAGATACCCGAGGCGGTGCACCGCCGGCTGGCCGAACGCGCGGCGGGCAACCCGTACTTGCTGGAAGTGCTGCTGGCGGACCTGCTGGACACCGGCCGGCTCCGGCGGACGGACGACGGGTGGGAGGCGGTGGAGCAGCCGGGCGGTTCGGTCCCCTCGGACATCGTCCGCAGCTGGGCCCGCAGGCTGGAGCGGCTGGACGAGCCGGTGCGGGACCTCTTACTGGCGTCGGCCACCCTGGGCAGCCAGTTCTCGGTGACCGTGCTCCAGACCGTCACCGGTTTCGAGGACCGGGCCCTGTTCACACATCTGCGCTCGGCGGTGGAGGCCGGTGTCATCGCCCCGGACGGCGCGGCCCCCGACCGCTACACCTTCCGGCACTCGCTGACCGCCGAGGCTCTGATCTCCTCGCTGGCGCCGGCCGAGCGCGCCTCGCTGGCCCGCCGCGCCGCCGGGGCCATCGAGCACGCGGGGCAGCCGCTGGACGAGGACGGCCGGCAGCTCGTGGCCGCGCTGCAACTGGCCGCGGGCAACCGGACCGGGGCGGCCCGCCAGTTCGCGGAGGCGGGAAGACGGATGCTCGCTTCGGGGGCGCACGGCTCCGCCGTGGTGCTGCTGGAGCGGGCGCTCCCACTGGCCGCCGAGCACGACCGGGCCGCCGTCGCCGAGTCGTTGGCGGTCGCCCGTGCCGCAGGCGGAGATCTGGACGGCGCCCTGGCGCTGGCGGACGCGCTGCCGCCCGTTCCGGCGCGTTCCGAGGCCGCCGCCCGGCGCGGCCTGATCCACATCGAGCTCGCCTGGGCGGCGGTCATGGCGGAGCGCACCGCCGAGGCGGCGCTCCAGGTCGAGGCGGCCCGCGTCCTGCTGGGCCCGTCGCCGCCGGCGGGCCGCCGGGCCGCGCTCGTGGTGGTCGACGGGTATCTGGCGCTGCTCCCCGGGCATGGGCGCAAGCCCCGGGATCCGGCGGATTCCGAGCGGGCCGTGCGGGAGGCCGCCGAGACCGCCGAGGCCGAGGGGCTGCCCGTGGTGGCCTGTCAGGCCTGGCAGTTGCTGGCGCTGCTGCGGCGCGAGGAGGGTTTCGACGCCGCGGACGCCGCACTGGAGCGGATGCTGTCGATCTCCGCCGAACACGCCCTGCCGGTCTGGCGGGTGGAGGCGCTGGTGCGGCTCGGGGCGAACGCCTTCATGCGGACCGGGGACGCGGGCCGGCTGCTCTCCGCGCGGGCGGCGGCCACCGAGCTGGGGGCGCTGCTGCTGACCCGTACGGTCGACGGGCTGCTCGCGATGAACGCGGTGATGTGCGCCCGGTGGGAGGAGGCGCAGGAGATCATCGACCGCTCGGCGGAGGCCAGTGCCCGGGTCGGTGACCGGTCCGCCCACCGCTATCTGCTGCTGGCCGGGGCGACGATGGCCGCGCACCGGGGGCGGCGGCGGGACATGGACCGGGCGCTGGCCGCGTTCCGGCGGGCCGGGGGCGAGCAGTCGCTGCTGGTGCCGCTCCGGTCGGGGCTGTGCCGGGCGTTCGGGGCGCTCCTGGAGGAGGACCGGGAGCGGGCGGCGGCGGGGCTCGACGAGGCGCTGGCCTGGGAGGCGGACCACCCGAGCTACTACTACCTGAGCGGGCGGTACGGGCTGCGCCCGCTGCTGCGGGTCCTGGCGGGCGACGCGGACCGGGCGGAGCTGGCGGAGGCGCGGGCGTCTCCCGGGGGGTGTCTCGCCTGGAACCGACAGTTCCTGGAGCTGGCGGACGCGGTGCTGCTGGGCCGGGAGGGGGATCCGGCCGGGGCCGCCCGGCTGATGGCGTCGTTCGATGTGCGGTCCGCGCCCTTTCCGGTCGCCCGCCACCTGGGTCTGCGGCTGGTCGCGGACGCGGCCCGCGCGGACGGGTGGGGCGAGCCGGTGGCGTGGCTGCGGTCCGCCGAGGAGTACTTCTACGGGGCCGGGGTGCAGCCGGTCGCCTCCGCGTGCCGGGCGGCGCTGCGGCAGGCCGGGGCCAGCGTGGGCCAGCACCGGGGGGGCTGGGACCGGATCCCGTCGCCGCTGCGGGCCGGCGGGGTGACCCCGCGCGAGTACGAGGTGTTCGTGCTGCTCCCCGAGCGGCCGGGGAACCAGCAGATCGCCCGGCGGCTGTCCATCTCGCCCCGCACGGTGGAGAAGCACATGGCCAGTCTGCTGAGCAAGACCGGGCGCGCGGACCGGGCCGCCCTGTGCGAGTTCGCCGCCGAGTGCGCCGCCGAACCGGCCTGAGGTCGGCCCACCCGCACCGGTCCGAGGCCGGCCCGCGCGAGCCGGCCCGACGCGGGGCCCACCCGCACCGGCCCCACGCAAAGCCCACCCGAACCGGTCCGAGACCGGCCCGCGCGAACCGGCCCGACGCGAGGCCCACCCGCACCGGCTTGAGGCGGGGCCCACCCGCACCGGCCCCACGCGGGTCCGCTCCGGGGGACGTGGGGGCCGGGGCGGGCAACATGGGGGCGCCGGGCGGTTTCGGTCGGGTGGCCGGGCGGAAAATGCGTGCGGGGCCCCGATGTGCGGGGGCCGGGGCGGCGGCAGGATCGGGGCGTACGTACGGCCCAGTCCGCCGCCCGTCCCCGTTCCGGAGGCCCGCTGATGACCCGACCTCCCGCCCGTACCGGTTCCGCAGGTGCGGTGTACGTCTCGCTGCTCGGCCCGCTCACGGCCCGGCTGGACGGCCGTGAGCTGCCGCTCGGCCCGCGAAAGCAGCGCCTGGTCCTCGCCACGCTGCTGGCCCGCCCCAACACCCCCGTACCGGTGGGCGCGCTGACCGACGCGGTGTGGCCGGAGGACCCGCCCCGTACCGCCCGCAAGAACCTCCAGGTCTACGTCAGTGCCGTCCGTGCCCTTCTGGGGCCCGCCGGGGACGGGGGCCGGGACCGGGTGGTGCACGGCTGCGGGGGCTACCTCCTGCGTATCGCCGAGGACGAGCTGGACACCCTGCGGTTCGGGGCGCTGGCCCGCGCGGGGCGAGCGGCGGCCGGTCGGGGCGATCTGCCGGGCGCGGCCCGTCTCCTGCGTGAGGCACTGGACCTGTGGGAGGGGCCGCCGCTGAACGATCTGCGGGACTCCGCCGACGTCGCCGAGGAGGCCCACCGGCTGGAGGCCCGCTGTCTGACGGTGTTCGAGGACTGGGCGGAGACCGAGATCGAGCTGGGCCGGGCCGCCGTCGCGGTGGACGGGCTGCGGGATCTGGTGGAGCGCCATCCGCTGCGGGAGCGGCTCCGGGCCGCCTGGATGACCTCCCTGCACCAGTCGGGCCGGCAGGCCGAGGCGCTGGCGGTGTACGACGACTACCGGCAGCTGATGTCGCGGGAGCTGGGGCTGGAGCCGAGCCCGGCGATGGCGGCGCAGTACCGCTCGATGCTCGGCCGGGGGCGGGAGGCCCGCCGGCCCGCCGCCGCCCGGGAGTCGGGGAGCGCGGAGGCGCTGCCCGCCTGTACGGGGGCCTTCACCGGCCGCCGCGACGAAC
Source organism: Streptomyces sp. MGP-P1 (assembly GCF_057766565.1). NCBI lineage: Bacteria > Bacillati > Actinomycetota > Actinomycetes > Kitasatosporales > Streptomycetaceae > Streptomyces > Streptomyces sp. MGP-P1. The sequence continues at coordinate 631,848 of NZ_JBYMEM010000007.1, read as the reverse complement.
TGCGGGACCTGCTCGACGTGCTGGGCGGCGGCGAGGAGCGGGTGGTGGTCGTATCGGGCCCGGCCGGGGCGGGGAAGTCGGCGCTCGCGGTCCGGGCGGCGCACCTGCTCGCCGACCGCTTCCCCGACGGCCGCGTCCATGTCCGGGTACGCCGGGAGGACGGTACGGCGCGGAGCCGGGCGGAGGTCCTGGCGGAGCTGGGGCGGCTGTGCGGGGTGGCGGGCGGCGCCCTCACGGGGCCGGAGGGCGGGCCGGCGGACGTCCGCGTGGCGACGGCCGCCCTCGCGGACGCCTGGCAGGGGTGGCTGGCCCGGCACCGGGCGCTGGTCGTCCTGGACGACGTGCCGGACGAAGTGGCCGTACGGGGGCTGCTGCCCCGGTCCGGGAAGTGTTCCGTACTGGTCACCGCCCGGGGGCAGTTGGCGGGGCTCGCACCGGTGCACCGGATCGCGCTGCCCGCGCTGGCGGACGGTGAGGCGCTGGAGCTGCTGGGGAAGCTGATCGGGGCCGGGCGGCTGCGGACCGACCCGGGGGCGGCGTTGCGGATCGTCCGGGCCTGCGGGGCGCTGCCGCTCGCGGTGGAGGTGAGCGGGATGCGTCTCGCGGTGCTGCGGCATCTGCCGCTGGCGGAGTACGCGGCCCGGCTCGGCGAAACGTCGGCCGCACTGGACGAACTGGTCGCCGGGGACGTCTCCGTACGGGATCGCATCGCGTCCGGCTGGCGGGATCTCGCGGACGGCGACCGGTGGGTGCTGGGGCGGCTGGCGGGGTTCACGGAGGACGGGGGCTTCACCCTGGACCGGGCCACGGCGGCGCTGGGCTGCGGGGAGCGGGCGGCGATCCGGGCCGTCGAGTCGCTGATCGGCGCCGGTGCGGTGACCTCGCCCGCCGGGGAGGTCACCGCGCACGCCGCGCTGTACGAGGTGCCGAGGCTGCTCGGCCTGTATGCCCGCGAGCGGGAGGAGGCTTCGGACCGCCCGGGGGCGGGGGCCGGGCGCGAGGCCCCGGGGCGGCCTGGCGTACCAGCCGGGCGGGTGGAGATCCCTGGCCGGCCGGGAGAACAGGACGAGCGCGAGGCCCCCCGCCGGTCCGGCGTACCGGCCTCCGCGCTCATCCCAGGGTGAGCAGCTCCAGCAGACCGTGCGGCCGGTCGCCGGCGGGGGCTCTGTGGGAGGGGTCGCCGGCTTCCGCGCCGGCCAGGTGGTGCAGGGCCATCAGCAGCCCCGCCGCGCCGGTGGCCAGGTCGGCGGAGCAGCGCATCAGACCCGCCCCCGGGACGAGCAGCCGGTCCTCGTCGGCGACCAGGTGCCAGGACAGGTTGCGTACGGAGGCCAGGACCTCGGGGGCATTGGGGCCATCCGGCGACAGGGCGCCAGCCACGGCCATGAGCCCCGCCCGGCCGGTGAACAGGCCCGGCTCGCGGACGAACTCGAAGGCGCAGCCCTTGGCCACCCCGGGCAGCAGGGCGGCCAGTGCCGCGTCGGCCGAGCTGTGCGACGGGGCGAACCTCGGCCGGCGCGGCACCGGCTCCGGGGAGGCGCGGCGGGCCAGATAGGCCTGGGTCACCAGGGCGAATCCGCCGCTCCCCTGGTCCAGGTAGAGGAAGTGCCGCCGGCCGTCCTTCACCTGGACGGTGCCGTCCGGCATGGTCACGCAGTGGGCCGCCTCCGCCGCGAGGGCCCGGCCGGCGGCCGCCAGGAACTGCTCGTCGCCGGTCAGGGCGTGCAGTTCGAGGTGGAGCAGGGCCGCACCGCTCAGCCCGCGCAGCAGCCCCGCCGACGCGGGCGCGCGCAGCCCCGGCACGGATTCGCCCCGCACCAGCCGGTCCAGGTCGTGGGCGGTGCGGGCAGCGGCGTCGACGAGGTCGTGGTCGGTCTTGGCGTCGGGCGATCCGTCCCCCGCACGGTCCGGCCGGGCCAGGCGCAGCGCGGCGAGCGCGATGCCCGCGCGGCCGTTCATCAGGTCGGCCGAGGCGGGCGGGGGCGCGGCGGCGGACCGCTCGAAGAGTTCCCGGCCCTCCTCCCGGCGGCCCAGCGCGGACAGGACCACCGCCGTGCCCGGCAGTCCGCCGTAGAGGCCGCCCGGCGACGCCGGGTCCCGTCGCCTGGCCGTGTCGACGACCCAGTCGGTCCAGGCGCGCGGCACCGGGGCGCCGGTGCGGTGCAGGGCGTGGAGCACCCCGGCCGCTCCGTGGGCGACGTCGCTCCCGCCGGTCGAGAAGACCTCGGGGTCTCCGGGGAAGAGGCGGTCGGTGCGGTCGGGCGTCGCCCCCGCGTGGATGCCCCGCAGCAGCCGGTCCCGCAGCCCGGCCCAGTCCGGCTCGGGGCCGTCGAGCAGCGCGGCGGTCTCCCTCTCGCGGCCGTCGGCGCTCTCCGCGGCCCGCAGCGCGGCCGGCCGGCGCGGTCCCGCTCCGGCGTCGAGGCCGTACCTCCGGCGGGCCCACCGTTCCAGGGTCACGGCCTTGGCCCGGTCGTGGCCGGCCATCTCCATGATGGGCATCAGCATGTAGAGCCAGGTCGCCCAGAGGGCGTAGGCGTCGGCCTCCGCGCCGACGGTCCCGGCGGGCGCCTGGAGCCCCGGGGCGCCCGCCACCGGGGTGTCCGGGTCATCGAGGGCCGTGGCGTACTCGAAGTCGATCAGGGCCACGCGGCCGTCGGGTCGGACGATGATGTTGGAGGGGTGGAGGTCGCCGAAGCGCAGCCCGCGCCCGTGGACGGCGGCCAGCGCCTCGGTCAGCCGCTCGGTCACCGACTCCACCCAGGCGATGTACGGGGCGAGTTCGGCGGCGGTGCCGGTGCTGTGGAGCAGGGCGAAGCGGCCGACGATCTCCTCCAGGAGGGTGGTCCCCTCGATGTGCTCCTCGATCAGGAAGTGGTGCTCCCACACGGTCCGTACGCCGTACACCTCGGGGACGCAGTCCAGCCCGGCCAGCGCGGTCAGGGCCCGGTGCTCGCGGTGCAGCCGTGTCACCGCGTCGTCGCCCGCCTCGTCAAGACCGCTGTGCGGCCGGGCCTCGCGGAGCACCACCTGACGGCCGGTCTCCCGGTGCCGGGCCAGGTAGATGCCGCCCGCGTTGGAGAACTGGAGGGCTTCGGACACGTCGTAGGGGAAGGCGGCGTCCCCGGCGGCGGCGCGGGCCGCCAGGTGCGGGCGCAGTTCGTCGGGGACGGTGACCCACGGCGGCACCCGGAACACCACCCCGCGCTCGTCGGGCACCAGCTCGCCGGACGGGTGGCGCAGGGCCAGCACCCGTTCGCCGTCCTCGTCGAGGCACCAGCGGGAGACGAACGCTCCGTACCGGACGTACACGGGGGCGTCGCCGATCCGCAGGTCGCTGAGGATGTAGGGCCCGCGGCGGCCGGCGAGGGCGCGGGTCAACGCGTCCAGCACCCGCAGGAAGACGGTCTCGTCCGGTGGGTAGAGGGTGATGAACTTCCCGGCGCCCGCACGGGACATGTACTTGCCGGACATCAGCAGGAGCGCCCGCTCGCTGCGGAGGAACTTGAACGGCACCCCGTGGTCCCGGCAGATCCGGGCGGTGTCGAGCAGGGTCTCCTCGGCCTCCTCGGGAACGGTGGAGACATGGATCTTCCAGCCCTGCCCGGCCGGTTTGCGGTCCTCGGGGAGCAGCGAGGTCCACAGGCCGCCGGCGACCCGGCGCCAGCCGTCGGCCGGCGGTTCGGAGTCCAGCGGGTAGCGGGTGCTCGCGTCCTTCAGCCGGGCGGGGGTCTCGTAGTACGTACGGTCGGCGAGGCAGTAGAGCTGGGTCTGGTGGAGACCGGGCACGGGGTTCCTCCTCAGGGTGCGCCGGGACCCGCGGCGTCGGGGGCCGACCCGGCCGTGGTCCGCTCCGGGGCGGTCGCCGGGCGGGTGGAGACGGTTCCGGCCGGGTGTGGGTGGTCCGGTTTTTCGGGCGTCGGCCGCGTCGGCGTCTTCTGCGGCGGCTGCGGTGTCCCGGCCTTCTCCAGCGGCCTCGGTGACCTGGCCCGTCCCGGCGGTTCAGGTGTCCCGGCCCTCGCCGGCGGCTCAGGTGACCCGGCCGTCTCCGGCGGCTCAGGTGTCCCGGCCCGTCCCGGCGGCTCAGCTGACCCGGCCCTCCCCGGCTCCCCGGCCGCCGCCTCCGGCTTCTCCCGGGGCGCGCCCGCCCCGGCGCGGACGGAGGGGGCGAGCGTCACGACGGCCGCCGAGACGGCCAGCACGCAGCCGATCACGACGAAGGCGGCGCTGCTGCCCAGCGTGGTCAGCAGGAAGCCGCCGACGAGCGGTCCGAACGGCTGGACGACCGAGGAGAGGAAGCCCGCAGCGCTCTGCACCCGCCCGATCCGGTCCTCGGGGGTGACGACCAGCAGGGTCGAGAGGAAGCCGATGCTGGCGACCGTCGAGAGTCCCATGCAGAGCGCGCAGAGCACTCCGGCCACCAGCGGGCTGCTGAGCCAGGCCAGCACGGCGGCCGTCCCCACGCAGCTCCAGCAGGTGAGGACGATGAGCGTCCGGACATGGCGCTGCGCCGCGAACCGGGGCGCGATCAGGGCGCCGGCGAGGGCGCCCGCCGAGACGCAGGTGATGACGAAGCCGCCCCCGAGGCCGGAGCGCCCGCTGTCGGAGAAGACGGCGAGCGCCGTGAAGGTGAGGGCGCCGAAGGAGAAGTTCATGCCCAGCCCGAAGACGAGCAACACCGTCCGCAGGTACGGAAGTTCCCACAGGAAGGAGAGCCCTGCGGTGAGTTCCCGACGGCTGAACACCGAACCCGCCCTGGTCCTGGCCTCCGAGCGGGTCCGCACGAGCGCCACACAGACGGTCGACAGGAACAGGCCGAGGAACTGGGCGGTGAAGGGCAGGGCCTGGTGCACGCCGAACAGCGCGCCGCCGACGAGCGGGCCGACCAGCCGGGCCGTGGAGGAGCGCGCCTGGAGCCGGGCGGTCGCCGTGCCCATCTGGTCCGGCGGCACGACCGCGCGCATCAGACCGAAGGCGGCGGGGGCGTAGAAGCTGTTCAGTACGGCCCCGGAGGTCGCGACCAGCAGGACGAGGACCATCGGGGCGTGTCCGTTCCACACGGCGACGGCCAGGGCCGTGACGGCCGCCAGGCTGCCCGCGTCGCACAGCCGCATCAGACGGCGGCGTTCGACCCGGTCGGCCATGACCCCGCCCGGCAGCATCGTGATCAGCACGGCGCAGACGGCCACGGTTCCCACGGCGCCGGCCTGCACGGCGGAGCCGGTCTCCTTGAGGATCAGCAGGGGCAGCGCGATGGCGCTCATCTGGCCGCCCAGAGCGGCGAAGAGGCCGCTCAACCAGAGCAGCCGGAAATCCCGGTTGGAACGGAGCGGCTCAGCCATCGGGGCTCCTGTCGTCAGCGGTCGTCGGACGCGCGGGACGGGGCGGCCTCCGTGGTGCGCGGAGGCCGCCCCGGCTTCGGCCGGCGCCGCGACTGCGGGGCTCGGGCCCCGGCGGACGCGGCTACGGACCGTCCGTCCGATCAGCCCAGGACGAGGCTCACGGTGCTGACGCAGTTGCCGGGAGGCTGGATGATGTCGTGGTTGTTGGCCGTCTCCTGGAGGTCCAGGACGGAGTGCGCCTCGACCTCGGGGGTCTCCTCGGCGTCGCCGGCTGCGGGCTTGGTGTTCTCGGACATGGTGGTCTCCATCCACTCGTCACAGCGGGGCCGGGTTCCGTCGGGGATCGCCCCTTGGTGTCCGGTGCGGCCGGCCGGTGCCTGCCGTTGCCGAGAACGTTAGGAAGCCGGGCCTGGCGATCGCTTCGGCGACGGTATGCCGCCGGTATCGGGCCAGTTGAAGGCGGACGGCGGCCGGTTCGCGGCGCTCGGCGGCGGCCCCGGGACCCGCCCCGGCCTGGGCCCATACCGCCGCCGAAGCACCGCCGGACCGTCCCCGAACCGGTGGCGCGCAGCCTGGGTACGCGCCCGACGCGCCCCGGCCCCGAAGGAGGCGGCCCGCATGGAACTCGCCGAACTCGTCGCACGGCGGCCCTTCCCGGCCGCCGGCCTGCTCCTCGGCCTCACCCGGCGCTGTCCGCTGAGCTGCGCGCACTGCTCGACCGGGTCGGACCTGTTCACCCGGGAAGAGCCGGACGGCGGTCAACTGGAGCGCTTCGTCGGCTCGTTCAGCGCGGAGAACCGGCCCGATGTCGTCATGCTCACCGGTGGGGAACCGCTGCTGCTGCCCGTGCTCGCCGAACGGCTGAGCACGCTGGCGCGCCGCGCCGGGTCCCGTACCGCGCTGCTCAGCGGCATGTTCTTCGCCCGCTCCGTGAGTCGGCGGGGCCGGAGAGGCGCGGCGATTCCCCCCGCGATCCTGCGCGCGATCCGCTCCGTCGACCACTTCTCGGCCTCCCTCGACGTGCACCATGAGCGCGAGGTCCCGCGCGCCGACGTGTTCCGCGTCCTGCACCGGATCCGGGACGAGGGCGTGGCGGTGAGCTTCCACCTCACCGGGACCGGCGCGTCCGACCCGTATCTGGCCGACATCACCCGGGCGGTGGAGCGGGAGTTCGACGGCGGGGTCCCCTGTCTGGTCAACGAGGTGCGTCCGTTCGGCCGGGCCGCCGCCTGGGCCAGGCCCGCCCGCACCGGCCCCGACCCGACGGCGGCGTCACCGTGCTCGATGGCCGCCTGGCCGGTGGTCGCCTTCGACGGGCGGGTGCTGGCCTGCTGCAACCAGGACACCGTCGACAAGCGGCCCGTCCCGGCCCATCTGGACCTCGGGCACATCGGCGTCGACGACTGGGCGACCGTACGCGGCCGGGCGCTGGAGTCCCCGGTGCTGCGCATGCTCCGCACGGTCGGGCCGACGCATCTGGCCGCCCGGTACGGCTCCGGTCCCGGGGCGGGCTCCTACTGCGACGGCTGCCGGGCACTGGGCGGCGACGAGGCGGCGGCGGCAGGGGCCCTCGCCGTGGCGGGCGGGGCGGCCGGGGCGCTGCTGGACCTGACGGCCGCGGTGCGCGGCTCCCGGGAGGGCGCGCAGGGCGTCGTGCGCCGTCACGGCTGCGCGGCGTACGCGCCCCTGGTCGTCACGGGCGGGCCGCCGCCGCCGAAGACCGACGGGCGGGATCTCCGATGAGCACGGCGACCGACGGTACGCGGCTCGGGCGCGCGGGGGCCTCCGCGCGGCTGCGGGTCAAACTCCTCCTGTTGGAGCCGGAGTTCCGGGACGCCACGCACCACATGTGGCGTGCCGACGGGCTGTTGCCGCGCTACCGGACGTATCTGTGCACGATGCACGCCGTCATCCGCGCCTCGGTCCCGCTGATGGAGCTGGCTCTCCACCGCGCCCGCGCCCTGGCCGCGTCCGGCGATCCGCTGGCGGCGCCGCTCGCCGCGTACCTGGAGGAGCACATCCGGGAGGAGGAGGGCCATGACGCCTGGCTGCTGGAGGACCTCCGGGCGGCGGGCGGCGCGCCCGAGGACGCGCTCGGTCCGCTGCCCTCTCCCCTGGTGGCCTCGCTCGTCGGGTCCCAGTACTACTGGATCGAGCACCACCACCCGGTCGCCCTGCTCGGCTACATCGCCGTACTGGAGGGCTACGCCCCCGCCCCCGGTCTCACCGGCCGCATCGCCCGGCTGACCGGGCTGCCCGCCGCCGCGCTGCGGACCGTACGGGAACACTCGGTGATCGACACGGCGCACCTGGACGAGCTGTACGCGCTGCTGGACCGGCTGCCGCTCGGCCGGGGGCCGGAAGCGGCGGTGGCGGTCAGCGCACTGCACTCCCTCGACGCGCTCACCAGGATCTTCGTCCGGCTCGGGCGCTCCGCACCGGCGCCGTCGCTGCGGGGGGCCGGACTCGTCCCACCGATGGGAGTCACACCATGACCGGACCACCCGAGAACGGCGAACGGCCCGTGCTGCCCGCCGCGTTGTACGAGGCGGGCTTCCCCGTGGATCTGCTCACCGAGGAGCAGCGCGAGGTGCTGTGCGGGCTGACGCCGGAGGAACTGGCGGTGCTGCTGGACGTCAAGGGCCGGCTGGACGCCGTGGGGCCGGAGGTCCAGGCACACGGCGAGATCGCCGGCGGCGCCCTGTTCTGACCGCGCTCCGTTCCGACCGGCGCCCCGTTCTGACCGGCGGGCGGTGACCGATCACCGTTACGGGCCCGGCGGCGGGTGCACCGCCGGCGGGGCCGTACCCGCCGGGGCGCCAGCGCCCGGTGCGCCCGCCCGCCACCCCTGACCGCACGGCACTCCGACCGCACGGCACTCCGACCGCACGGCCCCCGGGAGAGAAGGACCCGCCATGAACTGCTCCTCGTGCCAGCAGGATCTGCCGCCGACGGCCCGGTTCTGTTCGTCCTGCGGGACGCCGTGCGCGACCACCGGGGCCGGCGGGGCCGCACCGGCCCCCGCCGCGCCGCCCGGTGACGAACGCAAGCCCGTGACCGTGCTGTTCTGCGATCTCGTCGGGTCGACCGCGCTGTCGGGGGTGCTCGACCCGGAGACGCTGCGCGCGGTGACCCTGCGGTACTTCGAGGCGATGAGCGCGGAGATCGTGGCGCGGGGCGGCACCCCGGAGAAGTTCATCGGGGACGCGGTGATGGCGGTGTTCGGCGTACCGGTGGTCCGTGACGACGACGCCCGCCGGGCGCTGGCGGCGGCGCTCGGGATGCGCCGGGCGCTGGCCCGGCTGAACGAGGAGCTGGGCGCCACCCTGGGCATCGAGCTGACCACCCGGATCGGGGTCAACACCGGTCAAGTGGTGGCGGGTTCGGACACGACCGCCCGGCAGGCCCTGGTCTCCGGGGAGACCGTGAACATCGCCGCCCGGCTGGAGCAGAACGCGGGCCCCGGCGAGATCCTGATCGGCCCGGAAACCCTGCTCGCCGCCGGCCCGACGGTACGGGCCGAACCCACCGGCCCGCTGCGGCTGAAGGGCAAGCGGGACAGCGTGGAGGCCCACCGACTGCTGGCACTGGGCGCGGACGACCCCGAGCTGCTGCGCCGCTTCGACGTCCCCTTCGTCGGCCGCGACGCCGAACAGCGGGCGCTGGACGCGGCTCTGGAGCAGGCCGTCCGGGGCGGCGGGGCCGGGCTGCTGCGGGTCACCGGGGAGGCGGGCATCGGCAAGACCCGGCTGGTACGGGAGTGGCTGGCGCGGCGGTCGGCGTCCGGCGGGCTCACGTACGGCGCGGGGCGGTGCCGCAGTTACGGGGACCACGGCACCCTCGCCCCGCTGGCCGACGCGGTGCGCGCGCTGGTGGCGGCGGGGCCCACGCCCCCGCCCACTTCCGGGGCGGGTACCGGGCAGTCCGCCGCCGGGCGGGAGGCTGATCCCGGGCAGGTGCCTGATTCCGGGGCGGTACGTGATTCCGGGGCGGTGTCCGGTTCCACAGCGGCGTCCGGCCAGGGTCCCGCGGACGACGGGAAGGACGCGGCCGGCGGTCTCGCGGTCGACGACGCGATGGCCCTGCTGTCCGGGGGCCTGCTGCGCGACGGTACGCCGAACGCGCCCTTCGAGGACATGTGCGCGGCCCTGACGGCGGCCCTGGAGCGGGCAGCCAGGACCCGCCCGGTCGTCCTGGTACTGGACGACTGGCACGCCGCGGCCCCCTTGCTGGTCCGTACGGTGCGCCGGCTGACGGACGGCTCGGGGTGCGCGGGGGTACTGGTGCTCTGCGCCGGGCGGCCCGACGGGCCCGACGGTGCGGAGGGTTCGGACGATACGGAGGTTTCGGGCGGGCCGGACGGGCCGGGCGGGCCGGGCGGACGGGACGAGGGTGTCATGGGGGACGAGTCGTCGTCCGCCGGTGCGGGACGCCTCCAGCTCACCGGCCTGCCGCCCGAGGAGGCGGCGCGGCTCGCCGCGGGTCTCGCGGGGCCGGACGCCGGGACGGCCCCGGTGGACGACCGGCTCCTGGCGCGGGCCGGGGGCAATCCGCTCTACCTGGAACAGCTGTTGGTCGGCGACCGGGCGGACCCGGCGGTCGCCGCCCGTCCGGGGGAACCGGCCGCCGAGGAGGATCTGCCGCCCACGCTCCAGGCCCTGCTGGGCGCGCGCATCGGCGCCCTGGCCCGGGCGGAGCGCGGGGTGGTGGACCTGGCCGCGGTGATCGGCCGGGAGTTCACCGCGCCGGAGCTGGTCCGGCTGGAACTGTCCGTACGGGCCGGGGAGGGCCACGACGCCGGCCGGCTCGCCGGGGCGACCGGGGCGGCCCCGGAGCACCGGCGGCGCGTCGAGGAGGCGTTGGCGGTGCTGGGCCGGCGCCGCCTGGTGGAGTCGGGGGCCCCGGGGGCCCGGGAGTCGGCACCGTACCGGTTCAGCAGCGGACTGGTGCACGAGGTCGCGTACGCCTCGCTGTCCAAGCGGGCCAAGGCGGAACGCCATGCCTGGGCCGCGGAGCTGCCCAGCGTGCTGCGGAGCGGCGACGGCGCGGTCGGCGGCCATCTGGAGCGCGCCTACCGCTACCGCGCGGAGCTGGGTCTGCTGGACGATCCGGCCCGGCGGCTGCGCGAGCGGGCCGCCGCCGCGCTGGGCCGGGCCGGGGCGCAGGCCGCCGCCCGGTCCGACCTGCACTGGGCGCACGGCCTGCTGGAGCGGGCGGTGGACCTGTGCCCCGGGGACCCGGCGGCGACACGGCGGCTCGGCGAGGTACGGGTGGCGCTGGGCCGCACCGGGGAGGGCGCCGAACTGCTGCGCCTCGTAAGGGACTCGGGGTCCGACCCGGTGGAGGCCGCGCATGCCCGCCTCGCGCTCGCGGTGCTGGATCCGGGCGGCCCGGGCGCCGGTCCCGCCGCCGTGGCCCGGGCCGTGCTGCCGGTGTTTGAGGCGGCCGGGGACTCGGCGGGCCGGGCGCGGGCCCATCTGCGGCTCGCCCAGCAGTTCCAGCGGTCCGGGCGGCACGAGGAGGCGGAGCGGGACCAGGCGCGGGCCCTGGAGCACGCGGTGCTGGCCGGTGCGGAGCCGGAGCGGGCCGGGGCGCTCGGCGCGATCGGCGTCTCCCTGTGGCGGGGGCCGGTTCCGGTGCCCGCCGCGGTGGTCCGCTGCCGGTCGCTGCTGGCGGCGCACGGGGCGGGCCGGCCCACGGTCCGGGTCACCCTCAACTGCCCGCTGGCGGTGCTGTACGCGCTCCAGGAGCGGCCCGATGAGGCGTACCGCTGCCTGGCCGAGGCGGAACGGCTGGCCGGGAAGCTGGGGTTCGCCGAGGCGGAGGTCTTCCTCCCGGTGTTCCGGGCGACGGTGGAGGGGCTGCTCGGCAACGGCTCGGAGGCCCTGGACCTGCTGGGCCGGGCGGACGCGGCGGCCCGGCGTACGGGGGCGGCCGGGATGCGGACGGCGGTGGCGCTGGACGCGGCCCGCCTGGAGCTGGACGCGGGCCGGGAGGCTCCGGCGGCGGCCCGGCTGGCGGGCGTCGGCGACACGTCGGGGCTGAGCCGTGCGGACGCGGTGGACCTGGCGGGGCTGCGGGCCCGGCTGACGGTGCGGGACCGCCCGGAGGAGGCGGCGGAACACGCGGACCTGGCGGTCCGGGCCTCGCTGCTCACGGACTCCCCGCTGGTGCAGGCGACCGCCGAGCTGGACCGGGCGCAGGCGCTCGCCGCCCTGGGCCGGTGGCCGGAGGCCGGGGCCTCGGCCCGGTCGGCCGGGGCGCACTTCACGGGCAAGGGGCATCTGCCGGGGATGCGCCGGGTCTCCGGCTTCCTCGCGCACCCGCCCCGGCCCCTGGCCACGACGAGGGAGAGGAGCTGACCGATGACGACCACGGAACCGGAACGGCCACAGGCGGAACCGGAACGACCGCGGACGGGGACGGGGACGGGCCGGCCGGGAGCGGACCCGGGGCAGCCGCGGCCGGAGGAGGGACAGCCACGGACGGGACCGGAACGGTCACGGACGGAGGCGGGAGCCCGCACGGCCCCGGGAGCCCGCGGGACCCCGGGGCAGGGGCTGACCTGGAGTCTGCGCGGCCGTGGCCCCGAGGACGTACCGGTGCTGGCGGACCCCGGGCCGCCGCTCGGCCGCCCCGCCGGGCCCGCCACCGGGCGCGGCGTACGCGTGTGCGTGGTGGATTCGGGCGTGGAGCGGGACCATCCGCTGATCGGTCCGCTGGCCGGTTCCTGGGTGGTCGTGAAGGACGCGGGGAGCGGGGAGATCACGGTCGAGCCGACGACCACCGGGGACACCTGCGGGCACGGCACCGCGTGCGCGGGCATCGTCCGCCGGACCGCCCCGGAGTGCGAGATCCACAGTGTGCGGGTGCTCGGCGAGCGGTTCTCCGGCACCGGCGACGTCCTGATGGCCGGGCTGCGCTGGGCGGTGGAGCAGGGCTTCGACGTGGTCAACCTCAGCCTGTCGACGACCCGCACACGGTTCGCGCAGGAGCTGCACAGCCTGGCCGACAGCGCCTACTTCGCCCGTACGGTGATCGTCGCCTCGGCCCACAACACCCCGGTGGAGAGCTTCCCCTGGCGGTTCGCGTCGGTCATCTCGGTGGGCAGCCACCAGGAGGACGACCCCGAACTGCACCTGTACAACCCGGAGCCCCCGGTGGAGTTCTTCGGTCCCGGCCAGAACGTGACCGTGCCGTGGCTGGGCGGCCGGACGATCCGCACCACGGGGAACAGCTTCGCCACGCCGTACGTCGCCGGGCTCTGCGCCCGCGTCCTGTCCGCGCATCCGCGGATGACGGCCTTCCAGCTCAAGAACGCCCTCTATCTGTCCGCGGCCAATGTGCGCCACACGCCGCGTCCTTCCACTGCGGCAGGAGATATCCGTGACGACTCCGAGAACTGATCCCGCTCCCTCCCTCTCCCCCACCGCCGCCCCGGTCGCCGACGCCGACGCCCGGACCGCCGACGCGCCGCGCCGCGAGTTGCTCCAGTCGGTGGTCGACGTGGCCCGCGCCATCTTCGGGGCCGAGGCCAGCTCGGTCTTCCTGCTCGACGAGGAGGCGGACGAGCTGGTCTTCCAGGCCGTGTCCGGGCAGGGCGAGGAGTTCCTCGTGGGCCGCCGCTTCCCGGCCGGCCGCGGGATCGCCGGATGGGTGGCGACCTCCGGCGAGCCGATGGTGGTGGACGACCTGAGCGCGGATGCGTCCTTCGACCGCTCGCTGGCCGAGTCGACCGCGTACGTGCCGAACGCCCTGATGGCGGCCCCGCTCATCAGCGACTCCCGGATCCTCGGCGTGCTGGAGGTGCTGGACCCGTCCCCGCAGGCCAGGTCGGGCGTCCGGGAGCTGGACCTGCTCGCGATGTTCGCCCGGCAGGCCGCCGCGGCGCTGCGGGTGGTCACCCCGGAGCGGGTGCGGGAGGCCGAGCAGCGCGCGGCGTCCGGCGCGGGCCTGCCGGAGGGTGCGCGGCGCGAGGACGCGCTGAAGCTGCTGGGTAGCCTGGAGCGACTGCTGCGGGGCGTCGGCTGAGGAGGCCGGCGACCGCATCCGTCGTCCGGATGGGAGTAGCCACCGGCCCGGCGGGCAGGAGCGGGGCGTCGGCACAAGGAAAGGGACCCGAACGATGAAGCTCGCATTCTCCACCCTCGGAGTGCCGGGAACGCCGGTATCCGAGGTCGTCCGGCTCGCCGCCGGGAACGGCTATGGCGGGGTGGAGCTGCGCGTCCACCCCGAGGAGCCGGTGCACCTGGGGCTCTCGTCGTTGGAACGGGCCGATGTGGTCGAGGCGTTCAAGGCCGGCGAGGTGGAGATCCTGGGCCTCGCCGGGTATGTGGGGGCGGCTGCCGAGGGGGACGACGAGCCGGTCCTGGCGGAGCTGTCCGAGCTGGTGAAGCTCGCCCGGGACCTGGGCGCGTCCTACGTCCGGGTCTTCCCGGGCGGCGGCGACCAGGAGCAGGCGGAGGCCGACGCGACGGCCGCCCGGCGGCTCGGTGCGGCGGCGCCGGCCGCCGCCGACATGGGTGTGAGCATCCTGCTGGAGACCCATGACTCGCACCGGGCGGGCCTCGACGTCGCCCGGATCGTCGCCGCGGTCGGGCACCCGCGGGTCGGCGCGATCTGGGACGTGCTGCACACGTGGCTCGCCGGTGAGGAGCCGGCCGCCAGTCAGGCGGTGCTCGCTCCGCACCTGGGCTACGTCCAGGTGAAGGACGTCGCGTCGGCGGACGACCTCACCCCGGTGGCGCTGGGCTCCGGGGTGGTTCCGCTGGCGGACTGCCTGGACGGGCTCGATCCGGACACGTGGGTGTGCTGGGAGTACGAGAAGCGCTGGTACCCGGGGGCGGCGGAGCTGCCGGGGCTGCTGCGCGCGGGACGCGAGTACCTGCTGCGGCTCGGAGCGCCGAAGCAGTAGCGGCGAGGGCGGTACCAGGGCGCGGGGGCCGGCGCGAGGCGGCGTACCCCGCGCTTTCGCGTGCGCGCGGGCGGTGTGCGCCCGTGCGCTTCCGTGACCGGGTGGGGCGGCGCGCCCCTGCTTCCGGCCCGTCCGTTCTCGCCCCTCCGTTCGCGTGCGGGTCGTGACGCGGGCGGCCGGGCCCCTTGACTGGAAGTTATTTTCCATATAAGCGTACTCACTTGGAAGTTTCTTTCACCCCGGGAAGGAGCTCACGTGCCCCACCGCACCTCAAGACGCACCCTCCTCACCGCCACCGCGGCCGCCACGGCGGCGGCGGCGATCGGCGCCCCCGCCACCCCCTCCGCCGCGTCCGCGCCCACCACGAACGCCTCCACCGACCGCCGGCTGCGACGGATCATCGCCGGGATGAGCCTGGAGGAGAAGGTCGGCCAGCTCTTCGTGACGCGGGTCTACGGGCACTCCGCCACCGACCCCGACCAGGCCGACATCGACGCGAACCTCAAGGAGATCGGGGTCCGTACGGCCGCCGAGTTGATCTCCACGTACCACGTCGGCGGCATCATCTACTTCACCTGGGCGCACAACACCCGCGACCCCCTCCAGATCGCCGACCTCTCCAACGGCCTCCAGCGCGCCGCGCTCGCCGGGCGCTCCCGGCTGCCGCTGCTCGTCTCCACCGACCAGGAACACGGCATCGTCTGCCGGGTCGGCGAACCCGCCACCCTCCTGCCCGGCGCGATGGCGCTCGGCGCGGGCGGCTCGCGCTCCGACACCCGCCGGGCGGCCTGGATCGCGGGTGCCGAGCTGGCCGCGCTCGGCGTCAACCAGAACTACGCGCCGGACGCCGACGTCAACGTCAACCCGGCCAACCCGGTCATCGGCGTACGGTCCTTCGGCTCCGACCCCGCAGCGGTCGCCGCCCTGGTCGCCGAGCAGGTGAAGGGCTATCAGGGCGCGGGCATCGCGTCGACCGCCAAGCACTTCCCCGGCCACGGGGACACCAGCACCGACAGCCACACCGGGCTGCCCGTCATCAACCACACCCGCGCACAGTGGGAGGAGCTGGACGCCCCGCCGTTCCGCGCCGCGATCCGGGCCCGTATCGACTCGATCATGACCGCGCACATCGTGGTCCCCGCACTCGACCCGTCCGAGGACCCGGCCACGCTCTCCCGGCCGATCCTCACCGGCATCCTCCGCGAGGAGCTGGGCTACGACGGGGTGGTGGTCACCGACTCGCTCGGCATGGAGGGGGTGCGCACGAAGTACGGCGACGACCGCGTGCCGGTCCTCGCGCTGCTGGCGGGCGTGGACCAGCTGCTGAACCCGCCGAGCCTCTCCGTCGCCTGGAACGCCGTGCTGGAGGCGGTGCGGGGCGGTGAGATCAGCGAGGCGAGAGTCGATGAATCGATCCTGCGGATCCTGCGGCTGAAGAGCCGACTGGGCCTGTTCCGCGACCCGTTCGTCAGTCGGCGGGGCGTCGAGCGCACGGTCGGGAGCCGCGCCCACCGGGCCGCCGCCGACCGGATCGCCGAGCGCACGACGACCCTGCTCGCCGATCCGGGCGCCCTGCTGCCGCTCTCCCGCCGCAGCCACCGCGACCTGCTGGTGGTGGGAGCCGATCCGGCCTCCCCCTCCGGGACCACCGGCCCACCGACCAGCACCCTGCGCGACGCCTTCGGCGAACTGGGCTTCTCCGCACGTGCGTTGTCCACCGGTACGGCTCCGAACCAGGCGAAGATCGCCGAGGCGGTCGCCGCCGCCGAGGGCAGGGACGCGGTGGTCGTGGCGACGTACAACGTCACGGCGACCAGCTCGCAGCGCACCCTGGTCACGGCCCTCGTGGCGACCGGCGTCCCGGTGGTCACCGTCGCGGTCCGCAACCCCTACGACGTCGCCCACCTCGCCGGGACCGGGGTCGCCGCGAGCCTCGCCGCGTACTCCTGGACCGACGTCGAACTCCGCGCCGCCGCCCGGGTGATCGCGGGCCACGCCGATCCGGAGGGCACCCTCCCGGTCCCGGTGCAGCGCGCCGACGACCCGACGCAGGTGCTGTATCCGGTGGGCCACGGGCTGTCGTACTAGCCCGGGCGACCGGACGGCACCGCGCCCCTCACACCTGGCGTGGCCCGCGCCAGGTGTGAGGGGACGCCGCTACGGGCGCAGCGTGGCCTCGTCGCGCTCGATCTCGCCGTTGCGCTGGTCCAGCTTCTTGTCGAACTTCGCCAGCGGCTTCGCCTTGGCCGGGTCGGCCTCGACGGCCGCCGGGGCGACGCCCGCCCAGCGCAGGATCGCGGCGGTGGCCTTCGCCTTCTCGTCGGCGACGAGACCGGAGACCTTCGCGCCGTGGTTGCCGCCCGGGACGGTGTAGACGTAGCTGTCCTTCGCACCGCGTCCGAGACGGAACGGCTCCGCGCTCCACGGGTCGTTCTCGCCGTTGACGTACATCATCTGGCGGGCGTTGCGCTTGACCCAGCGGTCGATGTCCCGCATCGCGCCCCGGTCGAACTTCATCGGGATGGAGCGGGGCACGAAGTTGCGCGGGGGCTGGTAGCCGTAGCGGCTCAGCTCGCTCAGCCAGGGCTGCTCGATGTCCGGCGACCCGAGCTGGGTGCCCGCCTGGTAGTAGTACGGGGTGTACGTCTCGAGGCCCTGGTCGACGTAGGCGGAGAAGCCGGAGATGGCGTCGACGGAGTTCCAGATGTCCTCGTCGGTCGCCTTCTCGGCGTCGGCCGGGAGGTCCACGCAGTCGGCGGCCAGGCTGTACTGCCAGAACGCCCACCCGTAGTCCATGACCGTGGCCTCGTAGGCGCGGTCGAGGGAGCCGATGGTGTTGAAGGTCCAGCCCTTGGCGGCGGCCAGCTCCTTGTACTTCTTCTGGAGCGGGGCCCGGCGGATCAGCGCCTCGCGCTGCACGTCGGCCAGCTTGTCGCGGCACTCCTCGGTGCCGACGTCTGCGAAGAACCGGTCGTACGCGGAGTCCTCGTCGTTCACGACGTCGTTGGGCGCGACGTAGGCGACGACGCCGTCCATGTCCTTCGGGTAGAAGCGCTCGAAGTACGTGGCGGTCATGCCGCCCTTGGACCCGCCGGTGGCCAGCCACTTCTTGTCGTAGATCTTCTTCAGCGCCGTGAACACCCGGTGCTGGTCGCTGGCGGCCTGCCAGATGTCCAGCTTCGACCAGTCGGCGGGGGCCGGCCGGGACGGGGTGAAGTAGCGGTACTCCAGCGAGACCTGGTTGCCGTCGATGATCTGCGTCGGCTCGCTGCGGCTGGGGTTGGTGGAGACGTTGTAGCCGCTGGTGAAGAAGACCGTCGGGCGGCTCACGTCCTTGTGCAGCAGCGTCAGGCGCTGCTGGAACGTGCCCTTGGACGGGCGCCGGTGGTCGACCGGCTGGGTGTAGTTGAGGACGAAGTAGCGGTAGCCCGCGTAGGGCTTCTCCTGGATCAGACTCATGCCCGGGATGGCCAGGATGCGGTCCTTGATGTCCTCGTTGCTCGCTTCGCCGCCCTGGGCGGCGCCGCTGCTCCGCTTCGCGGCCGGCTCCGCGGCGGTGGCCGCACCGGCCGAGGCCCCCGTGGCTCCGACCGTGCCTATGAGCACGGCGAGCGAGAGAACCCCTGTGAGTGACTTGCGCATGCACGCTCCCCTTGATTCACGACAGTCGCCGTGAACTTATCGGGGCAACACACGCCACGCCAGACCTGGTTGTCCGTGTCAGGGGAGAAGATCCCTGTCGGCGGGGAAGACCGGCCGGCGTATTCAGCAGAGAATCCATCCGGTGGAGGCGGATTTCCTGCCGATCGCGCCGGTGGCGCGTACGCAACGGTTGAGCGCGTTGACCGTGACCGGGCCGGCCATCTTCGTGTACTTGCCCTTGTCGGAGACGGCGCGACCGCCGCGCGCCTGGAGCGTGACGCTCATCGTCCGCCGCTTGCCGGGCTTCTTGGCGACGGTCACCGCGCACGCCTGCGCGCGGCTCTTGTAGACGCGCAGCTCTCCCGTGGAGAACTCGACGGTCTTCGCGGGGCGGCCGGAGCAGCCGGAGGCGGCCCGGGCGACGCCGGGGGCGCCGAGAAGGGGCACGAGTCCGGCCAGCAGGAGCAGGACGAGGAGGCGGACCAGGAGGGGCCGTCCCGCCGTGCCTGGCGACCCTGCCGATCCCGCCGGTCCCGGCGACCGGGTCGACCCTGGCGACCGGGTCAGCCCTGGCGACCGGGTCGGCCCTGGCGACCGGGTCGGCCCTGGCGACCGGGTCGGCCCTGCCCATCCAGCCGGCCCTGTCGATCCTGTCGGTCTCATGGGTCTCACCGGCTCCGCAGTCCTGTCGAACACCTTCGCCCCCACCTGACGTCTGTACGCACCCGTGCGTCTCTGGCTACGACGCAGCGGACGGGCGGGAGGTTGCACGCGGGGGGGGGGGGGGCCGCCGCCCCTCAGACGCCCGCCGGCTCGTCCTCCCCTATGCCCTCGCCGATGAAGGTGCGCCACAGCCGGGCGTACCGCCCGCCCCGGGCGAGCAGTTCGTCGTGTGTGCCGTCCTCGACGACGCGCCCGTGGTCCATGACCACGACCCGGTCGGCGCGGGCGGCGGTGGTCAGCCGGTGGGCCACCACCAGCGTGGTGCGGCGGCCTGCGAGGCGGTCGGTGGCCTGGTTGACCAGGGCCTCGGTGGCGAGGTCCAGGGCGGCGGTGGCCTCGTCCAGGAGCAGGATGTCCGGGTCGACGAGTTCGGCGCGGGCCAGCGCGATGAGCTGGCGCTGTCCGGCGGAGAGGTTGCGTCCGCGCTCGGCGACCTCGTGGAGGTAGCCGTCCTCCAGCGTGGCGATCATCTCGTGCGCGCCGACCGCGCGGGCGGCGGCCTCCACCTGGGCGTCGGAGGCGTCGGGCAGCCCGTAGGCGATGGCGTCGCGGACCGTGCCGGCGAAGAGGTACGCCTCCTGCGGGACGACGCCGAGGCGGTGCCGGTAGGCGGTCATGTCGAGGGTGCGCAGATCGGCTCCGTCGGCGGTGACCCGGCCGCCCGTGGGGTCGTAGTACCGGGCGACGAGCTTGACGAGGGTCGACTTCCCGGCCCCCGTCTCCCCGACGAACGCCACCGTCTGGCCCGCCGGGATGCGCAGGTCGACACCGGTCAGGGCCTCCTCGTCGGAGCCGTACGCGAAGGAGACGTCCTCGAACGCGATCTCGCCGCGCAGCGAGAGCACGTCGAGCGGCTCGTCCGGGTCGGCGGTCGAGGTGGGCTCGCGCAGCAGCTCCTGGATGCGGCCCAGGGAGACGGTCGCCTGCTGGTAGCCGTCGAAGACCTGGGAGAGCTGCTGGACGGGGGCGAAGAACAGCTCGATGTAGAGGAGGTAGGCGACCAGGGCGCCGACGGTCAGCGTGCCGTTGTCGACCCGGCCCGCTCCGACGATGATCACGGCGGCGGCGGCGATCGAGGCCAGCAGCTGGACGAACGGGAAGTAGACGGAGATCAGCCACTGGCCGCGTACCCGGGCCTGGCGGTAGTGGTCGCTGTGCTCGGCGAAGCGGGCGGCCCCGTCGTGCTCGCGGCCGAAGGCCTGGACGATCCGGAGGCCGGAGACGGACTCCTGGAGGTCGGCGTTGACGGCGCTGATGCGGGTCCGGGCCAGCTCGTACGCCTTGACGCTGCTGCGCCGGAAGAAGACGGTGCCGATGATCAGCACGGGCAGGGTGGCGAAGACGACCAGGGCGAGCTGGACGTCCAGGACGAGCAGTGCGGCCATGATGCCGAAGAAGGTGACGACGGAGACGAACGCGGTGACGAGCCCGGTCTGGAGGAACGTGGCGAGCGCGTCCACGTCCGTCGTCATCCGGGTCATGATCCGGCCGGTCAGCTCCCGCTCGTAGTAGTCGAGGCCGAGCCGCTGGAGCTGGGCGAAGATCTTCAGTCGGAGCGCGTAGAGGATCCGCTCGCCGGTCCGGCCGGTCATCCGGATCTCGCCGGTCTGCGCGACCCACTGGACGAGCACGACGACGAGCGCGATCGCGGACGCCGCCCACACCGCACCGGTGGAGAGCTGGGAGACGCCCTCGTCGATGCCGTGCCGGATCAGGACCGGCAGCAGCAGGCCCATGCCGGCGTCGACGGCGACGAGCCCGAGGCTGATCAGCAGGACCGCGCCGAAACCGCGCAGCAGCCGGCGCAGCCCGTAGGAGTCCTCCGGCCGCACGGCGGCGGCCTCGTCGACCTCGGGGGTGCCGGTGGCGGGCGGCAGGGCCTCGACCTGGGCGAGCAGCTCGGGCGTCGCGGGCATGCCGGCGACGGTGGTGTCCCGCTCCTCCTCCTCGCGGATCCAGAGCGCGGGCGTGATGCCGCGCTCCGCGTCGAACTCGGCGTCCAGCTCCTCCTGGAGCGCGCGGTCGTCCTCGGGGCCGGCCTTCGGGAGCGTCCGCCGGTGGCCGGGCGAGGTGCCGCCCAGCTCGTCGGGGTCGGTGAGGAGGCGGCGGTAGAGCGCGGAGGTGCGCTCCAGCTCCTCGTGGGTGCCGATCGCGGCGAGCTTCCCGCCGTCCAGGACGGCGATGCGGTCGGCCAGCTGGAGGGTGGAGCGGCGGTGGGCGATGAGGAGCGTCGTACGGCCCGCCATCACCTGCTTGAGGGCCTCGTGGATCTCGTGCTCGACGCGGGCGTCGACGGCGGAGGTCGCGTCGTCGAGGAGGAGGAGCCGGGGGTCGGTGAGGATGGCGCGGGCGAGGGCGACGCGCTGGCGCTGGCCGCCGGAGAGGGTGAGCCCGTGTTCGCCGACGGTGGTGTCGTACCCCTTCGGCAGGTCGGCGATGAACCGGTCGGCCTGGGCGGCGCGGGCGGCCTGTTCGATCTGCTCCTGGGTGGCGTCGGGGAGGCCGTAGGCGATGTTGGCGCGGATGGTGTCGGAGAAGAGGAAGCTGTCCTCGGGGACGAGCCCGATGGCGGAGCGCAGGGACGCCTGGGTCAGCTCGCGGACGTCGTGGCCGCCGATGAGGACGGCCCCGTGGGAGACGTCGTAGAAGCGGGGCAGCAGGAGCGAGACGGTGGACTTGCCGCTGCCGGACGCGCCGACGACGGCGACGGTCTCGCCGGGTTCGACGGTGAGCGAGAAGCCGTCGAGGACGGGCCGCTCGTCGTCGTAACCGAACCGTACGTCGTCGAACTCGATGCCGGCCGGGGCGTCGGCGGGCAGCTCCTTCGTACCGTCCCGCATGGAGGGTTCGGTGTCGATGAGCTCCAGGACGCGTTCCACACCGGCCCGGGCCTGCTGGCCGACGGTGAGGACCATGGCGAGCATCCGGACGGGGCCGACGAGCTGCGCGAGGTAGGTGGAGAAGGCGACGAACGTGCCGAGGGTGATCTCGCCCCGGGTGGCCAGCCAGCCGCCGAGGGCGAGCATGGCGACCTGGCCGAGCGCGGGCACCGCCTGGAGGGCGGGGGTGTAGCGGGAGTTCAGCTTGATGGTGCGCAGCCGCCCGGCGAACAGCCGGCGTCCGACCTCGCGGAGTTTGCCGGTCTCCTGGTCCTCCTGGCCGAAGCCCTTGACGACCCGGACCCCGGAGACGGCCCCGTCGACGACTCCGGCGACGGCGGCTGCCTGGCTCTGGGCGTACCAGGTGGCGGGGAAGAGCCGGGTGCGGGAGCGGCGGGCGATGAACCAGAGGGCGGGGGCGACGGCGAGCGCGACGAGGGTCAGGGGCAGCGAGAGCCACGCCATGATCACCAGGGAGATGACGAAGAGCAGCACGTTCCCGATGGTCATCGGGAGCATGAACAGCAGCCCCTGGATCAGCTGGAGGTCGCTGGTGGCCCGGCCGACGACCTGCCCGGTGGACAGTTCGTCCTGCCGTTTCCCGTCGAGCCGGGTGATCGTCGTGTACATGTCCGTACGCAGGTCGTGCTGGACGTCCAGGGCGAGCCGGCCGCCGTAGTACCTGCGGATGTAGGTGGCTATGTAGACGAGGACGGCCGCGCCGATGAGCAGTCCGGTCCAGACGGCGAGGGAGCGGGTGTGGTCGGTGACCACGTCGTCGATGATCACCTTGGTGATGAGCGGAACGAGGGCCATGACGGCCATTCCGGCGAGCGACGAGCCGAGAGCGAGCACGACGTTGCGCCGGTACCGCCACGCGTACCCGGTCAGCCGCCGGCCCCACCCCTGTTGCTCTGCGCCCGTCACGCGTTGCCTCCCGTCGCGGCCTTCACCTCGGCCTGTCCGCTGATCCAGCTGATCCAGTTGTTCCACTGGTTCCCCCTGGCCTACCGCAAGGCACCAACGCCCGGGGCTGCGGATTTCATCCCGCCGCAACAAAAGGGGGCGGCGAACGGGGCCGATGGTCGGGGGCGTGCGGTACCGGGGTCCCAGGCCCCGGCCGGGAGCCCCGGCCCGGGTCCTGGGAGCGGTTCGGAGCCCCGGCCGGGCGGGTAGTCATCCGCAGCGGCATGGGCGGCCTCCCCGTCGGAAGGCCGTCGGAAGGGCCGCCGAAGGGGACAGGAAGCATGGCGAACGACCGGCTCACCGAGGCCTACCGTTGCGGACGGCTCTACGCGGCGCTCGCCGCGCTGGAGCGCCTCGGCGAGGGCACGCACCACTCCCTGGGGAGGCCCGGGAAAGCGGCGGCAGGCGTCGACCGAACCGCGCAAGCACCTCACCGTGCACCTGTGGCAGGCGGGCCGGTATCTGGCCGCCGCCGCCAACCGGGGCGAGGGGCCCGCCGCCGCGGTGGTGTTCCGGCAGCTGCCGGACCTGCTGCCCCTTGGCCGTGAGCTGCCCGGGGAGATCCGGGACCCGGCGGAGCGGGCCCGGTTCCAGGAGGGTGTCCAGGCGCAGGAGGCCGCGATCGAGAAGGCGCTCGCGGAGCTGTGAGCGGGCCGGTCCGGGCCGGGGGGCACCCCGGCCCGGACCGGCCCGCCGCGCTCCGTACGCGTACGGCCTGCGCGCACGGCTACGCGTACGGCCCGCGCGCACGGCCCGCACGTACGGCCTGCACGCACGGCCTGCACGTACGGCCGTGCGCGTACCGCCTACGCGTACGGCCTACAGGTGCGTCGGCTCGAACATCCGCAGCAGGGCCGGGAGCACGACGACGGACGGACCCGGGGCCGCCAGCGCCTTGCCGAGGTCGGCGGCGAGGGACTCCGGTGTCGTCACGACGGCCGGTACGCCGAAGGACTCGGCGAGCGCGACGAAGTCCGGGCGGGACAGCTCGGTGCCGGTCGTCTCGCCGAAGGCGCCCGTCATGTACTCGCGCAGGATGCCGTAGCCGCCGTCGTCGACGATCAGCCAGGTCAGCGGCAGGTCGTACTGGCGGGCGGTGGCCAGCTCGGCGATGGAGTACATCGCGCCGCCGTCGCCGGAGACCGCGAGCACGGGCCTCGTCGGGTCGGCGGCCGCCGCGCCGATGGCCGCCGGGAAGCCGTAGCCGAGGCCGCCCGCGCCCTGGGCCGAGTGCATGGTGTTGGGGCGGCGGGCGTCGAACGCGGACCAGGCCCAGTACGCCAGGATCGTCATGTCCCAGAAGCTGGGCGCGGTGTCGGGCAGCGCCTCGCGGACGGCGGCGAGGACCTGCTGCTCCAGGGTCAGCTCCTGGGCGTCGATCCGTACCCGTACCTTCTCCAGCACCGTGGCCACGCGCTCCGCGGCGCCCGCGTCCTCGCGCCGCTCGACGGCCTCCAGGAGGTCGGACAGGGCCTCGCGGGCGTCGGAGTGGATGCCGAGCGCGGGGTGGTTGGACTCCAGCTTCCCGGCGTCCGCCTCGATCTGGATCACCCGGCCGCGCGGGCGGAAGGTGTGGTAGTTCGAGGAGAGTTCGCCGAGCCCCGAGCCGACGACGAGGAGGACGTCCGCGTCCTCCAGGAAGTCGGTCGTGTGCCGGTCCTCCAGCCAGGAGCGGAGCGAGAGCGGATGTTCCCAGGGGAACGCGCCCTTGCCGCCGAAGGTGGTGACGACGGGGGCGTCGAGTTTCTCGGCCAGCGCGCGCAGCTTGCCGGAGGCGTCGGAGCGTACGACTCCGCCGCCCGCGATGATCACCGGGCGTTCGGCGTTCGACAGCAGGTGGGCCGCGGCGACCGTCAGCTCGGGGCGCGGGTAGAGGTCGCGCGGGGTGGCGTCCATGGCGCTGACGACCGGGAGCGCCGTCTCGGCGAGCAGCACGTCCTGCGGGATCTCCACCCAGACCGGCCCGTGCGGGGCGGACAGCGCGGACTCCCAGGCGGCGGCGATGGCGGAGGGGATCTGCGAGGCGGACCGCACGGTGTGCACGGACTTCACGATGTCGCGGACGGAGGCCTGCTGGTCGCGCAGCTCGTGGAGATAGCCGTGCCGCCCGCCGCCGAGCCCCGCCGTGGGGATCTGGCTGGAGATCGCGAGGACGGGCGCGGAGGCGGCGGCCGCCTCCTGGAGTGCGGCGAGCGAGGTCAGCGCCCCGGGCCCGGTGGACAGGAGCAGCGGCGCGACCTCCCCCGTGATCCGGCCGTACGCGTCGGCGGCGAAGCCCGCGTTGTTCTCGACGCGGAGTCCGACGTAACGGAGGGAGGAGCGGCGCAGCGCGTCGAACATGCCGAGCGCGTGCTGGCCGGGCAGCCCGAAGACGGTGGTCGCGCCGAGCCCCTGGAGGGACTCGACGACGAGGTCGCCGCCGTTGCGGCCGGCCGGCGGGGCGAGGACGGCGGCGGCCTGGTCGGCGGTGAGCTGCGGCCGGTCGTCGTGGTCGTGGCTCACTTGGACGCGGCCCCCTTCGCCTTCTCCGCGGCGATCTGGCGGGACATGATCGTCGTCAGCTCGTACGCGGCGTGCGAGGCGGCCACGGAGGTGATCTCGGCGTGGTCGTACGCCGGGGCGACCTCGACCAGGTCGGCGGAGACCAGGTGGCAGGAGGAGAGCCCGCGCAGGATCTCCAGCAGCTCGCGGGAGGTGAGGCCGCCGGCCTCGGGGGTGCCGGTGCCGGGGGCGTGCGCCGGGTCCAGGACGTCGATGTCGATGGAGATGTACAGCGGCCGGTCGCCGATGCGCTGCCGCAGCTGGTCGGCGATCTCGTCGACGCCGCGCCGCATGACGTCGGCCGAGGTGACGATGCCGAAGCCCATCTTCTCGTCGTCGGTCAGGTCCTGCTTGCCGTAGAGCGGGCCGCGGGTGCCGACGTGGGAGAGGGCGGAGGTGTCGAGGATGCCCTCCTCGACGGCGCGGCGGAACGGGGTGCCGTGGGTGTACTCGGCACCGAAGTAGGTGTCCCAGGTGTCCAGGTGCGCGTCGAAGTGGAGCAGGGCGACGGGCCCGTGCTTCTTGGCGACGGAGCGCAGGAGGGGCAGGGCGATGGTGTGGTCGCCGCCGAGGGTCATCAGGCGTGCGCCGGTGCCCAGGAGGTCGTCGGCCGCGCCCTCGATGGTCTCGACGGCCTCGTTGATGTTGAACGGGTTCGCCGCGATGTCCCCGGCGTCGGCGACCTGCGCGAGGGCGAACGGGGAGGCGTCCTGCGCCGGGTTGTACGGGCGCAGCAGCCGGGAGGCCTCACGGATGGCGTTGCCGCCGAAGCGGGCGCCGGGCCGGTAGGAGACCCCGGTGTCGAAGGGCACGCCGACCACGGCGACGTCGGTGCGGCCGACCTCGTCGAGCCGGGGCAGCCGGGCGAACGTCGCGGGCCCGGCGTACCGCGGGACGCGGGAGGAGTCGATGGGGCCGCGCGGCGCATCGGTGCTGCTCATGGGAGTGTGCCTTTCCTTCGGTTTCGTACGGTGTCAAGTGTGCGGGGTGCGACGGACAACCCCGGCCCGTCGGGCCGCAGACAGCCCGTCCGGCCATCTCGCGCCCTCCCGGCCGCATTCAGCCCGTCCGGCGATTGAGGACGTCTCTGGGCCCGGCCGCCCACATCAAGCCCGCCCGGCGATTGAGGGCATCATTGAGGTCGGCCACATCAAGCCCGCCCGGCGATTGAGGGCATCATTGAGGTCGGCCACATCAAGCCCGCCCGGCGATTGAGGGCATCATTGAGGTCGGCCACATCAAGCCCGCCCGGCGATTGAGGGCATCATTGAGGTCGGCCACATCAAGCCCGCCCGGCGATTGAGGGCATCATTGAGGTCGGCCACATCAAGCCCGCCCGGCGATTGAGGGCATCATTGAGGTCGGCCACATCAAGCCCGCCCGGCGATTGAGGGCATCTTTGAGGTCGGCCGGACCGGTGCCAGGGTTCCGTCCTCAAACGCCGGACGGGCTGGGGTGCACGCCGGACGGGCTGGATGCGCGCCCCGCCAACCGCTCGCGCCAAGCGTCAAGCACCACCGCGTCCGTCGGCGGCGTCGCCAGCGAGACGACGACGTACACGGCCAGCGACGCCAGCAGCCCGTAATAGATCGGCTGGTTGGCGAGGATCCCGTAGTGCGCCATCAGCCCGATCACCGCGACACCCCCGACGCACACCGCCGACAGCGCCCCCGCCGCCGTGCCGCGCCGCCACAGCAGCCCGCCGATGATCGGCACGAGCAGCCCGCCGACCAGCAGGTTGTACGCGACGGTCAGCGCTTCGACCACGTCGTTCAGCACGATGGCGATGAGGATGACGCCGACGCCCATGATCAGGATGAAGACCCGGTTGCCCTTGACCTCGTCGTGCGGTTCCTCGCTGCCCCCCCCCCCCCGGCCGACCGCCCCGCGGATCCGGGACCAGATGTCGTTGTTGGCGACGGTGGCGCAGGCGATCAGCGCGCCGGAGGAGGTCGACATCACGGCCGCCAGCGCGGCGGCGAGCACCAGTCCGCGCACGCCCACCGGCAGCTCGTCCTTGACGATCGTCGCGAAGGCGGCGTCCGAGCTGGCCAGGTTCGGGTACATCACCTTGGCGGCGGTGCCGATGACGGCCCCGGCGATGGCGTAGACGAGACAGTACGTACCGGCGACCGTGCCGCCCCAGCGCGCCGTCCTGTCGCTGCGCGCGGTGAACACGCGCTGCCAGATGTCCTGCCCGATGAGCATGCCGAACGTGTAGATCAGCACGTACGTGAAGATCGTCTCGCCGCCGATGCCGAGCGGGTCGAAGTACTCGGTCGGCAGCTGGGCCTTCATCTCGCTGAAGCCGCCCGCCTTGACGACGGCGATCGGCAGCAGGAGCAGCAGCACCCCGATGGTCTTGACGACGAACTGGACCATGTCGGTGAGCGTGATCGACCACATGCCGCCGAGCGTCGAGTACGCGACGACGATCGCGCCGCCGAGGACGATCGCGAGGGTGCGGTCCACGTCGAAGAGGACGTCGAAGATGGTGGCGTACGCGATGGTCGAGGTGACCGCGAGCATCAGGGTGTACGCCCACATCACGACGCCGGAGATGATCCCGGCCCGGCCGCCGTAGCGCAGGTCGAGCATCTCGGAGACGGTGTAGACCTTCAGCCGGGCGATCCGCGCGGAGAAGAAGACGGACAGCGCGAGCAGGCCGAGGCCGATGGTGAAGACCATCCACGCGCCGGAGAGGCCGTACTGGTAGCCGAGACCGACGCCGCCGATGGTGGACGCGCCGCCGAGGACGATCGCGGCCATGGTGCCGGAGTACATCCCCGGGCCGAGGCGGCGTCCCGCGACCAGGAACTCGCTCTTCGACTTGGCGCGGCGCATGCCCCACCAGCCCATGGCGAGCATGCCGGCAAGGTAGACGACGATCACGGCGTAGTCGACAGCCATGGGCTTCCCTCCGTCTCGCGCAAACAGATGTACGTGCGAGGAAGACGGTAGGTGGCCGAAAGCCGACGCTGAAGTGTACGTTTCCTCCATCCTCGACGCACTGAATGGATGAAACGTCCATGCCGAACCCTTCCGCGGGCCCCCCGCAGACGACTCCGCCGGCCGGCCCGCCGACCCCGCCCATCCCGCTGGCGGAACTCCTGGCCCGCGAGGAGCTGGGCCTGCGCCGGATCGCGGGCCCGGCCGACGCCGATCTGCTCTGGGTGCACACCTCGGAGATGGCCGACCCGTATCCGTATCTGCTCGGCGGCGAACTGCTGCTGAGCGCGGGCGTGCTGCTGACCGACCCGGACCACTACGTCGGCCGACTGGTGGAGGCGGGGGCGGCGGCGCTGGGTTTCGGGGTCCGGCCGGTGCACGAGACGGTGCCCCGGGCCCTGATCGAGGCGTGCGACCGGGCGGGTCTGCCGCTGCTGGAGGTGCCGCCCGAGACCCCGTTCACCGCGATCGCGCGGGCGGTCTGGCGGCTGATGGCCGAGGCGCGCCACCGCGAGCTGCGCCGGGTGACCCGCGCCCAGCAGGCGCTGGCGACGGCGGCGGCCCGTCCCGACCCCGTACCGGCGGTCCTCCACCAGCTCGCGGCGCAGCTCGGCGGCCGGGCGGTCCTGCTGACGGCGCGGGGCGAGGAGGTCCACGCGGCGGGCCGCCGCCCGGACCCGGAGGCGGCGGGGGCCCTGACCCGGCTGGCCCGGGTGGTCGCCCGCGAACGCCCCGGCTCCCCCTCCTCGGCCACCGACACCCACGGCGGCACCCACCTGTCCGCGTACGCGCTGGGCGGCGGCGAGGGCCTGGTCCTGGCGCTGGCGACCCGGCGACGGGAGTCCGGCGACCACACGGTGGCGGGCATCGCGGTGGTCCTCCTCTCCCTCCTGGCCGCCCCCCACCAGGGCGCGGACGCGGCGGGCCGTTCGGCGGCCCTGGTCCGCATGCTCCTGGGGGCCTCCCCCGCCGAGGTGGCTTCGCTCCTCGGCTCCGCCGGCCCCTGGACGGTGATCCACGCCCGCCGCACGGACGGCGCCCCGGCGGACGCCCTGACGGCCGGGGCCCTGGGCGCGTCGCTGGGCACGGCCCTGGTCGACGCGGGACGCGGGGCGGGCGAGGCGGTCCGGCTGCTGCTGGGCCCGGGCGGCGGAGCGGGCCCGGGCGGCGGAGCGGGCCCGGCGGAGGGCGGGGAGCCGCTGAACGACGATCCTGCGGTGACGGATCCACCACCGTCCCGCTCCGCCCACCTCACCCCGAGGCCCGGCTGGACGCTCGGCGCGTCCGCACCCACCCCCGTCACCGCTCTCGCCACCGCCGACACCCTGGCCGCCCGCGCCCTGGCCCACGCGCGGGCGACCCGCGCCCCGTTGACGGTGGACGCCCCGACGAGCGGCCTCGCCGCGCTGGTCCCGCCCGAACAGGCGGCCGCCCACGCCCGCGCCCTCCTCGCCCCGCTCACCGCGCCGTTGGCCGACACCCTGCGCTGCTGGATCTCCCTCCACGGCAGTTGGGACCGTACGGCGGTGGCCCTCGGCGTCCACCGCAACACCGTCCGTCAACGCGTCGGGCGGTGCGGGGATTTGCTGGACGCGGACCTGGACGACATGGACGTACGGGCGGAGTTGTGGTTCGCGCTGCGACAGACATGACCACCGGCCCGGACCCACCGGGCCCACTGGGCACCCCGGGCCCACTGGGCACCCCGGGCACCCCGGGCACCCCGGGCACCCCGGGCACCCCGGGCACATAAGCCTTCGCGCCTCCGTGGCGCGCTGACTAGTCTCCGCGCATGGCCTCACTCGCGCGGCACCGCCTGTCCCCTGCCGGCACCGGCCCGGCGCTGCGCGCCCTGCGCGCGTGGACACCGCCCGACGCCCCGTCCGGGAGCCTGCACCCCGGCGACGTGGGCTGGCTCCTGCGACTGGGCGACGCGGCCGTCTACCTCTGGACCGACGCCCGGACCTCCGCAGGGACCGAGGCCCGCGCCTCCTCGCGGTCCTCCTCGCAGGCCGAGGTCCGGTCCGGCGATGCGGCGAAGGCGGCACCCGTGGCGGTCGGCTTCCTCGACGGCCCCGTGCTGCGCGTGACCGCCGCGCCCGACGCCGACCTCGGAGCGCTCGCGGCGGACGCGGAGCACCTGCTCGTACCCGGCAACGACGCGACCGACGGCCTGCCGGTGCCCGGCTGGGAGCCGGACACCGAGGAGCCGTGGCTCGTCTTCTCCTGGGCCCCGGAGCCGATGTCGAGCCGCGCGGTACAGCTCACCGGGTCCGACGCCGCCGACCGGGCGCTGGTCCACCGAGCCGCCTTCGCGGGCTCCACGTTCTCCGTCGACCACTGGCGCAGGATGAAGGAGTCCCCCGCGGGCCACCTCGCCGTGGAGACGCTCGTCCGCACGCCCGCCGGGGACCCCGCCGCCGCCGCGACCGGCTGGTTCGGGGGCACGGGCCGATGCGGCCTGCTCGAACCGGTCGGCACCCATCCGGACCACCGCGGCCACGGCTACGGGCGCGACGCCGTACGGGGCGCGTGCGCGGCGCTCGTCGACCGGGGCGCGAGCGCGGTGGCCGTCCTGACGCCGGCCGGCAACGAGGCGGCGGCAGCGCTGTACCGGTCGGCCGGATTCACCCTCGTACGCGAGAACCACGACTGGACGCGCCCCGGCCGGGTGTGAACACCGCGTCCCGGCCCCTGGTGTGTACTCCACAACCGCCCCTCGGTATGTTGCAGTGGCAAAGGGGGACGGTGTGGCACGGGATTACGACAGTCAGTTGCTGGAATCGGTAGGGGTACGCCGCCGCAGGACGCGGGATGCTCTGCTCTTCGGCATGGGGCGCGCACGGCGCACCGCCGACGAACGGCTCGGGAAGGTATTCGCGGGCATCGCCATCACCGCCGTGCTCTGCGCCGGGTGCGTCGGCTGGTCCTTCCTCCAGCACACGTTGGACAAACAGAAGGCCGAGCAGGAGAAACAGCAGCGGCAGGCACAGCGGTACGAGCCGCCGACGCATTCCTCCGGCCCGGCGAAGGGCCCCTGATCAGCTCCGGCCGAGAAACGACGAAGCGGCCCGAAATTCACCAGGCGGGCACCTATCGCAGGCGAGATTTCGCCGAGCACGGAAATGCGCCAACCACGCAATGCCCTATGCCTCATTGGCCCGAAATTTCGGTACATCACGATGATAGGTTTCCGTAAGTGGTGAGCACAGCAATGACGTCCCGATCGGAACTGAGCCGGGTGACCCTGGTCGGCGAGCGGCGCCGGGCCGACATCGTGCTGCCCTCGGACACGCCCATCGGTCAACTACTGCCGGACATACTGCGGTTGCTGGATGACCGCGCGGCTTCACGGCCGTTGACCCGGCAGTTGATCGCCTCCGACGGTTCGGCCCTGCCGCACGACAGCACGCTCGCCTCGGCCGGCGTCAGCGACGGCGCCGTGCTGCGCCTGGTCAGGACCCACGCGGCTCCACCCGCCCCGGTCGTCCACGACGTCACGGACCAGGTGGCCGACAGCCTCGACCTGCAGGCCTGGCGCTGGCGTCCGGCCGCTCGCAGGGTCACCGCCGGGGCGTCGACCGTGGCCTTCGCGGTGATCGCCGCCCTGTTGGCCCGGCGCGAATTCCCACTCGGCACCCTGGCCGTCGCGTTGGCGGCCGCCACCGTCGTCCTGCTGGTGGGTGGTGCGCTGTGCGCCCGGATCGGAACGGGCAACCGCGGTCTGGCGACCGCGCTGCTGTTCGTCTCGGGCGGCCTCGGCGTCCTCACGGCCTGGACCGCCGCCGACGCGTACGGCTGGTCGGGCCCGGCCCGGCTCGCCGCCGTGGCGACGGCGGTGGCCCTGGCGCTGCTGCTGCTCGGGTTCTTCTCGCCGCTCGGCCGCGGTGGTCTGATCGGCGCCGGAGCCACCGCCGCCGTCACCGCGGTGTGGGAGGCCGTCGCCGCCGTGGAGCCGGATCCGGCCCGGCTGGGCGCCGTGATGGCGGTGTTCTCCGTGGTGCTGCTCGGCGTGCTGCCCCGACTCGCGCTGATGGCGTCCGGCCTCACCGCGCTCGATGACCGGCGGTCGGGCGGGGCATCGGTCAGCCGTCACGACGTGGCCGACGCACTGACCGCCACGCACCGTGGACTCGCCCTCGCCACCGTGGTCACCGCGTCGTCGGCGACGGCGGCGGGCTGGCTCCTCACCCTGACCGCGCGACCGACCGTGTGGACGGTGCTCCTGCCCTCACTGGTAGCCGTGGTGCTGCTGTCGAGGGCTCGCGCGTTCCCTCTGGTGGCCGAGGTGGTGGCCCTGTTCGTCGGCGCGGCGGTCCTGCTCGTATGCCTCGTGACGCTGTGGATGGAGCAGCCGTCCGGCGGCGCGGGCCCCGTCGTGGTGCTCGGCGTGGCGGCGCTGCTGCCCCTGCTCACCCTGGCGGTGGAGCCTCCCGAGCATGTACGGGTGAGGCTCCGGCGCACCGCCGACCTGATCGAGTCCATCGGCATGGTGGGGCTGTTCCCGCTCGCCATCGGCGTGTTCGGCGTCTACGGCCAGTTGCTCGACAAGTTCTGACATTCATGCGCGGGCGGCTCCGGTCGGGGCATCGGAGCGGAGGAGAAGGGCAGACATGCCGAACGCGGACAACTGGCAGGGTGATGTGCTGCGCGACCTGAGGGGAACCCCTCCTCCGCAGCGCGCGCAGAGCCCCAGTGCGGCACACGGCCACCATCCGGCACAGGAACAGCAACAGCCTCCGCAGGAGCAGCCGCAACCGCGTACGGGTGCGCGAGCGCCGGGGCCGAGAACGCCCGCGTCGCCCCCCGCTCCCGCCACTCCCACGGCACGTGCGCGACAGCCCGCCCGGTCCCCCGACTCCCGGCCCGTGATCGACAGCGCGCTGTCCGGCACCGCACGCCGCCCCCGGCAGGGTGAGCCGGCCGCCGCGCGGGTCTCACGCGCGGTACGCCGGATCGTCTCCTCGTCGGCGGCCCGCGAGGTCGCCGAGATCACCCGCACCGCCGAGCGGATCCAGCAGCCGGTGACGACCGGCCGGCAGATCGCCGTCACCTCCATCCGGGGCGGCGCGGGCAAGACGACGGTGGCCGCCCTGCTCGGCACGGCGTACGCGCACTACCGCCAGGACCCGGTCCTCCTCGTCGAGGCCGATCCGGCGCTCGGCTCGCTGCCCCTGCGTCTGGGAGCCGAGACGCTGCGGTGGACCACGGCCGATCTGGCGGACATCGTGGAACCGCAGATGTCACTGCTCGACGTCACCGGATACCTCGTCCAACTCCCCGACAACGCCTGGCTGCTGCCCGGCAGTCAGGGGAGGATCGGGGCGATGCTGGACACCGCGGCGTACGAGCGGGTCATGGTCGCGCTCCGCCGCTACTTCGGGGTGACCGTCGTCGACTGCGAGACGCTGCCCGCCGAGGTCGCCCGGGTCGCGCTCTCCGCCGCCCAGGCCCGGGTACTGGCCGCGCCCGCCACACTGGACGGCATCACCAGCACGTACGCGGTCCTCCAGTGGATGCAGGGGCTGCCGCGCCACATGATCGCCGGGACCGTGGTGGCGCTCACGAGCACCACGTCCCGCCCAGGCATCGATGTGGAGGCGGCCGCCGAGAAGCTGCGGTCCACCGGCGCGACCGTCCACGTGCTGCCCCACGACCGGCATCTGGCGGCAGGCGGGGCACTCCGCACCGAACTGCTCGCCCGGCCCACGCGGCTGGCCGCCACCCGCCTGGCCGCCGAGGTCTTCCAGCTCTCCCAGGAGCGCCGGTGACCGCGATGGGGGGCGTTGCGCCCGCCACGGCCGACGCCACAGTCGCAGCCGTCGCAGCAGCTGCTTCCACCGCTTCCGCCACCGCTTCCCCCGCTTCTTCCGCCACTTCGTCCGCCACCGCTTCCCCCGCTTCTTCCGCCACCGCGAACGCCGGACCACGCCCATGAGCACCCGACTGATCCACCGCCCCGCCCGGACCACCCGTCCCCCGGCCGCGCCCACGCCCCGCACCATCGAGGCCCCGCCCAACCTCCCCGAGGGGAAGGCGGGCAACATCGCGATGTCGCTGCTGCCGGTCGCCGGGGTCATGTCGTCCGTCGTGATGATGACGGTCGTCCGCAACAGCCAGTTCGCCGCCCTCGGCGCCATCATCCTCCTGGTCACCGTCATCGGCTCCGTGGCGCTGCTCTTCTCGCAGCGGGGCAAGGCCCAGCGCACCCGACGCACGCAGCGCGAGGCGTATCTCGCCTATGTGGAGGACCTGCGGGAGAAGTTTTCGGGCGAGGAACGCGAACGACGTGAGCGCGCCGACGTCCTGAACCCCCCGCCGTACGCCCTGTACGACATCGTGCGGGACCCGGCGCGGCTCTGGGAGCGGCGCAGGGTCGACGACGACTTCCTGCGGGTGCGGGTCGGCACCGGCGAGATGCCCGTACGGGATCTGGGAATCGCCGAGCCGGGCTCGACGGTCCTCGCACCACCCGACCTGTTCATGCTCAACGAGGCCTCGGCGCTGGTGAACCGGTTCCGCAACGGCACCGAACTGCCCCTCACCGTCCCGCTGGACCGGATCGGCAACGTCAGTGTGATCGGCCCGCGCGAGGACTGCCTGCGGGTGGCCCGTGCCCTGCTGGTCCAGACGGCGGCCCTGCACGCACCCGACGACGTGGCGATCGCCGTCGCGGCGCCGGGCGATCGCATGGCCGACTGGGAATGGGCCAAGTGGCTGCCGCACCTGCTCGACACCGAGCGGTTCGACGGGCCCGTGGCCGCCCGCCGCATCGCCCCCTCCGCCCCACAGCTCGCCCGGCAGATCGGGGCGGAGCTGCGCCGCCGGGCCTCGTACGCGGCCGAGGTCCGCCGGGGCCTGGCCGGCCGGGACGCGCTGTCCATGAACTCACGGCTGCTCGTCGTCACCGACGGGCACGGCGAGGACGCCGTCGACCTGCCGCGCCCGGACGAAGCCGTCGGCCTGCGCGAGATGGGCGTCACCGTGCTGCATCTGCTGGAGCGGCGGGTGCAGGAACCGGGACACGTCAGCGTACGGATCACGGTCGACGGCACGGACGTGACCATCGAGGACCTGCGGACGCCTGAGCCCATGGAGGCGCACGGCACGGTGGACGAGGCGGGCGTCCCGTTCGCCGAGGGCCTGGCCCGGATGCTCGCCCCGCTGCGGCTGTCCGCCGAGTCCCTGGTCGACGCCCCGCTCTCCGGTCCGGTGGAGTTCGCGGCGATGCTCGGCATCGACGACGTGGCCCGCCTCGACCTGGAACGCCTGTGGGCGCCGCGCGGCGAGCGCGCCTTCCTGCGCGTCCCGATCGGCATCAGCGACTCCCACGAGCCGGTGCTGCTGGACCTGAAGGAGTCCTCGGAGCTGGGGATGGGCCCGCACGGGCTGTGCGTGGGCGCGACGGGCTCGGGCAAGTCGGAGCTGCTGCGGACCCTGGTCCTCGCCCTGGTGGCCACCCATCCGCCGGAAGACCTGGCGCTCGTGCTGGTCGACTACAAGGGCGGGGCGACGTTCGCGCCTTTCGCCGACCTGCCGCACGTGGCCGGGGTCATCACCAACCTGGAGAACCAGGCGGGGCTCGTCGAACGGGTCCACTCCTCCCTCGCCGGGGAGGTCAAGCGCCGCCAGCAGGCCCTCAAGGACGCGGGGAACGTCGCGGACATCGGGGACTACGCGGCTCTGCGCGCCGAGAAGCGGCCGGACCTGGATCCGCTGCCGCACCTGTTCGTGGTGATCGACGAGTTCGGCGAACTGCTCACCGCCAAGCCGGACTTCATCGACCTGTTCCTCTCCGTCGGACGGATCGGCCGCTCCATCGGCGTGCATCTGCTGCTCTCCAGCCAGCGCATCGAGGGCGGCAAGCTCAAGGGCCTGGACACCTACCTCTCCTACCGTCTCGGCCTGCGGACCTTCTCCGCCGACGAGTCCCGCACCGTCCTGGACACGACGGATGCCTTCCACCTGCCTCCGCTGCCCGGATTCGGCTATCTGAAGGTCGACACGAGCCACTACGCGCGGTTCAAGGCGGGCTATGTCTCGGGCGGCTACCGCGGTCCGGTCCGCGGCCCCGACGAGGAGGAGACCGGCCCGCTGGCGCTGCCGTACGAGGCGTACAACACCCTGGCCGGACCGGACGAGGCGCAGCAGTCCGCAGAGCCGACGTCCCGTCGCCGCGAGACGGGTCCGACCGAACTTGGCGTCATGGTCGCCCAGTTGACCGGAGCGGCTCCACCCGTACGGAGCATCTGGCTGCCGCCCCTGCCGACGGCCACCACGCTGGACAGCGTCGCCGGGCCGCTGGACATCGGGCCGCGTGGGATGCGGCTCACCGGGGCGGTCGCGGACGGACGCCGACGGCCTCTCCGCGTTCCCGTAGGCCTGCTCGACGACCCGGCCAGGCAGTGGCAGGGGCAGTGGTTCCTGGACCTCACGACGGCGGGCGGCCACGCGGCGGTGATCGGCGGTCCTCAGTCGGGCAAGACGACGCTGCTGCGCACGCTCGTCCTCTCCCTCGCGCTCACCCACACCCCGCGCGAGATCGGCGTCTACGGACTGGACCTGGTCGGCGGCGGTCTCCAGGCGCTCTCGGGTCTGCCGCACGTCGGCGGTGTCGCGGGCCGCGCCGACCGGGAACGGGCGGCCCGCACCGTCGAGGAGGTCCGCACGATGCTCGCGCTGCGCGAGGACCTCTTCCGCGAGCACGGCATCGACTCGGTCGAGCAACTGCGCACCCTGCACGCGGCCGGTCGGCTGCCCGAACTCGCGTCGGCCGAGGTCCTCCTCGTCATCGACGGATTCGGCGCGCTGCGCGACGACTTCGACGAGCTGGACGACGCGATCGCCGACATCCTCAAGCGCGGCGGTGGTTACGGCATCCACGTCGTCGCGGGCATGCTGCGCTGGAACGACGTACGCATCGCCATCCAGTCCAACTTCGGCACCCGCGTCGAACTGCGCCTCAACGACCCCGGCGAGTCCAGCATCGACCGCAAGCTCGCCGAGACCCTGTCACCCGACGAGCCCGGGCGCGTCCTCACCGACGGGAGGCTCTTCGCCCAGGTGGCGCTGCCCCGTACGGACGGGGTCGCCGACACGGCGGACCTCGGCCCGGTCCTGGAGCGTACGGCGCGTACGGTCCGGGCCACCTGGAGCGGCGAAGTGGCGCAACCGGTGCGCGTGCTGCCGCAGATTCTGGAGCCGCACTCGCTGCCCGGTCCGGCGGCCGAGCCCACGCGCGTACCGATCGGGCTCGACCAGTCGGCGCTCGCGCCCGTACTGCTCGACCTGTTCCAGCACGATCAGCACCTACTGGTGCTGGGGGACAGCGAATGCGGCAAGACGAACCTGCTGCGGACCGTCGCGCACGGTCTCATCGACCGTTACGGCGACGACGAGTTGGTGTTCGCCGTGATGGACCCGCGGCGCTCACTGCGCGGCGCGGTCCCGGAGGAGTTCAACGGCGGCTACGCGTACAACTCCAAGCTCTGCGCCGGTCTCTCGGCGGGCATCGCCACCGAGCTGGAGAAGCGCCTGCCCGACGAGAACGCCCGCCTGGAGGACCTGGAGCCGGGCCACTGGGGCGCGGGCCCGCGCATCGTCGTTCTCGTCGACGACTACGACGTCCTCACGACCGCCGGACAGTCGCCGCTGTCGCCGTTCCTGCCGTACATCCCCTCGGCGGTCGACATCGGCCTCCACTTCGTCCTGACGCGCCGGGTCGCCGGCGCCTCACGGGGCATGTACGAGCCGCTGGTACAGGGTCTGCGGGAGTCGGGCGCCTCGGCGCTCCTGATGGCGGGCGACCGCAGCGAGGGCCAGTTGTTCCCCGGCGTGTACGCATCCCAGCAGCCGCCCGGGCGCGGCGTGTTCGTCAGCCGGGGGCAGCCGAACCGCCTGATCCAGACGGTGTACGCGCCGATGTGAGACTCCTGGGCGCGGAACAACGCCCGCCGCCCGTGCATGCCCACCGCGGAACGACGAAGGACCGAAAGGACCGGACGACCACTCCATGACCAAGGACGTCATCGCTCTCACCCCTCGTATGCCCGACCCCTGGGCCGTGCTGGCCGGCCTCCTCTCGGGCGGCCCGGACAGGCTCGTGGGCACGCGGGGCGACGGGGCGGTGATCCAGCTCTGCGACACGGAGGGGCGCCCGCTCGTCTCCGTGGAGGCCCCGCTGGTGGTCTCCGTCGAGGGTGAGGCCGAGCGGCTGCTCGGCACCACGGCCCCGCCGGTCCCGTACTGGTGGACGGAGGCCCGCGCCACCACGGGCGTCGCGGAGGCGGAGCGGCTCGCGGGGACCTTCGCGACCCGACTCGCCGCGTTGGTGGGCGGTTCCGCCTGGCCGCCGGACGCGGCCGGATCGCTCGCCGTGGTGAAGACCGACGGCGTGAGCGTCGCGCCCGAACCCGCCGCCGCCCAGCCGGCCATCGACGTGCTCACCGGCAAGGTCGCGGTGGTCATCCAGGACCGCCCGGTGGTGGCGATGACGGCCTGGCTGTCCGACGCCTTCCGGGCGGCGGCGAAGGCGGGCCTCGGCATGCAGATCGTCAGCCCGGCGGGCACCACGCTCTCCCCCGCCGTGCGGGACGCGCTGGGCGGCTGGCCGTCCCGCTGGATCGTCCAGGACGAGCGGGACGGCTACTACGACGGACTGACCGGAGCCGTACTGCGCTGGCAGGACGGCGCGTTCGACCCGGTGCTCTCCTCCGACGCCACGGAGGACGACCCGCGCACCCCGGTGGCGGCCGCCTACCAGGAGGTCCACGACACCGGTGACCGCCAACTGGGCCTGACGTTCCGCATGGTGCACCCGGCGGACGAACGGCTGGTGCTGGGCGGCGGCCTGGAGACGGTCTGGCGGGAGCTGACGGGCGAACCGCCGGCCGGCTGGGGCACGTCGGAACCCGCGACCCTCCCCTGGTCCCCGGGCCGGCTGACCGACATCGCGTTCGAACGGGCGCCGGAACCCACATGGTTCGTCGTGGTCGGGAACCGCTCGCGACCGGGCATCGCGACCGTGCGCGTCACGCGGACGAAAGCGGGCGTGGAGGAGGAGGTCACCCTCGCCTTCGGCTACGGCGCCGACGAGGAACCTCCGCTGGACGCCCTGCCCGCGGCCGCCGAGGCGCTCGCCGCGCGCCACCACCTCCAGTCCATGCTCGTACAACTTCGCAAAGCACGCCGCGATGTGGCCGTCCCGCCGCGCTTCGAGGGCCCCGGGGTCCCGCTGGCCTTCGTGCTGGGCGCGGAGGAGGTCCGCGCGATGCCGGGCGACCGGGCGCGACGCACGCCCCTGGCGGAACAGCCGGTGCGGCTCGGCCCGAGAACGAGGCCGGCGCTGTACTACCCGCTGCCGGGGAACCCCTCGGATCTGGCGGGGTGGCGGGAGTTCGAGAGGCTGATGCGGCACCTCAAGGGGGCGTAAGGACTCGCCCGACTCCCTGGCTTCAATCTGGCCGATTGCAGATTGCAGTAGTGATGCCGAGGTTGATAGACAAGGATGTACGCGCAAGTAGGCGTGCGTTCGGTCGATGTAGTCGATGCGCTCGATGTTTCGAGGTAACGGGGGATGTCATGAAGTTCGACATGGGGGCGTCGGTCCTGTCGAGGCTGCTGTCGGACTCGCAGAGTGCGAGTACGGATCTGGGGACGCTGATCCAGCAGCTGATCGCGGCGGCGGAGCCGTTGGAGGGGAAGTTCAACGGGGCGGGGAAGGTCGCGTTCGACGATTTCAAGACACGTTCGGACGAGATCACGAAGGCGTTGAACGCGTCGTTGTCGGGGATCCTGGGCGGCCAGTCGGGGATGGACGCGGCGTTCGCTTCGGGCGACCAGGAGCAGGACGAGAACGCGAAGTCGCAGATGGCGTCGGCGAATTTCGACGCGGCGCGTTTCGGTGGCCGCTGAAACCGGTCATGGTGACCGGCTCGGCCACACATTTCTGTCTGACGGGGAGTTGAAGGACTGATGGCGGGCAGCACGGATCGGCGTTCGTACGACACGGGGGCTTCGACGGAGGTACAGGCGGCTCTCCAGGTGGTGATCGGCCGTCTGGAGCAGGTGATCACGGCGCGGGACGCGCAGGTGAAGGCGGCGATGAACGACTTCGCGGCCGATGGCGTGGCGGATGAGTACCACGGCAAGGAACAGCGGTGGAACGCGACGTCGCAGGAGGTGCGCAACATCATCCGGCTGCTGCGGACGACGTTGGAGAAGAACGACGGCACGGCCACGCAGACGCTGGCGCGGGCGAAGGCCGCGGTCGACGGCATCGGCTGACCGCCGGGGTGGTTCAGGTGTTCGCCCACCCTGCGGGGTGGGTCGGCTTTGTTGTGCGTACGGGGGCGTGGGATGACCGGGTGGGATATCAAGCCGCAGGGTGTGCAGGGCCAGTTGAAGGTGGTCGGCGGGCACGCGGGTGAGCTGGAGAAGGCGCTCAACGCGCTGATGAAGGACCTGATGGAGGCCGCGCAGGCGGCGGGGACCGCGGTGCCGGGTGGCACGAAGGCGGGCTCACCAATGGGGCCCGTGGCTCCGGGCCACCGGCTCAGCCCTGTGGCGGCGAGCGTGGTCGCGCCGACCGCGACGGGTCCGGTGGCGGCGGCGCTGGGTGAGTACGTCACCGCCCGGCAGGCCCAGCTGAAGTCGATGTCGGAGCGGATCCAGGCGGCGGTGCTGGGTGCGGCAACGGCGACGAACGAGTACGTGGAGGGCGACCTCGACACGGCGAAGCAGGCGCAGAACGCGGCGAAGGCGGTCCGTCTGGACCTGCTGAAGGAACTGCGGGGCACGAAGTGAGCGACACGGAGCCGGTCGACCCGTACGGAGTACCGGTGTTCACCGGTGATCTCGCGGTGCTGGACACGAAGGTGACCGCCCTGGTCGCGGACGCCGCGAAAATCGCGACGACCACGGGCGACGTCCACAGCAGCTTCGGCGGCCTGCATGCCTTCTACACGGCGCCGGAGGCGGACCAGCTGTTCGCGACGACCAAGCCGGTCGCGGACCGCGGGGCGGCGTTGAAGTCCGACCTGACGGTCGTCACCGGCGCACTCGGCGCCTATGGGGACGACGCACAGCCGCTGGTGGCGAAGCTGGAGCGGCTCAGGCAGGAGGCTTCGGCCTTCCTGGACAAGGCGAACGCGGACGAGACGTGGCGCGAGGACGGCGATCTGGTCGAGGAGAACAACCGCCGCCGCAACGAGATCGCCGAGACCTGGGCCGCGTTCCAGGCGGTGGAGCGCGCCTGCTACAACAAGATCATCTCCATGGTGCCCGGCGGCACACCGCTCAAGACCGATGACGGGTCGGGCGGGAAGGGCATGTACGGGTACGACGCCGAAGCCCTGAAGCAGGCCAAGGGTCTGCCCTGGGGCGACCCGGTCAAGGAGTCGACCCGGTGGTTCCAGTTCTACGAGCACGTCTGGGACTTCGGCAAGGGCTTCGTCGTGGACGGCGTCTGGGGCACGGTCAAGGGCCTGGGCACCCTGGTCGGCACCGAGGGCTGGGACTCCATGAAGCAGGCCTGGACCGGCCTGGGCAACCTCGCCACCGGCGTCGTCCTCACCGTCGCCGCACCCCATGTCCTGTGGCTCACTCCGGAGGACAAGCTGCCGGGCTTCGCCCGCGACGCACGCAACGCGATGAAGGAGACCGGCAAGGCCCTGATCGCCTACGACCAGTGGGGCGAGAACCCGGCCCGCGCCGGCGGCGCGGTCACCTTCAACGCCCTGACGACAATCTTCACCGGTGGCACCGGAGGCGCGGTCTCCGGCGCGGGCAAGGCGGCGGCAGCGGCCAAGGCCTTGTCGTTCGCGAACAAGGCGGGCCGCTACGCCGACCCGACGACGTACCTCTTCAAGGGCGCCGGAGCGGGCCTGACCAAGATCAGCGACGTCATGGCCGGCCTCAGGGGCACGGGCAGCGTCGAGATCCCGACGCTGCCGCCGGGTGCGATCACTCTGCCGGACGGCGGGTTCAAACTCGCGGACGGCACCCTGCACCTGCCCGAGGGCGCAGCACTCCCGGACGGCGCGTTCGAGATCCCGAGGAACTCGGTCAAGCTCCCGGACGGAGCGGAGATCCCCGCCGGAGCGATCGACCTCGGCGACGGCGTGGTCCACCTCCCCGAAGGCGTAGCCCCGCCCGCAGGCTCCCTGCCGATCCAGGAAGGCGCCCTCAAACTCCCCGAAGGCACCACGGCCCTGCCCGAGGGCACCTTCAAGGACTTCGACGCCGACGGCAACGTCGTCCACCTCGACCGCCAGGGCAACATCCTCGGGGAGGACGGCACCCTCAAGCAGCACCACACCGGTGCCCAACGCGAGAACCCGACGGACGGCGCTTCCGCCAGGACGGACGCGGACAGCCCCCTGCCCCGCACCCCGGCCGAACAATCAGCCCTCGTCGGCGCAGGCGCACGCGGTGGCAGCGACACGGCCCGGCTGGGCTCGGACGTGAGCGACGCGGGGCGGGTCGGCGACGACCTCGGCCGGACGGGCAACGACGCGCCAAGTCCGAACAGGGCACCGGGCGGCACCGCGAACAACCTGCCGACCAACAGCGTGGACAACGGCACGCCCACTGGTGGCCAAGCGTCTAACCATCCGAACGCCGACAGTTCGGGCAGCGGGACTGGTTCGAGTATGCCCACCCGTGGTGGCGGGCATGGCGGCAATGCAGGCACTGGCACCCATGCGTCGGAGACAGGAACCGCCCCTCATGGCGACGCCAGTACGACAGGCAGCGACGGTGCTAGCTCAGGCGTCCCACACCAGGGTGGCAGCGGGGGCCACGACGCCCCGAGTGGCTCCGATACGGGCAGTGGTCCTAACGATTCGCCCAACTCATCGCCCGGTGGTGCGGGAGACGAGCCGATGGACCCCAAGGTGGTCGACGAACGCATCAAGGAGTTGGACGATCGACAAGGCGGCCAAGGGCATGCGCCAGGCCGCCACCTCCACCCGGATGACCAGGCACTGGCCGACCGGCTCGGCTCGGTACTCCGCGACAGTAACGGGGCACCGAAGCTGTACGGGCCGAATTCGAACTATCCGGGACTAGTCAAGTCCGAAAATAACATCGACCCGTTGACCGGTACGGCAGTGGACGGTGTGACCGGCCGTGCGCACCGTGTCGGCGCGTTCGCGACGCGTTTCGACAACGCGGAAGACATGGTGCGCGCAGACGCTTATTTCCGCGACGAGATGGCACGTACCGGAAACGTTTCGGGCGAGACGCCGATCGAGGACGTACTAGGTGCTGGAGCTGAGGAAAGGTTCACGGGTTATTATCGCGACCCGGCCAACCTTGATGAATTTAAGCCGGTGGACTTCGAAGGTGGAACTATCGTACCTGTGTACCATCAACTCCCCGATGGACAGTACCGTCTGCATACCATGTTTGCCAATCCGAATCCCGGCCGCCATCCGTAATAAGGAAGTCTTTCAATGGACGCGCATTTCAGGAACTTTTTCAGGGTGTATCTGGACCTTGAGCGGGGGTACGAAAACACAGGCGAACTGAGGCCTACATTGCTGAGTTTCAGCGATTCATACGTCAAACTGATCCGCGAGGGATTTGAGCAGATCATGTCGGACGAGTCCTTCGGTCCGGACGAGTACGAAGGACTGACCGACATCGAATTCCCCGACAGAGAAACTCTTCACACCTATCTCCGCGACATGTACGACTACCTTTTCAATGATGCGCCGGAGCAGCCAATGCCGCCAGGCTACTAACACCCTACGCGAGGTATCGAGCTTCGATAAATTACGGGTTCGATCCGAGGGCCAGACAGGCCTCCGGCGGCGAAAAAAGAAAGACGCCCTTGATCGCCAGCACACCGGTCGCTCAATGGAATTGGGGCGACCGCGGGTACGACATCGTCTTGATCCACGAGGCCGTTCGCAGATTTTCGGCTGCCCTTGAAATCCTCGACCGCCACCACCTCGGAACACCGCACAGCGGTCAGGTCTCCGTGAAGATTCCGGAGCCAGGGCACAGGAGTTTCCTGACACAGCAGGAATACCCAGCCACCAGTGGTCTTTTGGGCGCCATAGAAGAAGGCACAAAGGCGGGAAACATCAGCGGTGTGGAGATGTTCACGTCGTGCGACGGCGTCCTGGAAAAAGAAGATGGCCCCGTGGCGACAGAAGGGCTCTTCAATCTCTCTGTGGACGTATCCGAAAGTTACTTCACCGTAGCGCTGGCGACATTTTCAGACGCTTGGATGCAATACGACCTCAAAGGCAAGGAGAACGATTCTCTGTTCCAATTGAATCGACCACGCCTCGCGGATCTCCTGAAGGATCTTTCGGTAGCAATACCAAGCCGGGTTGGATCCAGGCGATCCAACCCGGCTTGGTATTGCTACCGAAGAAGGGGTGAACAACCATTTCGATGACGATGAATCCGCCTCCAATGTGTGGATCCGCTTCGAAATTCCGCAGCGAAACAGCGTGTTCAGCCACACTCCACCGTTCCAGTCAACGTACAAGCGCGAGGCCAAAGGCCGAGTTGCCTACCTTCCCGTGCATGGCGAGAACGAGATT
Organism: Streptomyces sp. MGP-P1; assembly: GCF_057766565.1. NCBI lineage: Bacteria > Bacillati > Actinomycetota > Actinomycetes > Kitasatosporales > Streptomycetaceae > Streptomyces > Streptomyces sp. MGP-P1. The sequence goes on along the minus strand of NZ_JBYMEM010000007.1, from coordinate 587,336 downwards.
TTGGGCTACTTGTGGGCATCGGAGGCTGAGGGTGCCGCGGGCTTCGAGCCACGCGATGATGCCGATCTAGCCGGATATCACGCAGGGCTGGCATGGCTGAAGAAGCTACATGAAGCTTTCGAGCGTGGCTTGACGCCCTCCGCAGCCCTGGAGAGCTTCAGGGATTCTCCCGCTGACAGAACTTCAGGACATATCGTGAGTGAGTCACCGACTGCGACAATCGAGTTCTGGGCGCTTCGAAGGATGGCCGGCGAATAGAGCAGTCATTGCGCCCTTGTCGGGGCCCGGAAGGTGCGCGCTCCAGGCCCCGCAAAACCCCTCAGCCCAGCCAGCCCCCGAAGCGGACCGCCGACGGCTTCACGCCCAGGCTCGACTCGCCGAAGGAGACGCTGCCCTTCGTGACCGGGCCCGTGCGGCTGCCCTTGAGGAGCCAGACGCCTCCCTGGTTGGTGTTCTCCCCGGGGGCCGCCACCGCCAGCGTCGCCGGTACGCCCTTGGCCGGGGCCACTACGTGGACCTCGCCGCCGAACGCGTCGCCCTGCTCGTCGACTCCGGGGACGTTCGCCGTGGACTGGCCGATCACCTTCGTGCCGGCGGCCGTGATGCCCGAGGCGCGGCCCTTGAAGACCAGGACCCCGCCGGCGTCCTTGGCCGTTCCCACGTCCTCGCCCGCCAGGCCCACGACGACCTCGCCGTAGCCGTCGCCGTCCAGGTCTCCCACGGCGGCGCTCGCGCCCATGGCGTCGCCCTTCTCGTCGGCGCCCGGCACTCCGGTGGTGGCCTGGGTGATCCACTTAGGCTTCACGGCGGTGTTCTGGCCCTTGGGGCCTCCGAGGACGACCGCCACCGCGCCGCCCTTGCTCGGGAAGTCCAGGTCGCTGTCCATGCCGGTGGGCCGGCGGGTGAAGACCAGGTCCGGGTAGGCGTCGCCGTTGACGGAACCGACCGTCACCGTGGAGTGCTTCAGGTACGTCCCAGGCGCGGTGACGATGGGCGTGTAGGTGAAGCCCGTACCCGTCGACAGGTACAGCGACCGCCCGCCGCAGTCCGGCTCGTCGTCGCAGCCACTGCTCACCAGCAGGTCGTCCTTGCCGTCGTTGTTCATGTCCACGGCCTGCACTCGCTCGAAGACGGTGACGCCGTCGGCGGTGAGTGCCGTGCGCGTTCCGCCGACCGATCCGTCCGCGCCGATGTTCTCGTCCAGCACGATCTTTCCGACCCACTCGGTGCGGTCGATGCCGGCCGCGTCCGTCCGGCCGTCGCCGTCGAAGTCGCCCAGCGTGTATCCCTGGCCCCGGTACTCGACCGCCCGGGTGCCGAGGCCGCTCGTGCCGCCGAACAGGATGACCCGCGGGCCGTTGCCGGCCGAGACCAGCAGGTCGGTGTATCCGTCCCGGTCGATGTCGGCGGGCGTTCCCGCTCCGAAGCGGGCGTTCGCGGCGGCCGTGCCGGGGATCCCGGACGTGTTCTGGTTGATCACCCGGTGGCGGGCCGGGCTGATGCCCTTCGCGTCACCCGGGTAGACCACCAGGTACCCGGCCTTCTTGAGGCCGGACACGGTCCCGTCCGGCACCGAGGCGTACATGTCCTCGTATCCGTCCCCGTTGAAGTCGACCTGCTGACGCGCGGCGGCGACCGGCGCGGCCGCCACCGACGTACCGGAGAAGGCCGGTGCGGCGGCCACCGTGGCGGCGAGCGTCACGAAGACCGCCGAAGCGGTACGGAGTCGAGAAGTCTTCATCGTTGTTCATCCCCCTGGTGTGCGCACGTGCTCACTGCTGAGAAAGACCATCCGTGCCGCGAATGGTTGTGTACTCCGGGACAGATCCCTTTGCGTAGGAGGATGGCTCCGGTGCCATCTTCTTGCGCTATCAGCAAGATTGCATGCATCTGACGCAAGAGCCCGTACGCTCGATTTCATGGCTCACGAACACCAGCACCAGCACCAGCACCAGCACCAGCACCAGCACCAGCACGGACATGCGGCTCACTCCCACGGTTCCGACGCGACGCCGAACGGCCTCCCCGAGATCCTCGACCTCGACGCCGCCCTCTTCGCGCCCCACCTGACCGCGCTCACCGGCCGTATCGCCTGTCTGGCCGGTGACGACGTCCGCAACATCGTCGATCTCGGCGCGGGCACCGGGACCGGCACGTTCGCCCTGCTGGAGCGGTTCCCGACCGCCCGGGTGACCGCTGTCGACAGCTCCCCCGCAATGCTGGAGCGGCTCGCCTCGGCAGCCCGGGACCGGGGGCTCGGCGACCGCGTGCACACCCTGGAGGCCGACGCCGGTGCGGGGCTTCCCGGGGTCGTCGACGCCGACCTCGTCTGGGCGTCGGCGTCCCTGCACCACCTGGACGACCCCGCCACCGCCCTGGCCGGCATCCGCGCCGCGCTGCGTCCCGGCGGGCTGCTGGCCGTCGCGGAGGTGGACGGGATGCCGACCTTCCTGCCCGAGGGTGGGGAGCCGGGCGCGTTGGAGCGCCGCTGCCGGGAGGCCCTCGACGGCCTGCATGCCGAGCAGTTGCCGCACCGGGGGGCCGACTGGGGCTCGCTGCTGGTGGCCGCCGGCTTCTCCGTCGAGCAGGAACGCGCCGAGCCGTGGGAGCTGCGCGCCCCGCTGCCCGAGGGGGCGGGGCGGTACGCCTACCTCGTCTTCGAGCGCGTCCGCGACAACCTGGTCGGGCGCATCTCGGCGGAGGACCTGGCCGCGCTCGACCGGCTCATCGACGGAGGGCCCGAGGACGTACGCCACCGGGACGACCTCGTCGTACGGTCGACACGTGAGACGTGGATGGCCCGCCGCCCCGCCTGACGCCGGGGCCCGCCCGGCCCGGTCCGGCCCCGGCCAGGTCTCAGACGGTGCGCAGCTCCCATCCCCGGGCCGTCCGCGTGACCTCGCGGAAGCCGTGGCGGTGCAGGGCGTCGATCTCGTCGAGGTCCTCGGGGTACGCGCAGGTGATGAGACGGTCGATCCCGCAGAGAGTCAGCCAGTCCCGGGCCTGGGCGAGCAGCCGGGCGAGAGTCTCCTCGGCTACCTCCGGAGCGTCGGTGACCATGTCGACATCGGCCAACTCCGCCAACCCGCCTCCACGGCCGACACGTTCGGGGCGGTCGAGAGTGGTGTCCAGCTCCAGGTGGCCCAGCACGCGGTCACCGGCGAGGGCGGTGAAGCGGGTGCCGAGGGAGCCGAGCGTACGCAGAAGAGTCGGACTGTCCCGGCCGGGCTGCTCACCGGTGCCGGGAAGGTCGCTCACCTCGGCGAGCAGCAGCACCTCCGTGGCGCCCGTGTGCACGAAACCCGCCCGCTCCAGCGCTGAGCGGACGTGCGGCCAGGCGTCGGGTACGCCGTACACCCCTGGGCAGGGAAGTGTTCCGTCGGCGTGGACGCCGCGAGCCTGCCAGCGGGTGGCGGTCGCCAGGCACGCGGAGAGCAAGCGGTCCGCCGCGTCCGAGGAGACGGTGTCGCCGTCGCCGTCGCCGTCGCCGTCGCCGTCGCCGTCGCCGGGATGGTGCACGACCCATTGGATGGCCGCGGCTCCCCGGTAGTCGGGGCCGACGTCCGGCTCGTCGCGGTAGCGGTGCAGATGAGCCGCCGCGACGACGCGGCCGCGGTGCTCGGTCACGAGCGTGAGGCGCTCCGCGACCCATGGATCGACGACGTACTCGTCCGGCCGCGCCTCAAGGCTGCTCAGGACGGTGTTGACCGAGGTACTGACGCCGGGAAGCACCGCGGCGACATGGCGGTTCACCAGGTCGGTCAGCTGGTGACGGTCGCTGCGGCGGAAAGTGCGCACGGCAGGTGAGAAGGACATGGCGATCCTCTGGAGGGAACGGAGGGAAGACCGCCATGCGATGCGGCACACCACGACGCTAACAGATTCACATGAGGAGCCCCGGGCCCGGATGTGACGGCTTCCACGGAGCGGTGCCTCCCGGTTACGTGATGGCCTCCACGGAGCGGTGCGCTCCGGTTACGTGATGGCCGCGACGACCGTGCCCGCGGAGATGGCCGCCACGGTCCGCATCACTGCGGCGTTCACCGCTTCCGCGCCCCAGCTGCTCTGCTCCAGCTCCTTCGCGCGCTTGTAGACCTTGCCGGACCACGGGATGGAGCGGTGCAGGGTCGGCAGTGTGCCGCTCGCGGAGAGCAGTCCGACCAGGGTCGCCGTACGGGCGTCGGGTTCCGCTCCGTCGATCAGGACGGCCCGGACCTTCTCCACCAGGGCCTTCTTGTACCCGGTGTCCGCGACCGTCGTCGACGTCGTACGGAACAGGCCCAGCGTCTTCTTCGTCTCCTGGCGCAGCACGCCCCGCTCGACGAGCCGTTCGAGAACCGCCTCCCGTGTGACCACCCCCGTACCGATCTCGATCAGCAGCGTCTGTACGCCGCGCACGCGCTCCCCGACCTTCGCGTGGGCGGCCCGGAGCAGCGGATCGGACGGCGCACGACCGGCCACGGCGTGGACCTTCACGCCGTTCAGCCCTTGATCGTTCTCGTCGGCCCTGATCCGGCCGGCGAGGCCCAGCTCGACGAGGACCGCGCCGCCCAGCGTGTAGTACAGCGTGCCCGCCCCCGCGATGGCTCCGGACCTGTCGTCCATCATCAGCAGCGTCAGGTCTTCGACGATGAGCATCTCGTTCTCGGTCTGCATGGTCGTGTCCCACCGTCGGCGTCGGATGTACCCGGCTCTCCCGCCCAAGCCTGCCCCGCGGAGAGCGGGCAGAGCGGTGTGGGCTGTCACCACTGTTCATGACAGACGTCATGAACAGTCCGGCGCTCGTCGTCGTGTGTCCCCGATGAGTTTTCCCGCCCGCCTCGGTCCTACTGGTGAACGGCAACGGCGACAGCCCTCCTCAGCGCAAGCTCCTGGACAGGCGGTATCAACGATGAACAGCACGACGAACAGCACGACGAACAAGCTGAACAAGCAGTTCACCGCGACCCTGCGGAAGAGTCCGGAGAAGGGCGGGTGGACCTACGTCGTCTGGCCCGAGTCGGCCGAGTTCTTCGGCACCCGCGGCCTGGTGAAGGTCCGGGGCGCCATCGACGGTCATCCGTTCCGCAGTTCGTTCATGGCCCTGGGCGACGGCACGCACAAGCTGCCGGTGAAGGCCGATGTACGCAAGGCGATCGGCAAGGAGGAAGGGGACCGTGTGACCGTCCTCCTGGAGGAGCGGGTGGACGCTTGACCTGCGGATCGAGGGCCTCGCCGTGACAGCGGCGATCACCGCGGCGGTGACGAACCGCGCCCCACGATCCGCCGCTACATTGGCTGCCGGCAGGCAGGGGTCGGCCAGGACGACGGATGAGGAGCGACGCGTGCGATTCGCGCTGGAAGCACTGCTGGTCGACGTGCCGGCCGAGCAGGTCGCCGAGGCTCACGCCTTCTACCGGTCGAGGGTGGCAGGCCGGGGGCCCGGCTCGTACGAGGAGCTGAAGGAGGCCCGTGCGAAGAAGCCCGCTCCTCGGGCCGCCGTTCCGCCTGCCGTCGAAGAGACGGTCGAAGCCGCCGGCGTACGGGTCCCGGTCCGGATCTTCCTGCCGTCCGATGGTCCGCCCCGGGGTGTCTACCTGGGCATCCACGGCGGCGGCTTCTACATGGGCTCAGCAGCACAGGGCGACGAACGCCACCGCGAACTCGCGGACGCGCTCCAGATCGCCGTCGTCGGGGTCGACTACCGGCTCGCGCCCGAGCACCCCTGGCCGGCCGCGCCCGACGACTGCGCGGCGGTGGCGCTCTGGCTCGTCGAGGAGGCCGAGGCCCGGTTCGGGACCTGCCGACTCGCGATCGGCGGAAGCTCGGCCGGGGCCACTCTCGCCCTGGCGACCTTGCTCCGGCTGCGGGACCGGGACCTCGTCGACCGGTTCGCAGGGGCCGCGCTCCGCTTCGGCACCTACGACCTGAGCGCACAGACCCCCGGCGGCCGTCGCATCGCGGACGAGTACTTCATCCAGGCGTACGCGGGTCATGTCGCCGACCGCACCCTCCCCGACATCTCGCCCCTTTACGCCGACCTGAGCGGGCTTCCCCCGGCCCTGCTGGTCGTGGGAAGCGAGGACGTACTGCTGGAGGACAACCTGACGCTGGCCGGTCGCTTGTCGGCGGCCGGCAACGACGTAGAGCTGCGCGTCTATCCCGAGTCGCCCCACGGCTTCACCGGCCACCCCACCGCCCTGGCCGCGACGGCGCTCGAAGGCATCCACTCCTGGCTGCGCGACAGGATCAGTCGCCCCTGACCCGGGCGTGCAGATGCATGGCGTGCCGGCCGTCGTCATGCACGGCCGCGCTGCGCTTGGTGCCCTCCAGGCGGTAGCCGGCCTTCGTGGCGACCCTGCACGAGGCGTGGTTGCGCGTCGAGTGGTCCAACTCCAGCCGGTGGAAGCCGATGCCGTCCAGCGCCCACGCGCTGACCGCCGCGAGTGCGCGGGAGGCGACCCCAGCGCCGCGTGCGGCCGGGAGCACCCAGTACGCGGCGTTCGCGACGCCGTCGTCGAAGTCCAGGCCGCGCAACGCCATCCGGCCGAGCACCTCGCCGCTGTCGCGGGCAACGGCCCAGTGGCAGCCCTTCTCCCGCTCCCAGTCCTGCCGGTACCCCTCGAACCACTCCCGGACCTGGGCCTCGGTCGAGGGCCGGTGCGTGTGCCAGCGGCGGGTCTCCTCGTCCCGGTAGGCGGAGAGGAACGCCGCCGCGTCGGCCGCCCCCCAGGGGCGCAGCAGCAGGTCACCGCGGTCCGTTACCGGGAGCACCGGCTGCGGGGCGCCGGCGAGGCAGCCGGAGATCATCGCGGGCGGTGTCGACAGGACGCGGGTCATAGCCCCATTCTCCTTACGCTCCCTGCATGAACACGTTCCACGGCGGTAACGGCCGATACCTGGAGATGACCAACGGCGGCACGGCGGTGTTCGTGGACGTGCTGATGCTCGCCGTGTCCACGCTCGCCCACGACCCGTGGGACTTCCGCTTCGCCGCTCTGCTCACACTCCAGGACCAGAGCATCATGGGACGCGGGGTGGTCGGCTTCGGCCTGGCGGACCTCGACTGGGGGGACACTCCGCAGGAGCGGGCCGCGGCGAAGGACTTCCTGCTCCGCGTCCTCGATCTGGCGCTCTCCCGCCACCGGTGGGAGGAACTGACGTACGAGCCTCCCCGCGCCGAGGGATACCTGCGCACGTACCGGTCGATGGTGGAGGAGTTCGACCCTGCGACAGCGAAGGCCGACGCGGCTGCTCTGCCCGGGCCGGAGAGCGCCGCGATGGCCTCGTGCGTACGTCACCGGGTGCTGGACGCGTTGCCGTACTGGGACGTGTGCGTGTTCTGCGCGGCCGGGGTCTGAGTGCCCGTGTCCCGCCCTCTCAGGAGCGTCCGCCACGCTGCCAGCGCTGCGCACCGAGGGGTGTGGGTCCACCGGCGAGCTGATCCGCGAACGGCTGGACCAGGCGCTGCGCCTCGTCCGGGAACGCTTGCACGGCCGCGACCACTCCCCTCGTGCGGGCTCCCTCGTCGTCGACCAGAACAGCCACGAAGCTCAGTCGCCCGTCCGGCTCGGCTCCTAGCAGCCCCTGCTCGACCGGGCCCGAGGGACGGTCCTGCGCAGGCCACCGGGCGGTGATCAGCGTGTACGGGGCATCCGCCGCCGGTTCGCGGCGCAGCAGCACCACCGCCGCGACCGCCGTGAACGCCCGGTAGAGACCGGCCTTCCAGAACGGCTCCTCGGTCGCGAACCGCTCGGCGGCGGCACGGTCGGCGAGGTCGACGACGTGGACGCTCCCCGTGTGCTCCTCCCCGTCGTCGGACAGGGTGGGTCCGCGGAGTATCAGCCGACTGTCGAAGCGGTCCATGTAGGACCAGTGCTCCTCGGACAGCTCCATCAACTGGTCGGCCACATCCGGCTGATCCTGAGCGTGAACGTAGTACGGCATGCCGCGACCGTACCGGAGCGGCCGGAGCGGGCCCGGCCGCCCGACCGCCCGCCCCCGCCTCACGGCCGCAGCCGGACCAGCCCCGGGCCCGACGGGTGGCCCGGTCCGAAGGCATCGGGAATCCCCAGCCTGAGGCCCCGGCTCCGGGCTACCCGGTGGACGTCCCGCAGGGAGTGCGCCAAGGCGGCGGCGACATGCCGGAGCTGGACGGCCGTGGAGCCGTCGTCCTCGACCATGTCGTCGGCGTGGTCGAGGAGTTCGTACGCCATGCCGAGCTGCATGGCCTCGACCTTGTCGGCCTCACGGGAGACCTTGCCGTTCCCGTCGCCGACTGCGTAGCAGGGCCTGCCTTCCGTTCCGGCCCAGGGGAGCAGGCGTGCGGCGTTCTGGGGCTGTTCGTTCATGGGGGTGTCAACTCCGTGCACGGTGGGGGTGAATTCTTCGCTGCGTAGCGATCCACTCACAGAGTGCGATCGGCGAGGCTAGGCTCGCCAGGGGGTTCGGGGTGACATTGCGCTCGTCGCACAGGAGTTGGCTGTGAGTAGCACCTATGGCAAGTGGTTGAAGGATCAGCGGGAGGCAGGCGGCCTGACGCAGCAGCAGCTCGCGGACCTGGCGTTGATGACGCGGTCGCATATCTCGCACATCGAGGCGGGGCGTCGTATGCCGAGCGAGGAGGATGCCCGGCGGCTGGATTTGGCGCTGGGCACGGGCAATGTGCTCGCGAGCTTCCGGCCGGGAGCGGAGGATGACGGAGTCCTCGCGGACTACTTCGGCGCGGCGCGACACCTCGAACAGCAGGCGACGATGATCCGCGAGTTCGCCCTGTCCTTCCTCCCGGGCATCCTCCAGACCGAGGCGTACGCACGCGCCGTCCTCGGCATGGCGTTCCCACCGTTGAGCCCGACGGAGTGTGACAAGGCCGTCGTCGCACGGCTGAATCGCGCGAAAATCTTCCAAAGTGCCAAGCCACCTATGGTCTGGGCGATATTGGACGAAGCATCGCTCCGGCGCCCGATCGGTGGACCGAAGGTCATGGCGGAGCAGTTGGACCACATCGTCGAGCTCACCGAAGCAAAGCTCATCCGCACGCACGTGCTTCCCATGTCGATCGGGTTCCACTCATTGCTGGAAAGCATGCTGACGTTGATGTGGTTCGATGACCAGCCGCCAGTCGCCTACAGCGAAGGAGTGCGGGTAGGGAAGTTGCACGACTCGCCAGCCGTAGTCGAGGCACTTCAGAGCCGTTACGCTCTTTCCCTGAGCGACTCCCTGTCACGAGACGACTCTTTGGCAGTGGTGAAGGCAACAGCGAAGGGCTACAGAGAACATGGCCAGGCGGAGCATTCCGACCAACTTCTCGCCCACCCGCTGGCGCAAGTCCTCCTACAGCGGTAGCGAGTCGGGCAGCTGCCTGGAAGTCCAGGACCACCACCCCACCGCCGTCCCCGTCCGCGACTCCAAGGTCCCCGGCGGGCCCGCCCTGCTCATCCCCGCCGCCGGGTGGGCCTCTTTCGTGGACGCGGTCAAGAGCGGGGCCCTTTCCTCCTGACCCGAAGGGCAGACGGAAAGGGCCCCGCGCCTCACGCCCCCACGTACTCCGCCAGGTGCTCGCCCGTCAGCGTGGAGCGGTCGGCCACCAGCTCCGCCGGGGTGCCCTCGAAGACGATCTGGCCGCCGTCGTGGCCGGCGCCGGGGCCGAGGTCGATGATCCAGTCCGCGTGGGCCATCACCGCCTGGTGGTGCTCGATGACGATCACCGACTTTCCGGAGTCGACCAGCCGGTCCAGGAGGCCGAGGAGCTGTTCCACGTCCGCGAGGTGCAGGCCGGTGGTCGGCTCGTCCAGGACGTAAACGCCGCCCTTGTCGGCCATGTGCGTGGCCAGCTTCAGGCGTTGGCGTTCGCCGCCGGACAGGGTGGTGAGCGGCTGGCCGAGGCTCAGGTAGCCCAGGCCGACGTCCACGAGGCGGTCGAGGATCTTGTGCGCGGCCGGGATGGCCGCCTCGCCGGAGCCGAAGAACTCCTCGGCCTGGGCGACCGACATCGCGAGGACCTCGCTGATGTCGCGGCCGCCCAGGTGGTAGTCGAGCACCGAGGCCTGGAACCGCTTTCCCTCGCAGTCCTCGCAGGGGCTGGAGACGCTCGCCATCATGCCGAGGTCGGTGAAGATGACGCCGGCGCCGTTGCACGTGGGGCAGGCGCCCTCGGAGTTGGCGCTGAACAGGGCGGGCTTCACGCCGTTGGCCTTGGCGAAGGCCTTGCGGATCGGCTCCAGGAGGCCCGTGTACGTCGCCGGGTTGCTGCGGCGGGAGCCCTTGATGGGGCTCTGGTCGACCGAGATGACGTTCTCGCCCGCCGGGATCGAGCCGTGGACGAGCGAGCTCTTTCCGGAGCCGGCGACGCCGGTGATGACGGTGAGGACTCCGAGCGGGATGTCGACGTCGACGTCGCGGAGGTTGTGCGAGGTCGCGCCGCGGATCTCCAGCGCGCCGGTGGACTTGCGCACCTCGTCCTTGAGGACGGCCCGGTCGTCCAGGTGGCGGCCGGTGACGGTGCCGGAGGCGCGGAGTCCTTCCAGGGTGCCCTCGAAGCAGACGGTGCCGCCCGCCGTGCCGGCCCCGGGGCCGAGGTCGACCACGTGGTCGGCGATGGCGATGGCCTCGGGCTTGTGCTCCACGACCAGGACGGTGTTGCCCTTGTCGCGCAGGCGCAGCAGGAGGTCGTTCATGCGTCGGATGTCGTGCGGGTGCAGGCCGATGGTCGGCTCGTCGAAGACGTAGGTGACGTCGGTGAGCGAGGAGCCGAGGTGGCGGATCATCTTGACGCGCTGGGCCTCGCCGCCGGACAGGGTGCCGGAGGGGCGGTCCAGGGCGAGGTAGCCGAGGCCGATCTCCACGAAGGAGTCGAGGGTCTGCTGGAGGGCTTCGAGGAGCGGGGCGACCGAGGGTTCGTCGAGGCCGCGGACCCATTCCGCGAGGTCGCGGATCTCCATCGCGCAGGCGTCGGCGATCGAGATCTTGTCGATCTTCGAGGAGCGGGCGCCCTCGGTGAGCCGGGTTCCCTCGCACTCGGGGCAGGTGGCGAAGGTGACCGCCCGGTCGACGAACTCCCGGATGTGGGGCTGCATCGACTCGCGGTCCTTGGACAGGAACGACTTCTGGATCTTGGGGATCAACCCCTCGAAGGTGAGGGTGGAGCCCTCGACCTTCACCTTGGTCGGCTCCCGGTAGAGGAAGTCCTGCATCTCCTTCTTGGTGAACTTGGCGATCGGCTTGTTCGGGTCGAGGAAGCCGGAATCCGCGTAGATCCGCACGGTCCACCAGCTGTCCGACTTCCAGCCGGGGATGGTGAACGCGCCCTCGGCGATCGACTTGGAGTCGTCGTAGAGCTGGGTGAGGTCGATGTCGGAGACCGATCCGCGGCCCTCGCACCGGTTGCACATGCCGCCGGTGCGGCTGAAGGTCGCCTTGACCGCCTTCTTGTTGCCCCGCTCGACGGTGATCGCGCCGCTCGCCGTCACCGAGGGGACGTTGAAGGCGAACGCGCCGGGCGGGCCGATGTGCGGCTTGCCCAGCCGGCTGAAGAGGATGCGCAGCATGGCGTTGGCGTCGGTGGCGGTGCCGACCGTGGAGCGGGGGTCGCTGCCCATCCGCTGCTGGTCGACGATGATCGCGGTGGTCAGTCCGTCGAGGACGTCGACGTCGGGACGCGCCTGCGTGGGCATGAAGCCCTGGACGAAGGCGGGGTAGGTCTCGTTGATCAGCCGCTGGGACTCCGCGGCGATCGTGGCGAAGACCAGCGAGCTCTTGCCCGAGCCGGAGACTCCGGTGAACACCGTCAGCCGGCGCTTCGGGAGCTCGATGCTGACGTCCTTCAGATTGTTCTCCCGCGCACCGTGCACACGGATCAGGTCGTGGCTGTCGGCAGCGTGCGGCGCGTCCGGCTGCTGGGTCTTCGTTCGCGGAGCCATGCTCGTCGTCTCTCCATTACTGGTGCGCGGGACCTGCTGATGCGTGGAGCCCGTCGGGTGCGGGGGCCTCGGTGGTACGGCTCGTGGCGGGCGGTGCGGGCGGGTCGTGCCGCTCGTGGCGGGTGGGTACGGCTCGTGGCGGGTGGTGCGGCTCGTACGGGCGGCCCGCTGGTGCGCGGAGCCTACTGGTCGTGCGTGAGGGCCAGGGCCTGTTTCGGCCCCGGCCCCTCAGGGGCTGGTGCTACTTCTTGGCCTGGGTGATGCGGAGCATGTTGCCGGAGGGGTCGCGGAAGGCGCAGTCGCGGACGCCGTACGGCTGGTCGATCGGCTCCTGGAGCACCTCGCCGCCCGCCGCGCGGACCTTCTCGAAGGCCGCGTCGACATCCTCGGAGGAGAGGATGACGCCGCGCAGCATGCCCTTGGCGAGCAGCTCGGCCATGGTCCGGCGGTCGGCTTCCGGGGCGTTCGGGTCCGCGAGCGGGGGTTCGAGGACGATCTCCACGTCCGGCTGTGCGGGGGACCCTACGGTCACCCAGCGCATGCCTTCGAATCCGACGTCGTTGCGCACCTCCATTCCCAGGGCGTCGCGGTAGAAGGCGAGCGCCTTGTCGTGGTCGTCGACGGCGATGAAGCACTGCGAGAGGTTGATGTTCATGCGTTTCACGCTACGGGCGGGGCTTGCGATCCGCTTCTCCATTCCTGACCGGTCGTGTGAGCATCTTGGCGACGCACGCCGGGATGGTCTCGCCCGCGTCGTGGGGGCGGGCCCGGTAGGCGCTCGGGCTCTCCCCGACCAGCTCCGTGAAGCGGGAACTGAACGAGCCGAGCGACGTACAGCCGACGGCGAAGCACACGTCCGTGACCGACAGGTCGCCCCGGCGCAGCAGTGCCTTGGCCCGCTCGATGCGGCGGGTCATGAGATAGCTGTACGGGGTCTCGCCGAAGGCCGCCCGGAAGCTGCGGGAGAAGTGGCCGGGCGACATCAGCGCGGCACGGGCCAGCGAGGGCACGTCGAGCGGTTCGGCGTACTCGCGGTCCATGCGGTCGCGGGCCCGGCGCAACCGGGCCAGGTCCTCCAGCCTCACACCCTCACTCCTTCCCCCCCTCTTCACCGTCCCACGGCCGCCGGCGCCCGGCCCGTCCCGCGGAGGCGGGGCCCGGTCACCACTCGCGCTCGGCGATCAGCTTCTCCGGGTCCGCGTCCACGAAGCCGTACGCCGTCGCGATGATCCAGAAGGCCTCGCCTATCTCCTCGCGGGCGACCGTCTCGATCTCGCTGCCCGCCGCCTCGAACTCCGCCTCCAGGTCGTTGAAGGCCCGGGTCGGCGCGGCGGTCAGGGCGTACAGGGCGGTGAGGTCCGCGGGGTCCTCGGCCTCGATCCGCTCGCAGAGGGCGCGCAGGACCGCCGTGCCCTTGTCCAGGAGGTGGTCGGGGAAGTAGTCGTCCTCGTACAGCAGGGCCAGGAACGTGTACTGCGCCAGCCGCTCGTTCGTGATGGTCACCGTGGTCTCCCCCATGCGTTCCGTACGTTCCGTCGCCGTCGTTCCGATACTCCCCCACGCCACTGACAATCGGGCCGCACGCGGGTGGCGGGGGTCCCGTGCGCACCGGGCGTCCGCGTGCCGAGCATCACCCTGGACAGCGACCACAACCGGCGGGTAACTTCGAAGGGAGTCTGAGCAAGCGCTTAGCCGAGCACGACGAGAACAACGCGATCGAACCGACTGCCGACCTAGGAGGCATCCCGTGCGCCGTACGGTATTCAACGAGGACCACGAGGCGTTCCGGGAGACCATCCGCGCCTTCATCGCGGCCGAGGTCGTGCCGGTCTACGACGAGTGGTTCGCCGCGGGTCAGGCGCCGCGCGACTTCTACCTCAAGCTGGGCGAGCTGGGCATCTTCGGCATCGAGGTCGACGAGGAGTACGGCGGCGCGGGCATCGACTCGCACAAGTACGAGGCCGTCATCTACGAGGAGACCGCCCGCGCGGGCGTCTCCTTCGGCGGCTCCGGCGTGCACACGCTGCTCGGCCTCCCGTACATCAAGATGCTGGCCACCGACGATCAGAAGAAGCGCTGGCTGCCGAAGTTCGCGAGCGGTGAGGAGATGTGGGCCCTCGCGATGACCGAGCCGGGTACCGGCTCCGACGTCGCGGGCATGAAGACCACCGCCAAGCTCTCCGAGGACGGCACGCACTACGTCCTCAACGGGTCCAAGACCTTCATCACCGGCGGCGTCCACGCCGACCGCGTGATCGTCTGCGCCCGCACCGCCGCCCCGCGCGAGGACGACCGCCGCTTCGGCATCTCCCTCTTCGCCGTCGACACGAAGTCCGAGGGCTACTCGGTCGGCCGCAAGCTCGACAAGCTGGGCCTGCGGGTCTCCGACACCGCCGAGCTGGCGTTCGTCGACGTCAAGGTCCCGGTCGAGGACCTCATGGGCGAGGAGAACAAGGGCTTCGGCTACCTCGGCACCAACCTGGCCTCCGAGCGCTGGGGCATCGCCTTCGGCGCGTACGCCCAGGCCGAGGCCGCCGTCCGGTTCGCCAAGGAGTACGTGAAGGACCGCACGGTCTTCGGCAAGACGGTCGCCTCGTTCCAGAACACCAAGTTCGAGCTGGCCGCGTGCCAGGCCGAGGTCGACGCGGCCCAGGCCGTCGCCGACCGCGCGCTGGAGGCCCTGGACGCCGGTGAGCTGACGGCGGCGGAGGCCGCCTCCGCGAAGCTGTTCTGCACCGAGGTCGCCCACCGGGTCATCGACCGCTGCCTCCAGCTGCACGGCGGCTACGGCTTCATGAACGAGTACCCCATCGCCCGCCTGTACGCGGACAACCGGGTCAACCGCATCTACGGCGGCACCAGCGAGGTCATGAAGTCGATCATCGCCAAGTCCATGGGCCTGTAAAGGGGTTACGTTCCCTCCATGAACGAGAGTCCCGACCCCCTGCTCGATCTGCTCCACCTGCTCGACCTGGAGCGGATCGAGCGGGACATCTTCCGGGGCGTGAGCCGCAGCGCGGTCGTGCCCCGGGTGTTCGGCGGCCAGGTCGCGGCCCAGGCGCTCGTCGCCGCGGGCCGCACCGTCCCCGCCGACAGGGCCGCCCACTCCCTCCACGCGTACTTCCTGCGGGCGGGCGACCCCGGCGCGCCCATCGTCTACAGCGTCGACCGCATCCGCGACGGGCGGTCCTTCACCACCCGCCGCGTCGTCGCCGTCCAGCACGGGCAGCCGATCTTCCACCTCTCCGCCTCCTTCCAGACGTACGAGGAAGGCATGGAGCACCAGGCGCCCATGCCGACGGCCCCGGACCCGGAGACCCTGCCGACGGCCGCCGAGATGCTGCCCCGGTACGCGGACCGCTTCAGCGATCCGGAGGTCGTGGACCGGCTGATCGAGGCGCGGGCCGCGGTGGACCTGCGGTACGTGGACGCGCCGCCGTTCGGCACGGTGGGCGAGGCGCGCGAACCCCGGTCCCAGGTGTGGTTCCGCACGAACGGCAAGCTCGCGGACGACCCGCTGCTCCACGTCTGCCTGGCGACCTACGTCTCCGACATGACGCTGCTCGACTCGGTGCTCCTCGCCCACGGGCGGGGCGGCTGGGCGGTCGGGGACGTGGTCGGCGCGAGCCTGGACCACGCGATGTGGTTCCACCGGCCGTTCCGGGCGGACGAGTGGCTGCTGTACGACCAGGAGTCGCCCTCCGCCTCCGGCGGCCGCGGGCTCGGCCAGGCCCGCATCCACACCGCCGACGGGCGCCTCGCGATCACCGTCATCCAGGAAGGCGTCGTCCGCGTTCCCCGGTGACGACGCGTTCCGGGGGCTACGGACCCGGGAAGGCCCCGGGGATGTCGCGTCCCCGGGGATGAGCGCCAACCGAAGCGCCATTTCGGACATACTCCCCACCATGAGTGACGCTGAAGCGGGCCATGCGACCGATGGCGGGGAGTCCACGTTCACGGTGATCGTGGCAGCCGTCGCCAACCTCGGCATCGCCGTGGCGAAGGCCGTCGCCGGGCTGATCAGCGGCTCCAGCGCGATGCTCTCCGAGGCGGCCCACTCGGTCGCCGACACCGTCACCGAGGTCATGCTCCTCGCCGCGCTCAAGCGGAGCGAGAAGCCGGCCGACGAGGAGCACCCGCTCGGTCACGGCCCCGAGCGCTACATCTGGGCGATGCTCGCCTCCATCGCCACCTTCGTCGGCGGAGCCGTCTTCTCCCTCTACGACGGCATCCACACCCTGGTCGAGGGCGAGGAGCTGGGCGACCCGCTCGTCTCCTACCTCGTCCTCGGCGTCGCCTTCCTCCTGGAGGGCTACTCGCTGCGCACGGGGGTCAAGCAGGTGCGGCGCGAGGCGTCACGGCTGCGGGTGCCGGACACGTACTACCTGCGCCACACCCCGGACACGGCGGTGAAGGCCGTCGTGATGGAGGACTCGGCGGCCCTGATCGGGCTGCTGCTGGCGGCGGGCGGACTGCTCGGCGGGCAGCTCTCGGGCTCGGGGGTCTGGGACGGGATCGCGTCCTGCCTGATCGGCCTGCTGCTCGTGTACGTGGCCTGGGTGCTCGGCCGCACCAACGCACAGCTGCTCATCGGGCGGCCGCTGCCCCCGGCGATGCGGTCCGGGGTGCGCGAGGAGCTGCTGTCGGTGCCGCACATCGTGGACGTACTGGAACTGACCACGCTTATCCAGGGGCCGTCCGAGATCCTGATCGCCGCGAAGATCGACTTCCGGGACATGGCCACCGCCACTGAAGTCGAGTGGGCCTGCGAGGAGGCGGAGTCGCAGTTGCGCGAGCGGTTCCCGTCGGTGCGGCGGGTCTATCTGGACCCGACGCCGGGGCGGGCGCAGCGGCTGCGGCGGCAGCACCCCGGCGCCTGAGGCTTGCGGCATCAGCTCCTGAGGCCGGTGGCGTCGCCCCCAGACGCTTGCGGCATCGGCTCCTGAGGCCGACAGCACCCCGGCACCTGACGCTCACGGCATCGGCGCCTGAGGCCGACAGCACCCCGGCACCTGACGCTCACGGCATCAGCCCCGCCACCGGCCCCTGATCCCTACGGCGTCAGCTCCGCCACCGTCTTCGCGATCCGGCGCTCCCGTGTCTCCCGCGCCTTCGCTCCCTCGACCGACGTGACGTACGCCTTCTGCCGGCCGGGCGAGAGCGCGGCGAACGCCTCCGCCGCCCCGGGGGCCGCGGCCAGCGCCGCCGCCAGGTCCTCGGGCGGCTCCACCGTGCGGGACGCGGTGTCGAGGGTCAGCTCCACCTCGATGGCGTCCCCGCCGCCGATGCCGGTCTCCGCGCGCTTGTCGGCGCTGAACGGGATGAGGTACTGCCCGCCCATCGGGGCGATCGTCGAGCGGTAGGCGTACCCGTTGACCGTGACGTTCACCGGGGGGCGCTTTCCCGCGCCGAGGGCCTCGACCACGGCCGCCGGCACCTCGATGCCCGTGTTGTTCCCGGTCCGGAACATCGTCGTGCTGAACTTCATGGCCTGCCCCTTACGTCGGCGTCGTGTCAGTGAAGACGCCCGCCGGGCCCGAAACTCATCGCCGGCCCTCGTCGCCCCCTACGCGGCGGGCTCATCCGCAGACCCCGCCGGCTCCTCCACCGGCTCCTCCACCGGCTCCTCCTCCAGCAGCCCCGCCACGTGCAGCAGGTAGTCCGTCATCGGGTCGTAGAAGCGCGGGTCGGTGACGTGGTCGTCCAGCGGGACCGTGACCTGGAGGGTGCCCTCCGCCTCGCCGAGGAACAGGGCCGGGTCGTTGCAGTCCGCGTAACCGATCGCGTCCAGCCCCCGCTGTCCGGCGCAGCCCGCCCAGCCGTGGTCGGCGACGACCAGGTCGGGAAGCGGGCGGCCGAGGTGGGCCATGGCGTCCAGGATGGCGGCCATCGGGGCCGGGGAGTGGGTGTGCCAGAGGGTCGCCCCGCGTTCCAGCATCGCGACGTCGGCGAACTGGAAGACCATGCCCTCGTCCGCCATCAGCCCGGACGGGATACGGACGATCTCGCAGCCCGCCCGGCGCAGCGCGTCCGCCGTCTGCCGGTGCACGTCCAGCATGCCGCCGGGGTGCCCGGTGGCGAACAGGACCCGCTCGCGGCCGTCCGCGGCCTTGCGCAGCCGGGCCGCCATCCGCTCCAGGGCGTCGACCGTCAGCTCCGGGTCGATGGTGTCCTGGCCCTGCCGGTGCGCCGGGTCGTCGTTGACGCCGCAGCGCTCGGCCATCACGGCGAGCACGTCCTGCTCGTCGGTCCAGCGGTCGCCCAGCTCCAGGCCCAGCCAGTAGTGGCGGTCGCCGTTGGCGAGCTTGCGGTAGTGGGAGAGGTTGTTGTCGCGTGGCGTGGCGACGTCCCCCGCGATACGCGTACGGACGAGGTGGTCGACGAGGGCGGCGCGGCTGGGTATCGGCATGGACCCATTGTGCCGTCCGGTGTGCGGCGTGTGCCCGGTGTCCTGCCCGACGGACGGATGTGCCGGGTGGCCTGCCCTGCGGAGGGTCCGCTTCCGGCCGGACGTGCTGGCCGGCAGCCGTTCAGGCATGTGGCCCGCAGGTCGGTCCGGCGAAGTCTTCCGGGACTGTTCACCCCCGTGTGACCTGCTTCTTCCCCCGTCGGGCGGGCGTCGGGCTCGAATGGAACCACCCAGAGGTCTGGACCAATCGAGTCGCGCCAAACCGGTGTCCGATTCTCTCCGTCGGGACGCTCTCGGGTAAGTGGTCTATACCTTTGACATTAGGGTGGGCCACCTGAAACGGGCACATACACAGCCGTGGGGGGCTTTATGACCGTGCATCACCTTCCGCAACCTCCGTCCGACGACGAGCTCTACTGGTACTTCGGGCCGCAACGCCGGTGGGTGCTGGTGAGCAGTTCGCTGGCCTTCGTCTTCACGGCGGCCACGATGTTCACCTTCGCGTTACGGACCCCCGCGCTGTGGGCCTTCCTCGCGATCCTCGGCCTGAACGTCGTGGCCCTGCTGCTGTCCTCCGTGAACAGCCTGCGACAACGCCGGCTGACCCGGGCCTCGCACGAGGTGCTCGTCCGCGCCTGGCGGCCCGCCGGGCTGCCGGGCGTGGACCTCTATCTGCCGACCTGCGGCGAGCCGCTGCCCGTGCTCGCCAACGCCTACCGCGCGGTCGCCGCCCTCGACTGGCCCGACGCGCTCACCGTCTGGGTACTGGACGACGCCGACCGGTCCGAGGTGGCGGCCCTGGCGGCCGAGCACGGCTACCGGTACGTCGTACGCCCCGACCGGGGCCACCTGAAGAAGGCGGGGAACCTCAACCACGCGCTCACGCTGTCCGGGGCCGAGTTCATCGCGATCCTGGACGCGGACTTCGCGCCCCGGCCGGACTTCCTGCGCCATCTGGTCCCGTACCTCGCGGACCCGGCCGTCGGCATCGTGCAGAGCCCGCAGTGCTTCGACACCGACGCGGGCATGGACTGGATCCAGCGCGCCGCCGGGGCCGCGCAGGAGTGGTTCTTCCGCTGGATCCAGCCCTCGCGGGACGCCAGCGACGCGGCGATCTGCTGCGGCAGCAACGCCGTCTACCGGCGCTCCGCGATCGACCTGGCGGGCGGCTTCGCCCGGCTCGACCACAGCGAGGACCTCTACACCGGACTCGCCCTGCACGAACGGGGTTTCCGTACCCAGTACGTCCCCGTCCTGGTCGCCAAGGGCACCTCGCCCGACACCGTCACCTCGTTCGTCAACCAGCAGTACCGGTGGGCGATGGGGAACCTGCACCTCCTCGGCACCCCGGTGCTCAAGCGGATGGGCGCGCCCTGGCGGATGCGGCTCTGCTTCTACGAGGGTGTCGTCGGCTACCTGACCACGGCCGTGAACACCTTCGCCGCCCCGCTGCCGCCGCTGGTGATGATGTTCTGGTACCCGGACCACATCCGCCCCTGGCACGTGCTGCCGCTGCTCGCCCCGCTGTGGCTGTGGCACGTGCTGCTGCCCCGGATCAGCCGCACCCGGTGGCGGGTCGAGGTCATCCGCGCCAACGTCCTCACCAGCGTGGCCGCCGCCACCGCGTTCTGGCACACCCTGCGGGGCCGCAGCGCAGCCTGGGTGCCCACGGGCGTGCGAAGCAGGGGGAGTTCGGGATCGATGGCCCGCCGGGTCGTGGGCGTCTCGCTGGTCTGGCTGGTCCTGTCCAACGGGGCCGCCGCCGGGGGCCTCGCGCTGGTCGTGGCCCGCAACGGCTGGGAGCCCGCCTGGGGCCTCGGCCTCTACCTCCTGGTCCAGCTCCAGATCAACGTGCCCCTGATCCGGGACCTGCTGACCGAACTGCGGCCGGACGGCCGAGCCCCCGCCGGGGCCGTCGACGTCGAGTCGCCCGCCGGCCGCCGTCCGCGGACCGGGCCCCGGACTCGGACTCGGACTCGGAACCGGACCCGGACGGGTGTGCTGCCCCGCCGCTGGCCCGAGGCGCTCGCCGCCTCCGCCGTGCTCCTGCTCACCGGCCTGCTCGCCTCCGGGTGGGTCGACCCGATGCTCCCGTGGCTGAGTTGAGCCGCACCGAAAGGCGCCACCCGATGCCGTTCCTCCTCGCCCCCGGCCCCCGCCGGAAGCGGCCCGCTCCCCCGCCCCCGTCTGCCACACCCCCGCGCCCGGTCGGCGTGGGCAGCCCGGCCGGTTCGGGCAGCTCGGGCAGCCCGGCCGGTTCGGGCAGCCCGGGCAGCCCGGCCGGTTCGGGCAGCCCGGGCAGCGAGTCCGGGCCCAGTCCGCACCGGTCCACGTTCCGCCCCGACATCGAGGGGTTGCGCGCCGTCGCCGTCCTCGCGGTCCTCGCCTTCCACGCGCAGATACCGGGGGCGGCGGGCGGCTTCGTCGGGGTGGATGTCTTCTTCGTCATCTCCGGCTACCTGATCACCGGACTCCTGGCCCGGGAGGCGATCGCCACCGGCCGGATCCGGCTCGGCGACTTCTTCTCCCGCCGGGCCCGCCGACTGCTGCCGTCCGCCGCCGTCGTCCTCGCCGCCGTCGCCGTGGCCGGGGCGTGGCTGACCGTACCGCTGCTCCGCGCCGACCTGGAGCAGGACGTCCTCGCGGCGGCGCTGTCCGTCGCCAACTGGCGGTTCGTCTCCCAGCAGACCGACTACCTGGCCGCCGGGCACGACCAGAGCCCGCTGCTGCACTTCTGGTCGCTCGCTGTCGAGGAGCAGTTCTACCTGTTCTGGGCCCCGCTGCTGGCGGTGATCGTGCTGGTCGCCGCCCGTGCGGTCCGCCGGGGCCGGGCCGTGCGCGCGGTCGTGGCGCTCGCCACCGCCGCCGTGGCGCTCGCCTCGTTCGCGCTGTCCCTGCACTGGACGCGGGACTCCGTCTCGCTCGCGTACCTCGGAACCCCCTCGCGGGTCTGGCAGTTCGCCGTCGGCGCGCTGCTGGCACTGCTGCCCTGGCACCTGCTGCGCGGGCCGCGCCCGCTGCGGCTGGCCTGCGGGTGGGCGGGGGCCGCGGCGATCGTCTGGTGCGTCGTGTCGTACGACGCGTCGACCCCGTACCCCGGCTACGCGGCGCTCGTCCCCACCCTGGGCACGGCCGCCGTGATCCTTGCCGCGATCCCGGGCCGGGGCGAGCGCGAGGCCCAGGAAGCCCATGGTGTCGGCCGGTTGCTGAGCGGCCGGGCCCCTCGGGCCCTCGGGCGGCTCTCCTACAACCTCTACCTGTGGCACTGGCCGGTGCTGGTCCTCGCCGAGGCGCGGCTCGGGACGCTCGGCTGGCCCGCGAAGACGGCGTTGACGCTGGCCGCCGCGCTGCCCGCCCTCGCCACGATGCGCTGGGTCGAGCAGCCGCTGCGCCGCAGCCGTACGGTCTCCGAACTCCCGCGCCGGGGACTGGCGGTGGGGATCTCCGCCGTCGTCCTGCCGGTCGTGCTCGCGCTGGTCGTCGGCACGACGACGCTGCACCTGATGGGCCCGGCCACCCCCGTCGACGCCAAGGGCCTCCCCCCGGGTGCGGCCGCCGGCCCCTCGCTGCTCGCCCGGGCCGACAGCTCACCGCTCGCGGACGGCCCCCTGGTGCCGGGACCGGCCCAGGCGCGCAAGGACTTCCCGCCGGACGGGTCCTGCCAGGTCGCGCCCGCGGTGACCCGCAGCCCGAAGTGCCTGTTCGGGGCGGTGGACAGCCCCGACCGCGTCGTCCTGCTCGGCGACTCCCACGCCGGGCAGTGGTTCTCCCCGCTGCTCGCGCTGGCCTCCCAGCGCGGCTGGGCGCTCCAGGAGCTGGTGAAGCAGGGCTGCCCGCTGCCCGAACTCACCGTGACGAACCCTCAGTTGGGGCGCGAGTACCGCGAATGCGACACCTGGCGGGCCGACGCCCTGGACCGTCTGCGTACGGGGCCGAAGCCCCGGCTCATCGTGATCGCCTCGCTCAACCGGTACACCGCAGACCGCGAACTCCTCTCCGCCGCCTGGGAGAAGACGCTGAAGCCGCTGCGGGCGACCGGCGCGCCGATCGTGTACATCGAGGACACCCCCGTGCCGGGTACGGACATTCCCGCCTGCGTGTCCGGCGCCCCGGACTCCACCGCCGCCTGCGCGTTCAGCCGGGCGGACGCGGTCGTGGCCGACCCGCTGGCGCGGCGGATCGCGGCGGGTGCGGTGCCGGGCGTGCGGTCCGTCAGTGTGAACCCGGTGCTGTGCCCGGGAGACGGCCCGACCTGCCCGGCGGTACGGGACCGGATCCTGCTCTACCGGGACGACGCCCACCTGACGAACGTGGCGGCCATCGTGCTGGCCCCCCGGCTGGAGCGGCTGCTGACGGAGTCGGGCGCACTGCCCCCGGCCGGCGGCCCCGCTCCCGCGCCTTCCGCCGCACCCGGGGCGGACGGCTGGACCGAACTGCTGCGGGACGACTTCGACGGACCGGCGAACAGCCGCCCCTCCCCCGCGAACTGGAGTCACGACCTCGGCACCTGCTATCCCGGCTGCCCGGCGCCGCGGTGGGGCACCGGCGAGATCGAGACCATGACCGACTCGACCGACAACGTACGCCTGGACGGGAAGGGCGCACTGGAGATCGTGCCCACCAGGCAGGGCGGGCAGTGGAGTTCGGGCCGGATCACGACCGTGCGGTCCGACTTCGCGCCGCCGCCCGGCGGGGTGCTGCGGATCGAGGCGTCGATCGCGCTGCCGGACGTGACGGGGCCGAAGGCGGCGGGCTACTGGCCGGCGTTCTGGACCCTGGGAGCGCCCCTGCGCGACGGATACACCGGCTGGCCCGGGGTCGGCGAGCTGGACGTGATGGAGTCGGTCAACGGCCGGGACAGCTTCTTCGGCTCGATGCACTGCGGGATCCTGGACGGCGGCCCGTGCGAGGAGCCCGTGGGGCTGACGTCAGGTCCGCAGGCGTGCGCGGACTGCCGTGGGGCGTTCCGCACGTACGCCGTCGAGGTCGACCTCTCCCCCGGGGCGGAGGAGGTGCGCTGGTATCTGGACGACCGGGTGTACCACCGGGTGCGGGCCGACGCGATGGACACCGGGACCTGGAAGCGGGCCGTGGACCACGGGGTGTTCCTGATCCTGAACGTGGCGGTCGGCGGCAAGCTGCCGGAGGCCGACGGGGCGACGGTGGGCCCCGCGACCGAGCCGGGCCACCCGATGCGGGTCGACCTGGTCAGGGTCGCGACCAGAGACCGGGCCGGCTGACCGGGGGGCCGCCTCTCGCCCCGGCCCGTCAGTGGCTGGGCGGCTCCGGCCCGTCAGGGGCTAGGCAGCCCCGGCCCGTCAGGGGCTGGGCGCGGCTCCGGCCCGCCGTCTGAGGCTGGGCGGCTCCGGCCCGCCAGGGGCTGGGCAACCCCGGCCGGCTGACGAGCCGGAACGGGGCGGCCAGAATGGGTTGGGCTGGCCACGTCCGGCTCTCGGGCAGGGCTCGGGCCGGCCGGCCGGGGGCGCCCGGCCCCCGGCCTCACGGGCTGGGGCTGAGGCCTTCGACCGCGAGGGTGAAGAGGCGGTCGGCCTGGACCGACGGTTCGGCGAAGTGCTCGGTGGCCAGGGCGATGCCGACGACCAGGGTGATCAGGTCGTGGAAGGTGACGCCCGGCCTGACCGTCCCGTCGCGCAGCGCTCGCCGGAGCAGGGGGGCGGCCGCGCGGTCGAGCACCGCGCCGCAGGAGTGCGGCGCGTCGTCGGCGGGCGCGTCGGTCGGCGGCTCGTAGGTCAGTGCGTCCGCGAGCCCCCGGGCGGAGACGGCGTACTCCACGAAGGCGCGCAACCAGTCCAGCAGGGCGGTGCGGCTGTCCTGGGTCCGGCTCAACTCGGCCGCGCGTCCGCAGAGGGCCTGGACGCGCTCCTGGAAGACCGCGTCCAGGAGGGCCTGGCGGGTGGGGAAGTGACGGCGCACGGTGGCGGAGCCGACGCCTGCCGTGCGGGCGACCTGTTCGAGGGAGGCGGCGGCTCCGTGCCGGGCGACCTCGGCCTCCGCCACGGCGAGGATGCGGCTGTAGTTGCGGCGGGCGTCCGCGCGCTGACCGGTCACGTTCTCACTCCAGTTGCTAAGTGGTGGGCCCCGCCATATCGTAGCCGGGAGGAAACGGCGGGCCCCGCCATTTTGCGTTCCCCGGTTTGCGAGGAGACACCCCCATGGCATCACGTACCGCCCCTGTACTGGTCACCGGCGCCACCGGCCGCCAGGGCGGGGCAACCGCACGGGCCCTGCTGGCCGCCGGCCTCCCGGTGCGCGCCCTCGTGCGCGACCCGCACACGCGGCGCGCGAAGGACGTCGCGGCGTCGGGGATCGAGCTGGTGACCGGGGACCTGGCCGACCGGTCCTCGCTGGACGCGGCCTGCGCGGGCGTCCGGGCCGTGTTCTCGGTGCAGATGCCGCCGATGAGCGAGAGCGGCGTCGACTTCGCCGGGGAGCTGGCGCAGGCGACGCACCTCATCGAGGCGGCGCGGGCGGCGGGCGTACCGCAGTTCGTGCAGTCCTCGACCAGCGGGGTCGGCGTGCACACGGAGACGCCGGGCTGGGCGGAGGGCCGCTGGGCGGCGATGGAGCCCTACTTCGCCACCAAGCAGGCCATCCTGGAGGCGGTGCGCGGAGCGGGCTTCGCCCGTTGGACCGTGGTCAAGCCCGCGTTCTTCATGGAGAACCTGCCCCAGCTGGCGCCGGACGGCCCCGGCGGCGGTCTCGCGACGGTGATCCGGCCGGACACGACCCTGGCGCTGGTGGCCTGCGAGGACATCGGCGCGGCCGTCGCCCACGCCGTACGGCAGCCCGACCGCTTCCACGGGGTGGAGCTGGAACTCGCGGGCGACCGGCTCACGATGGAGCAGGTGGCGGGGGTGCTGTCCACCGCGTGGGGCGTGCCGGTGGAGGCCCCGTCCATGGATCTCGACGAGGCCCTCGCGGCGGGGATGCCGGCCTGGGGCGCCGGTCACCTGTGGAGCAACGCCATCACGCAGCCGGCCCGCCCCGAACTCGCCACGGAGCTGGGGATCCCGGTGACCTCGTTCGCCGCCTGGGCGGACCGGCACCTGACGGCTGCGCGGGCCTGACGGCCTCGGCCCGGGCGCTTCCCACGGGGGTTGACCCCGCTGCGGCCCGGGTGCGGCGGGGATGCGGCCCGAATGCGGCCCTACGACACCACGGAGAGCACCGTCACCACGGTCACCGTGGAGATCGCCGCCTGGAGGTTGCGGATCGCCTCGCCCACGCTCACGCCCGCCCAGTGCCCTTCGGCGATGTGGGCCATGCGCGGGGCGATCTGCTTCTTCGGCAGGCCGGGAAAGGCCTGGGGGTGCATGCCCGTGGCGTGCAGCAGGGCGACGAGGGAGCTGGTGCGGGCGTCCGGCTCGGCCCCGTGCAGCACGGCGGCGGCCAGCCGGGCGCGCAGCTCCCGCTCGACGGTCCCGTCGGCCTCCGGGTAGCGGCGCACGGGGAAGACGCCGAGTGCCCGGTGCTTCTCCTCGGTCACCAGGCCGCGGGCGCGGAGGCTCTCCACGACGTCCTGCGAGCCCTTGGCGTGGTCCCGGGTCAGCCAGTCGGTGACCTTGCGGCTGCTGGACGTCCCGTGGACCCAGCGCGTCAGCCGGTCGAGCCGTCCGTCCAGGAGCGGATCGCCCGTGGCGGACGGGTCGAAGACCTCGACGCGGCCGCCCTTCACCGTGACGCGGCCCGCCATGACCAGCTCCAGGAGCATCCCGGCCGCCACGCCCCAGCGCGCCGCGGTCTCCCCCTTAGCCGCGCCGGTGGTGTCGTCCAGCGACAGCAGCATGATCTCTTCGCCGAGTGAGACGGCCATGGTGCGACTCCCCGCATCGTTAGGTGTCGAACGGACAGACGCGCGAAGCCCGTCCGAGGTTGCTCAGGAGGCGAAACCGCTGCTCAGGAGGGTTCCGCGGCGGCGAAGGCGCCCCGGGCCAGCCGGTGCAGCAGGGCGGCGGTCACGGCGCGGCCGGGCAGGGTCTCGGGGCGGGCCAGGTGCGGGGTGGAGTTCAGGAGGCCGAAGACGGCGTGCACGGTGACGCGGGCCCGGTTCTCGGCCAGCGACGGGTAGAGGGCGCGGACGACGCCGACCCAGACCTCGACGTACTCGCGCTGGAGCCGGCGCACCCGCTTGCGGTCCGTGTCGCGCAGCCGGTCCAGCTCCCGGTCGTGGAGGGTGATCAGGGGGCGGTCGTCGAGGGCGAAGTCGATGTGGCCCTCGATGAGCGCGTCCAGGAGGGCCTCCGGGGAGCCGTCGCCCCGGGCGGCATCCTCCGACACCCGCATGCGGCCGCCCTCCAGCAGTCGTTCGCTGATGCCCACCAGGAGCTCGGCGAGCATCGCGTCCTTGCCGGGGAAATGGCGGTAGAGACCGGGACCGCTGATCCCGACGGCGGCGCCTATCTCGTCGACGCCGACGCCGTGGAAGCCGCGCTCGGCGAAGAGGCGGGCGGCCTCCCGGAGGATCTGCTCGCGGCGGGTGGGGGCCGCGACGCGGGAGGAGGCATGGGTGCTCATGAGGATTCATTCTAGACAGGGTCGTTAGCGCTCGTTAACCTGAGGGAGACGCGTTAACGATCACTAACAGCAGAGTCAGCACCGACAGCAGAGACAGCAGCGGTTGACTATCGCGGTACGGGCAAGGGGGCTCGACACGATGCAGCAGGCACCGGTCCTGGCGAGCGCGGCCGATCCCGCCTCGGAGGCCTGGCAGGCCAACGAGGCGGCTCATCGCGCGCTCTCCGACGAGCTGGCGGGACGCCTCGCCACGGCACGGCTGGGCGGGGGTGAGAAGGCGCGGGCCCGCCACGAGGCGCGCGGCAAGCTGCTCCCCCGGGACCGGGTGGACACCCTCCTCGACCCGGGTTCGCCGTTCCTGGAGCTGGCCCCGCTGGCCGCCGAGGGGCTGTACGGGGGCGCGGCCCCGGCCGCCGGCGTGATCGCCGGGATCGGGCGGGTCAGCGGCCGGGAGTGCGTGATCGTCGCCAACGACGCGACCGTCAAGGGCGGCACGTACTACCCGATGACCGTGAAGAAGCACCTGCGCGCCCAGGAAGTGGCGCTGGAGAACCGTCTCCCCTGCCTCTATCTGGTCGACTCGGGCGGCGCGTTCCTGCCGATGCAGGACGAGGTCTTCCCCGACCGGGACCACTTCGGCCGGATCTTCTACAACCAGGCCCGGATGTCGGGGGCCGGCATTCCGCAGATCGCGGCCGTGCTGGGCTCCTGCACGGCGGGCGGGGCGTACGTCCCGGCGATGAGCGACGAGGCCGTGATCGTCCGCGACCAGGGCACGATCTTCCTCGGCGGCCCGCCGCTGGTGAAGGCCGCCACCGGTGAGGTCGTCACGGCGGAGGAGCTGGGCGGCGGCGTGGTCCACTCCCGTACGTCGGGGGTCACCGACCATCTCGCGGAGGACGACGCGCACGCCCTGCGGATCGTCCGCAACATCGTCGCGACCCTCCCGGACCGCGCCCCGCTCCCCTGGTCGGTCGAGCCGGCCGAGGAGCCCGAGGTGGACCCGGCCGGGCTGTACGGCGCGGTCCCGGTGGACTCCCGGACTCCGTACGACGTACGCGAGGTCATCGCCCGGGTGGTGGACGGCTCGCGTTTCCAGGAGTTCAAGGCGGAGTACGGGCAGACGCTGATCACCGGCTTCGCCCGCATCCACGGCCACCCGGTCGGGATCGTCGCGAACAACGGGATCCTGTTCTCCGAGTCGGCCCAGAAGGGCGCGCACTTCATCGAGCTGTGCGACCAGCGGGGCATCCCGCTCGTCTTCCTCCAGAACATCTCCGGCTTCATGGTCGGCCGGGACTACGAGGCGGGCGGCATCGCCAAGCACGGCGCGAAGATGGTCACGGCCGTGGCCTGCACCCGCGTGCCGAAGCTGACGGTCGTGGTCGGCGGTTCGTACGGCGCGGGCAACTACTCCATGTGCGGCCGGGCCTACAGTCCCCGCTTCCTGTGGATGTGGCCGAACGCCAAGATCTCGGTGATGGGCGGCGAGCAGGCCGCCTCCGTGCTGGCCACCGTCAAGCGCGACCAGCTCGGCGACGACTGGAGCGCCGAGGACGAGGAGACGTTCAAGGCCCCGATCCGCGCCCAGTACGAGACCCAGGGCAGCGCCTACTACGCGACCGCCCGGCTCTGGGACGACGGTGTGATCGACCCCGTGGACACCCGGCAGGTCCTGGGCCTCGCGCTCACGGCCTGCGCCCATGCCCCGCTGCCCCAGAAGGACCCGGCCGGGCCCGGCTTCGGCGTCTTCCGGATGTGAGGAACAGATGACGATGTTCGACACCGTTCTGGTCGCCAACCGCGGCGAGATCGCGGTCCGGGTGATCCGGACCCTGCGGGAGCAGGGCGTGCGCTCGGTCGCGGTCTTCAGCGACGCGGACGCGGACGCCCGGCACGTACGGGAGGCGGACACGGCGGTCCGGATCGGCCCGCCGCCCGCGTCCGAGAGCTATCTGAACGTGCCCGCGCTCCTTCAGGCGGCCCGCCGCACCGGCGCGCAGGCCGTGCACCCCGGTTACGGCTTCCTGGCGGAGAACGCCGGCTTCGCGCAGGCGTGCGCGGACGCCGGGCTGGTCTTCATCGGCCCGCCCGCCTCCGCGATCTCCCTCATGGGCGACAAGATCCGGGCCAAGGAGACGGTCGCGGCGGCCGGCGTGCCAGTCGTCCCCGGCTCCTCCGGAAGCGGCCTGACCGACGCCCAACTGGAGGAAGCGGCACGGGAGATCGGCACCCCTGTGCTGCTGAAGCCGAGCGCGGGCGGCGGCGGCAAGGGCATGCGCCTGGTCCGCGACGCCTCGGTGCTGGCGGAGGAGATCGCGGCGGCCCGCCGTGAGGCACGGGCCTCCTTCGGCGACGACACCCTCCTGGTGGAGCGGTGGATCGACCGGCCGCGCCACATCGAGATCCAGGTGCTCGCCGACACCCACGGCAACGTGATCCACCTCGGTGAGCGCGAGTGCTCGCTCCAGCGCCGCCACCAGAAGATCATCGAGGAGGCCCCTTCGGTCTTCCTCGACGAGGAGACCCGGGCGGCGATGGGCGAGGCGGCCGTGCAGGCGGCGCGCTCCTGCGGGTACGCGGGCGCGGGGACGGTGGAGTTCATCGTCCCGGGCGACGACCCGTCCTCGTACTACTTCATGGAGATGAACACCCGCCTCCAGGTCGAGCACCCGGTCACCGAGCTGGTCACCGGCCTGGACCTGGTGGAGTGGCAGCTGCGGGTCGCGTCCGGCGAGCGACTGCCGTACGCGCAGGAGGACATCACCCTGACCGGCTGGGCGATCGAGGCCCGCGTCTGCGCCGAGGACCCCGCCCGGGGCTTCCTGCCCTCCGGCGGTACGGTGCTGGCGCTGCGCGAGCCGCAGGGCGGCGGGGTGCGGACGGACTCGGGGCTCAGCGAGGGCGTGCCGGTGGGCAGCCTGTACGACCCGATGCTGTCGAAGGTCATCGCGTACGGCCCCGACCGCGCGAGCGCGCTGCGCAAGCTGCGGGCGGCCCTCGCGGACACGGTGATCCTGGGCGTCCCGACCAACGCGGGCTTCCTGCGCCGTCTGCTGGCCCACCCGGACGTGGTCTCCGGCGACCTGGACACCGGGCTCGTGGAACGCGAGGCGGAGGGCCTGGTGCCGGACGGGGTGCCGGACGAGGTGTACGCGGCGGCGGCGGCGGTCCGGCGGGAGGCGCTGGAGCCCCGGCCGGACGCACGGGGCTGGACGGACCCGTTCTCGGTGCCGAACGGGTGGCGGACGGGGGGTGCCGGCGCCGCCGCTCTTCCCGCTGCGGGTGGCGGGCGGGGACCCGGTGACGTACGGCGCGCCGGCCTCCGCGACGGTCACGGCCGACCGGGTCACGGTCGAACTCGACGGCGTGGTGGGCCACTTCCACCGCTCCGGGGACTGGCTCGGCCGGGACGGCGACACCTGGCACGTCCAGGACCACGATCCGGTGGAGGCGTCCCTGAGCGGGGCGGGCCGGGGCGGGGCGGACACCCTGGCGGCCCCGATGCCGGGCACGGTCACGGTGGTGAAGGTCGCCGTCGGGGACGGGGTCGAGGCGGGGCAGAGCCTGCTCGTGGTGGAGGCGATGAAGATGGAGCACGTGATCTCCGCCCCGCACGCGGGGACCGTCACCGAGCTGGACGTCACGGCGGGCGCGACGGTCGCGATGGACCAGATCCTGGCGGTGGTGGTCCCCGTGGCGGCTGCTCCGGTCGAGGAGGGCTCATGACCGCGCGCACGCTCCCCATGGAGGTCCCGGCCCCGGGGCTGCCGGCCCGGGTCCGCATCCACGAAGTAGGCGCGCGGGACGGGCTCCAGAACGAGAAGGATGTCGTCCCGACGGAGGTGAAGGCGGAGTTCATCCGCCGGCTGGCCGTAGCCGGCCTGACCACCATCGAGGCGACGAGCTTCGTGCACCCGAAGTGGGTGCCCCAACTGGCGGACGCGGAAGCCCTGTTCCCTCTCCTCGGGGATATCGCGGACGTGGGTGACGTCTCCCTCCCGGTCCTCGTGCCGAACGAACGCGGACTGGACCGGGCGCTGGCGCTCGGGGCCCGGTCGATCGCGGTGTTCGGCTCGGCGACGGAGACGTTCGCCGAGCGCAACCTGAACCGGACCGTGGACGAGTCGCTGGCCATGTTCGAGCCGGTGGTGGCCCGCGCCAAGGCGGAGAAGGCGCGGGTGCGCGGCTATCTGTCGATGTGCTTCGGCGACCCGTGGGAAGGCGCGGTGCCCGTGGCACAGGTGGTCAGGGTCGCGAAGGCGCTGATGGACCTGGGCTGCGACGAGCTGTCGCTGGGCGACACGATCGGGGTGGCGACGCCGGGCCACGTAACGGCTCTGCTGACAGCGCTCAACGAGGCGCCCGTCCCCACGGAATCCATCGGCGTCCACTTCCACGACACGTACGGCCAGGCGCTGTCCAACACCCTGACGGCACTCCAGCACGGGGTGAGCACGGTCGACGCCTCGGCGGGCGGCCTGGGCGGCTGCCCGTACGCGAAGAGCGCCACGGGCAATCTCGCCACCGAGGACCTCGTGTGGATGCTCGACGGCCTCGGCATCGAAACGGGCGTGGACCTTGACGAGTTGACCGCCACCAGTGTCTGGCTCGCCGGACACCTGGGCCGACCGAGCCCATCCCGCACGGTCCGCGCCCTGACCCCTCCCTCTTCCCCCTCCCACAAGGAGTGAGCCCCACCATGTCCCTGGACCACCGGCTGACCGCCGAGCACGAGGAACTGCGCCGCACGGTCGAGGCGTTCGCGCACGACGTGGTCGCGCCGAAGATCGGCGACTTCTACGAGCGCCACGAGTTCCCGTACGAGATCGTGCGCGAGATGGGGCGCATGGGCCTGTTCGGGCTGCCGTTCCCGGAGGAGTACGGCGGCATGGGCGGCGACTACCTGGCGCTCGGGATCGCCCTGGAGGAGCTGGCCCGGGTCGACTCCTCGGTGGCGATCACCCTGGAGGCCGGGGTCTCGCTGGGTGCGATGCCGCTGCACCTGTTCGGCACGGAGGAGCAGAAGCGGCAGTGGCTGCCGAAGCTGTGCGCGGGCGAGGCGCTGGGCGCGTTCGGCCTGACCGAGCCGGACGGCGGCTCGGACGCGGGCGGCACGCGCACGACGGCCGTGCTGGACGAGGCGACGAACGAGTGGGTCATCAACGGCTCGAAGTGCTTCATCACCAACTCCGGTACGGACATCACCGAGTTGGTGACGGTGACGGCGGTGACCGGCCGCAAGGAGGACGGCCGCCCCCGGATCTCCGCGATCATCGTCCCCTCCGGCACCCCCGGCTTCACGGTCGCCGCCCCCTACTCCAAGGTCGGCTGGAACGCCTCGGACACCCGGGAGCTGTCCTTCGCCGACGTCCGCGTCCCGGCGGCGAACCTCCTGGGCGAGGAGGGCCGGGGCTACGCACAGTTCCTGCGCATCCTCGACGAGGGCCGGGTCGCGATCTCGGCGCTGGCCACGGGCCTGGCCCAGGGCTGCGTGGACGAGTCGGTGAAGTACGCCGCCGAGCGCCACGCGTTCGGCCGGCCGATCGGCGCGAACCAGGCGATCCAGTTCAAGATCGCCGACATGGAGATGCGCGCCCACATGGCCCGGGTGGGCTGGCGCGACGCGGCCTCGCGGCTGGTGGCGGGCGAACCGTTCAAGAAGGAGGCGGCGATCGCGAAGCTGTACTCCTCGACGGTCGCGGTGGACAACGCCCGGGAGGCGACGCAGATCCACGGCGGCTACGGCTTCATGAACGAGTATCCGGTGGCGCGGATGTGGCGCGACTCGAAGATCCTGGAGATCGGCGAGGGGACGAGCGAGGTGCAGCGGATGCTGATCGCGAGGGAGTTGGGGCTGCCGGGCTGATCGGCCGCCCGATGGCCTGACTGCCGCCCCGGCTGCCGCGAACGTGACCACGGCAGCCGGGGCGGCTGTGTCAGGGTCGGCATTCGGGACGAGGAGGGCTCCGTCGCCTCCCAGCTCTCTCATGCGTCGACCTCGGCGTGGCCGACGCATCGGCGGGGTTCTCCCTGCGCGGGCCGCCCGTCATCGTGTTCGCCGGCTCGACCAGCCCCAGCACCCGCGACCGGATGCCGCGCGGCGAGGCGGCACACACTAACGGGAGCGGGCCCTCGAACTCGGCGTACCGCAATCCGCCGTGGCGCAGGGCTTCATGATCGGGCAGCCCGTCCCTGACGAGGTCGCGGAGGCCTACGAACGGCTGGTCGGGGCCGGGTTCACGAGTCGACCGATCCCGCCGCCTCCTCGATGAGGTCGGTGACCGGGCCGGGCTGTGAGGCGAGGGAGGCGTGACCGGCATCCAGCTCGATCGTCCTGCGCGGCCGCATGCGGGTCGCCATGCGACGCTCGTTGTCGGGGTGGATCATGCGGTCGGCGGCGGAGACCTGGTACCACGAGGGCTTGGACCGCCAGGCCGGGGCGGTGACGTTGTCGCCGAACGTCGAGGCCAGCGGCGCCTTCTGCGTCACCGCCATGACCAGGGCCTCCTCCTCGGGCAGGTCCTGGGCGAAGCTCTCGTGGAACTTGTCCTGCTTGACCCACAGGTAGCCGTCGGAGTCCGGGGCGAGGTTCTCGAACGCCGCGGGGGGCTTCTCCTGGCTGATCTGTCCGGGGCTCTCGCCGGCGTCCGGGGCGAAGGCGGCGATGTAGACGAGGCCGGTCACGTTGGGCAGGTCGCCGGCCTCCGTGATGACCGCGCCGCCGTAGGAGTGGCCGACCAGGACCACCGGTCCGTCGATCTGCCGGACCATTTTGCGTGTGCGCTCGGCGTCCTCGGCCAGGGAGGTCAGCGGGTTCTCCACCGCGTGCAAGGAGCCGAAGCCGCGGCGGTGCAGTTCGGTGATGACCTTGGCCCAGTGGGCGGCGCCGCCCCAGAAGCCGTGGACCAGGACGATCGCGGGTTTGTCAGCCATCGGGCGGTGCCTTTCGAGGGGGTGACGTGGCGGAAGCCGTTCCTGCCCAGCAGACGCCCGTCCGCCCGTCCCCGCATGCCGGAGCCGTCATTCAGGTGGCCGCTCGGGGCCCGGCCACGGTGAAGGCCCGGCCACGGTGAAGGCCCGGTCATGAGCCCGGTCACGGTGCAGGGCCCGGGCCCGAGCCGATCACGGTGCAGGGCCGGGCCCGAGCCGGTCACGGTAAGGCCCGGTCATGAGCCCGTCAGGCCGCCTCAGCGCCAGGCGTGGCGGATCTTCAGCCGTCCGTAGCCCAGCGCCCCCGAGAAGCGGATGCGCGGCGCGCCGGGGCGGGTCGGCTGCCGGGGCCTGTAGCGCAGGTCCTTCCAGCCGGTCGTCAGGCCCTCGACCTCGACGATCGCGTCGCGCGGCACGGTGATGCTCGCACTGCCGGTGCCGAGGCTCAGCTCGATGTCGACGACCGGGTAGTCGATGACCGCCCGGGACAGGTCCAGCCGCACCCGCCCGAAGGCGGACTCGACCTTGAGGACGCGGGGGACCCGCCAGGCGCCCCGCCGCTTGATCCGTCCGCCGGCGGCGGCGATCGTCGCCGTGGTGCCCGGATCCTCCGCCGGGAGGGAGTCCAGGGCCGCCGTGAGCTCTCCGTGCGTCGTGGCGGCCAGCACCCGGTCGAGGCGCTCGTCCATCTCCTCGTGCGCGATGTGGCCGTCGGCGTACGCCTCCCGCACGCGCCGTACGGCGCTGTCGCGGTCGTCCTCGCTCACGCGCGAAGCGGCTTCTCCCTGGGGTGAGTTCACCGCTTCACTTTAGTGCGGCCCCGGCGCAGCGGACATGGTGAAGACCCGCGCCCTCAGGAGGCCGACACCTCGGCGTCCTTGCGGGCGTCGTAGTCGGTGCGCGCCTTGGCGATCTCCTGCTGGTGGCTCTCGGTCCAGTCGACCAGGGACCTGATCGTCGTGTGCAGCGTCCCGCCCAACTCCGTCAACTCGTACTCCACACGGGGCGGGACGACGGGGTAGACCGTGCGCCGCACCAGGCCGTCGCGCTCGAGCTGGCGCAGGGTCACCGTCAGCATGCGCTGGCTGATGCCCTCGATCAGCCGTCGCAGCTCTGAGAAGCGCAGCGTGCGGCGTTCCAGGTGGGCGATGGCGAGGAGCGACCACTTGTCCGCGACGCGGTCGAGGATCTGCCGCACCTCGCATCCCTCGCGGACGTCCCACTGGCTGATGTCGTAGTCCTGACCGGCCCCGGTATCCGCGCAGTTACTCGGTGACTTCGAAGTGCCTTCTTCCATACCTCCCCACGGTGCCGCAAGCTTCGGGTGGTTACAAGAGGGAACCGACCGGCAATTCGGTAACTCACGTCCGACACGGGCCGCTTGACCCCGCCGTGTGCCAACCCTGTTTCCTTCCCGCGCTGTTGCGGCACCTAGCCATGCCCCTTTCGTCCGCACTCAAGGAGAAGTCCCATGTCCTCATCACCGCCCCTTCCGAGATCGACCAGTGACCGCATGACCGGCCGCGCCCGGGCCGTTCTGCTCGTCCTGTGCGGCGCGATCTTCCTGGAGGGCATCGATGTGGCCATGCTCAACGTGGCCCTGCCCGCGATCCGCGAGGACCTGGACCTGTCCACCGGCACGCTCCAGTGGGTGATGAGCGCGTACGTCCTCGGCTACGGCGGCTTCATGCTGCTGGGCGGACGGGCGGCCGACCTGTTCGGCCGCCGCCGGATGTTCGTCCTCTGGCTCATGGTGTTCCTGCTCTTCTCCGGTCTGGGCGGACTGGCCACCGAGGGCTGGATGCTGGTCACGGCCCGCTTCGTGACGGGGATCGCCGCGGCCTTCATGACCCCGGCCGGCCTGTCGATCATCACCACCGGCTTCCCGGAGGGGCCGCAGCGCGACAAGGCCCTGCTGATCTACGCGGGCACCGCCGCCGGGGGCTTCTCGATCGGCCTGGTCGTCGGCGGGCTGCTCTCCGCCATCGACTGGCGCTGGGTGTTCTTCGCCCCGGTCGTCCTCTCGTTCGGCATCCTTCTCGCCGCGCTCGTCCTCGTCCCCGCCTCGCCCCGCCCGGAGCGCGCCGGGCAGGGCGTCGACCTGGGCGGAGCGGTCACCGTCACCGCGGGGATCCTGCTGCTCGTCTTCGGCGTCGAGCGGGCCACGCACGTCCCGGCTGTCTGGACCGTCGGCACGATCGGCGCGGCCCTGCTCCTCTTCCTCGCGTTCGTCCTGATCGAGCGCGCCTCGTCCTCACCGCTGGTGCGCCTGGGCCTCTTCCGCAGCGGGGCGCTGGTCCGCGCCAATGTGTCGGGACTGCTCTTCGCCGCCGGGTTCTTCGGCTTCCAGTTCATCGCCGTGCTCTACCTCCAGGAACTGCGCGGCTGGTCGTCCCTGCAGACCAGCTTCGCGCTGCTCGTGATCGGCGTGGACGCGGTCCTTTCGCCGCTCCTCACCCCGAGGCTGGTGGGCCGGTTCGGCAACGCCCGGGTCATCTTCGGCGGGCTGCTCGTCGCGTCGCTGTCGTACGCGCTGTTCCTGCCGATCGCCGCGGACTGGACGTACGCGGCGATGTTCCCGGGGCTGCTCCTCCTGGGCGTGGCCTTCTCCCTGGTCTACGGGCCCCTCACCATCGTGGCCACCGGCGGCATCGCCGAGGAGGAGCAGGGGGTGGCCGGCGGGCTGCTCTACACCTCCTTCCAGTTCGGGGCCGCGCTGGGGCTGTCGGCGGTGGCCGCCGTCAACATCGGCACCACGGACGGCACGTCGTCCGCCGCCCTCCTCGACGGGTACCGGGCGGCCCTGGTCGTCCCGCTGGCCGCCGCCCTGACCGCCGCCGCCGTCAGCGCGTTCGGCCTCCGCGCCCGGCGGGCGGCGGCGGCGGGCGGGCCCTCGTCCGGCGACGGCGGTCGGGGCGGCGCGGCCTCGCCCGGCGGGAACGACGCCGTGGACGGCGTCGAGCGGCCCGCCGCGATCGGCGCCTGAACGCGTCGGCGAGGGGAAGGTCATCGGGCGGCAGGACCTGATGGGTCGGGGATTCGGGGTGCGACGGCAGGCGGAGACCGGATCGTGGCTCGGGCTCCCGTACCAGGGGCAGGGCTTCGGTACGGAGATGCGCGCCGCCGCCCTCCACCTCGCGTTCGCCGGGCTCGGCGCGTGGTACGCCGTCTCCGCCGCCATGACCGACAACCCCCGTTCGCTCGCGGTCTCGCGGCGGCTCGGATACCGGGACGACGGCCTGGAGACGGATGTCGTGCGCGGGGCTCCCGTCACCCTGCGGCGGCTGCGTCTGGGCCGGGCCCGGTGGGAGGCGCACCGGAGCGTGGACGTGACCGTGGAGGGACTCGACGCCTGCCGGGCGGAGTTCGGGGTCCGAGGCGGCCCTTCCCGGTTCAGTCGTACAACCCTTCGCCTCCGGCACGGGTCTTCGCTGTGTCGTCGGCAGTCGTGTTCCGATCACGGACACGGCCCTGAACCGCAGGAGCAGCAGCCCTTCATGATCCAGTCCTCTCTCCTCCCCCGCGCCCGCGCCTCCCGTGGACGCCTCCCCCGCTTCCGCGCGGCGTCGGTCGCCGCGGGCGTCGTGCTCGCCGCCTGCCCGGCCCCGCTGCTGCTGGCCGCTCCGGCGTCGGCCGCCGCCGCCAAGCACTACGACGACTTCAACGGGGACGGCTATCCCGACCTGGCCGTGCCGTACGCGTACAGCGGCATGGATGACGGTACGGTCTCCTTCTCCGGCGGCGCGGTGCTCGTCACCTTCGGCGGGCCGAAGGGGCTGACCACGAAGACGCAACTCGTCCACCAGGACTCGCCGGGGGTTCCCGGGGCCGGGGAGGACAACGACCAGTTCGGCGGGGCGCTGGCCGGTGCGGACCTGGACCGGGACGGGTACGCGGACCTCGTCGTGGGCAATCCGAGCGAGGAATCCGGGAAGACCCCCGTCGGCTCGGTCACCGTCGTCTGGGGCTCGGCCAAGGGACTCAAGGGCGGAACAGCCCTGCCCCGCAAGGGCGGTGGGGCCTTCGGCGCGTTCGGCAGGGACATCGCGACCGGTGACTTCAACGGCGACGGCCGGCCGGACATCGCGACCCTCAACGCCGGTGACGTCCTGCTGTACCGCGGCGGGTTCACCAAGTCCGGCGGCCTCGGGAAGGTCAGCGCGTACGACCGGGAGGGGCAGGGCTGGTACGCCGACAGCCTGGCGGCCGGGAAGGTCACCGGTGACGGGAAGACCGACCTGGTCGCCGTCGGGGTCCGGGGTGCCGGAAGCACGTTCCGGACCGAGGCGTGGTTCCTGAAGGGCGCCGCCGCCGGTCTCGCCCCCGGTCCGGCCAAGGTCATCGACAGCAAGCAGCATGAACGGCTCGACGCGGTCATCGGCGACTTCGACCGGAACGGTTACGGGGACATCGCCGTCGGCAATCCGTACGCGAGCGGCGGCCGGGGTTCGGTCACCCTCTGGTACGGGGCTTCGGCCGGGCCGGGGTCGCGGAGCCTCTCCTTCAGCCAGTCGACGGCCGGGGTCACGGGGGCCTCGGAGGCGGACGACGCGTTCGGCACGTCGCTGGCGGCGGGGGACGCCGACGGGGACGGGTACGCGGACCTCGCGGTCGGCGTACCGGGCGAGACGGTCGGGAAGAAGAGCGCTTCCGGCGCGGCGTATCTGTTCCGAGGCGGTTCGGGCGGGCTCAAGGGGTCGCGTTCCGCCGTGTT
This sequence comes from Streptomyces sp. MGP-P1, assembly GCF_057766565.1. Classification (NCBI taxonomy): domain Bacteria; kingdom Bacillati; phylum Actinomycetota; class Actinomycetes; order Kitasatosporales; family Streptomycetaceae; genus Streptomyces; species Streptomyces sp. MGP-P1. The sequence goes on along the minus strand of NZ_JBYMEM010000007.1, from coordinate 548,848 downwards.
CGACAAGACGCTGCCGGGGGTGGCCGGGGGCACGGTGGCCCAGGACTACTTCGGTTACGACCTGCGGCTGCGGGATCTCGACCGGAACGGGCGCGCCGATCTGGCGGTCTCGGTGCCGGGCGAGAACACGGTGCGGATCCTGCCCGGGGCGAAGGGCGGGGTGACGGGCGCCGGTTCGGTCGTGCTGCGGGAGACCGGGGCGGATCTGCCGGAGTAGAAGCGGGCGTCGGCCACCCCTCCATCAAGCAAGGCTAGGCTAACCTTCCTCTGGATCGCCCCAGCCGGAAGCCGGGCCTGTCCGTCCGCCGCTCCGGCCCGTCCCGGAGGAGCCCCGTTGACGTCGACGATTGCCACCGCCCCCGAAGTCGCCCCGTTCCGGCTCTTCGAGCTGATCGTTCTGCGGACCAGGCGGCTGGGCCCGTCCATCCTCCGGATCACGCTGGGCGGGCCGGGAGCCGACGGCTTCAGCGGCGGGGGCCGCGACCAGAGCCTGTCGGTCCTGCTGCCCCGCCCGGGGATGAGCGAGGCGGTGGTCCCGGCGGGCCGGAGCGGGGTGCGGCACGCGGAAGGGCGGGCGCTGCTCGAGGACGGACGGGCGGTGACGCGTTCGTATGCCGTACGGGCCCAGCGGCTGCGGGCGGACGGCTCCACCGAGGTCGACCTCGACTTCGTGCTGCACGACGGCGGCGGCCCCGGCTGCCGTTGGGCGCTGGCGGCCGCCCCCGGCGACCGGCTCGCGGTGCTGGGCCCCGTCGAGGCGGACAACGCGGCCGTACGCTTCCGGCCGCCGGCCGACACCGACTGGGTGCTGATCCGGGCCGACGAGACCGCCCTGCCCGCCGCGGCCGCCGCCCTGGAGTGGCTGCCCGCGGGGCTGCCGGCCCGAGTCTGGCTGGAGGTCCCGCGCACGGAGGACCGCCAGGCGTTGAACACCGCGGCGAAGGCCCGGATCAGCTGGCTCGTCCGGAACGAGGGGGCCACCTGCGGTGTGGAGACCGTGCGCGCCGCCGAGTTGCCCGGGGGCACGCCGTACGCGTGGATCGCGGGCGAGGCGTCCGGGGTGCGGGCGCTGCGCCATCACCTCGTCCATGAGCGGGGCTTCGACGGTGAGCGGGTGACGTCCACCGCGTACTGGCGGCGCGGACTCCCCGAGGAGCAGCTGCGGAGGGCGGAAGCGGAAGCGGAACCACGATGACCGTGAGGTGACGGCCACCACCGGGGGCAGCCCGTTCAAGGTTCACCCGTTCCGGTGGTCGTCCCGGAACGCCGCCCGACGACACCGGGCCGCCCGTGATCGCCCCGGAGCCCACCCACCGCACATGCCCTGCCTCGCGGGCGCCGTGGGGCCGGGGCCGTCAAGCTCGGCGTGGCTGTGACGGTGACACGCAGCGATATGCGTAACTCTGAGTCATGGAACGCGAGAAGCGCGAGCCAGGCGAAGTGTTGTCCACTGGAGGCGAAAGAGTGTCACGTCAGCGTCTGAGGCTGGGAGTTCTGGCCCTTGCGGCACTGGTCCTGTCAGGTCCCGCGGTTGCCCCGACCGCGGCGGTAACCTCCCGGCCGGTCACAGCGAGCATCCACGGGCAGGCCGTCCTGGCGGGCCCGTCGGCCGACGAGGACCCGGGCTTCCTCAAAAGGCGGCAGAAGGCTCAGGCCGCGGGGCTCATCGACGCCGACGGCAGGGTTCCGGGACGTCAGAGCGAGGGAAGCCGCGCATGGCCACACGATGACACGGGATACCGCATCCAGCCCCGGGACCTGGAGTTCCTCGGGCTGAATCAGCAGCAGGTCAGGTGGTGGCGCCACTTCGAGGCGCCGTTGGGTACGACCCCCCACCAGTTCAAGCGCATGTCGGCTTCCCTGTTCAGGGTCCTGTGCTCCTCCTGCGAGCGCCCCCAGGACTATGACGTACGCCTCCAGGGATCATGGGCGTTCTTCTTCTCGGGCCGCCACAAGGACTTCCCGGCCGAACGGGACCTGGCAGGGCAGCCGGTGGCGTCGGCGAGGTTCCAGGAGTGGATGGGCTCCACACCTCCCGCCGAGCGGCCGGCGCGCCGCCCGTTCGACGCGTTGCACAAACTGGGGATGCTCGACGAGAACGGGAAGCAGTTCGGACCCAGCGACGGGGACTTCCACATCTCGTCCGACATCATGGTGGCCGAGGCCCGGGCGAAGTGGGATGAGCTGAAGAGCGCGGGAAAGCTCAGCGATCAGGACATCCGCACGGGATTCGTTCATCAGAAGTACAGCTTCATCAACCGGACGGCGGTTCGGGAGGCCTTCCCGGAGCTCGAGAAGTGGTCGACCGCATGGGAGGAGCGGCTGGGCCGACCCATCGCGCCGTCGCTGTTCCCCAGCTCCGGGCCCCCCGACAAGTCCCAGGTGGGCACCGGGGTCTCCACCCACTTCCGGACCTCCGACTGGGTGGTGACGAAGCCAGCGAAGCACTGACCGATCGGCCTCCGTCCCGGTCGCCCGGGACGCGGTCCACGCCCCGGACCTGAACGCCTTACCCACGCCAACGGCCGCCGCCGCTCCCCCTCCGAAGGGAGCGGCGGCGGCCGTTCGCGCGAGGTCGGCCGCGGAGAACAAGCCGCCCCGGACGACCGCCCGCACCGACGAGCTCCGTCGCTCCACGCCGAGCTTCCCTCAAGGGCGTGCGTTACCAGCGAAGACGGTCACTACCCGGCCTTGGGGACAGGGGGGAGGGAAAGCGGACAAGCGGTGCACCCGAGGGGGTGAGGAGAACGGCCGCTTATGACTTAGGTTAGGCTCCCCTTACTTTGGTATCGCGCCCTCGTCCCCCCTTCCTGCCCGGAGGGCCGCGATGAAGTTCCCCTCACCCGGGAGGACCCCTCCATGCGTTCGCAGCTGCTCAACAACACGACCGCGGAGCACTATCGGCACACCGTCTCCGCAGGAGTGGAACGGGTCGCGGCCACGCTCGCCGCCACCGAGCGCCCCTTCAGCGGGATCGGTGTCGACGAGCTCTCCCCCGTCATCGACGCGATCGACCTCGACCGGCCGCTCGGCGACGCGGCTGCCGCCCTCGACGAGCTCGGCGAGGTCTACCTCCGCGACGCCGTCTACTTCCACCACCCCCGCTATCTGGGCCACCTCAACTGCCCGGTCGTCATACCCGCCCTGCTCGGCGAGGCCGTGCTCTCCGCGATCAACTCCTCCCTGGACACCTGGGACCAGAGCGCGGGCGGCACCCTCATCGAGCGCCGGCTGATCGACTGGACCACCGAGCGGATCGGGCTCGGTCCGGCCGCCGACGGCATCTTCACCAGCGGCGGTACGCAGTCCAATTTCCAGGCCCTGCTGCTGGCCCGGGAGGAGGCGAAGGTCCGACCGGAGCACTTCACCCGACTGCGGATCCTCACCTCCGAGTGCAGCCACTTCAGCGTGCAGAAGTCCGCCAAGCTGCTCGGCCTCGGGCCGGACGCCGTCATCTCCGTCCCTGTGGACGGCGACAAGCGGATGCGGACCGTGGCCCTCGCCCGCGCCCTGGAGCGTTGCGCCGCCGAGGGAACCGTCCCGATGGCCGTCGTCGCCACCGCCGGCACCACGGACTTCGGCTCCATCGACCCGCTGCCCGAGATCTCCGCGCTCTGCGAGCAGTTCGCCGTCTGGATGCACGTGGACGCCGCGTACGGCTGCGGGCTGCTCGCCTCCCGTGCGCGGGGCGGGCTGCTGAGAGGCATCGCACGCGCCGACTCGGTCACCGTGGACTACCACAAGTCCTTCTTCCAGCCGGTGAGTTCATCGGCGGTACTGGTCCGCGACCGGGCGACCCTGCGGCACGCGACGTACCACGCGGAGTATCTGAACCCGCGCCGGATGGCCGAGGAGCGGATACCCAACCAGGTCGACAAGTCGCTCCAGACGACCCGCAGGTTCGACGCTCTCAAGCTCTGGATGACCCTGCGCGTCATGGGCGCGGACGGCATCGGCGAACTGTTCGACGAGGTCTGTGACCTGGCCGCCGAGGGGTGGCAGCTGCTCGCCGCCGACCCGCGCTTCGACGTGGTCGTCGAGCCGCAGCTCTCCACGCTCGTCTTCCGCTACATCCCGCCCGCTGTCGCCTCCCCCGACGAGGTCGACCGCGCCAACCTCCACGCCCGTAAAGCACTGTTCGCCTCCGGGGAGGCCATCGTCGCGGGCACCAAGGTGGGCGAGCGCCAGTACCTGAAGTTCACCCTGCTCAACCCCGAGACGACCGTGCACGACATCGCCGCGGTCCTCGATCTGATCGCCGGCCACGCCGAGAAGTACCTGGGAGACTCCCTTGACCGCGCTTCCTGAACCCCACGACTTCATCGGGATCGGGCTCGGCCCGTTCAATCTCGGACTGGCCTGCCTGACCGAGCCGATCGACGAGCTGAACGGCGTCTTCCTGGAGTCCAAACCGGACTTCGAGTGGCACGCCGGGATGTTCCTCGAAGGGGCCCATCTCCAGACGCCGTTCATGTCGGACCTGGTCACGATGGCCGATCCGACCTCGCCGTACTCGTTCCTGAACTACCTCAAGGAGCGCGGCCGGCTCTACTCCTTCTACATCCGGGAGAACTTCTACCCGCTGCGGACCGAGTACAACGACTACTGCCGCTGGGCCGCCGGGAAGCTGAGCAGCATCCGGTTCGACGAGACGGTCGAGACCGTGACGTACGACGAGGGCTCCGGGCTCTACACGGTGCGCACCGCCTCCGGCGAGCTGTTCCGTTCCCGGCACCTGGTCCTCGGCACCGGCACCCCGCCGCACATACCGGACGCCTGCCAGGGGCTCGGCGGGGACTTCCTGCACAACTCCCGTTATCTGGCGGGGAAAGCCGACCTCCAGAAGAAGAAGTCGATCACCCTGGTCGGCAGCGGGCAGAGCGCGGCGGAGATCTACTACGACCTGCTCTCCGAGATCGACACGTACGGCTACCGGCTCAACTGGGTCACCCGCTCCCCGCGGTTCTTCCCGCTGGAGTACACCAAGCTGACGCTGGAGATGACCTCCCCGGAGTACATCGACTACTTCCACGCGCTGCCCGAGGAGACCCGCTACCGGCTGGAGACCGGTCAGAAGGGGCTGTTCAAGGGCATCGACGGGGAGTTGATCGACGCGATCTTCGACCTGCTCTACCAGAAGAACATCGCCGGCCCCGCCCCGACCAGGCTGCTGACCAACTCGGCCCTTCTCAGCGCGCGTTACGACGCGGAGGGCGGGGCGTACAGCCTGGGACTGCGCCAGGAGGAGCAGGGCAAGGACTACGAGCTCACCACCGAGGGCCTGATCCTCGCCACCGGCTACCGGTACGAGGCGCCCGCCTTCCTCGCGCCCGTCACCGGGCGGCTGCGCCACGACAGCCGGGGCCGCTTCGACGTGGCCCGCAACTACAGCATCGACACCACCGGGCGTGGGGTCTTCCTCCAGAACGCCTCGGTGCACACCCACTCGATCACCTCGCCCGACCTCGGCATGGGCGCCTACCGCAACGCGTACATCATCGGCGAGCTGCTCGGCCGCGAGGTCTACCCGGTCGAGAAGTCCATCGCCTTCCAGGAGTTCGCCGTATGAACCGCCCCGGCAACCGACGCCCCGACACACTCGGCGCCTTCGCCGTCCGCCCGCTGGACCCCGCCGCCGACGCCGCACTGGTGCACGGCTGGGTGACCCACCCCAAGGCCGCGTTCTGGCTGATGGGCGACGCCGAACTCGCGGACGTGGAGCGGGAGTACCGGTCCATAGCCGCCCACCCGCACCATGACGCGTTCATCGGGCTGCACGACGGCGAACCCGCCTTCCTGATCGAGCGCTACGACCCCACCGAGGTCGAGCTGAAAGGGCTGTACGAGGCGGAGCCCGGCGACATCGGGATGCACTTCCTGGTCGCCCCCACCGACACCCCGGTGCACGGCTTCACCCGGGCCGTGATCACGACCGTGATGGCTTTCCTGTTCGCCGACCCGTCGGTGCGCCGCGTCGTCGTCGAGCCCGACGTCACCAACAGCGCCGTGCAGGCCCTCAACAAGGCCGTCGGCTTCGAGGTGCTCCGGGAGATCGCCAAGCCGGAGAAGGACGCCCTGCTCAGCGCCTGCACCCGTGCGCAGTTCGAAGCAGCAACCGGAGGTAACGACCGATGACGACCGCCCTCACCGACAGCGTCGCCCACCTCTCGCCGGCGCGCTGGGCCACCGCAAACCGACTGCTGGTGCGCAAAGCACTGGCGGAATTCAGCCATGAACGGCTGCTGGCCCCCACGCCGCTCGGCGACGGCCGCTACACCGTACGTAGCGACGACGCCTCCACCGAGTACCGTTTCACCGCGCGCCTCTTCGCCCTGGACCACTGGCAGATCGACGCCGAGAGCATCACCCGGCACCGGCATGGCTCCGAACTCCCGCTGGACACACTGGAGTTCCTCATAGAGCTGCGGAACACCCTCGGCATCTCCGCGGAGGTCCTGCCGGTCTACCTGGAGGAGGTCTCCTCCACCCTGGCCGGAACCGCCTACAAACTCACCAAGGAACCGGTGACCTCCGGCCAGCTCGTCGCCGCCGGCTTCCAGGCCATCGAGACCGGGATGACCGAGGGCCACCCGTGCTTCGTCGCCAACAACGGGCGGCTCGGCTTCGGCGTGGACGAGTACCGGGCGTACGCCCCCGAGACGGCCTCGGAGATCCGGCTCGTCTGGCTGGCCGCCCACCGGGACCGGGCCACCTTCACCGCGGGCGCCGGCATCGACTACGAGGCGCTGGTCAAGGATGAGCTGAGCGAGACGACCCGGGAGCGGTTCGACGGCACGCTGCGCGGGCTCGGCCTCGACCCGGGCGACTACTTCCTGCTGCCCGTCCACCCCTGGCAGTGGTGGAACAAGCTCGCGGTCAGCTTCGCCGGAGAACTGGCGGCACGGCATCTGGTGGTGCTCGGCGAGGGCGAGGACGGCTATCTCGCCCAGCAGTCGATCCGCACGTTCTTCAACACCGACCACCCCGAGAAGCACTACGTCAAAACGGCGCTGTCGGTCCTGAACATGGGCTTCATGCGCGGTCTGTCCGCCGCGTACATGGAGGCCACTCCCGCGATCAACGACTGGCTGGCCGGTCTGATCGAACGCGACGACCTGCTGCGCGGCATCGGGTTCTCGATCATCCGGGAGCGGGCCGCGATCGGCTACCACCACCGGTCCTACGAGGCGGCCACCGTCAAGGGCTCTCCGTACCGGAAGATGCTGGCCGCCCTGTGGCGCGAGAGCCCCGTGCCGGGCCTCCGGTCCGGCGAGCGGGTCGCGACGATGGCCTCAATGCTCCACACCGACCACGAGGGCGGCTCGGTGGCCGGGGCGCTGATCGCCGAGTCGGGCCTGGAGCCGCGGGTGTGGCTGCGGCGCTACCTGGACGCCTATCTGGTGCCGGTGCTGCACAGCTTCTACGCCTACGACCTCGTCTACATGCCGCACGGCGAGAACGTGATCCTGGTCGTGGAGGACGGTGTCGTCACCCGCACGATCTTCAAGGACATCGCCGAGGAGATCGCGGTGATGGACCCGGACGCGGTGCTGCCGCCGCAGGTCGAGCGGATCCGGGTCGAGGTCCCCGAGGACATGAAGGCGCTGTCGGTCCTCACCGACGTCTTCGACTGCTTCTTCCGCTTCCTGGGCGCGGGTCTGGACACCGAGGGCGTCCTGGACGAGGACACCTTCTGGCGGACGGTCGCCGCCTGTGTGCGCGACTACCAGGCATCGGCGCCGTACCTCGCGGAGAAGTTCCGGAGTTACGACCTGTTCGAGAAGGAGTTCGCACTCTCCTGCCTCAACCGCCTCCAGCTGCGCGACAACCAGCAGATGGTCGACCTCAACGACCCCGCCGGGGCGCTCCAGTTGGTGGGTCACCTGAAGAACCCGATCGCCGGGTTCTGAGCCCGGCCGCCGGATCGCGGCGGCCTCCCGACCGGTGCGCGCCCGGGGACGGTCCCCCGGGCGCGCACCTTCCCCGGCGCGGCCCGGAGGGGGGCTGGCAGAATCACGGGCATGGCGGAGATCATCCAGCGGGACGGAACGTGGACGTTCGACGGGGACACCGTGCGCGTCGTGCCGGGGGGAAAGGCGCACCCGGTCCGGCAGGAGCTGGGTGAGACAGCCGTACCCGTGCAGGCGGTGGCGGGCATCTCGTTCGAACCGGACCGCAAGGGCGGGCGGCTGCGGTTGCGGCTGCGCGGCGGTGCCTGCCCGGTGCTGCGGGCCGCCGACGGCCGCCTCAAGGACGGTGCCGACCCCTACGTGCTGACCGTGGAGAAGGACCGCACGGGGGTCGCGGAGTACTTCGTCGACGAGGTCCGCAACGCGCTGCTGATCGAGCAGGTGCCGGACGGCCCCGTGGACCGCTTCCTGCTGCCGGGACCCGCGCTGCCCGTCTCCGGCGGGGGCGGCGACGGCACGGCGTCCTTCGACGGCGAGAGCGTCCGGCTGACCTGGAACTGGAAGGCCGAGGAGTCCAAGATCGCGGCGGGCCCGTCCACCCTCCCGCTGTCACGGATCGCGGGCGTGCGGTGGATGCCGTCGATCGGCCTGGAGAACGGCTATCTGCGCTTCGAGCCGGTCGAGGGGACCGTCTCGGCCCCGCCGAAGTACGACACGTACGCCCTGGACCTGTGGGGGATGTCCAAGAAGGAGCACACGGCGGTCCTGGTCGCGGCGGCGGTGCTCGCGCGGCTGCCCAGGGCCCGTGCGGTGCCGGCCGCCCCGGAGGCGGCCCCGGCCCTGGCCGAGGCAGCCGGGCCGGCCCCCGTCGCCCCGCCCGCGGGCGACCACGACACGCTGCTGCGGCGGCTGCGGGAGCTGGGCGAGCTGCACCGGGCCGGGGTGCTCACCGACGAGGAGTTCAGCGCCGCGAAGCAGGCCGTTCTGCGCAGCATGTGACGCGATCAGGCAGCTTTTCCCGCCTCTCCTGCCCGTTATCGGGCAGATTTCTTGCATAAGCACGTCCCGGCAAGCAATATCGACGGGTGCTTGAACGCCGCTCGTCCCATGACGACCTCATCGATCACCTCGTACGCTCCACCGCGCTCCAGCGCGGCGAGGCGGCCCGGGTGGTCCTCGACGTGCTGGCGTACTTCGACGAGAGCACCGACGACTTCGTCCGGCGCCGCCACCGCGAACTGCAGTCCGGCGGCCTGGTCAACGCGGAGATCTTCGAGCGGATCGCGGCCGAGCTGCCGCACCGCGCCGTGGCGCCGCCGGAGCTCTCGCTCCGACAGCTGCGCCGCATCGTCTACGGCTGACCGGCCGCGGCCGGCAACCGGGCGCCCGTGCGGGGCGCCGAACAGAAATGCGTGTACGTCGATGGAGGGGCAGAGAACTCATGTGCGGGATCGTCGGATACATCGGTAGGCGTGACGTCGCTCCGCTGCTGCTGGAAGGCCTGCAGCGGCTGGAGTACCGGGGCTACGACTCCGCGGGCATCGTCATCACCGGCAAGGCGGCGGCGGGCAAGCCGGGCACGCTGAAGATGGTCAAGGCCAAGGGCCGGGTCCGCGAGCTGGAGGCCAAGGTCCCCAAGCGCTTCGCCGGCACCACCGGCATCGCCCACACCCGCTGGGCCACCCACGGCGCGCCGAGCGACGAGAACGCCCACCCGCACATGGACGCGGAGAACAAGGTCGCCGTCGTCCACAACGGGATCATCGACAACGCCTCCGAGCTGCGCGCCAAGCTCACCGCCGACGGCATCGTCTTCCTCTCCGAGACCGACACCGAGGTGCTGGTCCACCTGATCGCCCGCGCCCAGGCCGAGACCCTGGAGGAGAAGGTCCGCGAGGCGCTGCGCCACGTCGAGGGCACCTACGGCATCGCCGTGCTGCACGCCGACTTCAACGACCGCATCGTGGTCGCCCGCAACGGATCCCCGGTCGTCCTCGGCATCGGCGAGAAGGAGATGTTCGTCGCCTCCGACGTCGCCGCGCTGGTCGCCCACACCCGCCAGGTCGTCACGCTGGACGACGGCGAGATGGCCACCCTGAAGGCCGACGACTTCCGTACGTACACCACGGAGGGCTCGACCACGACGGCCACGCCGACCACCGTGGAGTGGGAGGCCGAGTCGTACGACATGGGCGGCCACGACACGTACATGCACAAGGAGATCTCGGAGCAGGCCGACGCCGTGGACCGCGTCCTGCGCGGCCGGATCGACGACCGGTTCTCCACCGTGCACCTGGGCGGGCTCAACCTGGACGCCCGCGAGGCGCGCGGGGTGCGCCGGATCAAGATCCTCGGCTGCGGCACCTCGTACCACGCGGGCCAGATCGGCGCCCAGCTGATCGAGGAGCTGGCCCGCATCCCCGCCGACGCCGAGCCGGCCTCCGAGTTCCGCTACCGCAACCCGGTCGTGGACCCCGACACCCTGTACGTCGCGGTCTCCCAGTCGGGCGAGACGTACGACGTGCTGGCGGCCGTCCAGGAGCTGAAGCGCAAGGGCGCCCGGGTCCTCGGCGTGGTCAACGTGGTGGGCTCCGCCATCGCCCGTGAGGCCGACGGCGGTACGTACGTCCACGCGGGGCCGGAGGTCTGCGTCGTCTCCACCAAGTGCTTCACCAACACCGTGGTCGCCTTCGCGCTGCTCGCCCTGCACCTGGGCCGGATCCGTGACCTCTCGGTCGCGGACGGCAAGCGGATCATCGACGGGCTGCGGCGGCTGCCGGACCAGATCAGCGAGATCCTGGCGGGCGAGGACGAGATCAAGCGGCTCGCGGCGGAGTACGCGGACGCCAAGTCGATGATGTTCATCGGCCGGGTGCGCGGCTATCCGGTGGCCCGCGAGGCCTCCCTGAAGCTGAAGGAGGTCTCGTACATCCACGCCGAGGCCTACCCGGCCTCCGAGCTGAAGCACGGCCCGCTCGCGCTGATCGAGCCCGCGATGCCGACCGTGGCGATCGTGCCGGACGACGACCTGCTGGAGAAGAACCGCGCCGCGATGGAGGAGATCAAGGCCCGCAGCGGCCGCATCCTCGCCGTCGCCCACCAGGTGCAGGAGAAGGCCGACCACACCATCGTCGTGCCGAAGAACGAGAACGAGCTGGACCCGATCCTCATGGGCATCCCGCTCCAGCTGTTCGCGTATCACACGGCCCTCGCGATGGGTCGCGACATCGACAAGCCGCGCAACCTGGCGAAGTCCGTGACGGTCGAGTAGACGGCGGCGCACAGACCTTGGGCCCCGTACCGTCGTGAAGGCGGTGCGGGGTCCAACGCGTGCCGTCACAGGGCCTTCTGGCGGTCCCCAGGAGGCGCGGGGCGGCCCTTCGGGGACCCTCGGATCCCCTCGGGGTCTCTGGGAGTCCCTCGGGGTCCCTCGCGGTCCCTCGGGTCAGGGGATGACGATGACGGGGCGTTGCGCCCGGCGGGCGAGGCGGCCGGCCACGGACCCGAAGATCCGGCCGACGATGCCGTGCGTGGAGCCCACGACGATGGCGTCGGCGGCGTACTCCCGGCCGACCTCCTCCAGTTCGTGGCAGATGTCACCCCCGCGCTCGACCAGCACCCAGGGCACCTCGGAGAGGTAGTCCGCGCAGGCCAGCTCCAGGCCGAGGACCTCGGTGCGGTGATCGGGGACATCGACGAAGACGGGGGGCTCGCAGCCCGCCCAGACCGTGGTCGGCAGCCGGTTGGCGACGTGGACGATGATCAGGCCGGAGCCCGACCGGCCGGCCATGCCGATGGCGTAGGCGAGAGCCCGCTCGCTCGACGTGGAGCCGTCGAAACCGACCACGACTCCGTGCCGGAAGGCGGGATCGCACGCATGGCGTGCTTCTTCGACCGTCCGCGGCTCCGACCCTGGGTCGGCTACCGGCTTGCGGTCCTTGGGTTCAGGGATTTCGTGACCGGCCATCGGTGTCTCGGCGAAGAGAATCCTCGTGAGGAGGGAACGGTTTCGAGAGGTGCATCAGCTGGTGGTGAAGCTATGTCCGGGAATCATCTTCCCAACCCCATACCCCTAAGGGTACGGCGTCACTCCTCCACCACCCAGACCCCCGCAAAAGCGTGCGCGACGCTGGAGGGAGCATGCCCGAGCCTGTCCGCGATGGCAATGCCGGTTGTGTCGTACACGGGCCTCGGAAGGGGCGAAGACCATCGGCCGTCCTGTTTTTCGCGATGACCGGTGATCGTCCGGCGGACCCGGCGGCGCGGCCCTCACCCGGTCCCTGTTGGCCACACCGCCACCGGGCCGCCGGCCCGGGACAGGACGCCGCGGCGGGCCCCCCGCGATCGCCGTTCGAGCCGAACCCCGCGACGGGGCCCGGACCGGCGGGCGAGGGGGCCCTGACCGGCGGCCGGCCGGGCCCGCCGGACCGCCCCCGGCCGACGCCCGAGACCCGCGGTTGTCGTGCCCCACGGCCCATCGGTCGGTAATCCGGCCCGGCGGAACCTCGCCCCGGTCCACGTCACGACGGCCCGCCACCGCCCTCCGCGGCGGTCCGAACACGCCATGGTTCACGGCGGCGAGGGCGCGCACCGGCGCGGTCGTCAGGCGGCGGTTGTGCGCCCGGCGTGACCGGATACAGCACACACAACCGACGGATTCAAGCCAACTTCACCTGGGTGCCGAACCCTTCGCGGGATGGCCGGACACCCCACCGCCCACCAGGCAGGAACGGACCGCGCGGTACGCTTTCACCCGACGCGGACGGGCCACGTTGGCGAAGGGCACTTCCCTGTGCGCTTCGCGAGTGAAACGCTTCGTGATCGAACGCTTCACGCCACGTTTCCTTATCGACATTGAGCTGGTGGGGGAAGGTGTCACGGCGGGACCACGCGACGCAGTAGATTCGATCTTGGAAATCGGAGACTGGGGACACGTGCGACACCGAGGGGAAACGTGCAGGAGCGACAGGCCCGTAAGGACCAGGGAGACGCGAACACCGAGGGGGGCTTAGCGTCATGAGCCAGGACTCCGCCGCCGCGACGGAGGCCGCACGCAAGCTGACCGGGCGGCGACGCCGGGAAGTCGTTGCCGTGCTGCTGTTCAGCGGCGGCCCTATCTTCGAGAGCTCCATCCCGCTCTCCGTTTTCGGAATCGACCGGCAGGACGCGGGAGTTCCCCGCTACCGCCTGCTGGTCTGCGGCGGCGAGGAAGGACCGCTGCGCACCACCGGTGGGCTCGAACTCACCGCGCCGTACGGCCTGGAGGCGATCAGCAGGGCCGGCACCGTGGTGGTGCCCGCCTGGCGGTCGATCACCTCGCCGCCGCCCGCCGAGGCACTGGACGCGCTGCGGCGCGCCCACGAGGAGGGCGCCCGCATCGTCGGTCTGTGCACGGGAGCCTTCGTGCTCGCGGCCGCCGGCCTGCTGGACGGCCGGCCGGCCACCACACACTGGATGTACGCGCCGACGCTGGCCAAGCGCTATCCGTCGGTGCACGTCGATCCGCGCGAACTCTTCGTGGACGACGGGGATGTGCTCACCTCCGCCGGCACCGCCGCCGGGATCGATCTCTGCCTCCATATAGTCCGCACCGACCACGGCACGGAAGCCGCGGGGGCACTCGCCCGCCGGCTCGTCGTGCCGCCGCGGCGCAGTGGTGGGCAGGAGCGCTACCTGGACAGGTCTTTACCGGAGGAGATCGGCTCCGACCCGCTCGCCGAGGTCGTGGCCTGGGCCCTGGAGCATCTGCACGAGCAGTTCGACGTGGAGACGCTCGCCGCGCGCGCCTACATGAGCAGACGGACCTTCGACCGCAGGTTCCGTTCGCTCACCGGCAGCGCACCGCTGCAGTGGCTGATCACCCAGCGGGTGCTCCAGGCGCAGCGGCTGCTGGAGACCTCCGACTACTCGGTCGACGAGGTCGCCGGACGCTGCGGCTTCCGCTCCCCGGTCGCGCTGCGCGGGCACTTCCGCCGCCAGCTCGGCTCCTCCCCCGCCGCGTACCGGGCCGCCTACCGGGCCCGTCGTCCGCAGGGGGTGGCGGAGAGCGCCGCGACGGTGGTCGAGACGATGGTGCCCAGCCAGGGGCCACCGTCCGGACGCCGGGGCTCGCCCCTGTCCTCCGCGGCCGTCGCCGTGGCGGCGTCGGTGGGGTCCGGGGAGCTGTCCCTGCCGGGCCCTGACGCGTACGTTCCCGGACGCCCGGCCCTGCCGGGGCAGCGGAGCGCCCCGTAGGGTGGGGCGCATGAACGACCGCATGGTGTGGATCGACTGCGAGATGACCGGGCTCTCGTTGACGGACGACGCACTCATCGAGGTGGCCGCCCTGGTCACCGACTCGGAGCTGAACGTGCTCGGCGAAGGGGTGGACATCGTGATCCGCCCGCCGGACACGGCCCTGGAGACCATGCCCGAGGTGGTGCGGCAGATGCACACCGCCTCGGGCCTCCTCGACGAGCTGGCCGGGGGTACCACCCTGGCGGACGCCGAGGAGCAGGTCCTGGCCTACGTCCGTGAGCATGTGAAGGAGCCCGGCAAGGCCCCGCTCTGCGGGAACTCGGTCGGTACCGACCGGGGGTTCCTGGCGCGGGACATGCGGGGGCTGGAGGGCTACCTCCACTACCGGATCGTGGACGTGTCCTCGATCAAGGAACTGGCCCGGCGCTGGTATCCCCGGGCGTACTTCAACAGCCCGGCCAAGAACGGCAACCACCGGGCGCTGGCGGACATCCGTGACTCCATCACGGAGCTCCGCTACTACCGGGAGGCGGTCTTCGTGCCGCTGCCCGGCCCGGACTCCGAGCGCGCCAAGGAGATCGCGGCGCGCTTGTCGGCTCCGGCCGCACCGTAGGAACCCGCTGGTCACGGGCGCAGCCGCGCCCGTGGACCGGCCCCGGGAAACGGGGGCGCGAGCACCCTCCCGGACCCTGTACACTTTTTCTCGGCCGGTCGGAAACGACCGGGCGACATGGTGGGTATAGCTCAGCTGGCAGAGCACCTGGTTGTGGTCCAGGATGTCGCGGGTTCAAGTCCCGTTACTCACCCTCTTCAGGGGAAGCCCCTGATCTGCGAAAACGCGGATCAGGGGCTTTTTCGTGCGGCGCGGCGGCCGAGGCGGAGGAAACCCCGGGGGAAGTTCGCCATCCGCGCCGGTCCCCGTGGCGCCGGGCATACGGTGGTGGTCATGCCATCCCACGACGTCAACCCGTCCGGTCCCCGTCCGTCCCCGATCGAGGGGACCGACTGGGCGAGGGTCTCCGAGGAGATGAACGCGCACGGATTCGCGCTCACCTCGCCCCTCCTCAGCCCGGAGCAGTGCCGGAGCATCGCCGAGTTATACGACGACGCGGAGAGATTCCGCGCCACGATCGACATGCAGCGCTACCGGTTCGGGGCCGGGCAGTACCGGTACTTCGACCACCCCATCCCCGAGGTGGTCGCGGAGCTGCGCGAGGCCTTCTACCCGCGGCTGCTGCCGATCGCCCGTGAGTGGGCCGAGAAGCTGAAGCGGCCCGCGCCCTGGCCCGACAGCCTTCAGGAGTGGCTCGCGATGTGCCACGAGGCCGGGCAGACCCGGCCGACGCCGATCCTGCTGCGCTACGGGCAGGGCGACTGGAACGCCCTGCATCGGGATCTGTACGGGGACCTGGTCTTCCCGCTCCAGGTGGTCATCGGGCTCGACACGTACGCGTCCGATTACACCGGCGGCGAGTTCCTGATGGTCGAGCAGCGGCCCCGGGCGCAGTCCCGGGGGAGTTCGGCCGTCCTTCCGCGGGGCGGCGGGCTGATCTTCACCACCCGGGACCGGCCGGTGGCCTCGGCCCGCGGCTGGTCGGCCGCGCCCATGAGGCACGGGGTGAGCACCGTACGCTCCGGTCTCCGCCGCACGCTCGGGCTGGTCTTCCATGACGCCGCCTGACGCCCGGCACACCGCCGCCGAACTGGAAGCGCTCCTGCGGCTCATCCCGTCCTCGGTCCGGGACGTCGCCGTCGGGCACGGGCGGGACGGTGTCCACCGGGCCGCCGCCGAGGCCTTCGTCACGGCGTGGGAGGCGACCGGACGCCAGGTCACGGCGGTCGTGGACTGGCCCGAGGACGCCGCCTCCTGGCTCCGCCCCGCACGGCGGTTCACCGCCGGGGCCCCGGACGCGTGGGTGGTGGCCGGGGCGCCGCCGGGCTGGGCGCGGATGAGCCGGCGGCTGGCGCACAGCACCGACTGGGTGGCGGAGCGTACGTATGCCTTCGCCTCGCTCGACTCCTCGCAGCTGGCGGAACTCGCCGGGGCCTCGGTCGTCGACGGGCTGCGCGGCGCCACGGCGGACGGCGGCACCTGGCAGATCGACGACGGCCGCAGTACGCACTGGCCGCCCCGCGCCCCGGCGGCCACGGCCTCGGCAGGCGGGCCGGTGCTGGGTCCGGACGGGCGCAGGCGCTGTCCGTGGGCCGCCGGCCATCCGCTCAACCTGGCGTACCACGACAGCGAATGGGGTCTGCCCGTCCACGGCGAGCAGGCGCTGTTCGAACGGATCACGCTGGAGGCGTTCCAGGCCGGGCTGAGCTGGCTGACGATCCTCGCCAAGCGTCCCGCGTTCCGTGCGGCGTTCGACGGATTCGCCCCGGAGAAGGTGGCGGCGTACACGGACGCCGATGTCCTGCGGCTGATGGCCGACGCGGGGATCGTCCGCAACCGGGCCAAGATCGAGGCGACCGTCCGCAACGCCCGGGCCGTCCTGGCGCTGCGTGGGAACGGTGGCCTGGACCAGCTGATCTGGTCGCACCGGCCCGCCGGGACGCCCCGGCCGCGCACGGCGGCCGAGGTGCCGACGAGCACCCCCGGTTCGCAGGCCCTGGCCCGTGAGCTGCGGGCGCACGGGTTCAGCTTCGTCGGCCCCACCACGAGCTACGCCCTCATGGAGGCCATCGGGATGGTCGACACCCATCTCGTGGAATGCCATCGCCGGGGCTCGGCGGGGCAGGCCGGCGGTCCGGCCGGCGGCTGAGCGCGCCGGCCTCCCCCCTCAGCGGGCGGGTCCGAACCAATGGGTCAGGGAGTCCCGTAGCTCGGGCCCGTCCCGCCGGTCGCCCCGCCCGCTCCAGGCCGTGTAGCCGTCGGGCCGCACGAGCAGGGCCGTGGTGCCGAGCGGCGCGTCGGTCGTGGCGGTGACGACGTTCACCCGGTCGTGCCACGGGGCGGACGCCTCGCGCAGTTCGGCGTGGTCCCCGAGGTCCAGGAGCACCGGGCGCGCGGCGTGCAGCAGTCCGGCGAGGGTGGCGGTGCCCCCGGCGGTCCTCAGCGTGACGTCGGGGGCGAGCCGGCCGACCAGCGGGGCGTCCCTGCGCAGCCCCATGTCGTACACCAGCGAGGTGCCGGTGATCATGCTGCTGAGGTGGTCGTTGACCTCGTCGAAGTGCATCAGCTCCGCGAAGAGCTGCCGCAGCGCGTCGGTGCGCGGGGCCGGGTCCATCAGCGCGACCTGCGCGCGCACGTTGTGCAGGACGGCGGCCGCGTCGGGGTGGCGCTCGGCCTGATAGGTGTCCAGCAGATCGGCCGGGGCGCCGCCCCGCAGATGTGCGGCCAGCTTCCAGCAGAGGTTGAAGGCGTCCTGGAGACCGAGGTTGACGCCCTGTCCCCCGGCCGGGAAGTGCACGTGTGCCGCGTCCCCGGCGAGCAGGACGCGGCCGTGGCGGTAGGTCTCGGCCTGGAGCGCGGCATCGCTGAAGCGGGTGAGCCAGGCCGGCGAGTCCATGGGGACCTCGCGGCCGGCGATGCGGGCGACCTCCTCCCGGAGCTCGTCCAGGGTGACCGGGGAGTGCCGGTCGGGGTGCGGGCCGCGGAAGTCGTACGTACACACACGGCTGCGGCCGGACGGGGACACCCACAGCAGGGTCCAGCCGTGGGGCGTGCGCTGCCACCCCGACGGCGCGTTCCACGGGTCGAGGAGGCGGACCTCGCCCATGAGGGCGGAGACCGTGGCGGGCGTGCCGGTGAAGGCGATGCCGGAGAGCCTGCGGACCATGCTGCGCGCGCCGTCCGCGCCGACGACCCAACGGGACCTGACCGTACGCGTGTTGCCGGCCGAGTCCCGCAGGCCGAGCCGGACATGGTCGCACTCCTGGTGGATGCCGGTCAGCTCGCTGTCCCGTTCGATCCGGGCGCCGAGCGTACGGGCGTGTCCGGCGAACACCTCCTGGGCCCAGGCCTGCGGGCTGGCGATCATGGCCGGGCCCTCGTCGACCACCCGGGACAGGTCCAGGTCGAACAGCGCGCCGAAGTGGAAGCGGACCCTGCCCCGGTCGTCCCGCCGCGCGGGGGGCCCGGGCTGGACCGCGTCCAGGATGCCGCGCCGGTGCAGGAGCTGCGCGGTCCGCGCGTGCAGGGTGCTCGCCTTGGAGACGGGCGAGGGGGCGGGCAGCTTCTCGTACACCGTCGCGCCGACGCCCAGGAGGGCCAGCTCTCTGGCCACCAGCATCCCGACCGGACCACCGCCCACCACGGCGACTTCTGTGTCGACGGTGGTGGGACCCGTCTCCCGGGGGCTCGCGGGCATGGCAGCTCCGTCTGTCGTCGGTGGTGGGGGGCGCAGGGTCAAACCCCGCGTGCACGGTCCGGGTTGCGCGGAGCGGAGAGCCGGTGGCCGGTTCTCGCGCGGACGGTTACGCGGCTGTCTGGCTCGATTCTTCAGCGACCGCTGCGAAAGTGCAGCGAGGAGAGCGGCCACCACGGCTTTCGACCTGTTCCTCTCCGGTCGCGCAGAGATCACGATGGAAGAGGTGTGTCATGTCAAGCATGCCGCTGAGTGGCAAGGCACTGCGCCTGGCACGACTGTCCCGGCGGGGTGACGGGCGCTATCTGTTCGTTCCCCTCGACCACTCCGTGTCCGACGGCCCCTTCGTCAGCGGTGCGGGCTTCCGCGAGCTGGTCCGCAGCATCAGCGAGGGCGGGGCGGACGCCGTCGTCGTCCACAAGGGCAGGGCGCGGATGATCCCTCCGGGGCTGCTCACCCGCACCGCGCTCGTGGTGCATCTGAGCGCCAGCACCGCCCATGCTCCGGACGTCGACGCCAAGGTTCTGGTCGGCGACGTGGAGGACGCCGTACGGATCGGCGCGGATGCCGTCAGCGTCCACGTCAACATCGGTTCGGCCACCGAAGCGGCCCAGCTCGCCGATCTCGGCGCCGTCGCCTCGGCGTGCGACCGGTGGGGCATGCCCCTGCTGGCGATGATCTACCCGCGCGGGCCGCGGGTGGAGGACCCCTGCCAACCGGAACTGCTCTCGCACGTCACCGGCATCGCCGCCGACCTCGGCGCCGATCTCGTCAAAACGGTCTTCGCCTCGCCGACGCCCCGGATGTCGGAAGTCGTGGCGAACTCCCCGCTGCCGGTGCTGGTCGCCGGAGGCGGGGGCAGTGGTCGTCCCTTGCACCAGTTCGCGTCCTCGGCCCTGGCCGCGGGATGCAGCGGACTGGCTGTCGGGCGTCGGGTCTTCTCCGGCCCGTGTCCCCGGCAGACGGTCCGGGAGCTTGCCGAAATCGTCCATGGCCGGGTGCTCGCGACCGAGCCGACGCCGCCCTCACACATGGCAGGTGTGCTGTGAAATTCGCCTGGATCGACATGCGCAACGTCCCCGCCGAGCACCGTGAACCGGTGATCGACGCGGCCATCCATGCCCGGGTCGACGCCATCGTCGACAGCGATGTCGCCACGCTGGCGACCTTGCCGAACACCGTCAAACGGGTGCTGGCCGGCTCCCCGGGCCCCACCGAGCAGCCCCTCGACGACGTGATCGTCCTGCACGAGATAGCCGACGGCGGCCGGCTGGGCGAGCTGCGCGCCCTTCACCGCAACGGCCAGAAGGACACCGCCGGTCTGGTCAACGTGGTCGACGACCCGTCCCTGACGCTGGCCTGCGATACGGCGATCGCGCTGCCCTACACCGTCGTGGAGTTCAAGGACCCCACGAAGATCCCGCTGGAGATCGTGATCGCGGCGGCCGACAGTTCGCCCGGTCAGCTGATCTGCCGGGCCGACGACCTCGAAGAGGCCCAGGTCATCGTCGACGTACTGGAGAAGGGCTCGGAGGGCGTCCTCCTGTCGCCCCGGGACGCCAACGACGTCTTCGCCCTGATGGAGATGCTCCAGGTGAAGACCCCCGCGCTCCAGTTGTCCACGCTGACCGTCGAATCCATCGAGCATCTCGGGCTCGGGGACCGGGTGTGCATCGACACCTGCACCCACTTCGAGAAGGACGAGGGGATGCTCGTCGGCAGTTACGCCCACGGGTTCATCCTGTGCGTGAGCGAGACCCACCCCCTGCCGTACATGCCGACCCGCCCGTTCCGCATCAACGCGGGCGCGCTGCACAGTTATGTCTTCGGCCAGGACAACCGCACCAACTACCTCAGCGAGCTCCAGGCGGGCAGCGCCGTCCTCGCGGTCGGCGCCGACGGCCGCACCCGTCGCATCGTGGTGGGCCGCATCAAGCTGGAGTCCCGGCCGCTGCTGAGCATCAAGGCCCGTTCGGCGGAGGGCGTCGAGGTCAACCTCATCGTCCAGGACGACTGGCACGTGCGGGTGCTCGGCCCGGGTGCCGCCGTGCTGAACGTCACCGAGCTGACCCAGGGCGACCAGGTGCTGGGCCATGTGGCGACCGACAAGCGGCATGTCGGCTGGCCGGTGGGCGAGTTCTGCGTCGAGAAGTAGGACCGGTGTCCGGTCCGGGGCCGCCGCGCGGGCGGCCCCGGGCCGGACACCGTCGCACGAAGGACCGTCCGACCGTGGGAGGGACCATGTCGCAACAGCCCTGTCCGGCTCCGCTGTCGACACTGGTGCGCCGCGCCCGGGGCCCGGTGTGGGCCCAGGCCGGGCAGCCCGGCTCCGAGGTCGACGCGACCGCGCTCCGGGTCCGGACGGACCGGCTGGCGCACACCTTTCGCTGTCACGGGATCGGTCCCGGAAGCACTGTCGCGCTGCACGGAACACCCAGCTTCACCCAGCTGTGGTCGCTGTTCGCGCTCTGGTCGCTGGACGCCCAGGTGGTGCTGCTGGAGCCGCGGCCGGGGCAGGCCGAGCGCGAGGCGCTGCTCGAACTGTGCGCCCCTCAGTACGTCATGACCTTCGGCGAACAGTACGGGCGCGAGGACCTCTTCGTCGGTGAGTGCGAGGTGCTGGTACGCCGCAGGCGCACCGGCCGCCCGGCGCGCACCGGCCACTGCCTCGTGCAGTTCTCCTCCGGAACCACGGGGCGTCCCAAGGGCGTGGGCCGTACGGCGCGGTCGCTGCTGACCGAACTGGAGCGTCTGCGGTCCCTCGCCCGGCTGCCCCGGGAGGGCGAACGGGTCGCGGTGCTGGGGCCGGTGGCCCACTCCTTCTCCCTGGTCGCAGGGGTTCTGTACGCACTCGACGCCGGCGCCACCGCGGTCTTCCCCACGGCGCAGACGCCGAAGGCTCTCGCCGATGCGGCCCGCGGGGCGCAGGTGGTGATCGGCGGCCCCCGGCATTTCGCGGCGCTGGCCCACGCGGACGAGGGGCTCACCCTGCCGGATCTGCGGCTCGCCGTCTCCGGCGGGGACGTGCTGGACGCCGCGGACGCCGGGGCCTTCGCACGCCGTTACGGCGTGCTCGTGGGCCAGGGGTACGGAACGACGGAGACCGGCATGGTCTCCACGGACCTGTCCGGCGTGGCCGGGCCGGGGGCGATCGGCACGCCCGTGCCCGGTGTGCGCGTCCGCGTCCTCGGCGGCGTCCTCGGTGTCCATCTCCCCGAATCGCCCTATCTGTACGAGAATCCGCCGCCGCACGACGGCTGGCTGTCCACGCAGGACCTGGTGACCCGCGATCCGGCGACCGGCGTGCTGCACCTGCGCGGCCGCGTCGAGAGCCTCACGCCGGGCGGCGTCGACGCGCTGCGCATCGAGGCGGTGCTCCGGGCCCACCAGGACGTCACCGACGCCGTGGTGCTGGGGGCCGACCCTCCCCAGGCCCTGGTCGCGTGCGGTGACGGACTGACGCGCACGGACCTGACCGCCTGGTGCCACCGCTTCCTCGGCCCGTCCGGAGTCTCGCCGCGCTTCCATCTGGTGCCCGAGCTCCCCCGCACGGCCGGCGGGAAGGTGCTGCGCGACCGCGAATGGCTGCACGGGCGCAGCTGGTTCAGCCGTCCTGCCGCACGGCAGGACGGTCGGCGACAGGAGGGACGAGAGCGACGATGACGAGCGCCGTTGCGTACGGAGGTGACGCCACCAGGACCGACGCGGCCGTCCCCAAGAGGCTGCACGCCCTCGCGGTGACGCGGGCCTGCCGGCTGATGGACGAGTCCGCGGCCCCGCCGAACCTCCAGGAGCTGGCGCACTCGGCCGGGTACAGCCGTTTCCACTTCCACCGGATGTTCAAGACGTTCACCGGGGTGACCCCGCACGCGTACGCGTCGGTCGTGCGCGCCCGTCGGGTCCGCCACGAACTGGCGCACGCCCCCACGGTGTCGGACGCCATCTACCGGTCGGGTTTCAACTCGAACGGGCACTTCTACTCCGCGTCCCCGGCGATCCTCGGCATGACGCCGCAGGAGTTCCGTTCCGGGGGCCGCGGGAGCGTGATCCGGTACGCCTGCGCTCCGTCGTCGCTGGGGCCGGTGCTGGTCGCGGCGGCGGACAAGGGCGTGTGCGCGGTGCTGGCCGCCGCCGCGGCGCCGGGCCGGGAGGTCCTTGCCCGGCGGTTCCCGCTCGCCCGGCTGGCGGCGGGCGACGCCGGGTTCGCCGCGCGGGTGCACGCCGCGGTTCGACGCGCGGAGCCGCCGGCGGCCGGCCGGGCCCTGCTGCCCGCCGATCTGCTGGAGGTGTGCCTGCACGAGCGGGTGCGCCAGGAGCTTTCGGGGCCCGGCGCGGCCGTCCGGGGCGCGGCGCCGGGCCCGTCCTGACTCAGCCGGAGCTGTCCAGGTTCCCGCGCACGTCCTTGAACCGATCGAACGAGTCGAGGTCGGGGACGGTCCAGCCGTCCAGGTCGTACTCCTGGAGGCACTGCTCGGCGAAGCCCTTGTAGGCGGCCACCTGGCCACTGGCCTCCTGAGCCTGGAGGATGTCGGTGCGCACCGCCTCGTGGTTGCCCGAGTAGTTGCGCTCGTACAGCTCGTGGCGGCCGCCGAACTCGGTGCCCACCGCGTCCCACAGCAGCTTCATGAGCTTGACGCGGCTCACCGCGTCGTGGCCTCCCGAGCCGCGTACGTACTTGTCCAGGTACGGCCGGATCTCGGGGTTCTTGAAGTCCTCGGCGCCGGAGGCGGTGTAGATCAGTCCGCTGGCGACGTCCTGCTGGATGATCTCCTTGATACGCGGGTAGCCGATCGTCATGAACCAGCGGTAGGCCATGCCGTAGTCGAGGCGCGGCAGGAGTGCACCGTTCTTCCATTCCTGGGGGTTGCGGGCCGCGGCGTCACTCAGGGCCCAGAACATGTTCCGCCAGGCCAGCACCTCGCCGACCCGGGCCTGGACGCCCCGGAAGTCCTTGGTGCCGGTCATCTCGACCGCCTTGAGCAGCAGCCCGGCGATGAAGTCGATCTTCACGGCGAGGCGGATGGAGCCGTGGAAGGTGAGGCGCTCCAGGAAGCCGGACTGCGGCGCGAACCCGTTGACCCGGTCCACGTCCCCGTACAGGAAGACGTTCTCCCAGGGGATGAGGACCTTGTCCATGACGAAGATCGTGTCGTTCTCGTCGAACCTGCTGGAGAGCGGGTAGTCGAAGGGGGTGCCCATGACAGCGGCGGTCGCCGCGTACGACGGCCGGCAAATGAGTTTCAGTCCCGGCGCGTCCATCGGGACGGTCGCGACGAGCGCGAACTCCTTGTCCTTCAGGGGCAGTCCGTAGTGCGAGACGAAGTTGTAGTGCGTGATCGCCGAGCCGGTGGCGACCACCTTGGCGCCGCTGACGATCAGCCCGTTGTCGGTCTCCTTCTCCACGTGGACGTAGACGTCCCTGACCTCTTCCGCGGGGCGGTTGCGGTCGACCGGCGGGTGGATGATCGCGTGGTTCCAGAAGAGGACCTTCTCCTGGGACTCGCGGTACCAACGCCGGGCGTTCTCCTGGTAGGGCGCGTAGTACTCGCTGTTGGCGCCCAGCGTGCCGAGGAACGCGGCCTTGTAGTCGGGGCTGCGGCCCATCCAGCCGTACGTCATCCTCGCCCACGCCGCGATCGCCTCGCGGTCCTCGACGAGGTCCTGGACGCTGCGGGGGGTACGGAAGAACTTGTGGGTCCAGCCGTCGGATCCGGTGTCGGTGGGAGCGGTGAGGACGTCGCGTCGGGCCGGGTCGTGGAGGGCGTCGTAGAGCCGTGCGGTCATCAGCGCGGAGTTGCGGAAAGCCGGATGGGACGTCACGTCCTTGACCCGGTCGCCGTAGAGGTGGATCTCCCGGCCGTCGCGCAGCGACTCCAGGTACTCGTCGCCGGTCAGCGGGCGCGTCACCCGGGCCGGGGAGTCCGGGCCGCCGGCCGGTCCCGCCGCTTCTGCCGTCTCGCCCTGCTCAAGCGTCATGTCGTAGTCCTTTTCGGGTCGGTGAGTCCCTGTCGGGGGCGGACGGTGAAAAAGGGCCCGGCGTCAGCGGCGGGCGGATCCGAGATCGGCGGCCGAGCGCAGGGCGTGGAAGGCGCCGCTGTGGAAGACCAGGGGCTCGCCACCCGGAGCGTCGAAGCTCAGCACCTCGCCGACGTACAGCAGATGGTCGCCGCCGTCGTAGGAGGCCCACGGCCCGCAGGCGAAGTGCGCGACGGATCCGGCCAGCCGCGGAGCGGGTCCGGTGTCCTGCCACTCGACGTCCTCGTGGGTGGCCCCGCTCCTGCCCGCGAAGCGGAGCGCGAGATCGCCCTGGTCCGCCGCGAGGACGTTCACCCCGAACGCCTCGCCGGCCAGCAGTGCGCTCAGCCTGGAGCGCCGGTCCAGGGACACCATGATCAGCGGCGGCCGGAGCGAGACGGAGGTGAACGAGCTGACGGTTGCGCCGTGCACCGTTCCCAGGTCGCCGTGGAGGGTGGTGACGACGGTGACACCGGACGCGAACTGTCCCAGGCAGTCCCGGAAACTTCGCTCGCCTGCGCTCACGAGAATTCCTCCACATCGGGAATGCGAGTACATCGAAATGTGAGACACAAAGGAAATGCGCTGCACATTCCCCAGCGATACACGACCAGTATCGCAGGGGCGTCTGAAGAATCAATCAAGGAAGTGCCGCGCTCCCTTGCACGCTTGACAGGAATACGTACCGCAGTTTAGATGACCGAGCAGTAGAGGTATTTCTCCGAAGGGATCAGGTGTGAGAATCCAGGTCGATTTGAGCGATGCCATTCAGGACTATGTCGCCGATGTCTCCCTGCGCGAGCCCGACCTGCTGGCCGAACTGCGGGAGAAGACGTCAGAGCTACCTCTGCATCTGATGCAGATATCGCCCGAGCAGGGTCAGTTCCTGTCGCTGCTGGTGAAGGCGATCGGCGCGAAGCGCACGCTGGAGGTCGGCGTCTTCACGGGCTACAGCCTGTTGTCGACGGCGCTGGCGCTGCCGGCGAACGGCTCCGTGGTGGCCCTGGATCTCGACGAAGGCTGGGCGGCGACGGCTCTGGAGTTCTGTGCGCGGGCCGGCGTGGCCGACAAGGTGGACTTCCGGCTGGGCGACGCGCGCGAGACCCTGGCGGACCTGTTGCGCGAGGAGGGCGCGCCGGGTTCGTTCGACTTCGTGTTCATCGACGCGGACAAGGAGGGCTATGCCGAGTACTACGAGGCGGCCCTGAAGCTGCTGCGTCCGGGCGGCCTGGTCGTGGTGGACAACGTGCTGTGGCACGGCGCGGTCATCGACCACGAGGTGCAGGACTCGGAGACGCGGGCGCTGCGCGAGTTCAACGCCAAGCTGCACGACGACAAGCGCGTGGATCTGAGCCTGCTGCCCTTCGCGGACGGTCTGACCTTCGCGTTGAAGCGCTGACGCCGTCGTGAGGACACCCTGGCTCTCGCCCCGCTGCAGTGGGGCGAGAGCCAGGGTGTCCTCACGACGGCGGGTCAGGACGGCAGCTGGATCGACTGCCGGTGGCGGAAGACGTTCCTGGGGTCGTACGCCTTCTTGATCTGCTGAAGCCTGGGGTAGTTGCCCTTGTAGTAGAGCTCGTGCCAGGGGACCGGGGACTTGTTGTGCCGGGGGTCGCTGAGGTCGACGTCCGGGTAGTTGACGTAGCAGCCGTCGGTGACCGCGTCGGGGACGGGCACGCCGCCCGTCTCGACGTACAGGTCCTCGTAGAACTCCCGGATCCAGCGCACGGACGCGGCCTCGTCCGCCGGGTCGGTCCACCAGATCATCCAGGCCATCTTGAAGGCGGAGTCACGGTGGGCGTAAGCGGTCGCGGTGGCGGGAACGGCGTTGGTCCGGCCGCCGTGGGAGCTCAGCATCAGGGAGGCGGTCGGGTTGCCGAGGTCCTCGCGCGACAGGTGCTTGTACAGCTTCGCGATATGCCGGGCCGGGAAAGAGGCGCGCATGTAGGCGGACTTGAAGTCGCCTTTCAAAGTCGGGTTGTTGGTCGTCGCGTTCGCCGTTCCGATGTACTGGGTCGCCTGCATCCACGGCAGGCGCTGCGGCACCGCGAATTCCGGCATCGGCTTGAACTCGCCGATCGGCGTCACGGCCGGTCCGGTTCTGGCACCGACGCCCTTGGTCACAGCTGCCATGAAGTCCGCGTGCAGTTTCTCGGCCCGGGGGACGGAGGCGTCGACCTGCGTGACGATATTGACGGCCCCGTTGGAGCGGTGGTTGAGCGAGAGAAGGCTGCAGATCGCGGAATTGGGGTCGTCCGGATCGCTGTGGGCCACGTGCCAGTCCGCGAAGTTCTTCACCAGCGTGACGAAGTCGGCTTCCGTCAGGTCCTTCCAGGCCCAGGCGGCGGCGCTGATCAGCACCTCGGCGGGCGGCTTGGGCAGGAGGCTCTCGGGGGTCCGGCCCGGCGCTCCCGGGCTGCGGAACCAGTAGCGGGTGACGATGCCGAAGTTGCCGCCGCCGCCCCCGGTGTGCGCCCACCACAGGTCGCGGTGGGGGTCGTTCTCCTCCCGGGTGGCCACGACGGTCCGGACCTTGCCGGAGGCGTCGACCACCACGACCTCCACCGCGTACAGGTGATCGACGACCAGACCGTGCTTGCGCAGCAGCATGCCCCAGCCGCCGCCGCTGACATGTCCGCCCACGCCGACGGAGTAGCAGGTGCCTGCCGGAATCGTGACCCCCCACGGCCGGTACAGCCGTTCGTACACGTCCAGCAGGCGCGCTCCGGCCTCGACCGAGAACGCGTGCATCCGGGGGTCGTACCCCACCGTCGCCATCTCCGACATGTCGACGATGACTTCGACGTCCGCGTTGAAGACGAAGTCCTCCCAGCAGTGGCCGCCGCCCCGGACCGTGATCCGTTTGCCCTTGTCCACGGCCAGCTGGACGACCTGGGCCACCTGCTCGGTCGTCTCGACCACGTAGACGGCCTCCGGCGCGCCGACCCACCGCTGGTTCCAGCCGCGTACCAGGTCCGGGTAGCGCTGGTCGGCGGGAGTGATCGCCACGGCCGAAGCGGGCCGGGCGGGCCGGGTGGCGCCCGCGACCGGCTCGGCGGCGGTCGCGGAGCCCGCGGCCGCCGCCCCTCCGATGACGGTGGCGCCCGCCACGCTCGCGCCGGCCGTCAGGAATCTGCGCCGTTCAAAACCTTCTGTATCTCGCACTTCTCAAGCCCTTCCCAGGCGTCGGTGCGGACGATGCTAAGTGCCGCCCCGGCCCGGGGAACTCCAATTCTTGCGGTCTTCCGTCAGGCGCGGAGAAAATGCGGACGCTTGACAGGAAGAGGCCACCTGGCTCTAATTATCGCCACGTCGGCCGAAACCTGACGCGAGCTCGCCGGACCGTCGGAAAACGCCCGATGACACCGGCCATCACCCTCGCCGATGCGACCCCACAATTGCGTATGCAATCAGGTGCCCGATTCCCCTGGGACGGCACCGAAGGCATCCCGCTACCGCTTCGCCGACACCCCCCTCAGAACCCCACATTCCGGTTATTCGTGCGGAACCGGTGGGTGCATCAGGACGTCCCTAGCAACCAGTAATGTCTTTCGGCTTCGAGAAGGGTGAACATGATGAAGCGGTCAACGGGTCTCGGTCGGCGGAAGTTCCTCGCGGGCACCACGGCCGGCCTGGGCGGGGCGGCCTTACTCCCGGGCGGGGGAAGCGCTTTCGCCGCCACCGCGAAGCGCGGTCCGCGCACGGCGAGTCCGTCGTTCGGTCCGGTGACGGTCACCCCGGGCGACCAGCAGTACCAGGACTCCGTCAGAGCAATGAACGCCCGGTATGTCGCGCGCCCCGACTCGGTGCAATTCGTGGACTCCCCCGAGCAGATACCGGCCATCGTGGAACGGGCCGTGAGAGAGGGGAAGCGGCTCACCGTACGCAGTGGCGGACACTGCCTGGAGGACTTCGTCTACAACGCGGACGTCCGGACCGTGCTCGACGTCTCGCACATGAACGCCGTCTCCTACGACCCCGCGCACCGGGCCATAGCGGTGGAGTCCGGTGCCACGCTGCTCGATCTGTACGAAACGCTCTACCAGGCCTGGGGCATCACCGTCCCCGGCGGGATCTGCTACTCCGTCGGTGTGGGCGGTCATGTCAGCGGCGGGGGCTGGGGCATGCTGGCACGCAGGGACGGCCTGGTCGTCGATCACCTGTACGCGGTGGAAGTCGTGGTGGTCGACGCGGCGGGCAGAGCCAGAACCGTGCTGGCCACCCGGGAGAAGGACGACCCCCACCGGGAGCTCTGGTGGGCGCACACCGGCGGCGGCGGCGGCAACTTCGGTGTCATCACCCGCTACCTCTTCCGTTCACCGGACGCCGTCGGCGCCGACCCCCGCACGCTGCTGCCCAAGCCGCCGGCCGAAGTCCTGCTCAGCGCGGTCTCGTGGCCCTGGGCCGAGCTCAGCGGGAACGGGTTCGCGCGGCTGACCCAGAACTACGCCGCCTGGCATGTCGCCCACGGAGCGGCGGACAGCCCGCAGCGCTTCCTCACCAGCTTCCTGATCCTCAACCACCGGGCGAACGGCCAGATCGGCCTGGTCACCCAGGTCGACGCGGCGGCGCCCGGCGCGCAGAGGATGCTGGACGAGTACCTCGCGTACATGGGCACAGGCGTCGCTGTCGGGCCGGGCGCCCTCACCCGGCAGATGGGCGACTTCGGCCCGATGCCGCAGTTCGCCGCCGCGCGCCGACTGCCGTGGCTCCAGGCCACCCGCTTCGTGGGCACGACCAATCCGCTGCTCAACGACCCGACGCTGCGCGCCGAGTACAAGTCGGCCTACATGCGGGCCGAGTTCCCCCGGGCCCACCTGGACGCCATGTACAGACACCTCACCCGGACCGACATCGCCAGCCCGAACCTCAACATCCAGCTGACTCCGTTCGGCGGCGCGGTCCGGAAGGTGAGCCAGGACGCGACCGCGGCCGGGCACCGAGGCGCCGCGTTCAAGATGCTCTGGTCGGCGCAGTGGAACGACCCGGCGGACGACGCCATGTACGTGGCGTGGACCAGGGAGAGCTACCAGGAGGTGTACGCGAGGACGGGCGGAGTTCCGGTGCCCGACGACGTCACCGACGGCTGCTACGTGAACTATCCGGACGCCGATCTGAGTGATCCGAGGTACAACACCTCCGGTGTGCCCTGGCACGAGCTGTACTACAAGGGCGCCTATCCGCGACTGCAGCGGATCAAGAAGGCGTACGACCCCAGGAACGTCTTCCGGCACCGGCAGTCCGTGGAACTGCCCGGCTAGGACGTGTTCCCTCTCCTGCTGTCGTGTCCGTGCCCGGTGCGCCGGGCGCGGGTACGACAGCGGGAGCACACCGGCTCCGCCCGTACGTCAGCGATGCCCCTGGGCCGGCTCGCCGCCGTGCAGGTGCGCCAGAACCTCTTCCGGCAGCTCCTCCAGTTCGGCCGTTTCGAAGGGGCGGCGCTCAAGGTAGTCGGGATTGCAACCCTGGTAGCCGAGAAGCCGCGCGACGGGGGAAAGGACCCCGTTGATCATCCGCTGCACCGGCCAGGGCCGGTCGGTGAACCGGAGAACGTCGGAGAACTCGCTCATGGTGACAGCGCTCTGCAACAGACCGGGCCGCCCTTCCTTGTTCGTCTTGCCGTCCTGGGCCAACCCGAAGAGCTGCCGGCATATCAACTGTTCGAAACGGTCGGCCCGGTTGCTCAACTCGACGACGGCAAACGTCTCTTCGGTGTCGCTGTGGGCGAACCAGCGGTGCACGGTGCCGGGAGGCACGAGAACACTCTGTCCGAGCTTGTCGAGAATGACATCCCGGCCCGCGACGTGCACCCGCAGTTCTCCCCGTACGAGAATGAAGCGTTCCGAGCTGTAGGGATGCGTGTGATATCCGGCTGCAAATCCTCCGGGTTCGACATACATGTCCATCACGGCGCGTTCGCCCCTCGTCTGGGCGGCCGGCGTCCTGATGACGAGCTTCTCCCGGCACAGCGGGTTGTAGTAGGCCTCGCCCGAGTGGACAGTCATGGCGTTCCTCCAGTGGTTTCGGTCTTCCGAGCACTGACATGGAGCCGGTTGTCACGCACTCCCCACAACGAGGATTCCGCAGCCGTCCTTTCCAGGCACCGCCATTCTTTGCTCTCTTCTTCCCCGTTTCCCTCGGCGCGGCCGGGCGCTCCTACATACGGGTCCCGCCACTGGCGTCGATGTGCTGACCCGTGATCCAGCGCCCGGCGTCGGAGGCGAGGAAGGCCACCGCGTCGCCGATGTCCTCGGGCTCCCCGACCCGGCCGAACACGGACTTCGCCGCGGTCTCCTCCCACGCGTCCTTGTCGTGGCGCAGCCAGTCGGCGTTGGAGTCGGTGTCCACGTATCCGGGGGCGACCACATTGACCGTGATGCCCCGGGGGCCCAGCTCCTTGGCCAGGATGCGGCTGAAGCTGTCGAGCGCTCCCTTGGTCGCGCCGTAGGAGATGACCTCGGGCAGCCCCAGGCGGGTGACCGCCGAGGAGATGTTGATGACCCGCCCGCCGTCGCGGAGCCGGTCCAGCGCGTGCTGCACGATGAAGAACGGCGCGCGGATGTTCACGGCGATCATCCGGTCGAAGTCAGCGACGGTCGCGTCCTGGAAGTTGTCCCGCAGCGCCACCGCGGCGTTGTTCACCAGGATGTCCACCCCGGTGTCCCCGTCGTCGGAGAAGGCGCGCCGCCGCACGTCGAACTCCGCCCAGAACCGCTCGGCGTCACCCTCGTGCCCCAGTTCGGCGCCGAACGCGAAGGCCTGGCCCCCGGCCTCGCCGATGGCTTTCACGACATCCTGTGCGGCCGTGGCGTTGGTCGCGTAGTGGACCGCGACCAACGCGCCCCGGGCGGCCAGCCGCTCGGCGATTCCACGGCCGATGCTGCGGCTGCTCCCGGTGACGACAGCAGTCTTGCCCTTCAATGTCTCCATGAGAGGTCTCCGCTCAAGTCGATGAGAAGCCCAGGGCCGTGGTGCCCGGGACGGTCGGTCCGGCGCGGGGCGGTGAGGGCACGGCAGAACGTGGTGGGCCTCCCTCGATACGCCGGGGGCCCACCACGCGGCACGTCTCACCGCTCCCGCGCCGCCGGGATCAGGCGCTCTTGAGGAACCCTCCGTCGACGGCGAAGTCCGCGCCGGTGGTGCTCGCCGAGCGCGGCGAGGCGAGGAGCAGGATCGCGTCGGCGACCTCCTCCGGCGTGACGAGCCGCTTGGTGACCAGGTTCATCATCTGCGGCGCCACGTTCTCCATGACGTTGTCCCGGTCCGTGCCCGCCATGCCGGCGATCACGTCGGCCGCGCCGCCCTCGTCGGTCCACCAGGCGGTGAGCACCGGGCCGGGCGAGACCGTGTTCACCCGGATACCCTGCGGGCCGAACTCCTCGGAGAGGACCTGGGTGAGGTTGGTCAGACCCGCCTTCGCCGCCCCGTACTCGGGGTTGGCGGGCGCGGGCTGACGGGCGAGACCCGTCGAGACGTTGATGATCGAGCCCTCGCCCTGCTGGAGCATGTGCGGGATCGCGGCGCGGATCGCCCGGACGACGGCGAAGAGGTTGAACTCGAAGATCGCGCGCCATTCGGCGTCGTCGGCGTCGAAGAAGCCCGTACGGGGCAGCGTGATGCCGGGCGGCGGGCCGCCCGCGTTGTTCACCAGGATGTCGAGCTGACCGAATTCCGCGATGGCGCGCTCGATCACCTGGGCGGGCGCTTCGTGGTCCATGAGATCGACCGAGGCGTGCACCAGGTTCGGGCCGGCAAGCTTCTCGAGCTCCGGGGTGATCTTGCGGGAGGCGGCCACCACGCGTGCCCCCTCCTCGATCAGGGAGCGGGTGACGGCCAGGCCGATGCCCTTCGAGGCCCCGGTGACGACAGCGACGCGGCCGGAAAGCTTCAGGTCCATGAATGTCCTTCTGGTGATGGGCTCTCGCCCGGGGGCCGGGCGGAGCCGTTCCTTGCACTCTCATCGGTCTGAACACCGCGCCCCCCGAAGGGGTTGCACGGCCGGGCTCACCCCGGGAGGCCGGCCCCGCTCCAGGTCGGTGCGGACGGCTCCGCCGGTGAACAGTGGTCGACGAGGTCGAGCGACAGCCGCCATTGCGGCATCGACGGCGCGTCGAGGCGGGGGTGGGCCGAAAGGATGTCGATGTTGAGCTGCTGGATACGGGCCGAGGGCGATGCGCCGTGCTCGTCGCGCAGCGCGTGCCTCAGCCGGTGGAAGACGGCCAGGGCGTCCACCCGGCGGCCCGACCGGTACAGGGCGAGCATCAGCTGGGCGGCGAGCGACTCGTCGGCGGGGTGTTCGAGCGACAGGGAGCTCAGTTCGCCGATCAGCGTGTGATGGCGGCCCAGGTCGAGGTCGGCGGATATCCGTCTGCTGAGCGCGTCGAGCCGGTTGCGCTCGACGACCGCGATGGCCGCGTCGAGCAGCGGCCCGATGAGCACGTCGACCAGGATCTGACCGCGCCATCGCTGCTGTGCGGCGCGCAGCTCCCGGGCGCCGCGGCTCAGCGCGCCGCGGTCCAGGCTGTTCCGGGCGGAGCGGACCTCGTCCTCGTACAGGTCCAGATCCAGTTCGCCCGGCTCGACCCGCAGGACGTACCCCTGGTCGCGGGTGGTCAGCTGGCCCGGTCCCGCCGGGCCCGGCGAGGCGCTGTTCGGCCGCCCGCCGAGGGTGCGGCGCAACTGCATGACGTAGGTGTGCACAGCCGCGACGGCGCTGGAGGGCGGACTGTACTCCCACAGCTCCTCGACGAATTGCGACATGGATACGACATGGTTGGCGTTCATCAGCAGGAGCGCCAGCATCTGACGCTGCTTGGGGGCGCTGGGAGTCCGGTCGATTGCACCGTCGGCCACGGAGAGCGGGCCGAGCACACAGAAATCCATTGATCCTCGTATTCGTCGCGGCCGCCGGGAGATCATCCCGTTAAGTGGTCGTTGCGAAAACCTCTGCGGTCGGTACGCGGAGGCCGTTCCGATATTTTTTCCGAGAATATTTCCGTGTTTCAACAAACTTGGAAGCGGCGCGCTCAGCCCGCTCCGGAACGGATCTCAGCACAATTCACGGGAACGCTTCCCGCCGACCGTGTCCCGTCAACAGATCCAGCAGAGCTCCGGGGTCGGCGGGTGGCCGCGCGCCGCGCCAGGCCACGTGTCCGTCGGGCCGGACGAGCACCAGACCGGGCCCGTACAGCTCACGCGCCGCTCCATCAGGAAGGTCCAGCCGGGTGAGCGGCACTCCGCGGTCCCGCGCGGCGCGGACCAGGGCGCCGGAGTCCACCGCCCGGTCGCCCACCCGCAGGAGGGTGAAGCCGGTCCCCAGCCGGTCGAACAGCGAGCTGCCGGGGCCGTGTACGTCGTCGAGCCAGAGGTGCGGTGCCCGGCCGCCGGGTACGGCGGAGGGGGTGTACGAGACGAACGCGTCCGGAGGCGGGGTGCCGCCTCCGGCGTCGATGACCGGCGATCCGTCGTAGCGCGCACCGAGCTGGACGCCCAGGGTGTCCAGGGTGCGTTGTCCGTACTCGGCGAGCGCGAGGCCGGTCTTCTCCCGGGCGGCCCGGCCCTCGGCCGAGTCGTCCTCCAGGGCGGCGGGCCGCCCGATCGCACCGAGGCCGGCGGCCAGTTCGCGGGCGGCGGCGGTGTTGCGCAGCGCGACCGGCCGGCGTTCCGCCTCGTAGGAGTCGAGCAGGTGGGGCCCGGCCCAGCCCTGGACCGCGGCGGCCAGCTTCCACGCGAGGTTGGCGGCGTCGTCGACGCCGGTGTTCATGCCGAAACCGCCGTGGGGCGTGAACAGATGGGCGGCGTCGCCTGCCAGCAGGACCCGGCCGTCGGAGAACCGCTCGGCGACCAGGGCGGCCCCGGCCGTCCACGGCCGGTGGCCGAGCACCTCCACCGGCAGATCGGCGCCCGCCGCCCGCCGCACGAGCCGCACCAGCTCCGCGGCGTCCACCGTGTCCGGGTCCACGGAACTGGTCAGCAGGAAGAACTCGTCCACGCCGTCGAGGGCGATCAGATTGAGCGCGAGTTCGCCGTTGAAGACCCAGTTGCTCCAGGCCGCGCGGTCCCCGAGGAACTCCCCGTACAGCGTGGGAACGCGCAGGTGTGCGGCGGTCGACCGGCGGCCGAGGACATCCTGGTCGAGCGCTCCCTGCCCGCTGTACGAGATGCCCAGGAGGCGCCGGACGAAGCTGCGGCCACCGTCCGCTCCGACCGCGTACCGGGCGCGCCAGGTGCGCGGACCCGCGGGGCCCTCCGCGCTCACCACGACCCGGTCCGCCCGCTGTTCGAGGCCGGTGACCGTGGTGCCGAAGCCGAGCGTGATGCGGGGACGGGTGCGGGCATGGTCGAACAGCAGGCGTTCCACGTACATCTGGTTGGCCCGGTGCATCGGTTCCGGCACCTGGTCGGTACGGTCCGCCGTCGCCGTCCGCGCTCGCACCTGCCCGGAGCCGGGCCACGGCAGCAGGCACAGGCTGTGGCCGCCGTACCGGGTGGAGAAGGAGATCCCGGCGTCGTGCCCGGCGGGGAGGCCCAGGGCCCGGACGCGGTCGGCGAGGCCCAGGGTCCGGTAGTGCTCCATGGTGCGGGCGTTGTGCGTGCTGCCCCGCGGTGTGTCCGGCACCGATTCCCCGGAGTTGAGCACCACCGACCCGACGCCGTACCGGTCGAGGAGGAGAGCGAGCAGGAGCCCGACGGGACCGCCCCCCACAATGACGATCGAGGTCGTCGACGATCGCTCCATCCGGCAATCCTCCAGCCGTAGTCCCGGTGCGTACGGCGAATGCGCCGCACGAATGCGTCCTTGCACGGTGGTTATGCTCAGGATCTTTGCTCAGCTGCCGTCGGACAGACTCCCAGCGACGCCTGAAGGATGGAGCGAGATCGCCCGGAACCTGTGCTGCCGAATACGTGACGACCTGCGAAATCGCGTCCGTGGACCGAATCTTTAGCAGGGTCTCACAGACTTCCCAGGGCCGGGGTGCCAATCTTCCACCGAGCACCCCGGAACATCGCCCTCCTTTTCATGCGGCTCTCCCTGCGGAGCGAGAGGCAGTTCTATGTTCCTCTTCGGCACACACCGGTCCCCGGCCCAGCGCCTGCGGCTTTTCACCGACCGCGGGCTGGGCGCCGGGAACTTCTTCTGGCATGCCTGGAAGGTCGCGTCCGACCGCGACCGGCCACTGCTCTTCCACCCCGACGTGACCTCCCCCTCCTGGCCGGAGGAGAAGCTGGAGGGCCTGTCCCTCGACGACATCCGCGTTTCCGTGCTCCGGTACGCGAACTGGTACCGCGGGCAGGGTGTGACGGCCGGCAGCCATGTCGGCGTCATCACCGGGCACGGGCTGTTCGGACTGATCCACCACATCGCTCTCACCGGCCTGGGCGCCGCGGCCGTGCACTGCAATCCGCGGATGGAACCGGCCACCGCGGCGGAGTACTTCCTGCGCACCGAGTCGCAACTCATCGTCGGGGACACCGTGTTGCTGGACGCGTGCGCCGACGCGTGGGAGGCCGCAGGCACCGCGGACACCCCGCGGCTCCAGGACATCCACGTGCTGGACGCGGCCGCCCGCTTCCCCGAGCGGCCACTGTCCGGGTTCCCGCACCGGCACTCCGCCGACGACCTCGTGATGATCTCCCACTCCTCGGGCACCACCGGGCGGCCCAAGGCGCCGGTGTTCCACCACGGTTCGTTCTTCATCGGCAAGCGCGAGCGGCTGTGGACCTTCCCGTCGCTGCGCTCCGACCGGCTCCTGACCGCCCTGCCGCACAGCCACTCGGCCGGCATCAGCTACCTGAGCATGGCGATCCTGCTCGGCATCCCCACGCTGATCCTGGACAACGCCGACGGCGAGAAGGTCGTCCGGGCCATCAACGCCTTTCACCCCAGCACGGTGCTCGGCTTCCCGCTGACGCTCGCCGAGATCGACGCCGACCGGATCCGTCCGGAGGCGGCCCAGCACATCCGGCTCTGGAACGGCATGGGCGACGCCTCGCACGAACGCCATGTCCGTCCGCTGGTCGCGCTGGGCAGCCGGGGCAACGGGGCGAAGAGGACCGCGGGCTCCGTCTACCTGGACGGGCTCGGCTCCTCCGAGATGGGCATGGTCCTCTTCAAGCAGGCCTACACGGCGCAGACTTCGCAGTACGGGCGGTTGATCGGCAAGCCGGCCCGGGTGGTGCGCGGTGCGGCCGTTCTGGACGCCTCGGGCCACGAGGCGCCCGCCGGTCAGGCCGGACGGCTGGGCGTCCGCACCCCCAGCGTCACGCCCGGTTACTGGGACGATCCCCGGCTGAACGAGGAATCGCTGGTCGACGGCTACTTCCTCACGGGCGACATCGTGCGCCGGGACAGCGAGGGCCGCTGGTACCACCTGGACCGCACCCCCGACGTCATCAGGTCCACCGACGGCGAGGTCTACAGCCTTCCGCTGGAGGAGGTCGTCCTGCTGACCACCGGGGCGCTGGACGCGGCGGTGGTGGCCGTCGACGGTCCCGGCCCGTCGACCGCGTCGGTGCCCGTAGCGGTCGTGTACTACCCCGACGACGTGAAGCGGGTGCCCGCGGATGTGCTGCGGGTCTGCAACGCGGCCCTCGACCGGGCGGGCCTGGCCCGGCTGCACGCGCTGGTGCTGGCCTCGGGACGGGACGAACTGCCGGTCGGTGTGACGGGCAAGGTCCTCAAGCGCAGGCTGCGCGAGAAGCACCGCCGACTGCTCCACGAACCGGCCGCCGGCGCCGTGGCCGTGGCCGCCCCCGGTGGTTCCGCGCACGCCGGCTGACCCCTCCGAACGGCTCACCATCCCGTCCCACAGGAAGGCCCTCCCCATGGTCGACCGGAGCGCAGCCCGCCGGGTCGTCGACATCGTCACCGGCGCCTGGCAGTCCCAAGCCCTGTACGCGGCCGTGGCCCTGGGCCTCGCCGACCACATCGCCGCCGGACACCTCACCGACGAGAAGCTGGCGGTCGCGGCCGGCGCGGACGAGGACGCCATCACGCGGCTGATGCGGCTGCTGACGGCGATGGAGGTCTTCGGGGGCAACGGGTGCGACGGCTACCGCCCGACCGCCGTCAGCGAGTGCCTGCGCGAGGGCGCCGACCAGTCCATGAGCGACATGGTCCGCATCTACGGCGAGGAGTTCCACCGGGCCTGGGGGTCGGTGGTCCCCGCCGTACGGGGCGGCACGTCCGGGTTCGCCCATGCCTTCGGGACCACGCTGCACGCGTACTTGCGCGACGAGCCGAGCGCGGGGCCGAAGTTCCAGCGGGCGATGAACGCGGGCAACGTGTTCTTCCCCGACGTCCTGGACGCCTTCGACTTCAGCGGGGCGGGCACCGTCGTGGACGTGGCCGGCGGCAGCGGATCACTGCTGGCGACGGTGATGCGGGCCCACCCCGGTGTGCACGGCGTCCTCTTCGACCAGCCGCACATGCTGCCGATCGCCACCCGGTACCTCGACGAGGCCGTCGGCCCCGGCCGCTACGGGACGCGGGGCGGCGACATCTTCCGCGAGGTGCCGGGCGGCGCCGACGTCTATCTGCTCTCGCGGGTCCTCCAGGACTGGGACGACGAGCACTGCGTGCGTCTGCTGTCCACCGTCCGCCGGGCCATGCCCGACACCTCGCGCCTGCTGATCGTCGAGCGGGTCATCCCCGAGGACGGCTCGCACCTGCTGCCGCTGCTGTGGGACCTCCATCTGCTGATGGCGGCCGGCGGCCGGGAGCGGACCGGGCCGGGCTACGCGGCCGTGCTCGGCGCGGCCGGGTTCCGTACGGAATCCGTGCACCCCCTCGCACTGGAGACCAGCCTCCTGGTCGCCGCCCCGGTCTGAGCGCTGTCCCGACTGTGTGGCCCCTTCGAGACGTAACGGAGAATCCGGATGAGCAGCGGGTACCTCACAGTCTGCATTGTCGGTGCCGGGCCCCGCGGTCTGGCCGTGCTGGAGAGGATCTGCGCCAACGAACGGCAGGCCGCCTCCCGCACGGCGGTGACCGTTCATGTGGTGGACCGGGCCAGACCCGGGCCGGGGCGGGTCTGGCGGACCGACCAGTCACCGCATCTGCTGATGAACACGGTGGCCTCGCAGGTCACCGCGCACACCGACGCCAGCGTGGCGATGGAGGGCCCGGTCCGGGCCGGGCCGAGTCTGTACGAGTGGGCCGTGTCCCTCGCGAAGAACGGACGTGCACGGTCGACCGCGTCCGGCCGTGAGAGCGGGTTCCTGGCCGAGGCGGCGTCCCTCGGCCCGGACTCGTACCCCAGCCGGGCGCTGTACGGCCGCTATCTGGAGGAGGCCTTCGACCGTACGGTGGCGACCGCCCCCGGCCACGTCCGCGTCGTGACGCACCACTCCCTCGCCGTCGCGCTCGACGACGGCACGGCCTCCGAGGCGCAGACGCTCACCCTCACGGACGGCACCCGCATCACCGGCCTGGACGCCGTGGTGCTCGCCCAGGGCCATGTCCCGGCCGAGAACTCGCCGAGCGAGGAGCGCCTGGCCCGCGAATCGAGAGCGCGGGGTCTCGTCCACATCCTGCCGGCCAACCCCGCGGACGTGGACCTGTCCGCCGTCCGGCCCGGCGAGGCCGTGCTGCTGCGTGGGCTCGGGCTGAACTTCTTCGACCACATGGCGCTCCTCACGCTCGGCCGGGGCGGACGCTTCGAACGCTCCGGCGCCCGCCTGGTCTACCGGCCCTCGGGCCGTGAGCCGCGCCTGTACGCGGGCTCCCGACGCGGTGTCCCGTACCACGCGCGCGGCGAGAACGAGAAGGGCGCGCACGGCCGTCACCTGCCGGTGCTCCTCACCGAGGAGGCGATCGCCCGGCTGCACCGGCGCGCCGTGGACGGTGAGCGCCTGTACTTCGGCACCGACCTGTGGCCGTTGATCGCGAAGGAGGTGGAGAGCGTGTACTACGCCGCTCTGCTGCGCGCGCGGGGCGAGCGGTCGGGGGCCGAGAAGTTCACCGCCCGTTATCTGGCGGCGCGCCCGGGCGGGGCCGAACAGGACCTGCTCGACGCGTACGCCGTCGCTCCCGGCGAGCGGTGGGACTGGGAGAGGGTCTCCCGGCCCTACGGCGACCGGGTGTTCGCCGGCCGGGACGACTTCCGCGACTGGCTGCTCGGGCATCTGGCCCGGGATGTCTCCGAGGCCCGTTCGGGCAATGTCAGCGGGCCGCTGAAGGCCGCGCTGGACGTGCTGCGGGACCTGCGCAACGAGATACGGATCGCGGTGGACCACGGCCGCGTCGAGGGCAACTCCTACCGCGACGAACTCCAGGGCTGGTACACGCCGCTCAACGCGTTCCTGTCGATCGGCCCGCCTCTCTCGCGCATCGAGGAGATGATCGCGCTGCTGGAGGCCGGGGTCCTGCACGTCCTGGGGCCCGGGATGAGCGTGGTCATCGACAGGGGAAGCCGGGAGTCCGGAGGCGGGGCGTCCTTCGTGGCTACCTCCGATCGGGTGGCCGGACCACCGGTGCGGGCCACCGTGCTGATCGAGGCCCGGCTGCCCGAGCCGGACATACGACGCACCCGCGACCCGCTGCTGGCCCATCTGCTGGCCACCGGTCAGGCGCGGCCCTACCGCATCGACGGCGCCTGCGGCACGACCTACGAGACGGGCGGCCTGGCCGTCACCGAGCGGCCCTACCGGTTGGTGGACGCCGAGGGGCGCGCCCATCCGCGCCGGTTCGCGTACGGCGTGCCCACCGAGGCCGTCCACTGGGTGACCGCGGCGGGCATCCGGCCGGGCGTCAACTCGGCGATCCTGGGGGACGCGGACGCCCTCGCCCGGACGGTGCTCCGCCTGGAGCCGGCCGCCGGCGCGACGGACGCACCGGCGCAGGACAGCGACCTCTCGCAGGCGCTGGCATGACGGCGGCCGAGCCCGGACCGGACGCCGGCCTGCTCACTCCGGTGTGCGCCGGCACTCCCGTCGAGGCGGCCGTCGACGACCGGGCGTGGCTGCAGGCCATGCTCGACGCCGAAGCGGCCCTGGCCCGCGCGCAGGCGAAGCTGGGCACCGTGCCGCCCGGTGCGGCGGGTGCCATCACCGAGGCGGCGCGCGCCGAGCTGTTCGACGTACGCGCGCTGGCGCTGGCCGCGCGGGAGACGGCGAATCCCGTGGTGCCCCTGGTGCGCGAGCTGACGCGCCGGGTGGCGCTGAGCGACCCGGCCGCCGCCGAGTACGTGCACCGCGGCTCGACGAGCCAGGACGTCTTCGACACCGGCGCGATGCTGGTGTCCGCCCGGGTGGCGCGACTGGTCCTGGCCGATCTGCGGCGCACCGCCGACGCGTTGTACGCCCTGGCCGCCGCGCACCGGGACACGCCGATGGCCGGCCGGACCCTGACCCTGCACGCGGTGCCGACGACGTTCGGCCTCAAAGCCGCCGGCTGGCGCGATCTGGTGCTCGACGCGGCCGACCGCGTGGCCGGGGTGCTGGAGGGCGGGCTGCCCGTGTCGCTCGGCGGCGCGGCGGGCACTCTGGCCGGCTATCTGGAGTACGCGGCGATCGCGGTGGCGGGCGACACACCCGCCGGGCTCGATCGCGGCAGGTATCTCGACGCCCTGAACAGCGCGTTCGCGGCGGAGACCGGCCTGGCGCGGCAGAGGACTCCGTGGCACTCGCTGCGTACGCCGGTCGCGGACCTGGCCGCCGCGCTGGCCTTCACCACGGGGGCGCTCGGGAAGATCGCCGTCGATGTGCAGTCGATGGTCCGCACCGAGGTCGACGAGGTGGCCGAACCAGCCGTCGCGGGCCGCGGCCGCTCGTCGGCCATGCCGCACAAACGCAATCCGGTTCTCGCCACTCTGATCCGCAGCGCGGCTCTCCAGGTTCCCGCGCTCGCGGCCGGACTGACCCAGTGCATGCTCGCCGAGGACGAACGTTCGGCGGGCGTCTGGCACGCGGAGTGGCCGCTGTTGCGCGCCTGCCTGCGGCTGGCAGGCGGTGCGGCCCACACCGCCGTCGAACTCGCCGAAGGCCTCGTGGTCAGGCCGGAACGCATGCGCGACAACCTGCGGGTGACCGGCGGCCAGATGGC
Source organism: Streptomyces sp. MGP-P1 (assembly GCF_057766565.1). Classification (NCBI taxonomy): domain Bacteria; kingdom Bacillati; phylum Actinomycetota; class Actinomycetes; order Kitasatosporales; family Streptomycetaceae; genus Streptomyces; species Streptomyces sp. MGP-P1. The sequence continues at coordinate 507,335 of NZ_JBYMEM010000007.1, read as the reverse complement.
GTCCGAACGCGTCGCCGCCGCACTGGCGTCCGGGCTGGGCCGCGGCCGGGCCCAGGAACTGCTGGCCGAGGCCTCCGCGACCGCCCGGCGCACCGGCCGCCCCCTGGCGGAGGTGCTCGCCGCGCTCCCCGGGGTGGCCGCGTGCCTGGACCTCGGGGAGCTGTCGGTCCTGCTGGACCCGCTCGGCTACACGGGGGCGGCGGACCTCCTGGTCGACTGGGCGCTGGAGCGTCCCGCCGATCCGGCCTGATCCGAACGAGAGGCCTTGGACACCCGGCGCCCCGCCAGGCCCTGTCGTCGAACTGCCGTCCGCCCCACCCTCCGGACGACGACGGCAGTTGGACGACAGGACCCGGCCCTTTCCCTTCCCGACGCACCGCATCGCAAGGTCCAAGGAGAAGCCGCCGTGCGCATCGCCGTGACCGGTTCCATCGCCACCGACCATCTGATGGTCTTCCCCGGGCGCTTCGCCGATCAGCTGATCGCCGAGCGTCCGGCCCGGATCTCGCTGTCCTTCCCCTCCGACTCGCTGGAGATCCGCCGGGGCGGTTCCGCCGCCAACATCGCCATCGGTCTCGGCCGGCTGGGCCTCGGCCCGGTGCTGGCCGGCGCGGTCGGCCCGGACTTCGCCGGCTACCGGGCCTGGCTGCACGACAACGGCGTGGACACCGAACTGGTGAGGGTCAGCGAGTCGCTACACACCGCGCGCTTCGTGTGCACCACGGACGCCGACCAGAACCAGATCGCCGCCTTCCACTCCGGCGCGATGGCCGAGGCCCGGGAGATCACGCTCGCCTCGACCGCGCGCCGGGTCGGCGGCATCGACCTGGTGGTGATCGCGCCCAACGACCCCGAGGCGATGCGCCGCCACACCGACGAGTGCCGCCGGCTGGGACTCGACTTCGCCGCCGACCCCTCCCAGCAACTCGCCCGCCTGGACGGGAAGGACACCCGCCGGCTCGTGGACGGGGCTCGTTTCCTCTTCACCAACGAGTACGAGGCCGCCCTGCTCCTGAAGCGGAGCGGCTGGTCCTACCACGAGGTCCTCGCCCGGGTCGGCGCCTGGATCACCACCCGGGGCGCCGACGGAGCCACCATCGCGCGCACCGGCGGGCCGACCTTGCGGATCCCCGCCGTCCCCACCACGGAGCCGGCCGACCCGACCGGCGTGGGCGATGCCTTCCGCGCCGGGTTCCTGGCGGGCGTGGGCTGGCACTGGGCGTACGAGCGCGCCGCGCAGTTCGGCTGCGCGATGGCCACCGCGGTGCTCGAATCGGTGGGGCCGCAGGAGTACACGCTCTCCACGGCCGGCCTCCGCCGCGGAATCAGGAAGGCGTACGGATCGACAGCCGCGTCGGAGATCGAACAGCGGCTGGCCGGTGTGCGCGCGTGAGTTCCCGGCCGCCGCCGAGGCGACACCCCGACGGCGGCCCGCTCGGAACGGATCGATTCGTTTCCCTGGAATGGACGTGTCCGAAACCGGGTACCAAACGTCGGCCATCGTGAGTACCTGAGTACCGGAGTCTCCCGAAGATACGGAGAAGGCAATGGAAATGGGCGTTTTAGGTTCGTTGGTGCTGGTCAGCGGCCGGGTCGACCTGACTCCGAGCGCACCGAAACCACGCCAGCTGCTCGCCTTCCTGATGCTCAACGCGAACCACATGGTGCGCGCCAGCGACTGCATCAAGGAGTTATGGGACTCCCATCCCCCCAAAAGTGCGATGTCCACGCTGCAGACCTACGTACTCCACATAAGACAGGCCCTCCGCTGCACAGCGGCCGAAGTCCACAGCCGGACCCTGGTCACACAGAACCACGGCTACCAACTGAACGTCGCACCGCACTCCTTCGACCGGTTCCGCTTCGCGTACATGGACCGGCTCGGTCAGGAAGCCGCGGCGGCCGGCCGCTTCCAGCACGCGTCCGACCGGTTCTCCGAAGCCCTCGCCCTGTGGCGTGGACCCGCGCTCCAGGACGTGCGGACGGGTCCCCTCAGCCGGACCCATCTGGTCGACCTGGAAGAGACACGCAAGTGCGTGCTCGAACGCCGCATCGAGGCGGACCTGCGGATCGGCCGGCACCGTGAGCTCCTGGACGAACTCGCCGCCCTGGCCGTACAGCACCCGACGCACGAGAACATCCACGCCCAGTACATGCTCGCCCTGCACCGGTCGGGGTACCGCCCCCGGGCGGTCACCGTCCACCACGCGCTGAGCAACGCGCTGCGGGACACCCTCGGCATAGAGCCCACACCGCGCATGCAGGACCTCTACGAGGCCATCAAGTCCGGCGCCCCGGAGCTGGACGTGCCGGCGCTCACCCCCCGGACCGTGTGAGCACCCCACGGCCGCTCCGGGCCCGCGGCTTCGCCAGGCCGGCAACCCTATTCATCGGGACGGTGTTTCCTCAGTGATGGACGACGAGGCGAAGCAGCTGACCGAATTACTCGCCACGGATCTGGACAGCGGCTTCACCGAGCTGGTCCGGATCCACGCGCAGGTGGTTCGCATCTTCCTGATGCGGGTGACCGGGTCCGCAGCCGAGGCGGACGACCTCGGGCAGGACACGTTCCTGCGTGCCTACACGGCGCTGCGGGGCTATTCCGGCGACCGCCGAAGGGCCCTGCTGCCGCGCGCGTGGCTGCTGACCATCGCGGCCAACGTGTGGCGCAACCACGTGCGCACCAGCGTGCGGCGCCCGGTGTCGGCGATGCGGGTGGAGGACGCGGAAGACCTGTGGAGCGACGGGAGGCCCGGGCCCGAGGAGCGGGCCGCGACGGCGGAGGACCGCGGCCGGCTGGTCTCGGCGTTGTCCCGACTGCCGGAGATCTACCGCGTACCGGTAGTGCTCCGGCATGTGATGGGCCTGAGCTACGCGGAGATGGCTCAGGTGCAGGGGTGTCCGGTGGGTACGGCGAAGGCGCAGGTGTCCCGAGGCCTGGGCCACCTGCGCCGGCTGCTCGAACCGCAGGAAGCGGTGCGGAAGGATGTGGCAATGTGAACCACGACAACGAGGAGATCTTCTCCTCGTCCGGCGACCTGGGGCCCCGGCTGGCCGCCCTGGGCCCGCGTGGAGCGACCACTCCGGAGGACTTCGCCCTGCGGGTCCTGCGGCGCGCGGGCATCCCGCGGAGCCGCTACGACACGTACGTAACCCTGGAGACGGCAGCCGGAGGGCTGTTCGTCGCCTTCGGTCCGGAGGCCGTCACGGGGGCCGCGCTGGAGGCGCGGCAGGGCCCGGGGCGAGAGCCTCTGACGCCCCAGCGGTTCGAGGAGTCGCACCGCCGTCGCGTCGGCCGCTCCGCGATCCCCACCGACAAGGCGCCGGCGGGTCTGCGGCCTGCGCTGCGCACCGGCCGGGCCCGGCAGTTGGCGATCGACCTGTCGGGGCTGCCCTCGGACGAGCGTGCCGTGCTGGAGGCTGTGCGCTCCATTCCGCCCGGCCAGCTGCGCCCCGTCACCTGGATCGCCCGGGAGGCGGCGCTGCCGCCGGAGTCGGGCGCGCGGGCGGTGGTCGGCTTCCTCGCGAGGAACCCGGTGCCCGTGCTCGTCCCGTGCCACCGCGCGACCCACGACGACGGCGCCCCGTGCGACGCGGCGTACGGCCACGAGGTGGGCGACGCGCTGCGCGGCGCGGAGGGCATCGACATGGTCACGGTGCGGCAGTGGGCCCGGGGCGGCGACACGCTTCTCGGCAGCGACACCACCCATATCTACTGCCATCCCACCTGCGCGCACGCGCGGCGGATCACCCCGGCGCACCGCGTCCCGTTCCGTACGGCCAGGGATGCCCGCGGTGCGGGCTACCGGGCGTGCAAGAGCTGCCGCCCGGTGGCTGTCTGACCCGGCCCGACCGGGCCGGCACCACCCTCGACGACCCACGGAGTACCCACCATGCCCAAGAGCGCTTACGCAGCCGGACGGACCGGCACGAGCGCCGTGTCGCTCACCGTCCTGCCGACCCCTCTCGGCGACCTGAGACTCGCCGCCACCGCGGACGCGCTGGTCTACTGCGGCTTCCAGCCCCTGGCCGAGGTCCGTGCCCGGCTCGCACGCGCGGGCCTGCGGGAGGACGGTCAGGACGGTCAGGACGGGCAGGACGGGCAGGACGGTGAGGGTACGCGCCGGGCCGTCCTCGACGAGGCCTGCGCCCAGCTGGACGCGTATCTCACCGGACGGCTGCGCTCGTTCGGCCTCCCGCTGGACCTGTGCCTGGCCACTCCGTTCAGCCGGGAGACGGTGTCGAGCCTGGAGGCGTTCGTGCCGTACGGGAGTACGGCGACGTACGGCGCGCTGGCCCGGGCGCTGGACCGGCCGCGCGCCGCCCGGGCCGTGGGCACCGCGCTCGGCGCCAATCCGCTGTGCGTGGTGCTGCCCTGCCACCGCATCGTGGGATCGACGGGAACGCTCACCGGATACGCGGGCGGGGTCGACGCCAAGAAGTACCTCCTGGCGCTGGAGGCCGGCGACTGACCCGGCGCAGGCGGCCCGACGAGCGGCCGGTGAGCAGGAGCGCCGGCGTACCGGTGCTCCGTCACGACGAGTCGCGGACCACCAGCTCCGTGGGCAGCACCAGCGAAGGGCGCTCCTCGCCCGGGGTCCGGCCCGCGATCTCGTCCAGGAGGAGCTGCGTCATCCGGCGGCCCATCTCCTCGATGGGCTGGCGGACGCTGGTGAGGGCCGGGTGCATGTGGCGGGCGACCACCGAGTCGTCGAAGCCGATCAGGGCCACGTCCTCGGGGATGCGGCGGTCCGCCTCGCGCAGGACCTGACGGGCGCCGGCGGCCATCACGTCGGAGGCGACGAAGACCGCGTCGAGGCCGGGGCGGCGGGCCAGGAGGTCGCGCATGGCCCGCGCGCCGCCCTCCTCGGTGAAGTCGGCGGGGGCGATGAGGCGCTCGTCGGGGGCCAGGCCGGCGGCGGAGACCGCCGCGCGGTAGCCGTCCAGGCGGCGCTGGGCGCCGTAGACCTCCAGGCGGCCGGTGATCGTGGCCACCTGGCGGCGGCCCCGGGAGACCAGGTGCTCGACGGCGGCCCGCGCGCCCCCGAAGTTGTCGGAGTCGACCGAGGGCAGCGTCTCGGCCGCGTGCCGGGCGCCGCTGATCACACAGGGCATGCCCAGCTGTTCCAGGAGCTCCGGCAGCGGGTCGTCGGCGTGCACGGCGACCAGGAGGACCCCGTCGACGCGGTGGGCGGTGAGGTACTGGGCGAGCCGACGGCGCTCGCGGTCGTTGCCGACGAGGGTGAGGAGCAGCTGCATCTCGGTGTCCGCCAGGGCCGCGCCGACGCCGCGCACTATCGCGGAGAAGTACGGCTCGGCGAAGAAGCGGGTCTCCGGCTCGGGCACCACCAGTGCGATGGCGTCGGTGCGGTTGCCCGCCAGGGCGCGGGCGGCCCGGTTGGGGACGTACCCCAGGTCGGCCACGGCCGCCTCGACCGCCTGCCGGGTCGCGTCGCTGACCCGGGGCGATCCGTTGATGACCCGCGAGGCGGTGCCCCGGCCGACCCCGGCCCGTGCCGCCACCTCTTCGAGCGTGGGACGCCCGCCGCTCCGTACTCGCGCTGCCGCCATGGCCGCCTCCCCGTTCCCGGTCAATTTCTCACAGCCGTACAGTCAATCCAAGTCCTGGACCGATCACCCCGACGAGCGTACGGACAGTCTATTGGGAGCGCTCCCAAGCGGGAAACGAAAGAGCGGTGGGCCCGGTCGGGGTCGACCGGGCCCACCGCTGTCACCAGGTCAGGCGTCCTGGCCCGCGGCCGGGGGCAGCGCGTGGCGGGCGATCACGTCGCCGTACCAGTGGGCGCTGGACTTCGGCGTCCGGCGCTGGGTCGCGTAGTCGATGTACACCGCGCCGAAGCGCTTCGCATAGCCGTAGCCCCACTCGAAGTTGTCCATCAGGGACCAGAGGAAGTAGCCCCGCACGTCGGCCCCGTCGGCCGCCGCCCGGCGCACCGCCTCCAGGTGGCCCCGCAGATAGGCGATCCGCTCCGGGTCGTGGACCCGCCCCTCCGCGTCCGGAGTGTCGTCGAAGGCCGCGCCGTTCTCGGTGACCATCAGGGGCAGGTCCGGGTGCTCGCGCGAGACGTCCATGAGGAGGTCGTACAGGCCCTCCGGCTTGACCGACCAGTTCATCGCGGTGACCGGCCGGCCCTCGGCGAGGTGGAAGGCGACGTGCTCCGAGCCGGGCCACGGGGAGTGCTCGCTGCTGCCGTGGCCGTCGTTGCGGGTGTCCCCGGCGCCGGAGGGCGAAGCGCTCACGATGGTGGGCGTGTAGTAGTTGACGCCGAGCACGTCGATCGGGGCGGCGATGGCGGCGAGGTCGCCCTCCCGGACCAACTCGGTCCAGTTCACGATGCGTTCGGTGTCGGCCAGCAGGTCCTGCGGGTACGCGCCCTTCAGCATCGGGCCGGTGAAGACGCGGTTGCCCACCGCGTCGATCCGGCGGGCCGCGTCCGCGTCCGCCTCGCTGCCGGTCAGCGGGCGCACCTGGTGGAGGTTGAGGGTGACCGAGGTCTGCGCGGCAGCGGGGAGGTTGGCGCGCAGGGCCTCCGTCGCCCGGCCGTGGGCGAGGTTGAGATGGTGGGCGGCCCGCAGCGCGGCGGCCGGTTCGGTGCGGCCGGGGGCGTGGACCCCGGAGCCGTAGCCGAGGAAGGCCGAGCACCAGGGCTCGTTCAACGTGGTCCACATGTCCACGCGGTCGCCCAGGGCGCGGGCCATGATGGCCGCGTAGTCCGCGAACCGTTCGGCCGTAGCCCGCTCGGGCCAGCCGCCCGCGTCCTCCAACTCCTGCGGCAGGTCCCAGTGGTAGAGCGTGGCGACGGGCTTGATGCCGGCGAGGAGCAGCTCGTCGACGAGCGAGCGGTAGAAGTCGAGACCGCGCTCCACGGCGGGCCCCCGGCCGGTGGGCTGGACGCGGGACCAGGAGACCGAGAACCGGTACGCCTGGAGTCCGAGGCGCTTCATCAGGGCGACGTCGTCGCGGTAGCGGTGGAAGTGGTCGGCCGCCACGTCCCCGGTGTCCCCGCCGAGGGTCCGGCCGGGCGTGTGGCTGAAGGTGTCCCAGATGGAGGGCGTGCGGCCCAGCTCGGCGGCCGCACCCTCCACCTGGTACGCGGCGGTGGCCGCGCCCCAGAGGAAACCGGTCGGGAAGGGGGCCGTGGCGGCGGGGGCCTGCTGCGGGACCGTGTCAGGTCGGACGGCTGTCATGAGGGAGCGCTCCCAGGGGAAGTGAGGGACGAGAGGTGAGGAGGAAGGGGGGTGGGAAGGGGATCAGCCCTTGACCGCGCCGGACATGATCCCGCCGACGATCTTCTTGCCGAAGACCACGAACACCACCAGCAGCGGCAGCGTGCTGATCAGCGCGCCCGCCATCACGATGGACTGGTCGGGGGTGTACGAGGCGCTGAGCTGGCCGAGGGCCACCTGCAGGGTCGGGTTCTGCTGGTTGAGGGCGAGGTAGGGCCAGAAGAAGTCGTTCCACGCCTGGACGAAGGTGAGCATCCCGAGCACCATCATCGCGGGGCGGGCCACCGGCAGCACCACGCTCACCACGATGCGGAGGTTGTTCGCGCCGTCGATCTTGGCCGCCTCGATCAGCTCGTACGGCAGCGCCTCGATCAGGTACTGCCGCATGAAGAACACGCCGAACGCGCTCACCAGCGTCGGGAAGATCACCGATTCGAGCTGCCCGCCCCAGCCGAGGCCGGACATCATCATGAACAGCGGGACGACGCTGAGCTGCGGCGGGATGGTGAGGGTGGCGATGACCGCGGTCATCAGCCAGCCGCGGCCCCGGAAGCGCATCTTGGCGAACGCGTAGCCGGCGAGCGTGCAGAAGAAGAGCGTCGCGAGGGTGATCGAGGACGAGACGATGACGCTGTTGAGGATCGCCTTGCCCAGGTTGGCCTGTTCCCAGGCGGTCTGGACGTTCTCCAGCAGCTTGCCGCCCGGGAGGAACGGCGGGGTGGAGGCGAGGACCTCGTCCTGGGTGCGGGAGGCCGCGACCAGGGTCCAGTAGAGCGGCAGCAGCGAGCCGAAGCCGACGACGGCGAGCGCGATGTACGCGAACGGGCCGCCCTTCATCTGCTGTCCGGCGCCCATCCGGAAGCGGCTCGGGCGCCGCGGGGCACCGCCCTTCGGGGCGGGCGCGAGCTTCACGGGGGCGGTGTGCGTGGGGCTGGTCATGGTCATGGATGCGCTCCCGGTCAGACCGCGGACTTGCGGACGAATCGGCCGATGAACCAGTTGGCCGCGGCGATGATCAGCAGGAGGGCGAGCATCGCCCAGGCGACGGCGGCGGCCGGACCGAGATGTCCGAGGTTCCAGCCGTAGTTGTAGAGGTAGATGCTGAGCGTCTCGTACTGGTTCTCGTTGCCGCCGGTGGCGCCCAGCGCGCCGCCCTCCAGCAGCAGCGGCTCGCCGAAGAGCTGCATGGAGCCGATGGTGGAGATGACGATGGTGAACAGGATCGTCGGCCGCAGCGAGGGGATGGTGACCTTGCGGAACTGCTGCCAGCGCGAGGCGCCGTCCAACGAGGCTGCTTCGTAGAGGTCGTTGGGGACGGCCTGCATCGCGGCGAGGTAGATCAGCGCGTTGTAGCCGGTCCAGCGCCAGATGACGATGACGGAGATGGCGATCTTCGATGTCCAGTGGCCGTTGGCCCAGTTGACGTCGTCGATGCCGAAGAGGCCGATCGCCCAGTTCAGCAGTCCGCCGTCGGCCCGGAACACCAGGGCGAAGACGAGGGCGGCCGAGGCGACCGAGGTGGCGTACGGGGTGAGGATGATCGTGCGCCAGAACGTGCTGGCCCGCAGCTTGTAGTTGAGGAGGTGGGCCAGGCCGAGGGCGACCAGGAGCTGCGGGACGGTGGAGATGACGCCGATCAGGAACGTGTTGCTGACCGAGGTCCAGAACTCGGGGTCGTGCAGGATCTTGTCGAAGTTCTCCCAGCCCACCCACTCCATCGAGTCCAGGCCGGTCATCTCCACCCGGTGCAGGGCGATCCAGCCGGTGTAGAGGAGGGGGTAGAGGCCGAAGGCCCCGAAGACGAGGAAGAACGGGGCGATGTAGGCGTACGGGGACGCCTTGTCGTCGAACCGCCACAGCCGGCTGCGCCACAACTGCCGCCGTTCGCTGGGTGGTTCCTTCTTCGGGTCACGGGGCGGGGTCGCGTACGCATCCCGGGTGGGGGTCGAGGTTGCCACGGGCGGGGAGTCCTTCCCTGGGTGCGCCGACGGACGGCCGGGGCGGCTGGAGGGGTGGGCGGGCGGCGGGGCGGGCGGGCGGCGGGGCGGGCGGGTGTCGCCCGCCCGCCCCGGCGCGGGACCGGCTCGGGCCGGTCCGGTCTCAGGTGCGGGAGGTCAGCCGATGGCCTTGTCGATCGTCCGCACGGCCGCGTCCCAGGCGTCGTCGGGGCTGGTGCCGCGCTGCTCCATGTTGTTGATCTGGGTGGAGATGGAGTCCTTGATCACGCCGTCCTTCGGGCCGAGGACCGCCTCGGGGATGGACTTCGCGCCGTCGGCGTAGATCTGGCCGATGGGGGCGTTGTTGAAGTACGGCAGGGTCGCGTTCTTCACGTCGGGCAGGTCGTAGGCGCCCTGGTTGGACGGGAAGACGCCGATCGCCTTGAAGACGGCGGCCTGCTGCTCGGGGGCGGTCAGCCACTTGACGAGCTTGGTGGCCTCGGCGACGTTCTTCCCGGACTTCGGGACGGCGAGGAAGGAGCCGCCCCAGTTGGCGGAGGTGTCGCCGGGGGCGCTGGTGATGTCCCACTTGCCCTTGTTGGCGTCACCGGCGTAGGTGGAGATCTGGCCGGCCATCCAGGCGGGACAGACGACGGTGGCGACGGTGCTCTTGCGCAGGGCCGCCTGCCACTGGTCCTCGAACTGGGCCAGGCCCTGCGTCAGCTTCTTGGACGCGGCCTCGGCGGCGAGCTTCCAGCCCTTCTCGACGCTGGCGCTCTTCTCGTAGATCGGCTTGCCGCTCGCGTCGTAGTACTGCTCGGGGCTGGAGCTGACCACGGCGTTGAACATGGCGCTCGCGGAGTCCATGAAGTACGTGCCCTGGGGAGCCTTCTTCTTGTACTGCTCACCGAGGGCGAGGAAGTCCTCCCAGCCGCCCTCGGTCAGCTTCGCGACCTCCGCCCGGTCGGTGGGCAGTCCGGCCTTCTCGAACAGCTCACGGTTGTAGCAGAGGGACATGGGGCCGATGTCGGTGCCCGCGCCGATGACCGCGCCACTGGGGGCGGTGGCCTGCTTCGCCTTCCACGACACCCACTCGTCCACGCCGATCGCCTTGGAGAGGTCGGCGAAGGAGTCCGCCTTGGTGTCGACGATCTCCTTGATCCGGCCGACCTCGATGCCCTGGACGTCGGCGAGGCCGCTGCCGGAGTTCAGCTGCTGGAGGAGCTTGGGGTAGTAGTTCTTCTCCTCGGCGGTGGTGTCCTCCTTGACCGTGATCTTCGGGTTCAGCTCGTGATACTTCTCGAAGAGCCCGGCCTCCTTGTAGCCGAACTGCCCGAAGTCGGCGAGGGTCAGGGTGATGTTCCCGTCCGCGTCGGCTCCCTTGTCCGAATCGGACGAGCCGCCGCATCCGGTGAGGAGGAGGGCGGTGACCGTGAGGCCCGTGGTGGCCACGAAGGCGGTTCTCCTGCGTCGACCGGCAACGCTGCGGGTGATGCGCATTCCACTGCTCCTTGCTCCGGGAAGGGGAAGCGCGCGAGACCTTCCCCCAGAGTGGGAGCGCTCCCATGCGCCGTTGCCGGAAGGTTGCTGCCTGAAGGGGGTGGGTGTCAAGAGTTGAAGACGATTCCGTTGCCGAGGGATGTCCGACGGGTCACCGAGGGGGCGTTGACCCGCCCTCCCGTCGAAAGGTGAACGGGGGCGGGCCGGGCCGGGCGAGCTGCCGGACCACCCCACCCCTGTTAATTTCTCCCTTATGTACCTTTCGATCATCCTGGTCACCGACACCAGCCCCGGTGAGTGAGGCGGGATGGGCGTACTGCGCGACCATCCGGAACTGGCCCTCTTCTTCTGCCTCGCGGCCGGCTACCTCGTCGGCAAGCTCCGCGTCGGCCCGATCACGCTCGGCGGCATCTGCGGCACCCTGATCGTGTCGCTGCTGCTCGGCACCCGGCACGTCAGCGTCGACGACGACGTCAAGACGGTCTTCTTCGCGCTGTTCATCTTCTCGCTCGGCTACATGGCCGGGCCCCAGTTCTTCGCCAACCTCAACCGCAAGAGCCTGCGCTTCTTCGCGCTCTGCCTGATCGAGGTGGTCTGCGTCCTGGGCATCGCCTACGGGCTCGCCAAGGCCTTCGACCTCGACGTGGGCACGGCATCCGGAATCCTCGCCGGCGCGGCCACCGAGTCCGCCGTCGTGGGGACGGCGACCGAGGCCATCGGCAAGCTGGAGGACCTGACCTCCGAGCAGATCAACCAGTACCAGGGGCATGTGGCCACCGCGTACACGGTCTGCTACCTGTTCGGCCTGATCACCATCGTGCTCTACACCAGCCAGATCATGCCGATGCTGATGCGCATCAACCTCGCGGAGGCCTCGCGCGAGCTGTGGGAGAAGATGCGCGGCGGTCAGGGTGGGCTGGAGTCCGACGAGCGCGAGGCGCTGCCCGGCATGGTCGGCCGCACCTATCTGGTGACGCTGGCGGACGGGCGGACCGTCGGCGGTCTGGAGAGCGCCCTGGGCCGCCGGATCACCGTCGAGGGCGTCAAGCGCGGCAGCAAGCTGCTGACGCCCTCCCCCGGTCTCGAGCTGACGCTCAGCGACCTGATCCAGGTGGTCGGGGAGCGGGCGGCCATCATCGAGGCGGGCCGGGAGATCGGCCCGGAGACCCCGGCGGTGCCGGGGCTCGACACCCCGCTGGCCACCAGTCAGGTCGCGGTCACCGAGAAGGAGACGATCGGCGCCACGATCGACCGGCTGGAGAAGCGCCATCCGGAGTTCCGCAAGGACGGCGTCTACGTCACCGACGTACTGCGCAACGACCAGCACCTGCCCGCCAGCGGGGAGACGGTCCTCGCGCGGGGCGACGTGCTCACCCTGGTCGGCGCGCGGGGCGGGCTGAACCGGCTCGTCGCGAAGCTCGGCGCGGTGGTGAAGAACGACGCCACCGACTTCATCTACCTCGGTTTCGGCATCGTGGCGGGCTCCCTGCTCGGCCAGATCGTCGTGAAACTCGGCGACATCCCGATGTCCCTCGGCACCGGCGGCGGCTGTCTGATCTCCGGCCTGGTCTTCGGCTGGTTCCGCTCCCGCAGCCAGACCTTCGGGGCGTTCCCGCCGCAGGCCGCGAGCACGCTCAAGGACATGGGGCTGGCCGTCTTCATCGCCTGTACGGGGCTGGCGGCCGGGCCCCAGGCCTGGCCGCTGCTGAAGGAGTACGGGGCGCTGCTGCCGTTCGCGGGCGTCGCCATGGTGCTGGTCCCGGCGACGATCTCCCTGGTCGTCGGGCGCAAGCTGCTGAAGATCGAGAAGCCGCTGCTGATCGGCGCGATCGCCGGACAGCAGTGCTCGACCCCGGCGATCACCTCCATCACCCAGGTGGCCCAGAGCTCCGTACCGCTTCTCGGCTACACGATCACGTACACGCTCTCCAACTTCCTGCTGCCGCTGACCGGGCCCATCCTCGTCGGCGTACTGGGGGCGTGACGTGATCGACTTCCTGAACCGGAACATCTTCCAGCCCCACCCCGAGCTGCTCGTCTTCCTCGTGGTCGCGTTCGGCTTCCTGCTCGGGAAGGTCCGCTACCGGACGATCGCGCTGGGCGCGGTGACGGGCTGTCTGGTCGCCGGGCTGCTGCTCGGGGCCCAGTTCGAGGTCCAGATCGACGACACGGTGAAGAACCTGTTCTTCATCATGTTCCTGTTCGCCCTGGGCTACCGGGTCGGCCCGCAGTTCTTCCGGGGGCTGAAGAAGGACGGGCTGCCGCAGGTCGTCAACGCGGTGGTCGTCTGCGTGACCGGGCTGCTGGTGTCGTGGCTCTTCGCGCACCTGCTCGGTTACGGTCCGGGGCTCGGCGCCGGCCTGATGAGCGGGGCGCTGACCCAGTCGGCCGCGATCGGGGTCGCCCAGGACGCGATCGGCACCCTGCCGGGCCTCTCCCCCGCCGAGGTGAAGACCGAGGAGAACCTGGTCGCCGTCGGCTACGCGGTGACGTATCCGCTCGGCACCATCCTGTGCGCGATGCTCCTGGCCAACGTGCTGCCGAGGCTCTACCGCCGTGACCTGGCGAAGGAGAGCGCGGAGCTGGCGGCGGAGCTGGACGCGCCGGACGAGAGCCCGGACGAGGGCGAGGGCTACTACGAGGTGGTGCTGCGCGCGTACAGCGTGCGGCGGCCCGATCTGGTGGGCCGCTCGGTGGCGGACTTCGAGGAGCAGCAGAAGGCGCTGGGCCGCCGGGTCTACCTCACGGGGATCCGCCGCGACGGCACGGTCCTGGAGCACGACCAGTCCCGCGTCCTGCGGCTCGGCGACACCGTCGCGGTCAGCGCGATCCGGGGAGACCTGGTGGAGTTCGACGCGGTGACGCACATCGGGCCCGAGGCCGACGACGTGACGCTGCTGGGCTACCGCACCGAGACGCTGCACGTCGTCGTCTCGGAGAAGGCACAGCTGGGCCGGACCGTGGAGGAGGTGCGGCGGGAGCCGTTCATGGTCGGCGTGTACATCGACAAGCTGTACCGGGCGGGGGCCCTCTTCCCCTACCGGCTGTCCACGAAGCTGGAGCGCGGCGACACGCTCGTCCTCACCGGCCCGGAGCGCCTGGTCGGCCCGGCGGGGAAGGCGCTGGGCAAGCCCGTCCCGACGAGCTTCGCGACGGACATGGTCTGGGTCGGCCTCGGCATCTTCCTCGGCGGCTGCATCGGCATCCCGGCGCTGACCGCGGGCGGGGTGCCGATCTCCCTGTCGACCTCGGGCGGCGGGCTGATCATGGGGCTCGTCTTCGGCTGGATCCGCGGCAAGTACCCGACGTACGGGAACGTGCCGCCCGGCGCGCAGTGGTTCATGGACACGCTCGGGCTCTGCCTGTTCGTGGCCGTCGTCGGCATCAACGCCGGGCCCGGATTCACCAGCGGGCTCTCCACGGCCGGCTGGGGGCTGCTGCTCCTGGGCGCGGTCGCCACCGTCGTGCCGCTGATCGTCGGGTTCCTGGTCGGGCACTACGTGCAGAGGATCCGCTTCCCGATCCTGATGGGCGTCCTGGCGGGCGGCCAGACCACCACGGCGGCGATCGGCGCCGTCAACGAGACCTCGAAGTCCCAGATCCCCACCCTCGGTTACACCATCCCGTACGCCGTCGGCAACGTCCTGCTGACGGTGTGGGGCGCCGTGATCGTCCTGCTCAACCACTGACCCGCTACGGAGTGGACACCATGCCCAAGACCAGCATCAGCCGGGAAGAGATCCGGTCGTTCGCCCAGCTCTCCCCGTTCGAGCTGAAGGACAAGTTCATCCAGATCGCGACGGCCGCGCAGAGCGATCAGCCGGGTCAGAAGGGGAAGTCGACCCGGACGATGCTGAACGCGGGCCGCGGCAACCCGAACTGGGTGGCCACGGGGCCCCGCGAGGCGTACCACGCGCTCGGCTACTTCGCGCTGTCGGAGTCCCGGCGGGTGTGGACGGCCGACAACCTGGGCGGCATGCCGGAGGAGCCGGGGTGTGCGGAGCGCTTCGAGCACTTCGTCCGTACGCATCCGGAGCTGCCGGGCATCGAGCTGCTGAAGGCGAGCGTGGACCTGGCGGTGAAGCGGTTCGGTTTTGACCCGGACGCGTTCGTGCACGAGCTGGCGGACTCCTCGATCGGCGACAACTACCCCGTACCGGACCGCATCCTGCGTCACACCGAGCAGATCGTGCGCGGCTACATCGCGGACGAGATGTTCGACCACCGGCCGCCGGAGGGGCAGACGTTGAGCCTGTTCGCGACCGAGGGCGGCACGGCGGCGATGTGTTACGTCTTCGACTCGCTGATGAAGAACGGGATCCTGGAGAAGGGCGACCGGATCGCCCTGATGGTGCCGGTGTTCACCCCGTACCTGGAGATCCCGGAGCTGGACACGTACGACTTCGACGTGGTGCGGGTGGAGGCGAGCCTGTTCACGGAGACCGGGGTGCGGCAGTGGCGCTACCCGGAGGAGGAGATCGCCAAGCTGGCGGACCCGTCGGTGAAGCTGGTCTGCTGTGTGAACCCGAGCAATCCGCCCTCCCTCGCACTCTCCACCCGGGTCTCCGAGCAGATCGTGGCCGTCGTCGGCGACCGGAACCCGAACCTGATCATCGTGACCGACGACGTGTACGGGACCTTCGTGGAGGGCTTCCGCTCGCTCGCGGCGGACCTGCCGCGCAACACGATCCTCGTCTACTCCTACTCCAAGCACTACGGGGCGACCGGCTGGCGGCTCGGGGTGATCGCGCTGCACGACGACAACGTGATCGACGCGATGCTGGCGGAACAGGACCAAGAGCAGAAGGACCGGCTCGACAAGCGTTACGGCACCCTGTCGTTGGAGCCGGAGAAGATCCGGTTCATCGACCGGCTGGTGGCGGACTCCCGGCAGGTGGCGCTGAACCACACGGCGGGCCTGTCGCTGCCGCAGCAGATGATGATGGTGCTGTTCTCGCTGTTCGACATGTTGGACGAGGGCCAGGCCTACAAGCACCGGATCCGGGCGATCGTCCAGCAGCGGCTCGAACTCCTCCTGGAGGGCGCGCACATGAAGGTCTCGGAGGACCCGAAGCGGGCGGCGTACTACATCGAGCTGGATCTGCTGGCCGAGGCGGAGCGCGTGCACGGGAAGCCGTTCGCCGACTTCCTGGAGAAGAACTACGAGCCGGTCGACCCGCTGTTCCGGCTGGCCGAGCAGACATCGGTGGTGCTGCTCAACGGTGGCGGCTTCGACGGCCCCGAGTGGTCGGTGCGGGTGTCGCTGGCCAACCTGGACGATCTGGACTACCTGAAGATCGGTCACCATCTGCGGGCGATCTTCGACGCGTACGCCCAGGAGTGGCGGGCCTAGGGGGTGTCTTGTCGATCAGGCCGGATCAGGGAGCGGGGTCCGGTGCCGTGCATCGCAAGGCGGAGGAGGGAGTCATGGCGGAGCCATGGCGAGTGACGACAACGCCGCGAGGTGCGGTGCCGGACCCCGCGAGCCCGGCCTGATCGGCAAGGCACCCCCCAGGCCGGGTGAGGTGCACGCCCCGGCCGGAGGTGGGGTGGGGTCCGGCCGGGACGCGCTGTGGGGGGCGATGGTGCGGTTCGGGGGCCCGAGGGGGACGTACGGGCTACGGGGCGCCGGTTTCCCCGCCGCCACCGGGGCGACCGGTGGCGGCGGGGGCCGGCGTGGGGGTCTGTACCGCCGACGAGGAGGTACGAGGAGCACGCTAGCGGCAACGGAACGGACAAAGACGGCTTTACGGACCGTAGTTGATGTTCTTAGGGCGCGCTTAAGGAACCCATCGGCGCGGGTTAATGCTGGGGCCCGGGGGCGGGCGTGGTCCGGGGTTCCTTGCGCCGCTGCCAGCCGGACCGGCGGCCGACCCGGCGGCCGTGCCCGCGCCGGCCGCGCTCGGGGCGGCTGCCGTACAGGCCGATCCAGATCCGGACCTCCGTGCCGCCGAGGACGGACCGGCCGATGCGCAGGTCTCCGCCGGTGGACTCGGCGACCCGGCGCACGATGTCGAGGCCGAGGCCGGTGGAGCCGACGGACCCGCTCGCTCCATCGCGCCCGCTGGCGCCCCGGGCGAGGGCGGCCTCCGGGTCCGGGATCCCGGGGCCGGCGTCGGAGACGAGCACGATGACCGCGTCTCCGCTGTGGTGGACGTCGACGGCGAAGGCGGTGCCCTCGGGGGTGTGGCGGAAGACGTTGCCGAGCAACGCGTCGAGGGCGGCGGCCAGTTCGGGGCGGGCCACGGGGATGCGTACCGTACGGTCGACTCCCGCGAGGCGCACCTCGCGGCCCTCGTCCTCCGCGAGCGCCGACCAGAACCCCATGCGTTCACGGATCACCTCGGAGGCGTCGCAGCCGGCCCCCGCCTGCCCGCCCGGGGACTGCGGGCGCTGCTCGCGGGCGGTCCGGATGATCGTGTCGACCTCGCGCTCCAACTGCTGGACGGCCGCCCGGGTCTGTTCGGCCGCCGGACCCTCGCCGAGGGACGCGGCGTTCAGCCGGAGCACGGTGAGCGGGGTGCGGAGCCGGTGCGAGAGGTCGGCGGCCAGCTCGCGCTCGTTGGCCAGGAGCTGGACGACCTGGTCGGCCATGGAGTTGAACGCGATGGCGGCGGAGCGTAGTTCGGTGGGGCCGTCCTCGGGGACCCGGGTGCCCAGGCGGCCCTCCCCCAGGTCCTGGGCGGCGCCCGCGAGGTGCTGGGCGGGCTGCACCATCCGTACGCCGAGCCGGTCGGCGACCGCGACCGAGCCGACGATCAGCGCGACGCCGACGCCCGCCAGCGTCAGCCACGCGGTGGCGACCCCGTGGGAGACCTCGCCCTCGGGGACGAACACCTCGACGACGGCGATGTCCCCGGTGCCCAGCGCGGTCGGCTGGAGGAGCGCGAAGCCGCCGGCGACCTCGGTGATGGAGGCGCGCCCGGCCTTGCGCACGGTCGCCACGTCCTTGGGGGTGGCGCGCCGGGTACCGATGTCCAGGGTCCCTCCCTCGGCGGGGACATGGACGGCGAGGCGTCCCCGGTCGCCCGGTTCGGTGGACAGGACGGCCCGGGTCAGCTCCTCGCGGTCGGTGGTGATGGAGAGCGTCGGGGCGATCATCGCGGCCTGGCGTTCGGCGTCGGAGAACGCCCGGTCGCTGGCCATCTCCCGGATGACGAGTCCGAGCGGCACGGCGAAGGCGATGACGACCATGGCGGTGACCGCGAGGCAGACCTTGACCAGGGCCCATCTCATGCGGGCGGCTCCGTGAACGGCGTATCGGCCGGCGTACCGGCCGGGGCTTCGGTCCTGGCATCCGTCAGGGCATCGGCCGGCGGCTGGAGCTTCACGCCGACGCCGCGCAGCGTGTGCAGATAGCGCGGCCGGGCGGCGGTCTCGCCGAGCTTGCGGCGCAGCCAGGACAGATGGACGTCGATGGTCTGGTCGTCGCCGTAGGACTGCTGCCAGACCTCGGCCAGCAGCTCCTTGCGGGCGACGACCACACCGGGCCGTCCGGCCAGGAAGGTGAGCAGGTCGAATTCGCGGCGGGTCAGGTCGAGTTCGCCCCCGTCCAGCTCGGCGGTGCGGCGCAGCGGGTCGATGGAGAGCCCGCCGACGCGGATGACCCGGGGCGGCGGCGCCTCGCCGCCGGCGGCGCGGGAGCGGCGCAGCACGGCGGCCATCCGGGCGGAGAGGTGCTCGACGGAGAACGGCTTCGTCAGGTAGTCGTCGGCGCCGTCGTTGAGCAGCCGGACGATCTCGCTCTCGTCGTCCCGGGCGGTGGCGATGATCACGGGCACATCGGTGATGGACCGCAGCATCTTCAGCGCCTCGGCGCCGTCCAGGTCGGGCAGCCCGAGGTCGAGGATGACCACGTCGAAGCGGAAGTGCGCGACCTCGCGCAGCGCTTCGAGCGCGGTGCCCACGCTCCGTACCGTGTGGGAGGCCTCACTGAGGTGCCGGATGAGGGCGGAACGTACGAACTGGTCGTCCTCGACCACGAGCACACTTGCCATGGGCGGCACCGTACGCCATGCCGGCGGGCCCGGTCCCGGCCCCGCCGGAAACCTCCGCAAAGGCCGGTTGTTCACGACCTCCGGGGGCCGGCGGGGCGAGCGGGGCGGGCCGGGTGGTGCAGGATGTGCCGATGCAACGAGGACTCGTACACGCGCTCGCGTGGACGCTCGCCACCGGCGCGGCGGTCACGCTCTCCTGGTGGGGCGTGCACACGGTCATGACCGGGACGGCCTACGACCCGCCCCGGGCCGTCCCGGTCTCCGTGGGCGCGGGGCCGCCTCAGCGCATCGGGCAGAGCACCGGGGAGCCACTCGTCTCCTCGACGCACCGGACCTCCCCCTCCCCCGCCCCCTCCGCCTCCCCCTCCCCCTCGTCGCGCACCGGCGGGGCGAGCCCCTCACCGTCCGCCCCGCGCCCCTCCCGTACGCCGTCGGCCACCCCGGCGAAGCCGCCCGCGCCTGCGACCTCGGGCGAGGTGAAGAGCTATCGCACCGACGGCGGCCGGGTGGTGTTCGAGCTCGGCAGGCGCTCGGCGAAGCTCGTCTCGGCGACGCCGGAGCCGGGCTGGTCGATGCAGGTGTGGCCGAACGACGCGTGGATCCGGGTGGACTTCAGCGACGGGGGCGGGGAGAGCGGGAAGACGTACTCGGTGTTCTGCACCTGGAACGGGACTCCGCCGACGGTGCAGGTCGTCGAACCGTGATCGGGGTCGCACCGGGGGCCGTCACGGGTTCTCGAAGACGGACGGCGGCGGTGCGGGCGACGGTTTGGCCGCCGCGTCCGTGACGACGGCCGCGCCGCCGGTGAAGTCGGTGAGCGCGCGGCCGTGTTCGACGCGGCCGGGGTGCGGGTCGCTCGCCACCCGCCGGGTGAACTCCGCGACCGGCAGCGCCACGGCCGAGGCGAGCAGGACCGCGTTGCCGAAACGGCGGCCCCGCCACACCACCGGGTCGGCGGCCAGCGCCAGTTCGGGGAAGACGGCGGCGGCGGTGGCCACCTGGCCGCGCAGGTGGGCGAGCGGGGGGCCGTCGGCGAGGTTGGCGGCGTACCGCCCATCGGGCTTCAGGACCCGGCGCACCTCGGCGAGGAATTCGGCGGAGGTCAGGTGGGCGGGGGTGCGGGCCCCGCTGAACACGTCGGCGATGATCAGGTCGGCCCAGCCGTCCGGGAACCTGCCGAGCCCCTCGCGGGCGTCGGCGGCCCGGACCCGGACCCGGGCCTGGGGGTCCAGCGGGAGGCGGTCGCGGACGAGTTGGACGAGGGGCGCGTCGAGCTCGACGATCTGCTGGGTGGAGCGGGGGCGGGTCGCGGCGGTGTACCGGGCGAGGGTGAAGGCGCCGCCGCCCAGATGCAGGACGTGCAGCGGCTGGAGCGGGGGTGCGGCGAGGTCGATGACGTGGCCGAGGCGGCGCTGGTAGGCGAACGAGAGGTGCCCGGGGTCGTCGAGATCCACGTGGGACTGCGGGGCGCCGTCGATCAGGAGCGTCCAGGCGCCCGGGCGTTCCCGGTCGGGTACGAGCTCGGCGAGTCCGCCGCCGACCTGCTGGGAGACCGGCTCCCGCTCGGCCCGGCCGGATCCACGTCCGCCGCCCTGACGCCCCTTCGCGCCGTCGGCTCCGCCCTTGGCGGCTTTGCTCCCGCCGGCTTCCTTGCCCTTGCCCGCGGCCTTGTCCTTGCCGCGGGCCGACGCTCCTCGACGTGCCACGTTCGCTGGTCCTTGCTGGTGGGGGCCCGGGTCGCCGGCCGCGCGGAGGTGTTCCGCCCGTCCGGCCATTATGGGCTCAGCAGCAGTTGTCGACCGCCTCGATCAGCCGGGCAGCCTGGTCGAGGGCGGCGCGGAGCACGGCCGGATCGGTGACCGGGGCGTCCTCGGCGGGCGGGAGCAGCCAGCCGGAGCCGGGGCCGGGCGGCTCGGCGGGGATGCGCAGCCCACGGCCGTCGGTCCGCGTACAGGCGCTGCCCGGTACGTCCCAGGCGTCGGCGGTGCCCGGCGGAACGAGGAATCCGAGGGTGTCGCAGGCGCCGTCGTGCAGGACCGGGCCGACGGACTCCTGGTCCCGTCCGCGGCGGAGGATGTCGACGGCCTCCAGCCCCTGCCGGGCCGGGACCGTGACGAGGTCGCAGGACTGGTCGCCCTGCGCCGGGGCCATCGGTTTCGTCGAGGTCGTCCGTGAGCCGGTCTCCCTGCCGAGATGCAACAAGGGAACCCCTCCTCTCATCGCCGAACGGAGCCACGCTCCGTCTCCACATGGACCAACGCTCCCGGTGCGTCAAGGGCTACGGGCCCACACCGCCGCAAAGGGTGGCAGTTCATGGCAGATCGAGGGTGGTATGCCCCTTTCGCAACGAAACGCTGTGTGTGCACTCCGTCACAGCAGGTACGTTCTTGCTCCGCCGGGGCACCGGGATCCACGGGCCCCGGCCGCACCAGAGAGGGGCCGGCCATGGTGGCGACAGCGGCAGTTCCCAACCTCGCCTTCCGTCAGCTGCGCGGGCAGCGTTCCGCCGGGGAGTTCGCGGCGGCCGTCCGCAGAGCGGCGCGGGAGATCGGGGAGCAGGTCGCGTGCGACGCCCGCTACATCGGGCGCGTGGAGTCCGGCGAAATCCGCTGCCCCAACTACGCCTACGAGCGCGTGTTCCTGCACATGTTCCCGGGGGCGTCCCTGACCGACCTGGGGTTCTCTGCCCGCGAGAGCGTACGGGGACGGGGCGCCCGGGTCGTGTCCGAACCGCCGCCCGCGACGGGTTCACCCCTGTGCCCCCCTCCGCCTCCCCGTCCCGCCCGTCTCCACCGCGACACCGAAACCGACGACATCCCCGAGGAGAGCGACGTGCTGCGTCGCGTGTTCATGACGAGCGGCACCACCACGGTGGCTGCCGCTTCCCTGGGTCTCGGCGGGGCGCCCGCCTCCGCCGCCCGGGTCTCTCTGCCCACGCAGCGCCGGGTCGGCGAGGCGGAGGTGAACGCCGTCGAGAAGGCCGTACGGCAGATCCGGCTGCTGGACGACCGGCACGGCGCGGACGGGCTCTACCGGCGGGCGGCCCAGCCGCTGCGCGCGGCGTACGAGCTGCTGGACGCCGGGACCACCGCACGGCGCGCCACCGCGGACCGGCTGCACGCGGGCGCGGGCGAGCTGGCCATCTCGGTGGGCTGGCTGGCCCACGACTCGGGCCGCTTCGACGACGCCCGCTCGCACTACGCGGAGGCGCTGGCCACGGCGCGGCTGGCCGGAGACGCGGGACTCGAGGCGCACGCGTTCTGCAACACGTCGTTCCTGGCCCGGGACGCGGGGCGGCCCCGGGAGGCGGTACGGGCGGCGGAGGCCGGCCAGCGGGCCGCACGCACGCTGGGGTCGCCCCGGCTGCTGGCCCTGCTCGCGCTGCGGGAGGCGGGGGGCCGGGCGGGGCTCGGGGACCGGACGGGGTGCGACCGGGCGATCGGGCGGGCCCGGGCGGCGTTCGACCGGGGCTCGGCGGCGGGTGATCCGGAGTGGATGAGCTTCTTCCGGGAGGCGGAGCTGGAGCTGCTGGAGGCGCAGTGCTGGTCGGCGCTGGGCGACTGGTCCCGGGCCGCGCGGCACGGGCGGCGGGCGACGGTGCTCCAGGACGCGCACTTCACCCGGAACCTGGCGCTGTACCGGGCCCAGCTCGCGGGTGACCTGGCCCGGGCGGGGCGGGTGGACGAGGCGGCGGCGACGGGGCACCAGGTGCTGGACCTGCTGACCCGGGTCCAGTCCTCGCGGATCCGGGGGATGTTGGCGGGGGCGGCGCGGGTGCTGGAGCCGCGGGCGGGGGCGGGCCCGGTGGCCGCCTTCCTGACCCGCCACCAGGAGTCACCCCCGAGCCCAAACCCCGGCCCGTCGGGCGGCCGACCCGGCCCGTCCGACGGCCGGCCCAGCCCGTCCGACGCTTGAGGACGAAACCAGCAAGCACGTTCCAGGGTGCGAAACCCAGCCCGTCCGGCGCTTGAGGACGGAACCGGCAAGCACCTTCCGGGGTGCTGATCAGGGCCTCCCGCGCCACGGGACCCGTGAAGATCCCGCCCGCCGGACTAAGGGTTCCGTCCTCAAACGCCGGACGGGCTTGGGTGAGCACGGCTTCGGCCCCAAGCCCTGGACAGGCTGGGTGAGCCCGGGCTTCCGTCCCCAAACGCCGGACGGGCTTGGGTGGGCCCGGGCTTCGGCCCCAAGCGTCGAACAGGCCCCAGCGGCCCCGGGTGGGGCGTCAGCGGTCCAGGTGGCCCGTGTCGTTCCAGCGTTCCACGGCCGGCAGGCCATACGCCCAGCCCAGGACCGACAGCGACGTCGGGTCGAGGCGGATGCGGGCGCCGAAGGACAGGTCCTCGCCCAGCCATCGCGCGCCCAGCGCCCGCAGGATGTGCCCGTGGGCGAAGACCAGGACGTCCCGGTCCGCCGAGCGTGCCCAGGCGACGATCTCGTCCGCGCGGGCGGTGACGTCGGCGACGGACTCCCCCTCCGGGACCCCGTCGCGCCAGATCAGCCAGTCGGGCCGGTCCGCCTTGATCTGGGCCGGCGTCAGCCCCTCGTACGCCCCGTAGTCCCATTCCATCAGCGCGTCCCACGGCACGGCCCGCTCCCCGAACCCGGCGAGTTGGCAGGTCTCGGCGGCCCGGACGAGCGGGCTGGTGCGGACCTCGACGCCGGGCAGCCCCGCCCACGGCGCCCGGTGCAGCCGCTCGCCGAGGAGCTTCGCGCCCTCGCGCCCGTCGTCCAGGAGCGGGATGTCCGTCCTGCCGGTGTGGTTGCCCCGGACCGACCACTGGGTCTGGCCGTGCCGGGCGAGCAGGATGCGCGATGCCATGAAGGCTCTCCCTGGAACGTTGGTGCTGTTGGGCCCTTCCATCATCCCGTACCGGCCCGGCAGGCAACCTCCCGGGCCGCGCGGGCGTCCCATCCTGAGCAGCGCCCCGGCCGGGAGCTCGGACCAGGGCGGGGACCGCTGCGTACGGGATGTCCGGCAGGGGACCCCCGGGGGAGACGGCGGCACGGCGCCGCCGTACGGTTGAACGTTCGTCGTCGGCCGCATGAACATGGGGAGAGCTACCGGATGCCGCACGCCACCGCGCCGCCCGCGACCGGTCATCGGCCCCGCTGGTGGACGGAGCTGCCACTGATCGCGGTGGTGTACGCGCTGTATTCGGTGGGCCGGCTCCTGGTGCGCGGCGATGTGGCGACGGCGGTCGACCACGGCCTGGCGATCCTGCGGCTGGAGCAGGCGCTGTATCTCAACGCCGAGCACCCGCTGAACCGTCTGTTCACCAGCACCCCGTCGCTCGGGATACCCGCCGACTTCGCTTACGCGTCCCTGCACTACCTGGTCACCCCGGCCGTCCTCATATGGATGTTCCGGCGCAGGTCGGCCGCGTACCGGGCGGCCCGGGTCTGGCTGATGAGCTCCACACTGCTGGGGCTGGTCGGTTTCACCCTGATGCCGACCTGCCCGCCCCGCCTGCTGGACGCGAGCCACGGCTTCGTCGACACGATGGCGCAGTACAGCGCGTACGGCTGGTGGGGCGAGGGGGCGAGCGCTCCGCGCGGGCTGAGCGGGATGACCAACCAGTACGCGGCGATGCCCAGCCTGCACGTCGGATGGTCCCTCTGGTGCGGGATCCTGCTGTGGCGGCACGGCCGCCATCCCCTGATACGGGCGGCGGGCATCGCCTATCCGCTGGTCACCACGGTCATCGTGATGGGCACCGCCAACCACTACTTCCTGGACGCCGTCGCGGGCGCCGCGGTGATGGGCGTCGGAGCCCTGCTGGTCAGGCCCGTCGTACGGATCGCCGACCGGTTCAAGGCGTGGGGCGCGGCGCGGTTCACCGGGCCGGCCGCCGTCCTGTTCGCGGGCCGGAGCGAGGGCGGCCCGAGCACCGTCGCCGGGTCCGTATCCGTGGGCGTGCCCCCGAATGTCAGTACCGGATGCAAGACTTCCCCGGGTGAGCGAATCCCCGGCCAGCGGACCACCTCCGCAGATCCCCCCGGCACGGCAGTCAGCGGCACGACAGCCGGCGACGACGCCGACGCGGCCGCGAGCGACGACGCTCCGGCAGCGGCTCGCTGAGCTGCGCGGCCCGTCCGTACAACCGCATCCGCTCGACGCGAGAGCCCTGGCCGCCCTCGCCGCCAATCCCGGCTGCAAGCGGCGGGCCCTGCTCGACGGCGCCGGGGTGGACAAGGGCGTGCTGGCCACCGCGCTCGGCTCCCCCGCCCCCTTCGGGCAGTCCCAGTTCGCCTTCATGCGGGGCAACGCGTTCGAGGCGAAGGTCAAGGCCGACGGCGGGGCGGAGCTGCTGCGTCTGCTGTACGAACGGCTCGGCGGCGGGGCCGAGGCCCCCGCCGGGGACGCCGCCACGCCCGATCTGAGCGCCGCCGGTCCCGAGGGCCGTGCCGCGCGCACCGCGCTCGCGCTGCGGGAGGCCACGGCGGCGGGCGGCTGGGCGCTGCTGGACCACCCGATGCTGGCCCTGGAGGTGGCGGGCTCCCCCGCCTATCTGGAGCCCGACGCGGTCGTGGTGCACCCCGACGGCCGGTGGACGGTGGTCGAGATCAAGTCGTTCCCGATGATCGACGCGTCGGCCGACCCGTCGAAGGTCGGCGCCGCCGCCCGGCAGGCCGCGGTGTACGTGCTGGCGCTGGAGCGGGTCGCGGCGGTCACCGAGGGTGCGGAGGTCGGGCACCGGGTGCTGCTGGTCTGCCCCAAGGACTTCTCGAACCTGCCGACCGCCTCCGTCGTGGACGTACGCAAGCAGCGCGCCGTGACCCGTCGGCAGCTGACCCGGCTGACGCGCGTCGAGGACATCGCGGCGGGGCTTCCGGAGGGGACGACGTTCGATCCGGCGTGCCCGCCCGAGGAGCTGGACGCCGCCGTGGCGGCGGTGCCTCCGGCGTACGCCCCGGAGTGCCTGGCCGCCTGCGAGCTGGCCTTCCACTGCCGGGCGAAGTCCCGGGCCGAGGGGGCTGTGGAGGCGCTGGGCCGGAGCGTGCGCGGTGAGCTGGGCGGGCTGACCACGGTGGCCGGGGTGCTGGCCGCCGCGGCGGGCAAGGAGGGCGATCCCGCCGATCCGACGGTCGCCGCCCTGCGCCGGGCCGCCGCCCTGCGCGCCGAGGCGCTGGAGAGCGCATCCGCCGCGCGCGCCGGGGCGCTGGACGGCGGCTCCGTTCCGCGTGACGAGGCGCCGGAGGGTGCGGCCGCATGTCGCTGATCACCACCCTGGCCCGGTTGGAGGCCGTCGACACCGGCCGCGCCCAGCCGCTGGCGACCGTCCGGCACCGTCATCTCACCGACCGGCCGCTCGTGCTGGTCCCGCTGACCACCGCCGGTGAGGCCGGGGCCCCGCTCGGGGCGCTGGTCGGCACGGACCGGGAGGCCCCCCGGCTGCTGGCCGTCGCCCAGCCCCGCGACCGAGACCTGCGCTTCGCGTTCCTGGCCGAGCTGGCGGAGGCGGTCCTCCCGCACATCGAGGCGTACGCGGACGTCGTCGAGCCCGTCGAGCGCAAGGAGAGCGACCCGGCGACCGGCAAGAAGACCAAGGTCGAGGTCGAGCTGTGCACGGACGCCGCGCAGCTGATCGTGCCGAGCCGGGCGGGTGTCGAGTTCGTCCGGCTGCTGGGCCGGTCCATGCGGTTCCGCCGTACCGCCGAGGACGATCCGGACACCCCGTATCCGGCCCCGGCGCGGGTGCCCCTCCTCGGCCGCTGGCTGACGCACTACGGGGAGCGGGCCCGGGTGCCCGGCTCCTCGCTGCTGCCCGCCGTCACGGATCTGCTGAACCGGCACTGGGCGACCGGGCAGAGCAGCCTGGAGGACCAGCACCTGGGCGCGCTGCTGGCCTGGATCGACCCGCCGGCCGGCTCATCGGGGGCCGAGGCCGCGCTCCGGGCCGAGCTGGCCCGGGACGGGGAGGGCCAGTTGCTGTGCCCGCCGGCGGGTCCGGCCACCGACCCGGACTTCGACAACCGCCTCCTCGCCCCGGCGATCGAGCGGTACGACCGGGCGCGCACGGCGCTCGCGTCCGCCGAGGACGGGCTCGCCGCCGACGCCCGCCTGGGTGAGCTGAGCGGTGCCGAGC
This sequence comes from Streptomyces sp. MGP-P1, assembly GCF_057766565.1. NCBI lineage: Bacteria > Bacillati > Actinomycetota > Actinomycetes > Kitasatosporales > Streptomycetaceae > Streptomyces > Streptomyces sp. MGP-P1. The sequence continues at coordinate 480,563 of NZ_JBYMEM010000007.1, read as the reverse complement.
GGGAGATCCGCTCGCTGCTGGCGCGGGTCATGCTGCCTACGTGGGACGCGGTCTGGCGGGGTCTCGACCTGCTGCGGGAGCTGCCCGAGGGGTCCCGGGCCGAGGACCGCTGGACCCGGGACCGGTGGTCGTTCACCGCGCACCGGGACCGGGTGCGTTCGGGCGAGCCGCCGCAGCCGCGCCGCGACGACGCGGTGACGGCGGCCCAGAAGCTGGCCTCCCGGGAGACCGCCCAGGCCCAGCTGGAGGCGCAGGAGGCGCTGGACGATCCGCTGGTGCTGGCGGGGCGGCGGCTGGCGGGTGAGGCGTTCCTCGCCACGGTGTCCGCGGTGGAGATGGCGTACACCGAGTCCAAGCGGCCCTCCCCGCGCCCGCTGGTCACCGTCCGCACGGACGAGCGTCCGCACCTGGCCGAGCGGACGAAGGTCTACCGCTCGCTGGAGGGCAAGCCGCAGACGGCGGAGTTCGTGCGGTACGCGGACGGGCCCCCGCCGGACGACGGCGAGATCCCGCTGGTGCTGCGGATCCTGGACCGGATGGGCCGGGGCAAGGAGCCCGCGCCCGGTTCGGTGCCGGAGCCCGGCGAGCGGATCGCCTGGACCCTGTTCGAGCACGACCAGCGCGGCGGCCCGAAGCTTCCGGACCCGGAGGAGACGCCGTGGACCCACGGCGGCCCGCCGGGCGCGGACGCCGCGACGCGTGCGGAGCGACCCGACCCCGTGACCCCGGAGGACCTGCTGTGACCACCGCCGTCTGTGAGGGCCTGCTGTGATGACAACCGTCTTCGACCCGGGCGCGGAGGCGGCGCGCGCGACCGGCGCGATCCTCGACGACACCCTCCGCGGCAGCGCCCGGGGCGTCGTCGTGGACTCGCCCCCCGGCGCCGGGAAGTCGACGCTGGTGGTCCGGGCGGCCCTGGAGCTGGCCGCCGCCGGGCATCCGCTGATGGTGATCGCGCAGACCAACGCCCAGGTCGACGATCTGGTGGTGCGGCTCGCGGAGAAGGACCCGGAGCTGCCGGTGGGCCGGCTCCACAGCAGCGACTCCGACCCGTACGACAAGGTCCTGGACGGGCTCGCCAACGTCAGGAAGTCCGCGAAGGCGGCGGATCTGGCCGGGCTCGACGTGGTGATCTCGACGGCCGCCAAGTGGGCGCACGTGAAGAACGTGGAGCCGTGGGGGCACGCGATCGTCGACGAGGCCTATCAGATGCGCTCCGACGCGCTGCTGGCCGTGGCCGGGCTGTTCGAGCGGGCGCTGTTCGTCGGGGACCCGGGCCAGCTGGACCCGTTCTCGATCGTCGGCGCCGACCAGTGGGCGGGACTGAGCTACGACCCGTCCGCGAGCGCGGTGTCCACGCTGCTCGCGCACAATCCGGAGCTGCCGCAGCACCGGCTGCCGGTGTCGTGGCGGCTCCCGGCGTCGGCGGCCCCGCTGGTGTCGGACGCGTTCTACCCGTACACGCCGTTCCGCAGCGGTACGGAGCACGGGGACCGGAAGCTCTCCTTCGGGGTGGCGTCGGACGGTTCGGGGCCCGACCGGGTGCTGGACGAGGCGGCGGAGTCCGGGTGGGGGCTGCTGGAGCTGCCCGCCCGGCACACCCCGCGCACCGATCCCGAGGCGGTACGGGCTGTGGCGCTGGTGGTCCGGCGGCTGCTGGACCGGGGCGGGGTCGCGACGAGCGAGCGGGCCGAGGAGCCGGTGCCGGTGACGGCGGACCGGGTGGCGGTCGGCACGGCCCACCGGGACCAGGCGGCGGCGGTGCGGGCGGCCCTCGCGGAGCTGGGCGTCACGGGGGTCGCGGTGGACACGGCCAACCGCCTCCAGGGCCGCGAGTTCGACGTCACGGTGGTGCTGCACCCGCTGTCGGGGCGGCCCGACGCGACCGCGTTCCACCTGGAGACGGGCCGCCTGTGCGTGCTGGCCTCGCGGCATCGGCACGCCTGCGTCGTGGTGTGCCGGGAGGGGGTGGCGGACCTGTTGGACGAGCACCCGTCCACGGAACCGGTCCAGCTGGGCGTCACGGTGAAATTCCCCGACGGCTGGGAGGCGAACCACGCGGTGCTGGCCCATCTCTCGGAACGCCGGGTCCGGTGGCGGCCCTGAGCCGGGGACGCGTGCCGGCCACCCCGGGCCCGGTGCGCGTCTCGGCCCTGCCGCCCCGCGGGGGAGTCGCTTGCCCGCGCCCCCGCCGTACGCCCCGGCCCCCTTGCGCGGGGTTGGACAATGGAGGGTGGCCGTCCGGATCCTCCGGTCATCAGGTCGCCCGAGGGAGGAACACCACATGACACAGTCCGAGCGGAACGAACGGCAGCGGCTGCGCCCCGCGCCGCTGCTTTTCGAGCCGTCTCAGGCCACGGCGGATCCGGAGCACTTCTTCGACCTGGAGTCGGTGGAGGACCCCCGTGAGCTGCTGGCCCGTGCGACCGAGCTGACGCAGGCCTTTCGGGCGGCGACGGACCGGTCGGTGGAGTTCCAGGCGATGGCGGCTGCCCAGCTCGCCGACCCGCGCCGGTTCGACCGGCTGACCGCGGCGGACGTGGCGGAGCGCGCGGAGTGGACCGAGGACTACGCGAAGAAGATGATCGAGTTCGGCCGCTCCCTGCTGGACGCGCCCAGAGCTTGACCCACATGGGCGGTGGCCGGCGGCCCGTGGGCGGGTGGGCCGTGGCCGGTGGGCGATGGGGGGCGGCCCGTGGCCGATGCCGGGTGGCCCGTGACGTATGCCGCGTCCCCCGTGGTCCGTGGGACGGGCGGGGTGGACAGGGCCCGTGGGACAGGTGAGGGCCCGTGGGGCAGATGTCCGGTCCGCCAGGCCGGGGGTCAGGGCCCGTGGCATATTCCGGCGGGCAAGATACCCCTCCCCCTCCCGCCCTGTCCCGGTTTCCGGCAACTCTGGGAATCCTCTCCGTCACTCCCGGTAGACCTTGCTCCATGAGCGCATGGCTGAAAGACGAAACGACCCTGCAAGCCGGTGCCGCCCCGCACCACGGCGTCGACATCTTCGCCCTGCTGCGGGACCAGTCCGGCCCACAGGCCGCACAGGTCACGGCGGCCGGCGCCGCCTGGCTGGCGGGGGCCGCCCCCTATCCGCGCAGCACGCTCGCCCACTGGGAGGAGCGCCCCAAGGCCCCCGGCGTGCTCCCCTGCGGTTCCGCTTTCGATGTCGTGAACGTGCCGGCGCTGTTCGGGCGGCGGATGCTGGAGAAGCTCTGGGCCGAGGGGCCCGGCTCCGGTCCGGTCGCCACGCACCGGGGCCGGATGCTGCTGTTCGCCGCCCCCGGAACGGCCCAGCGGCTGCCCTCGCTGCTCGCCTGGGAGGAGTGGGGAACCAGCGGTTCCGGGGGCGCCGGAGACTCCGGGAAGCAGCGCGGGACGGTGCCGCCCCTGCTCTGTCACGGCACCGGTGACGCCGTGACCGTACCCCCGCTGACCTGCGCGTCGTCCGAGGGCGGGCCGCGTTGGGTGGTCGCCCCCGATACCCGCAATCCATGGCTCCCGGGCCCCGATGTGCTGCTCTGGGCGTGTGTGCGGGTGAGCCGGTCCACGTCGTCCCCGAGTGCCGCGCATTCGATTTTTCCTCGGGCGGATCAGGGTGCTAATGTCTACGACGTCACCAGGCGCCGTTAGCTCAGTTGGTTAGAGCAGCTGACTCTTAATCAGCGGGTCCGGGGTTCGAGTCCCTGACGGCGCACAGACGGAGGAAGCCCCCCGCGGAAGCGGGGGGTTTCTTCGTTCACCCGTGGGCGGCGAGGTCCTCCCCGGGGCTCCCCGCAGGGCCGCCCCGGACGCCGGTGGTGATCCGGACGGTCCAGGAGCCGGACGGGGTGCGGTCGGCGACCTCGACGCGGGTGTCGTCGCCCGGCACGGTGAAGGTCTCCCCGACGGCGAGGGGGGCGTCGGCCAGCGGCGGGTAGACCGAGCGGTCCCAGCAGGCCCCGGTGTCCGGGTGGGCGTCGACCACCTCGACGGGCCCGCCTCCGGAGGCCGTCTCGCTGCGGACGCGGTAGATCAGGATGCCCTCGGCGCAGGTGTCCCGGTCGTTCCCGGTGGCGCTGCGGGCCTCGATGGCCAGGACACTGTCGGCACCGGTGCGGACGACGGCGAGCCGGGTCCCGATCGACCCGCCGGGGACCGGGGCGGCGGCGACCGGTTCGAGGGTGAGGTCGGCCGAGCCCTGGACGCAGACGACCTGGCGTCCGCCGAGCCAGCCGAGCTTCCACTTGTGCCAGCCGAACAGGTCCGGGGCGAGGCCGAACTGGCTGCCCATGACGTCCCAGTCGCCGACGTGGGTGTCCCAGTCGCCCTTGCCGTCGGTGGGCCGGTGGTAGAGGTCGGCGAGGTCGAAGACGTGTCCGGTCTCGTGGGCGAGGACGTTGCGGTCGGGCGGGTGCTGTTCGAAGACGGTGACGACGCGCCGGATGTCGCTGCCGTCGGCGCGCAGCGGCCGGTCGAAGTTGACGACCTTGGTGGCGTCGGAGTCGACGCCGGGGGCGTCCGGGTCGGCCACCAGGTAGACGACGTCGTACCGGGAGAAGTCCACGTCCGGGTCGGCCGCTTCGACGGCGTCGCGCAGGTAGGCGGTCCGCCGCTCGGGGTTCCAGTCACGCTCTATGCCGTACCAGGTGGAGTCGCGCGGCATCCGCGTCCAGGTCGGCTCCGGATGGGGGCGCAGGGTGAACCGGCCATAGCTGGCGCGCTCGAAGAAGCGGGTGGTGGCGGGGAAGTGGTCGGCGGTGAGCGCCTCGGGGGTGAGGGTGGGTTCGGAGTCCGGGAAGGACAGGAAGATCATGACCGCATCGAGCCCCCGGTCCGGGCGAGGGTACGCCGCGTTCCAGGTGTCCAGGCCGAGCGAGTGGTGCGCCGCCGTCCGGGACAGGGCGCAGGGGGTGGCGTCCTCCATGGCGGCCGCGGCGGGGCCCGCGACGAGGGACGTGGCGGCGAGCGCCAGGAGGGAGGTGGCGGCGGCGGCCAGACTGCGCAGTGGCGGCCGTTCCGCTCCCCCGGGTCCGCGACGGGACGGCACATCGACCTCCGGGTGGGGAAACACGGTCCATCCCGTCCACCCTGTGCCGCTTCACCACGCCACGCCCTGTTGTACTGCCCCACACGGGTTCAGCGGAACAGAGCGGAACAGAATCGCCACCCACACCTTCACGGAACGTCACTACCGACCATTCGAGCCATCCGATGAAACAGATCCGCACAGAAATGATCAGGATCGGGCAAAGCGGAACGTCTGCTCCCGTCACCTGGCGGACCCCTGCGATGGCGCGGACCGGATGGTGAGCTGGAAGGGCCGACGCGGCACCCTCTATGCTTCACCACGCTTTCCCGCGTGGAACGGGCCCGTTCACGGGACCGCCACTCGGTGGCCAGTCCGACCCCACCAGTTCACGACGACCTTCACAGCGGGAGCGAGCGGTGAGCGGAACCTCCGAAGGGCCGAGCGCCCCGGCAGGCACGGCCTCCGGCGTGCACCCCGCGCCGGTCACGGAGCGTCATACGACGGCGATGGACCCAACGGTCATGGACCCACCGATCACGAAGCCAATGGTCACGAAGTCAACGGTCTCGGACCCGCTGGTCTCGGACCCGACCGTCGTGGACACACGTGTCACGGACCCGCCGGTCGTGGACACACCCGTCACGGACCCGACCGTCGTGGACACACCCGTCACGGACCCGCCGGTCGTGGACCCGGCGCCCTGGGATGCGGGCGCCGGGACCCCGCCCCCCGCCGACGGCGGTCCCACCGCCTCCGAACTGCGCGACTGCCGGGCCGCCTTCAACGCCGCCATGCTCCCCATGGGCGTCGTCGACGGCCGGGGCCACGTCGTACGGGCCAACGAGGCGCTCGGCGGGCTCCTGGGCGCCGCGGCGGCGGTCCTCGCCGGGCGGCAGGCGAGCGAGCTGCTCGACCTCGCGTCCGACGACCGCACCTGGCACGCCTACCGCGAGGTCCTGCTGGGCCGCCGCTCCCGGTTCCGCTGCACCCGCCGCCTCAAGCACCCCGACGGGCGCTCCCTGTGGGCCGAGATCACCGTCGTGCCGATGACCGGAGCGTCGGCGGCGGAGCCGTCCCGGGTCCTGCTGACGGTCGCGGACGTCAGCGACCGGCGCGAGCTCCAGGAGCGGCTGCGCCACCTCCAGATGCACGACCCGGTGACCCGGCTGCCCAACCGGACGCTGTTCTTCGAGCGCCTCGCCTCGGCCCTGGAGACCCCGCCGTACCAGGACGACTCCATGCCGCCGCGGCAGCACGCCCGGATCGGGCTCTGCTATCTGGACCTGGACGGCTTCAAGGCGATCAACGACACCCTGGGGCACCGCACCGGGGACCGGCTGCTCGCCGCCGTCGCCGCGCGGCTCACCGACTGCGCCGAGAACGACGCCTCACGCCATCCCGGCGGCAGCCGGCTGGTGGCACGCCTGGGCGGCGACGAGTTCGCGATCCTGGTCGAGGACTCGGCGGGCACGGAGGAACTCGCCGAGCTGGCCCGCTCGGTCCTCGCCGCGCTCCAGCAGCCGTTCGACCTCGCCGGACAGCGACTTTCGGTCTCCGCGTCGATCGGGGTGGTCGAACGGACCGCGGCGGGCACCTCGCCCACCGGTCTGATGCAGGCCGCCGACACCACGCTGTACTGGGCGAAGGCGGACGGCAAGGCCCGCTGGACCCTGTTCGACCCCGAGCGCAACGCCCACCGCATGACCCGGCAGTCCCTCTCCTCCACGCTCCGGCCCGCCGTGGAGCGCGGCGAGTTCACGCTGGAGTACCAGCCGCTGGTCGGGATGGCGGACGGGGTGCTGCGCGGCGTCGAGGCGCTGGTGCGCTGGAACCATCCGCAGTTCGGTGTGCTGCCGCCGAATCGGTTCGTCCAGATCGCCGAGGAGGACGGATCGATCGTCCAGCTCGGCCGGTGGGTGCTGCGCACCGCGTGCCGGCAGGCGCGGCGCTGGCAGCTGGACCACCCGGACGAGCCGCCGCTGTTCATCAGCGTCAACGTCGCCGTACGCCAGGTCTGGGACTCCGACCTGGTCGCCGACGTGGACCGGATCCTGGCCGAGACCGGGCTGGCCCCGGGGCTGCTCCAGCTGGAGCTGACCGAGTCGGCGGTGATGGGTTCGGGCGGCCGACCGCTGCGGGCGCTCCAGGCGCTGAGCGACATGGGCGTACGGATCGCCATCGACGACTTCGGCACCGGCTATTCGAACCTCGCCTACCTCAGCCGGCTGCCCGTCTCCGTGCTGAAGCTGGACGGGGCGTTCGTGAAGGGCTTCCGGTACGAGGACGGTACCCATCCGAGCCCGGCCGACGAGACGATCGTGGAGGCCATGGTGCAGCTGGCGCACCGCCTGGGCCTGACCGTCACCGCGGAGTGCGTGGAGACGGCCGGTCAGGCGGAGCGGCTGCGGCGGATCGGCTGCGACACCGGGCAGGGGTGGCTGTACTCGCGGGCCGTGGCGCCGGAGCAGATCGCCGGGCTGATCGGGTCCCGGCCGCTGGAGGGCTGAGCGTGACCGGCCGGCCCCCGGCCGCTTGAAGGCCGGCGCCCCCGGCCGGCCCCCGGCCACTCGAAGGCCGGCGCCCCGGTCGGCCCCCGGCCACTCGAAGGCCGAGCGTGACCGGTCGGGTCCCGGCCGCCTGAAGGCCGGTGCCCAGCGGCCGGGACCCCGTACGGGCCTACGGAGCGGTCGGCAGGCCGTACGCGTCCGCGATCAGGTCGTAGCTGCGCAGCCGGGCCTCGCCGCCGTGCGCGTTGGCGGTGATCATCAGCTCGTCGGCGCCGGTCCGCTTGGCCAGGTCGTCGAGGCCGCCGCGGACCTCGTCGGCGGTCCCGTGGATCACGTTGGCGAGCCAGCCGTCGACGAACTCCCGCTCCATCGGGGAGAAGTCGTACGCCGCCGCCTCCTCGGGGCTGGGAATCAGCCCCGGACGGCCGGTGCGCAGCCGGACCATGGACAGGGCGCCGGTCAGCACCTGACGGCGGGCCTCGCGCTCGTCGTCGGCGGCCAGCGCCGAGACCCCGATCGCGGCGTACGGGGCGTCCAGCACGGCGGAGGGCCGGAAGGACTCGCGGTACAGGTCGAGCGCGGGAATGGTGTTCTGCGCCGAGAAGTGGTGGGCGAAGGCGAACGGCAGCCCCAGCGTGCCGGCCAGCCGCGCGCTGAAGCCGGAGGAGCCCAGCAGCCAGACCGGCGGCCGGTGGGCGGACTGCACCCCGCCGGGGGCGGTCGCCTGGACCGGGCCCGGCACGGCGTGGATCCGGGCGTAGGGGTGGCCGTCGGGGAAGTCGTCGTCCAGGAACCGGATCAGTTCCATGAGCTGCTGCGGGAAGTCGTCGGCCCCCTCGTTGAGCCGGTCGCTGCGGCGCAGGGCCGCCGCCGTCGCGCCGTCCGTGCCCGGGGCCCGGCCGAGGCCGAGGTCGACCCGGCCCGGGGCCATCGCCTCCAGGGTGCCGAACTGCTCGGCGATCACCAGCGGCGCGTGGTTGGGCAGCATCACCCCGCCGGAGCCGAGCCGGATGCGCTCGGTGTGGGCGGCGATGTGCGCCAGGATCACGGCCGGGGAGGACGAGGCCACCCCGGGCATGGAGTGGTGTTCGGCGACCCAGAAGCGGTGGAAGCCTCGGCTCTCGGTGAGCTTCGCGATGTCCACACTGGTGCGCAGGGCCTGGGTCGCGGTGCGGCCGTGCCCGACGGTGACCAGATCGAGGACGGACAGCGGAACGGCGGCCGTTCCGGCTGCGGCGCCCCGGATCCCGTCCGCGTCGGCCGGGCCGCCGCTCGCGCCCCCGGCCGCGTCACCACTCGTGTCGCTGCGGGTCTCGTCGCCTCGGATCTCGTCCACGTGTCGGCCTCTCCCGGTACTGCTGTCGTACGGCTGCGTATCGGAGGGCTACAACAGGAGGATGGCTCCGCTTATTCCCGCACACCACCCCGGGCGCCGCGGCTGCTCTCCCGTACCGCGGCGTCCTGACGACCGGACGACCGGACGGGCGAACGACCGCACGACCGCACGACCGCACGGGCAAACGACCGCACGGGCGAACGACCGGACGCCGGTTTACTCCCGTACCTCGATACCCTTCGGCTCCAGCGACCTCAGCACCGGCTCACGGGTGGCGAACAAGGTGCCGAGCAAGGGGGCCCACGTCCGGCGGTCGGTGAGGCGCAGCCCCTCCCACACCGTGACCTGGTTCGCCGTGAGCACGGGCTTGCCGAGCAGTTCCTCCAGCTCGGGGACGTACGCGGCGGTGTGCAGGGAGGTGTCCGGGATCAGCACCACCTCGGCGTCCGGGTGGTCGGCCTCCCGCGCCAGCCCCTTCACCCGCTCCGGGGCCCAGGACCCGGCCTCGGCCGAGGACGCGGCCCCGCCGGACGCGGCGGCCACCACCTCGACGCCCGCCGACGCCAGGAACTCCGCGAAGAGCCCGGTGACGTCCTCGGGGTAGGGGGCGGCGACGGCGACCCGGGCGGCGCCCAGCTCCCGCAACGCGTGGACGAAGCCGATCGAGGTGCTGGAGGCGGGCAGTCCCGCGCTCCGGGCGAGGGTGGCGACCTGCTCGTGGGCGCCCTCCCAGCCCTGCCCGAAGCTGCCGCCGCTGGAGGCCCACACCAGCGCCTCGGCCCCGGCGAGACGCAGTTCCTCGACGCCCTCGGCGATCAGGGCGGGGGCACCCTGCTCGCGCAGCGCGTCGGCACGGTAGGCGTCCTCCCCCGTCCTGGTGGAGAACAGGGGCAGCCGGATGTCGGTGTCGAGCAGGATCTCGGTCCGTGGGAAGTCGTCCTCGGCTGCGTGGCCCGGGTAGAGAAGTCCTACGGTCGTCATGTCCACCCTTCCTGTACGTCGACGGCTCGCCGCACGATGGGCGGCGGCCCCGCCAGGGGGTCGCTGCGGGCCCCTCCGGACGCTCCGGCGGCCGTGACCGCGCGACCGGTCACTCTTGCCCCGACGTGTTCCCAGTATTCCCCCGGGCGAGCACCGGGGCGCGCGGCCGGGCCTCGTTGACGGCGGGGAAGCCTGCTGCGAGCGTGGGCGGATCCCGTACGTCCGTTCCGTCACGGAGGGCTGACCAGCGATGCCGGATCCCGTCCTGCTCGTTCTCGACGCCGCGCCCTCCCCTCGGCTCGGCCGGCTGACCGGCCGGGTGGACGTGCGGCACGCGGACGCCTCCTCGCTCGCCGGGCTGCTCCCGGCCGCCGACGTCCTGCTCGTGTGGGACCTCGCGTCCGACGCGGTGCGGCGGGCCTGGCCCGGGCCGGGGGCGCGGCCGCGCTGGGTGCACACGGCGAGCGCGGGCGTGGACCGGGTGCTCTGCCCGGAGCTGGTCGCGTCCGACACCGTCCTCACCAACGCGCGGGGCGTCTTCGAGCGGCCGGTCGCGGAGTGCGTGGCCGCTCTGGTGCTGGCCTTCGCCACGGATCTCCCCGGAGTCCTGGAGTGTCGGCGGCAGCGGCGCCCGTACGGGCGGGAGGGACAGCGGGTCGCCGGCTCGCGGGCGCTGGTCGTGGGCGCGGGACCGATCGGCCGGGAGGTCACCCGGCTGCTGCACGGCCTGGGGCTCACCGTGGCACTGGTGGGGCGGACGGCCCGGCGCACGATCCACGGGGTGGCGGATCTGGACCGGCTGGCCGCGCGGGCGGACTGGGTGATCGCGGCGGTCCCGCTCACGGAGTCGACGCGCGGGATGTTCGACAGCCGGTTCTTCGGGCTGCTCCAGCCGTCGGCGCGGTTCATCGGCGCGGGGCGTGCGGCGACGGTGGTCGAGGCCGACCTGGTGGCAGCGCTGAACCGCCGCTGGCTCGCGGGGGCGGCGCTCAGCACCTTCCAGGAGGGGACACCTGCCCCCGGGAGCCCGTTGTGGGACGCCTCGGGGCTCGTCCTGACACCGGCCCTGGGTGGGAACACCGCGGGCTGGCGGGACCGACTGGGCGAGCGTTTCGTGGCGATGTACGAACAGTGGGCGCGCGGCCTGCCGTTGCCGAACACGGTCGACAAGGCCCTCGGTTACGTTCCGTCGACCGACCTTCCCGAGGACGGTCGCGCCCACGGACGCGCGCGCACGGAGTGACCGGCTTCTCGCTGACTGCCTGTCATGAACCGTTCCTCAGCGGGGAACACGCCCCGCACACTCCCGGTCGCGCTCCGCCTCCTTCGGGCACGGGAAGGTCACCTTCCGGCCACTGTTGGGTTACATGCCTCCGGCTTCCTGCATAGACGTACGGGATCGGGCAGGGGGTCACTCTGTCCGGACTGTTCGACCTCCAGGAGATTGCGAACCATGGCTGAATTCCCGAACCTGTCCCGCCGGGGTTTCCTCAACGGATCGGCGGCCGTGGGCGGCCTCCTCGTCGTTCCCGGCCTCCTCACCGCGTGCAGCAAGACCGACTCCGGCTCCGCGACCGGCGAGGGCGCCCTGGACAAGCTCCGCAAGCAGGGCTTCGTACGGGTGGCCTACGCGAACGAGGCCCCGTACGGGTACCTGGAGGGCAAGGAGCTCAAGGGCGAGGCCCCGACGCTGCACCGGGAGATCTTCAAGGCGCTCGGGGTGGACGAGCTGAAGCCGACGCTCTCCGAGTGGGACGGGCTGATCCCCGGACTCCAGGCCGGGAAGTACGACGTGGTCAGCGCGGGCATGGCCATCACACCGGAGCGCTGCGGCAACGCGATATTCTCCGAGCCGGAGTTCATCTCGCCGACCGCCCTGATGGTGAGGAAGGGCAACCCGAAGAAGATCACCGATCTGGCCTCCGCGAAGGAGGCGGGGATCACCGTCGGCGTGATGTCGGGTGCGGTCGAGGGCAGTTACGCCAAAGGCGCCGGCATCGCCGAGGACAAGATCAAGACGCTGCAGAAGCCGCAGGACGGGGCCGACGCCGTCAAGGGCGGCCGGGTCGACGCCTTCCTGCTCACCGGCATCTCGCTCCGCTGGCTGGCGAAGACCAACCCGGACACCGAGGTCACCGAGGCGTTCGTGCCGCAGCTGGACGGCAAGAAGCAGTTCTCCCCCGGCGGCGCGGTGTTCCGCAAGGGCAACGAGGACCTGCGGGACTCCTTCAACCGCGAGCTGAAGAAGATCGTGTCGGACCGCTCCCGCTATGTGCAGCTGCTGGAGCCGTACGGGTTCGGGGAGACGGAGATCCCGCCCGCCGACCTGAAGACCGCGGATCTGTGCAAGGGCTGACGGGGCGGACGCGCACGCATGAGTGACTTCCTCTCCCTCCTCGTCGAGGAGTTCCCCCGGGTCCGCTCGGGCCTGTGGGTGACGCTCCAGGCCACGGTCCTGGGAGCGCTGCTGGCCGGGGTGCTGGCCTTCGCGCTCGGGCTGATGGCGGGCAGCCGGCTGCTCCTGGCCCGGGGGGTCTCCCGGGTGGTCGTGGAGTTCTTCCGCGGCACCTCGCTCTACATCCAGCTGTTCTGGCTCTACTACGCGATGCCGCTGCTGACCGGCTACGAACTGACCCCGGTCGTCTGCGGCGTGGTCGCGTTCGGCCTCAACTTCGGCGCCTACGGGGCCGAAGTGGTGCGAGGCGCCATCAACTCCGTACCCCGCGCACAGTACGAGGCGGCGATCGCGCTCAACCTGAGCCCGTCCAGGCGGCTGTGGAAGGTGATCCTGCCGCAGGCTTGGGTGCAGATGATCCCGAGCTTCACCAACCTGCTGATCCAGCTGCTGAAGGCGACCCCGCTGCTGTGGCTGATCTCCGCCGCCGATCTGATGACGGTGATCCAGCAACTGCGCGACCGTACCGGTGAGACCCTCACCGCCTATCTGACCCTGCTGGCCGCCTACTTCGTCCTGGCGTACGCCCTGACGATGCTGATGAATCTGCTGGAGCGGAGCGCCAAGCGGCGGCTCGGCCTGGACACCGGCGCGAAGAGCCTGTTCAAGAGCCGCAGCGCGTCCACGACCGCCGTGGGAGGTACCCGGTGAACGGCTTCGACTGGAACGCCGTCGGGGAGTCCCTGCCCCTCCTCCTGGAGGGGTTCAAGGTCACCCTGCTCGCCACGGTGCTCGGCACCCTGGTGGCGGCCGTGCTGGGACTGGCCGTCGCGATGGCGGGACGCGCGCCCAGCAGGTTCGTGACGGTCCCGGTGCGGCTCGTCACGGAGTTCGTCCGCTCCACTCCGCTGCTGGTCCAACTGGTGGGGGCGGCAGCCCTGTTCAACACGGTGGAGCCGCTGTACATCGGCATCACCGTGCTGGGCGTCCACTACGCCGCGTACACCTCCGAGGTCTACCGGGCCGGCATCGACGGGGTGCCGAAGGGCCAGTGGGAGGCGTGCCGCGCGCTGTCGCTGTCGCCCCGGCGCACCTGGCAGGCCGTGATCCTGCCGCAGGCGGTGCGCAACGTGCTGCCCGCGCTCGGGAACTACGCGATCTCGATGTTCAAGGAGACGCCGTTCCTCGCCGTGATCACGGTGCAGGAGATGGTCTTCGAGGCCCGGAAGTACGGTGCCGAACAGTTCGCGTACACCGAGGTGTTCACCCTCGCCGGCCTGATCTTCCTGGTCGCGAGCTACCCCACGTCGCTGTTGATGAGAAAGCTGGAGAAGCGCCTTGGCCACTGAACCCCTCCCCCTGAAGAAGCCGGAGTCGCCGGGGCCGGTCGCAGCTCCCGTGGACGCCGCCCCGGCCACCGCGCGCACGGGTGAGCCGCTGGTGCGGTTCGACAAGGTGGTGAAGCGCTACGGCGACCATGTGGTCCTGGACGAGCTGGACTTCACCGTGGACCGCGGCGAGCACGTCACCCTGATCGGGCCCAGCGGCTCGGGCAAGACCACGATCCTGCGGCTGCTGATGACGCTGGAGAAGGTCAGCGACGGGGTGATCTGGGTCGACGGCTCCCCGCTGTCCCACGTACGCGCCCCGGACGGTTCGCTGAAGCCCGCGGGCGAGAAGCAGCTGCGCGAGTCCCGCAAGAAGATCGGGATGGTCTTCCAGCAGTTCAACCTCTTCCCGAACATGAAGGTGATCGAGAACATCACCGAGGCCCCGGTCAGCGTGCTCGGCAGGAGCCGCGAGGAGGCCGAGGTGCGGGCCCGGGAGCTGCTGGACCTGGTCGGTCTCTCCGCCAAGGTCGACGCCCATCCCTCGCAGCTCTCCGGCGGCCAGCAGCAGCGGGTCGCCATCGCCCGCGCGCTGGCCATGGAGCCGGAGATCCTGCTCCTGGACGAGGTGACGTCGGCGCTCGACCCGGAGCTGGTGGCGGGCGTGCTGGAGCTGCTGGGGGACATCGCCCGGAACACCGACATCACCATGCTCTGCGTGACCCACGAGATGAACTTCGCCCGGGACGTGTCGGAGAAGGTGCTGATGTTCGACGCGGGACGGGTCGTGGAGGCCGGATCCCCGGAGAAAATCTTCTCCGATCCGTCACACGAACGTACGCGCGAGTTCCTCAACGCGGTGCTGTGACCTCGCGATTGGGGTTCCGCTCATGCCAGTGGCATATGCCAGAGGGGTGCGCCCCAGCTGACAGCTCCGGGGCGCGCCCACAGGCTCGTCAACTGCCGCCCCATACGGGGGTTTCGGCGGCTATCGTGGGGCGAAAGCTTGCGGTCACAACCTGGTAGGGGGCACCGTGGCGTTGAAGCCCGAGCCGACCGCGCCGTTCCACTCGGTGCAGTACGCCCTGCGCGTGCTCGAAACGGTTTCCCAGCACGGCAACGGCGTGACCGATGCCCAGATCTCCCGCGAGACGGGGCTGCCCACCGGCCACCTCGCCTCCCTGCTCCTCACCCTGCGCCGCGAGGGTTACGTGGAGCAGATCAGCGACGGGGCGTACGTCATCGGCGCCTCGCTGCTGCTGCTCGGCTCCGGGGCGGCCCGCCGCCAGACCCTGGAGGACCGTCTCCAGCACGTCCTGACCGAGCTGCGCGACTCCGTCGGCGCGGCGGTCTATCTCAGCCGGTATGTCGACGGCGAGGTCAGCGTGGAGCAGGTCGCGGACGGGCCGCTGACACCGGCGGTCAACGAGTGGGTGGACTTCCGCTCCTCCGCGCACGCCAGCGCGGTCGGCAAGTGCCTGCTGTCCCAGCTCGACCACGACGGGCGGCGCGACCACCTCTCCCGGCACCGGACGGCCCGGCTCACCTCCCGGACGATCACCAGCGAGAAGATCCTCTTCTCCCAGCTGGACGCCCAGTCCGCCACGGTCCCGATGCTGGATCTCCAGGAGTACGCGGTGGGCACCGTCTGCGCGGCCGTGCCGCTGACGGCCGGCTCCGCCGCGGGCTGCCTCGCCCTGTCACTGCCGATCGAGGACGCGCACCGGCTGCGGGCGGCTGCCGACATCCTCAGCCGCCGGGCGGCGCCGGTCCTGCTGTCGCTGGCGCTGTAGCGGCCGGGACCGGTGCGCGCTCCGTAGCGGCCGGACCGGTGGGCGGGCCGTAGCCGTCGGGGGCCGGTGCTCGCGGGCGGTAGCGTCACCGCCATGTACGCACCGATTCCCGCGCTGAACCTCCTCAAGGAGTTCGAGGACGGCGTCGACGACTCCTTCGCGCCCGGCTTCGAGCTGATCGCCTTCGGCGAGGACGACGGTGGCTACCCGCGGCTCTCCGAACGGATCCGCCCCTTCGCCCGGGCCACCGGCTCCGGCTCGACGTACGCGATCTGGCTGCTGGACGACCGCGCCGACCTCGCCACGCTGCCCGTGCTCCTCCTGGGGGACGAGGGAGGCGTCCATGTCGTCGCCCGTGATCTGCCCGAGCTGCTGCGCGTCCTCGCCTCCGGCTGGTCCCCGATGTGCGGCTGGGACGACGTGGACTACTACGACGAGCGCGAGGAGGGGGGCGGGGACGAGGAGGGCGGATACGACCCCTGCCCCCGGAACCCCGCGTTCCGGGCCTGGCTGCGCGAGCACTTCGGCCTGGAGGCCACCGAGGACCCGAACGCGGTCGTCCGTGCGGCCGGGGCCGAGCTGGGGGACGCCTTCGCCGCCTGGATCGGTCCGCTGGTCCCGGACGCGGTCGCCGCCCGGGGGACGGCGTAAGGGGCGCGGGGGACAGCGTAAGGAGCGCGGGGCGGCGGCCTCTCCCGGGGCCTCGGAAGGCGGGGCGACGAGGGGTGTCACCAGCACTCATCCGGACCGGGTATTATTTTCGAGTCAGCAGGCGCCGTTAGCTCAGTTGGTTAGAGCAGCTGACTCTTAATCAGCGGGTCCGGGGTTCGAGTCCCTGACGGCGCACGACACCCAGTGGGCGGTCTCCTTCACGGAGGCCGCCCACTGTGCTTTATCCCTGGTCAGAGCGGTCTGCCGTGCTCGGCACAGCGGGCGAGTCGGGCCTCCAGGCCCTCGGCGCCGAGCGGCGCGTACGAGCCGTCGCCGGCCGGGTCCGGCCCTGGGTGCGGATCGCGGCCTTGGGCGCGCCGGTGGAGCCGGAGGTGAAGTAGAGGAGCATGCGGCTGTCGGCGCCGACCGGGGCGACGGCGTCGCCGGGCCGGGCGCCCGCGTAGGGGGCGCGCAGGGCGGCGAACGCCTCGGTGTCGGTGACCAGGACCGTACACCCGGCAGCTCCAGGCCATCGAGGAGCGGTAGGTGGGCGCGCTCGGTGATCAGGACCGGGGCTTCGGTGTGCAGGATGTCGCGGCCGGCTCGGGTCCGCGCCGGGTCGGGTTGATCCCCGCGACGGCGGCCCCGGCCAGGGCCGCCGCGCTGAGTCACAGCGGGAACTCGGGGGTGTTGTCCAGCAGTAAGCCGAGGTGCGGCTCACCGCCTCGCGGAAGAAGGTCCGCGAGGAGCGCCGCCCGTGCGGCGGCGCCCTCGACCACCTGGTGATGACTGAGCACGGTGGGGCCGTGCTTCAGGGCGGGCCGGTGGTCACCCCATTGACGTCGTACGAGCTCCGCGACGGTGCCGGTACCGCTCATGGCGCCGCACGATAGCTGAGGAGCGTCAGAACTTGACGTCGGAGCAGGCGTAGAACGCGTTGGGGGTGTCCGCGACGTTCCAGACGGCGAGAATGACGTGCTTGCCGTTCTTCTGCGTGGGGATCGTGCCCTGGTGGGTCAGGGTGGACGGCGGCTGCTTGTTGCCGTACGGCACGGTCATGAAGGGCTGCGATTCGAGCGCGGCCCGGGTGAGCGGCTTGGTGGAGTCCCAGCCGTCCTTGGTGATGTAGTAGCGGAAGTCGCTGGTGGAGTGGCGGGCGGTGAACTGCCAGCGGAAGCTGTAGCCCTGTCCGCCGGTGACCTGGGTGGCGGGCCAGTTGCCGCCACGCGGGTCGTCGAGCTGGGCGAACTGCCCGTTGCCGCCGGCGCAGATCTTGCCGTCCGCCGGTCCTGCCGCCGGGAAGCCCTTGAGCCCCTCGACGCTCTGCGGCTCCCACTGGATGTTGCCGCAGCCGGTCACCGTGCCGTTGGCACAGAGTTTCTGACGGCTGATCGGGGAGTCCGTGTAGCCGTGGCTGCTGGCGCTCGTGGTCGCGAGCACCGAGACGCCCGCTATCGCCAGACCGATCACGGCCGCGCTTGCCTTTTTCCGCATGGGCTGTCGCTCCTCTAGAACGTGGGGGAGGTTCCATGAGCATTGCTCGACTGCTGCGCGCTTGGTGCGTGGTGCGTGGTGCTGTGCATGCGAGGTACTGCGGTCTAGACCAAGTCCTAGATTATTGACGCGACGTGAACATGTCCAGACCAATGAGGGGTCATATTCCAGCGGGTCGGCAGACTGCCCCGAACCGCCACCGCACCCTCTCCGACCTCGCCCGGCACCCCCCGAGCACCTCAGGCCCCGTCTCCTCCCCCGCTGCGACCGGTGTAGAAGGCGACGGTCAAGTCCTTGACGAGCGCCTTGCGTTCGTAGTCGTCGAGGTCGACGATGCCGCGCGTGGTGAGCCGGTTGACGGTGTCGTCGACCGCGTCCACCACGGAAGTGAGCACGCTGTCCCGGTGCTTCGAGTCGATCGCGGCGATCCGCCGCCGCTGCATCGCCGCCGCGACCTCGGGGGCGTACTCGATGCCGGTCGGCTGCGCCGAGTACACCTCGACGCCCACGGGTTCGCAGTCCGCCTTCAGCATCCGGGTCAGGGCGTCGCCGACCGCCTCCGCGTCGCGCAGGCTCGGGGCGTCCTCGTGGAACGCGTCGGCGGGCAGCTGCGAGAGGACCCGGGCCATCGCGGCCTCGACCTGCGCGCTCAGGTACGCCTCGTGGTCCTCGATGCCGAGGACCGCCCGGACCGTGTCCTCGATCCGCCACACCACGAGGACGACCACGCGCAACGCGGTGCCGTTCGCGTCGACGGCGGGCAGCGGCTCGCTGCGCCAGTGCCGCAGCCGTACGTCGACGCGGCGGCGCAGCAGCAGGGGCGAGACCCAGACGAGGCCGGTGCGCCGGACGCTGCCCCGGTAGTCGCCGAAGAGCGTCAGCACCCACGCGTACCCGACCCGGCCCCGGCCGAGCCCGCCGAGCGCGAGGAGCACCACGGTGGCGAGGACGGCGAGCAGGGCCCCGGCGCCGAAGCCGATCCCGAGGTCGGGCCGGGGGGCGAGACCGGCGGCCGTCTGCCAGGCGGCGGGCAGCGCGCCGCGCCACCACAGGACGGCCAGTCCGCCGGCGATCGCGGCCGCGCCGACGAGGAGGGCGGCGAAGCCGGGCAGGGCGGGGCCGGGCCGTTCGGCGAGGCGGGGGTCGGCGACCGGGGCGGGCCGGGTCGACGGCTGGACCCGCGTCCGCGACGAACGCGGCACGGGGGGCCGCCGGGTGGCGGGCGAGCGGTCCCCCGTGGCGGGGCGGCGGACGACGGCCGCGGGCAGCGCCGCCGCGGCGCCCGGCTCGGCCGGCGCCTGGTCGTCGCGGAAGAGGAGGTGTACGGGGATGGAGGCGGTGGTCTCGTTGGCGATGACGGAGTGGCGGCGGCCGGGGTACGAGGGCGTCGCCGCGGCGGGGCCGGGGGTCGCGGCGGCGGTCGGGGGCGCGGGCACGGGCCCGGGAAGGGATACGGGCACGGAGAACGTGGCGGAGGCGGCCCGGTCGCCGGAGGCCAGGTCCAGGACGAGGTCCAGCTCCGTGTCGGGGCCGGGGTCGTCCACGGGTCCCCTGGCGGGGGCGTCCTGGGTCCCGCGTCCGACCGGTCCCGTCCGGGCGGGCCGCTTTCCGCCCTCGGGCTCGGCCCCGTAGGAGGGGTGCGGGGTCCACTCCGCCGAGGGTTCCGTCCTCAAACGCCGGACGGGCTTGAAATAGAGGTTCCCGTCGAGCGGCACGGGGGGCGCGGGGGTGGGGCGGTCCGGGGTGGTGGCCGGGGCCGGACGGTCGGGGTGTCGGTCCGAAGCGGGGCTGGCCGAGGCGGAGCTGGCTGAGGCGGGGCTGGCCGAAGCGGGCCGGTCCGAAGCGGAGTCGGCCGAGGCAGGGCGGTCCCAGGCGGGCCGGTCCGAAGCGAGCCGGTCCGAGGCCGGACCATCCGAAGCCGGGCGATCCGAAGCAGCCTCCAGGTGCCGGTCCGAAGCCGGCCGGTCAGAAGCTGGCCGGTCCGAAGCAAGACGGTCCGAAGCCGGGCCGGCCGAAGCGAGCCGGTCCGAAACCGGGCGGTCCGAAGCGAGCTGGTCTGATGCGAGCCGGTCCGAAGCCGGGCGATCCGAAGCAGCCCCATCCGGGCGCCGGTCCGAAGCAGCCCCATCCCGGTGCCGGTCCGAAGCAAGCCGGTCCGAAGCGAGCCGGTCCGAAGCGAGCCGGTCCGAAGCGAGCCGGTCCGAGGCCGGACGATCCGAAGCCGGGCCGCCCGAGGCCGGACGATCCGAAGCGAGCCGGCCCGAAGCCGGGCCGTCCGAGGCCGGGCGATCCGAAGCAGCCCCATCCAGGTGCCGGTCCGAAGCCAGGCGGTCCGAAGCAGCCCCATCCGGGCGCCGGCCCGGGGACGGACGGTCCAGGTGCCGGTCCGGGGTCGAGCGCTCCGGGGTCGGGGCGAGGTGCAGGCTCACGTTCGGGGGTTCCGCGGCCGTCCGGGGCGGCGTGGGCGGGGTCTGGTCCGTTTCCGGCGGCGGGGGCTTCTCCCCGACGGGGCGGAAGAGCGGTGGCGGAAGCCTGTCGCCCCGTGGCAGAACACCGCCACCCCCCGACGGCGGCGGAAGCTCGCCGTCCGGCGGCAGGGCGCTGCCGTCGGCCGACGGCAGGACGCCGGCGCCCACCGCCAGCGGGGCGCTGCCGTCGGCCGACGGGAGGGCGTCCCCGCCCACCCGGCCGAACAGGGGCGGTGGCAGCTCACCCGCCCGTGACCGGGGGTCCCCACCCGCGTGGTCGGACGGCGGAGGCGGCGGCCCGGCGTCCAGGCGCGGCGGAGGGTCGGCCTCCGGCACGGGGGCCTGGTCGACGGCCGGGCCGAAGAGCGGGGGTGGGGGGCCCTCGCCCGGTGGGGCGAAGAGGGACGGCGGGAGTTGGTCGTCCAGGGGGTGGGGGGTGAGGCTGGTCCGGGGAGTCTGGTCGTCGTTGGGGGTCACCGGTTTCCGCTTCCTTTCCGTCACGTCCGTCACGCGAAGAGCCGGCGCCAGGTCTCCGGCCCCGGATAGCCGTCGGCCGCCCCGCCACGCCAGCCCTGGGCCCGCTGGAACGCCTCGACGTTGCGGCGGTCCGCCTCGGTCCAGCGCGGGTCGGGGCCCGACACGTAGTGCTTGCCGTATCCCTTCTTCACCAACTGTTCGCCGAGCCGGTCGACATGGCTGTTGGACTGACCCGGCTTGAAATAGCCGCGC
Organism: Streptomyces sp. MGP-P1; assembly: GCF_057766565.1. Classification (NCBI taxonomy): domain Bacteria; kingdom Bacillati; phylum Actinomycetota; class Actinomycetes; order Kitasatosporales; family Streptomycetaceae; genus Streptomyces; species Streptomyces sp. MGP-P1. Next base: position 459,873 of record NZ_JBYMEM010000007.1, on the reverse strand, counting down.
CCGGGGAACGCGACGGCGGTATTCGGGCTGCCGCCCGTGCCGGGGGCCGGAATGTTCCGTCCGCCGCCGGTGGCCAGCAGGCGCCAGGTGTGCGGGCCCGGGAGGCCGTCCGCCTCCTCGCCCTGCCAGCCCTGCGCCCGCTGGAACGCCTGGGTCGCCCGCCGGTCGGCCGCGCTCCACACGGACCCGGGGCCGACCGCGTAGAAGCGCTTGCCGCCCCGCTCGACCAGCATCCGCCCGAGCTGGGTCACGTACTCGTTGTCGACGCCGGGGCCGAACCGCTCGGCCCCGGGGAAGACGGTGGACGATCCGGAGCCGGGCGATCCCTCCGTGACCCCCTTGTACCGATATGCCACGTAACGGTCTGAGTTGCTCCAGTACGCCAGGGGCGTCGACTGCTTCCGCGTCCGCGGGCGCGCCTGCTCGTAGGCGACGTAGTGGGTGCGCGCGGCGTCGGTCCAGCCGCCGAAGATCGTGACGTGCGAGCCCTGGGAGGGGTCGGCCGGGTCGTGGAAGAGGAGGATGTCGCCGGGCTGGAGGTCGGCGCGGGCGATCCGGGTCCCGTAGGCGGCGAGGCTGCCGGTCCACTCGTTGCTGCCGAGGTTCCAGGCCATCGAGACATAGCCCGAGCAGTCCTGGCGGTAGCCGTCCGACCAGTACTTCTCCATGCTGTACGGGACCTTCGCGCCCACCCACCGCTTGGCCCGGTCGATGATCTCGGCCCGGGTCGTCTTCGGTGCGGCCGCTCCGGCGGACGGCGGGCCCGAGGCGCCGGTGCCCCGCAGCGGACCCTTCTCGCCCTGCGGGGTCGACGGTTCGGGGTCGGCTCCCCCGTCGGCGCGCGGGGGTCCGGGGACCTGCCCGGCCGCGGCCGCACCCGCGGCTCCGCAGGAGAGCACCACCCCGGCGGCCGTGGCCAGCACCAGGGCGCGGCGCGCGCCGTGCGCGGCGGGGTGGCCGCCGCTCCGCACCGGCAGGGCTCTCGCGGCGGAGCGCCGTCGCACGGCGCACCCCGCGCATCCGCAGTCGACTGCGGGTTCATACTCCTCGAAGACCGGCACACTCATGCGATTCCCCTCCGCACTCGTCATTCGTCAAGATCTTTGGGCGCAGCCGCAACGGGCGTCAGTGTCTCAACTCTCCTGACATATCGCATTTTGACGGAACAAAGGAAAAAAACGACTATCTGACGGGGCGTGGCGGCCGGTAAATGGTTCGGAGCACCCCTGGGAGTCGGGTAGAGTTCTCCAGGTCAGCAGGCGCCGTTAGCTCAGTTGGTTAGAGCAGCTGACTCTTAATCAGCGGGTCCGGGGTTCGAGTCCCTGACGGCGCACGCACAGTCAAAGCCCCCTCACTTTCAGTGAGGGGGCTTTGATCATTCCCCGTGCGGCATCCAGTGACACCCGACGGCCGCGCGCACGCACAGTCACACACCGAACTCCAGACCGTCACGGAGTGGTGACAGAGCGGTGACAGAGCGGCGGTGGAGGAGAAGCGAGCGCCGGTCTCCACTTCGTCACACCCCCTCCACAAGGTGCGGTCAAATCGTGCGTATGACCGACAAACAGCCCGTTTCATCCTTGCGGTCCTGTTCGGTCTCGGACAATCTGTCTGAAGACCGTCAGGTCCAAAGCGGCTGCTGATCCGTACAGTTGGCGCAGCAGACTGTGACGTTCCGGTTGTCTGCGCCGCGGGGTGGGGTCCCACTCGAGGGCGGACGCCGAGGGGGCATCATGCAACCGGAAGGCTGCCGTTCCATTTCTGTGGCGACGGTGGTCTGCCACCGTGTGCGTGCCCGGTGAAGAGCGGGGGCCCACCGCCCCACCGCGCACGAAGAGAGAGACCGAACAGGCACGCACCAGCATGCGTGCGGGGGGATGTACCCATGACGTCGACGCCGCCAGGCGACCGGCAGGAGAACGACGCTTCCCGGACGACGCAGCTCCGGATACCCGCGGGGCTGCGGACCGGCGCGGCGCGGCGGCGTGCCAAGAAGGAGCTGCCGCGCTACGACTACGAGCACTACAGCCGGCTCGCCGGACCGCTGACGCAGCCCCCCGCGGGCAAGCCGTACAAGGTCCAGTACCGCTCGCTCATATCGCAGGAGCCGCACCGGGTGCGCGCGTCGCTCCTGCTCGGCGCGGCTCCCCTCGTCTCGCTCGGCCTCTTCGCCTGGCTGATGCAGCCCAGCCACTGGACGGACCGCGATCCGAACCTGGACAACGACCTCCTGCTGGTCCTCGACATCGTCATGCTGGTCTCGATCGGTCTGATCGAGCTGTTCCGCACGATGAACGTCCTGTCCAACGCGCACGCCACCCTGGTCGCCCGCGACCCGGTCCCGGTGATCCCGGAGTCCGGCACCAAGGTCGCCTTCCTCACCTCCTTCGTCCCCGGCAAGGAACCGCTGGCCATGGTGACGAAGACCCTGGAGGCGGCCGTGAGGATCCGCCACCGCGGTCTGATGCACGTGTGGCTGCTGGACGAGGGCGATGACCCGGCGGTCAAGGAGGTCTGCGCCCGGCTCGGCGTGCACCACTTCTCCCGCAAGGGCGTGGCGCACTGGAACCAGGCCAAGGGCCCGCACCGCGCCAAGACCAAGCACGGCAACTACAACGCCTGGCTGGACGCGCACGGCGGCGACTACGACTTCTTCGCCTCGGTCGACACCGACCACATCCCGATGGCGAACTACCTGGAGCGGATGCTCGGCTACTTCCGCGACCCGGACGTCGGCTTCGTCATCGGCCCGCAGGTCTACGGCAACTACGACACCTTCGTCACCAAGGCCGCCGAGTCGCAGCAGTTCCTCTTCCACGCCCTGATCCAGCGCGCGGGCAACCGCTACGGCTCGCCCATGTTCGTCGGCACGAGCAACGCGGTCCGCATCTCGGCGCTCAAGCAGATCGGCGGCCTGTACGACTCGATCACCGAGGACATGGCCACCGGCTTCGAGATCCACCGCCACCGCAACCCGGCCACGGGCAGGAAGTGGCGCTCGGTCTACACCCCGGACGTGCTGGCCGTCGGCGAGGGCCCGACCGCGTGGACGGACTTCTTCACCCAGCAGCTGCGCTGGTCCCGGGGCACCTACGAGACGATCATCGGGCAGTTCTGGAAGGGCTTCGGGACCATGCCGCCCGGCAAGCTCTTCAACTACACGATGATGATCATCTTCTATCCGATGTCGGCCATGAACTGGATCCTCGCGGCCCTCAGTTGCGCGCTGTTCCTCGGCATGGGCGCCTCCGGCGTCCAGATCGACCCGACGATCTGGATGATGCTGTACGGCAACGCCTCCGCGCTCCAGATCGGCCTGTACATCTGGAACCGCCGCCACAACGTCTCGCCGCACGAGCCCGAGGGCTCCGGCGGTCTGGCCGGCATGGTGATGTCCGCGCTCTCCGCGCCGATCTACGCCCGCTCGCTGATGGACGCGGTGCTGCGCCGCAAGAGCTCGTTCGTGGTGACCCCCAAGGGCGACTCGTCCAGTCCGGACACGCTGTTCGGCACCTTCCGCATCCACCTGTTCTTCATCGTCGTGTTCGCCGCGTCGATGATCTCCTCGTTCTTCCTGGGCCACAGCCACCCCGCGATGGTCACCTGGGCCACGCTGGCGCTGCTGATCACCGCGGCGCCGATCATCGGCTGGCGGTACACCATCCGCGCGGAGAAGAAGAAGCGCCGGTCGGGCGGTTCCCACCGCAGCGGAGGGCCGGCCCCACAGCCGCGCCCCGCCCCCCTGCCCGGGGCGCCGGGCAACGACCAGACCATGCAGATCGCCCGGATCGCCCTTGGGGGACGTAAGAAATGAAGTACCGTCCGAGCCGCCGTACCCGCCGCCTGGCGATCAGTACGGCGGTGGTTGTCGCGCTCGCGGGGGCGAACGGGCCGTGGCTGTACCGCTTCAGCACCGAGCGCTATCACGAGTACAAGATCAACCAGCCGGAGTACAAGGCGGCCAACGGCCACTGGGACTTCCTGGACATCCCCTCCGAGCACCGGATCAACACGATCCACGCGGCGCTGCTGCACACCGGCAAGGTGCTGCTCGTCGCGGGCTCCGGGAACAACCAGAAGAACTTCGACGCGAAGAGCTTCCGCTCGGTGCTGTGGGACCCGAGGACGAACGTCTTCAAGGACATCCCCACGCCCGAGGACATGTTCTGCGCCGGGCACACCCAACTGCCCGACGGCAAGCTCCTCATAGCCGGCGGCACCAAGCGCTACGAGAAGCTCCAGGGCGACGTCACCAAGGCCGGCGGCCTGATGATCGTCCACAACGAGAACCCGGACAAGCCGATCACCCTGCCCGCGGGCACCCGGTTCACCGGCAAGGAGAACGGCAGGACGTACGTCTCCAAGGACCCGGTTCTGGTGGAGAAGGCGAAGAAGGTCTTCGACAAGCAGACCGGCGCGTTCCTGCGCAACGATCCCGGCCTCGGCCGGATATACGTCGAGGCGCAGAGGACCGGCAAGCAGTACGAGACCGGCACCGAGGACAACTACCGGGTGGCGGGCCTGTCCGGCTCGGACACCCGTAACGTCTACGGCATCGCGCAGAAGCTGGCCCTGGACAAGAAGGACTTCCAGGGGATCAAGGACGCTTTCGAGTTCGACCCGGTCGCGGAGAAGTACATACCCGTCGACCCGATGAACGAGGCCCGCTGGTACCCGACACTGACGACGCTCAAGGACGGCAAGGTCCTCGCGCTGTCGGGTCTTGACGAGATCGGGCAGATCGTCCCCGGCAAGGACGAGATCTACGACCCGGAGACCAGGGAGTGGGAGTACACCGGCATCGTCCGGAAGTTCCCCACCTATCCGGCGATCTTCCTGCTGAACGACGGCAAGCTCTTCTACTCCGGCTCCAACGCCGGGTACGGTCCGGCGGACGTGGGCCGTGATCCGGGCGTCTGGGACCTGTCGACGAACAAGTTCAAGAAGATCCCCGGGCTGAGCGACCCGGACCGGATGGAGACCTCGGCGACCGTGCGGCTGCCCCCGGCCCAGGACGAGAAGTTCATGGTGATCGGCGGCGGCGGGGTCGGCGAGTCGGAGGAGTCCAGCGAGAAGTCCCGGCTGGTCGACCTCCGGAAGAAGAACCCGCGGTTCACCGACGGGGCGTCCCTCTCCGAGGGCACCCGCTACCCCAGCGCCTCGCTGCTGCCCGACGACTCCCTGCTGGTCACCGGCGGCTCCAGCGACTACCGGGGGCGCGGCGGCTCGGACGTGCTCCAGGCCCGGCTGTACGACGCGAAGACCGACACGTACAGACAGGTCGCGGACCCCGCGGTCGGCCGGAACTACCACTCGGGCTCCCTGCTGCTGCCGGACGGGAGGGTCATGATCTTCGGCTCGGACTCGCTCTACTCCGACCAGGCCAACACCCGGCCCGGCGTCTTCGAACAGCGCATCGAGATCTACACCCCGCCCTATCTCTACCGGGACTCCAGGCCGGAGCTGACGGCCGGGCCCGAGAAGATCGAGCGCGGCGGTACGGGCCTGTTCACCACCCAGCACGCCTCCAGGATCACCTCGGCGAAGCTGATGCGGCCCTCGGCGGTCACCCATGTCACCGACACCGACCAGCGCACCATCGCGCTGGACCTGAAGAAGTCGGAGGACGGGATCACCGTCACCGTGCCGGAGAACCGGGCGCTGGTGCCGTCCGGTTGGTACATGCTGTTCGTCACCGACGAAGAGGGCACCCCGTCGCAGGGCATGTGGGTGGAGGTGCCCGAGTAGGGGCGGCCACGCACACGGCTGAGGCCGTGCCCGGGAGGAACGGGTCCTCCCGGGCACGGCCTTCGTCGTGTCCCGGGCTACTTCGTGGCGCCGGCCAGGCCCAGCGCGTACTCCGGCCACCAGGCACCGGCCTTCGGGCCGCCCTTGCAGTCGCCGTCGGACTCACCGGGTCGCTTGATCCACAGGTAGGCGTCGACCTGTTCGTCGCCGGTCCGGGTGGTCGGGGCCTCTCCCAGTGCTCGGCCCGGGGGGTTGCACCAGGTCTCGGCGGGGTCGCCGCCCGTGTAGGGGCCGTTGCCGTTGCGGCTGGTGTCGATGACGAAGGGCTTGTCGCCGATCTTCTCCGACAGCTTCTTGCCGAACTCCGTGGAGACGGCCGTCGTCTGGAAGTTGGAGACGTTCAGCGAGAAGCCGTCCGCCTCGGCGATCCCGGCCCGCTGGAGCGGCTGGTACAGGGCGTCGGGCGACTGCCAGCCCGCGTTGCCCGCGTCCAGGTAGACCTTGGTGGCGGGCTGCTGCTTCAGCCGCTGGATCGCGCCCTTGAGGAGGTCGTAGCGCTCCTCGTGGAACTCCTGGGGGGTGCAGCCGTCGACCAGGTGGAGCAGGGCGTCCGGCTCCAGGATCACGGTGGCGCCGCGGTCCCCGATGCCCTTGGCGACGGCGTCGAGCCAGGCCCGGTAGGCGTTGCCGTCGGAGGCGCCGCCCTTGGAGAACTGGCCGCAGTCGCGGTGCGGGATGTTGTAGAGGACCAGCAGGGCGTCCCGGTCGACGGCGGCCGCCGCCTCGGTGACGCCCTTGACCTCGGCCTCGGGGTTGTCCGGGCCGATCCACTCGCCGACCGGCTGCCGCGCTATCCTCCGGATTAGCTCGGCGTTCTTCTCGTCGCCGTCCTCGCTGTACGCGGCGACCTGACGGGCCGCGTTGCCGTCGGGGTTGACCCAGTACGGATCCTTGCCCTTGGGCTGTTGCTCGACGGCCGGCGCGCTCTTCCTCTCGTCGCCCTCCCCGTCGCCGGAGCATCCCGCCAGCAGCAGGGCCGCTCCGAGCGCCGCCGCCGTACCGGCCTTCCGCAGGCCCGCCACGCGCCCGCGCGTCCGGGACCGGCCGGTGTAACTGCCGTACATCCACTCCCCCTTGGGTGCACTGCCTGCACTGTTCATCACTGGTCGCACCGATGCGCTGCCGGTCCGATCCATCCTGGCACAGCGGCCGAGGACCCACGCTCCCACCCGTACAACGGTCACACCGGGGCACTGGTTCCGGACATCCTGTTCCAAAGCCGGTCATCCGTGCGACGACTCCCCCTACAGTGGCGGGCAACCCGGACCGGCCCACCCCTCACCACACCGACCTCCCGTACCGCGCCGGGCGACTCCCGCGGCCGGGCGCACGCGGTCGAGGACCGGCCCGGCCCGCACGCCCCGTGAGAGGCGGCCGGCCGGGCCGGGTTGACCGTGTGCTGTGTGACGTGTGGTGCGCGTGGAGCCGCGTGGTGCGCGTGGTACGTCCGTGAGTCAGCCGCGGCTGCCGTGGCCCACGGCCTGTACGCGCTCCCCGCCCTCCCCGGCCTCCTGCGCGTCCTGCGCGCCGGTGAGGTAGGCGGAGACGACCACGTTCGCCGTGTAGGAGCGGGTTTCGTGGTCGTACGTTCCGCCGCAGGTGATCAGCCGCAGCTCGGCCCGGCCGTCCTCGCGGGGTCCGTACGCCTTCCGCGCGTCGAAGCGTTCGCGGGTGACGAGCTGGACGTCGTCCACGGTGAACTCCGCGACGCTGCCGTCGGTCCGGGTGACCTCGATCCGGGCCCCCGGCTTCACCGCGCTGAGCCCGTAGAAGACCGCGGGCCTGGTGTCGGTGTCGACGTGGCCGACGAACAGGGCCGCGCCCTTCGCGCCGGGCTGGGCGCCGTCGCCGTACCAGCCGGCGGTCTTCGGCATCCCGTACGGGGGCGGGTCGATGGCCCCGTCCCGGTCGAGGCCGCGGGTGATGACGGGGGCCGAGATCCCCACGGAGGGGACCTCGACGCGTTCGGGGGCCGCCCCGTCGAGCGGGTCGTGGGCCGGGGCAGCTCCGCCCCGAGGGGGCGGCCGACCGCGGCCACGTCGCCGGTGGTGGGCCCCGACAGGCCGCCGAGCCCGCCGCCGGCCTCCCGGCCCCAGATCCACAGGCCGAGCAGCAGCACGGCCCAGGTCACTCCGGTGAGCAGTCGCCCGTTTCCTGCCGGGCGGTCCGGGGCTCCCATGTCAGCTGCCGGCCGGGTCGCGGCGCCGGCGCGAGGTGCGCAGGGCGACGGCGACGGCCGCGACGGCGGCGAGCACCAGACCGATCACCGCGTGCCGGGTGCCGGGGCCCTCGGCCTCGGTGGACCGCTCGGCGAGGGTGGCGGCGCCTCCGCCGCCCGCCTTGACGGGTGCGGCGGGCGAGGGGCGGTTGTGGTGGACGACGGTGAGGGTGCCGGTCGCCTTGCCCCGGCCGTCCTTGCACGTCACCCAGACGTCGTAGGAGCGGGGTTCGGCGTCGTCCCGGATCCGGGCCTCGGCGAAGAGGCCCTTGTCGTCGGCGGATCGGAAGTGTGCCTCCGCGGAGAAGGCGTCGGAGTTGCCGGTCGCCTCGCGGCCCTTGCCGCAGACATCGACCCACAGCTCCACCTTCCCGCCCGGGGCGATGGTGGACGGGGTGACCGAGACGGTGCCGGTGCGCCGGTCGTCGTCACCGGCCGGGGCGGCCGGGGACGCCAGAGCGGCGGGTGCGGGCACGGCTATGAGCGCGGCCGCCGCTGCGGCACAGAACGTGAGGGGCATGGAACGCATCGTGAACCTCCTACGGGAAGGTTCACGCCTGCGGCGGCGGCCCGCATCCGCAGTCCCCCATTCGAGCGACGTCAGGGCGGTTCCGACGGCGGTTCGGACGACGGTCCGGGCGGTTGCGGATGCGGTCCGCGCGGCTCAGCGACGGTCCGGCTACGCGGACCCGTCCGCCTTGCCCGCCTGCTTCCCCTGGTCCACCTGGTCCGGCAGGTCGATGAGGTCCACCAGGTCGGCGATGGACTCGACGACGTGCGAGGGGCCGTACGGATAGCGGTCGATGTCCGCGACGGACGTCAGTCCGGTGAGGACCAGGAAGGTCTGCATCCCCGCTTCCAGACCCGCCAGGACGTCGGTGTCCATCCGGTCGCCGATCATGGCGCTGGTCTCGGAGTGCGCGCCGATGGCGTTGAGTCCGGTCCGCATCATCAGGGGGTTCGGCTTGCCCGCGAAGTACGGGTCCTTGCCGGTGGCCTTGGTGATGAGGGCGGCGACCGAGCCGGTGGCGGGCAGCGGGCCCTCGGCGGACGGGCCGGTCTCGTCGGGGTTGGTGCAGATGAAGCGGGCGCCCGCGTTGATCAGCCGGATCGCCTTGGTGAGCGCCTCGAAGCTGTACGTCCGGGTCTCGCCGAGCACCACGTAGTCCGGGTCGTGGTCGGTGAGGACGTACCCGATGTCGTGCAGGGCGGTGGTGAGACCGGCCTCGCCGATGACGTACGCCGTGCCGCCGGGGCGCTGGTCGTCGAGGAACTGGGCGGTGGCGAGCGCGGAGGTCCAGATGTTCTCCACGGGCACGTCCAGGCCCATGCGCTTCAGCCGGGCGTGCAGATCGCGCGCGGTGTAGATGGAGTTGTTGGTGAGGACGAGGAAGGGCAGCCCGGAATCCCGCAGCCGCTTGATGAAGGCATCGGCACCGGGGATGGGGGTGCCCTCGTGGATGAGGACGCCGTCCATGTCGGTGAGCCAGGATGAGATGGGCTTGCGCTCTGCCATGTGTCGGGACTCCTGCCGTACGCACTGCGTGCTGGGGGTGCCCGGACCACGCCGTCCCGGCACCCCCAGCATACGAGCGACCGTCACGTGGGGGGTGGGCCAAGGAGCGGGGCCCGGTGCGTGTAGCTGCAAGGCAGAGGATTGAGGCAACGCGGAGCGTTGGTGATTGACGACAACGCCGGAGGGGGCCCCTCCCTGCTCGAGCGAAGCCGAGAGCTTGGGGGAGCGCGTACCGGGCCCCGCGACGCCGCCCCCGCGTGACGGTCGCTCGCCTTAGCTCGCGGTGACCTCGACCCCGTCGATCACCCAGTACCAGTTGTTGCTGCCGGTGTAGTGGAACCGGAAGCTCACGTTGGCGGCCCCGGACGGGACGTCCAGGGTGAGCGCCTGGGGCTGGGAGATCACGTCGGACGTGTAGCGCTTCACCTCGACGGGCGTGCCGCCGTTCCAGGAGGCGAGGACGCGGGCGCTCTGGCTGCCCTCCTGCCGGTAGAGGGTGGTGAAGCCGAGCGTGACGGTGGACGTGCCGCCGACCGCGTACGCCGGGGTGACGAGCGTGGAGTCGTACGGGCCCGACGAGGCCTTGTCGGCCCACTCGTCGGAGTCGGCGACCGCGAAGATCCCGCGCGAGCGGACGTTCAGCTCACGGGACTGGTCGCGCTGGCCGCGGCTCCAGAACTCGTCGGTGGCGAAGGACCAGCCGCGCCACTCGGCCACGCCCCCGGTGCCCATCGCGGAGTTCACGACCGACCAACCGCTGGGCGCGGTGTGGGTCCAGCCGAGGACGCCGGCCGGGATGCCGGTCTCGTCGACGCGGGCGGAGAGGGAGGGGTGAAGGGTCTCGAACGGGTCGGTGGAGCGCTGCTGGATCGGCTTGCCGTCCAGGCCCCAGGCGGGGTCGGGTGTGACGCCGAGCTGCTTGAAGACGGTGGCGGCGACGTCCACGAGGCGGGTGTCGGCGGGGCGGGCGCCGGCCGCGATGCCGGGGCCCTGGGCCAGGACGAAGGTGCGCCGCTCCTCGATCGCGCTGCCGCCGTGGCCACCGGAGTCGGTGTGGCCGTGGTCGGTGGTGACGATGACCGTCCACCGCTCGGTGGCGTACGAGGGGCGGGCCCTGATCGCGGTCAGGAGGCGGCCGAGGTAGCCGTCCTGGACGTCGATCGCCGCACGGTACGCGGCGCTGGCGGCACCGGAGTTGTGGCCGGCGATGTCGGTCTGGCCGAAGTAGACGAAGAGGACGTCCGGGTTCTGGTTCCGGAGGATCGACTCGGTCTCGGCGGCGATGGTGGCGTCGTGGCCGGTGTAGCCGTCGGCGTCGCCGTCCAGGACGAGCTTGGCGTCGGCGCCCGTAGTGACCGTGCCCTGGGCGTCCAGGGGCTTCCAGTCGACGGCCGCGTAGGTGGAGAGCTGGGGGCGGACCTGGGCGAGGCGGGCGAGGAAGCCGGGGTACTTCCCGTAGTTCTTCCCGGCGAAGGAGTTGTCCTTGACGCCGTGCTTGTCGGGCCAGACACCGGTGGAGATCGTCGACCAGCCGGGGCCGGAGGAGGTGGCGGCCATCGGATTGGCGTACAGCAGCGAGGTGCCGTACGTCCCGTTCGCCATCATCGACTTGAGGTGCGGGGCCTTGGCGGCGGCGATGACGTCGTGGCGCAGCCCGTCCATGCCGACGACGAGCACCTTGTCCTTGCTGGTGCCCTCGGGGAGGGTCGGCGCGGCGTACGCGGGGGCGGCGGTGGCGAAGGAGCCGCCGACGGCGGCGGCCGTGGCCGTGGCGGCGGTGGTGGCGAGCACGGAGCGGCGGGACAGGGACCGGGACACGTGATCCTCCAGGGAGGGGGCGGGTCGGACGGGGCTGGGCGTGAACTGCCCTCGTGAACTGCCTTATGAAGCTTCTGGGCTCTCTGGGCTCTCTGGGCTCTCTGAGCCTTCTGGGCCTTCTGGGCCTTCTGGGCCTTCTGGGCCTTCTGGGCCTTCTGGAGTCGCTGGACCAGACCCGTTACCTTCGCGAGACCCAGCGGGCCGAGTTCAGACCTTCGCAGGATTCCGTGGCGGAGAGGTGACCGGTCAGCTGCCGGTGGCCGACTTCCAGGCGTCGATGTACGTGTCCAGGTTGGCGCCGATGTCCGCCCAGTCGGGCTCGAAGATCTCCACGCCCTCCATCAGCCGGGCCAGTTCGACGGCGTTGGCGTCGGTGGCCTCGATGTCCTTGCGGGCGGCGAAGCCCCCGCCGACCGCACTGACGTCGCGCTGGGCCTGCTCGGAGAGCATGAAGTCGAGCAGCTTCTTGCCGTTCTCGCTGTGCGGGCCCTTCGCGACGAGGCCCGCCGCGTACGGCAGGGCGAAGCTGGTGGGCTTCCCGTCACCCTTGGCGGGGAACCAGATGCCGAGGTTGGGCATGTCCTTGGACTGGGCGAAGTTCATCTGGACGTCCCCGTTGGCGGCGAGGAGCTCCCCCTTGTCGACCTTGGGGGCGAGCTTGCCGGTGGAGGCGGACGGGCCGACGTTGTTGGTCTGGAGCTTCTTCAGGTACGCCATGGCCGGCTCCTGCCCGCCGAAGTCGTGCATCGCCTTGATGAGGACGGCGGTGCCGTCGCCCGCGACGCCGGGGGTGGAGTACTGCACCTTCTCCTTGTACGACGGGTCGAGCAGGTCCTCCCAGGTCCTGGGCGGGCTCTTCAGCTCCTTCTTGTTGTGGATGAACCCGAAGTAGTTGTTGACGACGGAGGTCCACTTCCCGTCGGCCGCCCGGTCGGCGCCGTCGACCTGGTCGACGCCCTTCGGCTCGTAGGCCGTGAGGAGGCCCTTGGCGTCGGCCTGCTGGATGAAGGGCGGCAGGGTGACGAGCACGTCGGCCTGGGTGTTGGACTTCTCGCGGACGGCGCGCTGCACCATCTCGCCGGAGCCGCCCTCCACGTACTTCACCTCGATGCCGGTCTTCTTCTCGAAGTCCTTGAAGACCTTGTCGTACCAGCCGTCGCCGTTCTCGCCCTTGAGGCCGTCGGCGCTGTAGACGGTGACGGACTTCTCGTCGGACGCGGCGGAGGAGCCGCCGCAGGCGGTAAGGGTGACGGCGGCGAGGCCGGCCATGGGGAGGGCGAGGGCACGGGCACGGGCACGGTTGCGGTTGCGGTTGCGGTTGTTGCGCATGTGGGGTTTCTCCAGGGGGAAGTGCGGGGCGGGGATCAGCGGTAGGAGGCGCGGGTCCGGATGCGGGAGACGGCGGCCAGGACGAGGAGCGTCGTCGTCATCAGGACCACGGCGAGGGCGGCGCCGGTGAAGAGCGAGCCCCGGTCGGTGGCGGCGAAGATCTGCACCGGCAGCGGGGTCCAGTCCGGCGGGTAGAGCATCATCGTGGCGCTCAACTCCCCCATGGACAGGGCGAAACAGAGCCCGGCGGCCGACGTGAGCGAGGGCAGCAGGAGAGGCAGCCGGATCCGCCACAGGACCCGGGCGGGGCTCGCCCCGAGGCCGGCGGCGGCCTGTTCGTACATCGGGTCCAGACGGCGCACGGCGGCGGAGACCGACTGGTACGCGAACGCGGTGACGAGAACGGTGTGGGCGAGGATCACGATCCAGCGCGTCCCGTTGAGCAGCACGGGCGGCTGACTGTAGGCCACCAGCACCGCGAGTCCGACGACCACCGAGGGCACGGCGACCGGCAGGATGAACAGGGCGTCCAGGAGCCGCTTTCCCCGCTTGCGGAGAGAGGCGGCGGCGAGAGCGGCCCAGCCGCCGAGGATGAGCGCCAGCACGCTCGCGGCCACGGCCGTGACCAGGCTGGTGGTCAGCGCCTGGAGGGAGTCGCCGCTCGTCGCGGCGGAGTAGCGCTCGACGGTGGGTCCGGAGGGGAAGGCGCCGGACCAGTTCGTGGCGAGGGACGCGGCGAGGATGACGAGCAGGGGCACCGCGAACAGCGGGACGAAGAGGAGGAGGAAGACGGCCCAGGTGGCCCACTTCCCGGCGCGGCTATGCACCAGCACGACGGCTCACCACCCGGTAGAGGCTGTAGAGGCCCACGGAGATCGCGATGTTGACGACGGCGACGACGCAGGCGGCCGGGTAGTCCGACTCCAGGATCGCCTTGCTGTAGACGAGCATCGGCAGCGTCGTGACGTCCTTCGCCCCGGTGAACAGGACGATCCCGAACTCGTTGAGGCACATCACCAGGACGAGGCTGCCGCCCGCCGCGAGGGCCGGGAGCGCCTCGGGCAGGATGACCTGCCGGATGATCCGGACGGGCCCGGCGCCGAGCGAGGAGGCGACCTCCAGCTGACCGGTGTCGAGCTGGGAGAACGCGGCGAGCAGCGGGCGCATCACGAACGGTGTGAAGTAGGTGATCTCGGCGAGGAGGACGCCCCAGGGGGTGGTCAGGAAGTGGAAGGGCCCCTCGGCCGCCCCGGTGACGTCGGTCCAGAGCCCGTTGGCCATCCCGACGGATCCGTAGATGAACAGCAGGGCCAGGGTGATGAGGAAGGACGGGAAGGAGAGGAACACGTCGATGAACCGGGCGACCGCCTTCCCGCCGGGGAACGGGACGAACGCGATGATCAGCGCGAGGACGAACCCGAGGACGAGGCATCCCACGGTCGAGCCGACGGCGAGCCACACGGTGGTGGTGAGCGCGTCACGGAAGACCTCGGAGGCGAAGACGTCGGCGTACGGGTCGAGCGAGACGCCGCCCTCGTCGGGGGTGACGGACTGCTGGACGACGAGGGCCAGCGGGTAGAGGAACGCGAGCGCGAGGACGGCGACGGGCGGCAGCGCCCAGACCCAGGTGGGGACGGATCGGGACCGTGCGGGGGCGGGGCCGGGGTCCGGTCGCCCGGAACCCGTCGTCCGCTTCCGGTCGAGGACGGCACTAGCCACCGGGCACCACCCCCGCCTTCTCCCGCGCCGGCACGGAGCCCGCCGGGCCGGCCGCGTCCGGGGCTCCTCTTGCTGCTCCTGCTTCTCCCGCCGCTCCCGGCGCTCCTGCTTCCCCCGCTGTTCCCGCCGCCCCTGCTTCTCCCGCCGCCCCTGCCGCTCCCGCCGCTCCCGCTGTTCCCGCCGGGAGCAGCACCGCGTCCTCGGGCGCGAAGTGCAGGGTGACCGGGTCGCCGAGGGCCGGGGGCTCCCGCAGTTCGCGGAGGTCGGCCATGAGGCGGTGGCCGTCGACGTCGGCGTGGACACGGTGGGTGGCGCCGCGCCACTGGACCTCGGCGACGCTGCCGGTGAGCGCGTTGGGCCCGTCGCCGAGGCCGACCAGGTGCGGCCGGACGCAGAGGGTCGCGGTGGCTCCGGGGGCGGCGGTGTCGGTGGGGGCGGCGAGCGCGTGGCCGCCGAACTCGACGGCTCCCTCACCGGTGACCGTGACCGGGAGGAGGTTGGCGTTGCCGACGAACGAGGCGGTGAACTCGGTGCGCGGGCGGCGGTAAAGCTCCTGGGGGGTGCCGCAGTCCTGGAGCCGGGCCCGGTCCATGACGGCGATCCGGTCGGCGAGGGTGAGGGCCTCGACCTGGTCGTGGGTGACGTACAGGATCGACACGTCGGGCAACTCGCGGTGCAGCCGAGCCAGTTCGGCGAGCATCCCGGAGCGGAGCCGGGCGTCGAGGGCGGAGAGCGGTTCGTCGAGGAGCAGGACGCCGGGGCGGATGGCGAGCGCGCGGGCGATGGCGACGCGCTGCTGCTGGCCGCCGGAGAGTTCACGCGGGTGGCGCTCGGCGTACGCGGCCATGCCTACGAGTTCGAGGGCCTCGGTGACCCGGCCGGGGATCTCGGCCTTCGGGGTGCGGTGGGCCCTCAGCCCGAAGGCCACATTGTCCTTGACCTTGAGGTGCGGGAAGAGGGCGTATTGCTGGACGACCATGCCGATGCCGCGCCGGTGCGGGGGCAGGGCGGTGACGTCCCGGCCGCCGAGGAACACCCGCCCGGAGGCGGGCCGGACGAACCCGGCGACGGCCCGCAGGGCGGTGGTCTTGCCCGAGCCGGACGGCCCGAGGAGGGCCATCACCTCGCCGGGTTCGACGGTGAGGTCGAGCCGGTCGAGGACGACGTTCCCGCCGTAGGCGACGGTGACGCCCTCGAAGCGGATGCCGCTGGGGGCGGCGGGGGTCGTCCGACCGGGGCCGCGCCCACCGGCGGCGGGGGCCGGGGCGCTCATGCCTCGGCCCGCGCGATGAGGTCGGGCAGCTCGGCGACGGACCCGAGCACGTGGGTCGCGCCGTGCCGGGTCAGCTGGTCCCTGTCGTGGGCGCCGGTGAGGACCCCGGCGACGATCCCGGCGCCGGAGCGTACGCCGCTGAGCATGTCGTACGAGGTGTCGCCGGCCACCACGGTCCGCCGGACGTCCTCCACGGCTCCGGTGCGCAGGAAGGCGGCCAGCACCATGTCCGGGAAGGGCCGGCCCCGGCCGCCCGCGTCGGCGGGGCAGAGGGTGAGCGGGACGAGGTCCTGCCAGCCGAGGGCGGCGAGGATGGCGTCCTGGGTGGTACGGGCGAACCCGGTGGTCAGGACGACGGTGCGGCCCTCGGAAGCGAGCCGTTCGACGGCCTCACGGGCTCCGGGGAGCGGGGCGATACGGCCGCCGTCGACGAGTTCTCCGTACGCCTCCTCGAAGGCGATGTTGGCACGCTGGGCCTTGGCCTCACCGTCCTCGGCGCCCGGGCCCTCCTGGCCGCCCTCGCCGGCGAAGAGGTGCCGGAAGACGGTGATCTTGGATTCACCCATGGTGGCGCGTACGTAGGCGAGTTGGCGGGCGTGTTCGTCTGATCCGGGGCGCACGCCGAGGCGTTGCGCGGCCGCGGAGAAGGCCTGCTCGACGAGGCCGCCGTCGGCGACGGTGGTGCCTGCCATGTCGAGGACGACGAGGCGGAAGGGGTCACGCGTGATGTCGGTCGGGGAAGTCATGTGGTTCACCAGCCCAGTTGGTCGGCGGTCGTTTCGGCGATGGCGGGCGAGCACGTCATGCCGCGCCCGCCGGGCCCGGTGACGAGCCAGACCCCGTCGGACACCTGCTGCCGGTGGACGACGCGTGAGGTGTCGGTGCACTGGGCGTAGACGCCCGCCCAGCGGTGGCGGACGCGCGGCAGCGGGCGCCCGAGGAAGGCCTCGACGACCCGGGTGAGGTGCTCGTAGGGCTCCTCGACGGTGTCGAAGGCGAAGGGGTGCTCGTACTCGTGGGTGTCGCCGATGGTCAGCCCGCCGTCGCGGCGCTGCACCATGAGGAGCTGCATGCGGTGCTCGGCGGCGACCGGGTCCTGGGCCTGTCCGGCGTTGAGGGCGTCGAGCGCCTCGCCCCGGTAGGCGGGGTAGTAGCGGAAGCTGTCGGCGTCGGCGACGGAGGTGGTGAGCGGTTCGCCGAGCGGGTCGGTCTGCATCATCTGGAGGCGGACGCGGCGCACGGGCAGCTCGGGCCCGGCGAGCTCCCGGACCAGCCCGCCGAGCCAGGCGCCGGTCGCGAGGATCACGGCGTCACCGGTGTGGACGTCGCCGTGGTCGTCGCGCACGGAGGCGGCCCCCACGACGTCACGCACCTCGCGGCCGGGGAGGTAGGTGTACCGGCCGGAGGCCAGCAGGTGTTCCTTCAGGGCGAGCTGGGCGGTGCGGGGTTCGACCGCCGCGTCCCGCTCGCACCACAGGGCGGCGGTGAACGCTCCGCGCAGGGCCGGGTTGAGCGCCCGCGCCTCGTCGGCGGCGAGCAGCTTGTAGCCGCGCGCCGCCGCGTCGGGCCGGGCGACGGCCGCCTCGGCGACGGCGACCTCGCGTGCGGTGCGCAGCGGGGTGAGCGAACCGCAGGCCCGGAAGCCGAGTCCGGGCACCCGCTCCCCGACGGCCTCCCACAGCTCGCGGGCGCGCAGGGCGGTCTCCAGCTCCTCGCCGCCGGCCCGGCCACTGACCCATATCTGTCCGAAATTGCGGAGCGATGCCCCGCGCGCCTCGCTCTCGCGCTCGATCTGTACGACCTCGTGGCCGCGGCTGACTGCGTGCCAGGCGTGCATGGTTCCCACCACGCCGGCTCCTACGACGATGACTCTCACGACGGCCACGCTCCTCGGGACGGGTGTCCCGCACGCATCCGTTCACCGACGGGACGGTGAACGACCCCGCAAGTTTGGACCAGACCCGTTATCTTCCCGTGATCTATCAGGGGCTCGGGCCGTATGGTGAAGCAGGCGACGACCTCCTCCCCTCAGCTCCGCTCTTCGCCTCGCAGATGGGCGGAGAAGGAGAAGCGGTCGCCCCGGAACAGGGTCCGCACGCGCTCCAGCGGCCGGCCGTCGGCGTCCCGGGAGAGCCGGTGGATCAGGAGCATCGGCAGGGCGGGCGGGGTCCCGATGAGCAGGGCCTCTCGGGGGGTCGCGAGCACGGTCTCGATCCGCTCGTCGGCGTCGCCGAAGGCGATCTGGAGGCGGTCGCGGAGGTAGGCGTAGAACGAGGAGTCCGGGTCGAACTCCGTGTCCAGGTCCGGGACGCGGGCGACACCGACGTACGTGCTCTCCAGGCCGACGCGCTCGTCGTCGGCGAGCAGCACCCGCTCCAGGTGCCAGACCGGCTCGCCCCGCTCGACCGCGATCTCGGCGGCGAGCGCCTCGGGGCAGGGGAAGCGGTCCAGGCCGATGAGGTGGCGGCCGGGCCTTCGGCCCTGACGGCGGACGCCCTCGGTGTAGCTGGCCAGGGAGAGCGGCTGCTCCAGCTTGGGTCCGGCGACGACCGTCCCGCGCCCCTGACGCCGCAGCCGCCCTTCCAGGAGAAGTTCGCGCAGGGCCTGGCGGACCGTCTCGCGCGCGACCCCGTGCCGCTGGGCGAGCTCCCGCTCGGTGGGCAGGAGCCCGCCCTCGCCCAACTCGTCCAGCAGCACCGCGATACGGGCCTTGACCGCGTAGTACTTCGGGATACGGCCGTGCTCGGGGATGCCGGAGCGGATCGGTGCGCCAGGTGCCTGGTCGTTCGGGTAGTCCACGGCCCGATGGTTGCAGACGCGGGTGAACGGGCGGCGTTACGGGCTCCGCCGCTGCCCGTCAGTCCGAGGCTCGGCGGAAGCGGCGCGCATGCCACACCAGGGCGGCCCCACCGAGCAGCAGCGCCCCGGCGACGGCCCCGGTCCAGGCCAGTGACTCCGGTCCGGTGCGGGCGAGTTCGGGGAGCGGGCGGCCCGGGCCGTCGCGGGGCGGGCGTCCGGGGTGGTCCTCGTCGGCGCCCCTGCCCTCCTCCCGGCTCCGGGGCGGGTCGGCGGCCGGGGGCCGGGGTCGCGGTCCGGGGACGGGTCCCGGCCGGTGCCGGGGTCCGAGCGGGTGCCGTCGCCCGCCTCGGTACGGGGGCCGTCGCCCGGGTCCGTGCGGGTGCCGTCACCCGGGTCGGCGCGTTCCGGATCGACACGTTCCGGATCGGCGGAATCCGGATCGGCGGAATCCGGGGCGGGGCGTTCCGGCCGGGGGCGTTCCGACTGGGGGCTCTCCGGCTGGCGACTCTCCGGCTGGCGGCTCTCCGGCTGGCGGCTCTCCGGCTTCGGGCGCTCGGACCGGGGCTGTTCCGGTTCGCGGATGCCGCCCGTGGCGCCGTCGACGATCACGAAAGGATAGTCCTCCGACTCCCCCACCCATTCGCCGTCCTCGCGCCCGCCGCCCTTGGCCTTGTCCTGATGGCGGCGCTGGACGACGGCGGCGTGGGCGGTGACCGGGCCGGGGGCGGTGTCGGAGGTGAAGGCCATCCGGACGCGCACGGAGACGGTCGCGCCGGCGGGAACGGTGAACCCGAGGAACGCGTCACCGGAGGCGTCGACGGCGGAGCCATCGACATCGGGGCCTGTGCCTGCGTCCCTGCCCGCCTCCGTGTCCGTGCCTCTCGATGTCCCCGCCTCGCCTTCCTCCCCACCCTCCGCCTTCTCGCGCCGATCGTCCGGCTCGCCGCCGAAGACACCGATCTGCTCGTCGCGGTCGGTGCGCTCCCAGGTGACCCGGTGCTCGATCCCGGGGCGGCCGGGCTCGGAGAACTCCAGCTGGATCTGGTCCGACGTCAGCCTGCGGTCGCGGTCGGCGAGGACGAGGACCGGGTGCAGGGCCCGGCAGGACGTGTCAGTGGTGTTGGTGAGGTCGAGGAACCAGGTGCCGTAGCCGCCGCCGGAGGCGTACCTGTCCGGGGCGTCCTGGATCCGGGTCTCGATGGGGAAGTCCTTGGCCTCCGGGTCACCGCAGCCAGGCTGCCGGTCGGCGGCCGGGGAGGCGGGCACGGACGCGGCCGGCAGGGCGGCGGCGACCTGCGGACCACCCAGGAGCGCGGCGGGCACGGTGATCCCGGCGGCCAGCCCGAGGGCGGCGAGCGCACGGGCGTCACGCAGCCGTGCACCGGAGGTGGGGGGCATGGGGGTCACCCTTCACTGCTCGCGGACGACCGGGGCGGGGGCCTCGGTGGTGGCCTCCGACACCACCACGCGCGCGCGGACTCAGAGAGTCGACATGCCGACTTGATTCATAGGATCACCCGACTGCACCTCCACCTCCACCTCCTCGTTCCCTTCCCTGCTTCCCCGCCTCGTCCCCCCGCCCGACTCCCCTGCCTTGCTCCCCCCACCCGGCTTTCCCGCCTTGCTTCCCCGCCTCGCCCGTCCACCCGACTCCCCTCCCTCGCTTCCCGGCCCGCCGCCCGACTCCCCGCCCGATCCGCGCCCCACCCGCCCGAACACCGGCGCGAGCACCAGTTGGGCCGCGCCCTCCGCGACCGGCCGGTCACCGCCCCGGGCGACCGTGACGGTCACGCCCGCGCCCGCCCCGCCCCGCGCCGCCCGCTCCTCGATCACGGCCCGGACGCCCCGTACGTACGCGTCCTCGTCGGCGGCCACCACTCTGCCGCCCAGGACCACCCGGTCGATGCCGAGCAGGCCGACCAGGTTCGCCGCGCCCGTGCCCAGGACCCGGGCGGCCTCCCCCCGGTCGCCGCGCGCCTCGGCGGCCAGGCACAGCGCCTCGACGCAGCCGCGTCCGCCGCAGCCGCAGAGCGGGCCGTCCAACTGGAGGGTCTGGTGGCCGAATTCACCCGCCCCCGTCCGCGCGCCCCGGTGTACCTCGCCGCCGAGGACCAGGCCCGCGCCGAGCCCCGTACCGAGGTGGAGGTAGGCGAAGTCGCCGCACGGCTCGTCGAGGGAGAGGGCCACGGCGAGGGCGGCGGCGTTGGTGTCCTTGTCCAGCACCACCGGCAGCCCGGTCCGTTCGGCCAGGGCGGTGCGCAGCGGGTACCCGTCCCACTGCGGGAACCCGGTGACCCGGCGCAGCACGCCGTCCCGGTGGTCCAGCGGGCCGGGCACGGCGACGCCGACGCCGAGCACCGGTTTGCGCGGTTCGGCCGCGCACAGGTCCCGTACCGCGTCCGCCGCGTCCGCGAGGACCCGGTCCGCCGGGGCCCCGAGGTCGAGCGGCGCGCGGGTGACCGCGACCGGCCGGCCCGCGAGGTCGACCAGGACGGCGGTGAGCCCGTCGCGGTCCAGGTGCAGCCCGACGGCGAACTGCGCGTCGGGGACGAGCCGCAGCACGGTGCGCGGCTTGCCGCCGGTGGAGGGGCGCAGGCCCGCGCCGACGGCGAGCCCGTCCTCCCGCAGCCGGGCGGTGATCTTGCTGACGGCCTGCGGGGTGAGGCCGGTGCCCTCGGCCAGCTCCAGCCTGCTGATGCCCTCCGCCCCGGCGGCCCGCAGCAGCTCCAGCACCAGCGCGGCGTTGTGGTGGCGCAGGGCCGGCAGATTCACCCCGGCCTGGGCCTTCGTGCGGGTCCCGTTCACGGTTCGCTCCTCTTCACCGCCCCATTGTGCCGGTCGCTTGCACTTTGGCAACAGCGTTGCTTAAGTGGATCGCATGACCCCCAACGCCTCCGACGCCCCGCTCCGCGTCGCCCTCGTCGGCTACGGCCTGGCCGGCTCCGTCTTCCACGCCCCGCTGGCCTCCGCGACCGACGGGCTGGTCCTCGACACGGTCGTCACGTCGAACGAGGAGCGCCGGGCCGAGGCCCTCGCCGCGTTCCCCGACGTCCGCCTCGCCGCCTCGCCCGACGAGCTGTGGGAGCGCGCCGACGAGCTGGACCTCGTCGTGATCGCCACGCCGAACCGGACGCACGTCCCGCTGGCGACGGCCGCGCTGAAGGCCGGGCTGCCGGTGGTCGTGGACAAGCCGGTCGCCGGGACGGCCGCCGAGGCGCGGGAGCTCGCGGCTCTCGGCGAGGAGCGCGGGCTGCTGCTCTCGGTCTTCCAGAACCGCCGCTGGGACAACGACTTCCGCACCCTCGCCGGGCTGATCGCCGACGGCGAGCTGGGCGAGGTCCAGCGCTTCGAGTCCCGCTTCGAGCGCTGGCGGCCGCAGCCCAAGGGCGGCTGGCGCGAGTCGGGCGACCCGCAGGAGATCGGCGGTCTGCTGTACGACCTGGGCAGCCATGTCGTCGACCAGGCGCTGGTGCTGTTCGGCCCGGCGGTCCAGGTGTACGCCGAGTCCGACGTACGGCGGCCCGGCGCGGCGGCGGACGACGACACCTTCATCGCCATCACCCACGCGGGCGGGGTCCGCTCCCATCTGTACGTCAGCGCCACCACGGCCCAGCTCGGCCCGCGCTTCCGGGTGCTGGGCTCGAAGGCGGGCTATGTGAAGTACGGCCTGGACCCGCAGGAGGCGGCCCTGCGCGAGGGCCTGCGCCCGGTGGCCGGTGAGCCGTGGGGCGAGGAGGATCAGGAGCTGTGGGGCCGCCTCGGCTCCGGCGAGTCCCCGCTGACGGGCGGCGGCGCCCCGGTCCGTACGCTGCCCGGCGACTACCCCGCGTACTACGCGGCCGTCGCCGCCGCCGTACGCGGCGCCGGCCCGAACCCGGTCACCGCGTCGCAGGCGGCCGCCGCGCTGGACGTCCTGGAGGCCGCGCGCCGTTCGGCCCGCGAGGGCGTCTCCGTCACCCTCCTCCCCCACCACGACGAGGACCAGCAGGCGAAGGAGCCGCGCGCGTGAGCACCCTCTCCCCCACTCTCTCCGAGCTGATCGCCCAGGAGCGCCGGCTCACCCTCCCGCGCTTCTCCCACGACGACGCGTTCGCGCTCGGCAGCCTGCTGGTCGCGCTGGCCGCGGAGCGGCACGCCCCGGTCGCGATCGACATCCGGCGCGGCGCGCAGCAGCTCTTCCACGCGGCCCTGCCGGGTTCGAGTGCGGACAACGACGCGTGGATCGACCGCAAGCGCAAGGTCGTCGAGCGGTACGGCGAGAGCTCGTATCTGGTGGGCACCCGGTTCCGGGCGAAGGGCACCACGTTCGAGGAGTCCTCGCGCCTGGACCCGGACACGTACGCGGCGCACGGCGGTTCGTTCCCGATCGCGGTGGAGGGCGCGGGCGTGATCGGCACGGTCACGGTGTCCGGGCTGCCGCAGGCCGAGGACCACGCGCTGGTGGTCGAGGCGCTGGAGCGGTTCGCGGGGGCGACGGGGGGCTGAGGAGCGTACGTACGAGGCCGGGGGCGCGGTCACCGCAACCGCACCCCCGGCCCGCTCCGGGCTACGCCCCCTTCAGCTCCTGCCGCTGCCGGCCGAGCCCCTCCACCTCCAGCTCCACCACGTCGCCCGCCCTCAGGTACGGCTTCGGCTCGGGCTGCCCCATCGCTACCCCGGCGGGCGTACCGGTGTTGATCACGTCGCCCGGGTAGAGCGTCATGAAGTGGCTGAGGTAGCGGACGACCTCGCCGACCGGGAAGATCTGCTCGGCCGTGGTGCCGTTCTGCTTCAGCTCGCCGTTGACCCAGAGCCGCAGCGGCAGGGCCTGCGGGTCGGGCACCTCGTCGGCGGTGACCAGCCAGGGCCCCAGCGGGTTGAACGTCTCGCAGTTCTTGCCCTTGTCCCAGGTGCCGCCGCGCTCGATCTGGAACTCGCGCTCCGAGACGTCGTGCGCCGTCGCGTACCCGGCGACGTGCGCGAGGCCCTGCTCGGCCGACTCCAGGTAGCGGGCGGTGCGCCCGATGACGACGGCCAGCTCGACCTCCCAGTCGGTCTTGCGGCTGCCGCGCGGCACCAGGACCGTGTCGTGGGGCCCGACGACGGTGTCGGGGGCCTTGAAGAACAGGATCGGCTCCGCCGGGATCTCCGCACCCGTCTCGGCTGCGTGGTCGTGGTAGTTCAGCCCGATGCACACGATCTTGCCGATGCGCCCGAGCGGCGGGCCGATCCGCAGCCCCGTCGCGTCCAGGGCGGGCAGCACGCCGGGCGCCCCGGCGGCCGCCCGTACCCGGGCGAGCGCGGAGGCGTCGGCGAGCAGCTCGCCGTCGATGTCGGGGACGAGCCCCGACAGATCACGCAGAGTCCCGTCGCGGTCGAGAAGCGCGGGGCGCTCGGCGCCCGCCGTACCGACTCGAAGCAGCTTCAACGGTCCAACTCCTCTTGGTCGAGGTGGTGGCCCTCCGGCGGGTTGCGGCCGACGGAGGACTTGGCCGATCGTCCAAGAGATGCGAACACTCCGCAAGACCTCGTTCACACACTGGACCGGCGGGGTGGGCGGGCCGATTACGCCGCTGTGGCCATGGCGCTGCCGGTGACCGGCATGTCGCGGTACAGCCAGGCCCGCTCGACGGCGGTCCAGGTGGTCGTGGTGACGACGTACAGGGCGGCGGCCAGCGGCACGACGGCCACGGTGATCAGCGTGAAGAACGACATCAGCGGCATCACCTTCGTCATCGCGCCCATGCCGGGCACGGCCTGTACGTCCGGGCCCGCGGCGGGCGTCATCGGGTTGGCGGCCAGCTGCCGCTTGGTGCGTCCGTAGTTGAACGTGGCGACGGCGGTGACGATCGCGAAGAGCCCCAGGTAGACCCAGCCCTGGCCGCCGAACACGCCGCCGTGCGCGAGCGCGTCGTGCCAGCGCCCGCCGAGCGGTGCGCCGAGCAGGTCGTGGCTGAGCAGCGCGTTGGGCTCGCCGCCGATGGAGCTGCTGGAGAACAGGTGGTAGAGCAGGAAGAACGCGGGCATCTGGAGCAAGCTCGGCAGGCAGCCGGAGAGCGGCGACACCTTCTCGGCGGCGTGCAGTTCCATGATCGCCTTCTGCATCCGCTCCGGGTTCTTGCCGTGCTTCTTGCGGAGTTCGGCGATCTGCGGCTGGAGCCGGCTGCGGGCCTTCTGCCCGCGTGCGGCTGCCCGAGACAGGGGGTGGACGGCCAGCCGGACGAGCGCGGTGAACAGGACGATCGCGGCGGCGGTGGACGCGGTCTGGAAGAACGGCTGGAGCAGGTCGGCGATGGAGCCGACCAGGCTCGCGAAAGCGGACATGAAGGCGGACATGGGTAAGCCCTCCGGGGGTCTCGTCGTGCCGGGAGGTACCTGCGAGGAGGTACGGGGTGATCACTCGGCATGACGACCGGCGCGGGGGCACCGCACGCGGAAGAGGCGCGGGGTTCGCTACGCGGCGGCCGTCAGGAGGGCGTGCCCAGGTGCTCGGGGCCGCGTTCGGCCCCGGGCGTCGGGGTCGCGTTGCGGGAGGAACGCGGTGCGCTTCTCCCTGTCCCTGATGGCTGTACGGACCCGGGTGCGGGGCACCGGGGACGCGCAGCGGGCGCTGATGACGGAGCAGGCGAGGAGCGCGGATCCGGCGGCGGCGGTGGCGGCGAGCGCGACGGCCGCGGAGAGGCTGCCGCCCTCGGCGAGGAGGACCTCGGTGAGGAAGAGGACGAGGAGCCCGGCGGGCCGGAGCAGCCGGGCGAAGGCGCGGCGCAGGGCGTTGGCATCCCGCACGGTGCGCACCTCCTGCCCCTTCGTCAGCGCCTCTCCCGCGAGGCTCAGTCCTGCCGTACGAGGGTGCGTACGGCACTCCATTCGTTATACACGATGATCGGATGCGCTATCGGGTGCGCTACCGGATGCGCTTCGGGCGGCCCGGGCGGCGACGGGCTCGTCCTCTTCCCCCACCGGGTCATGGGCCAGCACCTCGGCGTCGGGCCGCGGATCCGCGTCGCGGGGCCCGGCGAAGGTGACGGCGAGCGCGACGGCCAGATTGGCGGCGAGGGCGACGAGCCCGGCGTTCACGCCCCCCACCGGATCGTTCCCGCTGAAGACGAGCGCACAGACCACCGCGACGCCGACGATCAGCCCTCTGAACGCGCCCCGGAAGGTGAGCCGCCGCCAGACCAGGGCGAGCAGCATCATCGGAAGCAGCTGCGCCATCCCCTCGTACGAGATGAGGGAGAGGCGTACGAGGGTGTTGGGGGCGGTGTACGTGAGGAGCAGCGCGAGGCCGCCCGCGACGACCACGACGACCTGGGCGGCGGACTTCTGCCGCTCGGCGAGACGCGGCACGAGCGAGAGCACGCTGCGCCCCCACATCGTCCCGATGACCAGCATGAAGACGGCCATGGGCACGATGGAGGAGAGCGCCGCGGCCACCCCGACGACGCCGACGGCCCAGGCGGGCAGCGCGTCGACGACCAGCTTGAAGAGCGCGAGGTTCGACTCCGCACCGGCCAGCCCCGGCACCACGAACAGGGCGGCGAGGCCGAGCAGCATCGGGACGAAGAGCAGGACGTTGTACGCGGGCAGGTACATGGCGTTGCGGCGCAGCGCGTCGGCGTTACGGGCCCCGAGGTATCCGGCGACGGTGGTCGGGAAGATGACGACGGTCAGGGAGTTCAGGAACGTGGTGCTGATGAACCACAGCTCCCCGAACCCGCCGCCGCCCCCGTCCCCGCTCCCGCCGCCCCCGTGTCCCGGCAGGGTCAGCCAGTCGCTCTTCTCGGTGACCAGCCGGTCGAGGAAGGGCCCGTAGCCGTCGAAGTAGTGCAGCGGGACGTACAGCGCGAGGAACCCGAGGGTCGCGATGACCAGGACGTCCTTCAGCACGGACACCCAGGCGCTGCCGCGCAGCCCGCTGACCACGACGAAGCCGGTGGTGACGGCGAAGGCGACGAAGTAGGCCCAGTTCAGGCTGACGGCCCCGTAGGAGATGACGGAGAGGACCACGCCCATGCCGGTGATCTGGAGCTGGATGTACGGCAGCAGGAACACCGTGGCCAGCACCGCGACCACCGCGCCGAGCCAGGGCCGGCCGAAGCGGTGGGCGACCATGTCGGTGATCCCGACGAGGCCGTGCCGGCGGGCGTACCCCCAGAGCATCGGCCCGACGACGTACCCGATCGCGTAACCGCACGACATGTACGCGACGACGTACAGCACGGGCGCCCCGTAGTTGTAGCCCCAGCCCGCGGCCCCCAGATAGCTGAAGCTGGTGTAGCCCTCGCCCGCCATCAGCACCCAGATGAAGACGGGACCCAGACTCCGCCCGCCCACGGACCACTCGGCGAGCCCGCCGCCCTTGCCGCGCCCGCGCAGGGCGAGGAGACCGAGGGCGACGGTGGCGACCATGAAGACGGCGAAGACGGAGGTGGCGACGGCGGCGTTCACGTTCACGCGGGACCACCCCGGCGCCGGTCCTGGTCCCGGCGGTCCCCTCTCCGCGCGAGCCACACGGCGACCGGCGTGAGGAGGGTCGCCCCGAGGAGCCACACGAAGAGGAAGGGCACGCCGAACACGAGGGGCGTGACCCGGTTCACCCACGGCAGCGCACCGAGGTACAGGACATAGGGGACGAGCAGCCACAGCAACTGGGGGCGTCGTCTGATCACTCCGAACACCCGGGGACCCTACTCCGGGCAGCCCCGGGTATCCGTCACCGCGGGCGCATCGAGGTGAGCTTCCCCCGGACGATGAGCCGGTGGCGGGAGCTGAACTCGGGGGTGCAGGTGGTCAGGGTGAGGTAGTAGCCGGGCGCGCTGCAGCCGACGGAGGTCGTGATGTCGCCGCGCGGCACGGGTGCGATGACCCCGCTGTCCGAAGGGGCGGTCCGCGCGAGGCGTTTGCCGACGGTGTACGTGTGGACGGCGTCCCGGGTCTCGTCCCCGCCCTCTCCTCCACGCCGCCGCCGTCCGGCAGTACCGTGTGGTTCATGCGCCCCGACACGCCTGCCGACCACACCACCGAAGCCGAGCGTCTGCTCCGCACCGCGGCGCAGTACCCCGAGGACCACGAACCGCTGATCCTCCAGGCCGCGGCCCACCTGGAACTCGCGGGCGACCGCGCCCGCGCGAGCACGCTCTACGACGACCTGCTCGGGGCCCCCGAGGCCACCGTCGACCACCCGCACCTGATCAAGTCCCTGAAGGCGGCCAACCTCTGGGAGTACGGCCACGAGGCCGAGGCCCGGGCGATCATCGACGGCATCCGTACCGCGGGCCCGCTGGACGCGGCGCCGTGGCAGGTGGCCGCGGAGACCCTGGAGGCGCACGACGAGCTGGAGTCGGCGCACGACTTCCTCTCGACCGCGCTGACCCTGCTGCTGGCCCCCGGCGAGGAGGTCCCGTACGCCGTCCAGTCCCTGCTGACCGGCCGCCACCGGGTGCGCAGGCTGATGGGCCTGGAGCACGACGCCTGGGACGAGCTGGCCGGCGAGCTGCACACGGCCCCGGTCCCCCTGGACGAGCTCCACGACCCCAAGCGCCTGTGGTCGCTGGGCTCCTCGGACCCGGTCGAGCTGAAGGCCGAGATCACCCGCCTCCGCGCGGAGCTGGGCACCTACCGCACGGCGCTCTCCCGCCCGTTCCCGGTCGCCGTCCTGCACTGGCCCGAGGACGAACTGCGTGAACTGCTCACCGCGTACCCGGCGTTGACCGAGGAGTACGTGGACCGCGCCACGCACCTGGACCGCCTGGAGACCGCGCTCCGGGACCTCCACGCGACGGGCACCCCGAATCTGGGCATCGTCACGGGCACGGTCCCCTCGTACGAGGCGTTCGCCGCCTCCGAGGCCGCGTCCCCGGCCGGCCCGGGCCTCCTCCCCCAGTACGCCACCACCCTCGCCGCCCGGGGCCGCGCCGTCCCCTGGCCCCCGTCCCGCACGGCTGCTTGCTGGTGCGGGAGCGGGGAGGCCTATGGGCGGTGCCACGGGGTGTGAACCCCGTGTCCGACGGCTGCGGCCCGGAACCGCGCACGACGGGTGCGGGGTTCCGGGCCGCGTCGTTCACGAGGGTCGGCCGACTGCAGGACCGGGCGATTCACGCGATGATTCCCGGACGCCCGACCTTTCCCATACGATCACAATTCAACAGTCAACTCAGGGCCGACGTCCCCACACGGGCCCCGTTCATGTGTGTGAGGAAGTCTCCATGCCGCCCTATCAGCCTTCCGCGGACTGGCAGTACGAGATCCCGACCGCGGGAAGCAAGCGCCTGCCGCCCGCGGCCCGTTACGTCGAGTCGCTGACGCACCAGGGATACGGCTTCGAGGCGGCCGTCGCCGACCTCGTCGACAACTCCATCGACGCGGGCGCCCGTAACGTCGTGATCAGCTTCCTCCGCGACGACCAGCGGCTCGTGGGGCTGCTGGTCGTGGACGACGGCTCCGGCATGAACGACGAGACGCTCGACACCGCCATGACGGTCGGCGGACGCCAGGAGTACGGGGACAGCTCCCTCGGTCACTTCGGCGCCGGCCTCAAGGCCGCCTCGCTCTCGCACGCCGACTCCCTCACCGTGATCAGCCGCACCAGACGCAGTCCGTCGACCGGCCGCCGCTGGCTGACCGCCAGCGCCCGGGCCGACTTCACGTGCGACATCGTGGACCCCCGCTACTGCCAGGCGCTCGTCGACCGCTACGACGGCCTGATCGAGTGGCACGGCACGATCGTCCGCTGGGACCGGGTCCGGGCCTTCGAGACGATCACGGCCGGCCAGGCCGACCGCTTCCTGAACGACGCCATCGAGAAGCTGGAGACCCACCTCGGTCTCCACCTCCACCGCTTCCTGGCCCGCGACGACTTCAACGTCGACATCGTCGTCGAGGACGTGACGACGCGGGAGGAACTCGACCACCGCGGCGTCGAGCCGATCGACCCGTTCGGCTACCGGATCTCCGGCCGGCCCGGCTACCCGCGCACCTTCACCGCCCCGGTGGAGGGCGTCGGCGAAGTCCCGCTGACCGCCCACATCTGGCAGCCGAAGTCCCCGCTGGTGAGCTTCCGGGGAATCGGCCCGCTCGCCGAGCGCCAGGGGTTCTACATCTACCGCAACGACCGGCTCGTCCAGGCGGGAGGCTGGAACAGCACGCGCACCCCGGAGAGCCACCTCGCCCTCGCCCGGATCGCCGTCGACCTGCCGGCCGAGGCGAACGACGTCTTCAGCCTCACGGTCAAGAAGGACGGCGTGAGCGTCACCCCGGCCTTCGCCCGCGGCCTGGAGCAGGCAGTGGACGGCGCCGGGAACGACTTCGCGTCCTACGTCAAGGAGGCGGAGGCGACCTACCGGGAAGCGGCCCGGCGCGCCACCGAACCCCAGCGCAAGGCGGTTCTCCCCGCAGGCAAGGGCCTCGACCCGCGGCTCAAGCGCACGTTGCGCGACGAGCTGCCCGAGCTGGAGGGCGAGGACCCGATCACGTTCCGCTGGGACAGCCTGCGCTCCGACGTGTTCTTCGAACTCGACCGCGAGGAACGGGTGGTGAAGCTCAACAAGGAGTACCGCCAGGTCTTCAACGGCGGGCGCCGGGGCGGTCTCAACGACGCCCCGGTGGTGAAGAGCATGCTGTACCTCATGGTCAACGAGATCTTCCAGAAGGAACGGGTCCGGGCCACACACATCGACAACATCGCCCTCTGGAACAGCGTCCTCGTGACGGCCGCGCGCTGCGAACTCGCGCGCTGACCCGTTCCCTCACGACAGCCCCGTTCCCGCCGGAGAAGAGATCCGCCACATGACCGACCACCTGCTCCACCTCCATGGCGACGTCCTCGCCGCGATGCGCCGCGGGCCCAGGGACTTCGCCAGGCTCGCCTTCGCCCTCGCCGACGAGGAAGAGCCCGCCGACACGGAACAGAGCCGGTTCCGGGACCGTGTCGCGGCCTCGGGGCCGGGCGACGAACTGACCACGCTGTGGCACCGGACGCTCACCGCCTGGGACCTCGCGGAGCAGGCGGACTGGTCCGCGGCCCCGCCCCGTACGGACGAGCGGCGCGCGGACGCGTACGACCGCCTCGGCTTCGACGCCGACCTGCGCAAGGTGCTGGACCACGCGGTCCCGGTGTTCAAGGAGCCCGGCCCCACGATCATCAGCACCACGCCGACCTCGTGGTACTCCCGGGACACAGCCGCGGTCCGGTCCTTCTACTGGACCGCGTACGAGGGGCTCCTGCGCCGCAAGGGCTGGTCGGACGCCGCCGTGGCCGGCCTCGACGAGGCGAGCCACGCCGTGGTCGAGCGGCTCGCGGACCCGATGCGGCCCGACGCCTACGGTGCCCGGGGCCTGGTCGTCGGATACGTCCAGTCCGGCAAGACCGCCAACTTCACGGGCGTCACGGCGAAGGCCATCGACGCGGGCTACCGCCTCGTCATCGTCCTCGGCGGCACACTGAACCTGCTCCGCGGGCAGACCCAGCGCCGCCTGGACATGGAGCTGATCGGTCAGGAGAACATCCTGCGCGGCGCGGACCCCGACGACCCGGAAGCCCTGATCGGCGTCGACTACCAGGACGACGAGGACTGGCCGGAGAAGTTCGTGAGCCACCACGGCCGCCCGTCCACGCTCGGCGCCTTCGACATCGAGCGGCTCACCACCCGGGACGACGACTACCAGAGCCTCGCCACCGGGATCCGCGCCCTCGAGTTCGACAAACAGGTCCGCACACAGCCCCTGCACGTGCCGGACAACCTCCACCGCGCCGCCGCCCGCGTGATGGTCGTGAAGAAGAACAAGTCCGTCCTGAGCAAGCTCATCAAGGACCTCAAGAAGATCGGCGACCCGCTGCTCTCCGAGATCCCGACGCTGATCATCGACGACGAGTCGGACCAGGCGTCCGTCAACACGACGGACCCGAAGAAGTGGGAGGAGGGCAAGGTCACCCGTACGGCGATCAACCACCAGATCTCCGAACTGCTGGGACTCCTCCCCGCGCCCAGTACGTGGGCTACACCGCGACGCCGTTCGCCAACGTCTTCGTCGACCCGGGCGACGGTGAGGACATCTTCCCGCGCGACTTCCTGATCTCCCTGCCGCGTCCGACGGGCTACATGGGCGTCCAGGACTTCCACGACCTGGACCGTACCGACGAGTCGGCCGTCGGGAGCGCCGAGCGGGCACACGTACGCGGCATCCACGACGACGCCGACGGAGACCGACTCGCGGAGGCACTCGACGCCTTCGTCCTCTCCGGCGCGCTGAAGCTGTACCGCGCGGCGCACGACCCGTCTCTGGAGGGCAACTTCCGGCACCACACGATGCTCGTCCACGAGTCCGTACGCATGGCCGAGCACGCCGCCCTGGCCCTGCGGATCAGCTCGATATGGCACCAGGCCGGCTACACGAGCCAGGAAGGCCACGCCCGCCTGGAGGCCCTCTTCACCTCGGACTTCCAGCGCTTCGCCGACGACGGGCTGCCCACGCCCGCCTCGTACGAGGAGCTGAGGCCGCACGTCTCCCGCGCCCGCCAGCTGATCAACTCGGGCGGGACTCCGGTGCTCGTCGTCAACGGCGACACCGAACGCGACTACGACCAGCCCGAGCTGGACTTCGACCGGACCCCCCACGTGTGGAAGATCCTGGTCGGCGGTACGAAGCTCTCGCGCGGCTTCACGGTCGAGGGCCTGACGGTGACGTACTACCGCCGCAGGACCCAGCAGGCCGACACCCTGATGCAGATGGGCCGCTGGTTCGGCTTCCGCCCCGGCTACCGCGACCTGGTACGCCTCTACATCGGCCGTGCGGAACCCGCGGGCAGGACCAGGACGGTCGACCTGTACGAGGCCTTCAAGGCGATCTGCCGCGACGAGGAGACGTTCCGCGCCCAGCTCACCCGCTACGCCACCCTGATCGACGGCAAGCCGCAGGTGACCCCGGCCCAGATCCCGCCCCTGGTCTCCCAGCACCTGTCCTGGCTGAAGCCCTCCGCCCGCAACAAGATGTTCAACGCGGAGCTGGTGGAGATCCGCTCCCCGGGCGAGTGGGTCGAACCGACGGCCTACCCGACCGCCCCGGCGGACCTGCGCCACAACGCGGAGGTGTGGCGGCCGGTGCTGGACCTGCTCGACGCCGGCCCCGTCACTGTGCCGCGTGACATACCCGCCGGCGGCCTCGGCGACAGTTTCGAGGCGCAGATCGGCACTCTCGATCACGAGGCGTTGCTCAAGGTCCTCTGCGAACTGCGGTGGTCGGTTCCCTCCCAGTTCTCACCCCATCTGGAGTCCCTTCTCTCCGCCGGCGAACGCGCCGACGGCATCGACGACTGGCTGGTGATCCTCCCGCGTCAGACGTCGTCCCGTCGTGTCGAGGCGAGCGTCCTGGGGTCCCGTCCCCTCTCTCGCCCACCGTGCTCGGCGGCGTGGCGATCTCTTCGGCGCCATCAGTGAGCCGAAGCATCGCGAAGCCGCACTACGGATCGCACGCGCGAACGACGCGGCCGGCCGGGCCGGTGACGCAAGCCTGGAATCGTTGGCGCGCGAGCGGCGCGGCGTGATCGTCCTCTACCCCGTGGTGGAGGAGAAGCCCCCGGCCGTGTCCCCTACGGGTGCGATAGCCCCGGAGCGTCTCGTCATGGCCTTCGGTCTCGTCGCGCCCCGCTCCTCGACCGCCCCGCAGAGGAACCTGGTGCGCTTCCGGACCGTCGATTCGACCAGGAAGAGCTCCGTGATCATCGACCGCGGGGCGGGCGGTTCGTAGGAGACTGGTGATGATGAGCACGGTCGAACCCTCGTCCCCCGGCGTCTCCGCCCGGATGAGCCGCCAGGTGAGCCGCGACACCAAGCCCGAAGTCGCGGTGCGGAAGTTGCTGCACGCGGCGGGCTACCGCTTCCGTCTGAACGTCCGTGTTCCGGACATGCCCCGGCGCACGATCGACATCGCCTTCACCAGGGCCAAGGTCGCCGTAATGATCGACGGCTGCTTCTGGCACGGCTGCCCCGTGCACGCCACGCAACCGAAGTCGAACGCTCAGTGGTGGCGGGAGAAGCTGGACCGGAACATGGCCAGGGACCGGGAGACGTCGGAACACCTGGCTGCGGCAGGATGGACCGTGCTGCGATTCTGGGAGCACGAGACGCCGGAGGGGGCCGCCGAGCTGGTGGCGGCGGCCGTCGACGGAAGGCGTGGAAGGAACGAGGACGGGGGCCCATGAGCAAGCTGAGGTTCGTCGATGTGTGCGCGGGGGCCGGGGGACTGGCCCTGGGTTTCGAGAAGGCGGGTTTCGATCCCGTACTGCTGTTGGACAAGAAGCGGATCGCCTGCGAGACGCTCCGGATGAACCGACCGGCGTGGAACGTCCTGGAGGCGGATCTCCTGGACTTCGACCCGGCCGAGCACCGGCAGACCTACGACGTGGATCTCCTGTCGGCCGGACTTCCCCGGGTGAAGTCCAACGCGACGGTCGCGAGGGTCGAGACGGAGGAGGAACAGCGGCTGCTGGAGGCCTCGGTCCTCCTCGCCCATGCCATCCAACCGCGCGCGCTGGTGATCGAGAACGTTCCGGGGCTGGTCGACTCCCCGAAATTCGAGACCATCCGCGATTTCATCCGGAAGGAACTGGAGCACCTGGGCTACCGCTTCTGTTGGTTCGTCCTGAACGCCGCCGACTTCGGAGTGCCGCAGGATCGCAAGCAGGGGGTGCTCGTCGCGCTCAAGGACGAGTACTTCGACGCGTTCGAACCGCCGGCTCCGACGGTCACGGAGCACCTGCCGGTGGGTCGAGCGCTGCGCGGATCGGTGGGCGCCCGCGGTTGGCCCGGCGCCGACGCCTGGGCGGCACAGGCCATCAGTGTCGCTCCGACACTGGTGGGCGGCTCGGACAAGCGGGGAGGTGCGGACCTCGGGCCGACGGGTTCGAAGAAGGCATGGGCCCGGATGAGGGTCAACGGTGGAACGGTGGCCGACGAGGTTCCGGGTCCGAACGACGACGTGGCTGGGTTGATCAAGCTCACGGACGCGCAGGCGGCGATCCTGCAGGCGTTTCCGCGGGAATGGCGGTTCGCGGGAAAGAAGACCGCCCGCTACCGGCAGATCGGCCACGCCTCTCCCCCTCCGGTCGGAACTGCGCTCGGGCGGGCCGTCGCATCCGCCCTGAAGGGCTGATCCGCAGGCCGGGGAGGGCGCAGGAGGAAGCGCCGTCCCCGGTCTGATCGCCGGCTACACTTGCACACCATGACCCACCCCTCTCCCCCTTCACTCCCCTCTGTGGACTTCGGGATCGTTGATCTCTTCGCAGGGCCCGGCGGCCTCGACATCGCCGCCACGATCATGAAGGGCGAGGGCGTCGAGAGCATCGGTATCGAATGGGACGACGCCACCCGCGCCACGCGTGCGGCAGCCGGCCTCCTGACCACCGACGTGAAGGATGTAGCCGAGCTGGGCCCGTGCGACCCCTCGGTCTACGAGGCCACTGTGCTCACCGGCGGGCCGCCCTGTCAGTCGTTCTCGGTGGCGGGCAACCGCGAGGGTCATCAGGCACTCGAAGACGTGAAGCGGCTGGCCTCCCGGTTGATGGAGCAGAAGGACAAGGCTTCGTTCGACGTGGCCTGGAAAGAGGTCAAGGGCGAGACCGACGCGATGTCGGACAACCGGACCGGGTTCGTGCTGCAACCACTGCGCTGGATCATGGAGGCGATGCTCGAGCGCGAGCGGCCGTACAAGGTGATCGTGCTGGAGCAGGTTCCGACCGTGCTTCTGGTGTGGAAGCACTTCGCGAAACTCCTCCGGGGTGTCGGCTACGCCGCCGAGGCCCACGTGCTGCACACCGAGGATTTCGGAGTTCCGCAGACACGACGCAGGGCGGTCCTGATCGCCCAGTACGACCCGGAGAACGTGCACCGTAGGGTCCTCTTTCCCGAGGCAACGCACCAGAGGTACCGGAAGGGCGCCGTACGGCTTCCGCCCAGGGATGCCGCTCAGAAGGCATCGTTGTTCGACGACGTCGAGCCCTGGGTCTCCATGGGAGACGCGCTCAGCGGCACACGGACGAGCGAGTTCGTCATGGTCTCCAACTACGGGTCCGGCGGCGACCCGAAGAAGCGGGGTCGTCGTGAGTCCGGGGAGCCCGCCCCGACGGTCACCGGCAAGGTACGACGCAACCGTCTGTACACCTTGCGGAAGGACGGCGCGGGCGAGATCGTGCTCAGGCCGGAGGACGAACTCGAACGCCTTTCCCCGCGGGAGGCCGGCCTGCTCCAGTCCTTCCCCGCGAAGTACCCCTGGCGCTCCACCGATGTGGCCCAGCAGATCGGGAACGCCGTCCCGCCGAGGCTGTCGCTGCACATCCTGAGTATGGCGCTGTTCAACAAGCCTCCGCGGGATGAGTGGTACGAGCAGTTGGAGAAGTGGAGCCCCCAGGACGAAGCGCCACAGGCGACGACTCCGGCGGCGTCCGTCCGGTCGGCGTCTCCTCAGGTCTCGGCGCCGACCCGTTCGTCCGCGTCCGGCCGCCCCCTCACCGGTGCTTCGGCGAAGAGCTCCGCGAAGTGATCGACGAGTACGTCCACCGAACGCTCCGGAGTCTTCTCTTCGTACGGCCCCACGGGCAGCTCCCTGCGCGGGACGGCCGGAGCTGACTCCGCCGCCTCGATCCACTCCCGCAGGGGCCTGCCGTCCCGTTCCGCGTCGGGCGCGATGACGTCGTACATCAGTGTCGCGGCGGAAGCGTTGATGGCCGCCACCAGTGCGTTCACCTCCCGGCCGGTCCGCACGGTGCCGCGCTCCATCAAGCGAAGGGTCGCCTGCGCCGTCGGCCGGTGGTCGATCACGTCGACCCGCAAGGCGGTGTTCAGCATGTCCTGGTTGGAGCACACGGTCACCACAGGTCCGTAGTCGGGACCGTCGCGGAACAGCTCGGCGGCCCACCAGAGGCGCGCGAAGGCCTGGATGTCAGCCGGCCCCCGGAACCGCCGTGCGGCGACCTTCGGTGCTGCATCTTTCGACTTCGCGACCAGGTGGCGCCAGACCACGTAGTCCGGAGCCACCCCCAGGGCCAGGTAGTTCCAGATCCGGCGGTCGGCCGCCTCCCGCCGGGTGAGCCTGAGCGTCGCGTGGAGGCGCGGTGCCAACCAGGCGTCGGCGCTGGTCGGTCGGTCGTCCCGGAACTTGTACATCGCGTCGTCGATCAGATCGCGCACCGGGGCCAGTTCAGCACGGCTCTCGCCGTCATGGGGCAGGGGTTCGGTGACCTTGTTGAGCGCTATGGCCTGCGCGTCCTCCTTGCCCGACAGCAACCCTTCGGTGAGGTACTGCGCCGCGTTGAGGTCCGCGAGCAACGCCATGCGCTCCGGGAGAAGATTAGGCTTGTCGGTCATGCGTCGGTCCCCCGGTGGATGCTGTCCAGGCCACGGATGGTGGCGCTCAGCGCCTTGGGCACGTCGCCCCGGCGCGTGGCGGCGTAGTGGATGCGCGGCTGGAGATCGGTCCATCCGGAAGTTCCGGTCCGTCTCCGATGGACCTCCCCCAGCGCGTCCTCGACCGGGAGATCAGGCACGACGTCGGGCAACATCTCGCGCAGCACCTCGCCTCTCCAGTCGCGGGGGAACAGCGGTGTGCCGTCGTCCTCGATCTCCAGGTCGCCGATGGCGGTGTGGAAGACGGCGGTCCACACGTCCGTGCACATCTGGGCGAGGAGCAGATCCCGCACCATGTTGTCGACCGAGGTTCCGTTGCCGCCGACGAGGTCGACGACTCCCTCGAAATCCTTGTTGATGTGGACGACGGGAAGGTCACCGGACGTGTCCACGGCCCAAGGCACCTCCTGGAACCGACGCAGCCACTGCGGGCCCTCGCCGAATCCGACCTCGACGACCTCGAGTTCCCTTTCACGCAGCGGAGCTTCGGCCTTCAGGTCGATGATCCAGTCCTTGGCCGAGGAGGCGATCTCGCGTCCCGGCACACCGTCCACCGTGGCGACGGCGTGGACGGACATCGTCGGCCGGTCCAGATGGTCCGCACGCCACAGGTCGAGGTGCCCCTCCCACTTCCGCCCGTTCTCCGCACCGGGGGCGAGGGCCGTGGAGATCCGTGTGTTGGTGGCCCCTTCGCTCAGCACGACGACGACCGCCAGGTCGGTCCACGGGCTGTCGGGAGCGGTCGCCCGGCCCGGCACAGTGGCCGAGACCTTCATACGGAGCCACTCCCAGTCGTCCCGTTCCGCCGAGCCGGGCGCGACGACCTGCTCGACGGCGGAGAAGGCGCTGGTGTCGAGAGGGTCCCTGATGTCGTCCGGGCCCCGCAGCTCGACGGAGGTGACCCGGAGCGACACGACACCGGGAAGTCGCTGATACGGGTATGCCCTCATGCCTGGGCCCCCTTGTCGGTGCGGAGCTCCACGACGAGGCCGCTGAACTGGGCGCGTACGGGATGGGTGGTTACGTCGGTGGTTCCCCGGAAGGTCGCGGTGCGTGCGCCGGGGACGAAGCGGATCGTGCCGTCGACGACTTCGCAGTTGTGCACGGCGACCAACTCCGACCAGGCCAGAACCGGTCGAGGCCCGGAGCGCACGTCGAGCTTGGCCACGGGCGCGGGGCGCCAGGAATCGCCGCCGGCGGGAATCTTCATCTCGGCCATGACGCACCACGCACCGCTGTCGTCGATCCTGGCGTCGAGCTCCACCAGCGTCGGCGGCCCGGCCGGGGGCGTGGGTCGAGCCGTCTTGCGCCCTCCCACGGACAGACGCTTGCGCAGTCGTTCCGGGCCGCCCCTGCGACTCTTCTTGGGCAGGGCGACCAATTCGCGCACGGCCTTGTTCGCCTGGTTCGTGAGTGCGCCGATCCGCCGGTACGCCGAGGGCGAATACAGCATGCGCAGTTCCTCGGTCTGCCCCCACTTGTCGTGCTCGGGCGGTTCGGAGGCGCGCAGGAAGGTCTCGGCCTCGTCCGCGAAGGGAGCGTCGTCCCCTGCCGCTCTGCCCGCGAGCAGGACGGCCTGGAACGGGTTGGTGCCCACCGGCAGGCCGGGCACCCAACCGCTCTTGACCGTCATGCGGTTGCCCCGCATGGTCGTCACCCGGTTCGGCTTTCCGTCGTCGCCGTCCTCGGCCTCCGTGACCAGTACGACCGCCCGGTGCTCGACCGCGTTTCCGCGACCGGCGGGGGCGGGCACCATCAGAGGCACGGTCGCCATGGCCACCTGCCCGGACTCCGTCATCCTGTCGACGGTCGTGCCGTCCAGGAACGCCTGCAGTGCGCGTGTCCGGGAGGGCTGGGTCTCCCGAGGGTCGACCCGCGTCTCGGGAATGATCTCCACGCCATTGCGGAGCGTCCTCACCGACGCCTCCAGCAGGGGCCGCTGTTTGCCACCGCCGGTCATGGCCGCCCAGAAGTTCCGGCCGAGCGCGTCCTTGAGGCGGTGGTGCATGCGGTGCACGCTGTCGTCGTCCTCGACGTCGGCCTCGGTGTCCGTCCCTTCGACGAGGCTGGCCACGTCGTGCGCGCCGACGATGAGGAAGGACGTGCCGGGCTCGGCGCTCTCCCGGGTGAGGTGGAGGCGCTCCACGCTCTCCTCGTCCGCCCACCACGAGCGGGCCACGTTCACGTCCTCCGCCTCCGGGTCGGGTCGACCGAACCAGGCGGGGCCGGCCCACGGCTTTCCGTCCACCTTCCTCCAGGGAAGGTCGAGCCGCCCGACGAGCCGACGCTCGGTCCGTCCCTCGTGCGGTTCCGACAGGGTGGAGTTCATGAGGACCAGGCCGAGACGGCTGGTCGCCCAGAGCGTCGCCTTGCCCAGGCCATAAGACCCACCGGCGCCGCTCACCGACTTCTGACTGTCGAGCTGGCGACGCACGACCGCGGCGAAACGGCCGGTCTCGTAGTCGTCGCCCGTCAGGCCGGAGGCGTTGTAGTCGTCGATGCGGAGGAGCACCAGCCGGTCCCGGGCATACATGTCGCTCAGTCCGGCCGCGATCATGCGCCCGACCTTCTGGTCCTGCTGCGCGGCCGCCTCGTAGTGCGGCAGCAGGTCGTCCCAACGAATCTCGTCGCGGAACCGGGCCAGGGTCTCTCCCGACAGTTCGTGCAGGG
This sequence comes from Streptomyces sp. MGP-P1, assembly GCF_057766565.1. NCBI lineage: Bacteria > Bacillati > Actinomycetota > Actinomycetes > Kitasatosporales > Streptomycetaceae > Streptomyces > Streptomyces sp. MGP-P1. Next base: position 420,349 of record NZ_JBYMEM010000007.1, on the reverse strand, counting down.
TGTAGCGAACCCGGACCGGCTGGGCGAGGTCGAGCCGCTCGTCGAGGCTGTTCTGGGTCGCTTCCCGGGCGAGGACGCCGACGTCCGCCTCGAAGGCGAAGGCCGCGGCATTCCCGAACTCGCGACCGCCGTCGGCGTGTCCGGGACGGTGGTACCAGGAGATCGGCAGGCCGGCCAAGGTGTCGGCGGTACGGGTGTGGATCGTCCCCAGGTCCGTGCCCAGCGCCTCGGCGATCTTGTGGATGGTCTCCTCGCGAGGGGTCGCGCGGCCCGTGATCCAGGCAGAGACGGCCGCCCGCGTCATCCCGACCCGCTGAGCGAGATCGGCCTGACTCATGCCCGACTGCTTCAGCTGTCGGGCGAGCCACGGTCCGAACTCCATACCGGTGTCCAACATCGCGTCACTCCTCAGCTGCGGCGTAGGCCATGACCTGCACACTACACCCCTTCGTTTGACGCTGACGACCCGTCCGACAATGCGGTTTGACACCTTCCTCCGGAGGCTTCTTCTATACCTTCAGCCCCTTGAAGATAAGTCCGGAGATGCACCGAAAGGGGAGTCTGGGCAGAATCAGCCTTCTCATCCTCTTACTTCTTCTGCGCCCTAGATGCGCACCCCAACAAGCATTCCGAAGAGGAGAGGAACGCTCGCGACAAAGCCTTGCGGGCGACCGTTTCGGCCCTGTAGCTTCGGGGCGGAAGCGCCTCACCCGACGCGACCGACCCTCTCCTTTCCGGGGGCATTTTTCGCATGCCATAAATCACTTCGAGGGTCGAAAAAGAAATCCTGTCCGGGAATCAACAACCCCCTTGCCCGGGCCGGGAAAATGCGCTTGGCTTCTGGAACGTTCATCGCTCACGCTCTTTTCGCTCCGACCCGCCATCGACTCTCTGCTCCCGAAGAAACCTTTCATCCCGGCGACCGCACCCGTCACCCCGGGCGCTCCCGCCCTTCTGCACGTGCGCCGTTCTCCATCACGCCCGGTACACATCCACAGAGCCCAGGGGGCACCGCCATGAACATCGACCCGCCCGATCCGGACGACGGCCCGTTCGGACTCGTCGAACAGTACGATTCCATCGAAGACCCGCACCTGCGGTCCGAGTTCCTCGATGCCGTCGGAACGACGCGTTCGTACATCAACGCCCTCCGGCTCCGGCGTGACAAGGCGGCAGCCCACAATGCCTCCGCCCCGGAGGCATCCGGCCCGCCGGAGGACAAGAAGCCTCGGCACCGCGTTCCGCGTCGGCCGCTCCGTAACCGTGGCATGACCGGCCGCCCGCCGAAGTACGCGGGCTCCGTCCGGAACAAGCGCCGCCGGAACCGCGCGCGCCCGGAATTCGTCGTCATCATCTTCAAGCTCGCCTGACCCGGCACATCGTCGGACCTGGAACTCCTATCGTGGAGTCGGGGCAGGTCGCATCCCCCGCTGCGGCCGGCCCCGGCTCCACCCGCGTTCAGCTCACGGCCACGGATTGGAAGACTTTGAACCACCCCTATGTGACGGACAGTTCGGGCGAGACCTCCGTCATCCGGACGATCATCGATCAGTCGGCGCGCGTGCTGGCGGCGTATCGGATCGATCCTGGGCTGATTCTTGAGCACGCCAACGGCGAACGGCGCATCACTCAAGGCGGTTACGGGGACCGCCAATTGTTCGAACTCGTACAGAACGCCGCGGACGAGATCGCACACTCCCCGGGCGGGAAGGTCCACGTCGTTCTCACGGCTGCCCATCTGTACTGCGCGAACGAGGGAAAGGAGGTCACGGCGGAAGGCGCCGAGACCATTCTCCGCATGAGCGTTTCGAAGAAGCGCGGAGGTCAGATCGGTCGCTTCGGTGTCGGAGTGAAATCGGTCCTCGCCGTCACCGACACACCTCAATTCTTCAGCACCTCAGGGGCATTCGGATTCGACCGGGCCTGGTCGCACGAGGAGATCCGGAAGGCCGGCGGGGACGCGGTGGACGCCGATTTCGAGGCCCCCGTCCTGCGCATGGCCCGCCCCTTGGACGCCGCGAAGGAGCGTTCTGCCGATCCGGTCCTCGACGAACTGCTCGGCTGGGCCACGACCGTGGTGCGTCTTCCTCTCCTGCCCAAAATGGCCGATCGACTCGGGCACGACATCCACGCGGTCACCGGCAGCCACGTGGCGCAGCGGGAGTTCCCCGCACGCTTCCAGTTGTTCTCCCACCATGTGGGCACGGTGGTTCTGGAGGACCGGCGGCCCATGCCGCAGATGCGGCGGGAGATCACGGTCGAGCACGAGGGCGTTGCGCATACGATCCACGAGGCTCGTACGGGCAAGCCGGAGTCCCACGCCACCTGGAAGGTGTTCACCCACGCCCACCGGCCCACCGAACGGGCGCGGGCCGGCGCGGGCGAGATGCACGACCGGGTGACGATCGACGTCTCGTGGGCCGTACCCGAATACACCGGTGACTCGGTCCTGACCATCCCCAGGGGGCGGGGGGAATTCTGGTCGTTCTTCCCGACCAAGTACCCCATGACCCTGGCAGGCATCCTGAACGGAGCCTGGAAGACGAATGAGGACAGACAGAACCTTCTGGACTCCAGCCCGTTCAACGAGGAGATCATCCAGGTAGCGGCGAAGCTGGTCGTCGCATCACTGCCGCAGCTGGCTCCGGCCGAGGACCCCGGTGCCTATCTCCCCTTGCTCCCCGGTCGGACCAGGGAGTCGGAGACCCTCAACTGGGCCGACAAGTATCTGACCGAACAGATCTGGAAGCTGACCGCCGAGCTCCCTTCCCTTCCCGACCAGGACGGCGTTCTGCGGGTTCCCCGCGAGTTGCGCGTCCATCCCGCGCCGGTGGGCAAGACACCGCTCAAGCTCGACTGGCTCCGGATGTGGAACGCCTACCCGGGGCGTCCGACGGACTGGGTCCACCCCTCCGTGGAAGCCGCCGAGTTCCGTGCCGGCAAGGTCGGGCACATTCTGGAGCAGACGAGGCAGGGGCGGGCGACCGTTCGGGAATGGTTGGAGGCCCTGGTCTCCGACGGTACGGCCGAGGCCTCCGCCGTCGCGATCCGCATCTTCGCCGCGATGGTCCACGAAGGGTCGTCCTTCGCGGACCAGGCCCGCGCGGCCCGCATCGTGTTGACCGAGGAGAGCGGGTTGGTGCCCGCCGTGGTGGGCAAGGTCTTCCGCCGGGCCGTCCAGGACGGACTGCGGGACGGTACGACGTACGTGGACCCCGCTCTGTCCGAGGACGAGTCGCTCATCCAGGACCTCAACACCATCGGCATTCGGGAGGCCGATTCCCGGGGGCGCTTCATCGGAGTTCTGGAGCAGGGCTTCACCGGCTACGGTCCGCAGGACTGGGCACGGTTCTGGGAGCTGTTCCACAGCGCGGGCGGCAGCCAGGTGAGCGGCGAGGTGATCGCCCGCCTGCCCGACCCGATGTCGACGCTGTCGGTCCGCACCGTGGACGGGCGCTTCCACCGCATGCGGGACTGTCTGCTGCCCGGGCCCGTGGTGCCCTCCGACGGGAGCCGGGACCGGTCCGTCGCCGTGGACCTGGCCTTCCACTCCGACGACCGGATGGTCTTCCACGAGTTCGGCCTGCGTGCGGCACCGACCGCAGGTCACCGTCCGTCTGCGGACGAGGCGTGGTTCGTCGAGTACTCGACGGCGATCTACGACAGTTACTGCCGCACCCTGAGCAGCAACGCGGCACGCCCGAGCCCCACCAGGCTCAAGCTGGAGGGCTCCCCCGTCGGCGGGCCGTTGCACCTCCTGGAGCTCCTGTCGGACGAGGGGCGAGCGGCCTTCGTGAAGGCGTTGCCCGACGGGAGCGTCATCGACACCTGGACCATGCAGTTCGGCACCCAGGTGTCCACACGCAAGCCCGTTTACTCCCCGTTGCGTTGGATGCTGGTACGGCTCGGCCGGGTCCCCACCTCGCAGGGCGTCGTCCCGCTCTCCGACGCCGTGGGTCCTCAGCTGCACGCGTACGCCGATGTCCTGCCCGTCGCGGACATCAGCGCCGAGAAGGCCCGCAAGCTTCACCTGCCCACGCTGGTGGAGGACGTGCCGCCGAAGCAGTGGGCCCGTCTGCTCGAACAGCTCGGCTCCAGCGACGACGACACTTTCGTCGGGCGTACGTACGTGATGCTGACCCGGCTGGGGGTCGACTTTCCCGAGGGCGAGCTCACCCGTTGCCGGATCGGGTCGGAATGGTCCGCGCGGGAGGACGACAAGATCGCCGTCGCGGCCTCCGAAGCGGAGTACCGCACACTGCGTGCGGAGCAGATTCCGGCGCTGTCGGCAGGCAGTGACGAGGACGCCGCCCTGCTCGTCAAGACGTGGGGCATGCTCCGGTACAGCGATGTCGTCAGCAAGGAGACGCGGCATGTGGGTATCGGCGAGCCCACCCTTCTGCACGACGAGTTCCCCACGCTCCGCCAGCGGATGGGAAATGCCGTCAACAACTACCGGCTGCAGCCCTGTTCCGAGCTGGAGGAGGTGACCCGTACCCCCCAGGGCACCCGTCCGACGCCCCTCAGGAGCGCGCTCCAGGGCAACACCGTGCTCGTCCTCGAACCAGCGGACCGGCTCGCTGCCCTCGTGGCGGTCGACCGTGAGCTGCGCTGGGGGCTGAAGGAAGCGGGATGCCGGGCGGTGCTCGACGCCCAGGAGCGGCAGGAGGCCGACCAGCAGCTCCAGGCGGCCCTGCGCCGGGTCCGGGAGGCGGAGAGCGTCGAGGAGAAGCTGGAACTGCTCATCGGCGAAGCCGCGCTCCGGGCGGGTCTGCCGCCCGGCCTTCTGGAGAGCGAGCGCGCGGAGCTGGGAGACGTCGAGCCGTCGGCCCGCCGGATCGCGCGGATGGCGTACAACGCCCACGGGGACGGCGTTCTGCGGATGCACGCCCGTGATCTGCTGGCCGCCTATCCGAGTCATGCCCCGTCCGGCTTCACCGGCTCCTCCCCAGCGGTGAAGTTCGTCTCCGACTTCGGCTTCCCCGACTCCTTCGCCGGCACCAGGACTCCATCGCTGCCGCCGAGGATCGAGATTCAGGGTCCCACCGAGTTTCCCCGTCTGCACGACTACCAGGAGCGCCTCGCGGCGAGGGTCTTCGCGATGCTCGACCGGTTCGCACCACAGCGCGGGATGCTGTCGCTGCCCACCGGCGCGGGCAAGACCCGGGTGGCGGCGGAGGCCGTGATCCGCTGGGTCAAGTCCGTGGGAGAGCTGGACGGTCCCATCCTCTGGATCGCCCAGACCGAGGAGCTCTGCGAGCAGGCCGTCCAGAGCTGGGGCTTCGTCTGGTCGAAGGTCGGCGCGGAGAGCCCGCTCACCATCAGCAGGCTGTGGACCACCAACGAAGCGGGTTCGGTGAGCGATCGCCCGCATCTCGTGGTCGCGACGGACGCGAAGCTCCGGAACTGCCTCGACAGCGCGGGATACGCCTGGCTCCGGCAGGCGAGTCTGGTCATCGTCGACGAGGCGCATGTCGCCATCTCGCCCCAGTACACGAAGATCCTCGAACAACTCGGACTGACCGCAAGGGATACGGCTCGCCATCTGCTGGGGCTCACCGCGACCCCGTTCCGCAACACGAACGACCCGGAGACCCGACGCCTGGTCCAGCGCTTCGGTGGACAGCGCCTCGACGACGGTGTCTTCCCGACGGATGACGCCTACGGGGAACTGCAGGAACTCGGCATGCTGGCCAAGGTCGATCACCGGGAACTTCTCGGCGGCACCATCGAGCTGACCAACGACGAGAAGGAGCGGGCCGACCAGATGAGCCTGCTGTCGAAGGCCGCCGAACAGCGTCTCGCCGACGATCACGACCGCAACAAGCGCATCCTGGAGGAGATCGGCGAGATGCCCGCCGACTGGCCCGTCCTGGTGTTCGCCACGTCCGTGGCGCATGCCAAGTTCCTCGCCGCGAAGCTCAAGGACCGGGGCATCACCGCCGCTTCGGTGGACTCGGCCACCTCGACGGGAGAGCGCAGGAAGAGCATCGACGACTTCCGTCGCGGTCGCGTGCGTGTCCTCACGAACTACGGTGTTCTGACGCAGGGGTTCGACGCTCCGGCCACCCGGGCCGTGGTCGTCGCCCGCCCGACCTACAGCCCGAACGTCTACCAGCAGATGATCGGTCGTGGTCTTCGCGGTCCCGGCAACGGAGGCAAGGAGACCTGCCTGATCCTCAACGTCCGGGACAACATCACCAACTACGGCAAGGCGCTCGCCTTCACGCAGTTCGAGCACCTGTGGAGGGCCAAGTGACCGACGCGTACCACGCCACCCCTCACCTGACCGAGGAGCAACGGGCCGTGGTCGAGCAACCCTGGGATGCCCGGTTGCTGGTCACCGCGGGCGCGGGGGCCGGCAAGACGCACACCCTGGTCCGTCGGCTCGACGCGCTGATGGGGCACGAGGACGACGCGCTGGAGGCGGGTGAGATTCTGGTGCTCAGCTTCTCGCGCGCCGCGGTCCGAGAGCTGCGCGAGCGCATCGCGCTGCAAGCCCGGGAGGCACGCCGGGTCCGGGTGCAGACTTTCGACTCCTGGGCGTACTCGGTGCTGCGCGCGGAGCAACCCGATCGTGATTGGGGTGCGCTGCGCTTCGACGAGCGGATCAGGGAGACGACCGAGGCCGTTCTCCGGGGCGCGGTCGAGGAGAGCGAACAGGGCGCCCCCGCCCACGTGGTGATCGACGAGGTCCAGGACCTGGTCGGTGACCGCCGGGACATGGTCGAGACGCTGCTGGACCGCTTCCAGGAAAACTGCGGGTTCACGGTGGTGGGGGACGGCGCCCAGGCCATCTTCGGCTTCCAGGTCTCCGACCAGGACGCCCGTGCCGCGGAGACCAACTACTTCTTCGACTGGTTGCGGGCCTCATATCCGGACGATCTGGTCGAACTGCACCTCACCACCAACTTCCGGGCGCGGACACAGGAAGCACGCACGGCGCTCGCTCTCGGCGGCGCGCTCAAGAGGCTGCCGTCGGACCCCGCCGAATCCGACGCGGCGGGTGAGAAGTTCCACCGGCGGCTAACTGATCTCCTGCGAGCGTGCCCCGATCTCAGCCCTCTGGAGGAGCGGTCGACCGTCGAGTCGCTCCGCGGCTACCCGGGCACCTGCGCCGTTCTCTGCAGGGACAACCGGCAGGCTCTGGTGCTTTCCGAGAAGTTGTTCTCCCTCGCCGTGCCGCACCGGATCCAGCGTGCGTTGCAGGACCGGCCTGTTCCGGCCTGGGTCAGCTCCGTGCTGCGGGACACCGGTAGTACCACGTTGACCCAGGAGCGCTTCCTGGAACTGCTCGCCGCCGCCTCGACCGCTCCCGTCGGCGACCCTGCGAGGATGTGGCGCTCCCTACGGGGCGCCGCCCGCGCGCCCAGGGGGCTTATGGATGTCTCGGCGGTGCGGCGACTGGTGGCGGAGGGGCGTTTCCCCGACGATCTGGCGGCCGTGGAACCCTCGGGCCTGGTGGTGTCGACCGTGCACCGGGCCAAGGGGCTCGAGTTCGATCGGGTGATCGTGGTCGAGCCGGCCACCACCGCGGAGCTGCGCAAGCAGCACAGCCACGTGGACCCGGCGGCCGAAGCTCGTTCGCTGTACGTCGCGATGACCCGCGCCCGGGACGACCTGTTCCGCATCGCGGCACCGGACACGGCTCTCGTGCGCCGGGACCGGGTGACCGACCGGTGGTACATCGGCGGGTGGAAGCCGTACATCCGCGACGGCATCGTCGCCGGCGGGCAGGACGTGTGCCGGGAGCACCCGCCCGGCACGGACGGCTTCGTCGACGACGCGGCAGCCGTTCAGCACTACCTGTCGTCGTCGGTCTCGCCGGGTGACGTACTGACGCTCCGCCCTCAGCACGAGATGGCCGTGGCCGCCGACCAGAGCCCTCCGTACACCGTCTTCCACGGGGATCGCCCGATCTCCGTCGTCTCGGAGCGGTTCCGCAAGGACCTCCACACCTCCCTGAAGATCAACAAGACGTGGGAGATCAACTGGCCGGTGGAGATCACCGGCTTCCGGGTCGACTGTCTGGAGAGCGTCGCGGGCAGTACCGCGTCCGGCGCACGCGCCGGGCTCGGCGATCGCGGCGTCTGGACGGTGCCCCGCATGTCAGGTCTCGGGCGCTACAGGCGCGCAGCAAGGAACACGCAGGAAGGCATCGTCGGATGACGGACGGAACCAGCACGCACGCCGCCCACTACGCGCTCCGGGAGGGTCTCGTCGAACAGCTCCGCAGGGACCTGCTCGGCCCGGGCTCCGCCGACGAGGTCATGACCCAGGATCCGCCGATCACCACCTATCCGATAGGGGTGTTGTTCCCGAGGGCCTCCGATCCCGAGTCCGGGCGGGCGCTCCAGGAGGACGCGGCCGAGAACGACGGACTCGACGACGCTCCGCTCGTGCGGAGGGGCCGGGACTTCGAAGATCCGCTGCCCGAACTCGACACGGCCCATGTAGGCGACCGGCGCCCCTCGTCGATGGGGCTGACCTTCGCCGTGGACCCGACGATCGCCCCCCGACTTCTCGTGCACACGGACGTCGCGGCCTACGATCCGGTCGACACCGAGGGGCGCCCGGTGGCCGCCGAGCGGGCCGAGGCCCGCACGGTGTCCGAACAGAAGGAGCGGTGGCGTCGGCGCGCGCTGTCCGTGCGCCCCGTGACCGTCGATGTGAGCGTGCCCTGTCGCTATCGGCTGGACGACATTCGCCAGGGCAGGACGCCGGACGAAACGCTCGACGACCCGGCCTTGGACGTCGTCGTCCGGCCGAAGGCTTCGGGGAGCGGCACGGTCACCGTGACGATCACGCTGATCAATACGCATCGCGTGGGCAAGTACGCCCTTCAGGACGCGTTCTGCCTCTACCAGCCGCGCCTGACCGTGACCACCGAGTCCGGTGCGCCCGGCCTGGTGGACCGTCCGTCCGAGCGTACGGTGATCGACCCGGAGGTCGCCACGAGTCGACTGCTGCACCGGCACGCGCCGACCTTCGCGATCGGCCACGGCTGCTCGGCGGACTGGGAATGGACCCCGCCCCCGATCGGTGACCCGAACGTCGGACGCGCGGCGATCTCCACCGTACGCACCGAGTTCGTCCCGGCGCACGAAGTGCTTCTCACCGACTCCAACCCCGACATCGACGCCTCGGCCCTCACCATGGAGGGCCTGGCGACACGCCCCGAGAACGAGGTCCTGGCCGCGCTCAACGACCTGATGGCCGGGTACGCGGGATGGATCGACCGCAAGGAGGCAGAGGCGGAAGCCTTCCGGCGTACACCGCACGAGGCTCCGGCACGGAAGCAGATCGAGCACTGCCGAGCGGCCCTGGCCCGCATGCGTCGAGGCATCAGGGTCCTCGGTACGAACAGCGAAGCGATGCGGGCGTTCCGTCTCGCCAACCGTGCCATGTCCCAGCAGCGGGGCCGCAGTGAGTGGGTCAAGAACGGGCGGGTGGGCGATCCGGACACGTCCGCGAGTCGGTGGCGACCGTTCCAGATCTCCTTCGTACTTCTCTGCCTCGAAGGAATCGTGGACCCGGAGCACGACGACCGCCACATCGCCGACCTCCTCTGGTTCCCCACCGGTGGTGGCAAGACCGAGGCGTATCTCGGTCTGATCGCCTTCACGACCTTCCTGCGCCGCATGCGGCACAAGGAGTGGGGCGGGGGCGTGACCGTGCTGATGCGCTACACCCTGCGACTGCTCACCCTGCAGCAGTTCGAGCGTGCCGCGTCCCTGATCTGCGCCATGGAGCGCATTCGTCTCGGTGACGAACGGACGCTGGGGACGGAACCCATCTCCATCGGCATGTGGGTGGGCCAGTCCGCCACACCGAACAAGCTGTCGGTCGCCGAGGAGAGCCTCGTGGAGCTCCGGAAGGAGAAGGAACTCCAGGAGAAGAATCCGGTCCAGTTGCACGCGTGCCCCTGGTGCGGCACGCGCATCGACGCGTTCCAGTACGAGGTCGACGAAGAGGCGAAGCGGATGCACGTCCGCTGCCCCAACACGTGGTGCGACTTCCGCGACGGGCTGCCGGTCCACCTGATCGACGAGGCCGTCTACGACGCGCGCCCGACGCTGGTGATCGCGACCGTCGACAAGTTCGCTGCCATGCCGTGGCGCGAACAGACCGCCGCGCTGTTCAACCGTGATCGCGAGGACGGCACGCCTCCTCCGGAGCTGATCGTCCAGGACGAGCTGCACCTCATCTCAGGGCCGCTCGGAACGCTCACCGGGCTGTACGAGACGGCGGTGGACCTGCTCGCGAACGAAGCGAAGATCATCGCGTCGACGGCGACGATCCGTCGGGCCTCCGAGCAGGGCAACAGTCTGTTCGCGCGCAAGGTCGCCCAGTTCCCGCCGGCGGGCATCGACGCCAGGGACTCGTGGTTCGCCGTGGAAACCCCCAAGGAACACAAGGCGAGCAGACAGTACGTCGGCCTGCTGACGCCGAGCACGAGCCAGTCCACGCTGCTCATCCGTACGTACGCCAACCTGCTCCACCGGGCCGCGCAGGGCAAGGACGACGAGCAGGTCCGGGACGCCTACTGGACGCTCGTCGGATACTTCAACAGCCTCAGGCTGTTGGCCGCGGCCGAGCTGCAGGTCCACGACGACGTCGAAGCGCACCTCGGCTACCTGGCAGACCGTGAAGGCAACGTACGGCGAAGGATTCTGGAACAGACCGAGCTGACGAGCCGCGCCAACTCCAGCGAGGTGCCGAAGCGCCTGAAGCAGGTGGAGCAGCGGCTGGGGCACCCCGATGTCGTGGACGTTCTTCTCGCCACGAACATGATCTCGGTCGGCGTCGATGTGGACCGACTCGGCCTGATGGCCGTCATGGGGCAGCCGCAGACCACGGCCGAGTACATCCAGGCGACCAGTCGGGTGGGCCGCCGCCACCCCGGCCTGGTGGCCGTGATGCTCAACTCCAATCGCTCCAGGGACCGTTCGCACTACGAGAGCTTCCAGCACTTCCACTCGGCGCTGTACCGCGAGGTGGAGTCGACCAGCGTGACGCCGTTCTCCTCCCGCTCCCGCGAACGGGGCCTTCACGCCGTCGTCGTCGCCCTGGCCCGGATCCTGATCCCCGCGGCCCGTCCGAACGACGGTGCGGGAAGGATCGACGAGTTCCGCGACGAGCTGGACCGGATCGTGCGGACCACACTGCTGGCTCGGGTCGAGAAGGTCGACAAGGAGGAGTACGAGGCTACGGCAGACGCCTACGACGAGTTCGTCGAATGGTGGGCCGATCTGGCGGCATCCCGGGGCGGTCTGCTCTACGAGCCGAAGCGAGGCAAGCGGACAGCCTCGCTGCTGTGCGCGTTCGACGACGAGGACCCCGACGAGAACGCCTGGCAGACACTCTGGAGTCTGCGCGATGTCGATGCCGAGTCCGGTCTGTTCATGGAGGCAACCCGATGACCCCGCCCCCCGCCCGACGCCGCCGGACCGGAGCCCCCGAGCGCAGTTATCCCCGCCGCGGTTCCGTCCGGCGCGCCCAGATGATCACGACCTACGGTGTCGGCTCGATGGTCGCTGTGGACAACGAATCGTTCATAGTGGCCGGAACCGACTCCTGGAACATCAGCGACGCACCCACCATCCACGAGCACCGCTTGGCCCGGGTCCTCGGGGTGAAGTCGTTCCGCCTCCCGCCGGCATCGGACGACACGAGCAAGGACGGCGTGCACGTCCGCCGGTTCCCTCTGTGGCATTCCTGCCCGGAGTGCCACGCCCTCCAGCACGTACGACAGTTCAACTCCCCTCCGGGGAAGAACGAATGCGGTGACTGCGAGGAGGATCTCGTACCCTCACGCTTCGTCATGGCCTGTGCGAAGGGCCACATCGACGACTTCCCGTACTGGAAGTGGGTGCACCGCAAGAACCGGCAGGAGGGCGAGACGGGTCTCTGCGGCGGAGCGATGCGACTGCGCACGAGCGGAAAGACCGCCTCCCTCCGGTCGGTCCTGATCTCCTGCACCTGCGGAGTGCCCGAGGTGTCGATGGAGGGCGCGTTCAGCGGAACGGCCCTGTCGGACCTGAAGGTGTTCTGCAGCGGCAAGCGGCCCTGGTTGAAGGAGGCTCCGACCGATCACTGCTCGGAGAGGCCGCGCACACTGCAGCGCGGTTCGTCCGTCGCCTGGCAGCCGATCGTGCGGACGGCGTTGTCGATCCCGCCGTGGAGCGACGAGCACTTCACCCGGCTCGAAGACCACATGGATGATCTGCGCGAGATGTACGAGGCGGGCGACGAGCACGGCATCCGCGGCTTCCTCAAGGCCCTCACGCTGAAGAAGCCGTACGAGTTCTCCGCCGAAAGGGTCATCGCCCTGCTCGAAGCCGAGAATCAGGAGGACGGGGCCCCCGACGGCGACGCCTCCGTGGACAGTGCCTTCATCGCGTTGCGGAAGCAGGAATACGAGCGCCTGATCGCGGGTCAGCCGGAGAAGGGAACCGGTCACGAGGACCGGTTCGTCTGCGAGCCGCCTCGTTCCTCTCCGACCGTACTGGCCCCGTACGGGGTCACGGGTCCGATGCTGGTGAAGCGGCTGCGGGAAGTGCGTGCGCTGAAGGCGTTCTCGCGGGTCGACACCCCGGACACCCGCGCGGACGTCCACGAGGCGGCCCTGTCCCTGAAGGAACTCGACTGGCTGCCCGCGATGGAGGTCCAGGGCGAGGGCGTCTTCCTCCGGCTCGACGAAGAACGACTGGACGACTGGGCCCGGAGCGTCGCCGTGGCGGCGCGTGCCGATCGCATCCGGAACAACCACACTCGCATGACGCGCGAACGCGCGCAGGATCCGGACTCCGTGCCCGACTCGCCGGCCTCCCCCCGCATGATTCTCCTCCACACTCTGGCGCACGCTCTGATCAACGAGTGGAGCCTGGACGGCGGCTACCCGGCGGCCTCTCTGCGGGAACGGCTGTACACGAGTGACGCCATGGCCGGAATTCTCATCTGCACCGCGACGAGCGACTCCGCGGGCAGCCTGGGAGGCTTGGTCGCGCAGGGCGAACCCGGGCGTCTCCGCGGTTCCTTGGACTCCGCCCTGGACAGAGCGCGTTGGTGCTCCGCAGACCCTCTCTGCGTCGAGTCGGAGGGAAGCGGTGTCGGTGGTATCAACATGGCGGCCTGCCATGCCTGCGTGCTGCTGCCGGAGACGAGTTGCGAGCACAACAACGGTCTGCTCGACCGTGCTCTCCTCGTCGGCACGCCGGAGGATCCGTCGATCGGATTCTTCAGCGACCTGCTGCGTTCCTGAGCACACGGTCACACGGCTTCGGGCAGCTCCGCCTCGAAGTGCGCCTGTGCGCGATCCAGGGCCCCGTCCGGATCACAGCCGTGGGCCCGGAGCCAGTGGAGGAGGTCGGCGATCACGTCGATGGCGGCCTCCTCCGCGTGCGCCACAGTCAGCGGCCCCTGACGAGCGACCTTGTCACGCACGGACAGCCCGAGGAGCCCGAGCAGCGCCTCGGCCCTTGCCACCTGAGGCCCGTCCACATGGTCGACCGACGACCGCAGGCCGGTGGTCAGCTCGCACCAGGTGACCTTCGAATCGGCCCGGAGAACAACACCCCAGCGATCGGCGATAGCGTCCACGAGGACCAGTCCACGCCCGTGTTCGTCCCCGTCCGCACTCGTGACGAGTACGGGGACGCTCCTCGGATCCGGGTCGCTCACCTCGATACGCAGCCGACTGCCGCTCATCGACACGGTGAGGCGGGCGCGCGTGCCGCACCCCACGTGTTTGATCACATTCGCCGCCAACTCCGAAGCGCAGAGCTGGGCTTCCGGGACGATGCCGGCCAGGCCCCAGTGGTCCAGCCGAGACCTGACCGCGTTTCTCAGTCCTGCCAACTCCGCGGGATCCGCCAGGAAGGGCATCTCGTAGGCCTTGCGCACCACACCGAAGCGACAACCATCCACGTCCATCACCGCTCTCGAGCAACCGGGGTCACCTTCAGTGACCTTTCGTAAGAGAAGAGTGTCAGTGAAACTCTCATTTTGGAACTCTCATTAGACGTTCCCGGGAGCACTCGCTCGTGCCGCACGCCCCCGGCGCGCGCCGGCTTGCCCGTACAACAATCAGCCGTGCACGCTCTGAGCGTCGACGTGAGGAACCACAGCCATGACAGTCGGACCCACCACGCGAAGGCGCCAACTCGGCGCGGACCTCCGCCGCCTGCGTGAGCGCAAGGGCCTCACCCTGGAGGAGGCGGGGTCCCTGGTCGGCATCTCCAAAGCGACCTTGAGCCGCTACGAGAGGAAGGAGGGCACGGTCAAGTGGCCGGCCGTGGACGCGCTGTGCCGCGAGTACGGCACCACGGACGAGGAGCGCTCCTCACTCGTCGAGCTGGCCAAGGGGGCCCGGATCCAGGGCTGGTGGCGTTCGCTCGCGGACCCCGTCCCCGAGTCCATGAACCTCATGCTGACCCTGGAGGACGAGGTGGTCAGCGAGGACCACTACGCCTGCATGTACGTCCCCGGGCTGCTCCAGACACGCGCCTACGCCGAGGCCGTGCACCGGGCATCCGAAATACGGTGCACGGACAAGGAAATCCAGCACATGGTGGACATCCGCATGAAGCGACAGGAGTTGCTCGAACGATCCGAGCCACCCCACATCTGGGCGGTGGTCGACGAAGCGGTGATCCGCCGCGCCGTGGGTGGTCGCGACACCATGCGCGCACAGCTGTGCCACCTTCTCGAACAGGCCCGACGCCCCCACGTCACCGTGCAGATCCTGCCCTTCGAGGCGGGTGCACACGCGGCGGCCGTGGGCAGCTTCGTCGTACTCGGCGGACCGGCGCCCGAACTCGATGTCGTTTACGTGGACATCATCGGTGGCGGACTCTTCATGGAGAAGCCCGCAGAACTGGCACGTTATAAGTTGGCGTTCGAGTACCTGCGTGCGCAGGCCCTGGGCATCGAACGGTCTGCCGCGCTCCTGAATCGAGCGAGCGAGGAGCTGTGATGGTCCATGACGTCGGCCATTGGTTCAAGTCGTCGTACAGCGGGGGCAGCGGAACGGAATGCGTGGAGGTCGCCGACCTGTCCGCGACCGTGGGAGTGCGCGACTCCACGAGGCCGGAGGGCCCACACATATCCGTCGGCCGCGCCGCCTGGGCCGGGTTCGTGGGCGGCGTGGGGGAGCAAAGTCGTTAGTCCGGCGGGAAGCCGTTCCTGTCCCGACACTTTTAAGGAATCGACTGTCGGGCGCGGGTGATGACGCGTTGCGCGTCGGCACCGTACAGGGCGGACTCACGCAGGGATTCCCAGACCCGCCGGTACAGGGCGACCGTATCGGCGCCGTCCAGCCAGAGTTCCGCGTGCCAGTCCTCTGTGATCACCAGTTGCTCACCGACGATCCAGAACGCGTTGGCGGGAGGAAGGCGCAGAGCGGCGTCCAACGGCACGATCCCCAGCCGGACGGTATCCATACCGATAAGGCCCAGCAGGCGGTCCATCTGCCCCTTCAAGACCTCCGGCGGGCACACCTGAGCCCGTAGCGCGCCTTCCCACATCAGGAGGTTCAGACGCCGTCCGGGCTGGTACAGCCATCGCTGGCGGTCCATGCGAGCCCGAACCGCGTCCTCGGTGTCGCGGGGTGAGTTCTGGAGCGTCGCGTAGAGTTCGAACACATGTCGCGCGTAGTCCGGGGTCTGTAGCAGACCGTTGACGGCGAAGGAATCCCACACGTGCAGTACGCGGGCAGCCGCCGTCACCTCGTTCCACGTCTCCTGTACCGGGCGGTGTCCCGACGACAGCTGTCGCCGCCAGGACCGGATGTGCGACTCGAAGCCCTTCAGCCGTCCAAGCAGCTCGTCGTACGCCTTCGAATGTCCAGTGGCGTCGGCCCATGCCCGGAGGTCTTGCGCAGTAGGCGTTTGGCGTCCGTTCTCCAGCTTGCTCACCTTGCTCTGTGCCCAGCCGAGGGAGGCACTCAGCGCGGTACCGGTGAGAGGGCCGTGAGGGCACTCCGTACGGAGAGTCCGGAGCCGTCGGCCCAAATCCTCACGAGCCTTTTGAAAGTCGGTGCTCACCGGTACGCGTCTGTTCCTTCTGCTCTTACTCGCTGTCGCTCAGCTTCGCCGCGAACTCTTCGTAGGGAACCGCGTGGTGCCATGCCGCATCACGGATGACGGAGTATCGGACGACCTCAGCCGGCTCAGTGATCAACTCGACGTCCACGAGGTGGTCATCGTCGTCGAAGCGTAGTTTCGCGGCAAGCCGACTGTCGAACAACCAGACGTCCTCGGCCGGAAGTTGGAGACGATCGGCATCCACTCGCCATACGTTCCGGATGTCTTCCCCCAGACGACTGTTCCGCTTCGCGTTGTTCAGGAGGTAGAGCTGACCCGTGGTCGGCGGCTGATCAACAATCCGGACCCGTTCGACACGCTTGCCCTGCTCGGTCTGGGAACGGATCAGCTCGCAGTACGGATCCTCCACGGACCAGTCGACATCGCCGGTCTCGACGAACTGGCGGTAGGTGTTCGTGGCTTCGTCACTGGCGAAGCGTCGACGGGTCTCCAACCGCCAGGCCGAGTGACTGAACGTACGGAACAGACTTTCGAACTCGCCCAGGTCGATGACCCGAGCCCGCCGGGTCGTGTCCCTCGGCGTCCAGTCGACCAACAGTTCGCGCGGCACGACCACCGCCACCTCGCCCTCGGACAAGTGCTGCAACTGTGCGATGTCGCCGCTGTCAGTCAACGGTGGTCCGTGAACGATGACTTCGCCGCTCTCCACGTCCTCATGAACAGATGGGCATCCCGTACCACCGCTACCTGTGCCGTTGAACCGTAAACGCCGTGCCATCATGCACCGCCTTTCGCTTCGTGGAGTGTTCCTTCCGCTGGTCCAAGGCTGTCCGCCGCCCCATGTGAATGTCGAGGGATGACTGCTTCATTCACGAGAATATTCGCGAATATCGGCTGTGACCGTCGAACCGGTCGGCCGACCATAGGCGGCATGACCGAGCCCACCAGGTACAGCACCACTCCCGTACAGCTCTCACCGCACACGGAGGCCGACCCAGCGCCCGTGGACGGCTGTGCGGGATGCACCGAACTCTCGGCGGTCAGAGACCGTGCCAGAGCAGGCGGCGACATGACCACGGTGTCCGACTGCAATGTGCTGCTGAGGCGGCACCCTCAGGGCCACTGAAGCGGAGCACTGCCAGGTGCGGGAGCACGACGGTGCGGAGACCGAATCTCCGCGACATCAGCACCGAAAGGGGACTCTCCCATGAACGGAAACCTCTACGCACTGCCGATCCCGCCGGCCGACGCCTTCGCCGCCTACTGCGGCGGCAACGCCGGCGGCTCCAACGAGACCTGCGTGAGCCTCGCCGCCATCCCCGGTGCGGAGGCCTCTTTCGTCATCCGCGACAGCAAGCCCGAGGGCGCGGGCAAGGAGCTGCGCTTCACCGAGGCCGAGCTCGACGACTTCGCCACCGGGTGGGTCAGGACGAGGGGCCTGACGCTCTAACCTGGCTCCCTTCCTGAGCGCGAAGCACCACGTAGTGGGCCGGCCCGGACAGGTTCCGGGTCGGCCCGTCTCCCCTAGCGAAGGGCGCAGATGACCTGGTCAGGGCACTGGCACGGATACGGTCCGTGGACCGGCAGCAGGGACGCGTACGGCCAGGAGGCCCTACGCCGTCCGGGTGCAGAACTGAACTCCGAACACACCCGCGCTTTCGTCGCCGCGACGCTGCCGCCCCTCATGACCGGCCATTGGCTCATGCGGCAGAACCAGACGGCTACGGACCGCACCTGGACCCGTGTGGTGGCCGCCGTCACGTGGCTGAAGAGCACGTACGAGGCGAATCCCCCTGCCGAGAGGGACGACGGCGGCCGCGCCTACGTCACCCTCGAACACAAGATCGCGCACGCGATGGACTCCCTCCCCCGAGGGGTCGACGTCTGCTGGGTGCACTACACCAAGTCCCAGAGCCTGATCTCCTTCTCGGTGGTGTGCTGCCTCAACCACCACCACCCCGGTCTCCCGTGCCCCCTCCCGCCCGCCTGACCTCCGTGCCCCTTCGGTGACGTGAAACGAGGAAGCCATCCGTGTCACTCAACCTCTTACTGCCCGAACCGGGCGTGACAGCGCTCCTGACCTCCTGGCCGGACGAGCCGTGCGTGTACGAACGCGAAGCCGGCGAGCTCGACCGTGTGATCAACGCGGAGACCATCGACCGCTACCTGGACACCGGGTGCGTGCCCGCCGACGAGATCGCCGTCGTGAGGGACGGTACGGCGCTGCACCCCGACCGCCACCGCACGGCGGGCCGGACCGACCCGGCGAAGCTGCGGAGCCTCTACGAGGACGGCCACACGATCCGGCTCGGCAACCTCCAGCGGGTCGTCCCCTTCCTGGCGGACATCTCCCGCGGCATTCAGCAGGAGACCGGCTACAGCAACTACCTGCACGCCTTCGTGACCCCACCCGGCCGTCAGGGCCTGCTCCACCACTGGGACCAGCAGATGGCCGTCATCGTGCAGATCGCGGGCACCAAGCGGTGGCAGCTCTGGCGCCCGATGTTTCCCTCCCCGATGCGGGAGTACCAGGAATCCTTCCGCGTCTGGGACCCGGGCTTCATCCCGCAGTGGGAGGCCGCGGGCCCCGATCTGGAGGTCGATCTCCGGCCGGGCCAGTCCCTGGTCCTGCCGAGAGGGTGGGTGCACATCCCTCATACGCTCGACACGAAGGCCCGCAGCATCCACCTGACGTTCGCGATCCGGGAACGCACGCCGGTCTGGATCGCGGAGAAGCTCGTAGGCGGTGTGATCGAGAAGGACGCCTTCCGGCGCGTCATCCTTCCCGGCGAGATCACGGGGCAGCAGCTGCCCCAACGTGTGCGGGACGTCCGTCAGGCGCTGGTCGAGCACCTGGCCGGTCTCGATGTGGACGACTTCGCTCGGTTCCTGGTCCGAGCCGCCGCATCGGAGAAGGAATACACCACGTGATCCGCTGAGCGAGGAGCCGACCGAACCGGGCGGCGTGACCGACAGCACGAGCTGCCTCACGCCGCTCCGGTGTCACTGCGGCGTACTCAGAACCGGTCGACCTTCTCGCCGTCCGGGACCTGATAGCAGCCGGACACCACCATCAGGTTCAGGCTTGGCGTCTTACCCTTCGCGAAGTGGGTGATCTTGACGCTGTGCTTCTTCTTATCGTTGTCGGCCGTGAGCTGGATGCTCTTGTTCTTGCTTGTATTGGGTCCGTACTCGACGATTTTCCAGCCGTGCTTGGGAAGTTCTTCCTTGAGCCGCTCCATCACACCCTTTAGCTTTTCGGGAGATTCCGGAGTGAAGCTCCAGGGGTGAAAGATCTGAAAATACTTGTCCGGGTCCTTGTTGCTGCATTCCGAAACACCCGGACCGGTGTTCGAGGCCTTGCCTTTGATGCCGATCAAATCGTAGATCTCGCTTGAGACCTTTTCCGCCTGGCCGGCGGCGGAAAGCGACATGCTGGTGCCCGCAGAGGGGGGGCCATCAGAGTCTTTGGTGTCAGTCATGCTGCATCCCGTGAGAGAAGTGAGGGCGAGGGATACGAAGAGCGCCTGTGCGCCCAGCCTGGTCTTCACGTTGAGAGGCCTCGCTGGTCGGACCGGACTGTAGGCCGGTCGAGTCGGTTGGGCAGAGGTGGGACAGTCGGTCGGCCACTGCCTCATGAAAGTCGGGAATCGCTATCGTCCCCTCGCGTAGGCCGGGGGCACCGGCTTCAACTCGGCTTCATCGCCGCGCCCTGCCACAACGAGCCCTTGATTCCGCAAGCTTTCCGTACCCTGCTTCCAGTAGTCGCTGTGGCCTTCGGTATCCGTAGCCATCTGATTGGCGCCGAAGAGCGGGTCGCTAGGGATGATCCAAGCACCGTCCCAGTCGGTTCCACCGTGACCGAAGCGGCCGATGTCCGGCACCACGTCCCCGTCGGCCTCCTGGTTCCAAACGTGCCCCTCGGAAACGTCCAGCTGCTCAGCCTTGCTCACCTGGACCCCGGGGCTCCCGGCAAGGATCACGTCGTCCGCGTTCAGGTCGCCCTGCCGAGCTGCAGCTCCAATCAGGGTGGTGCCGTACGAGTGGCCGACCGCCGTGCGATGCGGGTCCGAATCGGCGGTACGCGAGGCGTCGAGGCCGTCGAGGAAGCGGTTGTAGGCAGGTGCACCGTCGTCGGCGTAGTGGCTGAACGCTGCGTCCTTCACGATGCTCTGCGGCGCGTCGTAGCCGAGCCAGGTGATGGTGGAAACCGAGTCATTGCCAGACGCACCGTCTGCTACGCGCCACAGTTCCACCATCCGGTTGATGTCCCCGCCGACACTGCCCAGATTCGAGGTCGTTCCGGGCACATAGACCGCCTGGTGATCAGCAGTATCCGGGTTTCCGTTCGCGACGATTGCTCTCCCGTTTCCATCACTGCTGAATCCGAGTAGGTAAGCCTCCGGAAGGCCCTTGGTGCCAGTCGAGTCGAACCGTTCCTGAATGCTCTTCATGCCGTCCTGAGACTTGGTGAGCTGCGCGAACCGCTCGCCGTACTTCTCGTTCCACTGGGTCCAACTGGCATTCTGAATGACCGCCGGGTACGAGCTACGGTTATTCGGTGAGTACCTCGTGGGCTCGGCGGGAATCTTGGCGAGCTCCAGCTCCACATGTGCCCTGGACTGTGCCAGCACCGTGCGGTTGGCCTCGTCACGGGTCTCGGCGGGCAGCCCGTCCAGCGCCCCGACCGCGGCGGCGTTCAGGGAGAGGTGGGCCGACTGCTCCTCCGCGCTGAGCCCCTTCCACCAGGCCGCGTTGTCCTTCGGGGTGCCGTCCTTCGGGGGCTCCGGCAGGGCGTCGAGGTAGGCCTTGCCAGCCTCGCGGACGCCGCCCGTGTCCGACTGCGCGTCCGCCCAGTCCCGGTGGGAGACCGTGAGGTCGTCGTCGGCTTTCAGCGCTCGCAGTTTCGGCGCCCACTTCGTGTCCGCTTCCGTGGCCTCTTCCAGGGCGTCGGCGATGCGGTTCGCGTAGGCCATCGCCCTGCCGTAGTACGGGTTCGGGTGGATGTTCACCGCCTGGCGCTCCAGCGCGTCGGACGTCGGGCTGCCCCCGCGCTCCCGGTCACCGTGCCGCCGTCCGCCGTCTTCTCGTCACCGGGCTTCCTGCCCGCCGGATACGAGACGGAGCCGTTCGCGTTGACCGTGCAGCCGTCGGCTCGGGCGTCCTCCATGGCGGCTTCCAGCTTGCGCTTGGCCACCGCGATGTCGAAGGCGAAGCCGTTCAGCGCGGTGCTCACCAGGCCGCACTCGGTCTGCGTGTAATGGAAGTTCTTCGAGAGGCTCTTGAGTTCCTCGACTGCTGCCTTCGCCGCGTCGCCCTCCAGCTGGTTGCGGAGTTCCACACTGATCCGGTTGTCGATCGCGTCCTTGGCCTCGGAGGCCATGTCACCGGTTGTCCGATAGCCGGCCGCGGCCTCTTCGTACTCCGACGGCTTGAAGGCCTTGAGTGTCGCAAGGTCCATGACCGGGCTCACTTCTCCTTCGCCTGGCCGCCAACGGGCTCGGTGTCCTCGTATTTCACCTTGAGCTTCTCCAGCTCCGCCTGGGCCTCCTCGTCGGACTTCGACAGATCGTGGCCCGCTCCCCGAAGAAGTCCGCCCAACGCTTCACAGCGGCCGCTCACATCGCTCACGTACTTCTTCCAGGAGTCGTAGAGCTCCTTCTGTGCCGCCGCGCTCTGCGACCCGGGGGTGTCCCCCAGCCCCGTCTGCCCGTCGGACAGTTTGGCCAGCGCCTTGCCGACGCCGTCCTTGAGGCCGGTGACTCCTTCACCGGCCTTCACCCACGTCTTCCTGTTCGACTTCAGATCACCCGAAGTCGCGCCGCCCGTGGTTCCGCCCTCCGCCGGGGCCTGGTTCAGCTGCATCTGCGCCGACCCAGTCACCGCGACATCAGCTTTGATCTGCTCCCATTCGTCCCACGCCACCGTAGAAGTTCTCCCCGTCGTCCCCGATATCCCCGTTTCCCGTGGCCCCGTCCCCGGGTGCCTCGGGTTGAGCCGACATGATCTCCGGCTGCCGTGGGCCAAATCAAATGCGGCCCTGACCTCCTGTTCCTCTGATCCCTGTTCCAGATCGTGAGGGGAGGCAGGAACCCCGTTCGCCTGGTCACTCGTCCTGTAAGCGGGACCAAGCGGATGGGAAGACATGGTGGAGCAGGCAGCCCCCGGTGTGGCGTCGGTGGCGGGGCAGGAAGTGACGGGAGCGGCGGGAGACGGCCGGCGGGGACGGGTCCTCGCCGTGCTTGCCGTGGTGCTGGCCGGGGTGATGGCGTTTCACCGGGGTGTACCCAACGGCGTCGGGCGGGTCGGGAGTCTGCTGGAGTCCTTTCTGCCGTGGCTCGGCGTGATCGTCGTTCTGCTGCTGGTGCTCGCCCTGGTGCGGCGGTCCGCCCTCGCGCTGGTGGCGGTGCTGCTGCCCGTGGGGGTCTGGGTGCATCTCTTCGGTGGGCTGCTCCTGCCCGGCGCGGAAGCCGGCGGGCAGGAGCTCGTCGTCGTGCAGCACAACGTCAGCGACGAGAACCATGACCCTGCGGCGACCGCACGGGCGCTGATCGAGGCCGGGGGCGATCTCGTCGCGCTGGAGGAGCTGGTGGTTCCGCAGCTGTCCGTGTACGAGAGGGTTCTCGCCGCCGACTATCCGCATCACGTCGTCCGGGGCACCGTCGGGCTCTGGTCCAAGTACCCGCTCAGCGGGGAGCGGGTCGTCGACATCAAGCCGCCGAGCATCGCGGAAGGGTGGAGCCGCGGCGTCCGTGCCGTCGTCGATTCGCCGTACGGGGATGTCGCGGCGTACGTCGCCCATCTGCCCTCCGTCCGGGTCGGCGCGGGTGGGCTCGCGTCCGAACGGAGAGACGAGAGTGCCGAGTTGCTCGGGCGTGCCATCGCCGCCGAAAGCGTCGACACGATGATTCTGCTCGGGGATCTCAACGGGACCGTGGATGACCGGGGGCTGGAGCCTCTCACCTCACGCCTGAACGTGGCCGAGCGCGGCTTCGCCTTCAGCTTCCCCGCCTCCCTCCCCCTCGCCCGGATCGATCAGGTCCTGGCCCGCTCAGCCACCGTCGGCCACATCCGCACCCTGCCCGCCACCGGCAG
The DNA here is from genome assembly GCF_057766565.1 of Streptomyces sp. MGP-P1. Taxonomy (NCBI): domain Bacteria; kingdom Bacillati; phylum Actinomycetota; class Actinomycetes; order Kitasatosporales; family Streptomycetaceae; genus Streptomyces; species Streptomyces sp. MGP-P1. The sequence continues at coordinate 397,208 of NZ_JBYMEM010000007.1, read as the reverse complement.
CGACCATCTGCCCGTCGCCGCCCGCGTCGTCCTGGACTGAAGGCGCGGCTCTGAGCTCGTCGGCCCTCCGTACCGTCTCGACTCGTTGCCTCCAGGTCATGTCCTCGGGGAAGTCGTACGTGTCCGTGTCGACCATCCAGCTCGCGTACGCCGCCACCCTGCGGCAGTCCACGCACAACGTCTCGTCGCCCAGCGGGCGGAAGACGTGCTCCTCCCCCTCGCCCGCGCAGGCGACCAGCTCCCTGACGGGCGGTGGGGGCGGTGGAGCCGGCAGCGGGGTCACCGGGCATTTCTCGATCAGGCGGTGGCGCAGGAAGCCCACCGCCGAGTGCACCCCTCCCTCGGGCCTGGCGGCCAGGAGCGCGTGCCGCACGTCCTCTTCCGACAAGCCGCCCTCCAGCCACTTCACCGCCTCCACCGCCAGCCCGCGCGCCTCCCGCACCCCCAGCAACAGGTCGCGGCGCGTGTGGCGAAGCGACAGCAGCAGCCGTTCCGCCTTGGCCAGTTGGGAAGCGGGGTGAGGTGCCGGGGTGGGGTCGGGCGCCGGGGCAGGGTGGGGAGCCGGGGCCGCGTGGGGTGCCGGGGTGGAATCGGCCGCAGAGGGTTGGAGTTCCGGTGTCGGTGTCGGCTCCGGTTCCGGCTCCGGTTCCGGTGTCGGCTCCGGTTCCGGCTCCGGTTCCGGTGTCGGCTCCGGTTCCGGCTCCGGTTCCGGCTCCGGTTCCGGTGTCGGCTCCGGTTCCGGCTCCGGTTCCGGCTCCGGTTCCGGTTCCGGTGTCGGTTCCGGGGTCGGCTCCGGCCTCAGTCCCGGTTCCGGTTCCGGTTCCGGTTGCGGTTGCGGTTGCGCTCGGCGCTGCTCCGGTCGTTCCGCTTCGGAGGGTGGGTGGGGAGTGGTCTTATCACTGTGGTCTTCCTCCGGTTCATAGCTACCGGCCGTCCGGGAAGCCGGTCCGCCGACCGTCGGATACCGCTTACCCGGCGGCGGCGGAGCGGCAGCCGCCCCTCCCGGCGCGCGCCCGCCGCCCGGCTCCAGCGTCGCCCGTACGATCCTGGCCTCGTCGCTCGTCAGCGGCGTGTTCGTGAACAGCTGCTCCGTCGCCCAGCGACCGCCATCGGCCTGGGCCCGCCACTCGTGGACGTAACCGTGCTCCACCAGTTGCTTCTTGGCCAGTTGGTACGTGCGGCCCTTGATCTCCAGTTTCCGTGCCAGCTCGCCGAGCGGGCGGTCCGTGGCGGAGTCGGGGAGGCCCTGGACGTACAGGAGGAGGACCTTCGCATCGCTGTTCATCCGCCGGTCGCGTACGACCGTGTGCGGGGCTTTGGTCCAGCCCGATGAGGGCGCGATAACATGACGCAGCATTTCTAGTGGCTCGCTCTTTCCACTGGGGGTGTTAGGCCCTCGGGTGGGTGTTCGCGCACCTCCGGGGGCCGCTCTGTGCCCGCCTACGTACGCGCACAGAGCGTGATGTCGTCGTCACGGTACCGCACGCTCTCGGACTGCTACGACGTCCGCGAAAAGTGCGCCCCCTCTCACCACCCAGCTCGCAACCGGACTACCACCGTGCGCCGTTGCGTCAGTCGTCCCCTGCTACAGATCCGTGAGCCAGGTATGCCCCGGGTGTACGCGGACGAGCAGCTCCGCCAGGGTCGTGCGCTGCGCCCGGGTCAGGTGCGGGACGGTCACCTCGAAGTCCCTCTGATCTTTCGGGCGGGCGTGCTTGGCCTTGAACAGGAGCACGAGTTCGGGTGCCAGATACGGGATGCCGTCCTGGGTGTGGTGGACGATCTCGCGGTACGGGAGCCGAATCCCCTCGTCCCGGCGGCAGATCCAGGTGGCGCCGTCGTGCGGTTCCCGGAACACGTCGAGCAGGTAGTTGCCGGTGGCCGGATCGCGGAGCCATGTCTGGTGAACGGCGGCCAATGCCTCCGGCGGGGCGTCCTCCCAGATCCGGCCGCTGCCCGCCGCATCGAAGACGTATCCGGGGAAGCGGCTGCGGACCCCGGGAAAGCCCGCCTCCGGAATGGCGATCTCGATGTCTCCGTGAACGCGCGTCAGCCCGCCCCGGAACAGGTCCAACGCCCAGCCCGCGGCCACACACCAGGGCGTGCTGATCCCGGCGAGCCGCTGCGCGACCTCACCCGGAGTCCAACTGGACGACCACCTGGCGTCGAGGCCCTCGATCTCGTCGGGTGACAGTTCGGTGCCGCCGCCGGGCAGTTGCTCGCTCATCGCAGGAAGCTACCAGTGGGCACCGTCGCCCGGGTCAGGACGGCGGTGAAGGCGCATAGTGGTGGGCGAGGCTGATGGCGAGGTCGCGGAGGTGCGCCCTGACTTCGGCGGGGCCGTGGACCGTGATGGAGCTGCCGAACGGGAGGAGGGCTCGCACGTCCTCCAGACGCAGGAAGCGGATCGTGACCGTGCGGCCGGTGGCGGATTCTTCATGGTCGCCCGGGATGAGTCGCAGGCCGAAGATCCGTTGCGCTCTCTCGATCTGGGTCTCGTCGATGGTGGCGCTGACCTCTATCGCGTGGCGGTGTTCCCACTGCTCGACGAGCGTCGCGGCGACGGTGGCCAAGGTCTGGTTCTCGCGGATCCGTCGCGGCTGGTCGACTTCCGACCACGTCGTGATGCGTTCGAGCCGGTACATCCGTGCCACTCGGTCGCAGTCGGCGACGAGGTACCAGTTGCCGGCCTTGACGAACAGTCCGTAGGGATCCACGACAAGGTCGCGTGGGCATGGCTCGCGTGGGCTGCCGTACTCGATCCGTAGCCGACGGCCTCGTCGCACCGCGCCGATCAGCGAAGCCGGAGTCGTGCCGGAAGCTCGTATCTGACGCCAGGGACGGCTGTCCACGTGTACTACGTCGGTGAGCGGCAGGTGCTCCCGCGCTCGGCGTGGCTGTGCGGCGGAGATCTTGGAAAGCGCGCGGCTGCTTTCCACCGACACGTCGAGCTCCGCACGTTGCTTCTCATCCAGCCCGGTGAGCGACAGGTGATCACGTTCGCCCGGTGTCAGTCGCGTGAGGTCGAGCCCGGACCCGGGCAGCATGGTCACGCCTCCGAGTCGGCCCCGGTGTGCGGATACCGGCAGACCGGCGTCACGGAGCCAGTTCACGTCCCGGTTGATGGTGCGAAGGGACACTCCGAGCGCCGAGGCAAGCTCCTGTGTGGTCACGGCACCCCTCGATTCGAGGAGCAGCATCAGGGCGAAGAAACGGTCTGGGGTCACGCACCGATTTTTTCAGGAATGGCGACAGGATGCGGCGCATATACCGCTCAGGCTGGTGGATGCGTACCAACGAACCGTCAAAAGGAATGATCATGACCGCATCCGTCGTGTCCATCGTCTACGTGAACGACTCTGCCGCCGCAGCTCGTTTCTACGGCGACCTCCTCGGCATGAGCCCCTCGTTCGAGACGCCGGGATACATCGCCTTCGACCTCGGGCCGGGCGCCGACCTCGCCCTGTGGTCCGGCCAGTTCGAGGATCTGTCACCGGACGTCCCGCGCACCAGTGAGGTTTGCCTGGCCATCGACGGTGGGCCCGAAGAGCTCGACGCGACCTTCCAGCAGTGGCGGTCCAAGGGGGTCACCATCCTGCGCGAGCCCCATGACGCGGGGTTCGGGCTGACCTTCCTCGCAGCCGATCCTGACGGGAACCGTATCCGCGTCGCACCGCAGGACTGAGAGACCGCAGAGCGGCAGGCGCGCACGACAGGCGTCGCGCCTGCCGCCGTCCGACTTCGAGAGGTCAGCGACGGGACATCACGGTCAAGACCTGCGGAGGGGAACTGTGCCGACCCAGCGGTGGTAGGTGTCTACGTCGACGTTGCTGCCGCACACGATGGTGACAACGTGTCGGCCGGCGAAGCGATCGCGATCTTCGAGGATCGCCGCGACGCCGAGCGCGGCCGAAGGTTCGACGACGAGACCGGCGTGGTCGAGAAGCATCCGCATACCGGAGATGATCGACGACTCCACCTCCGTGCCGCGGGCCTTGAAGCTGCGGACCGGGTTCGCCGTTTCGAGTTTGATGCTCATCGTGCACCCGAGGCCGGGCTCCAGCGCCTCGCAGCGGTACAGCGGAGTGTCGAGAAAGACCGGGTCGATCACCCGGCGGGCCGCCCGGATCCGAGCCGTGTCGAGACGCGTCTCCTGCACGACACAGCAGCGTAGCGCCACTGGCGCTGCTTCCACGAGCAATTGGCCTGAGTTGCAGGCCGGTTGAGGTGTCTCGCTGCGGCGGGCACCTCCGGGCGTTCGAGGGGGGGCGACCGTTCTCGAAGCGGGCGCCAGCCCGGACGAGGGCGACTGGGTGGGGTGCGGTGCGGTGGTCGAAGATCTCGCATGCGGCGGCGGTCTCCAGTGGCTGCTTACGTGTGCCGTGTCAGGGCATCGCTTACGTGTGCCGTGTCAGGGCATCGCCCCCGAGCTGCCACATTTCGTAGTTGCCGCATTCTGCCGTGATCTCGGCCGCCGAGCGAGCCGCGGCGATGAAGTCGTCGACGACCGGCGAGATGCGCGTTGCCGCTACCGCGAGGTGCACCTGGTCGGGTGCCAGGTCCGGGATGGGCACGTAGGCGATGTCGGGATGCGAGTAGAAGACGGATGCCGACCGGGCGAGGAAGGAGATGCCGCGTCCGGCCGCCACATGTTCGAGGGTTTCGTCGACCCCGCGCACCGGGTATCCGGCGTTGGCGAACGGGCGCTTGGTGGGCTGCGAGTTCGCGTCACCGTCCCACAGCAGCAGCTCACCGGCCAGGTCGGTCTCGGTGACCTCCGCCTTACCGGCCAAGCGATGCCCGGCCGGCAGCACCGCCACCCGCGGCTCGGTGTACAAGGGCGTCAGGCGCAGGCCGGTTTCGTCGATGGGCAGGCGCACGCAGGCTACGTCGATGCGCCCGTCGAGCAGCATCGCGGCCTGGTCGTCGCCCTCGATCCGCTGCACATCGACGATCACGTCCGGGTGCTTGCCCTCGAACGCGCGGGCCGCCGGGGTAATGGGAATGCCGGCGCGGAAGCCGACCATGAGCCGCCGCCGGCCGCCGGCGGCCTCGGACAAACGGCGGCGCAGCACGTGGGCGGAGGCGAGCAAGGGGCCGGCGTCGGCCAGGAGCTGCCGGCCCGCGTCGGTCAGTTCGACGCCGTGGCGATCCCGGGTGAACAGTGCCGCGCCGAGATCCTTTTCGAGTGCGCGGATCTGTCGGCTGAGCACCGGCTGCGCGATGTGGAGTTCGTCGGCGGCGCGGCCGAAGTGCAGCCGGTCGGCGACGGCGACGAAGTACCGCAGTTTTCGCAGATCGAGATCCATACGGCCTCCGACGTGGTGAGACCTTCAGGGTATCACCAGGATCTCAAGAGGTCTTGGACGTTTCCTGGGGCCGGTGACAGCATCGAATACGCGCCTCACGGCGTCGGAAGTGAACTCGATGCGCAAATTCCCCGGGCAGGACCGGAAACCGGAAAGCAGGAATACTGATGAGCAGGATCAGCATCGTCGGACTGGGCAATATGGCCCAGGCTCTGGCCGGGCGGGCGCTCGCCGGCGGGAACACCGTTGAGATCCTCGGCCGCGACCAGGCCAAGGCGCAGGAGGTGGCCGCCGCGCTCGGCGGCGCCACCGTGGGCACGGTCGGCGAGGTCCCGGCCGGGGACATCGTGATCCTCGCCGTGCCCTACGCCGGCGCGGTAGCGGTGGTGCAGGAGTACGGGGACGCACTGCGCGGCAAGACCATCGTCGACGTCACCAACCCCGTCACCCCTGACCTGCAGGGCTTCGTCGTGCCCGCTGACAGCTCCGGAGCACAGGAGATCGCCGAGGCCGCTCCCGATGACGCGCACGTCGTCAAGGCGTTCAACACGGTGTTCTCCCATGTGGTGGCCGCCGGGTCCGCCGAGGGCCGTCCGGTGGACGTGTTCATCGCCGGCCACGACGCGCAGGCCAAGACCCGCGTGTCGGATTTCGTCGAGAGCCTGGGGCTGCGCCCCTGGGACACCGGCGACCTCTTCATGGCACGGGCGCTGGAAAACGTCGGCCTGCTGGAGCTGGGCCTGATGAGCCACTCCATCAAGCACACGAATTTCTCCCTCAACGTCACCCTGCTGCGCTGAATAGCGCGCTCCTCACCTCTTTTCCGCGTCGTCCGGAAATGTTTCGCGAGCGGTACGGAAAGCTTCAGTCCACCTCTTCAAGGTCTTTAAGGAATAATCCCGATGCGTGTATTCGTCGCCGGCGGGACCGGGCATTCCGGTTCTCACATCATTCCCGAGCTCATCTCCGCAGGGCACGAGGTCACCGGCCTGGCCCGGTCGGACGCGTCCGCCGAGACCCTCTCCGCGCTCGGTGCGAAAGTGCGCCGTGGCGACCTGGAGGACCTCGACGGGCTCAAGGAAGCAGCCGCCGCCTCCGACGGCGTCATCCACGTCGCCCACCGACAGGACCTCCTGCCCACCGGCGGTATGGACGCCGTGGCCGCCGCGGAGTTCCCCATCCTGCTCGCCTACGGCGAGGCCCTCGCGGGAACGGGAAAGCCGCTGGTCACCGCGGGGAGCATCGGCTCACCGGGTGGCCTGGGGCGGCCGGCCACCGAGGAAGACCCAGCCCTGCCGTCCGGCGAAGAGCACCGGGGCACCCTGCGGGCCCGCAATGTCGTGGAGCGGGCCGTGATCGACCTGGCCGGGCAGGGGGTGCGTTCCTCGGTCGTGCGGATCGCCAACATCGCGCACGGTACGAGTGATGTGGCGGGCTTCCTTCCCACGCTGATCGCGCTCGCGAAGGAGAAGGGGTTCGCCGGCTACCCCGGCGATGGCACCAACGTGTGGAACGCCGTCCACATCCGCGACACCGCCGTCCTGTTCCGCCTGGCCCTGGAAAACGGGCCGGCCGGCAGTTACTGGCACGCGGTCGAGGACGAGGGCACCACCTTCCGCGACATCGCCGAGGCCCTCGCCGCCCGTCTGCGTCTGCCCGCCGTGAGCATCCCCGACGACTCCCTGATGACACCGGGCTACTTCGGATTCCTCACCAACATCGTCACGCAGAGCTACCCGGCGTCCAACGCCATCACCCGCCGCACCCTCGGCTGGGAACCCGCCCAGCCCCGCCTTCTCGCCGATCTGGACAACGGCCATTACTTCCCCGCCGCCTGAACGGTTGGCCGTCCACCGCCCGTGCGGGAACGCCAGCAGGTCATCGGGCATCCGCCCGCGCCGATGCCGGTCCGCGCTGCGGGAGATGTCGTGCTCGTCCTTCATCCACCCGATTCCCACGCCCACTTCGAGACGTCCGCCGCTGAGCACCTCGAGCGTGGTCGGCATGCGGGCCAGGTAGCGCGGTCGACAGCCGACGCATCCACACCGAACCCGGAGGGCCCTCGCTCGTTCAAGATCATCCCGCCGTGGGATCCGTCACCAGCCTCCATGGACAGAACACCTAGCGCCGACCGTCCGCCAGCGCGGCCACCGCGTCGACCAGGCCCTCCCACGCCTGCCGCGTGTCGGCCGTGTCCGGGTGCCGGGTGCCGAAGACGTCGAGCGCGGAGGCCATGTCGTCCAGCGCCCAACGGAGTTCGTAGTACGCGAGCAGCTCCGGGTCCGGGTGGTGGCCGGTGAGTTCGGCGTAGCGGGACAGGTCCTCCGGGGCGTCGGTGGCGAGCCAGAGGTCGCGCTCCGGAGGTGCGAGGGCGACGGTGTCCCAGTCGACCAGGAGGGTACGGCCGCCGGGGTCCAGGACGTTGCCGGGGTGGGGTTCGCCGTGGGTGACCACGGTGGTGGCGGTCGATGCGTCGGACACGAGCTGCGTCGTGCCGCTGTCGAAGCGCTCCAACGCCGAGCGCAGAGCGGTCGAGTTGACGGTCAGCAAGACTTTGCAGCGTTGCGCGTACGGGCCCGCATCCGCGCGGAAGCGCTGCGGATCGGCCAGCGCCGCTCCGATCGCCGCGCGACCCGGCAGCGCCGGGTCATGGCCCGGAGTCGCCAACGGGGCTCGTGTGGCGTGCAGTTGGGCCAGGCGCTCCACCAGCATCCCTCGCGCACCCGTGTCCAGCACCTGACCGAAGTGGCCGGTGGGCGCTTCCACGTACGGGAAGACGCTCACGGCGTACCGGTCGGTCAGACGAAGCAGCGTCTCGCCGCCGCCGGTGCGCAGTGGCGCCACCAACGCCGCCTCGTCGAGGGCCGATTCGAGCGTCGCGGCCGTGTCCATGGCGCGGCTCAGGCCCGTCCACGCCTCGGCCGCGTCTCGCCCGCAGTGCGGCTTGTGCGCGAGGTCGGCGACCGTGACGAAGGTCCGGCGGCCCTCCGCGTCGGCCGCGACCCAGTGGTGGTCGCCGAAGCCGACCGGGGCGTGGGTGAGCACGACGGGTTCGATGCCCCAGGCCCCGAGGGCGGCGGCCAGGACGGTTTCGTCGATATCGGTCGGACGGTCCTTCACACGGGACACGATAGTGACCTTCCGGGAAGGGCCGGGGCGGTCGGGTCCGCCCGCTGCCGTCGCCCTTGCCCGTCATCCCCTCGGCCCCCTCCCACTCCTTCCGCCTACACGCTTTGTACACGCTCTCATCACAATTCCGCTTCGCTTCCGACATGCCCCTGATGTACGCCCGGCCGCGCTGCGAATATCGGCTGCTCCACAGCACAGCGTTCGGCCTTGGGGGCAACACATGCAGACGAGGAAGCAGCCACGACGGCCCGGGCGCGGGTTCCTTCGCATACGGATATCGGCAGGAGCGGGCGCGCTCGCGCTGATCCTGACGGGGTGCGGAGGCGATGACGGCACCACGGACGACCAGGGCGGGAAGGCCGCCGCGTCGGCCGGGTCTCCGGCCTCCGTGGATCGGACGCTGGCGCTCATGGACGACGAGCAGAGCATGGACGCGGGCAACAGCCTGGACGTGGACGTCCTCGACAACGACTCCGTCACCCTGGAGAACGGGGCCCGGGCCGCGCTGCTCCACACCTACGACCCCGCCGAACTGACCCTGAGTATCGACACCGAGCCCGACCACGGTTCCGCATCGGTGTCCGGGACCACGGTCACGTACACCGCCGGAGACGGGTACGCCGGCGAGGACAAGCTCACGTACGAGGTCCTCGTGAAGGGCGCCGAGGTCCCCGCCGCCACCGCCGTCGTCCGCATCACCGTCACCGCCGCCGCCCCCGAAACGACTCCGGCTCCCGCCTCGAACGCCTCGGACTCCGCCCCGGGGGCGACGGACCCGGCGCCCGCGTACTACAAGAACTGCGACGCCGCCCGCGCCGCCGGGGCCGCTCCCGTCGAGGAGGGTGACCCCGGCTACGCACCCCACCTGGACCGCGACGGCGACGGCGTGGGCTGTGAGCCGTGGGGCGAGTCCGCCTCCTCCACCGACGGAAACGGTACGAGTGGTGGGGGTGGTGGGGGCGGCAGCGTCTCCTACGCGAACTGCACCGCCGTACGGAACGCCGGCGCCGCCCCCATCCGGGCCGGGGACCCCGGCTACGGGCGGCACTTGGACCGTGACGGGGACGGCGTCGGCTGCGAGTGAGCCTCGATGGCCGCGCAGCGGCGGGAGGCGGCCGCCGGAGCCCGACTCCGGTGGCCCCGCCCCGGCCCCGTCAGTGGCCGCCATCACCCGTCAGGCGAACTGGTCGAATGCCATCTTGGCCACCATGCCGGTGACCACGAGCACCAGAACGACCCGGACGAATCCGGATCCCCTCTTCATCGCGGTGCGCGACCCGATCATCGCGCCGACGATGTTGCCCACCGCCATTCCCAGGCCGAGGGCCCACAGGACGTTTCCCTGCCAGGCGAAGACCGCGAGGGCTCCCAGATTGGAGGAGGCGTTGATCACCTTCGCCATGGCCGCGCTCTCCAGGAACTGGGTAGCGAGGAGCGTGGTGAAGGAGATGATGAGGAAGGTGCCGACGCCGGGCCCGAAGACACCGTCGTAGAAGCCGATGCCGACGCCCGCGACGAGGATCGCGGCGTTGCGGCGGCGCGGGGTGACGACGATGTCCCGCTGCTGGACCCCGAAGTCGGGCCGGAAGGCCACGAAGAGCGCCACCGTGATGAGCAGGCCCATGATGACGGGCCGGAAATAGCTCGTGGGAACGCTCGACGCGGACAGTGCTCCCAGCGCGCCGAAGGGGATCGCCAGTCCTGCTGCCGGCAGCAGGACCGAGCGGTCCAGTTCGGTGCGCCGCTGGTACATGTACGCGGCGGTCGCGGTGCCCATGACCGCCGCGATCTTGTTCGTGCCGAGCGCCACCGCGGGCGAGTACGTCGGAAAGGCCAGCAGCAGCACCGGGATGAGCAGCACCCCGCCACCGCCGACCACCGCGTCCACCCAGCCCGCCGCGGTCGCGGCGACGAGCAGGCCGAGCACTTCGTACAGGTCCACGCTTCCCTCACTCACTCACGTGACGCGGCCCCGGCGCACGCAGAGCGGCCGGGGGCCCGGTCGGGCGGGACGGATGGCGCACGTTCTCGTGTTCCGGCGGGCGGTCGTAGGCGGCCGATGGGACCGGCGGGGCTCATGGGTCCGGTGGGACTCGTAAAGCCCGGCGGGCCCGGCAGGACTCGTGGGCCCGGCATCGGCAAGACGGCCCGGCAGGACCGGTGGAACCAGTGGAACCGGTGGAACCAGTGGAACCGGTGGAACCAGTGGAACCGGTGGAACCAGTGGAACGGGTGGAACCAGTGGTTCCTGTCAGCGGTAGTCGTCCGGGTGGTCCTGCATCCAGGTGTTGATGCCGTCACGGGTGCCGACGATCTCGGAGAAGTACTTCTCCAGGTGTGCCTCGGACCGGTCCTCGCCCAGCTTGTCGAACAGGACCTTCATGTCGGCGAGCGGCTGCTCGAAGTGGCCGGGGCCCTTGGTGTCCGCCCGCATCGCCTCGTCCAGCTCGGTGAGTTCCCGGGTGACCCGGCCGAGGAAGTAGGCGCAGTCGCCCGCGCCCGGGGTGCAGGTGTCGTTGAGCGTCGCCTGGAGTGTCGCGAAGGCGTCGCGGACCAGCTCGGGGCCGGGCGTGGCCACGGCGGTGGGCTCCGCCTCGGCGGCCTCCCGCTCGGCCTGGTCCGCGTTCTCGGCGCCCTCCGCGATCCGCTCCTGGTCCGCCGCCGGTTCCGCTGAGGCGGCCGGGACGTCCCCACCGGGGCCGCCGCCGCTCGACGCCTGGGTGCAGGACACCAGCGCCGCGGCCACGACCACGGCGAGTGCCCCGGTACGCCAACCGGTTCGGGCCGGACGGTGAGCGTCGACACGGTCACCCGGACCGGCGACGGTACGGGCAGCGTTACGGAACAGCATGAGACCCCCCTCGTGCGAAGAGTCCAGACCCTACCCGGCCCGCACAGGGCACCGCGGCCCGCCCTCACGCGTCAAACCCGCGATCGGCAGGAGCAGTTACGCGAGAAAGGCCGCCATCTCCCCGTACACCGCGGCCGTGTTGTCCAGGTGGGCGTCGTGGCCGGCTCCCGGGATCACGCCGATCCGCGTCCCGGGGCGCCGGGCCCGCATCCGGTCCGCCTCGTCCGGCTTCATCACGCCATTCTCGCCCCGTACCACGAGGACCGGGCAGCGCACCTCGTCCCAGTCGTCCCAGTAGTGCCGGTGCGCGTTCTCCTGGACGGTGGCGACCATCACGTCCCGGTCGACCCGGGGGTGCAGCCCGCCGGGGCCCGGCACGAGCCCAGCCGCCCAGGCCCGGCCCGCGGGCCCGCCGCCGAAGAACGCCTCGGCCGCTCCCGCGTCCGGGAACGGAACCGGCCACGAGTCGAGCCAGTCACCTATCTGTTCCGGCAGTCGGGGACTCGGCCCCGCCGGGCCCGCCTCGATCAGGACCAGCGCGCGGCACACCTGAGGGTGCGCCGCCGCCGTCAGCAGCGCGGTGAGGCCGCCCATCGACTGGCCGACCAGCACCGTGTCCTCCCCCGCCAGACCGAACCGGCGCGCGACCGCGAGTACATCGCGGACGTGCGCCGCCCGCGTCACGTCCCCGGGACGGCGGGTGCTCGCCCCGCTGCCCCGGGCGTCGAAGGCGATCACCCGGTGCGTGGACGCGAACCGGGCCGCCAGCGCCTCCCACTCGCCGGAATGACCGGCCAGGCCGTGCAGCAGGAGGAGGGTCGGGCCCCCGCCGCCGCCGTGGTCGGTGCAGGAGAGGCGTACGGGGCCGGTTCCGCCCGCCCTTTCGCCGTCCTCGACCGTCACCGTCGTCGTGACCGCTTCCACCCGACACTCCTGTCTCCGCGTCCGCTGCCCGCACTCCTCGGTCCGGCCCGCCCGGCGGCACCGTCGCCCCGAACGCTAGCCTCGGGCTGAGTGGGCAACCACAGCTGCGCGACCACAGCTGTGCGACCACAGGTGTACCGACGGCTCACAGGAAGCGATGGTGGCGGCGATGGTGAAGAGGGCGATGGTGAGGATTCCGGCAGCGGCAGTGGCGGCGAGCGGGCTCGTCGGAGGTTACGGCGTCGCCCGGTGGACCAGGAAGCGGCCGCTCGGCGGCGTCGCGCTCGCCGCCGCCGGGTCCCTCGCCGCGTACGAGTGGAACCGCCAGGCCGGGCCCCGTGCCGCCGCCGGGCTGACCGTCGCCTACGTCGCCGCCTTCGCCGGATCGCACCCGCTCGCCAAGAAGGTCGGCGCCTGGCCCGCCGTCTTCGCCGTCGCGGGCGGCGTGGCCGCCGCTTCCTGGGCCGTCACGCGGCGCGGCGCGAACCCCTGAGCCGCTCGCCGGCCCGACCTCACCGCCGGGGTCGGGCCGACGGGACGCTCAGCCACCCAGCCGCTGAGCCACACCACCGCTCAGCCGCTCAGCGCGTGCGACACCGTGTAGATCGCCAGGCCCGCCAGCGCGCCGACCACCGTGCCGTTGATCCGGATGAACTGGAGGTCGCGGCCGATGTGCGCCTCGATCTTCTTCGAGGTCTGGTCCGCGTCCCAGCCGGCCACCGTCTCGCTGATCAGCGAGGTGATCTCGCCGCGGTACGTCGTCACGACGTACACCGCGGCGTCCTCCAGCCAGCCGTCCAGCTTGCCCTGGAGCCGTTCGTCGCTCGACAGCCGCGCTCCCAGCGACATCAGCGAGGCGCGTGCACGCAGCCGCAGTTCGCTGCGCTCGTCCTCCGCCGCCGAGAGGATCATCGTCCGTACGGAGGACCACGCCGAGGCGATGACGTCCTGGACCTCGCCGCGGCCCAGGATCTCCGACTTCAGCCGCTCCACCCGCGCCCGCGTGTCGGCGTCGCTCTGGAGGTCGGACGCGAAGTCGGTCAGGAACGTGTCGATGGAGCCGCGCGCCGGGTGCTCCGGCATGTCCCGCATCTCCGTGACGAACCGCAGCAGTTCCTTGTAGACCCGCTCCCCCACCCGCTTGTCCACGAACCGGGGGGTCCAGCCCGGGGCTCCGCCCTGCACCGCGTTCATCACCGAGTCGCCGTGCTCCACCAGCCAGTCGTGCGCCCGGACACAGACGAGGTCGACGACCTTGCGGTGACCGCCGTCCGTGACGACCTTCTCCAGCATCTTGCCGAGGCCAGGCCCGACCTCCACCGCGTCCGCGCGCCGGGTGATGGCCTCGCCGACCACCGCCTGCACATCGGAATCCCGAAGGACCGTCAGCGCACCGCGCAGGGCGGTCGCCAGCTCAGCGGTGACCCGGTCGGCGTGGGCCGGCTCCGCGAGCCACACACCGAGCCTCCGACCGACCCCCAGAGCGTGAATTCGGTCACGAATGACGTCTCCGGAGAGAAAGTTCTCGCCAACGAAGGAACCGAGTGACTGTCCCAGCTGATCCTTCTTGGTGGGGATGATGGCTGTGTGCGGAATGGGCAGGCCGAGCGGGCGCCGGAAGAGCGCCGTGACGGCGAACCAGTCCGCCAACGCGCCCACCATCCCCGCCTCGGCAGCCGCCGCGACGTAGCCCGGCCAGCCCTCCACGCCTGAGTTCTTCGCCCAGGTGGCCAGGACGTAGACGACCGCGACGAGCAGAAGGAGGCCGGTGGCCGTGATTTTCATGCGCCGTACGCCGCGCTGTTTCTCCTCGTCGGCGGCGGTGTACGCGAACGAGGCCAGCGGGCCCACACCCGCCCTCGGCGCCTGCCCCGGCGACTGTGCCCGCGCCTGTTCCTGCCCCTGCCCCTGTGCCTGTGCCTGTGCCTGTTCCTGCCCCTGTGCCGGCGGCAGCGCCGCACGCTCCGATCGCTCCGACTTCTGCACCGCGTCCTCGCCCTGCTCCTGCTCGTCGGATCCGGTCCGTTCCATCCGCTCCACCCGTCCGCGTGCGCCTCGCCCCCGTGACGTACGCATTGTCCCTACCTCCCCTACTCCCGGGCCGCACGTCGAGTTCCCGACGGCCTGTCGCATCATGGGACCAGCACGATCATCACAAGGAGAAACACCGCACATGCCCAGGCGCCAGGGGTATGCCCTGCTCATCGCCCTAGTGGCGGGCACCGCCGTGCTCGCCGCCGCCGTCGCCTTCGGCACGACGCTGCTCTCCGGCCACCGGTCGGCACCGCTCCCGCCCGCCGAGACCCAGGCGGCGGCCCGCAACCCGGTCGCCCCCGCGACCTCGGGCGGCAGGTGGGTCACCACCTGGGCCGCCGCACCCGTCCGCGCCGAACCGGGCACCGAGAACGGGCTCCCCGGACGCACCATCCGTAACGTCGTGCACACCAGCATCGGCGGAGAGGTCGCCCGGATAACCCTGTCGAACCTCTTCGGCACGGGCCCCCTGGTCGTCGACCAGGCCACCGTCAACACCCGGCCGGTGACCTTCAAGGGCTCCGCCACCGTCACCGTCGCGGCGGGCGGACAGGTCATCAGCGACCCGGTCGTGGTGCCCGTGGCCCCCGACTCCGACCTCCAGGTCGGCTTCCGCACCCCGCGGGCGGGCGGACCGGTCACCTACCACCCCCACACGCACCAGACCTCGTACCTGATCGACGAACGCGGCACCTTCAGCACCACCCACTGGCGCTATCTGACCGCCGTGGACGTCCGCAGCGAGAACGCGCGCGGCGCGATCGTCGCCTTCGGGGACTCCCTGACCGCGGGCAGCGG
Source organism: Streptomyces sp. MGP-P1 (assembly GCF_057766565.1). Classification (NCBI taxonomy): domain Bacteria; kingdom Bacillati; phylum Actinomycetota; class Actinomycetes; order Kitasatosporales; family Streptomycetaceae; genus Streptomyces; species Streptomyces sp. MGP-P1. The sequence goes on along the minus strand of NZ_JBYMEM010000007.1, from coordinate 382,163 downwards.
CTCCACCACCGACGCCAACGCCCGCTGGACCGACGTCCTCGCCGACCGGTTGGGCGGCCGGTACGGAGTCGCCAACGCGGGCATCGCGGGCAACCGGGTCGTGGGCATCGGCCGCGGCACCGGGGGCCAGTCGGGCACCGACCGGCTCGACCGCGACGTCCTGGCGGTCGCCGGGGCCCGGACGGTCGTCGTGGCGCTCGGCATCAACGACGTACAGCAGCGCCCCCAGGAGGCCGACCCCCAGCGCATCGTGGACAGCCTGCGCGCCCTCACCGACCGGGCACACGCGCGCGGGCTCACGGTCGTCGGCGCGACGCTGACCCCGTTCGAGGGCTTCTCCACCTGGACGCCCCAGCGCAACGCCGTGCGCCAGGCCGTCAACGAGCAGATCCGGGCGGGCACGGTCTTCGACGCGTACGTGGACTTCGACGCGACGGTACGCGATCCCGCCGCACCGAACCGGATCCTCGCCGCGTACGACTCCGGCGACCATCTGCACCTCAACGACGACGGGTACCGCGCGCTCGGCGACCGGCTGGACCTGAAGGTCCTGGACCGGGCCGGCGCACCCCGGTCCGACGCGCTGTGAGGCGCTGAAGAGCCACCCGGGCCCCGTGCCCGCCCCGCGCCCTCAGAGTTCCTTGCGGCCACCGCCGTCGGAGCCGCCGTCCGGGCCCTCCAGCCCGCGCCGGCGGCGCGCCTCCCGTTCGGCCTCCTTCGCCTCCTTCAGCCGGCGGCGCTCCGCCTTCGTCCGCTTGCGGTCCACGCCGACGCCGCCCATCAGGGCGAAGCCGGTGATCCGCACGTACGGGGCGTCCGGGGCGGGCTCGCCCTCCTCGTTGGAGCCCTCCCCGAAACCGCCCATGACGCCGACGCCCCTGACGTCGACGTTCAGCTCGGGCGGCACGGTCACATGGATACCGCCCATGATCGTGATGCAGCGGATGACGGTCTCGCGATCCTCGAAGTCGGCCTCGCGCAGATCGATCTCGCCGCCGCCCCACATCGCGAACGCGGTGAACATCCGGCCGACCGTCCAGCGGCCCTTCCGGTTGAAGCCGCCCCACAGGGCGAACGCCCCCTTCGAGGTGGCGCTGCCGCCGACCCTCGCGGGCCGGTTCGCCGCCGGGCCCCGCAGCAGGGCGGGCGCGGACGAGCCGACCGGAGCGACCACCGAGCCCGGCGCCGGAAGGTCCCGGACCAACGGCTCCAACTCCCCGCGCGTGCGGGCCTTGTAGGCCGTTTCGAGGCGCTGGTCGAACTCGTCCATGTCCAGTCGGCCCTCGGCCACGGCCTCGCGCAGCAGCTCCGCGATCCGCTCACGCTCGGCATCCGAGGCGCGCATGTCCGGACTCTCACTCGTCATACCGCGCAGCCTATTGAACGCACCCGTTCCCGGCACAGCCATACAGGCCCATGACCTGCGCGCGCCGCTCCGGGGGAGCGCCCGTCGCGCCGCCCCGGGTGCGTGCGCCCGTCACGGCGCGGACGCGTACATCCTGGCGATCACGGCCTCGATGTCCGGTTCCCGTACCGACAGGTCGACCAGCGGGTACTCCGCGGCGATCCGCGCCACCAGCGGGGCCGCCGACGCGGCGGCGGGGAACGCCAGCCACTGGCGCGGGCCCTCCACCTTGACCGCCCGCAGGGCCGGCCCGCCGCCCGGCTCCTCCGACTCCAGGACGATCGGGGGGAGTTCGCTCTCCAGGTCCACCACGAGCATGCGTTCGCTCTCCCCCACCTCGTGGAGGCCCGCCAGCGAACCGTCGTACATCAGACGGCCGTGGTCGATCACCATCACCCGGTTGCACAGCTGCTCGATGTCGGTGAGATCGTGCGTCGTCAGCAGGACCGTCGTCCCGCGCTCGGTGTTCAACTCCTTCAGGAACTGCCGCACCTTGGCCTTGGAGATCACATCGAGGCCGATCGTCGGCTCGTCCAGGTAGAGCACCTCAGGATCGTGCAGCAACGCCGCCGCGATGTCGCCCCGCATCCGCTGCCCCAGCGAGAGCTGCCGTACGGGGACGTCCAACAGCTTGCCCAGGTCGAGGAGTTCGACGCAGCGGTCCAGGTTCTCGCGGTAACGCCGTTCGGGAATGCGGTACATGCGGTGCATCAGCCGGTACGAGTCGCGCAGCGGCAGGTCCCACCAGAGGGTGGTCCGCTGGCCGAAGACGACACCGATGCGGTGCGCGAGGCGCGTACGTTCGCGGGAGGGGTCGATACCCGCGACCCGCAGCCGGCCGCCGCTCGGGGTGAGGATGCCCGTCAGCATCTTGATCGTGGTCGACTTCCCGGCCCCGTTCGGGCCGATGTAGCCGACCATCTCGCCGCGTGCCACCCGGAAGCTGAGCCCGTCCACCGCCCGCACCTCGCGGCGCTCACGGCGCAGGAAACCGGTGCGGCGGCGGACCTGGAAGACCTTCTCGACGCCGTCGAGCGTGATGAAGCCGTCGGTGTCGCCGCCGATGCCCACGGTCGTACCAGTGCCTGCGGTCGTGGGCGTGCCCGTGGTCGTGCCCGTGCCTGCGGTCGTGCTCGCGCCCACACCTGTGCCAGTGCCCGCGCCCACACCTGCGTCAGTGCCCGTGTCCGTGCCGTCACCCATGCCCGTACCCTCCTCCGTGATCGTTCCCGCTCAACTGCCCGTGCTCCGGTACGCCCGCAGCCCCGCCCGCCACGCGATCCCCGCCAGCCCCCAGCAGGCCACCGCCACCAGCGGCGGCAGGAACGCCACCCACTCCGGCAGATCCACCGGGTACTCCCGGTCCAGCACGTACAGCGCGGGCAGCCAGCTGACGAAGGCCAGCGGCACCACGAACGTCACCCCGCGCACGAGGTCCTTCGCGAAGATCGTGGGCGGGTACTGGAGCAGCGTCGTCCCGCCGTACGTGAAGGAGTTCTGCACCTCCGAGGCGTCCTGCGCGACGAACTGGAACGCCGCCCCCGCGACGAAGATCGCACCGAAGATCGCCGCACCGCTCACCACCATCATCGGCAGCATCAGCACCTTCAGCGGCGTCCACGCGATGTCCAGGGAGACCAGCGCGTAGCCCAGGACCAGCAGCCCCTGCGTGATCCGCCCCAGCCGGCGCAGCGCGAACCGGTCCGCCGCGACCTGCGCCAGCACCGGGACCGGCCGCACCAACAGGGTGTCGAACGTCCCGTCCCGGACCCGGCGGCCCACCCGGTCCATCGACCCCAGCAGCAGGTCGCACAGCCCGAACGCGGTGGCCGACACCCCGTACAGCAGGGCGATCTCCTGCAACGTGTAGCCGCCCAGGGCGTCGACGTGCGAGAACATCAGCAGGATCGTCACGAAGTCGAAGGCCGTCACCGCGAAGTCCCCGAACACCGTCATGGCGAACGAGGCCCGGTACGCCATCGTCGAGCGCACCCACATCGCCATGATCAGCCCGTACGCCCGCACACCCTCCGACAGCCGGGGCCGCGCCGGGAAGGGGAACGCCTCCGGCACCCCCGGCGCCCCGGTCCTCTCCTCCGTCCGCACCACGCTCTCAGCCACCCTGCACCACCACCCTCCTGGTCGCCACGGTCTGGAGCAGACGGCCCGCCAGCAGCAGCACCACCGCCCAGCCGCCCTGGAACGCGTACGCCTCCACCAGCCCCCACCCCGTGTGCTTGCCGAGGAACACATCGGCCGGGACCTGGAGCAGCGAGGACCACGGCAGCGCCCGCGCCACCTCTCCCAGCAGTCCGGGGAACAGGTTCAACGGCAGCAGCATCCCGGAGAAGAACAGCCCGGCCAGCGACACGATCCGCATCGCGCCCGCCCCGTCCATCAGCCAGAACGCCGACATCGCGACCAGAAAGCGCAGCGCGAAGCTGACCACCACGCCCAGGAACACCGAGACGAAGAACGCCGACCAGGTCCACGGCGATCCCGGGAGCGCCAGATCGAAGGCGAGCGCCCCGAGGAACATCGGCACGACACCGCGCCCCAGCAGATGGAACGCCGCCCGGCCCAGGTCGCCCGCCATCCACCACAGCTGGAGGTCGGCGGGACGGTACAGGTCGACGGCGATGTCCCCCGTACGGATACGCTCCGTCAGCTCGTCCTCGAAGCCGCCGCCCATCATGGCGCAGGCCATCAGCAGGGCCTGCCCGAGCCAGACATAGGTCAGCGCCTCGGACGTGTCGTACCCGCCGAGCCCCGGACGAACGTCCCACAGCGCGATGTAGGTGTACGCCACGATGAAGCCGAAGACCGTGTTGGTGAACACCCCCGCGGCCGTGGCCGTCCGGTAGGTGGCGTAGCGCCGGAACGCACCCCCCGCCACCAACGCGTAGAGCCGCACGTCGTCCCCTCTCCCCCGGCACCACCGGCTCCCGACACCAAAGCGCCCGAGCCTAGTGCAGGCGCGCCGGCCCCGGCGACCGGGTTTTCGTGACCGCGTCGTCGACCGTGTCTGCGTGAGGTCGGTGACGACCGTGACCGCAGTGACGGCAGTGACGGCAGTGACGACCCTGACGGCCCTGACGACCGGTGGAGGGAACGAACCAGAGATAAACGAAAATTTCCCCACGAAACGGGCACTATGGGAGAACTGACCACGCCCGAGGAGCCCCACGGACATGAGCGACGAGCCACAGCACTGGGCCCCCCGCGACCCCTCGAGCGCGACGGCCGCCCCCGGGAACCACCGGGAAGAGCCGCCGGGGAACAGCGCGAAGAACCGAAAGAACGGCAGGAAGCGACGCACCGGCTGGCGGCGTGCCGTCCCCACCTGGCGGATGACCCTCGGGACCGTCCTGGGCCTCGGGCTCCTCCTCATCGGAGGGTTCGTCGCCGGATACCAGTTCGTCGACATCCCGGCCGCCAACGCCGCGGCCACCGCCCAGTCCAACGTCTACCTCTACAGCGACGGCAGCGTCATCGCCCGGGACGGCGACGTGAACCGGGAGAAGGTCAAGCTCTCCCAGGTCCCCACGACCGTCCAGCACGCGGTACTGGCCGCCGAGGACCGGGACTTCTACTCCGAGCGCGCCGTGGACGTGAAGGCGATGGCCCGGGCCGGCTGGAACACCGTGACCGGCAAGGGCAAGCAGGGCGGCTCGACGATCACCCAGCAGTACGTGAAGAACTACTACCTCGGCCAGGAGCGGACCGTCCTGCGCAAGGCCAAGGAGTTCTTCATCGCGATCAAGCTCGACCGCGAGGAGACCAAGGACCAGATCTTCGAGGGCTACCTCAACACCAGCTACTTCGGGCGCAACGCCTACGGCATCCAGGCCGCCGCCCAGGCGTACTACAGCAAGAACGTCGAGGAGCTCACCACCGCCGAGGGCGCCTACCTCGCCTCCCTCCTCAACGCCCCCAGCGCCTACGACGTCATCGCCCACCCCGACAACGAACCCGCCGCCCAGCACCGCTGGAACTACGTCCTGGACGGCATGGTCAAGGAGGACTGGCTCGATGCGGCCGAACGGGCGACGACGGAGTTCCCCACCCCCGGCGAGGCCAGACCGTCGACCGGGCTCTCCGGACAGCGCGGCTACATCGTGCAGGCCGTCGAGGACCACCTCGACCGGCGCGGCATCCTCGACGGGAAGACCCTCGCCACCGGCGGCTACCGCATCACCACGACCCTCGACAAGTCCAAGCAGGACGCCTTCGTCAAGGCCGTCGACGCCAACGTGATGTCCAGGACCAGCGCCGAACGCGAGGCCGACCGCAACGTCCGCGTCGGCGGGGCCTCGATCGTCCCCGACACCGGCGAGGTCGTCGCCCTGTACGGCGGCATCGACTACACGAAGCAGTACGTCAGCAACGCGACCCGCCGCGACTACCAGGTCGGCTCGATCTTCAAGCCGTTCGTCCTCACCTCCGCCGTCGTCAACGACTCCACCACCCAGGACGGCCGGCGCATCACGCCCAACACCGTCTACGACGGCGCCAACAAACGCATGGTCGTCGGCGTGCAGGGCCCCACCGACTACGCCCCCGCCAACGAGGACGACGTCGACTACGGCGACATCACCGTGCGCGCCGCCACCGACAAGTCGGTCAACTCCGTCTACGCGCAGATGGCCCAGGACGTCGGCCCCGGAAAGGTCCGGGACACCGCGGTCGCCCTCGGCATCCCCACCGACACCCCCGACCTCACCGCCTCCCCCTCCATCGCGCTCGGCACCGCCAACGCCAGCGTCCTGGACATGACCGAGGCGTACGCCACCCTCGCCGACCACGGCCGGCACGGCCGTCACGTCCTGGTCGAGAAGGTCACCAAGGACGGCGTGGAGATCGAGCTGCCCGAGCGCACGACCGACCAGGCCGTCAGCCGCGAGGCCGCCGACACCACCACCGCCGTGCTGCGCGGCGTCGTGGAGGGCGGCACCGGCACGGCGGCCCAGGCCGCGGGCCGCCCCGCCGCGGGCAAGACCGGCACGGCGGAGGAGGACCGGGCCGCCTGGTTCGCCGGGTACACCCCGGACCTCGCGACCGTCGTCGCCGTGATGGGCCAGAACCCGAAGACGGGTGCCCAGACCTCGCTGTACGGAGCCCTCGGCCTGCCCCGCGTCAACGGCGGCGGCGCCCCGGCCGAGACCTGGGCCGCCTACACGGAAGCGGCGCTGCGCTCCTCCTCGGTCCAGGAGTTCGACCTGGAGACGGCACCCGGCTCCGACGAGGAGGACGAACCCCAGCTCGACGAGGACCCCGACGGCAGCACGGACCCGTCCTCCTCGTCGGAACCCACGACCGGCCCCTCCGGCAGCCCGGAGAGCGACCCGGCCGGCAGCAGCCCGCCCACGTCCGGCACGGACACCGGCGGCACGGACGGCGGGGACGGCGGGGGCGGCGGGGACGGCGGGGACGGCGGAACGAACGGCACCGCCGGCGTCGACGGCGGCTCCGGCGGAACAGGGAGCACCGGCGGCACCGACGGTGACGGTGACAGCGGGGCCGGCTGAGACTCCATCGAGGGCGATCGCGGCCCCGGCCCGCCCAAGGCCAGAACGGGCCCGGTGACACCGGTCACCGGCCCCCGAGGAGCCCTACAGGTACGGAGGGTACGGAGAGTACGGAGCTCTACAGATACAACCCGGTCGAATCCACCGAACCCTCGAACCGGTCGGCGGCCACCGCGTGCAGATCGCGCTCCCGCATCAGGACGTACGCAACACCCCGCACCTCGACCTCGGCACGGTCCTCCGGGTCGTACAGCACCCGGTCACCGGGCTCCACCGTCCGCACGTTCTGCCCGACCGCGACGACGACGGCCCAGGCCAGACGCCGGCCCACCGCGGCCGTCGCCGGAATCAGGATGCCGCCGCCGGAGCGCCGCTCGCCCTCGGACGCGTCGTTCCGCACCAGCACCCGGTCGTGCAGCATCCGGATGGGCAGCTTGTCGTCGTCGGCGGAGCCGGTGGCGCCGCGATGGCCCTCGTGGGTGTTGTCGCTCACGCCCGCAACCTACCTGCCGGGCACCGGACCGTACGCCTCCGGGTGCCGAACGCCACCGGACACGTACCGACCGCCGCCGGTCACTTGCGGCGACGGCTGGACACGGTGAGCAGCCCCACCACACCGACCACCAGCAGAGCCGCGGGAATCACCCGCTCCAACCGCGGGGAGCCGTCCTCCGCGACAAACCGCGCCTTCACCTCCGACACCGAACGGTTCACCGCGACGAAGGCACGGCCGGCCGTCCGGTCCACGGACTGGGCCGCCTTCGCCTTGGCATCTCCGATGATCGTCTTCGGGTGTACCCGCACCCCGATCTCGTCGAGCACCACAGCGAGCTGCTCGCGCCTGCTGATGATGTCCGCCTCGATCTGCGCAGGGGTCCTGGCATCCGACACTGCGCCGCCTCCGTGGTCGTCGTCCGGTAAACCTTCGTGAACCTTCGTGAACCTTCATCGACAGTCTGTCAGCTCGAACCCCCGCACACCCGGCGGCACCCCTATTACCCTCGGTCCCGTCCGACCCGCGCACCACCCGAGGAGAACCACATGAGCGAGCGACTGAAGCCCGGCGACACCGCTCCCGCCTTCACCCTTCCCGACGCCGACGGCAACCAGGTGTCGCTCGCGGACCACAAGGGCCGCAAGGTCATCGTGTACTTCTACCCGGCCGCGCTTACCCCCGGATGCACCAAGCAGGCCTGCGACTTCACGGACAACCTCGACCTCCTGGCGAGCGCCGGGTACGACGTCATCGGCGTCTCCCCCGACAAGCCGGAGAAGCTCGCCAAGTTCCGCGACACGGAGAACCTCAAGGTCACCCTGGCGGGCGACCCGGCCAAGGAAACTTTGGAGGCCTACGGCGCCTTCGGCGAGAAGAAGCTCTACGGCAAAGTGGTGACGGGCGTGATCCGTTCCACCCTCGTCGTCGACGAGGACGGCAAGATCGAGCACGCGTTCTACAACGTGAAGGCGACCGGCCACGTAGCCAAGATCATCAGGGACCTGGGCATCTGACGTCCACCGCCCGGGGCGCCTTCGGCCCCGGGCCACCTCTCACACGATTCCGGCAATCCCGGCGATTCCGACCGGCGGCCGACCGAAGAACGTGTTCAGATCATGTGAGGGAGATCGCATCGGCCCACGAAGTCGGTTTGCGACCGCCATGACTGCGCAGAAGCTTTTCCTGGAACACACTCCGAGGAAAGGACCCGGCCATGGCGGCCTCCGACCCCCACCAGGCGGCCGACCCCGAAGCGGTCAAACGCCACCCCACGCTCTTCCGGGCCATCCGGAAACGGCGTAACCCGCGACTGCGCCGGACGGACATCACGGTCACGGACGACGCGGCGGTCAAGAGGGCCGTGAAAGCCGCCTCCCTGGGTAACGCCATGGAGTGGTTCGACTTCGGGATCTACTCCTACCTGGCCGTGACGATCGGACACGTCTTCTTCCCGTCCGGGAACGAGACCACGCAGCTCCTCTCCTCCTTCGCGACCTTCGCGGTGGCCTTCCTCGTACGGCCGCTCGGCGGCATGTTCTTCGGCCCGATGGGCGACAAGGTCGGCCGCAAGAAGGTCCTCGCGCTGACGATGATCCTCATGGCCGTCGGCACCTTCGCGATCGGCCTGATCCCCTCGCACGACACGATCGGCGTCTGGGCCGCGGTCCTGCTGATCTTCTTCCGGATGCTCCAGGGCTTCTCGACCGGCGGCGAGTACGGCGGCGCCTCGACGTTCATCGCCGAGTACGCCCCCGACAAACGACGCGGCTTCTTCGGCAGCTTCCTGGAGTTCGGCACCCTGGCCGGCTACGTCGGCGCGGCAGGCCTCGTGACCGCCCTGTACGCCCTCCTGAACGACGCGCAGATGGAGGCCTGGGGGTGGAGGATCCCGTTCCTCGTCGCGGGCCCGCTGGGCCTGGTCGGCCTCTACCTGCGACTGCGCCTGGACGAGACCCCCGCCTTCCAGAAGCTGGAGGGCGGCACGGCGCACGCGAGCGAGGCGGCGGACGGCGTCGAGTCCACGGCCAAGGGCGACCTGGCGAAGATCTTCCGGCAGCACTGGCGGACGCTGGTCCTCTGCATCTGCCTGGTCGGCGCGTACAACATCACCGACTACATGCTGCTGTCGTACATGCCGACGTACCTCTCCGACGAGCTCGGCTACAGCGAGACGCACGGACTGCTGATCCTGCTGGCGGTGATGGTGTTCCTGATGACGATCATCAGCCAGATCGGCAAGCTGTCCGACCGCTTCGGCCGCAAACCCCTGCTCATGACCGGGATGCTGGGCTTCCTCGTCCTCTCCCTGCCCGCGTTCCTCCTCATCCGGGTGGACGGCATCCTCCCGATCACCATCGGCATGCTGATGCTGGGCCTCTCCCTGGTCTGCATGCTCGGCACGATGTCGGCCGCGCTCCCGGCCCTGTTCCCGACGAACGTCCGCTACGGGTCCCTGTCGGTCGGCTACAACCTCTCCGCGTCGATCTTCGGCGGCACGACCCCGCTGGTCATCACGGCCCTCATCAGCTGGAGCGGCTCCAACCTGATGCCCGCGTACTACGCGATGGCGGCGGCCCTGGTCGGCCTGATCGCGGTCGCCTGCATGAAGGAGACGGCCCAGCAACCGCTGATCGGCTCCCCACCGTCGGTCGAAACGGACGAGGAGGCGGCGGAACTGGTCCAGTCCCAGGCACCGGACCCGAAGTTCTGACCCGCCCCCTTCCGGCCCTCCCTCGGTGGAACGGCCCGCACCGCTCGCGTCGAGCGGTGCGGGCCGTTCCGCGTTCTCACCGAATTTCGGGCGTGACTGTCCGATAAGCGGTTCGTTACTCCGTACGAGGCTGCGAACGCGCAGCCGGGACGGAGGGGGAACCCATGGGGAACAGCCCGTACACACGGGAGCGGCTGGCGGAGGGCATAGCCGCATCGGCGAACTGGACCGACCTGATGCGCCGACTGGGGCTGCCGGAGAACGGCGGCAGGCGACGCACACTCCAGCGGAAGGTGACGGAGTACGGGCTGGACACTTCGCACTTCAAGCAGCGGAGCCCGTGGAAGAAGTACCCGGACTCGGCGATCGCAGCAGCGGTGAAATGCTCCACCTCGCTGCGCGAGGTCGTCAACGAACTCGGCGCCCCACCGGCCAGCGGCACTCTCTCCCACATCGGCCGCCGTATCGCCGCAGCCGGAATCGATGTCGACCACTTCCCTGGGCTCAACCGCCCACAGCTGGATCTGCCTTTCACCACCGATGAGTTGCAGGCGGCGGCAGCGTCGGCCACGAGCATCCGGGGCACCGCGTGCAGTCTGGGGATACCCGACGACGGCCGGTCACGCTCTGCGCTGGCCGGCCTGCTGCGGAGGCGTGGCATCGACACTTCGCACTTTCGCAACGCGCGCTTGGCGATTCCGGAGGACGCCCTGCGGAATGCGGTTCCCAGGAGCACCAGTTATGCGGACGTCATGCGGGCGCTCGGCCTCGAAGTCAACGACACCAACCACCGCCGCGTGCGACGCAAGGTTGTCCAGCTGAAGCTCGACACCAGCCACTTCACCCGACGCTCCTGGACAGCGGCGCGGGTCCCCGAGCCCCGCGCGATCGCGCCCACCACCCTCATCGTCAAACCGCCCGGATCAACCCGCACGCACCGCACTCGGCTCCACCGCGCGTTGCAGGAGCTCGGTGTCGCGTACGTCTGCGTCTCCTGCGGCAACCCGGGCCAATGGCTGGGGCAATCGTTCACGCTCCAGATCGATCACATCAATGGCGACTGGCTGGACAACCGGGCTGAGAACCTGCGCTACCTCTGTCCCAACTGTCATGCGCTGACCGAAACGTGGTGCGGTAAAGGACGTCGTGCGAGGTCGGGCACCACATAACTCACAGGACTGGCGGCCCCTCCCTTGTAGACTGCTGAGGACGCGCGAGTGCTGGAATTGGTTAGACAGGCTGGCCTTAGGAGCCAGTGTCCTAGTGGCGTGAGGGTTCGAGTCCCTCCTCGCGCACCCCGTAGACAGGCCCGGCCCGCAGGAATGCGGGCCGGGCCTGTCGGTTTCGAGGGGCTGCCGGGCGGACCAGCGGGCAGCGCCCTGGCACGCGCGGGCGGGTAGGCAGCGCTACCCCGCCAACTCCCGCACCACCGGCACCAACGCCCGGAACGCCTTCCCCCGGTGGCTGATCGCGTTCTTCTCCGCCGGGGTCAGCTCCGCGCATGTGCGGGTCTCGCCCTCCGGCTGGAGGATCGGGTCGTAGCCGAAGCCGCCCGTGCCGGACGGGGTGTGGCGCAGGGTGCCGTTCAGGCGGCCCTCGACCACGTGTTCCGTGCCGTCGGGGAGGGCCAGGGCGGCGGCGCAGGCGAAGTAGGCGCCGCGGTGTTCGTCGGCGATGTCGCCGAGTTGGGCCAGGAGCAGGTTCAGGTTGGCCGTGTCGTCGCCGTGGGTGCCGGACCAGCGGGCGGAGAAGATGCCGGGGGCGCCGCCGAGGACGTCCACGCAGAGGCCGGAGTCGTCGGCGACGGCGGGGAGGCCGGTGGCGCTCGCGAGGGCGTGGGCCTTGAGGAGGGCGTTCTCGGCGAAGGTGACGCCGGTTTCCTTGACGTCGGGGATGTCGGGGTACGCGTCCGCGCCGACGAGGTCGAGGTCGAGTCCCGCGTCGGCGAGGATGGCGTGGAGTTCGGTGATTTTCCCGGCGTTGCGGGTGGCGAGGATCAGGCGCTTCATGGGGCGATTATCGCCCCGGGCGGCGGCCTGGGCGGGCCGTGCCGCCCTCGGCCCGGGCCGGCCCGCCCGGTCGCGTCTCCGGCCCGGACCGCCCGGTCGCGTCCCTCGCCCGCCCGGTCGCGCCCCCTGGCCCGCCCCGCCCTTGGTGGTGCTTACGGGCTGCAGACCTTGCCGATCTCCGTCGCCGCGTCCGTCACCGGGGTGATGTCGGGGGTGGCGTCGCCGGCCTCGATGGACTTGCGGACGCCGGTGACGCCGGTCTGGAGGTCGTCGACGGCCTTGGAGAGGTCGGCGTTGTCCGTGGTGTCGTCGAGCTTCTTCAGCTCGCGGTCGATGTCGTCCAGGGACTCGGAGGCCTGGGTGATGTCCTCGGAGGCGTTGGAGACGGCCTTCTGGAGGTTGCCGACGCTGGTGGCGATGGCGTCGGCGGTGCGGACGCAGTCGAGCGCCTTGTCGAGGCCGGCGCAGCCCGCGGCCGTGGTCAGCGTCAGCAGGGTGGCGGCGGTGGCGAGTGCGAGGCGTTGGTGGCGGCGCGATGCCATGGTTCGGTCCCTCCCCGGGGATCGTTACGTGGACGGACGCACGGTTCGACCCGTGCGCCCGTATCCGTAACGACGCTCTGTGGTGCGTATTTGGTTGCTTCTTTACTCGCGGAGGGTGGGTCGCTACGCGTCCTGGGTGCGGGCGAGTGCGTCGCGCTGGAGTGCGGCGAGGTCGACGCAGCCGGCGGTGGCGAGGTCGAGGAGGGCGCCGAGTTCCTTGCGGTCGAAGGGTGCGCCCTCGGCGGTGCCCTGGACCTCGACGAAGCGGCCGTCGCCGGTGCAGACGACGTTCATGTCGGTCTCGGCGCGGACGTCCTCCTCGTAGCAGAGGTCGAGGAGCGGGGTGCCGTCGACGATGCCGACGCTGATGGCGGCGACGGTGTCGGTGAGCGGCTTGCGGCCGGCCTTGACGATCTTCTTGCCCTGGGCCCAGGCGACGGCGTCGGCGAGGGCGACGTAGGCGCCGGTGATGGCGGCTGTGCGGGTGCCGCCGTCGGCCTGGAGGACGTCGCAGTCCAGGACGATGGTGTTCTCGCCGAGGGCCTTGTAGTCGATGACGGCGCGCAGGGAGCGGCCGATCAGTCGGCTGATCTCGTGGGTGCGTCCGCCGATCTTGCCGCGTACGGCTTCGCGGTCGCCGCGGGTGTTGGTGGAGCGGGGCAGCATGGAGTATTCGGCGGTGACCCAGCCTTCGCCGCTGCCCTTGCGCCAGCGCGGGACGCCTTCGGTGACGGAGGCGGTGCAGAAGACTTTGGTGTCGCCGAAGGAGATGAGGACTGAGCCTTCGGCGTGCTTGCTCCAGCCGCGTTCGATGGTGACGGGGCGGAGCTGTTCGGGGGTGCGGCCGTCGATGCGAGACATGGGGCCGACTTTATCCGGTGGCGGGGGTGGCTCCGTTCGGGTGCGGTGGCGGCCGCCGTGCCCCGGCATTCCCGCGTGCGCGGGGGTGTGCGGGGGCATGGCTCAGGCCCCGTCCTCCGGTGGGAGGACGGGGCCTGTGGTTTCCGGCGTGGGGTCAGCCGGTCACATCATGTCTTCGATGTCGGCGGCGATGGGGTCCGCGTCGGTGCCGATGACGACCTGGATCGCGGTGCCCATCTTGACGACGCCGTGGGCGCCGGCGGCCTTGAGGGCGGCTTCGTCGACCTTGCTGGGGTCGTGGACCTCGGTGCGGAGGCGGGTGATGCAGCCTTCGATCTCGTCGATGTTGTCGATACCGCCGAGCCCGGCGACGATCTTCTCAGCCTTGGTGGCCATGTCCTTCTCCCTGGTTTCGCGCGCAGACGGCCGCCCGCTGCGGTTCCGTTTCGTCACGGTAACGCACGGTTGGCCCAACTTCGCGGGCGGGTAAGCGGATGATCCCGAAAGATGACGATCACCGGCGCCCTGTCTTCGGGACGGACCCCGGACCGTGACGCAACTGGTCTACACCAGTTTGCAACGACCGCCAAACGTGAAGTGTTCCGGGAGGACGCCCATGAGTTCGAGCGCCGCTGCGGTACCGCAGCAAAAATGGTGGAACGGACCGGTCCAGGGCCTGCAGAAGGTCGGGCGGAGTCTTCAGCTTCCGGTGGCCGTGCTCCCCGCCGCCGGGCTGCTCGTCAGTCTCGGCAACCTCTTCAGCTCGTACCTGGACGGCGCCTTCTGGGACAAGACCTCCAAGGTCCTGCTCAACGGCGGCGGCGCGATCCTCGACGGCGAGCTCGGCCTCCCCCTGTTGTTCTGCATCGGCGTCGCCATCGGCTTCGCGAAGAAGGCGGACGGCTCCACCGCGCTGGCGGCCGTCGTCGGCTTCCTGGTCTACCGGGGGGTGCTGACCGCCTTCCCCATGGACGGCACCGTGACGGAGGCCCTGCCCGACGGCGAGCCGCAGAACCCCGGCGTGCTCGGCGGCATCCTGATCGGGCTGTTGACCGCGGTCGTCTGGCAGCGCTACCACCGCACCAAGCTGGTCGACTGGCTCGGGTTCTTCAACGGGCGACGCCTGGTGCCGATCCTGATGGCGTTCCTCTGCGTGATCCTCGGGGTGCTGTTCGGCCTGCTGTGGCAGCCGGTGGGCGACGGGCTGACCTGGTTCTCCAAGCAGCTGATCGACCTCGGTTCCTGGGGTGCGGCGATCTTCGGCTTCGCAAACAGGTTGTTGATCCCGATCGGCATGCACCAGTTCCTGAACACGTTCTTCTGGTTCCAGGCGGGCGAGTTCACCGGGGCGGACGGCCAGACCGTGCAGGGCGACATCTCCCGGTTCTTCGCCCAGGACCCGTCGGCCGGTCAGTTCACCTCGGGGTTCTTCCCGATCATGATGTTCGGCCTGCCCGCCGCGGCCCTCGCCATCACCCACTGCGCGCGGCCCGAGCGCCGCAAGGAGGTGGCGGGTCTGATGGTCTCGGTGGCGCTGACCTCGTTCGTCACGGGCGTGACGGAGCCGTTGGAGTTCTCGTTCATGTTCGTCGCGCCGCTGCTGTACGGCGTGCACGCGGTGCTGACCGGGGCGTCGATGGGCATCACCTGGTTGCTGGGGGTGCACGCGGGGTTCAGCTTCTCGGCCGGGTTGATCGACTACGTCGTCAACTGGCATCTGGATACGAAACCCTGGTTGATCATCCCGATCGGCGCGGGCTTCGCGGTGGTCTACTACGTGGTCTTCCGTTTCGCGATCATCAAGTTCGACCTCAAGACGCCCGGGCGTGAACCGGAGGAGGTCGAGAGGGAGATCGAGAAGGACCTCACCAAGTAGCGCTGCGCGGCAAGGCCCCCGGGCCTTCGAACCGGGTGCATACGGCACGCATGAGGCCCCCGGACCACTCGGTCCGGGGGCTTCGGCATGTCACCGAAAGTGCCGGATCTGCTACTGCGAATAAGCAGGGAATTGCAGGTTCCTTATCTAACCCTCACCGTGCTAAAACTGGTCTACACCACTGAGTGGTCCAGACCACGGCTGTCTGCCGGCGTCTGTCGAGTCGCCGCCTCCCCGCATCAACGACCCGGGCGGCACCGTGTCCCATGGAGGAAGTTGATGACCACGGCTGAGACCGCACCCGCGGCCGAGAAGAAGAAGGGCGCCGGCGTGATGGCCGTCATGCAGCGCATCGGCCGCAGCCTCATGCTGCCGGTCGCCGTGCTGCCCGCTGCCGCGCTCCTGGTCCGCCTCGGCAATGACGACATGCTGGGCCGCGAGTCGTTCCCGACGTTCATAACGAAGCTCGCCGGCTACATGTCCGCGGGCGGCAACGCGCTCCTCGACAACATGGCGCTGCTCTTCGCCGTCGGCATCGCGATCGGCTTCGCGAAGAAGTCGGACGGCTCCACCGCGCTGGCCGCCGTCACCGGCTACCTCGTCTTCCAGAAGGTGCTCGCGACCTTCACGGACGGCAGCCTGCCGCAGAAGGCCACCGTGGTCGACGACAAGATCGTCATGGTGGACGCTCCCGTCAACGCCGGCGTCCTCGGCGGTGTCGTGATGGGTATCGTCGTGGCCCTGCTGTACCAGAAGTTCTACCGGACGAAGCTGCCCGACTGGGCCGGCTTCTTCAGCGGCCGCCGTCTGGTCCCGATCCTCTCCGCCTTCGCGGGTCTGCTCATCGGTATCGTCTTCGGTCTGATCTGGCCGGTCCTCGGCGCGGGTCTGCACAACTTCGGTGAGTGGCTCGTCGGCTCCGGCGCGGTCGGCGCGGGCATCTTCGGTGTCGCCAACCGTGCGCTGATCCCGGTCGGCATGCACCACCTCCTGAACTCCTTCCCGTGGTTCCAGGCGGGCGAGTACAACGGTAAGAACGGCGACATCGCCCGCTTCCTGGAGGGCGACCCGACCGCCGGTCAGTTCATGACCGGCTTCTTCCCGATCATGATGTTCGCCCTTCCGGCGGCCTGCCTCGCGATCGTCCACTGTGCCCGCCCGGAGCGCCGCAAGGTCGTCGGCGGCATGATGTTCTCGCTGGCGCTGACCTCGTTCGTCACCGGTGTGACCGAGCCGATCGAGTTCACGTTCATGTTCGTCGCCCCGGTGCTGTACGCGATCCACGCAGTGCTGACCGGTGTGTCGATGGCGCTGACCTGGGCGCTCGGCATGAAGGACGGCTTCGGCTTCTCGGCCGGGCTGGTCGACTTCCTGCTGAACCTCGGCATCGCGTCGAAGCCCTGGCTGCTGGTCCTGGTCGGCCTCTGCTTCGCGGTGGTCTACTACGTGGTCTTCCGCTTCGCGATCACCAAGTTCAACCTGCCCACCCCGGGCCGGGAGTCGGACGAGGAGCTCGCCGAGCTGCAGAAGGCCGAGGCGAAGTAGCCTCCGCCACGCCCGTACGCCGAAGCCCCCGCTTCCCGAAGACGTCTTTCGGGAGCGGGGGCTTCGGCGTACGTACCTGTCGGATGTTTCGGCGTACGTACCTGTCGGATGTTTCGGCGTACGTACGTGTCGGATGTGCGGTCGCGTCACCTCTGGCGCACGGGCACGTCCAACCGGTAGAGCTGGCGGGAGCCGCCCTCCGGTCCCGGGTCCCCTGGCTCGCCGGGGCGGAAGCCGAGCCGCTCGTAGAAGACGCGGGCCCCGCTCTCCACCGCCCCGGGGTGGTCGGGTCCGAAGGTGATCACCTCGACGGTGCCGGGCCCGGTGACGTACCGGCGCATCGCCTCCGCCATCAGGAGCCGTCCCACGCCCGCGCCGCGGTGGTGTTCGGAGGCGACGAGCCAGTGCACGTGGTAGGTGGGCGGTTCGGCGCCGAACAGCAGGCCGCCGACGGGGCCGGACGCGTCGGCGGCCTCGGCGACCAGGGCCGCCCCGTCACGGATGTGGTCTTTCACCGCGCGGTGGAAGCCCGGTTCCTCGACCATCGGTCCGAACCAGTGCTCGACCTGGGACGCCAGGGCCAGAAAGCCGTCGAGGTCGGCGTCCCGGGCGGGTCTGATCGTGATCATCCGAGCAGTCTCGCAGAGCGGCCCGGGGCCGGTGGCGCGTCCCGTGAGACCGGGCCGCCCGCCGCCCGCGCGGGGTTCAGAGCTCGTACACCGCGCCCGGGGCCGCCAGTTCCACCGGGCCCGGGTAGGCCGCACGGGCGTCGGCGGCGTTGCGGTCGGCGTCGGTCCACGGCGGGATGTGGGTGAGGACGAGCCGGCGTGCTCCGGCGCGGGCCGCCGCCTCGCCGGCCTCGCGGCCGTTGAGGTGCAGGTCCGGGATGTCCTCCTTGCCGTCGATGAACGACGCCTCGCAGAGGAACAGGTCCGCGTCCCGGGCCAGGTCCTCCAGGGCGTCGCAGGTCCCCGTGTCGCCGGAGTAGGCGAGGACGGAGCCGGCGTGCTCGATCCGGATGCCGAAGGTGTCGACGGGGTGGCGGAGCTTCTCCGTACGGACCGAGAAGGGGCCGATGTCCAAGGACTGGGACTTGAGGGTGTGGAAGTCGAAGACCTCGCTCATCGCCCGGTCGGACGGGGTGTCCCCGTGGGCGGCGGTCAGACGCTGCTCGGTGCCCTCGGGCC
Source organism: Streptomyces sp. MGP-P1 (assembly GCF_057766565.1). NCBI lineage: Bacteria > Bacillati > Actinomycetota > Actinomycetes > Kitasatosporales > Streptomycetaceae > Streptomyces > Streptomyces sp. MGP-P1. Next base: position 364,004 of record NZ_JBYMEM010000007.1, on the reverse strand, counting down.
CGTAGACCGGGAGAGGGACGGGGCGGGCGCCGTCGTGGCGGTAGTAGCGCACGACGAAATACGCGCACATGTCGATGCAGTGGTCCGCGTGCAGATGGCTGAGGAAGATCGCGTCGAGGTCGTAGAGACCGACGTGGCGCTGCAACTCGCCGAGGGCGCCGTTGCCCATGTCGAGGAGCAGCCGGAAGCCGTCGGCCTCTACGAGGTAGCTCGAGCATGCCGAACCCGTGGAGGGGAACGAGCCGGAGCAGCCGACGACGGTGAGCTTCATGGAGCGTGAACCTCCGGTACGCGGGAACGGGGAGGGTTCGTGCGATTCCGCCGTGGTTTCGTACGGTGCCTGCGGAGCTTCGTACGGTGCCTGCGGAATGGGTTCTGCGGTTTGTCGAGCGTAAGGCGCGAAACTCCGCGTCGCTCCTCCGCTGCCCTCCGTTGTGGGGGAACTCACCTGCCCTGTCACCGGTTCGATGGAAGCGCGCCCACCGGCTGCCCCGCCGTGCCCACCGTGCCCGTCGCGGCCGCCGGTACGGTCGGGGGATGAACACGTTCTGGTGGGTGGCGCTGGTCGCCGTGGTTCTGCTGGCGCTCGTGGCCGCGGTGGTGGACGGCCGGGGGCGCTCGGACCGCGGTCCCCGCTCGCGTCGGCCCCGGCAGCCGGTGGGGTCGACCCGGCCGCCGTCCCGGCCGTCGCGGCCTTCGGGCCCGGAGGGGCGTGGGGACGGGCGTACGCCTCGGGCCGGTGAGGTGTGGTGGGCCGATGTGCCCTACGAGGACGGGCCGGGGTCGAAGGACCGGCCGTGCCTGGTGATCTCGGTACGGGGGCGGGGCCGGGGGCGCACGGCGCTGGTCGCGAAGATCACCAGCAAGCATCACGAGGAGCGGCCCGGGGTGATCGCGCTGCCCTCGGGGACGGTCGGGGACCGGCAGGGGCGGCAGAGCTTCCTGGAGACGGACGAGCTGCGGGAGGTCCGTATCGCCGGGTTCCGGCGGCGGGTGGGGACGGTGGATCCGGGGGTGTGGGAGCGGGTGCGCGGGCTGGAGGCGGGGTGAGGGGCGGGGCCCTGGTTTCGGGGCTCCGCCCCGGGCCCCGCTCCTCGATCGCCGGAGGGGCTGGAAGGTGTCCTCGAACGCCGGACGGGCCGGGGTCGGCCCGGATCGGTCACGCCCAGAGTTGGCCCTGAAGGGTTTCGATCGCCGCTTCTGTGGTCTTCGCCGTGTAGACGCCTGTCGACAGGTACTTCCAGCCGCCGTCCGCGACGACGAAGACGATGTCGGCGCTCTCCCCCGCCTTGACCGCCTTGTTGCCCACGCCGATCGCGGCGTGGAGGGCTGCGCCGGTGGAGACGCCCGCGAAGATGCCCTCCTGCTGGAGGAGTTCGCGGGTGCGGGTGACCGCGTCGGCGGAGCCCACGGAGAAGCGGGTGGTGAGGACCGAGGCGTCGTAGAGCTCGGGGACGAAGCCCTCGTCGAGGTTGCGCAGGCCGTAGACCAGGTCGTCGTAGCGCGGTTCGGCGGCGACGATCTGGATGTCGGGGCGGTTCTCGCGGAGGTAGCGGCCGACGCCCATGAGGGTGCCGGTGGTGCCGAGGCCCGCGACGAAGTGGGTGATGGACGGGAGGTCGGTGAGGATCTCGGGTCCGGTGGTGGCGTAGTGGGCGCCCGCGTTGTCCGGGTTGCCGTACTGGTAGAGCATCACCCAGTCCGGGTGCTCGGCGATGAGTTCCTTCGCGACGCGGACGGCGGTGTTGGAGCCTCCCGCGGCCGGGGAGGAGATGATCTCGGCGCCCCACATGGCGAGCAGATCGCGCCGTTCCTGGGAGGTGTTCTCCGGCATGACGCAGACGATGCGGTAGCCCTTGAGCTTGGCCGCCATGGCGAGCGAGATGCCGGTGTTGCCGCTGGTGGGTTCCAGGATGGTGCAGCCGGGTGTCAGCCGGCCGTCCTTCTCGGCCTGCTCGACCATGTGGAGCGCGGGGCGGTCCTTGATCGAGCCGGTGGGGTTGCGGTCCTCCAGCTTGGCCCAGATCCGGACGTCCTCGGACGGGGACAGCCGGGGCAGACGCACCAGAGGTGTGTTGCCCACGGCTGCCAGCGGGGAGTCGTACCGCATCAGCGCATGCCGCCGGCGACGGCCGGGAGGATCGTGACGTTGTCGCCGTCGCTGAGCTTGGTGGTGATGCCGTCGAGGAAGCGGACGTCCTCGTCGTTGAGGTAGACGTTCACGAAGCGGCGGAGCTGGTCGCCGTTCGCGCCGTCGACGAGTCGCTCACGGATGCCGGTGTGGCGGCTCTCCAGGTCGGCGAAGAGGTCGGCGAGGGTGTCCCCGTTGCCTTCGACGGCCTTCGCGCCGTCGGTGTAGGTGCGGAGGATGGTCGGGATGCGGACCTCGATGGCCATGGCGTGGGCTCCTGTCGAAAGCGTGGAGGTGGCGTGGGGCGCGCGTTTCTGCCCCCGCGCAGGGGGTGGTGCGTGTGGGTGGGCGCGCGGACCGCGGCTCAGGCCGGGCGGCTCACGGGCAGGCTGCGGGCGGGACAGATCGCGCTGGCGAGCCTGCACAGGTCGACGTGCAGCCGCGCGACGAGCAGCGTGCCCGGCGTCTTGTTGCTCACGTCATGGGGAACCATGCGGGCATCGTATCGATTCCCTGTGCGGAAACCCGAGTGTCGTATCAGATGGTGGATGGTGAGCGACCGCTATGTGGTCAATGCGGGGCGGGTGAGCCCCTCCGGCAGGTAGACGACCGTGGGTGCGCCGGTCTTCGGGTGGGTGCTGACCTCGGCGGCGACGCCGTACACGTCGCCCAGCAGTTCGGCCGTGAGGACCTCTTCCGGGGTGCCGGAGGCGACGACGACGCCGTCCTTGAGGACGTAGAGGCGGTCGCAGTAGTACGCGGCGAGGTTGAGGTCGTGCAGGGCGAGAAGGTTGGTGGTGCCGAGGTCGCGGACCAGGGAGAGGATCTCCAGCTGGTAGCGGATGTCCAGGTGGTTGGTCGGCTCGTCCAGGACGACGAGCGACGGCTGCTGGACCAAGGCGCGGGCGACCAGGGCGCGCTGGCGTTCGCCGCCGGAGAGGGAGGCGAAGGTACGGGGTTCGAGGGCGGCGATGCCGACCCGGGCGAGGGCCTCGGCGACCAGGGCGGTGTCGGCGGCGGTGTCCGCCTCCCAGAACCGTTTGTGCGGGGCGCGGCCCATCGCGACGACCTGGCCGACGGTGAGCTCGAAGCCGGCGTGGCCGTCCTGCGGGACGGTGGCGATGCGCTGGGCGCGGGCCTTCGCGGGGAGGGTGGCGAGGTCGTCCCCGTCGAGGAGGACGCGGCCGTGGGTGGGGCGCAGGGTGCCGTAGACGCAGCGCAGGAGGGTGGTCTTGCCGCTGCCGTTGGGGCCGACGAGGCCGACGGTCTCGCCGTCGGCGGCGGTGAGGTCGACGGCGTCGACGAGGTGGCGGCCCTCGCCGACCCCGTAGGAGAGGCCTTCGGTGCGCAGGGTGGTCACGGGCGGGCCCTTCGGGTGTACGGAGCGGTCGGGCGGGCCCTTCGGGTGTACGGAGTGGTCGGGCGGGCCCTTCGGGTGTACGGAGTGGTCGGGCGGGCTCCCTCGGCGCGTGGCGTCCTCATGCGGGTGCTCCTTCGGGGCGGCGGCGGAGCATCCAGAGGAAGAACGGGCCGCCGGTCAGCGCGGTGAGGACGCCGACCGGGATGTCCTGCGGGGCGGCGATCGTGCGGGCGGCCAGGTCGGCGAGGACCAGGAACACCGCCCCGCCGAGGGCGACGACCGGGAGCAGGGCGCGGTGCGCGGCGCCGACGGCCATCCGGGCCATGTGCGGGACCATCAGCCCGACGAAGCCGATCGCCCCGCTGTACGCGACGAGCACCCCGGTCATCAGGGAGACGAGGACGAAGACGGCGGCCCGGAAGCGGGCGGTGTCGAGGCCGAGGACGGTCGCGCCCTCCTCCCCCACCAGGAGCAGGTCGAGCGGGCGGGCGAGGGTGAGGAGGAGGGCGGTGCCGGCGACCAGGGTGACGGTGGGGAGCGCGAGCATGTCCCAGCGGGCCGCGCCGAGGCCGCCGAGGGTCCAGTAGAGGACTTCCTGGAGGTGGTCGGCGCGGGCGGAGGTGACCAGGATCAGGCTGGTCAGGGCGGAGAGGACGTAGGAGACGGCGACTCCGGCGAGGACGAGCCGGTTGGTGGTGAGGCCGCCTCCGCCGCGCGCCAGGGTGTAGACGAGGAGCAGCGAGAGGAGCGCGCCGGCGAAGGCGGCGGCGGGGATGGTGACGGTGGTGGCGAGGGTCGCGCCGATGCCGAGGACGATGACGAGGACGGCGCCGGTGGAGGCTCCGGAGGAGACGCCGAGGAGGAACGGGTCGGCGAGCTGGTTGCGTACGAGGGCCTGGAGGACGGTGCCGATGACGGCGAGTCCGGCGCCGACGACGATGCCGAGCAGCACCCGGGGCAGCCGGACGTCCAGGACGATCGTGCGGAAGGGGCTCGCGTCCGCCCGCCCGGTCAGGATGTCGATGACCTGGCCGGGCGGGATGCGGACGGAGCCGAGGGCGAGTGCGGCGAGCACGGCGGCGGCGAGGAGCGCGGCGAGGGCGCCGAGCACCAGGGTGTAGCGGAGCAGCCGCCGCGGTGCGGGGGTGCGGCAGCTCACGGGGTGGTGGCCCCCGGGTGGAGCTGGGCGGCGAGTTTGCCGACGGCGGCGGGGACGCGGACGCCGAGGACGGCGTCGGAGAGCGGCATGACCGCGAAGCGCTTGTTCTTGATGGCGGGGACGTCGGCGAGGGCCGGGTCGGTGAGGAGGCGCTTCTTCTTCTGTTCGACGGTGGTGGCGCCGTAGTCGTAGATGACGATGGCTTCGGGCCGCCGGGCGACGACGTTCTCCCAGGAGGCGTCGCCGAAGGGCTTGTCGAGGTCGGCGAAGACGTTGGTGCCGCCGGCCCGCTCGATCAGTTCGTTGCCGATGCCCTCGCCGCCCGCGGTGAAGGCGGTCTTGTCGCCGCTGTCGTAGACGAAGACGGGGACGGGCTTCAGGCCGGCGAGTTTCTTCGCGGTGGCGGTGTTGTCTGCCTTGGCCTGCTTGATCCAGGCCTCGGCGCGGTCGGGGACGCCGAAGGTGCGGCCGACCTGGCGGATCTCCTCGTAGAGGGTGTCCATGGGCTGGTCGCCCTTGGTGCAGCTCTCGGTGTTGAGCCGGCTCTCGATGCCGGACTTCTTCAGCGCCGCTCGGCTGCGGCCGTCGCCGGCGGTGAAGGCGCTGCCGTAGCCGCCGTAGACGAAGTCGGGGTTGGTTGCGAGGAGCTGCTCGTAGGAGGGGTACTCCTTGGCGATGACGGGGACGGACGCGTAGTCCTGTCCGTACTTCGGCAGGACCTGGTCGTCGAGGTAGGCGGTGCCGACGAGGGATTTCGCCAGGCCCAGTTCCAGCATGATCTCGGTGACGTGCTGGTTCATGGTGACGACGCGCTTCGGCGGGGCCTCGAACGTGGTGGTGACACCGCAGTTCTTCACGGTGTAGGGGAATCCGTCGCTCTTCGCCTCGGCCCTGTTCCCGGCGGCGGCTTCGCCGTCCGGGGTGGAGCAGGCGGTGAGGGCGAGCGGGAGCAGCACGGCGGCGGCTATGAGCGCGGGGGTGCGCCGGGACATGGCGAGGCCTCTCCGGGGGATTTCCGCGTCCCCTGGTCGATGCGAGAAGGCGGCGGGCCAGTTCCTGACTTCCGGGCCGCCCTCCGGTGCGACGTCGTCCGCTGGGGAGTCGTCCGCGTGGGAGGGGGCCCGGTCACAGTGGCGGGACCGTGCCGGATTCGCACCGGCTTCCTGGTTCCTGCTGCCTTGTTGGGTGTGGGGGCAGTGTGCCAGACCCGTGCGGGTGCGGGGGGCCTGCGGGTGCACCCTGGTGGGTTCCCGGTGGGTCCCTGGTGGGTCCCTGGTAGGTCCCTGGTGGGTCAGTACGCCTCGACGATCCGCACGTCTTCCTCGGTGATCTCGCCGTCCACGATGCGGTACGAGCGGAACTGGAAGGGTCCGGCGTCATCGGTGTCGGCGGTGGAGACCAGGACGTAGTGGGCGCCGGGTTCGTTGGCGTAGGTGACGTCGGTGCGGGAGGGGTAGGCCTCGGTCGCCGTGTGCGAGTGGTAGACGATCACGGGGTCCTCGTCGCGGTCGTCCATCTCGCGGTAGAGCTTGAGGAGGTCGGCCGAGTCGAACTCGTAGAACGTGGGCGAGCGGGCGGCGTTGAGCATCGGGATGAAGCGCTCGGGGCGGTCCGACCCGGCCGGGCCCGCGACCACTCCGCACGCCTCGTCGGGGTGGTCGGCGCGGGAGTGGGCGACGATCTGGTCGTGGAGCGCCTGGGTGATGGTCAGCATGGCGCCAGGATATGCAGGCGGCCCCTTCCGTACCGGTGGGTGGTACGGAAGGGGCCGCATGCTGGACACGCCGGCCGTTGGGGCGGCCGGGGCGGTCCGGGAGGAGGGCGGTGTGGGGCCCGCCCTCGGGTCAGCGGTGGGTCTCGGTGGTGGTCTTCTTCTCGGGGGTGCGCGCCTGGAGCGCCCGGTAGGAGACGAAGAGGATGAGCGCCCACAGCGGTGCGCAGTAGAGCGAGATCCTGGCGTCCTCGTCGATCGCCATCATCACGATGACCATGCCGATGAACAGGAGCGCGAACCAGCTCGTGTACGGGGCTCCGGGGGCCTTGAACGAGGACTGCGGGAGCAGGCCCGCGTCGGCCATGCGGCGGTAGCGGATCTGGCTGCACAGGATCATGATCCAGGCCCACATGCCGGAGATCGTGGCGAAGGAGACGACGTAGTTGAACGCCTCGCCGGGCCACTGGTAGTTGATCCCCACGCCGACGAGCATCAGGGCGGCGGAGAACGTGGTGCCCACCAGCGGCAGGCCGTTCTTCGTCAGCTTGGTGAAGGCGCGGGGGCCCTGGCCGTTGAGGGCGAGGTCGCGGAGCATGCGGCCGGTGGAGTACATGCCGGAGTTGCAGGAGGAGAGCGCGGCGGTGAGGACGACGAAGTTGACGATGGCGGCGCCGACGCTGAATCCCATCTCCTCGAAGGCCTTCACGAACGGGGAGACGCCGGGCTTGAAGGTGGACCACGGCACGACCGAGAGGATCATGATCAGCGCGCCGACGTAGAAGACGGCGATGCGCCACGGCACGGTGTTGATGGCCTTGGGCAGCACGGTCTTGGGGTCCTTGGACTCCCCGGCGGTGACGCCGACGAGTTCCACGGCGAGGAAGGCGAACATGACGATCTGGAGCGTCATGAGCGTGCCGGTGATGCCGTTGGGGAAGAATCCGCCGTCGTTCCAGAGGTTGGCGACGGTGGCGGTGTCGCCGGCGTCGGAGAATCCGACGGTGAGGACGCCCGCGCAGATCAGGATCATGCCGATGATGGCGGTGACCTTGACCATGGAGAACCAGAACTCCAGCTCACCGAAGAGCTTCACGGAGATCAGGTTGGCGCCGTACAGAATGACGGTGAACACGAGGGCGGACAGCCACTGCGGAATGTTCCACCAGTACGTCATATAGGTGGCGGCGGCGGTGACTTCGGTGATTCCGGTGACGACCCAGAAGAGCCAGTAGGTCCAGCCGGTGACGAATCCGAAGAACGGGCCGAGGAATTCCCGGGCGTACTCCGAGAAGGAGCCGGAGACCGGGCGGTACATGAGGAGTTCGCCCAGGGCCCGCATGATGAAGAAGATGACCAGGCCCGCGATGACGTAGGCCAGGATGAGGCTGGGTCCGGCCCGGTCGATGGCTTTGCCCGCGCCGAGGAAGAGCCCGGTGCCGATGGCTCCGCCGATGGCGATCATCTGAATCTGGCGAGCGCCCAGACCGCGCTGGTATCCCTCGCCACTGGTCCCGGATTCCCCGGCGTCGCCGGGCCGGCCCTTGTCGGCCTGTCCCTCGTCGACCTGCGCCGATGTCATGGTGGTGCGCCTTTCTCCACGCCGATCCGCGCCTCACAGAGCTGCGGATCAGGTCCTGATCCCCCCGGATATGGATGGAGTGCCGCCGGCGTTCGGCCGGTTTCCGGCGCCCCCGGGAACAGGGGTGGCGTTCCCGGGCGGTCGTGAAGATTTATCACGGCCGTCACGGGACACGGTGGGACATTCTGTGGCGCACGACACAGGAAAAAGCGGGCAAGGGGTTCCGTCCGGCACGAAAAGGCCGGATCACTTGGTGCGATCGTTATGCGGATCTGAGCATCCGTTGAGCGAACAGAGGGCGCCCGCCCCGGCATGGCGGGGGGCGCCCTCTCCGTTCAGGGCATTACGGCATCACGGCACTACGGCTCTACGGCATGAGCGTTTCGACGAGCGTTTCCTGGAGTGCGCCGAGCCAGAGGTAGGCCATCACCATCGGCTTGCGCGGATCGGCGTCGGGGAGACGGTAGAGCGAGCCCTCGTCGCCCTCGTCCTCGTCGGAGACCTCCAGCCGGGTGCCGATGGTCAGGCGCAGGTCGTTGAGGGAGCGCAGCCAGCTGCGGCACTCGTCGCCGGTGAGGGTGAGGACGGCGCCGCCGTCCCCGGCGGGCGAGAGCGCGTCCAGGGTGCGGACGACGGTGACGGCGTCCTCGCGCTTGCCGGAGCGCAGGTCGTTCTCGGTGAAGCGGCGGAACTCGGAGGACAGCTCGCGGAGCTCCTCCTCCGGCTTTCCGCCCTCGGCGGGCCGGTCGGGGCCGCCGTAGGCGTCGGGGAAGAGCCGGGCGAGCGCCGGGTCGGACGGTGGCTTGCTGGGGCCCTCGGCGAAGAGGGCGGCGAGCGGGTCCTCGCCGGCGGCGGGCGTCTCGCCGGGGCCGATCAGTTCGAGCAGCTGGACGGCGAGGGAGCGCAGGATGGAGATCTCGACCTCGTCGAGCGCGACGGCCGCGCCGCCGCCTGGGGTGGCCTCGAAATGGCCGGCCATGGATTCTCCGATGGTGGGTCGAACGGGGCGGGGGAGGGCGGGACGAGGGGGCGGGGCCCTGTAGGGGGCCCGGGCCCCTAGTTGCGGTCCTGGGTGAGGGTGGCCCACAGTCCGTATCCGTGCATGGCCTGGACGTCGCGTTCCATCTCCTCGCGGCTCCCGCTGGAGACGACGGCGCGGCCCTTCTGGTGCACGTCCATCATGAGCCGGTGGGCCTTGTCCTTCGGGTAGCCGAAGTAGGCCTGGAAGACGTAGGTCACGTAGCTCATGAGGTTGACCGGGTCATTGTGGACGAGCGTCACCCACGGGACGTCCGGCTCGGGGACCGCGAAGGTCTCCTCGGCCGAATCGGGACGTTCGATCTCTAGCGGGGTAGCAACGCTCACCTGTCCCATGCTGCCACCCGGGCGGGTTCCGCGCATAAACGGACCCCACATCTCGTCACTTTGACGAATAGGGGGTAGCATCCCAGCCATGAACTCAGCGGACCTCGGGCGACGGGTCGGCGTTCCGTCGACCGCGCTCTTCACCGACCAGTACGAGCTGACCATGGTGCAGGCGGCCCTCAAGGCCGGCACCGCCGACCGGCACTCGGTCTTCGAGGCGTTCACCCGCCGGCTGCCCGAGGGGCGGCGCTACGGAGTCGTCGCGGGCACCGGCCGGGTGCTGGACGCGGTGGAGAACTTCCACTTCGACGACGAGATGATCGGCTTCCTGCGGCAGCAGGAGATCGTCGACGAGCCCACCCTCGAATGGCTGGCCGACTACCGCTTCGGCGGCGACATCTGGGGCTACCCGGAGGGCGAGGTCTACTTCCCCGGCTCCCCGATCCTGCGCGTGGAGGGTTCCTTCGCCGAGTGCGTGCTGCTGGAGACGGTGATCCTCTCCATCCTCAACCACGACTCCGCCATCGCCGCCGCCGCCTCGCGGATGTCGGCCGCCGCCGGGGAGCGCCGGCTGATCGAGATGGGCGCGCGCCGCACCCACGAGCTCTCCGCGGTCGCCTCGGCCCGCGCCGCGTACGTCGGTGGCTTCGACGCCACCTCCGACCTGGCGGCCGGCTTCCGCTGGGCGATCCCGACCGTCGGCACGAGCGCGCACGCCTTCACCCTGCTGCACGACACCGAGCGCGACGCCTTCCGGGCGCAGGTGGACTCGCTGGGCCGGGGCACGACGCTGCTGGTCGACACGTACGACGTGACCGAGGCGGTCCGGGCGGCCGTCGAGATCGCGGGGCCCGAGCTGGGCGCCGTACGGATCGACTCCGGGGACCTGCTCCTGGTCGCGCACCGGGTGCGGCAGCAGCTGGACGAGCTGGGGGCGACGGACACGAAGATCGTGGTGACCTCGGACCTGGACGAGTACGCCATCGCCTCGCTGGCCGCCGCGCCGGTGGACGCGTACGGGGTCGGCACCCAGCTCGTCACCGGGAGCGGGCACCCCACCTGCTCCATGGTCTACAAGCTGGTGGCCCGCGCCGGCTCGGCGGAGCCGGACGCCCCGCTGGTGCCGGTGGCGAAGAAGTCGCTCGGCGCGAAGTCGTCGAGGGGCGGCCGCAAGTGGGCCGCCCGCCGGACCGACGCGCACGGCGTCGCCGAGGCCGAGGTGATCGGCACCGGTCCGGTCCCCGAGGAGCTGGCCGACCGGCAGCTGCTGGTGGAGCTGGCCCGGGCGGGCGAGGTGGTCGCCCGCGAGCCGCTGGACGCGGTGCGGGAGCGGCACGTGGCCGCGCGCGCGGGGCTGCCGATGTCGGCGATCCAGCTGTCCCGGGGCGAGCCCGTGATCCCGACCGAGTACGCCTGAGTACGGCTCGGGGCGGCCCGCGGGGGTCGCCCCGGCGTCCGGACCGGCCGGGTCCGGAACCGGGGGTTTGGCGGACGGGCTTGATTGTGACGGTCCAGTGCCTAGGCTCGAACCCGCGGACACACCCCAAGACCCCGGCCATCCCCCTCCGCTCGGCGCCATCCCGCTCCGGCCCCACGAGCCCCCTCCCCGCCCCATCCGCTCCCGCCCCCACCGAAGGACACCCGCCATGCACCGCGCATTGATCGTCGTGGACGTTCAGAACGACTTCTGCGAGGGCGGCAGCCTCGCGGTGGCGGGCGGTGCCGACGTCGCCGCCGCCATCACCGACCTGATCGGCGACGCCCAGCCCGGCTACCGCCACGTGGTGGCCACCCGCGACCACCACATCGACCCGGGCGACCACTTCTCGCCCAGCCCGGACTTCGAGCACTCCTGGCCGGTGCACTGCGTCGCCGGTACGGAGGGGGTCGGCTTCCACCCGAACTTCGCGCCCGCCGTCGCCTCCGGCGCGATCGACACGGTGTTCGACAAGGGGGCGTACGCGGCCGCGTACAGCGGGTTCGAGGGCTCCGACGAGAACGGGGTCCCACTCGCCCAGTGGCTGCGCGACCGCGATGTCACCGAGGTCGACGTCGTCGGCATCGCCACCGATCACTGCGTGCGGGCCACCGCGCTGGACGCGGCCCGTGAGGGCTTCGTCACGCACGTGCTGCTCGACCTGACCGCGGGCGTGTCCGGGGCGACCACGAAGCGGGCCCTCGCGGAGATGCGCACGGCGGGCGTGAAGCTCTCCGGCACACCGGTCGTCGCGTCGTAACCGCACCGCGCACGGACATCACGCCTCGCGCGCCGCGCCCGGACATGACCGCCACGCCCGCCAAGCCCGCCGCGCCCGGACATCACGCCTCGCGTGCCTACGCGGCCGGGCGGGCCGGTCCGGCGTGTCCGGCGGGGCCCAGCAGGGCCCTGATCGGGTGCCACAGCTCCTGGCACGACTGGTACGACGGGGAGAGCCGGGTCGACGGGGGCGCGAGGCCCGGCAGGCCGACCGGATCCGCCTGCGGGGCGGCCCGCCACAGCAGACCGTCCGGATGGTGCAGCACCGCCGTGACCTCGTCCGGCGTGGGCGGCCGGTCGTTGCCGCGCAGGTAGACCGCCCGCAGCCCCAGGTTGCGCAGCCTGGTCAGGGCGCGCGCCCGGTTCGCCGCGTGCACCAGCACCCGCACCGGGGCCCCGGGCCCCGCTCCCGTACCCCCGTGGGGGCCTGCTCCGTCGGCCGGTCTGGTCAGGGTCAGTGCGACCACCACCGTGCCGTTCGGCAACCTGCAGAAACCTCCGCCAGCCATGCTCCGCGCTCCCCCGTGAGACGTCGTGTCAATAAGGATGTGAACAAGACGCACCTAAACACGATCGGCCGCCGCCCGCTAGGGGGCGACGGCCGATCACTGTTTGACCTGCGGTTTTACTTGATCAGCGGCCCGAGGGGCTGACCAGCACGCTCATCGTCGAGCCGTTGCGGGGCTCGTGGACGATGGAGATGCGGGTGTTCGTGTCAGAAACCTTGACACTGCCCGTGGGGTTCTCCTTGTACCAGTAGGTGCCCTTGCGGTCGTCGAAGACCGGGTTGCCCAGGGCGGGCTTGATGTGCAGCGGGACGTCCGCGTTGTGGAGCGTGAAGCCCTGGTTCGGGTACCAGCTGAACGGCGCGTCGAACGGCTGGATCTTGTTGCGCAGGAGCGAGCCGTCCTTCCACTTCAGCGGCTTGGCGTGCGCGTCGATCGGCAGGATCAGACCTTGGCCCGGGTGGGCGGAGGTGTTGTTGTCCTTCTGGGAGGTGTCCCAGAGCCAGACCAGCAGACCGTTCTGGTACGCGTAGTGCTCGACCCAGTCCGGACGGGTGCCGGAGAAGCCGAAGTTGTACGGGCCGACCTTGAGGGTCTCGTCGTACGACACGTACTGGCGGTTCTCCGCGATGTAGTACTGCGGGTAGTTCTGGGTGAAGGACTCGCCGATGCGCGAGAAGCCCTTCGCGGTCCAGCCGTTGTCGTCGCCCTCGGCGTTGTCCGAGAAGAGCGCGGCGCCGTCGGCCGTGACGGTGATGGCGTCGGCCGCGAAGCCCTTGCCGCCCGCGCCGCCGTCCGTCTGGTAGCGGAAGCGGAGGTCGACCTTCTTGCCCGCGTAGGCGTCCAGGGGGAAGGACAGCTTCTGGTACGCGCCCGAGACGTCGGTCAGCGCCGGCTTGTCACTGGCGTCGCGCGGGAGGGCCTTGCCGTCGGCGGTGCCGTCGAGCACGGTCCAGTTGGCGCCACCGTTGTCGGACACCTCGGTGTAGAGGTAGTCGTACTCGGCCTCGATGTCGTACCAGCCCGAAAGGTCCAGCGTGGCCTTGGACTTGCCGGTCAGGTCGACCGAGCGGGTCAGGGTGTTCGACAGGTTGTCGCCCATGTCGCTCCACCACTGCTTCGCGCCCTCGGCGGGCTTGACGACGGTGGTGGTGACGGCCTTCTCGGGCAGCTCGACGACGAGCGCCTGCGGGTTCTCGGTGTTGTACTCCGAGACGCCCAGCTTGTGCAGCGAGGTCTTGCCGGCCTTGGCCTTGTCGTAGTCGAGCCAGCCCAGCTGGAGCTTGTCCCACGAGGTCATGTCGCCCGGCAGGTTGCCGATCTCACCCGTGCCGGTGCCGAGCCAGGAGCCCGCCGACATCAGGGACCAGAAGCCGACCGAGTTCTCGCCGCCGCCGGAGGTGTCGTACAGGTCCGGGAGACCGAGGTCGTGGGCGTACTCGTGGGCGAAGACGCCCAGGCCGCCGTTCTCGGGCTGGACGGTGTAGTCGCCGACCCAGATGCCCGTGTCGCCGATCTGGGCGCCACCGGCCTTGTTGTCCGCGGGGCCGGTCGCACCGGCGTTGGTGCCGTACGCGTACCAGCGGTGCGCCCAGATGGCGTTGGTGCCCTCGGCGCCGCCGCCGGCCGACTCGTCCTCACCGGCGTGCACCAGCTGGAAGTGGTCGATGTAGCCGTCGGACTCGTTGAAGTTGCCGTCACCGTCGAAGTCGTAGCGGTCCCACTCGTCGTACTCGGCGAGGTTCGCCTTGATCTCCGCGTCGGTGCGGCCCTTGGCCCGCTGGTCGGCGACCCAGGCGTTCACGCCGTCGCGCACGGCGTCCCACACGTTGGCACAGTTGGTCTGGCCGCAGTAGTTGGAGCCGTAACGGGCCTCGTTGTAGGGGACCTTGACCCAGTCGGAGACCGCCCCCTCGACCGAGTAGCGACCCGAGGAGGTCTTCTCGTAGTAGGTCTTGAGCGAGTGGACGCCCTTGCCCTCGCCGAAGTAGAGCTCCTGGAAGTGCTCCTGGTTGTAGTCGGCCTTCCAGGCGGTGCTGTTGTCCTTCTTCGGGTCCGGCTTGGCGATCTTGTTGTGCGCCGGGCCCGGGTCGCCCCGAACTTCTTGACGGGCGGCTTGGGGCCGTCGCCGTCCGGGTCGAACATCGTGGTGTCGTCGACCTGGTCGCCGAACTCCAGCAGGATGGTGAAGATCTTGTCGGTCTTCTCCCGGCCGAGCTCCACGTACTTCTTGTCGCCGAGCTTGACGACCTTGGAGCCGTTCCGGTTCGCCACCTTCTTGTCCCCGGACAGCACCTGCTCCAGCGCGGCTTCGCGCTGGGCGGCCTGCTGCTCGCTGAAGGGGCCCTCCAGGTTGTGCTCCACGTGCCCCTTGGCCGGCGCCGGGTCACGGCGGTCGACGGTGGAGACACCGGAACCTGATGAGCTGTCATGCGCCTGGGCGGTGGCGAAGGTCGACGCCGTCGCGGCGGTCGCGGCCATGGCCACGACAACGGCGGCGGCGCGAAGCGCCCGTCTCTGATTGGTCACTTGAAGCAGTCCTCCCCGGGCGTCCGCGCTGCGGCCAGGGGGGTAGGAAACGGGCCGAGCGCGTAAACGCGTCACAAGTGACGACATTCGATCGGAGTTGTGAGAGAAAAGACAGACCTTGACTTGAACAGACCAAGTGCACTATGCGGAGCGCTCTTCCGGTATGCGGACGGTATGGGAAGGGCATGGGAACGGTAAAAGAACGTCCGCGGCCCGGACCTGGGCGTTCGCCCCACACCAACAGGCGCGTCCCGCCGTCCGGTTAGTGAGAGGCGTGACTCCGTGCGCCCCCTGTGCACCGGTACCGTGCGTTAGGTCACGCTTACTACCGGTCGGGCCCGGGCATTCACCGTCGTAGGGTCGTTCGGCGCGCACGACCGTGCCGATCGCCGCCCGCCCATCCGACGTCCCGAGGACGGAAACCGCCATGCCGCGTCCGACTGCCGCACAGTTCGCCTACGGTTCGGCCACCGTCGTCGTCACGACGCTCGCCCTGCTGCTGCTGTTCCGCACGGAGTCCGGCGTCGGCGTCGCCGCCGTCGGGACGACCGCGCTGGTCCTCGGCCTCCTGGTCGCCGTGCGCCTGCCCCTCCCCCGCCACCGCGCCGCGGAGGGGGCGGGACGGAGGGCGACCACCGCCGACGCCGCCCGAACCCACCACGCCCTGGAGGACATCCGGGCCCGGGAGCGGGTCGCGGCGGGCCGCTCGTCGGCACCGGCCAACGACCACTCACTGCGCCGCTGAGCGGGCGACGGGCCGCAGCGACCGCCCGCTAGCGGGCGGCCACCACGACCGTCTTGGCCGCCTTGTCCTGGAGCCCCTGCCGGTAGGGCTTGTCGGTGAACATCAGCACGATGTTGATCAGCCACCACAGGCACGGGCAGCACAGCAGCGCCGGGGCCCACAGAACGACGGCCCGCATCAGGGCGGCCCCGGTGTCCGGCACCCGCCCGTCGTTGAGCATCGCGACGCGCAGCTTGAGCAGCCGCTTGCCCAGCGTGCGGCCGTCCTTGTGGGTGAAGTACGTGTCGTAGGCGACGTAGATCACCAGGCCGATGATCGACCACAGCAGCTGGCTCCCGCCGTACCCGTTGGCGACGGCGTCGCCGAACCCGTCGTCGCCGTCCCCGTTGACGTCGACCGCACCGCCCCAGGGCAGCGAGATCAGGTACAGCGGGATCGAGATGACGAGGAAGTCGATGAGCCGCGCCAGGATCCGCTTCCCCGGCTCGGCGAGCGGCGGCATTCCGGCCAGCGGATCGGGCGCTCCGAAGCCGCCGCCGTAGGGATCGTTCGGGGGAGGCGGCGGAGGCGGCGGGGGCGGCGCGCTGCCGTAGGGCCGACCCTCGGACGGCGGCGAGGGCTCCTGCGGCTTCTTGAGGAACGGATCGTCGTCCTCGGGCGGCTGGCCGGGCGTCGGCTGGTCGTTGCTCATGGGGGCAGTGCATCCCGCTCCACCGGGCCCCGCAACGGCTCAGGTGCGTTCGGGGGACACGGAGCGGCATCCGAGTCTAAACGGGCAGGTCGCCGCGCGCTCGGGCACGCGTTCCCCGGGGCCGGGCACGCGTTCCCCCGGGCCCGCTGAGCGCGCCCAGCCGGGTCGGCCCGGTCAGCGCGACCAGCCCGGTCCGCGCGCCCGCCCGGTCAGCCGACTCGGTCCGCTCAGCCGGCGACGAAGGTGCGGGCCGCCTTGTCGTGCCAGCACTGGCGCCAGGGCCGGTCGATCAGGCACCAGAGAACGTTGACCACGCCGATGACGAGCAGCCCCAGCACGCCGTAGACGAGCCAGCGGCGCAGGGCCGCGCCCAGGGTGGGCGCGTCGTGGGACTCGATGTCCCGTACGTCGAGACCGCAGAGCTTCTTGCCCAGCGTCCGGCCCCACTTGGCCGTCGGCAGCGCCTCCAGGACGAAGCCGATGAGGAGGAACGCGCCGAGCAGCGCCCCCAGCAGCGCCCCGGTGGTGGAGTCCAGCAGCCAGACGGTGACCGTCTCCCCCGTCTCCTTCGCCGCGGTGATCTTCCGGTCGATGTGGTCGAGCGCCCGGGTCGCCAGCGGGACGGCCGCGGCCCCGACGACCGCGCCGAGCACGAGACTGTCGACCAGCCGGGCGGCGAACCGCTTGCCGAGCCCCGCGGGCCGGGCCGAGGCCTGGTTGCGGGCGAGTTGCTGGAAGGGGTCGTCGACCGGCGGCTTCCAGGGCACGACGGGCTGGTCCGCGCCCGGCGACTGGCGCTGGAGCTGGTGTGGTTGCTGCTGGTGTGGCTCGGGCTGGGCCAGTTGGTGGACCTGCTGCGCCCAGGAGGCCGAGCCGCCGCCGGGGCCCGGCGTCAGCGGCGTCTGCGGGGCCGCCGGGGGCACGGGGGCGGGGGACGGCGCGGGCACGGGGGCGGGGGCCTGGACCGGCCCCTGCCGCACTTCCTGCGGTACGGGAGCGGGAGCCGGGGCCGGGGCGGCCGGAGTCGGGGCCGGCAGGGCTGCCTGCTGTACCGGTGCCTGCTGTGGCTGCTGTTGCTGCACCTGCTGTGCGTGCTGTGCCTGCTGCGCCTGCTGCGCCTGCTGCGCCTGCTGCGCCTGCTGCGCCAGAGGCTGCTGTGACTGCTGTGACTGCTGCGACTCCTGCGCGTGCTGTGCCTGCGCCGGCAGTGCCCGGGGGGCCGGAGCCGGAGCCGGAGCCGGTGCGAGGCTGTTCTGTGCCGCGCCCACGTTCTGCGGCCCCTGATGCGTACCGGCGTTCGACGGTGCCGGGGCGGCGGGCTGAACGGCGTTGGACCGTGCGGCGTCGGGCCCCGCGGCGCGCCGGCCCACCGCGCGGATCGTGACCGTTCCCTCGGTCGGCGGACGCGCCCCGGCCTCCGCGGCGGACCGGCCGCCGTCCCGCGTCCCCGGCAGCGCGCCGCCGGTCGGGTCCTGGGCCAGCGGCGCCCTCGGGTCGGCCGACGCCGAAGGGTGGCCGGCGGGCTCCTGGGCCGGCCCGCCCCAGTCGACCCGGCGGTCCCGTTCGCCGCCGAAACCGTTCTGGCGTGCGGTGTCCGCCTGCCAGACGGACGCGGAGCCCGCGTGGTCCGCGGCGGGTTCACCGGATCCGGCCGCCGGGGCCGCCGGGCCGTCCTGGCCCTCCAGGGGGCCGTCCTCCTCGTCGAAGAAGATCGGCCCGGTCTCCTCCACCGGCGCGGCCTGCCCACCGGCGGCGGGAGCGGCGGCCGGGCCCGCCTGACGGGGCGCGGGGCGGCTCGTGCCGGGGACCCAGGACGCGCCGTTCCAGTACCGGACGTAACCGGGGATGGAGGGGTCGGGGTAGTAGCCCTCGCGGGGGCTTTCGTCACCGGGTGCCGGAGTTGGCGCGCTCATCAGCGGGTCCCGTATCTCTTCGAGGCCTCAGGCCGTCCCCGCCGGGCGGGCGGACGGCCTCAATACAAGGGTCCACATCTATCAGACCGCCGACCGCCCCCGGGCCGGTCCACCTGTTTGGGACCACTTTCGGGATCGCACGAAGTTTCTTTGAGAAGTCGCGTAATAGGTGGCGGGGAGGGCGCTCTCTCCTTGTGCGGGACGGTCACGGGGCCGGCCCACGAGCACCGGAAGGTTGTGCATTCTCATGATGAGCATCGTGGAACGTGAGCTGGAGCTGAAGCTGGTCCTGTCCCCCGAGCGGTCCATTCCGGTACCCGCCCGGCTGACGTATCGCACGGACGACCCGTACGCCGTGCACATCGCCTTCCACATCGGCTCCGAGTCGCCCGTGCACTGGACGTTCGCCCGGGAGTTGCTGGTGGAGGGCGTGTTCCGGCCGTGCGGGCACGGGGACGTACGGATCTGGCCGACGAAGGTCGCGGGCCGCGGCGTCATCTGTGTGGCCCTCACCTCCCCCGACGGCGACGCCCTGCTCGAAATGAACTCGGCGGCCGTGGCCGCCTGGGTGGAGCGGACCCTGCGGGTGGTGCCGCCGGGTTCGGAGAGCGACCGGCTCGGCATCGACGAGGCGCTGGCGGAGCTGTTGGCCCCGCTGCCGGCCGACGACCTCTGGCTGAGCGACCCGTGGCAGTCGGACGACGCGCCGTCCCAGGACGGCGAGGCGTGAGGGCCTCCGGACGGGAGGGCCGCTGCCAGGAGAGCTTGCCGGGGTCGCTGTCAGAAGAGCTTGCCGGGGTTGAGGAGGCTCAGCGGGTCGAAGGCCGCCTTGATGCCGCGCTGGAGTTCGACGCCGGTCTCGCCCAGTTCGCGGGCGAGCCACTCCTTCTTGAGGACACCGACGCCGTGTTCGCCGGTGATGGTCCCGCCCAGTTCCAGGCCGAGCGCCATGATCGCGTCGAAGGACTCGCGGGCCCGGCGGGACTCGTCGGGGTCGTGGTGGTCGAAGCAGACGACGGGGTGGGTGTTGCCGTCCCCCGCGTGGGCGCAGACGCCGATGGTGAGGTCGTACTCCTCGGCGATGGCCGCCGTGCCCGCGAGCATCGCGCCGAGCTGCGAACGCGGTACGCAGACGTCGTCGATCATCGTGGCGGGCCTGACGGTCTCCAACGCGGTGAGCGACATCCGGCGGGCCTGGAGGAGGAGTTCGGACTCGGCGGGATTGTCGGCGGGGACCACCTCGGTGGCCCCGGCGGCGGTGCACAGGTCTTCGACGGCGGCCAGGTCGGCCGTCGGGTCGGGGGTGTCGAAGGCGCAGAGCAGCAGGGCCTCGGTGGTCTCGGGCAGGCCCATGGAGGCCATCGCGTTGACGGCACGCACGGTCGTACGGTCCATCAGTTCGAGGAGTGACGGGGTGTGACCACGCTCCATGATCCGGCACACAGCGTCACAGGCGGTGGCTGCCGAGGGGAACTCGGCGGCGAGGACGAGCTGCTGCGGCGGCCGCGGTCTCAGCGCGAGGACGGCCTTGACGACGACTCCGAGGCTGCCCTCGGAGCCGACGAAGAGCCGGGTCAGGTCGTATCCGGCGACGCCCTTGGCGGTGCGGCGGCCGGTGGTCAGGAGCCGTCCGTCGGCGAGGACGACGTCCAGGCCCAGGACGTATTCGGCGGTGACCCCGTACTTCACGCAGCACAGGCCGCCGGACGCGGTGCCGATGTTGCCGCCGATGGTGCACGTTTCCCAGCTGGAGGGGTCCGGCGGGTAGTACAGACCGTGTTCGTTCACCGCGCGTGACAGCACCGCGTTGACGACGCCCGGTTCGACGACGGCGATCCGGTCGACGGGGCTGATCTCCAGGATCCGGTCCATCTTCACCAGGGAGAGCACGATGCAGCCGTCCGAGGCGTTGGCCGCGCCGGACAGGCCGGTACGGGCGCCCTGCGGGACGACCGGGACGCGCAGCGCGGTGGCGGTGCGCATGACGTGCTGGACCTGCTCGACCGTGCGCGGGAGCACCACGACGGCCGGGGTGCCGGCCTCGCAGAAGCTCGCCATGTCGTGGGCGTAGGACGCGGTGACGTCCGGATCGGTGATCAGCGTCTCGGGGGGCAGTCCCGCGCGCAGCTGTTCGAGGAGATCGCTCATGATCCAAGCGTGACACCCGGGGCCAATGGTGTGAACCCGTGGGCGGCGACGATCCGAAGGAGCGGTGTGCTCGTATGACTGACGCACAGTGATGGCCATGGATGTCATGCCGCAGCAGGGTCCGGAGTCCCGCCAACCGCCCGAGCCGTCCCCGCAGGGGCCACAGCACCCACAGGACCCGCTGGACCCACAGGACCCACTGGACCCGCAAGCCCCTTACGTGATGCCCGCCGAAGGCGCCACCGCCGTACCCCCGCCGCCGCCCACCCTGCGGACGACGTTGCGCCGGGCCGCGTTCGGCGCGGTCGCCGCAGGGGTGCTGCTGGCCGGGGCGCTGGTGGCGGTGGAGGACGGGGAGGGCGACGGGCCGAAGGAGCCGGGGCCGGTCGAGCGGGCCGAGGCGGCGGCGACCGCGGGCTCCCCCGCCTCGCTGTCGGACCTCACCGCGCTGATCGGGGACCGGCAGAAGTGGGTGGCGTCCCACCCGAAGGACGCCCCGTCCCTGGCGACGCTCGGCACGGCGTACGTGGAGTGGGCGCGGCGTTCGGCGGACACGACGTACTACGCCCGCGCCGAGGAGACCTTGAAGCGTTCGCTGGAGGCGCGGGCGGGCGAGCGCGGGAACGAGGAGGCGTGGGTGGGCCTGGCGGCCCTGGCCAACGCCCGGCACGACTTCCTCGCGGCGAAGCGGTGGGGCGAGACCGTGAAGAAGCGGCAGCCGAAGGCCTGGAGCGTGTACCCGGTCCTCATCGACGCGTACACCGGGCTCGGCGACCAGAAGGCGGCGACCGCGGCGACGGAGAAGTTCGGCGAGCTGCGCAAGGGTGTTCCGGCGCTGGCCCGCACCGCCGAGCTGTACCGGGGCCAGGGTTGGCGCGAGGACGCGCTGGCCACCGCCAGGGAGGCGGCGGACCGGGCGACGCAGCCCGCCGAGAAGGCCGAGGCGCTGCACCGGCTCGGCGAGCTGGCCTGGGAGCGGGGCGAACCGGAGGAGGCGGTGGCGCAGTTCGACGCGGCGCTGCGCACGGACGCCGGTCACCACGCCTCGCTGGCGGGCCGGGCCCGGGCCCTGGTGGCGCTGGAGCGCACCGACGAGGCGCTGGCCGCGTACCAGAGCGCGCTGGAGAAGTTCCCGCGCCCGGAGTACGCCCTGGAGCTGGGCGAGCTGTACGAGTCGCTGGGGCTGGACGGGGACGCCCGCACCCAGTACGCCGCGCTGCGGGAGATGGTGGCCGCGGCGAAGAGGGCCGGGGTCGACGAGTCCTTGCCGCTGGCCCGTTTCGAGGCCGACCACGGGGACCCGGACGCGGCGGTGGAGCTGTTGCGCGGCCAGTGGGCGAAGCAGCACCGCAGTGCGGCGGTGGCGGACGCGCTGGGCTGGGCGCTGCACCGGGCGGGCGAGTCGGAGGAGGGCCTGGAGTACGCGCGGCTGGCCGCGGACACGGGCGTGCGGAATGCCTCGTACGCGTACCACCTTGGCGTGATCCAGCGGGAGCTGGAGGACTACGGTCCGGCGCGCCGGAATCTGGAGCAGGCCGTGCGCACCAACCCGGCCTTCTCGCCGCTCGCGGCGCCGCTGGCCCGTCAGGCGCTGGACGCGCTGGGCGAGCCGCCGCCGGGCGGTCCGGGCGACACGCGGTCGGCCCCGCCGCCGCCCGCCCCGGAGCCGAAACCGGAGACGGAGCGGGAGACGGGGCGGGAGGCCGAACGTAAGGCCGAGCGGGAAACGAAGCCCGAGGCTTCGGCCCCCTCGAAAGCGGCCCCGTCCCCGTCCCCGGCCTCGTCGAAGGCCGCGGCGACCAGCCCGGCGGCCGGGAAGCCGGAGGCGGCCGGGGCGTCGAAGAGCCCCTGATCCGGGCAGGACGCCGTGAACGACGTGGCCGCCGCGGTCCGGGGTACTGCCCCGGGCCGCGGTGGCGTTCCGCGTGAGAGACGCAGGCCGGGCAGGCCGCAGGTCAAGGACAGCGGCTCGCGGGTCCCCGGCTCAGAGGTTGCCGCGCTTCTCCTGCTCGCGCTCGATCGCCTCGAACAGGGCCTTGAAGTTGCCCTTGCCGAAGCCCATGGAGCCGTGGCGCTCGATCATCTCGAAGAAGACGGTCGGCCGGTCCTGGACCGGCTTGGTGAAGATCTGCAGCAGGTAGCCGTCCTCGTCGCGGTCGACGAGGATCTTCAGCTCGCGCAGGGTCTCGACCGGCACCCGGGTCTCGCCGGCCCACTCGCCGAGGGTGTCGTAGTACGAGTCGGGGGTGTCCAGGAACTGGACGCCGGCGGCGCGCATCGCGCGGACCGAGGCGACGATGTCGTTCGTGGCGAGCGCGATGTGCTGGACGCCCGCGCCGCCGTAGAACTCCAGGTACTCGTCGATCTGCGACTTCTTCTTCGCGATGGCCGGCTCGTTGATCGGGAACTTGACCTTGAGCGTGCCGTCGGCGACGACCTTCGACATCAGGGCGGAGTACTCGGTGGCGATGTCGTCGCCCACGAACTCCTTCATGTTGGTGAAGCCCATGACCTGGTTGTAGAAGCCGACCCACTCGTTCATCCGGCCGAGCTCGACGTTGCCGACGCAGTGGTCGATCGCCTGGAAGGTGCGCTTGGCGGCCGGCTCGACCATCGGCGAGGCCGCCGCGAAGCCGGGGAGGTAGGGGCCCTCGTAGCCGGAGCGCTCCACCAGGGTGTGGCGGGTCTCGCCGTACGTGGCGATGGCGGCGAGGACGACGGTGCCGTGCTCGTCCTTGACCTCGTGCGGCTCGGTGAGGCCGCGGGCGCCGTGCTCGACGGCGTACGCGTACGCGGCGCGGGCGTCCGGGACCTCGATCGCGAGGTCGATGACGCCGTCGCCGTGCTCGGCGACGTGGTCGGCGAGGAAGGTGCCCCATTCGGTGGACGGTTTGATCACGGAGGTGAACACGAAGCGGGCGGCGCCGTTGGTCAGGACGTAACTCGCGGTCTCGCGGGTGCCGTTCTCCGGTCCGGAGTAGGCGACCAGCTTCATGCCGAAGGCGGTCGAGTAGTAGTGCGCGGCCTGCTTGGCGTTGCCCACGGCGAAGACGACCGCGTCCATTCCCTTGACCGGGAAGGGGTCGGCCTGCCGGGCGGTTTCGGGGCTGGTGTGCAGAGTCTCAGTCATGTTCGAAGGCTCTCCCCACATCGCAAGGTGCGCAATAGTTCACGCATCGGCTGGTCAATGTGCCCAGTGGATCGCCATGATGGCCGGACTATCTGTACAGGGTGACCATCAGAGGCAGGCTCATGGCGATCGATCATCTGGACGGGCGGCTCATCGTGCTCCTGGCACGCGAACCGCGGATCGGCGTCCTCGAAGCATCCCGGCGGCTCGGGGTGGCGCGCGGGACCGTGCAGGCGCGGCTGGACCGTCTTCAGTCGAACGGCGTCATCCGGGGATTCGGCCCCGACGTGGATCCGGCGGCGCTCGGCTACCCCGTCACCGCGTTCGCCACGCTGGAGATCAAGCAGGGCCAAGGGGCCGACGTGCGCGCCCACTTGGGCGGGGTGCCGGAAGTGCTGGAGCTGCACACCACCACCGGGCACGGCGACATGTTCTGCCGCCTCGTGGCCCGTTCCAACGCCGATCTCCAGCGGGTGATCGACCGGGTTGTCGGATTTGATGGCATTGTCCGGGCCTCCACGGCGATCGTCATGGAGAACCCGGTTCCGCTGCGGATCATCCCGCTGGTGGAACAGGCGGCCGAGGACACCGACTGAGCGAAGCGCTCGGGAGGCCCCCCGATCCGAAGGAGCGCCGTGTGAGCTTCTGGGAGTATCTGAACACCCGCCACCAGCAGCTCCTCACGGACGCGTTCCAGCACGTCAGCGCGGTCTTCCAGTGCATGGTCATCGCCACCGTGCTGGGCGTGGTCATCGGCGTGGTGAGCTACCGCAGCGGCTGGGGCGGCTCGCTCGCCATCACCTCCACGGCCACGATCCTCACCATCCCCTCGCTCGCCGCGATCGGTCTGCTGATCCCTCTGGTCGGCCTCGGCGTCGCGCCGACCGTGATCACCCTGACGCTGTACGGGCTGCTGCCCATCGTCCGGAACTCCATCGTCGGGCTGCGGGGCGTCGATCCGTCCCTGGTCGACGCGGCGACGGGCATCGGGATGTCGCGGCCGGCCCGGCTGTGCCGGGTGGAGCTGCCACTCGCCTGGCCGCCGATCCTGACCGGGATCCGGGTCTCGACCCAGATGCTGATGGGCATCGCCGCCATCGCCGCGTACGCCTCCGGGCCCGGCCTCGGCAACGAGATCTTCCGGGGCATCGCCTCGCTGGGCAGCGCCAACGCGATCAACCAGGTCCTCGCGGGCACACTCGGCATCGTCGTCCTCGCCCTGCTCTTCGACGCCGCGTACGTCCTGCTGGGGCGGCTGACCATCCCGAGGGGGATCCGTGCCTGAGACCGAGACCGGCACCGTCGTCGCGGAGGAGGGGGCCACCGCCGCCTCCGGGGCCACCATCCAGCTGGAGAACCTCACCAAGAGCTACCCGGGCACCCCGAATCCGGCCGTCGAGAACGTCTCGATGGAGATCAGGGCGGGCGAGACGGTGGTCTTCGTCGGACCGTCCGGCTGCGGGAAGTCCACCACCCTCAAGATGATCAACCGGCTGATCGAGCCGACGTCGGGCCGGATCCGGATCGACGACGAGGACGTCACCGACATCGACCCGGTGAAGCTGCGCCGCAAGATCGGGTACGCGATCCAGTCCTCCGGCCTCTTTCCGCACATGACGGTCGCGGACAACATCGCCCTGGTCCCGAAGATGGTCGGCTGGTCCAAGTCCCGGGTCAAGGACCGGGTGGAGGAGATGCTCGACCTGGTGGGCCTGGACCCGCGCGAGTTCCACGGACGCTATCCGCGCCAGCTCTCCGGCGGGCAGCAGCAGCGGGTGGGGGTGGCGCGGGCGCTGGCCGCCGACCCTCCCGTCCTGCTGATGGACGAGCCGTTCGGGGCGGTCGACCCGATCACCCGCGACCACCTCCAGGACGAGCTGATCCGGCTCCAGCACGAACTGCACAAGACGATCGTGTTCGTCACCCACGACTTCGACGAGGCGATCAAGCTCGGCGACCGCATCGCGGTGCTGCGGGAGCGTTCGCACATCGCGCAGTTCGACACCCCCGAGGCGATCCTGACCAACCCGACGGACGACTTCGTCTCCGGCTTCGTCGGCGCGGGCGCGGCCCTGAAGCGGCTGAATCTGACCCGCGTACGGGATGTGGGCATCGCGGACTTCCCGACGGTGACGGTCGAGGACCCCCTCCAGTCGATCTTCAACAAGCTGCGCAGCGGCCCGCACAACGAGCTGCTGATGCTGGACCGCCGCAACCGCCCGTACAAGTGGCTGCGGCGCGGCGACCTGATGCGGGCGCGCGGTTCGCTGGCGCGGGCCGGGCAGCTGGTGCACGACACGGTGACCCGGGACGCCACGCTGCACGACGCGCTGGAGGCGGTCCTCACCGACAGTGGGGGCCGGGTCGCGGTGACCGGGCGGCGGGGCGAGTTCATCGGGGTCGTCGACATGAAGACGCTGATGGACAACGTGCAGGAGCTGCTGGAGGCCGACCGGCTGACGGCGATGGAGCACCAGCACGAGCTGGAGGAGCTGCGGGGCCACCGGACGGAGCAGGAGCTGGAGGGGGGTGGCGGCGGCCGATGAGTCCCAGCCATCCGTCCGGATCCGGCAAGGGCCCGGCCGCCCCCACCCGGCCGCCGGGCGAACACGACGTCAAGGGTCACGCGTTCCACGACGAGGAGAGCGACCCCTCCCCCGCCCCGGCCGCGCCGGAGCGCCGGTTCACCTGGCGGAAGCTGGTGGTCCTGCCGGTGGTGCTGGTGGTCGTCCTGGTCGCCACCTACGTCTGGATCACCAACACCCACCTGGACTCGATCGCGGAGAACTCGCTGAGCGGCGGCAATGTGCAGCTGCGCTGGTGGCAGCACGTGCGGCTGACGGCGATCTCCACGTTCTGGGTGCTGATCATCGCGATCCCGCTGGGCATCGCCCTGACCCGGCGGCGGCTGCGCAGGGCGGCCCCGGCGTTCACCGCGCTGGCCAACATCGGGCAGGCGACGCCCGCGATCGGTCTGCTGGCGCTGCTGGTGATCTGGCTGGGCATCGGCCCGCGGACCGCGATCATCGGCATCGTGATCTACGCGGTGCTGCCGGTGCTCTCCAACACGGTGGCGGGCCTGCGGGCGATCGAGCCGAACATGATCGAGGCGGCGCGCGGGATGGGGATGTCCGGCCGGGGCGTCCTGATGAAGGTGGAGCTGCCGCTCGCGGTCCCGCTGATCCTGGCCGGGGTGCGTACGGCACTCGTCCTGAACGTCGGCACGGCGACGCTGGCGACGTTCGGCGGGGGCGGCGGACTGGGCGACCTGATCACGTCGGGGATCCAGACGCAGCGGATGCCGGTGCTGGTCATCGGCTCGGTGCTGACGGTGGTGCTGGCCCTGCTGGTGGACTGGCTGGCCTCGCTGGCCGAGTTGGCGCTGACGCCGCGCGGGCTGGAGGAGCGATGAGGAGGACGGCGTACGTTCCCCGGCGCGGGGCCGTGGCGATCGGTGGCCTGGCCCTGGCGGTGGCGGTAAGCGGCTGCGGGCTCAAGAGCGGTTCGCCGATGGTGGACGACGTGTCGCCGGGGTCGGTCGGGCGGGGTGAGCCGCTCAGGGGCGCGACGCTGACCGTGACGTCGAAGAACTTCAGCGAGAACATCATCCTGGGTCAGATGACCGGCCTGGTGTTCAAGGCGGCCGGGGCGGAGGTCCTGGACCGGACGAACCTGCCGGGTTCGATCAGCGCGCGCGAGGCCATCATCAACGGCGACGCCGACGCCCAGTGGGACTACACCGGCACCGGCTGGATCACCTTCCTCGGCCACGCGGACCCCATCGTCGACCCGAGGAAGCAGTACGAGGCGGTGCGGGACGAGGACCGGGGCAACGGGGTGGTCTGGCTGCCGCCGGCGCCGCTCGACAACACGTACGCGCTCGCCATCAGCAAGAAGAACAACGCCCGGTACCGGCTGGAGACCCTCTCGGACGTGGCGGCCCTGGCGAGGAAGGACCCGGGCGCGGTGACGATCTGCGTGGAGAACGAGTTCGCCTCCCGCGACGACGGGCTGCCCGGCATGGAGAAGAAGTACGGGATGAGCATCCCGGCGGGCAACATCCGGAAGATGGACGCCGGGATCATCTACACCCAGGTCTCCGAGTCCGACTCCTGCCTGCTGGGCGAGGTGTTCACCACCGACGGGCGCATCAAGGCGATGGACCTGGACGTCCTGGAGGACGACAAGAACTTCTTCCCCAACTACAACGCCTCCCCGGTCATCCACGAGGCGACCTTCGAGAAGTACCCGGTGATCGCGGAGCTGCTGGACCCGCTGGCGAAGAAGCTGACGACCGAGGTCGCGCAGACGCTGAACGCCAAGGTGGACGTGGAGGGCGAGGACCCGCACGAGGTGGCGAAGGACTGGCTGGTGGCGGAGGGGTTCATCGAGGAGGGGTGAGTTACAAAGGATCGCTGCAAACAGTTCCTTGCAAAAAAACCTTGCAAAGCATCCTTTGCATCTCTACCTTCGAACCATGGCAGAGAACGAGGACGCCCGCCCCTACCGCTACGACGGCACCGACCGGAAGATCCACCAGGTCGACGCCCGCACCCTGCGGGCCATCGCGCACCCCCTCCGGATCCGGCTGCTGAAGGCACTGCGCGAGTTCGGACCGGCCACCGCCTCCCGGCTCGGCGAGCGACTGGCCGAGTCCAGCGGCGCGACCAGCTACCACCTGCGCCAACTGGCCGAGTCCGGCATGGTCGAGGACGCCCCGGAGCTGGGCAAGGGACGCGAACGCTGGTGGCGGGCGGCGCACGACGGCTCGACGGTCGAGAGCGCCGAGTTCCGGACGCACGCCGACCCGGAGGTGCGCGGGGCCATCGACTTCCTCCTCCATGAGACGGCCACGTCCCACGCCCAGGAGCTGAACACCTGGCTGGGCACCGTGGACGACTGGTCAAAGGAGTGGCAGCGCAGCTGGGACATGAGCGACTTCACGCTCCGCCTCACCCCGGAACTCGCCCTGGAGATGTCCCGGAAGGTCCACGAACTGATGGAGAGCTACCGGGGCGTCGTCCCCGACGACACCGAGGGGTCGGCCGTCGTCCGGACCCACCTGCACGCCTTCCCACGCCCCTCCGAATGAGCGTCGCGCCGCCAACAGCCCACTCCCCGAAGGGATCCGCCTCATGCATGCCGATGTCCACCACCTCCTGCACGCCACCCGCGCGTCCGAACTCCAGGGAGAGGCCACGGCGTTCCGCCTCCCCCGCACCAGCCTGCGCATCCGGGTCGGCTGGGCCCTGGTCGAGGCGGGTCTGCGCCTGACGACCCGGAGCGGGGAGGCGACCGCGCCTCGCACCGCCGCCCTCCATCCGGCGTGACCATCGAGTCGGGGGAGACAGCACCATGGGGAACCGCACCCCGCTCGCCGCCACGCTCGCGGCCAACTCCATTTCCACCGCAGGCACTTCACTGACTCTGATCGGCGTCCCCTGGTTCGTCCTGGAGACCACCGGCAGCGCGGGCCGGGCCGGGCTCGTCGCCTTCTGCGCCACCCTGCCGATCGTCGTCGCCGCACTGATCGGCGGACCGGTCATCGACCGGATCGGCCGCCGCCGGGTCGCCATCGCCTCCGACGTGGTGTGCGCCTCGGCCATCGCGACGATCCCGCTCCTGCACTTCGCCGACGTCCTCGACTTCTGGATGCTGTGCGCGCTGATGGCGGTCAACGGGTTCGCCCACACCCCGGGCAACACCGCGCGCTACGTACTGATCCCGGACCTGGCCGAGCACGCGGGCACCACGCTCCCCCGGGCCGCCAGCCTCTTCGACGCGGTCTCGCGCGGGGCCCGGATGGTCGGCGCGGCGCTGGCCGGGGTCCTCATCGCCTTCGTCGGCGCGGAGACCGTCCTGCTGCTGGACGCGGCGACGTTCGGGCTGTCCGCCCTGCTGATCGCCACAGGGGTGCGGGGAGTGCGCGCGGCCGAGCCGCGCAAGGCCGAGGCCCCGGTGTCGCTGCGCGCCTACGGCTCCGAACTCCGCGAGGGCTACGCCCACTTGCTGGGCAACCGGCTGCTGCTGGCGATCGTGGTCATGGTGATGTTCATGAACGGCACCGACCAGGGCTGGTACGCCGTGCTGCTCCCCGTGCACGCCGAGGCCGAGCTGGGCGGCGCGACCGCCATCGGGCTGCTCACCGCGGTGTTCGGGGCGGGCGGTCTGGCGGGGGCCCTGTTGTACGGGGCGGTGGGGCACCGGTTCTCCCGGCGGACGGTGTTCACGGTGTGCGTCGTCCTGTGCGGCGCGCCGAGGTTCCTGGTCGCCGCGGTGACCGGGACGACGCTGCCGCTCGCGGTGACGATGCTGCTCGGCGGGATCGCGGGCGGCGTGCTGAACCCGATCCTGACGACGGTGGTCTACGAGCGGGTGCCGGACCGGCTGCGCAGCCGGGTGTCGGGGGCGCTGACGGCGGGCTGCGAGTTGGCGATGCCGCTGGGCGGGCTGGCGGCCGGGCTGCTGGTGGAGGGCGCGGGCGCGACGGGGGCGCTGCTGCTGATGGGCGGGGTCTACTTCCTGGCCACGCTGAGCCCGCTGGTGTTCCCGTCCTGGCGGACGCTGGACGACGCGCCGGTGACGGAGCCCGTACAGTCGGTGCCACCCGTACAGCCGGCGCCGCCGCAGGTCAGCAGCTCGGCACCTTCCCACCGGTCTCCAGGGCCTTGAGCGAGCCGACCGCGTCCTTCAGCGTGGAGACGGGCACGATCCGCAGCCCGTCGGGCGCCTCGGCCTCCGCCTGAGCGCACTCGGCCTTCGGTACGAGGAAGACGCTCGCCCCGTCACGGTGGGCGCCCTGGGCCTTCATCGACACGCCGCCGACCGCGCCGACCTCGCCGTCCGCGCTGATCGTCCCCGTACCGGCGATGGTGCGGCCGCCGGTGAGGTCGCCGCCGGAGCCGTTGCCGTCGAGCTTGTCGATGATGCCGAGGGAGAGGAAGAGGCCGGCGCTCGGGCCGCCGATGTCGCCGAGGTCCACGCCGACGCGCAGCGAACCGGGCTCGCGGTCCAGGTAGTTCAGGGCGGCGTCGACGGCGACGTTCTGCGACTGCTTCATGTCGTCGAGGTTGTGCTTCTCGATCTCCTTCTCGGAGCCACCGGTGGGGTAGACGGAGTCGCGCGGCATGACCGCCCGGTCGGTCCGGAACCAGCCGTCGATCACCTCGCCGATACGGACGTCCGCCTTCGGCCCGGTGGCGAGGATCGTCGTCATCCTCAGCTGCCCGTCGGTGGGCCGGGTCTCCGCGCCGGTGATGGTGATCACCGGCCGCCCGTCGTCCTCGCCGAGCACGTCCGCGGTCAGCCCGGGCCGGGCCAGGGTGAACGGCAGCGGAGCGAAGGCCGCCGTACCGAAGAGGGCGAGGACGGGCAGCGCGCAGAGGGCGAGGACGCGGGGGCGCGTGAGACGAGTGAGCACGCACCCAATCTAACCGCCGCCCTCCGGCCGGAACGCGCCAGGCGTACGCCGCCCCGGCCGTCTCCGCGGAGGCGGACCGGGCGTTCCCCGGCCGGTACGGACTACCGCAGCGCGTCGGCGACCTCCCGGCACCACGGGCTACCGCAGCGCGTCGGCCACCTCCCCGCACCACGGGCTACCGCAGCGCGTCGGCCACCTCCCGGGCGGCGTCGAGCACGCGGGGCCCGACCCGTTCCGGTACGGCGTCGGCGAGCATGACGACACCGACGCTGCCCTCCACGCCCGAGACCCCGACCAGGGGCGCGGCCGCCCCGCTGGCCCCGGCCTCGAGTTCGCCGTGGGTGAGGGTGTACCCGGGGTGTCCGGCCTCCGTGGTCTGCCGGGCGGACAGGATGGCCCGGCCCGCCGCACCCCGGTCCAGCGGATGCCGGAAGCCGGCCCGGTAGGCGACGTGGTAGTCGGTCCAGGTGGGCTCGACGACGGCGACCGCGAGGGCGTCGCTGCCGTCGACGAGCGTGAGATGGGCGGTGGCCCCTATGTCCTCGGCCAGGGAGCGCAGCGCGGGCAGCGCGGCTTCCCGGACGAGCGGATGCACCTGGCGGCCGAGCCGCAGCACACCCAGGCCGACCCGGGCGCGGCCGCCCAGGTCACGGCGGACCAGGGCGTGCTGCTCCAGGGTGGCGAGCAATCGGTAGACGACGGTCCGGTTGACACCGAGCTTGTTGGACAACTCGGTGACGGTCAGGCCGTGATCGGTGTCGGCGAGCAGTTTGAGGACGCGCAGTCCTCGGTCGAGCGTCTGGGAGGTCTCCGCTGTCACGACGCCCTCTCCTCTTCGGGGTGAGCGACGACGGTCCTGCTCCGGCGGGGTTGCGACGCCGGTCCCAGCGGCGACGCACGGAGAGGCCGCCGGCCTGGCAAGGCACCGGCTGCGCTCCGCGGCGGCGTTGCCACGGGGCGTTCATATGGCGGGGACAGTAGCGAGCCAGTCCGCTCAGCGGAAGTCCTCGTCCAGAATCCGGTCTTCGGACACGGAGCCCCGGAACGGCCCGCGCATAAGGGCCGGTCAGCGGGGCGGCGTCCGGAAAGCGAACATCTACGCGCGTTCACGTGTCACGACACCGGCAGGTCAGCTGTCCACGGATGTGAACCAACGTTAACAGTGCGTGAACGGTCACCGAGAAAATTCCCGGACCCGACGACCGGAAACGTCTCCGCGGAAGCCGGGAGCGTCGCCGCGACGTCCGGGAACGCCGTCGGCCCGCACGAAGGGGGAACCTCCGAACGGGCCGAGGGAAATGGACGACAGCGGGGTCACGTCATCCGCGTCGCCCATTCCTGGACCTTCGCGATCCGCTGCTGGATCTGGTGCGCCGTGGCCTCCGCGCTCGGCGGGCCGCCGCAGACGCGGCGCAGTTCGTTGTGGATCACACCGTGGGGCTTGCCGCTCTGGTGCGTGTAGGCGGAGACCGTGGTGTTGAGCTGCTTGCGCAGGCTCAGCAGCTGCTTGTGGGTGACCACGGGCCGGGCGTCGGCCGGTTTCTCCAGGAGGTCGGCCTCCTCGGCCGGCTTCTGGCGGCTGTGCGCGATCTGCCGGGTCTGCCGCTTCTGGAGGAGCAGCTGGACCTGGTCGGGTTCGAGGAGCCCGGGGATGCCGAGGTAGTCCTGCTCCTCCTCGGAGCCGGGGTGGGCCTGCATGCCGAACTCGGCGCCGTCGTACAGCACCCGGTCGAAGACGGCGTCGGATTCCAGCGCCTCGAAGGGGAGCTGTTCCTCGGTCTCCTCGTCCTCCAGTCTCTCCGCGTCGGCGAGGAGCTTGTCCTCCTCCGAGAACGGGTTCTCCTCGTCGCTGCCCTTCTTCGGCTTGTCGAGCACATGATCGCGCTCGACCTCCATCTCGTTGGCGAAGTCGAGGAGCATCGGGATGGTCGGGACGAAGACGGAGGCCGTCTCGCCGCGCCTGCGGGACCGCACGAAGCGGCCGACGGCCTGGGCGAAGAAAAGGGGCGTGGAGATCGTCGTCGCGTAGACGCCGACGGCGAGGCGCGGCACGTCGACGCCCTCGGACACCATGCGGACCGCCACCATCCAGCGCGACTCGTCGCCGCTGAACTGGTCGATCTTCTTGGAGGCGGCCTTCTCGTCGGAGAGGACCACGGTCGGCGTCTCGCCGGTGACCTTCTTGAGGATCTTGGCGTACGCGCGCGCCGACTCCTGGTCGGTCGCGATGACGAGGCCGCCCGCGTCGGGGATGCCCTTGCGGACCTCGGTGAGCCGCTTGTCGGCGGCGGTGAGCACGTTGGGGATCCACTCGCCGGTGGGCGCCAGCGCGGTGCGCCAGGCCTGCCCGATGGCGTCCTTGGTCATCGGCTCGCCGAGCCGCGCGGCGATCTCGTCGCCGGCCTTGGTGCGCCAGCGCATGTTGCCGCTGTAGCTGAGGAAGATGACCGGGCGGACGACGCCGTCGGCGAGCGCGTTGCCGTAGCCGTAGGTGTAGTCGGCGGAGGAGCGGCGGATGCCGTCGTTGCCCTCCTCGTACGCCACGAACGGGATCGGGTTGGTGTCCGAACGGAACGGCGTACCGGTCAGCGCGAGCCGCCGGGTCGCCGGGTCGAACGCCTCCTGGCAGGCCTCGCCCCAGGACTTCGAGTCACCGGCGTGGTGGATCTCGTCGAGGATCACGAGCGTCTTGCGCTGCTCGCAGCGGTTGCGGTGCAGCATCGGACGTACGCCGACCCCGGCGTACGTCACGGCGACCCCGTGGTACTCCTTGCTCAGCGGGCCGGCGCTGTAGTCGGGGTCGAGCTTGATCCCCACCCGGGCGGCCGCCTCCGCCCATTGCTTCTTGAGGTGCTCGGTCGGGGCGACGACGGTGATCTGCTGCACGACATGGTGGTGCAGCAGCCACGACGCGAGGGTCAGCGCGAACGTGGTCTTGCCGGCGCCGGGCGTCGCGACGGCGAGGAAGTCGCGCGGCTGCTCCTGGATGTACCTCTCCATGGCGCCCTGCTGCCAGGCTCGCAGCTTGCCGGCGGTGCCCCAGGGGGCGCGGCCGGGAAAGGCGGGTGAGAGGTGGTGGGAGGCGGTGGTAGTAGTCACGGTCTCCGGTTCGGGGCTCTCGGGTACGTGGGGCGCTGTCCGCACCGGACCCGGCCCTTGATCGGCCCGGCCCGCGATACGACAACCGGGCCACCCTACCGGGGGCCCGGTGGGAACCCGGCACGAACGAGCCGTGCCGGGGGCCGACGAGACCGTGCTCACATCGCGTCGAGGACCAGGTCCCGCAGCCCTTGGGAGATCGCCTTGATCTCGTCCGTCGCCCCCGTGGCGACATCGATGACCAGTCGTTCCGCCGCGTCGATGTCCGGGCGCAGTTCAACGCCGTTCATGGCCAGAAACGTGACACAGGACAGCCAGGCGGTCCGTTTGTTGCCGTCGAAAAGAGGGTGGTTGACCGCCAGGGACTGGAGAAGCGCCGCCGCCTTGCCGATCAGATCGGGATAGGCCTCCTCGCCGAACATGGCGGCGGAGGGGCGGTGTGCCGCCGACTCCAGCAGTCCGGCGTCCCGAAGGACGATCTGCATGTCGTCGCAGGCATGCTCGGCGATCACGAGGATGTCCTCGGAGCTCAGATAGACACAGCTCACTTCAGCCGCTCCATCAGCTCGCTCCACTTGGCCGCCTGCTCCTTGGCCGTCTTGCGGACGATGGCCTGTTGCGCGGTCCTGGAGAGGTAGTCGTCCACGGCCTGGAGCAATATGGCGTGCATGCTGGTGCCCTCCTGCTCGGCACGCCGCTTGAGGGCTTCGGTCTGGTCGTCACGGAGACGCAGGTTCATAGCCATACCAGAACGGTACCAGCGGCTGGGGCCAGAGCGGTACCGCTACTTCTCCCGCACGACGACCCGGGTCGCCACCCACGCCCCCACCAGCGCCACCCCCGCCATCGGCAGGAACACGGCGGCGAACGCGCCCGGGTGCGAGCCGGCGGCTCCGGCCTCCACCGCCCCGTGCGCGGCCGCGCCCACCGCCCCGCCGCCGAGCGCGGCGAAGGCCGCGCCGCCGCCGGCCAGGAGCAGCACGTTGGAGAGCCCGTCGGAGATCTGGAGGGCGGCGGAGTTGGAGCCCGCCTCCTCCGGGGCCGACAGCTTCAGCAGCAGCACGCTGGTGGAGGCGATCACCATGCCCATCCCGAAGCAGCCGAAGGCCCAGGCGACGGCGACGGTCCAGACCGGGACCCCCTCGATCAGCACGGAGGGCGCCACCGCGATCGAGGCGGCGACCAGCACCATGCCGCTGACCATCAGCCGCTCGCGGTGGGGCTCCATGCGCGGCCGGGACTGTACGAACGAGCCGAGGGCCCAGGTCGCCCCGCCCACGGCCAGCGAGAGCCCGGCCATCGTCGGGGACAGTCCGCGCTGGGTGACCAGCATCAGCGGTACGAAGGACTCGGCGGCGATGAACGACCCGGCGGCGACCCCGCGCAGCAGGACCACCGAGGGCAGCCCGCGCCCCGCCCGTACGGTCCCGGTGGGCAGCAGTCCGCGTACGGCGGGCACCAGCAGGGCGGTGCCGAGGGCGGCCGGCAGGAGGGCGAGCCAGTTCAGCTCCTGCCCCGCGTACTGGAGCAGCCCCGCCCCGGCCGAGATCCCCAGGGCGAGCCGGATCCGGCGGCGGTCGTACGGCTCCGTGGCGGCGGCCGGGTCCGCGGGCCCGGAGGCCGTCCGCCGGATCGCCGGGAGGGCCAGGACGAGCGGGATCACGATGAGGGCCGGTATGCCGACGAAGACCCAGCGCCAGCCGAGGTGCTCGGTCACCGTCCCGGAGGCGAGCGGCCCGACGACGGAGGGGATCACCCAGCTCGCGGCGAAGGCCGCCAGGATCGCGGGCCGGATGCGCTCGGGGTAGGCCCGCCCGATGACCACGTACAGGGCGACGATCACCAGCCCGCCGCCGAGCCCCTGGACCGCCCGGCCCGCGATGAAGACCCACATGCTGGTGGCCGCCCCGGAGAGCAGCAGGCCGACGCCGAAGGCGGTGATCCCGGTGGCGAGCGGCTGGAGCGGCCCGCGCCGGTCGGCCCACTGCCCGGAGAGGACCATGGCGAACAGGCTGGTGGTGAAGTACGCGGAGAAGGCGAAGGCGTAGAGAGGGATCCCGTTCAGCTCGCGCGCGGCGACCGGCATGGCCGTGCCGACCGCCGTGGCCTCGAACGCGATGAGGAACACCACGGAGACGATGCCGATGCTGAGCGCCCGGTAGGTGCGCCCGAGGACCCCTTCGACGGCCGCGCGGGGGATGTCGGACAGCGGGTCCGAGGAGTGATCGTCGGTCGCGGGCGGCGCGAGGCGTGCGGCATCGGTGCCGTCACGCGGTTCGAGGGCGGTCATGGGCTCAGCGTAAGGGGCATGGAGCAGTTTGAACCCTGTCCATGTGCGGCACCGCACTCGGCCCTTGGTCGTAGGTCCCGGGCCTCGGTGCCGGGCCGGGTGTGAACGGCGTATGGCAGTCGCGTTGCGGGCCCGCCGGATGCCTTGAGGCGGCGGGCGGAGACCCGTAGCGTCATGGACAGCAAGGGAACGGAGCACCGCACCACAGCACCGCAGCGCCACACCCGACCGTGTGCCCGAGAGGCTCAGGGGCTCGACTGCAACTCGAGTTACACCGGTTCGAATCCGGTCACGGTCTCCATCGCCGAGTGGCCGTCCCCGCGACAGGGGGCGGCCACTCCTGTCTGCGGCCGGTCAGCCGGTCTTCAGGGCTTTCATCACCTCGCGCGTATCGCTGATCAGATCGGCCCGGTAGGCGAGCATCTCAGGTTGGTCCATCACGTCCGGCAGACCCTCCGGCAGACCGTCCGTTCCGTTGTCGATGTCCGGAGGAGACATCCAGGAGGACAGGGCGAGCGTCACGACGAAACCGCCTTCCACCACCCGCACGCGCATGGACGCGTCCTCCAGGATCAGCAGATAGGCCTGGTCGCCGAGGTCCGGTACGCGCTCCACCCGGTCCACGCCCGTGCCGTCGATCTCCGTCAGCGTGCTGCTCGCCTCGAACTCGGGGCGCGGGTCGGTCTCCCGGTGCAACTCGGCCGTGACGGACGCCTGATAGCCGGTGGACCAGCCCGAGGCCTCAGCGCCGTCCGGCGCCCGAACCGCCGCCACCGTGAAGTCGACGGTGCAGCGGATGCGGTGGAGGGCGGAGTGCTCGATGCCGTCCAGTTCGGTCGACGGCTCACCCGCCGGCTCCCCCACCGCCTTGGCGAGCGCCTTCAGCTCCACCGCCGCACAGGAGTCGGACTCCACGCGGTAGCCGCGCGGGTCGGGCTTCCCGTCGTCGCCGATCCCGTACGCGAAGACCGCCGTCGCCCACACCGCCGACGCCACCACCGCTCCGGCGGCGGCCCACAGCAGCCGCCGCGCCCGGCGCCGGCCACCGGCGGGGAGCCCCTGCCCCGGATCGAACCCGCTCACCACGTCCGGGGGCGTATCCGGCCCGGGTTCGCCCACCAGTTCCGGCTCAGTGATCACGTGCTGACTCTCCCTGGTCGGATGACGGTACGAACCTTCGGCCGGGTTCGGTCCTTCGCGGCATTCTCCGACTATCCGGGCCGGTCCGGAAGTGTCCGGGGCCCGTCGCCCCGGAGAGCCTCTCGCTCCGGCAGGGGACGCGAAGGGCCCCGCACGGAACCGGGAGGGGCCGAGGGTTCACGTGCGGGGCCGCTATCGGCGCGTGGGCCGTCGGACCGCGTCCAGCAATCAACGGGGAGGGGCTTGTCGCTCCCCTGTCTCCGACCGCTGCCGAGGAGCGAACAGGGCTGCGGGCGACCACCGAACGCGGCAGCCCGCGGCCGCGCGTCACCGGGTCAGGCGGGGTCCAGTGACGGCCGGGCCTCCAGCCCGCCGTTGTTCTCGCAGCCCAGCTCCTTCGCCATGGCCAGCGAGACGGAGTGGGCCACGGTCGCGTAGGCGTCCTTCAACTTCTCCGGGTCGCCTTCGGGTTCCCCGGGCGACCAGCGCTCCACGCCGATGTCAACGTGAGCAGGCTGGGAGCCGGGCAGCTTCGCGCTCCGGCAGGCGAACTGGACGACGGCCTCGTCCGGAGCGGCCAGGGCCCGCTCCCCCATGGGAAGCACACTGAACTTCGGAGCGGGTTCGCCCTTCGGCGGGCTCCCTACCAGTTCCCAGGTGACCTCCAGCCGATCGCTCTGAGCGGCGTTGATCGCGTACACCTGGCAGATGTCCCCGTCATCGGCGCCGGGCGAATCGAACGCCTCGCTCAACGACTCCGCGGCCTGCGCGACGGTGGACCCCTCGGCCGGCGCCTCGAACCGCGTGGACCCCGTGATCACCTTCAGCCCTTCCGCCGCGTCGGCGGATATGGCGGTGCCGCCGCAGAGTCGCGTGCCCTCCACAGCCTGGTCATCCTGCTTCGCGGCACCGTCCCCTCCACTACAGCCGACCACTCCGAGAGCCAGCGAACCGGCCACGACCACGGCGACGAATCCATCGCTTACAGCCCTACGGCTGATCACCATCTGCATCCTTCTGCGTCCTCGCCCGCCACCGGTCTCAGCCGGTCTCCGGGTCGTTGCCCTGCTGATTCTCGCGGTCATTGCCGGTGGAATAGCCGACCCTCATGGACTCCTTGAGGTCCTGCCCGAATACGCTGTCGGGATCCAGTCCATGATGGCGCATGAACTCCTCCATCGGCGCCTCGGCCAAGCGCTCACCAGCGGAGTAGACCTTGGTCTTCTCCTCCCGGGTGAGGTCCTCGACCTTCTCCTTGTGCTCGTCCACCGAGTTGCCGGAGATATCGCCGACCGTCTGCCCGATGACCTGCTCCAGAGCGCCACTGGCGGTGTCGGTGGCCAACGGGATGAGGATTGCGGCCGTGCCCACGGCCGCTGTCGCGGGCAGGAAGGCCACGCCGGCCGCCACGCCCGCGACGGCCCCGAACTCCACCCAGCCCGCCCGCTTGGCGACCGCCTTCTCGTACTCCTCGTGCTTCTTCAGGTTCTCCGCCTCGACCTGGTCCCCCCGGGACTGGTCGAGCATGCCCTGTACCTCGGATCCCGTATGCACAGCCGCCCGCACCGCGCCCTGGTCGATCTTTCCGTCCGGGCCTACCTGCGCTTCCAGCACACTTCGGGTGTAGACCTCTTCCGCTGCGGAGACAGCCGCGTAGGCGTCCGGGTGCTGGCCGATCGCGCTGAGGAACCCCCGGGCGATGTCGCGCCCGTCGCGGTCCTCGGTGTCCGCGAAGTCGAGACGTCCCTCCTGGTTCTCACCGGGGGCGAAGACGCTCCCCGGTTCGTTCTTGTTCAACGCCCAGTTGATGTCGTCGATGTATCCCGCACCCATGACGCCCATGCTGTCCGCCAGGCCCTCCTGGTGCTTGAGGAGTCCCGCGTCCGCGCCGTACTTCTCCATGACCTGCTGCATGACCGCGGCGTTGTCGGCGTCCCGCTTCACGCTCGCGTCCGGGTCGCCGGCCGGGTAGCCGAGAGTCGCCGCCTCCAGGGCGTGGCCCAGTGCGTCCGGCATGTGCTGGAGGGTGGGCCCCAGCTTGTCCGGGTCGGTGGAGTTGGAGTCCGGGAACGACTCCCACTTCTCGTTGCCGAAGAAGTCGAGGTAGTTGCCGATCGCTACGTCGTCCTTCTTCCCGAGGTCGGCCGTGGCACCGTGCTTGACCGTGCCGTCCTCGTTGTAGGCCGTCGGTTCGTCGGTGAAGAACTTCTTCGCCGCGTCCGGGCTGTTCCCCAGCGCCTCCAGCATGGCCGTGGTCGGGTCGTAGCCGGAGCCGTTCTTCCCCGAGGGGTTGTACGGGTTCTCCAGGAAGCCGTTCACCTGCTTGTTGCCGGCGAAGCGGTAGGGATCCTGCTGGTGCAGCTGCGCCACGTGCTCGGCGATCGGGTTGAGGAACTTCGCGTCGTAGTTCCCGTACCGCATGATGCCGCCGAGCAGCTGGTAGCCGTACGGGCCGCCGCTGTTGTCGTACTTGGAGAGCGGGATCTGCTGCGTCCCCAGCTTGCGGAGCTCCGGCCCCCACTCCGTCGAGAACGCCTTGTCGTGGGAGGCGGTGGCCAGGTTCAGGCCCAGGTTGCGCTGGAGTTCCTGTACGTCCGCCAAGCGGGTCTTGTCGACCTTGGCGTAGTCGTGCGTGTCCGTGGAGAGCTGGCCGAAGAAGGCGAGGGACTTCTCCGGGCCGAGCTTCTCGTAGAAGTTCTTCGCGAACTCAGGCGACTTTCCGTTGTCGCGCAGCAGCTCGTTCAGCGACTGAAGTTCGGTGTGGGTGAGGTCGCGGCCCTTTGCGGCCAGGGCGGCGGCCCGGCCCGCCTCCTCCTGGTCGAACTTCGTGTACTTCGGGGCGCTGAAGTCCTTGCGGTCGGTGACGTTGGCCTCAAGGGAGTTCTTGAAGGTCACATCGGTGTCGTTGCAGTTGTCGACGATGAGGTCGATCCTCTTCTGCCACGACTCGATGTTCTCCCTCTCCTGCTGAAGGTATTTGCTGAAGTCGGGGTCGTGACGCGCCGTGTTGTCCTCGGAGATCGGGGAACGCGCCGTCACCCTGCCCCTCCCGTCCACCCGGATGCCGGCCGCCGGCCCTTCGTTGTCCCGGATGCCGACCAGGTCGTCCTTGGCCTTCTTGAAGGCCGTGTAGCCCTCTTCCAGCAGCGTCTTGACGCCCTTGGCCTCGGCGGCGGCGTCCGTGAACTCCTTGGCGGTCTTGCCTATGAATTCCCTGGTGACCACGGCGTTGAGACCCTCCCAGCTCGCCTTGCTCGCCTTCGCCTTCATCCCGTCGGAGGCCTGGGTGGCGAGCTTGTCCAGCTTGGCCGCCATTTCCGACCAGTCGTCGGCCGCGGCCTTCAGCTTTCCCAGCGGG
Organism: Streptomyces sp. MGP-P1; assembly: GCF_057766565.1. Lineage (NCBI taxonomy): Bacteria > Bacillati > Actinomycetota > Actinomycetes > Kitasatosporales > Streptomycetaceae > Streptomyces > Streptomyces sp. MGP-P1. The sequence goes on along the minus strand of NZ_JBYMEM010000007.1, from coordinate 323,470 downwards.
GCTTCGATGATGTCTTCGTAATTCAGCATGCGCGTGCTCCCCCGAGCCCTACTTCATGTATTCCGAGAGTATGGAGATCGACGTCAGATCCCCACCGATCTTCACCTCGTCCTTGGCGTGCTGGGCCTTGGTGTAGTCCAGGTGGTTCGAAATGTGCGCGCAAGAATCCAGCAGGGTCCTGAGATGGGTCTGCCAGAAGTCGTGCACCTTGAGCACCGCCGAACCGCTCGCGAAGTTGCCGTTGGTGAGCGCGATCGCCGCGTCGAAAGTGGCGGGACGGGCGTGGTCACCGTCCTTCGAAAGCTTCGTCCTGAGCTCGTAGGCGTCATTTCCGATAGCGCCGAGATCGTCCCGGTTCACCACCAGATCGGACGCGCCACCGCCCCCCGCGGCCGGAGCGCTGTTGAGCTGCATGGCGCTTCGCTCTGCCGCCGCCGCGCGCAGTTCGGCCCATTCCTTCTCGAACGTCACGAATTCCCCAAGTCCGCTTGCGTAGACCGCTTCGTCGGAGGAATGCGGCCGCCTGCCTGCTTACCGTATCGAGTTCATCTCCACCCAGGGTGAGCGAAGGGTGAAGACTGCTTCACTTGGGCGTCGCCACCGCCGCCTGCGGCCTGATCGGCAGGCGGTTCACCGGCCGGCCCGTCGCCGAGCGGACTGCCGATGCGACCGCCGCGGGGGCCGTGACGACCGGGACGGCCGAGGCCGGCTTCGCGCCGAAGGGGGCCACCACGTCGCGCTCCTCGACCAGTTTCACGATGCGGATGTCCGGGGCGTCCAGCGAGGTCGGGAGCGCGTAGCCGGTCAGGTCGGGGTGGCGGATGAGGCCGCGGGCGGTGCGGAGGTTCTCCGTGAGGGCCGCGCCGATGCCCTGGGTGATGCCCGCCTCGATGCGGATCGCCAGCTGGGCGGGGTTCAGGACGCGGCCGACGTCCTGGGCGACCGCCATCTCGACCACGCGGACCGAGCCGAGTTCGATGTCGACGTCGACCACCGCCCGTACCGCGCAGAACGCCAGGCCCACGAACGCGTCGCCCTGGCCGGACTCGTCCAGCGGTTCCGTGGGGTGGGGGCGGCACTGGGCGGTGGCCCAGAGCTCCTTGCCGTCCAGCTCCTCGGTGACCGTCGTGGACAGCACCCCGTCGTACGAGGTGATCTTGCCGTCGGCGATCTGGAGCAGCTCCGTGGACATGCCGAACTTGTGGGCCAGCGGCTGGAGGAGCTGGGTGCGGACCATCTTCGCCGCGCGCTCCACCGCCCCGCCCGACACCCAGGTGTGGCGACCGTGCGTCGCCGGGCCCGCCGGGGGCTGGTCGGTGTCGACGGCGGCCACGTGGACCTCCTCGATGCCCAGGGTCTCCTGGACGATCTGGCGGGCCAGCGTGGTGAAGCCCTGGCCCGTCTCCACGGCCGCGCAGATCACCGTGGCCACGCCGTCGTGGACCCGGACCGTGGCCGTCGAGACCTCGTCCTTGCCCTCGGCCCCCAGCATGTGGACCATGCCCAGGCCGTAGCCCACGCCCCGGCGCACCGCCCCGGGCTCCCCCGCGCCCTCGGGACCGCCAGGCAGCAGCCAGTCGTCCTCCGGGGCGTCCTTGGGGAGGGAGGGGAGGGGGAAGTCGCGTACGGCCTGGAGCAGTTCGGCCACCGGGGCCGGGCAGGTCACCGTCTGGCCCGTGGGCAGGATGTCACCCGTGGAGAGCGTGTTGCGCAGGCGCAGTTCGGCCGGGTCGATGCCCAGCTTGGCGGCCAGCTTGTCCATCTGGCCCTCGTACGCCGCGCAGACCTGCATCGCGCCCTCGCCGCGCACATGGCCCGACGGCGGGTTGTTCGTCCGGACCGCCCAGCCCTCGATGAAGGCGTGCGGGACGACGTACGGGCCGCAGGCGAAGGCCACGGCGGCCGCCAGGGATTCGGAGGAGGCGTCGGCGTACGCGCCCGCGTCCAGGAGGATCTGGGCCTCCACCTTGACCAGGCGGCCCTCCGCGTCCGCGTGGTGGCGGTAGCGCAGGAGCGTGGGGTGGCGGTGGGTGTGGCCGAGGAAGGACTCCTCGCGGCTCGCGGCGAGCTTCACCGGGCAGCCGGTGCGCAGCGCGAGGAGCCCGAGGGGGATCTGGAAGCCCGGGTCCTCGCGGTCGCCGGTCGCGCCCGGCACCCCGGTCACGACGACCTTGACCCGGTCCGGTTCCAGGCCGAAGCAAGCGGCGATCAGGTCGCGGTCGGTGTGCGGGTCGGTGGAGGCGGTGTAGATCTCCACGCCGCCGTCCGGGCGGGGCACGGCGAGGGCGGCCTCCGCACCGATCGGGGCCGGGTCCTGGCGGCCGATGCGGTAGAGGCCCTCGACGACGACCTCGCCCGTCGCCTCCGCGTCGCCGTAGCGCAGCGGGATGTGGCGGATCAGGTTGCCGTCCGGGTGCAGGGGTTCCGCCGCGAACGCCTTCTCCGGGTCCGTGACCGGCTCCAGCACCTCGTACCGTACGGCGATGGCGGCGGCGGCCAGCCGTGCGGTGTCCGGGTGGTCGGCGGCGACGGCGGCGATCGGCTCGCCGTGGTGGCGGACCAGGTCGGACGCGAACACCGGGCGGTCCACGACGTGGCGGCCGTAGTTGCTGTCCCCCGGCACGTCCTCGTGCGTGACGACCGCGCGCACCCCGGGCATCTCCTCGGCGCCCGAGGTGTCGATGGACAGGATCCGCGCGTGCGGGTGCGGGGAGCGCAGCACGGCCGCCCACAGCAGGCCCTCGGCCCAGAGGTCCGCCGCGTACGGGAAGGTGCCCTCGGTCTTCGCGCGGGCGTCGGCGGCGGGGAGCGACGCCCCCAGGCCCATCTGCGGGAGCTCCTGGTCCGGTCCGCCGCCGGGTCCGCCGCTCAGCGCGTCGATCCTGGGCAGGCTGGTGCTGGTCGCGTTGGCCGCGTCGCTGCTCACGCCGCCTCCTTGTCGATCACCTGGTGCTGGTGTTGCGTGTGCCGCTGCTGTGCGGCGGGGCCGTGGGCGTGCCTCACAGCGCCTCTCCCTCGTGCGGGTGGGGTCCCCGCTGCACGCCGCCGGCGCCCGGCTCGGCCTGGTGCGGGATGCGGGCCTCGTCCTGGGCCGCCGTGGCCGCCTCGGCGCTCGCCTCGCGGGCCGCGACGACGTCCGCGACGGCGTCGAGCACGCCCCGGTAGCCGGAACAGCGGCAGAGGTTGCCGCAGAGTGCCTGGCGAGTCTCCAGCTCGCTGGGGGCGTGGTTGCCCTCCAGGAGGTCGTGGACGGTCATCGCCATGCCGGGGATGCAGAAGCCGCACTGGACGGCTCCGCAGGCGGACAGGGCGCGCTGGACGTCGGACGGTTCGCCGTCCACGGCGAGGCCCTCGACCGTACGCACCTCGCTGCCCGCCGCCGTGGCCGCGGGGACCAGGCAGGAGGCGACCAGCCGCCCGTCGACCTGGACGTTGCAGGCGCCGCACTCGCCCTGCGAGCAGCCGTCCTTGGCCCCGGCCAGACCGAGGCGCTCACGGAGCACGTAGAGCAGGGACTCGCCGATCCAGGCGTCGCTGACCGGGCGGTCCACGCCGTTCACGTGGAGCAGGTAGGACGCGGACGGGTGCTCGCTCGGTGCGTCGAGGAGGGCGGGGGCGGGGGCGGGGATGACGTCGGCTTCCGGGGCCGCGTCCGGAATCACGTCCGGGGCCGCGTCCGGAATCACGTCCGGGGCCGCGTCCGGAATCACGTCCGGGGCCGCGTCCGGAGTCGCGTCCTGCTCCGGTTCCGGGGCTCCGTCCGGGGCCGTGTCCGGGGCCGTGTCAGCTTCGGCCTCGGGAGCGGGTGCCACCTCGGGTGCCGCGTCGGGCTCCTCGGCGGTGGGCTCCTCGGCGGCGGGGGCCTCGACGTCGGTGGTGGTGGCGGCGGTGTCGGTGGTGGGCTCCGCCTCCGCCGCCCGGGCTGTTTGCCGCGCCGGTTCGTCCCGCGCCGGTTCGTCCGTCGCCGGTTCCGCTTCGGGGGTCTGCTCCGCCATGGGTACGGGGTCGGCCACCGGCTCCGGCTCCGGCTCCGGCACCGGGGTGGCCCAGGGGGCGGGGGCACCGCCGGGGAGCGTCGCCGGGCGGGCGCTGTCCGCGTACCACTGCGGTGCCTGCGCCGAGGCCAGGAACTCGCCCGATTCGTCCGGGAGATCCCCGTCCGCCACCGGAATCGTCCACTCGCCGGTGTGACCGGTCTGACCGAGGTGACCGGTCTGGCCGGGGTGACCGGCGTGGTCCACCTGACCGGCGTGGTCTCCGTGGTTCGCCCGGTCGGCGTGGTTCGCCCGGTCGGCATGGTTCGCCCGGTCGGCGTGGCCCGGGTGTCCGCCCTCCGGGGCCGCCGCCGTCTGCGAGGCCGCCGTCCCGCCGAACGTCTCGGTGAAGTTCCACTGGGCCGTGGCGTGCGACGTGTCCTGGTACGGGCCCTGGTAGCCGCCCTGCCCGCCCTGCTGGTTCGGGTCCGGCCAGTGGACCGCGCCGGACTCCTGGGCGGCGGACTCGTGGGCGGCGGCGGCCTCCTGGGCGCGCTGCTCGGCCTGTGCCTGCTGGGTCTGGGTCTGGAGCACCCAGCTGCCCGTCGCCGCCGGGTCCAGACCCGCGGCCGGGGTCAGCGGCAGGATCATCGGCGGGACGTACCCCTGGCCGGGAGCGGCCAGGGGGATGTTCGCCAGGTCCTCCGGCGGGAGGTGGACGAACGCGGTGGCGTCGGCGTCGAACCCGTCGCCCTGCGGCGTCGGCTCCCAGCCGCCGTAACGGGGGTCCGGGCCCTCGGGGTGGCCCTGCCGCCCGTGCTGGTCGGGGAATTCCTCATTGCTCACGACAGTGCCCTCCCCAGCGCGCGTCGGGCGAGCGCGGCGACGGTGCGCCGCAGGTGCAGTACGGCCGGGGACAGCGGCGGGGCCTCTGTTCCGTCGGCGGGTGGTGCGTGGTCGGGGATGCAGGCCGCGGCGACGTACTCGCCGAAGGCGGCCAGCGCGTCGGGGGCCAGGCCCCGCTCGCCGTCCCAGTCGATCAGCGAGGCGATCCAGCGCTCCGCCTCCAGCGGGCGCAGCGGCATCGGGGCGATGGCGCCGACCGCGCAGCGCACGCCCCGGCGGGCCGGGTCCAGGACGATGGCGACCGAGGCGGTGGCGCGGCCCGGGCCGGTGCGGCCGGTGGCCTTCAGGAACACCTGAGGGGCATGCAGCAGCGGTACGCGGACGAAGCCGATCAGCTCCGCGGGCTCCAGCAGTTCACGGCCGGCCAGCAGGTGGGAGACGGGGATCTCGCGGCGGGCGCCGTCGGGGCCCGCGATGACCAGCTCGGCCTCCAGCGCGGCCAGCACCGGCAGGGCGTCGCCGGTGGGCGCGGAGGTGACGATGTTGCCGCCGAGCGTGCCCGCGTTGCGGATCTGCGGCGGCCCCGCGGCGCGGGCGGAGGCTGCGAGGGCGGGGATCAGGGCGGCGAAGTCGGGGCGCCCCATGCGGGCGTGGGTGAGGCCGGCGCCCAGGAGCGCGTGGCCGTCCTGGTAGTGCCAGCCGCGCAGCTCGCTGATCCGGCCGAGGCCGACCAGTCCCGAGGGGCGCAGGAGCCCCTTGTTGACGGCTGCCATCAGGTCCGTGCCCCCGGCAACCGGAACGGCTGCGGGCATGGCGCCGAGTGCCGCCACGGCCTCGTCCAACGAGGCCGGCAGCGTCACCGACTGCATCGCCTGCGGTGCGTGCGTGGTCAACCCAGCTGCCCCTTCCCGGTCTCCCGGCTGTCCCGCCTGTTCCGCCGTACGGTACGTGTTCACAGCCCGGACGTGGCAACTCTGGCACATCTTCCGATCGGACCGTCGCGAGGGTCCGCGAAGGGTGGATCCGTCCCTGACCTGCGAGATGGCCGGGTTTCGTCCTTCTTCGGCGGGGAAGGTGAATTGCCACTCTTCAGCGAGGCTTGTGCGACTTATTGCGGTTCGCGGCCTCGTGTCGGCGCATGGGACGGGGGTCTCGGGCGCGTGCCGTTGCGGGCTGTTGGGCCCGGACGCGCGCCGGCCGCGGCGGTCCCGGAGGACGGCCGCGGCCGGACGGTGCGGTGCGGGGGTCACACCACGGGGGGAGCTCCCTCGCGCGGGAAGCCGAGGACGCCGGGGCGCTGCTGGCGGGGGTGCGGGCCGCCCGGCGGGCGGTAGTCCACGCCGAGGGCGTCGAGCCGGGCGTAATGGGCCGTCATCCGGGCGTCGAAGGCGGCGAAGTCCCGGTCGGCCGGGGCGGGCAGGGCGGACCAGGCGACCTCGGCGAAGGCGGCGAGGCGCGGGAAGACCTGGTAGTCGACGCGGGCCCGGTTCTGCATGACCTCGGACCAGACGTTGGCCTGGGTGCCCAGGATGTGACGGGCCGCCTCCTCGCTCAGGCCCGGGGGACGGGCTCGAAGCGGTAGACGTCCTCCAGGGTGCGGACGTAGCCGATGGGCATCGGCTCGTCGGGGCCGCCGTCCTGACGGTGGTCCAGATACACCTGCTGCTCGGGGCACATGACGACGTCGTGCCCGGCCTCGGCCGCCGCGATGCCTCCGGCGTAGCCGCGCCAGGAGGAGACCGCGGCCCCTTCGGCGAGGCCCCCTTCGAGGATCTCGTCCCAGCCGATGAGGCGGCGGCCCCGCTCGGTGAGCCAGGCGTCGAAGTGCCGGATGAACCAGGACTGGAGCCCGTCCTCGTCCTTCACGCCGAGTTCGGCGATCCGGGCCTGGGCGAGCGGGGACTCCTTCCACTGCTCCTTGGGGCACTCGTCGCCGCCCATGTGGACGAACGGGGAGGTCTCGGCGGGGAAGAGTTCGAGCACCTCCTCCAGGACGCCCTCGAAGAAGCGCAGGGTGTCGTCGGTGGGGGCGAGTACGTTCGGACTGACGCCCCAGTTGTCCCAGACGGAGAGGGCGGTGGTGTCGATGACATCGGTGTTGCCCAGCTCGGGGTAGGCGGTGATGGTCGCCTGCGAGTGGCCCGGGATGTCGATCTCGGGGACGACCCGGATGTGCCGCTCGGCGGCGTAGGCGACGATCTCGCGGATGTCGTCCTGGGTGTAGAAGCCGCCGTAGGGGGTCTCGTCCCACAGGTCGGAGGCCCGGTGGCCGTATTTGGTGCGCGAGCGCCAGGAGCCGACCTCGGTCAGCCGGGGGTAGCGCTTGATCTCGATGCGCCAGCCCTGGTCGTCGGTGAGGTGGAAGTGGAAGACGTTCAGCTTGTGGGCGGCCAGCAGGTCCAGGTAGCGCAGGACGTCGTCCTTGGGCAGGAAGTGCCGCGAGACGTCGAGCATCATGCCGCGCCAGCCGAAGCGGGGTTCGTCCTCGACGACGACCGCCGGAACCTCCCAGGCGCGGCTCGCGGCGAGGGGCGCGCGCCGGAAGGCGTCCGGGCCGAGGAGCTGGCGGAGGGTCCCCGCCCCCCGGAAGACGCCCGCGGCGCTGCCGCCCGTGAGGCGTACGGCGTCGGTTCCGACGGCGAGGCGGTAGGCCTCCGGGGCCATTTCCCCGTCGAGGGCGAGCACGATGCCGCGGTCGCCCGTGCCCTCGGCCAGGGAGAGTCCGGTGGCCGCGCCGAGTGTGGTGCGCAGCCAGCGGGCGACGCCCTCCGTGCCCGGGGCGGCGCTCAGCGGGGTCCCCTGGGCCAGCGGGTACGGCCCGGAGGGGGCCGGGGTCACGGTGCGCGGGGCCGGGATCAGTCCCAGAGCCGCGGTGTCCACGGCGCCCGTGGAGAGGGAGTCCTCGGGTGTCATGCCATCAGTCCTTTACCGCTCCACCCAGTCCGGAGACGAGGCGTCGCTGTACGAGTACGAAGAAGACCAGTACGGGGATGGTCATCACCGTCGAGGCTGCCATGATCCCTCCCCAGTCGTTCTCGTCCGGTTTGAAGAAGACCAGCAGCGCCATGGGCAGCGTCGACTGGGAGGTGTCGCTGATGATGAACGACTTCGCGAACAGGAAGTCGTTCCAGGTGGTGATGAAGGAGAAGACGCTGGTCGCCACGAGGCCCGGGAAGACCAGCGGGAAGAGGATCTGCCACAGGAAGCGGGTGCGGCTGGCCCCGTCGATGTAGGCGGCCTCCTCCAGGGCTTCGGGGACGGCCTTGACGAAGCCGCGCAGCATCCAGATGGCGAACGGCAGCGAGAACGCCAGGTGCGGCAGGATCAGCGAGCCGAGCGTGTTCAGCTGCCCGAAGTCCCGCATCAGGAAGAACAGCGGGATCGTCAGCGCCTCCACCGGCACCATCTGCGCGACCAGGAACATGATCAGCAGCGTGGTGCGGAACTTGAAGCGGAAGCGGGTCACCGCGGTGGCGGCGAGGAAGGCGATCAGCGCGGAGAGGATGACCACCGTGCCCGCCACCAGCAGGCTGTTGAGGAAGTAGCGGCCGAAGTCCTGCTGTTCGAAGACCCGGCGGAACGAGTCGAGCGAGGGGGACAGCGTCCAGGGGCGGGCTTCGGTGGACTGGATCTCCCCGGCCGGTTTGAAGGCGGAGAGCACCATCCAGTAGAGGGGGAAGGCGACCGCCACGGCGATCAGCAGGGCAGCGGCCTCCGCGGCCAGCCTGCCGGGCCGCTTGACGCGCAGCAGCTTGGCGATGCCGCCGCGGCGCGTTCCGCCGCTCGCGGGACCGCGTACGGGACTGCCGGTCGTCGTGCTCACAGTTCCTCCCCCTGGCGCCTCACGAGGCGCAGATAGACCAGCGTGACGGCCAGCAGGATCACCAGCATCACGACGCCGATCGCGGATCCGAGGCTGTACTGCGAGGACGCGAACGCCTTCTGGTACGCGTACACGTTGAGCACCAGGTTCTGGCCGGCGATGCCGCCGCCGATGGTCATGACGTAGATCTGGGTGAAGACCTTGAAGTCCCAGATGATCGACTGGATGGTGACGACGATCAGGATGGGCTTGAGCATCGGGGCCATGATGGTGCGCCAGATCCGCCACTGGGACGCGCCGTCCAGCGAGGCGGCCTCCAGCACTTCGGTCGGGATGGCCCGGATGCCCGCGTACACGGTGACCATCACGAACGGGAACGAGCACCACAGGACCGCGAAGAGCACCACGGCGAAGGCGCTGTAGCGCCCGTACATCCAGGAGAAGTCGCCGAGTCCCAGCATCTTGTTGACCGGGCCGAAGTCGGGGTCGAAGAGGAAGACCCAGACGGTGGAGCCGGTGATCGCGGGGGTGGCCCAGGCGCCGAGCGCGGCCATCATCAGCGCGAGCCGGGGCACGGCGCGGACGCGGGTGAGCAGGACGGCCAGCGCGCAGCCGACGATCAGGGTCGACACCACGCAGGCCGCGGCGAAGACCACGGTGGCGAGGAGGACCTGCCAGAACTGGCTGTCGTTGAAGAGGGTGGCGTAGTTGCCGAAGCCCTGGAAGGTGGTGGGTTCGCCGCCGCTGACCTGGGCCTGGGTGTACTCCAGGAACGAGATCAGGCCGAGTTGGTAGATCGGGTAGACCAGCAGCCCGGCGAGCAGGACGAGCGCCGGCAGGAGGTAGAGCCACGGGGTCCAGCCGGCGCGGTTCGCGGGCGAGACGGACCGGCCGCGCCGGGGCGGCCGGCCGGCGGGGGCGCCGCCGCCCTTCCCGGCCGCGGGCGGCACCTTGAGCGAGGTGGTGTGCGTGGTCATCGTCAGCCCGCGTCGGTGAAGGCCGTGTCCATCTTCTTCGCCGCGTCGTCCGAGGCCGCGGCCACGTCCTTACGGCCGGAGACGATCTCCTGGAACATCGTCGGCAGGACCAGCGAGGCGTCGATCTGGCCCCAGGCGGGCGAGGCGGGGACGAACTTGGCACCCGCGCCCAGGGTCTGGACGAACGGGGCGACGAAGGGCTCCTTCTTCGCGGCGTTCTCCAGGACGTCGGTGTAGGTGGGCAGGAACCCCATCGCGTCGAACATCTCGGCCTGGGCCTTCTTGCCGCTGAGCGACTTCATCAGGTCGACGGCCAGGGTGCGGTGCGAACTGCTCTTGAGGATGCCGAGGTTGTTGCCGCCCGCGAAGGCGGGGGCGATGGAGTTCTTGGCGACTCCGGGCAGCGGGACGACGGCGTACTTGCCCTTGACCGCGCCCGCCTCGACGGCCGCGTGGCTGAAGTCGCCGCCGATGGCCATGGCGGCCTTGCCGGAGGCGAAGGCGGTCACGGTGGCGTTGCCGCCCATGGAGGCGCACTTGGCGGCCGGGCAGTTGTCGTCGCCGAAGAGGGAGGTGTAGGCCTCGATGCCCTTGCGGGACTTCTCGCTGTTGATGCCCGACTTGTACGTCCCGCCGGTCTCGCCCGCGAGCTCGCCGCCGTTGGCCCAGATGAAGGGCATCGCGCCGTAGGTGTACGCGCCGCCGACGGCGAGGCCGTAGAGGTCGGGCTTGGCCTTGCGGATCTTCTTGGCGGTGGAGATCAGCTCGGCCTGCGACTTGGGGGCCTCGATGCCGAGGTCCTCGAAGACGTCGGTGCGGTAGTAGAGGGCCCGGACGCCGACGAAGAAGGGAGCGCCGTAGATCTTGTCGCCGACGGTGACCGACTGCTTGGCGATGGGGTCGGTGTCCTTGGCCTCGTCCCAGGCGCCGAACTCCTCGGTGATGTCCGCGAGGCCGCCGTCCTTGACGTATCCGGCGGTGTCGGAGTTGCCGTACTCGATGAGGTCCGGGGCGCTCTTGGGGTCGTTGAACGCGGCCTTGATCCGCTGTGCGCGGGTGTCGACCGGTATGTACTCGACCTCGACCTCGGCACCCTTGTGGGCCTTCTCGAACGCGGCGACGGCCGTGTCGACGACCTTCTCCTTGGGCTTGTTGCCGACCTCCTGGAAGAGCCAGACACGGAGCGTGCCGCTCTTGTCGTCACCCTTCGCACTGGTGTCGGAGGTCTGCGGCGCGCAGGCGGTGGCGGTGAGGCCGGCCAGCACAAGCGCCGCAGCCGGGGCGGCAATTCGGGCAGAAAGCTTCATCCGGAACCCCTACCGGTCATGCGTTGCATCATGTGCAACGTGCGTTTCGTTCTGCACAACTGGCAGGAGAGTAGATCCGCGTTCCGGCGACGACAAGTGGTCTCGACCACTCTGTGACCAGCGGATGCATCCCGTGCAACGCGAGCGCCCGGTCACCGAGGGTGACCGGGCAAGCGGAAGGCCCCCGGGGCGTGCGGTGTCGCACGCCCCGGGGGCCTTCCGGCAGGTGAGGTCCGGACCTACTTCTTGTCCTTGCCGCCGCCCTTGCCCTTGTCCTTGTCGCCGCCGGCGCCCATGGACTCGTAGATCTCCTTGCACATGGGACAGACCGGGTACTTCTTGGGGTCGCGCCCCGGCACCCAGACCTTCCCGCACAGCGCGACCACGGGAGTGCCCTCCAGGGCACTCGCCATGATCTTGTCCTTCTGGACGTAGTGGGCGTAGCGCTCGTGGTCGCCGTCACCCCTCGACACCTGCGGCGTCGGCTCGACGAGGGTCCCCGTACCTGCCCCGCGATCGGGCTCAAGAGTGCTCATAACCGCCAAGGGTACTGAAAGAGGGGGCCTCCGGTTGAGGGAAGGGTCACCCCGGGTCGAGCGGAGGTTCGTCCCTCAGGTGAACGACGGGACGGCTCCTGGGCCGAGCGACGGTTCGTCGCTCAGTTGAGCGAAGGGTCGTCCGGATACGTGGCGATCATCGCGAGCTCGCTGCGCTGACGGCGGAGCACCGCGCGCCAGAGCCGTTCGGGGCGCGGGGAGGAGACGTCGCCGGGCTCCGACTCGACCACGTACCACGCGCCCTCGTGCAGCTCGCCCTCCAGTTGACCGGGCCCCCAGCCCGCGTACCCGGCGAAGATCCGCAGCGAACCGAGGGCGGGGCCGAGCAGCTCCGGCGGGGTCTCCAGATCGACCAGACCGATGGCCCCGTGCACCCGCCGCCAGCCGAGCGGGCCCTCGTCGCCGGGGATCACCGCCACGCCGAGCGCGGAGTCGAGCGAGACCGGGCCGCCCTGGAAGACGACGTCCGGCTCGCCGGTCAGGCTCGCCCAGGACGCGAGGATGTCGCCGACGCCGACCGGGGTCGGGCGGTTGAGGACCACGCCGAGGGAGCCCTCCTCGTCGTGGTCGAGGAGCAGCACCACCGCCCGGTCGAAATTCGGGTCCGTGAGGGCGGGTGCGGCCACGAGCAGCCGCCCTGTGAGCGAGGACACCTCCGTCATGGCAGGAATGATCCCGCATCTTCACCCTCCACGGGGGGTGAGTGACCGTGATGCCGCCCTCAGGAGAGCGAGCGCAGCTCAGGGCGCACGGAGGCACGGGGAGCGCACCGTCGGGCGGAGGCGCGGTGGGCCATCCGGACGGTAACGCTCCGCAAGATCGGATGCGCGGAGGGTGTTGTGGCGGATTCATGACGTTCGTACACCCCCCTTCGTCTTACGGAAGGGGGGTAGGAGGCCATTACCCTTTTCGTTGGCCCCCTGCCCGACCACTCCGGAACGCGAGATACATGACCGGCACAGACGATGTCCTGCTTGTCCACGGCGGAACCCCGCTGGAGGGCGAGATCCGCGTCCGAGGCGCCAAGAACCTGGTGCCGAAGGCCATGGTCGCCGCGCTGCTCGGCAGCGGGCCCAGCCGCCTCCGCAACGTTCCCGACATCCGTGACGTACGGGTGGTCCGGGGGCTCCTCCAGCTCCACGGCGTCACCGTCCGCCCCGGCGACGAGCCGGGCGAACTGATCCTCGACCCCTCGCACGTCGAGTCGGCGAACGTCGCCGACATCGATGCCCACGCGGGGTCGTCGCGCATCCCGATCCTGTTCTGCGGCCCGCTGCTGCACCGCCTCGGCCACGCCTTCATCCCGGGCCTGGGCGGCTGCGACATCGGCGGTCGGCCGATCGACTTCCACTTCGAGGTGCTGCGCCAGTTCGGCGCGACCATCGAGAAGCGGGCGGACGGCCAGTACCTGGAGGCCCCGCAACGGCTGCGCGGCACCAAGATCCGGCTGCCGTACCCCTCGGTGGGCTCCACCGAGCAGGTGCTGCTCACCGCCGTCCTCGCCGAGGGCGTCACCGAGCTGTCCAACGCGGCCGTCGAGCCGGAGATCGAGGACCTCATCTGCGTACTGCAGAAGATGGGCGCGATCATCTCCGTGGACACCGACCGGACCATCCGGATCACCGGTGTCGACAAGCTCGACGGTTACACCCACCGGGCGATCCCGGACCGCCTGGAGGCGGCTTCCTGGGCGTCGGCGGCGCTGGCGACCGAGGGCAACATCTATGTGCGCGGCGCCCAGCAGCGCTCGATGATGACCTTCCTGAACACCTTCCGCCGGGTCGGCGGGGCCTTCGAGATCGACGACGAGGGCATCCGCTTCTGGCACCCGGGCGGCGCGCTGAACGCCATCGCGCTGGAGACGGACGTGCACCCCGGCTTCCAGACGGACTGGCAGCAGCCCCTGGTGGTCGCGCTGACACAGGCCGCGGGCCTGTCGATCGTCCACGAGACGGTGTACGAGTCGCGGCTCGGCTTCACCTCCGCGCTCAACCAGATGGGCGCGCACATCCAGCTGTACCGCGAATGCCTCGGCGGCTCGGACTGCCGTTTCGGCCAGCGCAACTTCCTGCACTCGGCGGTCGTCTCCGGACCGACCAAGCTCCAGGGCGCCGACCTGGTCATCCCGGACCTCCGGGGCGGCTTCTCGTACCTGATCGCGGCACTGGCGGCGCAGGGCACCTCCCGGGTGCACGGCATCGACCTGATCAACCGCGGTTACGAGAACTTCATGGACAAGCTGGAGAAGCTCGGCGCGAAGGTCGAACTGCCGGGCGGTTCGCTCGTCTGATCCCCCCGCGCGCCCTTGAAGGCCCCACAGTGCTGCCGCACACAGCACTGCGCACCGCGCGGTTCCCGCGTGAGCGGCCCGCCGCCCCGGTTCCGGACTCGGAGCCGGGGCGGCGGGCTGTCGGGCGTCAGAGGGGCCCCTGAAGGCCGCGTGAGCGGGCATGGCGGGCATAGCGCCCCGGGGTGGTGCCCGCGATCCGCTTGAAGTGGCGGGTGAGGTGGGACTGGTCGTGGAAGCCGACGGCGGCGGCCGCCTCGCCGGGCGGCATCCCGTCGAGCAGCAGACGGCGGGCCCGGTCGACGCGGCGGGACGTCACGTACTGGTGCGGCGCGATGGCGTACGCCGCGCTGAAGGCCCGTACGAGATGGGTGGGGTGCGCGTGCAGCAGCCGGGCGGCCCCGTCCAGGGTGACGCCCTCGCGCAGCCGCTCGTCGAGGAGCTCGCGCAGATCCTGTGCGACGCCCCGGCCGGGCGGCGGGCCCGTCGGGAGGCCCCCGGGGCGCAGGTGTCCCCGCAGCCGCTCCCCGATGAACGCCAGGCGGCTCTCGGCCTCGAAGGCGTCGCCCGGATCCGCGAGGGCGGTGTGCAGCCGGCCGACGCGGGTGCGCAGCAGCGGGTCGGCGAGGTCGGGGGCGTCCACGGCGGGTCCGACGAGGCTCGCGTCGAGGTGCGTCATGTCCAGGTAGAGCACCCGTTTGCGGAAGCCGTCGCTGGTCGCGGGGGAGCCGTTGTGCGGGACGCCGGGCGGCAGCAGGCTCACCGTGCCGTCCGGGGTGGAGCGCTCGTGGCGGTCCAGGTCGTAGCGGACGGCGCCGTCGTCGACGATCAGGAGCGTCCAGGCGTCGTGGACGTGCATGGGGTAGGCGTGCTCGGTGAAGCGGGCGTGGAAGACCTCCACGACGCCGGCGACCGCCGGGCGCCAGGCCGCGACGTCCCTCATCTCCTGCCGTGGCGCCACGGCAAGAACGTACAAGACCGCGCCCGGGTCCACCGGCCAGTCTCGAACCATGAGAAACACGCACGAGACCGAAACCCAGGGCGGGACCGAGAGCGGGACCACGGTGGCCGGGAGCGTCCCCGTCCGCTTCGACACGAAGGTCGCGGTGCTGCTCCGTGACGACCTGGAGTCCTGGCAGCGCCTGAACGTGACCGCCTTTCTGGTCAGCGGCCTGGGGACGACGGTGCCCGAGGTGATCGGCGAACCCTACGAGGACGCCGACTCCACCGCGTATCTGCCGATGCTCCGGCAGCCCGTGCTGGTCTTCGAGGGGGCGAAGGAGACGGTGACCGCCGCGCACGCCAGGGCGCTGTCCCGGTCGCTGGCGACGGCCGTGTTCACCGCGGACCTCTTCGGCACGGGGAACGACCGGGACAACCGGGCGGCCGTACGGGCGGTGGGGCGGGACGCCCTGGATCTGGTGGGCCTCGCCGTGTACGGGCCGCGCAACGCCGTGGACAAGGTCCTCAAGGGGGCGCGGATGCACCCCTGAGCCCTCCGCGTGCCCGCTACGGCCCCCGTATGCCCCGGGCACGGTGCGGGGGCTCCTGCGGGGCGCATGTGCCTCCGGCATGCGCGAGGGCGGCCACTCCTGGTCGGGAGTGGCCGCCCTCTGTTGCGCCGTTGAGGGTTACTTGCCCTTGGCGGCTTCCTTGAGCTTCGAGCCCGCGGAGACCTTCACGCTGTAGCCGGCGGGGATGTTGATCGGGTCGCCGGTCTGCGGGTTGCGAGCGGTGCGAGCGGCACGGTGGGTGCGCTCGAAGGTCAGGAAGCCGGGGATGGTGACCTTCTCGTCGCCCTTGGCGACGATCTCACCGACGGTCTCGGCGAGCGCGGCCAGCACGGCGTCGGCGTCCTTGCGAGTCACCTCGGCGCGGTCGGCCAGGGCGGCCACCAGCTCACTGCGGTTCATGTTGTTACTCCCGTGTTCTTCTTGCCTGTGAGGCGTGAGATCGAAGCCGATGCTGCCAGGGCCCTCTGACAGTCCCCGGACCCGGGTCTGATGTCAGACCCTCTCGCCCGATTACGCATCCTGCCCCCACCAGCGGCGGGAAAGCCAATCCGGAACCCTTCGGGGTCAATGAAAAGCGCCACGGTTCGCTCGTGGTGACGCTCCGTCGACTTGGCCGAGCGGACCGCAGCGGATGCCGGGCCCCGCAGGGCCCACTGCCCGCCCACCCTAAAGGGGCGTTTGGGGCGCCGCGACCCGCGACGCGCCGTACGGCGCGGGCGGGTGCGGCCCGGGGTGTCTTGCGAGTGCCCCGTGAGGGGCTCCTGAAACAGTGGGGTCAGACGGATGCGGAGGGAGCTGTTCCGGTGCCCGCGGCGGCCTTCGCGGCGGCCCGGACGGCTCCGGCGACCGCGCCCGCCACCTTGTCGTTGAAGACCGAGGGGATGATGTAGTTCGCGTTGATCTCGTCCTCGGCGACCACGTCGGCCAGCGCGCCGGCCGCGGCGAGCATCATCTCCGTGTTGACGGTGCGGGACTGAGCGTCCAGCAGGCCGCGGAAGACACCCGGGAAGACCAGCACGTTGTTGATCTGGTTGGGGAAGTCCGAACGGCCGGTGGCGACGACCGCCGCCGTCCGACGGGCGACCGCCGGGTCGACCTCGGGGTCCGGGTTCGCGAGCGCGAACACGATCGCGCCGTCCGCCATCGCGGCGACGTCGTCGCCGTTCAGCACGTTCGGGGCGGAGACGCCGATGAAGACGTCGGCACCGGCCACGGCCTCCTTGAGGGTGCCGGTGGCCCCCTCCGGGTTGGTGTTGTCGGCGATCCAGCGCAGCGGGGAGTCGGGGTCGGCCGCGACCAGGTCCTCGCGTCCGGCGTGCACCACACCGTGGATGTCGGCGACGACGGCGTGCTTGACGCCGGCGGCGATGAGCAGCTTCAGGATGGCCGTGCCGGCCGCTCCCGCGCCGGACATGACGACCCGTACGTCCCCGATGTTCTTGCCCACCACGCGCAGGGCGTTGGTGAGTGCGGCCAGCACGACGATCGCGGTGCCGTGCTGGTCGTCGTGGAAGACGGGGATGTCGAGGGCCTCGCGCAGCCGGGCCTCGATCTCGAAGCAGCGCGGCGCGGAGATGTCCTCCAGGTTGATGCCCGCGAAGCCGGGGGCGATCGCCTTGACGATGGCGACGATCTCGTCGGTGTCCTGGGTGTCCAGGCAGATCGGCCAGGCGTCGATGCCGGCGAAGCGCTTGAAGAGGGCCGCCTTGCCCTCCATGACGGGCAGCGCGGCCATCGGCCCGATGTTGCCGAGGCCGAGCACCGCGGAGCCGTCCGTCACAACTGCGACGGAGTTGCGCTTGATGGTGAGGCGGCGCGCGTCCTCGGGGTTCTCGGCGATGGCCATGCAGACCCGGGCGACGCCGGGGGTGTAGATCATCGACAGGTCGTCACGGTTGCGGATGGGGTGCTTGGACGCCATCTCGATCTTGCCGCCGAGGTGCATCAGGAACGTACGGTCGGAGACCTTGCCCAGCGTGACACCCACGATGTCGCGCAGACCTTCGACGATCTCGTCCGCGTGCGAGGTCGAGCTGGCGGCGATGGTGACGTCGATCCGCAGCATCTCGTGACCTGAGGCGGTCACGTCGAGGCCGGTGACCGAGCCCCCGGAGGACTCCACGGCCGTGGTGAGCTGGGAGACCGCGGTGCCGCTCGCGGGCACCTCCAGCCTGACCGTCATCGAGTACGAGACGCTGGGCGCCGTTGCCATGGCCGAGTCCTTCGCTTTCCTTAGCTTCATTGCCGCACATCCGGAACCCGCGTTCCGGACACGCTCCCCGATCGTCGCACCTACCGGCGGGTAGCCGGTAATGACTGCCGTCTTTCGGAAAGTAGTTTCCACCATACGAGAAACTACCCGTTCGGCGGAACCCCCAACGGCACCCCAACCGGCCGGACGGCCCGTGGAACAGGGAACGGAGCCCGGGAAACGGGCCCCGGGAAAGAGGGAAAGAGCCCGCCGGGAAGCGGGAGCGGAGCACGGGAAAACAAGAACAGACCCGCGCCACCAGCAGGTGACGCGGGTCTGTCTTCTTCGCTTGGGTGGCACCGACCCGCCATGCTCGCCTCGCGGCAAGTGGTCGCTCGAAGCGACGAAGGTTGGGCCCGGGGGCTTGGATCGAGCCGGTGCCACTACCAAGGTAACAAAGACCCCCGAGAAGTGATTCCCGCGCGCCGGGTTGACTCGCCGAGCTCCTTCGGCGTCAGTCCCTCAACAGGTCCGGCACCCCGTCCTCGTCCGGCATGTCCCGCTCCCCCGAGACCACCGTGAGCTGCTGGGTCGCCCGGGTCAGCGCCACGTACAGCACCCGCAGACCGGCCGGGGACTCGTCCGCGATCTCCGCGGGCGAGACGACCACCGTGGCGTCGTACTCCAGTCCCTTGGCCTCCAGGCTGCCCAGCGCCACCACCCGCTCCCCCAGCTCCGCGAGCCACTCGCGGGCCTGGGCGCGCCGGTTCATCGCGACGACCACGCCGACCGTGCCGTCCACCTCCGCGAGCAGCCGCGCGGCCTCCTCGCGGACCGTGCCGGCCAGGTCCCCTTCGCGTACCGGCTCGAAGCGGGGCACCACCCCGGTCGAGCGGACCGCCGCCGGGGACTCCATGCCGGGCATCGCCAGCGCCAGCACCTTCGCGGCAAGCTCCGCGATCTCCGCCGGGTTGCGGTAGTTGACGGTGAGGGTGAAGCGGCGGCGCGGCCGGGAGCCGAGCGCCTCGTCGCGGGCGGCGCCCGCCTCGTCCGGGTCGGACCAGGAGGACTGGGCCGGGTCGCCGACGATCGTCCAGGTGGCGTGGCGGCCCCGGCGGCCGACCATGCGCCACTGCATCGGCGTGAGGTCCTGCGCCTCGTCGACGATGACGTGCGCGTACTCGGTGCGCTCCGCCGCGAGCCGCTCGGCCCGCTCCCACTGGGTCTCCTCGCGCTGCGGCATCAGCTCCTCCAGACCGGTGAGCTGGTCCAGAGGGTCCGCCTCGCGCTTGCGGCGGGGCCGGTTCGGGGTGCCGAGCAGCGCCTGGAGCTCGTCCAGGAGCGCCACGTCGTGGACGGAGAGCGGACCGCCGCCGTCCGCGTCGAGGCGCTTCAGCGACCGGGCCAGGCGGCGCACCTCGCCCTGGTTGAGGATGCGCCGGGACCAGCGGCCGAGGCGTCGCTCGTCGGCCATCGCGGCCAGCACCCGGCGCGGCGTCAGTTCGGGCCACCAGGCGTCGAGGAACTCCAGGAACGGGGTCTCGGTGGAGACGTCCTCGTCGAACGACGAGCGCAGCTCCGCCACCAGCTGCGGGTCGGTGTACCGGCCGCGTCCGGAGGACTTGCTCCACAGGGCGTCCAGCAGCAGCTTGCGGGCGCGCGGGCGCAGCAGATTGACCGGGGCGGTGCCGCCCAGGGCGTTGTGCCGGATGCGCTGGAGCTCGTCGGCCTCCAGCTCGACCCGGGCCCCGAAGGCGACGACGCGCAGCCGGCCCGGGGTCGTCGCCGCGCCGCTCTGCTCGGGCTCCTCGCCGAAGGAGAGCTGACCCGCCTCCTCCCGCGGGGCCGGCGGCCGGCCCTGTTCCAGCGCTCCCCGGGCGGCCTTGCGCAGCACGTGGAGCATCCGGGAGGAGCCCTTGATCCGGGCCACCGCCGGTTCGTCGTACGTCGTCGCGCCCTGGAGGCCCGCCGCGTCGTCGGACAGCGAGCCGACCGCGCGGATCGCGACCTGGCCCTCCTCGCCGAGCGAGGGCAGCACCCCTTCGGTGTACGCGACGAGGAGCGGGGTGGGCGAGACGATCAGGATGCCGCCCGCGTACCGCCGCCGGTCCTGGTAGAGCAGATACGCCGCCCGGTGCAGGGCGACCGCGGTCTTGCCGGTGCCGGGGCCGCCGGTGACCTCGGTGACGGAGGCGGCGGGGGCCCGGATGACCAGGTCCTGTTCGGCCTGGATGGAGGAGACGATGTCCCGCATGGTGTGGCTGCGGGCCTGGCCGAGCGCCGCCATCAGCGCGCCGTCCCCGATCACCGGCAGCTTCTCGCCGTCCAGGAACGCCGTCAGCTCCGGGCGCATCAGGTCGTCCTCGACCCCGAGGACCTTGCGGCCCTTGGAGCGGATGACCCGGCGGCGTACGACGCGGCCCGGCTCCTTCGGGGTGGAGCGGTAGAACGGCGCGGCGGCCGGGGCGCGCCAGTCGATCACCAGCGGCGCGTAGTCGGAGTCCAGGACCCCGATCCGGCCGATGTGGAGCGTCTCCGCGATATCGGCTGTGGCGTCCTCCCGTACGGTGTCGTCGGCCGGCTCGACGGAGGTGAACGCGCCGTCCGGGCCGCGCTCCCCGTCCTTGCCGAGCAGCAGGTCGATCCTCCCGAAGAGGAAGTCCTCGAACTCGCTGTTCAGCCGGTTGAGGTGGATCCCGGCCCGGAACACCTGGGCGTCCCGCTCCGCGAGCGCGCCGGGGGTACCGACCTGGCCGCGCTTGACGGCGTCGTTCATAAGAAATTCCGCCTCGTGGATCTTCTCTTCGAGGCGGTGATAAACACGGTCGAGATGCTTCTGCTCGACACCGATTTCCCGGTCCCGCAGCGATTCGACAGCGGCATCCTGCGCGGCCACCGAGGCCCCCTTCTGACGTGCACTGGGCAGCCGTCAACCCTATAGCGAAGGGGGCCCCGAGCGCACCTGTCGACCGGGGACGATCGCGCGTCGCGTCGGGCGGGGGCCCGGTTCACTCGACGCCGGGCGGAATTTCCTTCGCCGGAGCGCGCCCGGCGGCCGCCTCCATGGTCCTGCGCCGGTGGCGGGCGACCCGTTCGCGGTTGCCGCACACCTCGCCGGAGCACCAGCGGCGCCGTCCGCCCCGCGAGGTGTCCAGGTAGAGCCGGTGGCAGTCCTCACCCTGGCAGCGGCGCAGGGCCGCCCGCGCGGCCGGGTCGGTGAGCAGGTCCACGGCGTCCCGGGCGACGACGGCGAGGAGCCCCGCGCAGTCGGGCGCCGTGCTCAGGGCCCGCACCAGGCCGCCGTCCGCACCGCGCACCGCCCGGGGCCCCGGAGGCGCTCCGGAGGCCAGGGAGTTGACCCGCTCCAGCGCCCCGTCGGCCTCGGGACCGCCGAGCTGGGCTGCCACCAGGCGGCTGACGGCGGAGCGCAGCTCGTGGAAGCGGGCCACCCAGGTGTCGTCCAACGCCGTCAGTACGGTGCCCGGCGGGACGAGCCGGGCGTCGGCCAGCCACCGGGCAAGACGCGCGGGCCCGTCGAGCTGTTCGCAGCCCCCGGGCGCCCCGCCCGCCGGCTCCGTGGCCACCAGGTCGAGGCAGATCCGGCCCGTGTCGAACCGCCACATCCGCGCACCCCTGCCCGCTGCCATGCTCCTGTCACCGCCTTGGGTCACCGGTCGAACGGCCACCCCCCAGAGTGCCCCGGTCCGGGCCCGGCCGGAACCCCCGACGCCGTGCCGGTGCGGGACCCGCCCCCGTACCGTGGCGGTCATGGATCACGACGGGGAGACACCCATGGACCACCGGGAAGGGAGCGCCGTGCTCGGCCCCGGCGGGCTGCGGCTGCGCCGGTGGCGCGAGGAGGACCTGCCCGCGCTGCTGGCGGCGTACGAGGATCCGGCGATGCGGCGGTGGCTGGCCACCCAGGTCTCCGGGGCGGACGGGGCGGCGGCCTGGCTGGAGGCGCAGCGCAGGGGGTGGGCGACGGGCACCCGCTTCGCCTTCGCCGTGACGGAAGCCGTGACGGAAGCCGTGCCCGGCATCCGGCAGGGCGGCGGGCACGGCTTCCGTCACGGCGAACCGCTCGGCAACATCGTGCTGAAGCGGCCGGATCCGGGCAACGGCCGCGCGGAGGTGGGTTACTGGACGACGGCGGCGGCGCGCGGCCGGGGCGTGGCGTCACGGGCCCTGACTGCGCTGACCGACTGGGCGTTCCCGGAGTTCGCCGAACGGGGGCTGACCAGGCTGGAGTTGCTTCACCAGGTGGACAACGGGGCCTCGTGCAGGGTGGCGGAGAAGTGCGGTTACGCGCTGGCGCGGGTGATCCCGGCGCTGCCGCCCGACTATCCGCTGGACGGCCATGTGCATGCGCGCGAGGCTCCCTCGGCGGCGCTCATCCCGCCGGCGGGTCGTCGTGCAGAAGCCGCTGGAACAGGTGGTGGTCGCGCCAGCGGCCGTTGATGTGCAGATAGCCCGGCGCGGTGCCGATCCGCTCGAACCCGGCTTTGGCGAGCACCCGTTGGGAAGGGGCGTTGTCGGTGACGGTCGCCGCCTCGACGCGGTGCAGGCCCAGCCGGTCGCGGGCGGCGTCGCAGACCGCGCCGACGGCGGCGGTGGCGAGACCGCGTCCGGCGTGGTCCGCGTCGACCCAGTAGCCGAGGCGGGCGTTGCGGTAAGGGCCCCGCTCGACGCCGGAGAGCGTGAAGCCGCCGATCACCCGGCCGTCGTCGTCCGCGAGCGCCCAGGCCATGGACCGCCCGGCGTCCCGGTCGGCGAGCAGGGCGGTGAGCCGGGCGGTCTGGCCCTCGACGGTGTAGAAGGCCTCGGGGCGGACGGGTTCCCAGCGGCGCATGTACGCGCGGTTGCGGGTGAGGGCAGCGGCGAACGCGGGCGCGTCGGTGATCGCGACGGGGCGGAAGGCCACGTCCGGGGCGATCCGGTGGAGGTGATCGGTCATCCGGTCACGCTAGGCGCTGCCCCGCCGTCGGTGACGCTCCGGGCCCCCGGTGGACGTACGGCTCCGCTCCAGGCCCTCGGCAGCGGGCGTCTCAGCGGTCGTACTTCGTGTCCGCCGCCGGGTCCAGCGCCAGCCGGTAGCCGCGCTTGACGACCGTCTGGATCAGCCGGGGCACGCCCAGCGCCGTGCGCAGCCGGGCCATCGCGGTCTCCACCGCGTGCTCGTCGCTGCCGCTGCCCGGCAGGACCCGCAGCAGGTCGGCGCGGGCCACCACCCAGCCGGGGCGGCGGGCCAGCGCGTGCAGGAGGGCCATGCCCGCGGGCGGCACCGCGCGCAGCTCGTCGTCGACCAGGACGGCGTGGCCCCGGATCTCGACCCGGTGGCCGGCCACGGGCAGGGTGCGGGCGGCGAGCGGGAGCCGGGCGCACATCAGCTGGACGAGGGGGCCGAGCCGGAAGCGTTCCGGCTGGAGGGTGTCGATGCCCCGGGCCTGGAGCGGGAGCGCGGTGACCGGTCCGACGCAGGCGACCAGCACGTCGTCGCGCAGGGCGCCGAGGACCTCCGGGAGCACTCCGCGGGTCTCGGCGCGGTCCAGGAACGAGGCGGCGGCGGGGGCGCTGGTGAAGGTGATCGCGTCCAGGCCCCGGGCGGCCGTGACGTCGAGCATCCGGTCGAGCGGGGCGAGGTCCTGCGGGGGCATCCAGCGGTAGACGGGGACGACGACGACGTCGGCGCCCGCCGCGTTGAGGGACTCGACGAAGCCGGGCAGCGGTTCGCCGTGCAGCTGGAGGGCGATCCGGCGGCCGGCGACGCCTTCGGCGAGGAGCCGGTCGAGGACCTCGGCCATCGATTCGGACCCGGGCGACCAGGCCTCGGTCAGCCCGGCGGCCCGGATGGCGCCCTTGACCTTGGGGCCCCGGGCGAGGAGTTCGACCCCGCTCAACGTCTTCAGCAGGGCGTCGCCGACGCCCCAGCCGTCGGCCGCCTCGATCCAGCCGCGGAAACCGATGGCGGTGGTGGCGACCGCCACGTCGGGCGCGTGGCCGATCAACTGATTGGTGGCGGCGAGGAGTTCGCTGTCGTCGGCGAGCTGCACGATCCGCAGGGCGGGGGCGTGCAGGACGGCGGCCCCGCGGCGTTTGAGGAGGGTGGCGAGCTCCTCGGCGCGGCGGGCGGCGGTCACCCCGACGGTGAAGCCCGCGAGGGGGCCGTGGCTTGTGTCGTCGTCCTGCATGGCGTGTTCCCGGCTCCCGTGGTTCCGCTGGTACGCGAGGTGCGAAGGTCCGAGACTGTCAACGATGCGTGACAGGCTCGGTTCCCCCGTATTTCCCGGCCGTTACGTCGTACGACGTCAGGATGTCGTCATGCCGTCCCGTGCTCGCTCCAGGGGGCAGGGCCTACACCTTCGCGTAGCCGAGCCGGCCCCGGGTGGGCACGGGCGCCGGGCGGCGAAGGTATACCGCCCAGGTGAGGGTGAAGCACACCCCGTAGAAGGCGAGGAAGGACCAGAAGGCCGCGGTTCCGGCGCCGGAGGCCTGGAAGGACTGGCGGAACGCGAGGTTGATGGCCAGGCCGCCGAGCGCGCCGACGGCCCCGATGAGGCCCATGGCCGCGCCGGACAGCCGTCGTCCGTGGGCGGCGGCGGCCTCCGCGTCGAGCCCTCTGGCGAGGGCCTTGGCGTGGAAGATGCCGGGGATCATCTTGTACGTCGATCCGTTGCCGAGGCCCGTCAGGACGAACAGGGCGGTGAAGCCGGTGAGGAAGACGGGCAGCGAGGCGTTCCCCGAGGCCTGGATGACGACGCCGGTGGCGGCGGCCATCGCGGCGAAGGTGGCCAGGGTGATGCGCGCGCCGCCGTACCGGTCGGCGAGCCGGCCTCCGACGGGCCGGATCAGGGAGCCCAGCAGCGGGCCGATGAAGGTGAGCGAGGCGGCCTGGAGCGGGGTCCGGCCGAACTGGGTCTGGAGCACCAGGCCGAAGGCGAAGCTGTAGCCGATGAACGAGCCGAAGGTGCCGATGTAGAGGACCGCCATGATCCAGGTGTGCGGGTCGCGGACGGCTTCCAGCGCGGCCCCGGTGTCGTTCCTCACGGGCCGGAGGTTGTCCATGTACAGGGCGGCGCAGACGGCGGCCAGGACGATCAGCGGGAGGTACACGCCGAGGACGATCCGGGGGTGCGAGGCCCCCAGCGTGCCGATGACGAGCAGGCCGACGAGCTGGACGACGGGGACGCCGATGTTGCCGCCGCCCGCGTTCAGGCCGAGTGCCCAGCCCTTCTCGCGCAGCGGGAAGAAGGCGTTGATGTTGGTCATCGACGAGGCGAAGTTGCCGCCGCCGATCCCGGTGAGCGCCGCGACCGCGACGAAGGTGGCGTACGAGGTGCCGGGCTCCATCACCCAGAACGCGGCCAGGGTCGGGACGAGCAGGCTCACCGCGCTGAAGACCGTCCAGTTGCGGCCGCCGAACCGGGCGACCGCGAAGGTGTACGGCACCCGCACCAGGGCGCCGACGAGGGTGGCGGTCGAGATGAGGAAGAACTTCCCGGCCGGGTCGATGCCGTACTCCGGTCCCATGAACAGGACCATCACCGACCAGAGGGTCCAGATGGAGAATCCGATGTGCTCGGAGAGCACGGAGAGCCACAGGTTGCGGCGGGCGACGCGTTCGCCCTTCTCCCGCCAGAACGTCTCGTCCTCCGGCTCCCAGGTCTCGATCCAACGGCCTGCCATCACGCGCCTCCACAGGGGGGTCGGGGTGGTGTCCCCGTCGCTTCGGGGTGTCGTCCCGACGCTAGGGAGCCCGCGTTTCGGCGTGGTGCCGTGAGGTGACCGGTGGGCAACCTTGCTCTCACCGGCCCCCTCCCGGCCCGGTGAGATGCGGTGTCCGCTACCGCCTGCCGTCCGGCCAGAGCCGCGGCCGGCGCTTGGCGGCGACGTCCTCGGCCCAGCCGAAGGCGAGGACGCAGAGCGCGATGAGGGCCCAGGCGATCAGCAGCACGGGCACCCAGCTCTCCAGCAGCCAGGGCACGTTCTCGCCGAGGGCGTCCACGGACCAGAGACGGTCGTAGAGCGTGGCGGCCGTCAGGATGCAGACGTTGTGCCAGAGGTAGACGGTCACCGCCCGCGAGTTGAGCCAGGTGATGGGCCGGTCGAAGGGGCGCAGTCGCTTCGGCCACGCGGTCCAGGTGGGGCTGAGGTGCAGCAGGAGCAGGACGCAGCCGAGGGACCACAGGGCCTGGGCGAGCGGGATGGAGTCCAGGTCGAAGCCGCCGCGGAAGCCCTCGTGGTTCGCCCACCACAGCCCCGCGCCCGCGAGGAGCGGGGCGATCGACGGCACGACGTAGGCGGGCAGCCGTTTCAGGACGCCTTCCTGGTGGGCCATGCCGAGGGCCCAGCAGGCGCCGAACGTGGAGAAGTCGGTGATCGTGGAGTCGAGGCGTTCGGTGGTGGAGAACAGCTCCAGCCGCATGACGACGGCCAGGGCGAGCGGCGCGAGCAGCGTCGGCCGGGGCAGCCTGCGCAGGCCGCGCAGGATCAGCGGGGAGAGCAGGACGAACCACAGGTAGGCCCGGATGTACCAGAGCGGCCCGGCCAGCTCCTCGGGCCAGCTCGCGCCGAGGAATCCGTCGATGCCCGCCACGTCGTACGCGTACGGCGGATCGCTGAGCGGCAGCACCCAGTACAGGAGGTGCTGCCACCACCAGCCCGGGTGGCCCTCGGCGTCCGGGCCCCAGCCCTGGGCGGCCATGCCGGTGACGCCGATCGCGCCGAGCAGCCACAGCGGCGGCAGGAGCCGGCGGACGCGGCCCCGGATCACCTGGGCGGCGGGGCGCTTCAGCGAGCGCGCCATCAGCGTCCCGGCGAGGGCGAACATGACGCCCATCGACGGGAAGACGACGGGCAGCCAGGCCCAGCCGGTCAGGTGGTAGAGGACCACGCGGAAGAGGGCGAGGGCCCGCAGCAGGTCGAAGTACCGGTCGCGGGCCGGTTTCACGGGGGCGGGCGGCGGCGGGACCGCGTGGTCCGGGGGGACGGTCATCGGCAGGGGCGGGGCGGTCATCCGTAGGGCCTTCGGTCCGGGCTGCCGGCGCTGACGGCCCCGGTCTCGGCGGGCCGCCGACCGGACGAGCCGCCGGGAGCCTCCACCGCGCCCGTGCGCCGCAGCTTCTGCCAGCGCAGCCGGCCGCCGGTGAGCGCGGTGATCCAGGACTGGAGCAGCACGACGTACATGAGCTGGCGGTAGAGGATCTGCTGGAGCGGCAGCGAGATCAGGTGCGTCATGCGCTCCTTGTCCAGCCGGAACGCGTAGGCGGCGCAGACCGCCTGGACGACCAGGACGCCGAACCACGCGGCGACGGTCTTGCCGGTGGGGCCGAAGACCAGCCCGTACAGCAGGAACACGTCGATCAGGGGGGCCAGCAGCGGGGCGAGCACCATGAAGAGGGAGACGAACGGCAGCCCGACCCGTCCGAAGCGGCCCGAGGGCCCGCGTTCGATGACCGCGCGACGGTGCTTCCAGATGGCCTGCATGGTGCCGTAACTCCACCGGTAGCGCTGCGACCACAGCTGCTGCACGGACTCCGGGGCCTCGGTCCAGGCGCGGGCGTTCTCCGCGTAGACCACGCGCCAGCCGTCCCGGTGCAGGGCCATGGTGACGTCGGTGTCCTCGGCGAGGGTGTCCTCGCTCATTCCGCCGACCCGGTCCAGGGCCTCGCGGCGGAACGCGCCGACAGCCCCGGGGATGGTGGGCATGCAGCCGAGGACGTCGTACATCCGGCGGTCCAGGTTGAAGCCCATCACGTACTCGATGTGCTGCCAGGCGCCGATGAGGGAGTCGCGGTTGCCGACCTTGGCGTTGCCCGCGACGGCTCCGACCCGGGGGTCCCCGAAGGGCTGGACCAGCTCGCGGACGGTGGACGGTTCAAAGACGGTGTCGCCGTCCATCATCACGACGATGTCGTAACGGGCGTGCCGGATGCCGTTGTTGAGGGCGGCGGGTTTGCCCGCGTTCCGCTGGCGCACGACCCGTACGCGGGGCAGCCGCAACGCCTCGACGAGGTCGGCGGTGCCGTCCGTCGAACCGTCGTCGATGACGATGATCTCGATCCTGTGCTCACTGGCGGCCAGGGAGCGCACGGTCGCCTCGATGCACGCGCGTTCGTTGTACGCGGGGACCAGGACGGTGACCGGGCGGGTGACGGGCGGACCCCAGCCGAAGTTCCTGCGGCGGACCTTGCGGGCGTGCAGGAAGGACAGCAGCAGCATCAGCCCGAAGCGGACGAGGACGAGGACGCCGATGACGGCCAGGCCGACGACCAGGACGCCGGTGATCCGCTCGGACACGGCGACGGCGGCGACGAACGCCTTGCCCTTCCACAGCGCGAACCCGGTGACCGGGGTGTGCGCGCTGGGGGCGTCGAGGGCGGTGGTGAGCCGGGTGAAGGTGTAGCCCCGCTCCCCCAGGTCCGGCAGCAGGGTGTCGAGCGCGGCCACGGTCTGCGAGCGGTCGCCGCCGGAGTCGTGCATCAGGATGATCGCGCCCTTGCCGTCCTTCGGCGTGGCCCGCTCGACGATGGCGCGGACCCCGGGGCGCTTCCAGTCCTCGCTGTCGGTGTCGTTGACGACGGTGAGGTAGCCGCGGCTGCCGATGTACTCCGTGACCGGCCAGGACGTGTTGTCCATGGCGTACGAGAAGGAGGAGTACGGCGGCCGGAAGAGCGAGGTGCGGATGCCCGCCGCGCCCGCCAGCGCCAACTGGTTCTGCGACAGCTCCCAGTCGATGCGTTCGGTGGACTGGTAGGAGAGGTCGGGGTGGTTGAAGGTGTGCAGCCCGATCTCGTGCCCCTCGGCGACCATCCGCTCGACCAGTCCGGGGTACCGGGCGGCCATGTTGCCGGTGACGAAGAAGACGCCGTGGGCGTCGTACTCCTTCAGCTTGTCGAGCACCTTCGGCGTCCAGACCGGGTCCGGGCCGTCGTCGAAGGTCAGGACGATCCGGCGGTCGGGTACGCGCAGGGTCTTCGCGTCTCCGGAGCGGGCGTCGATGACGGGACCTCCGGAGAGGACGTCGTCGGGCACCTGGGTGGTGCGGTCGGCGCCGTGGACCCGGTGGTCGGCGAGGATCTCGTTGTGCACGTATCCGCGCAGCATCAGCATCGCGAGCAGGGCGACGAGAAACGTCGTCGGCAGGAGGTAGCGCATGGGGAGCCTGTACCGGCTCCGGCCGCGTGGCGCACGCCTCGATCTGCCGTTCCTGCCCCGCGTGGCGGGGGAGTTCATCTACGGGGCGCTCTCTTCTTGCACCGGCTGGTCGGGAGTCTCGGCGGGAGCGGTCGTCGTCGGGTCGGACGGCTCCGGGGCGGGGGGCGGCGGCGAGGGGTCGACCGTTGGCTCGGCGGTCGAGGCCGTGGGGTCCGGTTCCGTGCCGCCGCCCGTACCGGTCGTACGGGACGGGTCGGCGGAGACCGACGCGGAGGGGGCGCCGGCCGATTTGGCGGGCACCAGTACGGAGGTGGCCGACGGGGTCGCGTCGGCGGGCGGGCCGGACGCCTCGGTCGCCGCGGGGCCCGAGGCGCTGGGCCCTGGCTCCGGGGCGTCCTCGGACGGGCCGCCGACGGTGTCGTCGGGCACGGGGACCTCCTCGGCCCGCTCCGCCTCCGCCTTCCCCCCGGTCTCGGACAGGGGCAGCCAGGGGGCACGGGAGTTGCCGCCGAGGAGGGCGAGGACCAGGGTCACGGCGTAGGCGACGCAGACCGAGGCCAGGACCCAGCCGAGGCGGCGGAAGGTCTTGCCGCGGCGACCGCTCTCGTCCACGAACACGGGACCGTCGGTGCCGTCCGGCGGGGAGGGTTCGCCGGGCAGTTCGGCGAGCTGACGGCCCAGCCCGTCGAGCTGGATCGTCGCGTCGTCGGGCTCGTGCGTGTGCCAGGTTCTCCGGCCTTCGCGCCAATCGTCCACAGGTGCAGCCCCATCCCCCACTCAGAATCAGGCGCACGAAAATGACTGGTTCTTTACTGTTGGACTGAGCCCCCACCCGTCCACGAACCCGACCTTCCTGCACCCGGACGATGAATGTAGCGCACGACGTTGACGCCCAACCGCCCCTGAACGGAGTTGATCAGGAATGGTTGCGCATCAGTGACCGATCGCCCTCGGGAAGCCAGGATCCGGGGGGCGGGACCATCCACCCTTCAGCAAGGGCCAACTGGTCAGCAGCGCTCCGCAGCGCATCCACGCCGGGGTGGTTCAGACCCTTGCGCCAGACCAGCGCCAGCGGCGAAAGCGGAATCGGTTCGACGAGCGGGCGCAGCACCGTTCCGGGCAGCGTCGGGAAGTCGACGACGGCGAGCACGGGGTGCCCACCCTTCGACATGACCCGCTGAAATTCGGCCACACCCACGGCGAGCGGAACGGGCGGGGCCATGGTGATGCCCCACTCGGCGAACAGCAGCGTCGCGAGGTCCGTCCACTCCCGTGTCCGCTCGTTGCCGGCCCCCGCGTAGACGGTCTCTCCGGCCAGCTCGGCCAGGGCGACGACCTCCCGGTCGGCGAGGGGGTGGGAGACGGGGAGCATCAGGGCCATCGGCTCGTACCGCACGGGATGCACGGAAAGTCCCGCGCGCACCGCGGGGGCCAGCCCGGCGGCCCGGCCGAAGGAGGCGTCGAGCCGGCCGGCCAGGATCTCGCCGGCGGCCCAGGTGAGGCCGGACTCGAAGCGGGCCATCAGCTCGCACTCCGGCAGCAGTTCGCGGGCGCGCGCCAGCACCCGGGCGGCGGTCGCGCCGTCGCTGTTCAGGTCGACGAGCAGCGGCCGGGCGGGCGCCCCGCTGAAGGCCCCGGACAGTTCGGCGTGCGCGTCGAGCACCCGGCGGGCGTACGGAAGCAGACGTTCCCCGTCCGGGGTGAGCGCGACCTGCCGGGTCGTACGGACGAACAGCTCGGCGCCCAGCTCGCGCTCCAACCGCCGGACGTCCCGGCTCAGCGCCTGCTGCGCGACGAAGAGGCGGGCGGCGGCCCGGGTGAAGTGCAGTTCGTCGGCGACGGCGAGGAACGCGCGCAGGAGACGGGGGTCGATGTCGGCGGGAGGCACAGCGCGAATCTACCGCGCGGGAAACATTCACAACACAGACGGGTGAATCGGCGCGGAGAAGGTGTTGGACCCGGGCGGCGGTCCGCGGTCAGCCTGTCCGTATGCCGATATCGCCCACCGCCGCCCGCCAGGAGCCCGCTCCCCGGCCGGAGTCCACTCCCCTGCCGAAGTCCGTTTCCCACCCGCGGTCCGCTCCCCGCCCGGCGACTGTTCCCCACCCGGAGTCCGTTCCCCCGCCGGTCCCGTCCCGCCGGGCGGTCATGCCCCGAACCGGCCCGTCCCCCCGCCCGCTCGCCGCTGCCCGGCCCGTTCCCGTCGGCCGCCCGGACCGGGCCGTCGCACCGCCGTGCACTCCCCTGCTCGCCGTCGCCGGCGGCCAGTTGGTCGCCGCCCCTCGCTCCGAGCCCGGGAGGACCGGAGGTGACTGGCGGACCGGGGGAGCCGGGCGGACCGGGGGAGCCGGGCGCCGGCGGTCGTCGAACCCGTACCTCCGGCTGCTGGCCACGCCCGGGGCGCGGGCGTTCACGGCGGGCAACCTGATCGCCCGGCTGCCGATGGGGATGTTCAGCGTCAGCGCGGTCATCATGATCGCCGGGTCCCGGGGGTCGTACGCCCTGGCCGGGGCCGTCACCGCGACCGGGCTGGCCGCGACGGCGGTCGTCGCGCCCTTCACCGCCCGGCTCGTGGACCGCTTCGGGCAGGCGCGGATCGCGGTGCCCGCCACCGCGCTCGCCGTGCTGGGGTCGCTGGCCCTGGTTCTCTGCGTGCACTACGAGGCCCCGGCCTGGACGCTGTTCGCCGCGTACGCCGCGACGGCGACGACCCCGAACACGGGTGGGATGTCGCGGGCCCGCTGGGCGCATCTGCACCGGGGCGACCCGGCGGCCCTGCACACCGCGAACTCCTTCGAACAGGCCGCCGACGAGCTGTGCTTCATGCTGGGCCCGGTGCTCGCCGCGACGCTCTGCGGGGCGCTGTTTCCCGTGGCGGGCACCCTCGTGGGGGCGGTGCTCCTGATGAGCGGCGTCCTGGTCTTCGCCGCCCAGCGCGCCACGGAACCGCCCGTCACCCCCCGTACGAAAACCGTGGCCTCGCCCCTGCGGACGCCGGGGATGCCCGCGCTGCTGGCGGTCTTCCTCGCCACGGGGGCGGTGTTCGGGGCGCTGGAGGTGGTCTCCATCGCGCATGCCGGGGGCGCGATCCTGGCGCTCCAGGCGGCCGGGTCGTGCGTGGCGGGCCTGGTCTACGGTGCGCTGCGACCCGCCCGGAACGTCCGCCTCAGGCTGCTGCTGTGCCTGGCCGGGATGACGGCGCTGATGTCCCTGCCGCTGCTGGCCGCCACCGGCTCCGCCTCCCTGCCGGTCCTGGCGCTCTGCCTGCTGGTGGCGGGGGCGGCGACCGCGCCGACGATGGTCACGGGCATGACGCTGGTCCAGCGGTCCACGCGCCCGGAGCAGTTGAACGAGGGCATGACGCTCGCGGTGACCGCGCTGCTCGGAGGCATCGCGGCCGGGGCGGCGGCCGGCGGCTGGCTGGTCGAGCACGCGGGCACGGTCACCGGTTACGCGGCCCCGATGTCGGCGGCGGCCCTCGCCCTGGTCGCCGCGGGCGCGGGGACGGCGGTGCGGCGAGGGGGCCGTACGGCATGACGAGGGGCGAGACGAGCGAAGAGCGGGCACGACGGGCGCCGGGCACGGGTCGCCGGGCACGGGTCGCCGGGCAGGAAAAAAAGCCTGCATGAAAAAGCCTGCATGAAAAAAGCCTCCGCCCCGCGAGTGAACTCGCGGGGCGGAGGCTTACATGGGGTGGTGGAGATGGCGGGAATCGAACCCGCGTCCAACGGTGCGGAACCAGGGCTTCTCCGAGTGCAGTTCGCTGCGCTTTTCTCGGCCCCGGAGGTCACGCGAACAAGCCTCCGACAGGCCCAGCCACTGTTTGATTTCCTTCTCGGCCCCGTGGCCGGGCCGAGAAGTTTAGATCCCTAGTTGATGCCAGGATCCGGGTCGGGACCACCCCCGGGCTGACACTCCGCAGAGTCTTCGCTTAGCTGCTAATTAGGCAGCGAGGGCGAAGGCGGAGGAATCGCGCTTGGAATTGGCGATTATTGTTTGCGACATATGGTTTACGAGATCATTGCCGCTTCCTCGACTCGCTTCCCCTGCTTCGACATCCGCTGTCGAAACCGATCATCCCCATGTTGATTTTTCAAAACGCGCACCTTCGCTGAGGTGCACGGCCCATCGTACGTGACCAACGCCGGACGATGCCACTGTATTCCTGCCCGGCCGCCGGCCCCGCCGGGACAGGCCCCGCTCAGGCGCTGCGCTGCCGCCGGCGGGCCGCCGAGATGGCGCGGTTCGTCTCCCGCGTGTCCTGCTTCTCGCGGAGCGTCTGCCGCTTGTCGTACTCCTTCTTGCCCTTCGCGAGCGCGATCTCGACCTTGACCCGGCCGTCCTTGAAGTACAGCGCGAGCGGCACGATCGTGTGGCCGCTCTCCTGCGACTTCGACTCCAGCTTGTCGATCTCGGCCCGGTGCAGCAGCAGCTTCCGCTTCCGCTTGGCCGTGTGGTTGGTCCAGGTGCCCTGGACGTACTCGGGTACGTGGATGTTGTGGAGCCAGGCCTCGTGGTCGTCGATCTGGACGAAGCCGTCGACCAGGGAGGCCCGTCCCATGCGCAGGGACTTGACCTCCGTACCCATGAGGACGAGGCCGCACTCGTAGGTGTCGAGGATCGTGTAGTCGTGCCGCGCCTTCTTGTTCTGCGCGATCATCTTGCGCCCGGTGTCTTTTTCCTTCGCCATAGTGCGGTCATTTTCGCACTACGACCCACCCCCGAGGCCACTCAATACCGTCTCGGCCCGCTGCTGGGCCCTCTCCCCCACCACGAGGTCGGGTGTGATGCCCCTGCCGTCGACGTTCCGGCCGGTCGGCGTGCGGTAGTGGCCGACGGTCAGCTCGGCCACCGAACCGCCCGGAAGCTCGCTGGGCATCTGCACGGAGCCCTTGCCGAAGGTGGGCGAGCCGACGGTGACCGCGCGGCCCCGGTCCTGGAGCGCACCGGTCAACAGCTCGGCGGCGCTCATCGTGCCGCCGTCGACCAGGACGACGAGCGGGCGGTCCGTGTCACCGCCCGGATCGGCGTACAGGGCCTGCTGCTCCCCGCGTACGTCGTACGTGGCGACCAGGCCGCCGTCCAGGAAGGCGGAGGCGGCGACGACGGCCTCGGTGACGAGTCCGCCGGAGTTGGCGCGCAGGTCGAGCAGTATCCCGGCCCCGTCGGGAGCCTCACGGACCGCTTCCCCGACCTCGGCCCCGGCGCCCTTGGTGAACGCGGCGACCTTGATCAGGACCGCCGACGACGGCTCGGCCCCCAGCCGCCGCACGGTGACCGCCTCGGTGGTCAGCCGGGCCCGCCGGAGGGTCTCGGTCCAGCCCCTGCCCTCCCGCACCAGGCCGAGCTCCACCCGGCTGCCCTCCGCCGCCCCCGTACCGTCGCCGCGCAGCAACGCGACGACCTCCGCGACGGGGCGCTTGCCGACCGCGCGGCCGTCCAGGGTGCGCAGCAGGTCGCCGGCGCGGATGCCGGCCCGGTCGGCGGGACCGCCGGCCTGCACGCGGGACACGGTGACCTGGCCGCGGTCGGTGCGACGGGCGGAGAGCCCGACACCGGTGTAGGAGCCGTCCAGCGCCTGCTCGAACTCCTCGTACTCCCGCTCGTCGTAGACCGCGCCCCAGCGATCGCCACTACGGCTGACGACCTCCTCCGCGGCGTCCTTCACGGACTTCCCGTCCGCCGCGGCCTCGGCGGCGGCGTCCTCGATCTCGTCGCGGTCCACCGGGGCGACGGTGGAGGAGACGGCACGGGTCTGCGTACCGGAGCCCGAATCGGGGTCCTGCGGCAGCGAACCGGTCGCGGCGGCGGTGGCGAGAGCGCACCCGAAGACCAATGTCAGGGCCGCCCCGCGGCGTAGGCCGCGGGGCCGGAAGCGGTGCGAACAACCCGACATGGCGCCGAGTCTAGGACAAGCCCCCTGGGGCGCACGGGCACTCGCCCGCGCGCCCCAGGGGGCACATGTCACACCTTCAGGTACTTGCGCAGCGCGAACAGAGCGGCGATGGCGGGCATCAGCAGACCGATCGCGAGCACCAGCGGGAGCTTGGTGAGGACCGCGTCCCAGCCGATGAAGTTGATCAGGTTCAGCTTCTCCTGGAGCGCGAGGCCGCCGTCGATCAGGAAGTACCGTCCGCCGAGCAGCATGGCGCAGGCCAGTACGCCGCCGATGAGGCCGGCGACGGCCGCCTCCATGATGAAGGGGGCCTGGATGTAGAAGCCGGAGGCTCCGACGAGGCGCATGATGCCCGTTTCACGTCTCCGGCTGAACGCGGAGACGCGCACGGTGTTGACGATCAGGATCAGCGCGATGACCAGCATCAGGATCATTACGTAGACCGCGACGGCGTTCATGCCGTTCATCAGCTCGAAGAGCTGGTCCAGGATGGACCGCTGGTCCTGGACGGACTGCACCCCGTCCCGCCCGGCGAAGGCCGTCGCGACGACCTTGTACTTCTGCGGGTCCTCCAGCTTGACCCGGAAGGACTCCTGCATCTGGTCGGGCGTGATGTTGCCCGCCATCGGGGAGTCGCCGAACTGCTCCTGGTAGTGCTTGTACGCCTCGTCGACCGTCTCGAAGTGGACCGTCTCGACGGCGTCCATCTTCTCCAGGTCGACCTTGATCTGGTCCTTCTGCTCCTTGGTGACAGCCCCCTTGGCGCACTTGGGCATGTCCTTGGCGTCGTTCTTGTTGCAGAGGAAGATCGAGACGTTGACCTTGTCGTACCAGTAGTCCTTCATCGTGCTGACCTGCTCGCGCATCAGCAGCGCACCGCCGAACAGGGCGAGCGAGAGGGCGACGGAGACCACGACCGCGAAGGTCATCGTGAGGTTGCGGCGGAGACCGACGCCGATCTCCGACAGGACGAACTGGGCGCGCATGGCGTCCTTTCAGTACTCGATGCTCGAAGTGCACGAGGGGCCGGAGCCCCTCGGTCAGTGCTGGTAGCCGTAGACGCCGCGTGCCTGGTCGCGTACGAGACGGCCCTGCTCGAGCTCGATGACGCGCTTGCGCATCTGGTCGACGATGTTCTGGTCGTGGGTCGCCATGATCACGGTGGTGCCGGTCCGGTTGATCCGATCCAGCAGCTTCATGATGCCGACGGAGGTCTGCGGGTCGAGGTTGCCGGTCGGCTCGTCCGCGATCAGCAGCATGGGGCGGTTCACGAAGGCGCGGGCGATGGCCACGCGCTGCTGCTCACCGCCGGAGAGCTCACCGGGCATCCGCTCCTCCTTGCCGCCGAGGCCGACGAGGTCGAGGACCTGGGGCACGGCCTTGCGGATCTCACCGCGGGGCTTGCCGATGACCTCCTGCGCGAAGGCCACGTTCTCCGCGACCGTCTTGTTGGGCAGCAGGCGGAAGTCCTGGAAGACCGTCCCCAGCTGGCGGCGCATCTGCGGCACCTTCCAGTTGGACAGCCGTGCGAGATCCTTGCCGAGCACATGGACCATGCCCGTGCTGGCGCGCTCCTCGCGCAGGATCAGTCGCATGAAGGTCGACTTGCCGGAGCCGGAGGACCCCACCAGGAAGACGAACTCACCCTTCTCGATGTCCAACGAGACATCGCGCAGAGCCGGTCGGGTCTGCTTCGGGTAGGTCTTGGAGACGTTGTCGAATCGGATCACGGATGCACCACGGTCGGCCGGGAGTAGGTGAGCGTGACCATACGCGAACCGGGCTCACGCGTGCAGGCGGCGTCCGCCAATGGGCGTTTTATGGCGGATCCGCGCCTGGAACGAAACGGGTCGTGCCGGACCTTGTCCGGCGGGCCGCGCCGAAATCGTCGCGAGCTGGCACAGTGGTGGGGGGAACGGTTGCGTTTCCGTGAGCGTTGTGCGGAGAGAAGCAGGTAAGCGGCTCCGCCGCGCGGGAGGAGGAATGCGCATGACCTATGACCGACTGGTGTGCGCGAACTGCGCGTCCCCCGTCAGCGAGGGCCGGTGCCGCGTCTGCCGTGCCGTGCGGCAGCAGATGCTGGAGGAGCAGGGCCAGGGCCCGCTGGCCGGGATGAGCCCGGCCATGCTGATCGCCCTGATGGTGGTGCTGCTGACCGCGCTCGCGCTGCTGGCGCACCAAGCGGCCTGATCCGGCCCCGCACGGCCCTCCGGGTCGCCCCTCACAGCCCCTTCGGGGCCGACAGACGTAGGCGTACGGCCGCCTGAGCGGGTTCGGGCGCACAGAAGGGCCCGGGAGGCGTCATACGCCCTCCGGGCCCTCCTTCATGCCGTGCCGTGTCGCGTCGGGGCCGCGACCGGACCGCACCTGCGCCCTCTACGCGCCGGTACGGTCCACCGCGGTCCGTTGCGGGACTAGGCGACCGTGCGACCGCCGCCGACCAGGCGGGGCAGGATACGGAAGCCGATGCCGCCCGCGATCATCGTCGCGGCGCCGATGACCAGGAAGGTCGTCTCGGCCGCGCCGGTCTCGGCGAGCTCTTCCTTGCCCTCGCTCTGCTCGACCGGCTTGTTGCCGACGCTGTCGGTGTCCGTGTTGTCGGTGCACTCGGCGCCATCGAGGTCGACGGTGCAGCCGGCGTCGTCGCCACCGGTGGTGGACCCGCCGCCGGTCGCGGAACCGCCGCCGGACGTCGAGCCACCGTCGGAGGAGCCGCCGTCGGAGGAGCCGCCGTCGGAGGAGCCGCCGTCGGAGGAGCTACCGGAGGTGCCGGTGCCAGAGGTGCTGGTGCCACCGTTGTTGCCGGAGCCACCGCTGTTGCCGGAGCCACCGTTGTTACCGGAGCCGCCGTTGTTGCTGGAGCCGCCGTTGTTGCTGGAGCCACCGTTGTTGCCCGAGCCACCGTTGTTGCTGGAGCCGCCCTGGTCGCCACCCTCGACAGCGCCTTCAACGCCGCCCTGGTCGCCACCCTCAACGGCGCCCTCGACGCCGCCCTGGTCGCCACCCTCAACGGCACCCTCGACGCCGCCCTGGTCGCCACCCTCAACGGCACCCTCGACGCCACCCTGGTCGCCACCCTCAACGGCACCCTCGACGCCGCCCTGGTCGCCACCCTCGACAGCGCCTTCAACGCCACCCTGGTCGCCACCCTCAACGGCACCCTCGATGGCACCACCCTGGTCGCCACCGCCGACGTCGGCGCCGCCGATCGGGTTCTCGTTGCCCTCGGTGGCACCGCCGTCGTCCCCGCCCAGCAGGCCCGTCTGGACCTCGACATCGGCGACGCCGGTGTCGACGCCGATACCGATCGCCTGCGCCGCACCGGCCGCGGTCAGCGAGGCACCCGCGGCGATAACCGCACCAGCGGCGATCCGCGCGACGCGCATACGCGTCTTCTTCGTCATGTGTTGCTACCCCCAGTAGCCGATCTCGTCATTGGAGCAGCCATATGCGGGTCGCGGCCCTGCGGGGAATCGCCTCGGCACGGCCACGTCGTGTCGTGGTCGCCCCGCCAGCCCCCCGGTTCACACCCGTCCCGGACATACGCATGCTGCTCTAGCACCCTGGCCAGAGTTAAGGACTACGTCAAGGCCGTTCCGTGCGCTAGACACCCATATGGGGGTTCTTGACGGTTATTCGGAAGCCGGACTGTGACGCGTCGGGCACAGGTCCTCCGCAACGGAGGAGGGCCCGGACAGTCGCCTGTCCGGGCCCGATCTCCGTACCGCCGTGGCTACTTCTCGCTCTGCTTGCGCCAGCGGATGCCCGCTTCGACGAAGCCGTCGATCTCGCCGTTGAAGACCGCTTCGGGGTTGCCCATCTCGAACTCCGTACGCAGGTCCTTGACCATCTGGTACGGGTGCAGGACGTACGAACGCATCTGGTTGCCCCAGGAGTTGCCGCCGTCGCCCTTGAGCGCGTTCATCTTCGCCTGCTCCTCCTGGCGGCGGCGCTCGAGGAGCTTCGCCTGGAGGACGTTCATCGCGGACGCCTTGTTCTGGATCTGTGAGCGCTCGTTCTGGCAGGAGACGACGATGCCGGTGGCCAGGTGGGTCAGACGGACCGCGGAGTCCGTGGTGTTGACGCCCTGTCCGCCGGGGCCCGAGGAGCGGTACACGTCCACGCGCAGCTCGGACTCGTCGATCTCGATGTGGTCGGTCTGCTCGACGACCGGGAGCACCTCGACGCCCGCGAAGGACGTCTGGCGCCGGCCCTGGTTGTCGAAGGGCGAGATACGGACCAGGCGGTGAGTGCCCTGCTCGACGGAGAGCGTGCCGTAGGCGTACGGGACCTGGACGGCGAAGGTGGTCGACTTGATGCCGGCCTCTTCCGCGTACGCGGTCTCGTAGACCTCGGTCTTGTAGTTGTGCCGCTCGGCCCAGCGGATGTACATGCGCTGGAGCTTCTCGGCGAAGTCGGCTGCGTCGACGCCGCCGGCCTCGGCCCGGATGGTCACCAGGGCCTCGCGCGCGTCGTACTCGCCGGAGAGGAGCGTGCGGACCTCCATCTCGTCCAGCGCCTTCTTCACCGACTCCAGCTCGGTCTCGGCCTCCGCCTGGGCGTCGGCGTCGCCCTCGTCGGCGGCGAGCTCGAAGAGGACTTCGAGGTCGTCGATGCGGCCGCGCAGGGTCTCGGCCTTGCGGACCTCGGCCTGGAGGTGGGAAAGCTTGCTGGTGATCTTCTGGGCCGCCTCCGGGTCGTCCCACAGGGACGGCGCCGCAGCCTGCTCCTCGAGCGCGGCGATGTCCGCCCTCAGCGCATCCAGGTCCAGGACGGCCTCGATCGACCCCATGGTCGAGGAGAGGGACTTCAGCTCTTCGGAAATATCGACGACTGCCACGGGTCCAGCGTAACGGCTGGGCGGATGAAGCTTGCCCTCGCCCGGAAACCGGTTGCCGTTCCCGGACCGGGGCGAGGGTTCCCGGCGGCTCTGCCAGGGGGCTTTCGACGTCTCCTACGGGGTCGCCGGCGCCGAGTTCTCGCTGTCCTGGGGCGCCTGACCCCCGTCGTCGCCGTCGACCAGCAGCCCGCCGACCACGACGGCCGCGCAGACGGCGAGGGCGGCGACACCGAGGGTGATGCGGCGCTTGCGGACGGCCGCCGCCTTGTTGCGGGCGGAGCCGGGCCGGGGCCTGCCCGGGGCGCGGGGGGCGCGGGCCGTCCCGAGGGGGCCGCCCGCCAGCTCGTCCGGGGCGGGGACGCGCATGCTCGTGTGGGTGTCCCGGTTGGAGTCGGGAGCGGAGCCGGGTACCAGCGGGACCGCGCCGCGGCGGCGGGGCTCCTCGGCGGCCGGGGTGTACTGCTGCTCGTCGTAGGCGGCGGGCTGCTGGTCGTTCTCCTCCGGGTCCGGCTCGTCCACCTCCAGCGGGGGTATCCCCGCCAGCAGGGGCAGCAGGTCGCGCAGCCGTACGGCGAGCTCCGAGGCGCGCAGCCGGGAGGCTGGGGCCTTGGCCAGGCACTGGACCAGGAGCTGCCAGAGCTCCTCGGGGATGCCGGGGAGCGGGACGACGGTCTCGGTGACGTGGCGGCGCAGGACCGCGCCGGGGTGGCCGCCGCCGAAGGGGGTGAAGCCGGCGAGCAGCTCGTAGAGCACGGTCGCCAGGGCGTAGATGTCGACGGCGGCGCGCGGCGGGAGGCCCTCGACGATCTCGGGGGCCAGGTAGTCCGGCGTACCGATGATCTTCGTGGCCTTGGTGCGGCGCGGGGTGTCGATCAGCTTGGCGACGCCGAAGTCGGTGAGCAGGGCCGGGTGCGCGCCGCCGGGGCCGAGCGGGCCCTCCATGTCGAGCAGGATGTTCTCCGGCTTGACGTCCCGGTGCACCACGTGGGCCTTG
Source organism: Streptomyces sp. MGP-P1 (assembly GCF_057766565.1). Lineage (NCBI taxonomy): Bacteria > Bacillati > Actinomycetota > Actinomycetes > Kitasatosporales > Streptomycetaceae > Streptomyces > Streptomyces sp. MGP-P1. The sequence goes on along the minus strand of NZ_JBYMEM010000007.1, from coordinate 283,110 downwards.
TGCGCGGCGGCGAGCCCGTCGGCGACGTCCGCGATGATCGCGACGGCGGCCTCGGGGGCGAGGCGGCGTTCGCGGTCGAGGCGGGTGCGCAGGTCGGTGCCGCGGACGAGGGTCATGACCAGGGCCAGGTCGTTGCCGTCCACGACGAGGTCCCGGACGGCGACCACGTGCGGGTGGACGAGTCCGAGCAGGGCTGTGCGCTCCTGCACGAAGCGGCCCACGAGCTCCTGGTCGGACGCGAGGTCCTCACGGAGCAGCTTGATGGCGACCGGGCCCTCGGGCCCTTCGCCGAGCCATACCGTGCCGGCGCTGCCGCGCCCCAGGATCTGGTGGGCCGTGTACCGGCTGCCGATATTCCGTGCCAAGACTGCTCCCTCAGCGGCTGGCGGTGGACCCCCGGTCGACAAAGTTACGCGGCGTTCGGGGTGTCACGTGCCCTTGATGGCGCCGACCTTCACTTCTCCGGGCCAAATAGGCCCGGAGAAGTCGACAAAGGGACAGGGTTACGGGTCGGACAGCGCCCGCCCGATACGGGCCGGACCTCGCCGGACCGATACGGGTCGGGCTTCACCGAACCGTTACGCGTCAGGGGCCGCCCGACCGTTACGCGTCGAGGGCCGCTCGACCGTTGCACATCGGATGTCGCCCGGCCCTTACGCGTCGGGCGACATCCAACGGTTTCGGTTCAGGCCCCGCCCGAACTGCCCGCGCTGTCGCCGACCTTGGAGATCCAGTCGGTGACCGTGCCGATCGCGTCGCCGATCGCCTCCCAGTAGCCCTTGCCCTGGGCGACCCAGTCCTGGAGCGGGGTCAGCTCCCAAATGAGCCAGCCGGCGACGATCAGGAGCACCACGGTGAACAGGCAGCCCTTGAGACAGCCGAGTCCGGGGATGCGCATCGGGTTGGCGCCGCGCTGCCTCGGCGGACGCGGCTCGCGCGGCGGTCGCGGGGCCGGCTGCTGGGGCTGCTGCGGCTGCGGAGGCGCGTACTGCTGCCGCTGGGGCGGCTGCGGCGGCTGGTAGCGCTGCGGCTGATGCTGCTGGTGGTGTTGTTGCTGCTGCTGGTGTTGTGGCGGGTACTGCTGGTGCTGCGGCGGCTGCTGGCGGCGCTGGGGCGGCTGCTGCTGGGGCTGCTGCGGCGGCTGCTGGCGCTGGGGGCGGCGGCGCAGCGGGTCCTGGCTCGGGTCGAGGTACTGGACCTGGGTCTGCTCGTTGCGGTCGCGGGCCGCCTGGAGCTGCGACTGCCAGGGGTGCGGCCCGTCCGGCTGCGGCGGCCCGTCGGGGCGCTGCGGCACGGGCGGCATGACGGACGTCGGGTCGGCGTCGCCGCCGCCGGGGCCCGGGCCGCCGGTCTGCTGGAAGACGCTGGTGGGCGCGGCGGGGTCGTAGGAGCCCGCGTTGCTCGGCAGCACCTGCGTGGGGTCGGCGGCGCCCGGGGTTTCCGGGACCGCGGTGGGCGCCGGGTCGGGGGCGAGCAGGGCGCCCACCCCGTCGGCGGCGGCGATCTGGGCGGAGTTCGCGTGGACGCCGACGCCCGCGGCGACCGTACGCAGACCGCGGGCCAGGTTCTCGGCGCTGGGCCGCCGGTCCGGGTCCTTGCTCAGGCAGCGCTCTATGACCGTCCACAGCGGGGCCGGGACGTTGGAGGGGCGGCGGGGCTCCTCGCTGAGGTGCCGGTGCAGGACTTCGAGGGCGGTGCCCCCGGCGAACGGCGGGCGGCCGGTGACCAGCTCGTACAGCAGGATGCCCGCGCCGTAGATGTCGACGGCGGAGGTCTGCGGGCGGCCTTCGGCGGACTCCGGCGCCACGTAGGCGGGTGTGCCGACGAACTCGTGGGTCCGGGTCAGGCCCGGGGAGTCGGCCAGGCGCGCGATGCCGAAGTCGGTGAGCATCGGGTGCATCTGGCCGTCGCGCTCGTCGACCAGCACGTTGGCCGGCTTGAGGTCGCGGTGGACGACGCCGTCGGCGTGGCTGGCGGCCAGCGCGTCCGCGATCTGCGCGGTGAGCAGGGAAGCGGCGACCGGGGTGAGCGGGCCGTTCTCGCGGAGGTAGCGGTGCAGGTCGGGGCCGTCGATCAGGTCCATCACCAGGGCGAGGAGATCGCCCTCGACGACGAGGTCCCGGGTGCGCACGATGTTGGGGTGCGTGAGCCGCAGCAGGACGGAGCGCTCCCGCAGGAACCGCATCACGACGTCGGCGTCGTTGGCCAGCTCCTCCTTGAGGACCTTGATGGCCACGGTCTCGCCGGGCTGACCCGCGACGGCTGCCTCGGCGCCCGCGGTCTCCCGCTGGCGGGCTCGCCAGACGGTGCCCGTGGCGCCGCGTCCGAGCGGCTCCTCGAGCAGGTACTTGCTGCCTACGGGCCGCACGTCATGCGCTCCCTGCTGATCGTGGTGCTTGCGGTCCCCCAGGGGTCTTGTTCGCTCCTTGGGCCCGCCCGAATGTTCCGGCCCACTGTAGTGCCGCCGAACGGGGCACCGGGGGCTCATGTTTCGGGGGAAGACGCGCGGACCGGGCGGAAGGTTGCCGCACGGCTGATCACAGGCCGGTCAGACGTTCGGGCACAGGAGCGGATTTCCGTCCGGCACCCGGCGGGCGGCCACCGGGAAATCCGTCCGAGCGGCGGGATCCGGACGCAAGCAGGCACTTTTGCGCCCACAGCCGACCATTCAAGATCATTTAAAGGTGACCGCCGGGCGTGTTGTCAGTGGCAGGTGCGAGGATGCCTCCAGCACGGATCTGCGAGGTCGGAGTCTCGCGGTGCGTGACGACCTGTACGGACGACGTGTCCGTGCCGGGTGGGGGGAATCACAGGGCGTTTCCCCTGCCGGGCACCCCCGCGCAGAAGGGACCGCTGACGGCGATGCAGATCCGGCTGACCGTCCTCGCGCCGCGCAGCGGCCAGACCCCGGCGCGCACCTGCGACGTGCTCGTCACCGCTCCCGCCGGGACGGCGCTGGCCGCCGTCGCCTCCCAGCTGGCCTCCGCCGTGGCGGGGCCCGAGAGCTCCCAGGGCGGCGGAGCGATCGTGTTCTTCGCCGGACGGGAGCGGCTCGACGGCCACCGCGTCGCGCTGGGCGAACCGCCCCTGGTGGACGGAGCGGTCCTCTCGCTCCAGGTCCCCGGTGACGACGAGGCGACCGACGACCCCGTTCCGGCCCAGCTCCATGTGGTGGCGGGCCCTGACGCGGGCGGCGTCCACCTGCTGCACGGCGGGCAGATCCGGATCGGCCGCTCCGCGGACGCGGACGTCCCCCTCGACGACCCGGACGTCTCCCGGCTGCACTGCGCGGTGACGGTCTCCGACGACGGCCGGGTCTCGGTCGCCGACCTCGGTTCGACGAACGGCACCTCGCTGGACGGCGTCGAGGTGCGTGAGCGGCCGGTCCGCCTCGCCCCCGGCGCGCTGCTGCGGCTCGGCGAGTCCGCCCTCCGCCTCACGGCGGGCTCCCGTCCGGCGACGTTGCCGACCGCCCCGGACGGCGAGGGGCACCTGCGGGTGGCCCGCGCCGAGACGGGCTCTCCCACCCCGGGCCACGGCATCGGCGCGCCGCTCTCCGGGCACACCCCCGACCACGGCGGCCCGGGCCACGGCCACGGTTACGGCGCACCGGCCTCCCCTTTCCCCGGTCCCATCGGTTCCCCCGCTCCCGCCGGTTCACCGGCGCCCGAAGGGCCCCACGGCGGCTCCGGAGCCCAGGGCTCCTCCCTCGAAGCGGACTCCTGGCCCGAGCACGCCGAGGCCGAGCCGGGCGCGTACCCGGGGCAGGATGCCCCGGCCCGTGGCGAGGAGTTCGCCGACGCCCCGGCTCCCCGGCGCGGCATAGGAGCATGGGCGAGGCGGCTCAAGGGCGGCGCGAGGGTCGAGCAGGCGGCGGACCCGGAGACCGGGGCGGGCGTCCGGCGCGACCCGTACGGCGCCTCCCGCGCCCCCGACGGCCCGGGTGGCCCGACGACGTACGGATCATCGGCGCCCGGACCCGGCGCGTACGGCGCCGCGGCGGAACCCCACGACTTCCCGGGCGGCTCCCACGATCGGCCCGGCGGCCCGTCGGGGGCCGGGCACCTCGCCTCCCCTGTCTCCCCCGGCTCCCCCTTCTCCGCGCTGCCCACCGCCCCCGAGGGCACCTGGCCGGATCCGGCGGCCGTGCTGATGACCGCGCTCGGCCCCGGGCCCCGGCTCTGGGAGCGCCACCCGGAGCACCCGGAGGCGCTGGTGGTGCGGCTCGGCACGACCGACCGGGCCGACGTGCCCGCCGTGCCGGTGACCGTGGGGCTGCGGGAGGCCGGTTCGCTGGGGCTCGCCGGTCCGCGCGGCCGGCTGGCGGGTCTCGCCCGCGCGACGGTGGCGCAGCTCGCCGCGCTGCACTCCCCGTTCGACCTGGAGATCGTCCTCATCAGCACGGACCGCGCCCGCCCGCTGGAGGAGCGGCGGCGCGAGTGGTCCTGGCTGGGGTGGCTGCCGCATCTGCGGCCGACGCACGGGCAGGACTGCCGGCTGCTCCTCGCGTACGACCGTGAGCAGGCGGCCGCCCGTACGGCCGAGCTGGTGCGCCGCCTCGACGAGGGCCCTCTCGGTCCCGGCTGGCCGCATCTGGACCGGGCCTCGGTGGCCGAGGCAGCCCGCGCCCACACGGGTCCGCACACGGTGGTCCTCCTGGACGGCGACCCCGGCACGGCGGTGCTGCGCGAGACCACGGCACGGCTGGCCGGGGCGGGCGCGGCGGCCGGGATCCACCTGATCTGCCTGGCCGAGACCCCGGCCGCCTCCCCCACCTCCCCGGTGTCCGCGACGTACGAGGCCGCGTGCCGGGCGTCCATCGCCTTCCGGGAGTGCGGGGCGGTCGCGATGCTCAGCGGGGACGTCGCCACGGCGTTGCGCCTGTTGCGCACGGCGGGCGGGCAGGCCGCGGGGCACGGGACGGTGGCCGCGGTGGACGCGGTGTCGGCGGCCTGGGCCGAGCGGTTCGGGCGGGCGCTCGCGCCCCTGCGTGAGGAGGGCTCGGCCGCACTGGCCGGCCGTCCGACGACCGCGGCGCTGCCGCCGTCCGCCCGGCTGCTGGACGAGCTGGGCCTGGCCCGGGCGACGCCGGCCTCGCTGATGGCCCGCTGGGCGTCCACGGCGGAGGCCCAGCCCGGCGCCTCGACGCCCCGGGGCGCGGCGGCCCGGGCGCCCCGCCAGGAGCTGGACAGCCCCAACTCGGGGCGCACCCTCAGCACGGGCCCGCGCGTCGGCCCGCAACGCACCGCCGCCGCCTCCCCCCACCGCGACTCCGGCCGGGCGCCGTACCCGGCCGCGGGCGCCCCCGACCCTGACCGCACCCCGTACCCACCGCTGGACGCCCGCGACTCCGGCGGTACGCCGTATCCGCCGCTGGATCCACGGGACTCCGGGCGCACCCCGTATCCGCCGCTGGATTCACGGGACTCGGAGCGCACGTCCTATCTCGGCGGCCGACGCTCCGGGCCGGGGCAGGGCTCCGAGGAACGGGGCGACGGGGGCGCGCCCCGGCCCGCCGCCCTCACCGGCCGGCCGGTCCTCGTGCTCGGGGCGGGCCCCCGGGGGCCCCTCAGCGTCGATCTCGCCGACGAGGGGCCGCATCTGCTGATCGAGGGGCCCCCGGGCAGCGGCCGCACCGAGTTGCTCCGGGCGATCGCGGCCTCGCTGGCCTCCGCCGCCCGGCCCGACCGGCTCGGCATCCTGCTCGTCGACGGCTCCGGCGGCGAGCGGGGGGAGCGCTGCGAAGGGCTGCTCCCCTGTACGGAGCTGCCGCATGTGTTCACCCACCTCGTGGCATGCGACCCGGTCCGGATGCGGGAGTTCGCGCAGGCCCTGGGCGGCGAGCTGAAGCGGCGCGCCGAGTTGCTCGGCGACCTGGACTTCGCCGCCTGGCACGCGCGGCACGCCCGGCAGGAGGGCCTGCCGCGCATCGTGGGCCAGCGTCCGGCGAGCGGCGCCGAGCGGCGGGGCGATCTGGACTCCCCGGCCAGCGGCACCCTGCGGTTGCGCCCCGCCGCCCGGTCCGGGGATCCCGGCCCGTCGCCGCTGCCCCGTCTCGTCGTCCTCGCCGACGACTTCGACGCGCTGGTCGCCCCGTCGCTCGGCAGTCCCGGCAGGCCGGCCGCCGGTTCGGTGGTGCGGGCGCTGGAGGCCGTGGCCCGGGACGGCGGGCGGCTCGGGGTGCACCTGGTCGCCACCTCCGCGCGCCCGGACCGCACCGAGGACACCGAGCTGGCCCGGGGCGCCCGGCTGCGCATCGTGCTGGACGCCCCGGTGCTGCCGCCTTCCCCGGACGAGCCGGCCCCGGCCGGGGCCGGCTGGGGCATCCGGACGGCCGGGTGACGCCGTTCCAGGGGGGCCGGGTCACCGGTCGCATCCCGCGTACGGCGACGCTGCGGCCCACCGTCGTCCCGCTGGAGTGGGAGCGGATGGGCGATCCGCCGACCCGGCGCCCGGTCCGGGAGCTGGGCAACGGGCCGACCGACCTGGCCCTGCTCGCCAGCGCGTTGGAGCGCGCGGCCCGTTCGGTGAACGCGGAGCGGCTGCCGGCGCTGGTGCCGTTCCCGGCCTGACGCGACCACCGACGCGGCCGTCCTCGCAGCCCACCCCGCCCCCGTACCCTCGACGGCCGCCGTTTCGACGCGCTCCTTCCCCTGCCCCGGCAGGCTTCCGACATGCCCTGACATGACGTCACGAGGCGATCACGATCGGCCTGTTGGGGCCCGGGGTGGTATTGCGGGGCCCGGTCGCCCGGCGTAGGACTGTGCGCACGGACGACGTGGTCCGGGCATGCGGACATGGCCGGACCCGTACAGAAGAGACGGGGCAGGAATGCGCACAACCTTCTCGATACGCAGGGCCGCGGTCGTGTTCGCGGCGGCGGGCGCTCTGGCGCTCACCGGCTGCGGAGGCGACGGTGACGGCAAGAAGAAGACGGACGACGGCTCCGGCAAGGGCACGGACAGCGCGTCCACGGTGAACCTGCCGAAGCTGGACGGGGAGGACATCTCCGTCGCCGCGGTCTGGACCGGACCGGAGCAGGAGAACTTCACCAAGGTGCTGGACGAGTTCGAGAAGCGTACGGGCGCGAGCGTGACCTTCGTCCCGGCGCAGGACCCGATCATCAACTTCCTGGGCACCAAGATCGCGGGCAAGCAGCCGCCGGACGTGGCGATGATCCCGCAGGTCGGCGCGATCCAGCAGGCGGCCGCGAAGAAGTGGGCCAAACCGGTCGGCCCCGAGGCGCGGGCCCAGCTCGGCCAGAACTACGCGAAGGTCTGGCAGGACCTCGGCGCGGTGGACGGCACCCAGTACGGCGTGTACTTCAAGGCCGCCAACAAGTCCCTGATCTGGTACAACGCCGCCGCGTTCGACAACGCGGGGGCGAGCGAGCCGAAGACCTGGAAGGACTTCCTGACGACCGCGGAGACCATTTCCGCCTCGGGCGTCACGCCGGTCTCGGTGGGCGGCGCGGACGGCTGGACCCTGACGGACTGGTTCGAGAACGTCTACCTCTCCCAGGCGGGGCCGGAGAAGTACGACCAGTTGGCGAAGCACGAGATCCCGTGGACCGACCCGTCCGTCAAGGACGCGCTGACCACGCTGGCCGCGCTGTTCGGGAAGCCGGAGCTGATCGCGGGCGGCGCGGACGGGGCGCTCCAGACGGAGTTCCCGGCCTCGGTGACCCAGACGTTCACCGGGGGCGACCAGCCCAAGGGCGCGATGGTCTTCGAGGGCGACTTCGTCTCCATCAACATCGCGCAGACCGAGGCGAAGATCGGCACGGACGCCAAGGTCTTCCCGTTCCCGGCGGTCGGCGCGGACTCCCCCGTGGTGACCGGCGGCGACGCGGCGGTGGCGCTGAAGGACACCAAGGGCGCCCAGGCGCTGCTGACCTGGCTGGCGTCCTCCGACGCGGCGAAGATCTGGGCCGAGGCGGGCGGGTTCATCTCCCCGAACAAGAGCCTGGACCTGAAGGCGTACCCGAACGACGTGCAGCGCACGATGGCCCAGGCGCTGATCGACGCCGGTGACGACGTCCGGTTCGACATGTCCGACCAGGCCCCGCAGTCGTTCGGCGGGACGCCCGGGAAGGGCGAGTGGAAGATCCTCCAGGACTTCCTGAAGAACCCGAAGGACATCGCGGGGACCCAGAAACAGCTGGAGTCCGAAGCGGCCAAGGCGTACAAGAGCTGATGCCGTGACCACAACGACCGCGGGGCGCCGGGTCGGCGCCCCCGCCGACGACACGCATCCCCGTCCGTCCCCGCCCCCGGATCCGAAGAGGTCCCGCCGGAGCGTGACCGGCACCCGCAGGGTCATCGCGGCGGCGTTCCTGCTGCCCGCGCTGGTGCTGCTCGGCGCCCTGGTGCTCTATCCGATCGGATATTCGGTCTACCGGTCGTTCTTCGACCAGGCCGGTACGGGCTTCGCCGGGATCGACAACTACAAGGCGCTGTTCACCGACGCCACCATCGTCACGGCGGTGAAGAACAACGCGATCTGGGTGGTCTTCGCCCCGACGGTCGCCACCGCGCTCGGGCTGATCTTCGCGGTGCTGACCGAGCGGATCCGCTGGGGCACCGCGTTCAAGCTGATCGTCTTCATGCCGATGGCGATCTCGATGCTGGCGGCGGGCATCATCTTCCGGCTGGTGTACGACCAGGCTCCCGAGCGGGGTGTGGCCAACGCGGTGGCGGTGGGCGTGCACGACACGTTCAACCAGTCCTCCGTCTTCCCGAAGGCGCGCCCGCTGCCCGTGCACCCGCTGGAGAAGGGCGACGGCGGGGCGTTTCTGTCCAAGGAACCGATCCGGGCGGGCCAGCCGCTGCGGGTGCCGCTGATCGGCGTGGCTCCGGCGAGGATGCCGGGCGACGCTCGGCCGGCGGAGGGCGCCCCTGCGGCCTCCGGGGACAAGATCTCCGGGACCGCCTGGCTGGACTTCACCCGGGGCGGCGGCGGGAAGCCGAATGTCGTCGACCCGAAGGAGCTGGGCCTGAAGGGCCTGAAGGTCGAGGCGGTGAAGGACGGAAAGGTCGTCGCCACCGCCACGGCCGGAGCGGACGGCGTGTTCACCCTGCCCGCCTCGGCGGACGGGGCCCAACTGCGCCTGCCAGCCGACAACTTCCGCGAGCCGTACAACGGCGTCGACTGGCTCGGACCGTCCCTCGTGACGCCCGGGATCATCGGCAGCTACGTATGGATGTGGGCCGGGTTCGCGATGGTGCTGATCGCGGCGGGCCTGGCCGGTCTGCCGCGTGAGCTCCTGGAGGCGGCCCGCGTGGACGGCGCCAACGAGTGGCAGGTGTTCCGCCGGATCACGGTGCCGATGCTGGCGCCGGTGCTGGCGGTGGTCCTGGTGACGCTGATGATCAACGTGCTGAAGGTCTTCGACCTGGTGTTCATCATCGCGCCGGGCTCCGCGCAGGACGACGCGAACGTGCTGGCGCTCCAGCTGTACAGGTCCTCGTTCGGCACGGACGCGGACCTGGGGATCGGGAGCGCGATCGCGGTGCTCCTGCTGCTGCTGGTGATCCCGGTGATGCTCTTCAATGTCCGCCGGATCCGGAAGGAGGGGCGCCGATGACAGGCGATGTTTGCCCCGTGCCGCCTCCCGGCCGGGGTCCGGGGGTCGCCCCCCGGGAGAACACAGCAATGTCCGCCGGATCCGGAAGGAGGGGCGCCGATGAGCGCGAACGACGCATCTCGCAGGGCGCAGCAGGCCAAGCAGTCCCTCGGCGCCCGGATCGCCGCCCGCGCCGGCGGCGGGGTGATGCGGGTCTTCCTGATCCTGGTCGCCCTGTTCTGGCTGATGCCCACGATCGGTCTGCTGCTGTCCTCGCTGCGCGGGCCGCAGGACATCGCGGCGACCGGCTGGTGGAAGGTCTTCACCGCCCCGTCGGAGATGACCTTCGACAACTACCAGCGTCTGCTGGACAATTCGACGATCACCGGCTCGCTCCTCAGCACCATCATGATCACCGTGCCCTCCACGGTGCTGGTGGTGGTGATCGGCTCGCTGGCCGGATACGCCTTCGCGTGGATGGAGTTCCCCGGCCGCGACTGGTGGTTCCTGCTGGTCGTCGGGTTGCTGGTGGTGCCGGTACAGGTCGCGTTGATCCCGGTCTCCGAGCTGTTCGGCACCATCGGGATCTTCGAGACGACGCTCGGGGTGGTGCTGTTCCACACGGCCTTCGGCCTGCCGTTCGCGATCTTCCTGCTGCGGAACTTCTTCGCGGAGATCCCCCGTGAGCTGCTGGAGGCCGCCCGGCTCGACGGGGCGGGCGAGATCCGGCTGTTCACCCGGGTCGTGATGCCGCTGGGCGGTCCGGCGATCGCCTCGCTCGGGATCTTCCAGTTCCTGTGGGTGTGGAACGACATGCTGGTCGCGCTGATCTTCGCGGACTCCGAGTCGCCGCCGATCACCGTGGCGCTCCAGCAGCAGGTACGCCAGTTCGGCAACAACATCGACGTGCTGGCGCCCGGCGCGTTCGTGTCGATGGTGATCCCGCTGGCGGTGTTCTTCGCCTTCCAACGGCAGTTCGTGTCCGGTGTGATGGCGGGCGCCGTCAAGTAGCCCTGGCCACAGGGCCGTACGGCGCCGAAGGCGTACGGCTGTACGTCAACCCGAAGCGGCTCGGTTCCCCGGAACCGGGCCGCTTCGCCGTCTCCGTCCCCCGATTGCCGCGTCCGGCGTAACCCTGTCATTCCATCCGACGTTTGCGGTCTGCCTGGTTCCCGCGAACGATCGACCCATGGATGTGTAGTGCCCCGGTTCTCCGTCATCGTGCCCGCATTCCGGGTCCAGGCGTATCTGCACGCGTGTCTGGATTCGGTGCTGGCCCAGTCCTTCAAGGACTACGAGGTCATCGTGGTCGACGACTGCTCCCCCGACGCCTGTGGGCCGATCGCCGACGAGTACGCCCGCCGGGACCCCCGTGTCACCGCACTGCACCTCCCCCGCAACACCGGCCTGGGACCGGCCCGCAACGCCGGGATGGGCCGGGCGTCCGGTGACTATCTGGTCTTCCTCGACGGTGACGACACCCTGGTGCCGGACGCGCTCCAGACCATCGCCGACCGGATCGACGCGACCGGCGAGCCCGACGTCCTGATGTACGACTACGCCCGCACGTACTGGACGGGCCGCAGTGTGCGCAACGTCCTGGCCGCCCATCTCTACGAGGGCGGGCCCGACCGCTTCCGGCTGACCGACCGCCCCGAGTTGCTGCAGCTCCTCATGGTCGTCTGGAACAAGGCGTACCGCCGCGCGTTCATCGAGGCCGAGGGGTTCACCTTCCCGCCCGGCTATTACGAGGACACCCCCTGGACCTACCCGGTGCTGATGTCGGCCGGGTCGATCGCGGTGCTGGACGCGGTCTGCGTCTCCTACCGGCAGCGGCGGCGCGGCAACATCCTCTCCACCACCAGCGAGAAGCACTTCGATGTCTTCGACCAGTACGACCGGGTGTTCGCGTTCATCGACGCGCGCCCCGAACTCGGCCTGTGGCGGCCGGTGATGTTCCGCCGGATGCTGGACCACTTCTCGGCGCTGTTCGCCTCCCGGGACCGGCTGCCGCTCCACCGCCGCGCCGCGTTCTTCCGCCGGGCGGCCGCGTCCTGCCGCCGCTACCGCACCCCCGGCGCCCGGTGCCCCGTCGCGCGCTGCTGCGGCACGGCCTGTTGCGGCTCGGCGCGCGGCGCACCTATCAAGCGCTGGCGGGGGCCCAGCGCCTGGGCGGCCGGCTGCGCCGGGGGGTGGCGGCCGGACGCCGGGCGGTGCGGGGCGCGGCGCTGCGGGCGCACTACCGGATCCAGTCGCGGCTGCCGCTGCGCTCCCGGGACGCGGTGTTCGCCGTCCGGGGCGGCGGCGGGTACACGGGCAGCCCGGCGGCGATCGAGGCGAAGGTCCGCGAGCTGGTCCCGGGGGTGCGGACGGCCTGGATCTGCCGGCCCGTCGACGCCCACACCGTGCCGACCGGCACCCGGCACCTCGCGCCCGGCACCTTCGCCCACTGGACGGCGCTGGCCCGCTCCGCGTACCTGGTGAACGACTCCCTCTTCGACCGGGGGCTGGTCAAGCGCCGGGGCCAGGTCCTGCTCCAGACGCACGAGGGCACGCCGCTGCGGACCGTGGGCACCGATCTGCTGGACCGGCCCGCCGCCGCCCGGGGCACCGACTTCGAGCGGCTGCTGCGTTCCGTGGACACCTGGGACTTCTCCCTCTCGGCGAACCCGCACTCCACCCTCGTACGGGAGAGGGCCTATCCGTCCGCGTACACGACGCTGGAGTACGGCTCGCCGCGCAACGACGTGTACCACCGCACCGGTCCGGCCGACGTGGCGCGGCTGCGCGAGACGCTGGGGATCCCGGCGGGCAGCACGGCCCTGCTGTACGCCCCGACGCACCGCGACTACCGGCGGGTCCAGCGGGCCGCCCTGGACCTGGAGCGGCTGGTCCGGGTCCTGGGCCCGCAGTTCGTGGTCCTGGCCCGGGCGCCGCACCCCGCGGGCCCCGGCGGCCACCGGGCGCCGCATCCCCGGATCATCGATGTCCATGGGCACCGGTCCGTGGAGACCCTGGCGCTCGCGTCGGACGCGCTGATCACGGACTACGCGTCGCTGATGTTCGACTACGTCAACCTGGACCGTCCGGTGGTGCTGCACCTGCCCGACATCGAGGCGTGCGAGGCGGCGCGGGGCACGTACTTCGACATCACGGCGTTCCCGCCCGGCATCGTGGCCCGAGGCCAGGACGAGCTGTTCGACATCTTCGCCACGGACCACTGGCGGGGTTCCCGCTCGGCGCAGTTGCGGGCCGCGTTCCGGGCCCGGTTCTGTCCGTACGACGACGGGTACGCCGCCGAGCGGGTGGTGCGGCGGGTCTTCCTCGGGGAGACGGGCGGGCTGCCACGGCCGGTGCCGTACGCCGCGCGCCGGACGCGTGCGGCCCTTCCGGCGCAGGACGGGGCCGGGGCGAACCTCAAGGGCTGACCCGGCCCCGCCGCGCCCACAGCGTGCTCCGCACGTGCCCCGCGCGCGCGTTCAGCGTTCGAGGAACGCGAACAGCTCCTCCCAGCGGCGCAGGGTCTCCGGCTCGGAGAACCGCTGGACGCCGGACCGGGCCCGCGCCCCCATCGCGTCGCGCAGCCGTGGGTTGCCGGTGAGCCGCAGCAGCCGGTCGGCGAGGGCGGCGACGTCACCGGCGGGGGCCAGGAGCCCGTCCTCGCCGTCGCGGACGATCTCCCGCACCCCGGGCGCGCAGTCGAAGGCGGCGCAGGGCACCCCGCTCGCCATCGCCTCCAGCAGGGCCAGCGGGAAGCCCTCGCCCCGGGAGGACTGGACGAAGACGGAGGCCTCGGCGAGGGCCCGCTCCACGTCGTCGGTGCGGCCCATCCACTCCACGCAGTCGTCGAGGCCGAGGCTCGTGCACTGCGCCTTCAGCGCGGCCTCGTCCTCGCCGGCCCCGTAGACCCGCAGCCGCCAGTCGGGGCGGGCGGGGGCGACCAGGGCCCAGGTGTCCAGGAGCAGGTCGATGCCCTTCTGGTCGCTGAGCCGGCCGATGCTGGCGACGGTCCGCGCGGTGCGCGGGGACGGCACGGCGGGGAGGCGGGAGAGGGCGTTGGGCAGGAAGCCGACGTTGTTCATGCCGTCCCCGGCCCACTGGTCGGCGTCCTCCTCGGTGAGGACGAGCCAGTGGTCGAGGTCCTTGTAGTGGTTCTTGATCCAGCGGTAGCGGTGGCTCGCGCGGGAGTAGCCGTAGGACTCGTGGCTCATCCCGATGACCCGCACCCCGGTGGTGTCGGCCTCTTTGACCCATTCCATCGCCCAGACCTGGGTGACGATGACGACCGCGCCGGGGCGGGCGGTCGCGAAGATCTCCGAGAGCCGGGCCACCGCCTGCTTCTTGGCGGCGACCCGGGCCGCCTCCTTGCGCCGGGTGGGGAGGCGGAAGCGGTCGCGGATGCCGTGGGGCGTCCAGGGGGTCGGGGGGTGGGCGGGGTAGAGGGCGGTGACGGGGTGGTCGGGCTCGGCGGGCAGCGCCATCTTGAGGTCGGAGGCGTGGATGCCGATGGCGTGGACCCGGTGCCCCTGGCCGGCGAGGAGGCGGGCGGTCTGGTGCGTCCAGCCGGTGACACCGCCGAGTTCGTCGGTGCTGTTGGAGACGATGAAGACGTCGCGGCTCATCGGCCGGCCCCCCGGTCGTGGTCGAGGTCTATGGTGTGACGGGCGCCCCGGGAGGAGCCGGGGGCGAAGACGGCGGCGACGGTCCTGCGGGCGGCGTCGCCGCGGTCGTAGGTCCCGAACTGCCGTGTGAAGTCCCGCCGTCGGTCGGCGTACCGGGTGTCGGCCCTCTTCAGTTCCGCGAGGGTCGCGAACAGCTCCTCCTGCGTCTCGGTCACCGGCCCGGGGGCCTTCTCCCGCAGGTCGAAGTAGCTGCCGCGCTCGGCCGTGTACGCCTCCAGGTCGGGAGCGAACAGCACGACGGGCCGGTCGAGGAGAGCGAAGTCGAACATGATGGAGGAGTAGTCGGTGATCAACACGTCGGTGAGGGTCAGGAGTTCTCGGACGTCGTGGTGGCGCGAGACGTCGACGACGGTGCCGGGCGGGCAGAGCGGCAGCCGGGCGGACTCCAGGTAGTGGGCCCGTACGAGCAGGGTGTGGGTGTCGCCGAACCGCTCCGCGAACTCCCTTACGTCCAGCAGGAGTCGGGCCCTGCGCTGTTTCCCGGGGCCGCCACGGAACGTGGGGGCGTACAGCACGGTCTTCTTGTGGTCGTCCAGCCCGAGCGCTCCGGCCAGCGGCGGGCGCGGCAGCCGTCCCTCGGTCTCGGCCCGGTCGCGCTCCGCGACCAGGACGTCGTTGCGCGGGTAGCCGGTGCGCAGGAGCCGTTCCTCGGGCAGCCGGTAGGCGCGGGCGAGGGTGTTCACGTCGTGCTCGGAGCGGACGAGGAAGTGGTCGAAGCGGTCCACAGCCTGTTGGAGCCGTTCGCGCTGGGGGGCGTTCTGGAGCCGTACGCGGGTCTCGTCGAAGCCCATCCGCTTGTACGCGGAGCCGTGCCAGGTCTGGAGGTACGTGGTGTGCCGGGGCTTGCGCAGCTGCTGCGGGAAGCCCTGGTTGTCGACCCAGTACTCGGCGCGGGCCAGCGCCCACAGGTAGCGCCAGGACCAGCGGCGTACGAGGCGGGCGTCGTCCGGGAAGCCGGCCGGGGAGGGGTCGTAGGACCAGGTGGTACGGAGTTTCAGGCCCTGGCGGCGGATCTCCTCGTAGAGGGCGCGCGGGCTGTCGCCGTAGCAGGTGCCCATGTGGCTCTCGAGGACGACGGAGCCCCGGCGCACGGGGAGCCGGGTGAGCCAGGTGTTGTAGACGGGGACCTTGAAGCCCCGGGAGCGGTAGCGGTCCAGGCGTCCCCGCAGGGACCGGACGAGGAGCTTCGCCTTGCGGGCGGGCCGGAAGCGGGTGGCGTAGCGGACCAGGCGGTGGGTGGTGCGGGCCGGGCGGCGGCGGGCGGTCAGCCGGAGCGCGAAGTGGTCCTTCAGCGTGATGTAGGGCTCCCAGGTGTCCCCGGCGAGCGGTCCGAGCCGGGGCCTGGCGGGGAACCGGACGGCCCCTTCCACCTGGTCCTGCGGGGCGAACAGATCGCTGACGGAACGGGGCCCGTCGGGGCCCCCCGCGGTCACGGTCAGCCGCGCGTCCCACGCCGTGTCCCGGACGCCGACGGGGCGCAGGCGGCGCGCGACGTCGGCCCGCGCGCGCCAGCTGATCCCGTTGCCGTCGTGCCGGATCTCCTCGACCGGGAACGCGACGGCGCGCGCCCCGCCCCGGGCCCGGAACTCCAGGGTCGCGGTGAGAGGGGCGTCGGGGGCCGGGTCTCCGTGGCCGGGCAGCACGAGGCGGCCCTCCAGCAGCAGGCGGCCCCGGTCGGCGGTGGCGCGGGTGAGCCGGTTCATCAGCCGCGCGCCGCCGAACGTACGGTATTGGTGGCCGAGTTCGGTGACGTCGACGCCGGGCTCTTCCTGGCCGCCGCCCCAGGTCACCCGGCCGTCCGCGCCCGTCGTCAGCGGCGCGCACACGGTGGCGGGCCTGCTCAGCGCGTACGCCGCGGCGAGGACCCCTTCGGCGTCGCCCCGGGCCAGCAGGCGCACGGCGACCGCCTCCAGCGGCGGCAGGTCCGGCGGGCCGTCCCGGAAGGAGCCGGTCAGCGCACGGGCGGCGGCCGCGGCGACCCGGTCGCGGCGGGCGGCGGGCAGGTGGGGGAAGGACCGGGCGAGCGGCACCAGATGGTCGCGGGCGAACGCCTTCTCCCGTTCCTCGCGCAGCTCGGACAGGCCGCGCGCGAGGAGGGTGTTGGCGACGCGGCGGTGCGCCTCGACCAGGGCGGCGAGGTCGCGGGCCCGGTCGGGAACGGCCCGGCCGGTCACGATCAGCCGGCGGACGAGGGCGATCCGGCCGACCGCCGCGGCGGCGAGCGGGCCGAAGAGGATCTCGCCGTGCGTCAGGTCCTCCTCGTACCGCAGCCCGTGCCGCCTGGCGGCCTCGCGGCGCAGACAGAACCCGGTCACCAGGGCGTCCCTGACGACGAGTTCGGGGGCGTCGGTGAAACGGGCGAGGGTGCGGGAGGCTGCGTACAGCCCACCCTGCCAGGACGGCTCCCGTTCCTTGCCGCTCTCGTCCGCGACCCGGCTCCAGCGGCCGGCGATCAGGTCGGCGCGGCTTCTCTCGCCGGCCTGCCAGAGGTTGCGGCAGGCGTGGAGCTGGAGGCGTTCGCCGGCGGTGAGGACCAGGACGTACCGCCCGCGCGCCGCGTCCAGGCCCGCGTTGCGCAGGGCTCCGGTGGTGCGGACGGCCGGGTCGGCGTGGAGGAGGCGGACCCGCCCGGGGGCCCGGTCGGCCAGGGCCCGGGCGGCGGTCCGGACGGCCGGGGCGGCGGTGGAGGCGAGGACCACGACGGCCTCGGCCCCGCGCAGCGACTGGCCGAGCACGGACTCCACGGAGGCGCGCAGGGCGTCGGCGCCACCGGGGCCCTCGTTGTCCCCGCCGCCGGTGATCACACAGCTGAAGTCGCTCATGCCTGTTCCCCCTTGAGCATCCGGTCGACGACGCCGGCGGCGGCGGTCCCGTCGTCGAGGTCGCAGAACGCCTCCCGGAACCGCTCGTACGCCCCCCGGCGCCCGGCGGTCGCGGCTTCCGGGTCGCGCAGGGCGGCCACGATCCCGGCGGAGTCGGGGATCAGGGGGCCGGGGGTGCGCTGCTCGAAGTCGAAGCAGAAGCCGCGCAGGGTGTCGCGGTAGTGGGCCAGGTCGTGGGTGTGGAAGAGCATCGGGCGGCCGGTCTGCGCGAAGTCGAACATGATCGAGGAGTAGTCGGTGACCAGGACGTCGCTGATCAGCAGCAGTTCGGCGACGTCCGGGTGGCGGGAGACGTCCCGGACGAAGTCGGTGTCGGGAACGCTGCCGCCGACGAGGTAGTGGCGGCGGACCAGCAGGACATGGTCCTCGCCGAGAGTCTCCCGGGCCCGTTCCAGGTCGAGTCGGAGATCGAAGCCGTGGCGCCCGCCCTGCCGCGGGCGGTCCTCGCGCCAGGTGGGGGCGTACAGGATCACGCGACGCCCCTCGGGGAGCGCGAGCCGTTCGCGTACGGCCGCGGCGACCTTGGCCCGGTCGTCGGCGTACAGCAGGTCGTTGCGCGGGTAGCCGCACTCCAGGACCTCGCCCGAGTAGCCGAAGGCGCGGCGCATCACGGGGGTGGAGAAGGTGTTCGGGGAGACCAGCACGCTCCACTGGGCGGACCGGTGTTCCATGGACGCCATGTACGCGGCATCCGCGTGCGGGGTGCCCGCGAGGTCGCGGCCGATGCGTTTGAGCGGCGTGCCGTGCCAGGTCTGGACGACGCACTGGCCCTCGGCCCGCTCGAACCACTCGGGCAGGTGGGTGTTGGTGACGATCCACCGGCTGCGGGCGAGTGCCTCGTACCAGTCGGCGCTGTGCAGGGCGACGGGGCGGACGCCTTCGGGCACGGCCGCCTGCTGGTCGCGCACCACCCACAGGTGCTCGATGTCCCTTCCCCGGGCCGCGAGTTCGCGGTGGACGGCGCGGGGCGAGTCGGAGTACTGCCGGCCGTCGAAGCTGGAGTAGAGGACGGCGGGGCGCAGCTCGTCGGCCGTGGCGGCGCGCAGTCCGGCGTACCGCTCGCGCTGGATTCGCTGCGCGTACGGTCCCCGCTCACCGACGGAGAGGGCGGGGGCCGACTCCAGGACGAGCCGGTCGTGGTGGCGCCGCTGGAGGGTGAAGTCCCTGCCTCCGGCACTCTGTCGCATGGGCAGCGTGGGGTGCAGAGGGGTGCTAGCGCGGAGCGGCCGGTAGGCCTCCGGGTCCCGCTCCCCCGGCTCGCGCAGGAAGAGGTACCAGCGTCCCTCGGCGAGCGGCAGCGTTCCGCCGGGTCCCTCGACGGCGGCGGGTGCGATCACGGCCCGGAAGCCGTCGCCGTCCCCCCGCTCCAGGCCGAGGACCACCTCCTCCCGGTGGCCGCTGTGGCGCAGGACGAGTTCCCGGAGGGCGCCCGTGGGCTCGGGGAAGACCCCGTCGAGGACGAGGGCGCCCGACTCCTCCCGGGCGACGGAGGTGACGACGGGCTGGACGGGCCGGTCGGTGAGCACGAGGTCGCCCGAGGGGTTGGGGGCCGCGTACAGCTCACGGCCGTCGGGCAGTGCGTAGCGTCCGTCCGGGCCGTCGGTCCGGGCCGCGACGGTCAACGACCCGCCTTCGTCGACGAGTTGGACGCCCCAGATGTCGTCCTGCCCCCGGAAGGCGCCGAGCGGGATGTCCGCCGCCCGGGAGCCGAGCGAGCCGCGCAGGGCGAACTCCCGCGTCTCCTTGGTGCGCCACTCGGTGAGCCGGAGGGCGACCGGCCCGGCGTCGCCGAGGATCTTCACCTCCAGACGCACGGCGTCCTCGACCGCCGACTGCCCGGTCAGGACGGCCGCGACGCGTTCGGTGCGCAGCTCCAGCTTGTTGCCGGAGAGGACGGGGACGATACGGGTCCGCTCGTCGGTGTACGTCACGGCGGGCGGGGCCGGGGTGGAGACGAGCCGCATGGGGCCCCGGCGCGGCCGGCCGGCACCGACGACGACGGCCTCCAGCTTCCACGTCGTACGCCCGTCGCCCACTCTCCCGGCGAGTCTGCGCGGGTCGACGACGGCGGTGAAGCCGGCGCGGTCGTAGCGGTGGAGGGAGCGACCGGAGAGGGCGGTGGCCTCGTCGCCCGGGGCCGGGCGGGTCCGCAGGGGGATCAGCCGCTTCCCGGAGCGCAGCCAGCCGAGCCGGACGGGGCCGCCCGGGGCGTTCCGTACGTACGCGTGACCGGTCAGGTGCAGCAGCCCGTCCCGCCAGACCGCCTCGGTGAGGTGGGCGTGGACGGGCAGGTCGGCGGAGGTCAACGCGGTCGTGGCGGGCGGCAGGGGGGCGCGGACGGCGGGGTGGTGGGCGCGGGGGCGGAGTAGCCCGGTGACGTGGAAGGCGTCCCGGTCCTTCTTCTCGTCGGCGAGGAGGGCGAGGAGTTCGGGCAGCCGTCGTTCGCGGATGAGCTGCCACTTGACCCGCAGGTGCAGGGGCAGCGAGGCGAGGACTTCGGAGTCGACGGTGGCGGCGAACGCGCCCGCGTGCTCCAGGAAGGCTTCGTGGAACTCCGCGTCGCCGCCCCCGAGCGCCTCGATGAACAGCCACAGGTCCCCGGAGAGCGCGTGGGCGTCGTAGCGGCGCTTGGCCCCGGTCAGGTCGGGCCGGGCGGCGAGGAAGCGGCTGACGGTGGTGACGGCGGTGACCCGGTCGCGGATGCCCCGGGGCACGGCCCGCCGGGTGGTGATCGAGCCGTCGCGGTCGCGCCAGTGGTAGACGGGCTCCTCGACGACGTCGACCGAGCGGGCCAGGAAGTGGGCGGGCAGGACGACGGCGATGTCCTCGTACAGCACCCCGGTGGGGAAGGCGAAGGCGTGCTCGTCCCAGAAGGCGCGCCGGAAGACCTTGTTGCAGGCGATGCGGTCGCCCAGCAGGACCCAGTCCCGGGTGACGTGGGTGGCCCGCCGGGCCTTCTCCATCGGCTTGCGGAACATCGGGGACTGTTCCAGATCCCCGGTGGCCCGTAGCCGGAGCACGTTGCCGGTGGCGAAGTCGGAGCCGGAGCGGTCGAGTTCGGCGAGCATCCGGGCGTACGCGCCGGGCGGCACGACGTCGTCGCTGTCGACGAACGTCAGGAACTCCGCGCCGGGCCGGGCCTCGCGGATCCCGGCGTTGCGGGCCGCGCCGAGCCCGGCGTTCTCCTGCCGGATCAGCCGGAAGCGCGGGTCGCGGTCCGCGAACTCCTGCGCGAGGGCCGGGCCGTTGTCCGTGGAGCCGTCGTCGACGAGGACGACCTCCAGGTCCGGCATGGTCTGCTCGGCGAGCGAGGACAGGCAGGCACCGAGGTACTCCTCGACGTTGTAGAGGGGGACGACGACGGTGAGACGGGGTGCCATCGCGGCGCACGATCCTTCCGGGCGGACGACATCAGGGGGCAATGAGCGTCGGGGGCTTGGGGCTTCGGGGTTGGGCTTCGAGGGCTTGGGGCTTCGGGGGCTTGGGACTTCGGGGCGTGGGGCCGGTCGGGGCCATGGGGTACAACCCGCGCCGGAAGGACGGGTCACCCGAGGGGGCCCGTTCGGGTGACCCGGAGGGCGGAGTCACGCACCCCGGGGGCGTGCCGGGAGCACGTTCGAGCCCCGTACCGGAAGGGCACGGGGCTCGGTGCTCGGCGCTGCCGTGAAGGGCTCGCGTCAGGGCTTCACGGCGATCCGGCCCTCGTCCATCCGCAGCAGCAGAAGCCGCTCGCCGGTCTTGTCGAGGAATTCGTCGACCGCTTGCCGCGATCCCTGCCAGTAGCCGTAGTCGTCGATGAGGAGCACCCCGCCGGGGACCAACCGGGAGTAAAGATGCTCCAGTTCGTGCTTGGTGGAGGCGTACCAGTCGGTGTCCAGGCGCAGGATGGCGATCTGCTCGGGGGCCTGCGCGGGGACGGTGTCCTCGACCCGCCCCTGGACGTAGTGGACGCGCTCCTTCGGGTACGGAACGTTGTCGAAGCCCGCCTTGACGTCCTCCAGCGAGGCGACCGCCCAGATCGGCCGGTCCTTGCCCTGGGCGTCCAGCAGCTCCTGGGCGGACCGCCCGTCGCGCCGCAGATCCTCGGCGGTGGGCGGGGTCATGCCCTCGTACGTGTCGAAGAGGTACAGGTCGCGCTCGGTCTCGCCGACGGAGAGCAGGGTCCGGGCGCAGGCCTGCATGGAACCGCCGCGCCAGACGCCGCACTCGACGATGTCACCGGGGATGCCGTGCCGGGCGATGTGGCGGGTGGCGAGGATGAAGGCGTTGAGCCGCTCGGGCGAGGTCATCGAGTACGGCTTGACCGCGCGGATGATGTCCTTCGCCTCGTCGTCGTAGTCGGCCGGGAACCCGGGCGCGGGCTTCTTCGCCTTGGGCTCCGGAGCCGTTACGGGGGCGGGTGCGGCGGCCGGAGCCGGTGCGGGGCCGGTGCGGGCGGCGGGCACCGTGACGCGCCTGAGCTGGTATCCGGTGAGCTGCTGAAGGACGCCGTTGACGGCGTTGCGCCAAGCCATGCCCCGGGACAGTACGCGCGGTTTGCGCCGCATGTCATCTTTCGTCAACCTGCCATTGATCGGGGCGGGTCCTGTTCGAGTGAGGGCTTCTGCGCGGGCACGGTCCCGGGGCGTCCGCACGCCTCGCGGCCGTCCAGCGGCCGGGGCAGCGGGACGCCGTCCACGCCGCCGACCCGGTTCGCCCACCACACCGCCAGCTCCCGTACGGCGAACATGGTGAGGCGTGGGTAGCGGGCCGGCTTGCGGAAGACGCCCACGGAGTCGCCCCAGTAGGCGGCCTTCTTGTCGATGGCCCGGTAGTCGTGCCAGATGCCCTTCCGCGGCGGGAAGTCCGTGTAGGCCTCGCGCAGTTCGAGCCGGGAGTGGGCGGCGAGCGCACGGAACCCGTCGGGGTAGTAGCGCCAGCAGTCCTGCGCGTCGTGGACGTGGCCGCGCGAGGGGGCGGTGATGAACGCGTGTCCGCCCGGCTTCAGGATCCGGGCGATCTCCAGCATCGACGCCCAGAAGAACGGGATGTGCTCGAACGCCTGCCCGGACAGCACGACATCGGCGCTGTTGGAGCGGGCGGGGATGCGGTACGGCTTCTTCATCACCGCGTCGACGTTGGGGCCGTCCTGCACGTCGACCCCGAAGTAGTCGATGGGGTGGTCGGCGAGCAGCGCCCGGTGGGTACGGGTCTGCTTGCCGGAGACGCGCGACCCGAGGTCGACGACGCGGTAGACGCCGGTACGGGAAGCGGCGCCTCCGCGAGACCCTTCGACGGGCCCTCCGGCAGGCCCTTCGACGGGCCCTTCGACGGGCCCTTCGACGGGCAGATACTCCTTGATGCAGAGTTCCATCTGCTCGTAGGCGGACCGGTGCATGGACGTCTCCCAACGTGGAGGGGTGAGCGGGCTGTTGGGCACAACGACCGCGCGGCGCGGAGGAATCGGCACGGGTGGGCCGCCTTGAGCCATTCGGGTCGCGGGGACGCGCCGGCCCGGTCGGGGCGGGACACGTCGGCCGATCGGGGTTCGGGCCTCTCGTCACAGGGACGGGGCGAAGAACCGCCGTACGACGCGCTCCGCCGCGTGCCCGTCGTCGTACGGGCAGAACCGCTCCCGGAACGCGGTGCGCAGCGCGGACGCCTCCGGTGACCGCCACTCCCCCGTCCGGAAGACGTCGGCCAGCTCCGCCGGGGTGGTGGTGACGGGGCCGGGGGTGTCGCCGGGCCGTCCGGAGAGCAGGTCGAAGTACGTCCCGCGCGTCGCCCGGTAGGCGGCCCAGTCGGGTGCGTGGACGACGATCGGGCGGTCCAGACAGGCGTAGTCGAAGACCAGGGAGGAGTAGTCGGCGATCAACGCGTCGGCGGCCAGGCACAGTTCCTCGACCCGGGGATGCCCGGTGACGTCGACGACCCGACCCGCGCCCCTCGCACCGACTTCGGCGGACCGCCCGTAGAAGTAGTGGGCGCGGACCAACACCACGTACCGCGAGCCCAGTTCGCGCGCCAGCCGCTCCACATCGAGATCCGGTACGAAGCCGTCGCGGTAGTCGCGGTGGGTCGGAGCGTGGAGCAGGACGATCTGCCCCTCGGCGATGCCCAGTTCGGCGCGGATCGCCGCGATCCTGGCGGCGGTGGCGGTGAAGTAGGCGTCGTTGCGGGGGTAACCGACGTCGAGCCGTTCGTACGCGCCCGGGTAGACGCGGTCCCAGACCTCGGTGCTGTGCGGGTTGGCGGAGAGGCTGAAGTCCCACTGATCGACATGGGCGAGGACCCTGGCGAAGTCGGTCTTCCGGGCGAGCGCGGGGTACGCGCGCTGGTCCAGCCCCATGGTCTTGAGCGGGGTCCCGTGATGGGTCTGGAGATAACGCTGTCCGGGCCGCTTGGTGAAGCCGCCGGGGAAGCTGGAGTTGTTGACCAGATAGGTGGCGGTGGCCATGGCCCGCCAGTAGGCACGCGAGCCCTCGATGACGTACGGCACGCCCGGCTCCAGCCGGTCGCGGTGCCGGGAGGAGACGACCCACACGCCCCGCACCCGCGGGACCAGTTCGCGGGCCTTGGCGTGGATCGCCGCGGGGTTGCAGGCGACGCCCCGGTTCCAGTACGCCCCGTAGACGGCGAGGTCCGGGTCGAGCGGGCGGTGCAGGTCGGTGCGGTAGGCGGCCCGCATGGCCTGGCGACGCACGAACCGCTTCACGGAAGCTCGGGTGGGCATGGCAGCCGAGCGTAATGGCGGGTCGGGACGGCCGAGGAGCCGCGTTCACCCGTTCGGGTCAGCGCCGGTGACCCCGGGACCCGCCCCCTGTTGACCAGGACATGAAGCCACCACTGCCACCCCTCCTCAGCGTCGTCGTCCCCGTCCACAACGTCGAGGCCTACCTCGGGGACTGCCTGCGGTCGGTGGCGGACCAGACCCTCGAAGCGATCGAGGTGGTCATGGTCGACGACGGTTCCACGGACGGCAGCGCCCGGATCGCGGCGGAGTTCGCCGCCCGGGACAGCCGCTTCCGGCTGGTGCGACAGCGGAACGCCGGTCTGAGCGCCGCCCGCAACACCGGCGTCCGGCACACCACCCCCACCGTCCCCTATCTGGCGTTCGCCGACAGCGACGACGTCGTCGTGCACGACGCGTACGAGCGGATGACGGCCTCGCTGGAGGCGACCGGTTCCGATCTGGTGACCGGCAACGTGTGGCGGCTGACCGCGCAGGGGCGGCAGCAGGCGTGGCAGTACCGCTGGCTGACGGCCACCCGGCCCGGCACCCACATCACCCGGGACCCTCGCCTGCTGGCCGACCGGGTGGCGTGGAACAAGGTGTTCCGCCGCTCGTTCTGGGACGCGCACGGCTTCGCCTTCCCCGTGGGCAAGCTGTACGAGGACACCCCGGTGATGATCCCCGCGCACCATCTCGCCCGGTCCGTCGACGTCCTGCACGAGCACGTCTACTACTGGCGGGTGCGGGAGGGCTCGATCACCCGGCGGCGTACGGACGTCACGGGCGTACGGGACCGGATCGCCGCGTGCGAGCAGGTCAGCGCGTTCCTGGGCGGCCGGGACGCGGCACAGCGGCGGGCGTACGACACGTCCTGCCTGCGGGACGACTTCGGGTACTTCCTGGACGGCCTGCCCATGGGCGGCGAGGCGTACCGGGCGGCGTTCCTGGAGGGCGCGGGGACCTTCGTCGACCGGGCGGGACCCGGCGCGCTGGAGGGGCTGCCGGTGGAGCTGCGCATCAAGTGGTCGCTGGTGCGGGAGCGGCGCCTGGTGGAGCTGCTGGCGGTCCTCGCCTTCGAGCGGGCCAACGGGGCGGGCACGTTCGCGGTCGAGGGGCCCCCGGGGCGGCGGCGGGCGGTGTACCCCGGGGTGCGCGGCGCGAGCGCCCGGCTCGCGCGCACGGACGTGCCCGCCGTTGCGCGGCTGCTGGAGGCGCGCTGGGGCGCGGACGGGAGGCTGCGGCTGCGCGGGTACGCGTATCTGCGCAACCTCCCCGCCGCCTCCGCCCGGCAGCGGCTCACGGTGGGGATGGTCCGGGCGGAGCGGGGCCGGCAGGTGCGGCCGGTGCCGGTGCGCTCCGTGTGCACGCCCGAGGCGACGGTGAACTCCGGTCAGGAGCTGCACGGCTACGACCACGCGGGCTTCGAGATGGTCCTCGACCCGGACCGGCTGCCCGCGACGGCGGACGGCGGCGGCTGGCTGGTCGGCCTGGTCCTCGCCGCACCCGGGACGGTACGCCGGGTGGCGGTGCGCGCGCCGGACGCGGGGGCGGACCAGCCGCTCGTCCACGACCTGGGCGACGGGCGGCGGGCGGTGCTCGACTACCGGGGCGGGCGGCTCCGACTGACCGTGTCGCGCCTGCAAGCACGGGCCGAGGGGCACCGGACCGCCGGGGCGGAGGGGGCCCCGCTGGAACTCACGGGCCGGTACTTCGGCGCGAGCGGGAACAGGCCGACGGCACTGGTCCTGACGCGCGAGGGGGCCGATGGGCCCGAGGGGACAGGTGGGGGTGCGGAGCGCTCCTGCCCGGTGGAGTACGAGGAGAGCGCCGGGAACGGTGGGCCGGACGGGGCCCGTGCGGAGGGCGGGGGCAGGGAGCCCGGCGGAGCCGGGCCGGACGGGGTCGGGTTCACGGTGCGGGTGCCGCTCGCCGACCTAGCCGGCGCCCCGCCCGCCCCGCACCGGGCCCCCCGCGAGGTCGAGACGGCGGGCGGGCAGCGCTGGCGGGTCCGGCTGCTGCTCGCCGACGGCGCCCGCGTCCCGCTGCCCGCCGCCCCGGAACTGCCGCCGCCCGCGTACGCGGACCCGGCGGGCGACCTGGTGCTGGACCTGGCGGCGCCTCCGTACGCGGACCGGGTGGAGTACACGCCGGAGGGGGGTCTGCGCGTCTCGGGGACGTACGGGGGCCCCGCTCCGGGGACGTACGGTCCGCCCGCGCCGGGGACGGCGACCGCGCCGGCCGGCCGGCTCGTCCTGCGCCACGAGATGCTGCACGAGACGGTCCCGGTCGCGGGGACCTTCGCGGAGCCCGCCACGGCAAGCATCGCGGGGACCGGCGCGGAACCCCTCGCGGGAAGCACCGCAGGCACCCCCGGCACCCCCGGCACCACAAGCACCGCAGGCACCCCCGGCACCGCAGGCACCGCAGGCACCGCAGGCACCGGCGCAGAATCGACCGCAACAGAGGCACTCGCGGGCCGGTTCTCCGCGCTGATCGCCCCGCCGCTCCCGGAAGGCCGCTGGGAGGTCCGCCTGGCCGACCGGCCCGTACGCGTCCTCGGCTCCGCCGCCCGGCAGCTCCCCCGCGGCGGAGCCGAGAGCGCCCTGCGTCCGGAGCGGCGGCACGGCGACCGGCTGTCCGTCGTCGCGGGGCCGGACGCGCAAGCGGCGGCTGCCGGGCGGAGCGCGTACGGCAGGCGCCTCCTGCGCGCCGCGCACTACCGCGACGGGCGCACGCTCCTCCCGCTCCGCGACACCGTCCTCTACGCGGGCGGCGACTCCCCGCGCGCCGTCCACGCCGAGCTCGTACGCCGGGGCACGGAGACCGAGCACCTGTGGGTCACCGGTACCACCCCCGGCCGCACCACCCACGTCCCACCCGGCGCGCGAGCCGTCCCCGTGCACAGCGCCGCCTGGTACGAGGCGCTGGCTCGCTCCCGCCGGATCGTCACGGACGAACAGCTGCCCGAGTGGTTCGAGCGGCGGCCGGGGCAGACGGTCGTCCAGACCTGGCACGGCACGCCGCTCGGCCGCTTCGGCGGCTGCCTGGCCGACACCCTCTACGCCGACCACCAACATCTCGCCACCCTGCCTAGGCGGTCGGCCCAGTGGTCGGTTCTGGTCTCCCCGAGCCGCTTCGCGACCCCGTGGCTGCGCCGGTCGCTGGGGTACGAGGGGGAGGTGCTGGAGGCCGGGTCGCCCGCCAACGACGTGCTGTTCCGGCCGGACCGGGACAAGGCCGCCGAGGAGGTCCGGCGCGTCCTCGGCATCCCGGAGGACCACCGCGTCGTGCTGCACGCCCCGACCTACCGCGACCACCTGGCCCATCCCCCGGCCGCGTCCGCCGACCGCACGGCCCCCGGCCCGTACCGCTGGGACCCGGCACTCGACCCCGCCGCCCTGGCCCGAGCGCTCGGCCCCGGCCACACGGTGCTGGTGCGCCGCCACCCCCGGGTCACCGGCAGCGTCCCGGCCGGGCCCGGCGTGCTCGACGTCTCGCACCACCCGGGGGCGGCCGGGCTGCTCCTGATCGCCGACGTCCTGGTCACGGACTACGCGGGGCTGATGTTCGACTTCGCACTGACGGGCCGGCCGATGCTCTTCCACACGTACGACCTGGAGCACTACCGCGACACCGTGCGCGGCTTCTGCCTGGACTTCGAGACCCGGGCGCCGGGGCCGCTGCTGGTCACGACGGACGAGGTGGCCCAGGCGCTGCGCGACACCGGGTCGCTGGCGGCCCGGCACGCCGACGCCTACGAGAGCTTCCGCCGCGACTACTGCGATCTGGACGACGGCGGCGCGGCGGCCCGGGTCGCGGACCGGCTGCTGGCGGACACGGCCTGAGGCCTTCGGGAAGCCGGGGCCCGGAATCCCCCGGACGGGTGGCGGCGGGGAGAGCGGGCCCGCCGCACGGAACCCATGAGGCGTGCCCCTCTTCTCCGCTGCTTCCTCCGCCCCGTCCCCCGGTGCCCCGCCCGCCGACCTCCCGCCCGCCACGACCGGAGGCGACGGGGCCGACGGAACGGCCCGGCCGCCGCTGTGGCTGCCGTCGCCGTACCTCGTGCTGGGCGGCCTGCTGTGGGCGGTGCTGTCGGCGGCGGCCTGGCAGGCTCCGCTCTGCTGCGAGGCGGGGCTCCAGGCGGCGGTCGTCGAACGGCTGCGGGTGAACCTGCTGCACCCGGCGTTCCCCATGACCGACCTGCCCGCCGTGGCGAGCGCGCACTACTCGCCGTACGCACTGCTCCAGGGACTGGCCGCCCGCGCCACCGGGCTCTCGGGCCCGTCCGTCGTCGCGGTGGCCGCGTCGGTGAACCTGCTGCTCCTGCTCACCGGGATCGGCCGGCTCACCCGGCTGCTGACCCCGAACCGCTGGGTTCCGGTTCTCCTGCTGGTGCCCCTGGCCCTGATCCACTGGGCGGATCCCGCCCGTTGGAGCGCGCCGAGCACGTTCGCGGTCGCGGTCACCCTGCACCTGTGGGCGTGGACCGGCCGCGCGGCCGCCCGGACCGCCCGTCCCGGTGATCCGAAGCCCGGCCGGACGCCCCGGTGGGCGGAGGCGGCCGGGATCGGCGTACTGCTCGGGCTCGTCCTGCTGGTACACCCGCCGACGGCGATCGGCGCGGCGATCGGGTGCGTCGCCCTGATCGCGGTCCGGACGCGGACCCGGATCCGGCCGACCGTGCGGCGGTGGGCGTTCGCCGTCGTGTGCGCGGTGGCCGTCGCGGCGCTGTGGCCGTACTACAACGGGCTGACCGCCCCGCGCACCCCCGCCGAGGGCCGGACCACGGGCCCGCCGGCGGCCGAGGGGGTGCGCGCGGCCGGGGAGCCGTACGCCTGGGCGACCGCGTACGTGCCGCCGGGCGAGGTGGTCCTGACGGACAGCCGCCCGGCGATGTACGCGCTGGCCGGGCACGGGGCGTACGTGCTGGCCGACGCGCTGCCGGACGCTGGTCTCGCGCGCGCGGAGCGGCGGGAGCGGAGCCGGGCGGTGGCCGCCTACCTCGACGCGTCGACCCCGCAGGCCCGGCGGGACGGGATCACCGCCCGCTACGGGGTGCGGTGGCTGCTGCTGACCCGCTTCCAGCGCCTGCCCGAGAACGCGACGATGCTGGCGTTCAGCCCGGCCACGGGCGAGGTGCTGGCACGGGTACCGGCGGGCTGAGCGTCTTCAGACCTACTGGAGGTCCAGATGCGCCTGAGCGTTCAGACGT
Organism: Streptomyces sp. MGP-P1; assembly: GCF_057766565.1. Taxonomy (NCBI): domain Bacteria; kingdom Bacillati; phylum Actinomycetota; class Actinomycetes; order Kitasatosporales; family Streptomycetaceae; genus Streptomyces; species Streptomyces sp. MGP-P1. Next base: position 254,057 of record NZ_JBYMEM010000007.1, on the reverse strand, counting down.
ACCTGAGGGCCGGCCGCGCCTGAGCGTTCAGCCGTGCCTGAGTGCGGCGACAGCAGAGGCGGCCAGATCGTCCAGGTAGCCCTTGGGCAGTTCCCCGCGGACCACGACGAGCCGCCAGTACAACGGCCCGACGATCAGATCGAGCGCCCGGTCGGGGTCACTGCCCTCGGGTAGTTCTCCCCGGGCCACCGCCTCCCTCACGACCACGGCGGCGACGCCCTGCTGCTGGTCCAGGAGCGCGGCCTTGATCGCCTCGGAGATCTCCGGATTGCGGGCCGCCTCGACCAGCAGATCCGGGATGACCTGCGAGGCGACCGGGTGGCGCAGGGCGTACGCGGCCAGTTCCAGGACGGCGCGCACATCCCCGTACAACGAACCGGTGGCCGGGGCGGGCATTCCCTGCGCGGCGACGGCCGCGACCAGGTCGAGGACGAGCGCCAGCTTGGACTTCCAGCGACGGTAGACCGCGGTCTTGCCGACGCCCGCACGCCGGGCGATGCCCTCGATGGACATCCGGGCGAACCCCACCGCGGCGAGTTCCTCGAAGACGGCGGCGCGGATGGCGTCGGTCACATCCTCACGCAGGACGGCGGCGCCTGCGGGGGCGCGGCGGCGGGTTCCCCGTTCGGTGGTCATGGCCCGCATGATAGTCGGCCGCGACGAAACGGTTGCGTTGCGACGTAGAAGCGCCCTACTCTCAGCGTCACGACGATACGGTCCCGTCCCAACGAGGGCGTCCCCACGGGACCGTATCGTTCCGTCGCCGTATCGCCCCGCCGTCCCACCGTCCTCCGGCGCTCCGGCGCTCCGACGGTGTCCCCCTCCCGCTTCCATCGAAAGCGATCGTTCGTGGTGAGCCAGACAGCAGCTCCGCCGTCCCCGATGAGCGCCCCCGCCCAGGACGTCCCCACCTACGCACCCGGCGAGCTGGCCGCCCTGGCAGCCCGACACGGCCTGACGGTCAGCGGCGCCCGGCCCTCGCTGCCCTCCTACATCCGGCAGCTGTGGGGGCGGCGGCACTTCATCGCCGCGTTCGCGACGGCCAAGCTGACCGCGCAGTACAGCCAGGCGAAGCTCGGCCAGATCTGGCAGATCATGACGCCGCTGCTGAACGCGACGGTCTACTACTTCATCTTCGGCGTCCTGATGAACACCAAGCACGGGGTGGAGGACTTCGTCCCGTTCCTGGTCACCGGGGTCTTCATCTGGACGTTCACCGCCAGCTCGATCACCGCGGGCACGCGGGCGATCAGCGGCAACATCGGCCTGGTGCGGGCCCTCCACTTCCCGCGCGCCTCACTGCCCGTGGCCCTCGCCCTCCAGCAGTTGCAGCAACTGCTGTTCTCACTCGGCGCGCTGACCGTGATCCTGCTGGTGTTCGGCCAGTACCCTCGCCCGTCCTGGCTGCTGGCCGTCCCGGCGCTCGCGCTCCAGGCGGTGTTCAACACCGGGGTGTCGATGGCCGTGTCCCGGCTGACGGCGAAGACCCCGGACATCGCGCAGCTGACGCCGTTCGTGCTGCGGACCTGGATGTACTCCTCCGGCGTGATGTGGAGCCTGGACCACCTGCTCAAGGGGGAACGGGTGCCGCACGCGGTGATGGTGGCGCTGGAGTACAACCCGGCGGCGCTCTTCATCAACCTCATGCGGTACGCGCTCATCGACAGCTACACCTGGGCGCAGCTGCCTCCGTTCGCATGGGCGGTAGCGGCGGGCTGGGCCCTGCTGTGCGGAGTGGCCGGATTCGTGTACTTCTGGAAGGCCGAGGAGACCTACGGACGTGGCTGACCTCAAGGATTCCCCCCGGGACGACCGGGTCCCGACGGTCGTCGTCGACGACGTCCACATCACGTACACGGTCAATGGCGCCCGCACGGGCAAGGGCAGCGCCACCTCCGCGCTCAGCCGGCTCACCACCCGGCGCCGTACCCCCGGCGCACGCCAGGTGCACGCCGTGAAAGGCGTCAGCTTCGCCGCGTACAAGGGCGAGGCGATCGGCCTGATCGGCTCCAACGGCTCGGGCAAGTCGACGCTGCTCAAGGCGGTCGCGGGTCTGCTCCCCCCGACCCGGGGCAGGGTCCACACCCAGGGCCAGCCGTCGCTGCTCGGCGTGAACGCGGCACTGATGGGCGACCTGACCGGCGAGCGCAACGTCGTACTGGGCGGACTCGCGATGGGCATGACGCGCGAACAGATCCGCGAACGCTACGACGGAATCGTCGACTTCTCCGGCATCAACGAGAAGGGCGACTTCATCACGCTGCCGATGCGCACGTACTCCTCGGGCATGGGCGCGAGGCTCCGCTTCTCCATCGCGGCGGCCAAGAGCCACGACGTCCTGCTGATCGACGAGGCGCTGTCCACGGGCGACGCGAAGTTCCAGCGCCGCAGCAAGGACCGCATCAAGGAACTGCGCGCCGAGGCGGGCACGGTCTTCCTGGTCAGCCACAGCAACAAATCGATCACCGAGACCTGCGACCGGGCCCTGTGGCTGGAGGCGGGCACGCTGAGGATGGACGGCCCGGCAAAGGAAGTAGTGGCAGCCTACGAGGCCTTCACCAAACGAAAATAACCAAGCCACCCGCCACCCCAGCCCGCCTACACCCCAAGCCGCCCGGCCACCCCCAGCCGACCCAGCACTTGAGAACATCGTTCCCAGCCCGCCCGGCCACCCCCAGCCCACCCGACGCTTGAGGGCACCTCCCCACCGCCTCGCACCACCCCAGCCCGCCCGGCCACCCCCAGCACGCCCGGCGCTTAAGGGCACCCTTTCTCAGCCCGCCCGGCCACCCCCGCCCGGCGCTTGAGGGCATCCTTTCCAGCCCGTCCGGCGCTTGAGGACATCTGTTTCAGCCCGTCCGGCGCTTGAGGACGAACCCCCACGCCGAGGGGGCCGGCACCACCACACGGCACCGGCCCCCACAGACGTACGAGAACCCCTACGCGTGCGTACGCAACAACGTCCGCATCGTCCGCATGGCCACCGACAGATTCGCCAGATCGAACGCGTCCGACCCCTGGATCTCCTCCAGCGTCGACCGCGACCGGGCAAGAATCGCCGCGTTCTTCGACTCCCACGCCCGGAACCGCTCCTCCGGCGTGGCCGACCCGTTCCCCACGCTCAGCACGTCCGAGGTGAGCGCCGCGTGCGCCGCGTACAGGTCCTCACGGATGGAGGCGCGGGCCATGGACTGCCAGCGGTCGGCCCGCGGCAGCTCGATGATCCGGTCCATCAGCTGGGTGATCCGCAGCCGGTCCGCGAGGTCGTAGTAGACCTCGGCGACCTCCAGCGGATCCCGGCCCGTACGGTCGGCGATGGCCACGATGTCCAGCGCCGGGAAGGCGGAGGAGAAGCCGGCCACCCGGACCGCCAGCTCGTCCGGGACGCCGGCGCTCGTCAGCTCGTCCAGGATCGAGTGGTACCAGTCCAGGTCCGCGCCCTTGACCAGCTTGGGCAGCTCGTCCCAGACCCGCGCGACGCCGTCCCGGAAGCTCCGAATCGTCTCCGCGATGGCGACGGGCTGCGGCCGGTTGCCCAGCAGCCAGCGCGAACCGCGCTCGACCAGGCGCCGCGAGTGCAGCCGGATCCGGGTCTGGACGTCGGCGGCGACCTTGTTGTCGAGCGCCTCGACCGCGTCCCACACCCGGGACAGGCCGAAGATCTCACGGGCCGTGAACTGAGCCCGCACGATCTCCTCGATCGACGCCCCGGTCTCCTCCCGCAGCCGGTGCAGGAAGGTCGAACCGGCGGTGTTGACCGTGTCGTTGACCAGGACCGTCGTGATGATCTCGCGCCGCAGCGCATGCCCGTCGACCGCCTCGGGGAACCGCTCGCGCAACTCGCTCGGGAAGTAGGCGTGCACCAGCTCCTGCAGGTGCGGGTCGTCCGGCAGGACGGTGGAGATCAGCTCGTCCGCCGTCGTGATCTTGGTGTAGGCGATGAGCACGGCCAGCTCGGGCTGGCTCAGCCCCTTCTCGTTGCTGAGCAGCTCCCGGATGTGCCGGTCGGCGGGCAGGAACTCCAGCGCCCGGTCGAGTGCGCCGTCGCGCTCCAGGCGGCGCATGAAGCGCTGCTGGGCGTGGAGCAGCGAGGGCGCCTGGGCGGAGGCGTTGGAGAGCGCGACGTTCTGCGCGTAGTTGTTGCGCAGGACGAGCACGCCGACCTCGTCGGTCATGTCGGCGAGCAGCTTGTTGCGCTGCTTGACGGTCATGTCGCCGTCCCGGACCAGACCGTTCAGCAGGATCTTGATGTTCACCTCGTGGTCGGAGGTGTCCACACCGGCGCTGTTGTCGATCGCGTCGGTGTTGATCCGGCCGCCGCTGCGGGCGAACTCGATCCGGCCGAGCTGGGTGGCCCCGAGGTTGCCGCCCTCGCCGACGACCTTGGCCCGCAGGTCCTCGCCGTTGACGCGGATCGCGTCGTTGGCCTTGTCGCCGACGTCCGCGTTCGACTCGGAGACGGCCTTGATGTACGTGCCGATGCCGCCGTTCCACACCAGGTCGACGGGGGCCTTGAGGATGGTCTGCATCAGGTCGGCGGGCGTCATCTTGCTCACCGACGGGTCGATGCCGAGCGCCTCGCGGACGTGCGAGTTGAGCGGGATCGACTTGGCGCTGCGCGGGTGGATCCCGCCGCCCGCCGAGAGCAGGCCCGTGTCGTAGTCGGCCCAGGAGCTGCGGGGCAGGTCGAAGAGCCGGCACCGCTCGGCGTACGAGGTGGCGGCGTCCGGGTTCGGGTCGATGAAGATGTGCCGGTGGTCGAAGGCGGCGACGAGGCGGATGTGCTCGGAGAGCAGCATCCCGTTGCCGAACACGTCGCCGGACATGTCGCCGACGCCGACGACGGTGAAGTCCTCGGTCTGGGTGTCGTGGCCCAGCTCGCGGAAGTGCCGCTTGACGGACTCCCAGGCGCCCCGGGCGGTGATGCCCATGCCCTTGTGGTCGTAGCCGGCCGAGCCGCCGGAGGCGAACGCGTCGCCGAGCCAGAAGCCGTACGCGACGGCGACCTCGTTGGCGATGTCGGAGAAGCTCGCGGTGCCCTTGTCCGCGGCGACGACGAGGTAGGTGTCGTCCTCGTCGTGCCGGACGACGTCGGCGGGCGGCACGACCTCGCCGGCCACCATGTTGTCGGTGATGTCGAGCAGCGCGGAGATGAACGTGCGGTACGCGGCGATGCCCTCCGCGAACCAGGCGTCGCGGTCCACCGACGGGTCCGGGAGCTGCTTGGCGACGAAGCCGCCCTTGGCGCCGACGGGCACGATGACGGTGTTCTTCACCATCTGCGCCTTGACCAGTCCGAGGATCTCCGTACGGAAGTCCTCACGCCGGTCCGACCAGCGCAGCCCGCCTCGGGCCACCTTGCCGAAGCGCAGGTGGACGCCCTCCACACGCGGCGAGTAGACCCAGATCTCGTACGCCGGCCGGGGCGCGGGCAGGTCAGGGATGGCCTGCGGGTCGAACTTCATCGAGACGTACGAATGCGGCGTGCCGCTCTCCGTGCGCCGGCCCCCCTGGTCGCTTCCCTCACTCGCGTTCTGGAAGAAGTTCGTCCGCAGGGTGGCCTTGATGACGGTGAGGAAGGACCGCAGGATCCGGTCCTCGTCGAGCGAGGCGACCTGGTCCAGGGCCCCCTCCAGCTCCTCCAGGAGCCCGTCGGTCAGCTCGGTGCCGGCGCTCTGGCGGCCGGGCGACATGCGGGCCTCGAAGAGCGAGACGAGCAGCCGGGTGGTGTGGACGTTGTTGCGGAGGGTGGACTCCATGTAGTCCTGGCTGAAGGTCGACCCGGCCTGCCGCAGGTACTTCGCGTAGGCGCGCAGCACCATGGCCTGCCGCCAGTTCAGCCCGGCGCCGAGGACCAGCGCGTTGAAGCCGTCGTTCTCCGCCTCGCCCTTCCAGACGGCGGAGAACGCCTCCTGGAAGCGAGCGCGGGCGTCGTCGGCGAGGTAGCCGCCGTTGCCGTTGGCCAGCGGCATCCGCAGCCCGAAGTCGTAGATCCAGGCGTGGGTGCGGTCCGCGCAGCGCAGCTCGTACGGCCGCTCGTCGACGACCTCGACGCCGAGCTGCTGGAGCGCCGGGAGGACGGCGGAGAGGGAGACCTGCTCGCCGGTCCGGTAGATCTTGAAGCGGCGCTCGCCGGGGCCCGCGCCGACCGGCTCGTACAGGCTGAGGGCGAAGTCCTTCTCGCCCTGCTTGAGGGTCTCCAGGTGGACCAGGTCGGCGACGGCGGCGCGCGGCGAGTGGTCGGCCTTGTAGCCCTCGGGGAACGAGTGGCCGTACTGGCGCTGGAGCTCCGCGCCGCGCTCCTCGCCGAGCTCGGCGTTGAGCGCCTCCTGGAAGCCGTCGGCCCAGGAGCGGGCGGCCTCGACGAGGCGGGCCTCGATGCGGTCGGCGTCGGCGTCCGTCAGGTGCGGCAGCTCGGTGCCGGCCGGGACGCGGATGACGAAGTGCAGCCGGGAGAGGATCGACTCGGTGTTCCAGGCGGTGAAGTCGACGCTGTTGCCGCCGAGTTCCTCCTTGAGGATGTCGATCAGCCGCAGGCGTACGCCGGTGGTGTACCGGTCGCGCGGCAGGTAGACGATCGCGCTGTAGTAGCGCCCGTACTCGTCCTGACGCAGGTAGAGCCGCAGCCGGCGGCGCTCCTGGAGGTAGAGGACGGAGGTCACGATGGAGCGGAGCTGGTCGACGGGCGTCTGGAACAGCTCGTCGCGGGGGTAGGTCTCCAGGATCTGGAGCAGGTCGCGGCCGTCGTGGCTGTTGTACGAGAAGCCCGCGCCCTCGACGACCTCGGCGACCTTGCGGCGGATGACGGGCACCCTGCGCACGGACTCGGTGTAGGCGGCGGAGGAGAAGAGCCCGAGGAAGCGGCGCTCGCCGACGACGTTGCCCTTGGCGTCGAACTTCTTGACGCCGACGTAGTCGAGGTAGCTGGGGCGGTGCACGGTGGCCCGGCTGTTGGCCTTCGTCAGGACGAGGAGCTTGTGCTCGCGGGCCTTGGCGCGGGCGTCGGCGGGCAGCCGGTCGAAGGACGGGCTGACCGGGTGGGCCTCGTCCTCGCTGTGGTGCGGGTCGGACCGCAGGATGCCGAGCCCGGTGCCGGGCACGGCGGCCAGCGCGTCGCTGTCCCTCAGCTCGTACTCGCGGTAGCCGAGGAAGGTGAAGTGGTCGGCGGCCAGCCAGCGCAGCAGCTCGCGGGCCTCCTCGACCTCCTCGTCGGCGAGGTCGTCCAGCGGTTCGCCGGGCAGGTCGTCGGCGATCCGGAGGGCGGCGTCGCGCATCTTCCCCCAGTCCTCGACGGTCTCCCGCACGTCGGACAGGACGCGCAGCAGGTCCGCGGTGATCTGCTGGAGGTCGGCGCGGTCGGTCTCGCGGTCCATCTCGACGTGGATCCAGGACTCGACGAGCGCGTCGTGGGGCAGCTCGGCCTGGGCGTCCTTGGACTTCTTCCGGCCCTGGGAGGCCTTCGGGAGGCCGGGGCCGCCGGAGAGGACCTCGATGAGCTTGCCGGTGACATCGCGGCGGACCGTGACCTGCGGGTGGATCACGACGTGGATGCCGCGCCCCTGCCGGGACAGCTCGTTGGTGACGGAGTCCACCAGGAAGGGCATGTCGTCGGTGACGACCTCCACGACGGAGTGGCTGCAGGTCCAGCCGTTCTCCTCGACGGTCGGGGTGTGCACCCGGACGTTCGCGGTGCCCTGCGGACGGTTCTCGGCCAGCCGGTAGTGCGAGGCGGCGGCGCCGAAGACATCGACCGGGTCACGCCCACCGAGGTCCTCCGGAGCCGTGTGCAGGTAGTAGCGCTGGAGGTAGGCGAGCACCGTGTCCTGACCGGTACGGGCGCTCTCGTCGGCCCCGGCAGCGGAAATCCGCGCCCGGGGGGCACCTCCCGGGCCACCGACACCACCGCCCGGACCGTTCTCAGCTACCTTGGCGGCCCCTGCGAGCAGCTCGGCCTTGGCTTCGTCCAGCTTGGTCTGCATGTCCTCTGGCTCCTGTCGCGCGCCGTTGCGTGACGTAGGTGAGAAAAGCGGCGTACCGCCACGACGCGGGGTTTCCGGTCTGGGTCGACGCTATGCCGCTTCGAGAGATACCCGGGACCAAATTGGCCATTTTCGGCAGCCGGTCCGGAGTCGGGAGATCGCGGATCGCCCGGGTGCTGTGGCACTCCGGGCGGCGGCCGGGGGCTTCGCTGCCCCCGAGGCGTATCGCGCTGATCACGGCACCAGGCTATCGCCCTCGCACCCCGTTGCGTCATGAGCCGCTTGTGTACAAAAGAACCCCCCGAACTTTGACACTCTGGACAGTGCGCCGCGCCGTCTTGGCGAACTCCCGAAACCCGGGCAGTCTGTCCGTACCGCACGGATCCAGGCCCTCGGCACGCCACCGGGGCCACCGGCCCCGAGGAGCCCCGCCATGCCGCAGAAGATCCTCATCGTCACCGGCGACGCCGCCGAGTCGCTCGAAGTCCTCTACCCGTACCAACGGCTGCTGGAGGAGGGTTACGAGGTCGACATCGCGGCCCCCGAGCGCAAGACGCTGCGTTTCGTGGTCCACGATTTCGAGCCCGGCTTCGACACGTACACGGAGAAGCCCGGCTACACCTGGCCCGCCGACCTGTCCTTCTCCGAGGTCGATCCCGGGGCGTACATCGCCCTGGTGATCCCCGGCGGTCGCGCCCCCGAGTACCTCCGCAACAACGCCGAACTGCGGAAGATCGTCGGCGCGTTCTTCTCCGCGGACCGCCCGGTCGCCCAGATCTGCCACGGCCCCCTGATCACCGCCGCCACCGGCAGCCTCAGCGGCCGCAACGTCACGGCCTACCCGGCCCTGGAGCCGGACATGCAGAGCGCGGGCGCTACCTTCCAGGACACGGAGGCGGTCGTGGACGGCACCGTGGTCTCCTCCCGAGCCTGGCCGGACCACCCGGCCTGGATGCGGGAGTTCCTGAAGGTACTCAGGTCAACCCACCCGCACACCCCCTGAGCCCGACGGCCCGACGCGCGAGGACACCTTTTTCTGCCCGCCCGGCGCCTTCCCAACCCGTCCGGCGCCTTCCCAGCCCGTCCGGCGCTTGAGGACCGGGGTCCGGGGCAGCGCCCCGAAAAGCCCGCACCCCGCCCGCACACAGCACCGGCACCCGCACCCGCACCCGCACACCGCACCGGCCCCCCGCTACGCGGCAAACGTCTCCGCCAACGCCACCGCCTCCCCCAGGCTGTCCACCACCGGCACCCCCGCCCCCTCCAGGCTGCTCCGGCTGTGCGACCCCCCGGTGTACAGCACCGCCCGGGCCCCCACATGCGCCGCCGCCACCGCGTCGTCCAGCGCGTCCCCGATGACCACCGCGTTCTCCGGCACGATCCCGCCCATCCCGGCCAGCGCCTCGAAGTGCCGCTCCATGTGCAGCGCCTTGCTCCCGCCGGACGGCCCCGTACGCCCCTCGACGCGGACGAACCTCGGCTCGATTCCATACCCCCGCACCACCGGCACCAGCTGCTCGTGCCCGTACATGCTGAGCAGCGACTGACTGCGCCCGGCCCGCTGCCAGCGACGCAGCAACTCCTCCACGCCGGCGGTGAGCCCACAGCCCACCCGCTGCTCCGCGTAGTACCGGTGGAAGATGCCGTCCATCCGCTCCCACTCGGCCTCGGTGGGCAGCCGGCCCAGGAACCGCTCGTAGAACCGGGGTATGGGGATCGTGTACATCTCCCGGTACTGCTCCAGCGTGATCGGCGCCAGCTCGACCTCCGCGAACGCGGCGTTCGTCGCCCGGATGACGGCATGCGTGTCGTCCAGCAGCGTGCCGTTCCAGTCCCAGACCAGATGAGTGCGTGCAGTCCCCGAAGTCATAGAGAAAAAATACCCGCCGGGTACGACAACGCCGCCCCTCAGCCGATGAGCTGCGGAATCTCCTGTACGCCGAACCAGAGCAGCTCGTGGTCCTCGGCCCCGTCCACCGTGAACTGCGCGTCGTCGTCGCCGAGGTCCGCCGCCCCCAGCACCGCGGCCGCGGCGGCCACGTCCTTCTCCGCGTCGTCGGCGTCCACGTGCACCGCCGCCGCCTTGGCCAGCGGCAGCGCGGCGGCGATCCGCACCTCGCCGAGCGATGCCGCGCTCAGCCCGTGGTCGGGGTCGGCGACGGCGGCCCCGTCGGGTACGTCGACGGCCACGACGACCCGGCGGCGCACCTCGTCCGGCTTCCCCGCGATCATCCGGAGCGAGGCGGCGGCCGCCCGGTTGAGCGCCGCGTACTCCAGCTCCTCGATGTCGTCGGAGACGTACCACTCGCGCAGCCCCGGGGTCACCGCGTAGGCGGTCAGGGGCCCGGGGCCGACCTCTCCCGCACCGTGCGCCGCTGCGAGACCGGAGAGGGTCAGGGGGACGTACACGCGCATGGCAGGTCGCTTTCGTAGAGGGAAACGTCCTCAGGATACGTGGGAACGTCCCCTTTCGGGTTTCGGCAACCGGGGTCCTCCGTCCACCGCCAACGGCCTGTCACCCCCGCTGTCGCCCTTGTCCCGCAAGGGCCGACCCACGGATAGGTGAATCCGCCCGCGTCCGATCGGCGCCCGGAGGCCCCTTGCGTCGCTGACGACCCCACCCGTAGAAGATCCCCAACACAAGTTACCGTCCGGTAGATGCCGGGCCCGGTCAACGGGGGCGACGATCATGAGCACGGACAGGACGAGGCCCGCAGGCCGGCGCGACCAGAGTGGTCCCCGGTCAGTACCTCCGCAGCGGTCCCGCAGGCTGCAGCCCCACCGGCCGCAGCGGCCCCACCAGTGGTTCGCCGAGCGCCTGCTCGCGGTCCTCAGCGGCCAGCGCCCGGTGCACTGGATGCTCGGCCACACCATCGGCGAGGCCTACGACCAGCTCGCCGAGCTGGCCCCGACCACCCCGCTGGGGGCCACCCGGGGCAGCCGCCCCGTCCTCCGCCACTGCCGCGGGGCCCAGCCCGCCACCGGCGTGGTCGAGGCGTTCGCCAGCATCGCCGCGGGCGACCGGGTCCGGGCGATGGCCTTCCGCCTGGAACAAGGTCCGGACCAGCGCTGGCGCTGCGCCGCCGTGGAGCTGGGCGGCGAACGCCTCAACGCCGGCGCCCCGGGCCCCCGGTGACACAGGAGACGCGGCAGGGGCCGGACACCTCGTGGTGTCCGGCCCCTGCCGGGGTACTGCCGCCGGCGCTACTTCTTGCGACGGCGACCGCCGCCGCCACCGCTCTTCTGCGCCTTGCGGCGCTCGGCGCGCGTCATGCCGTCGGCGGAACCGGACCGGGTATCACCGGTGGCGTCGTCGTTGGCGAAGTCACCCTCGACGACACCGCCCTCGCCGTCCACCGTGGGAGCGGAGAAGTGGAGCCGGTCCGGCCGCTGCGGGGCCTCCAGGCCCTTGGCGCGGATCTGCGGGGCGGCGGCGGCGCTCTCCTTCTCCAGCGAGGTGCGCTCGGCGCCGTCCTGCACCGGAACCTCCTCGACCTGCTGCTCGACCTGGACCTCCAGGTTGAACAGGTAGCCGACGGACTCCTCCTTGATGCCCTCCATCATGGCGTTGAACATGTCGAAGCCCTCGCGCTGGTACTCGACCAGCGGGTCCTTCTGCGCCATGGCCCGCAGGCCGATGCCCTCCTGGAGGTAGTCCATCTCGTAGAGGTGCTCGCGCCACTTGCGGTCGAGCACCGAGAGGACGACGCGTCGCTCCAGCTCACGCATGATGTCGGAGCCGAGGGTGCTCTCGCGCTCCTCGTACTGCTCGTGGATGTCGTTCTTGACCGACTCGGCGATGAACTCGGCGGTGACGCCCGCCAGGTCCCCGGCCGCCTCCTCCAGCTCCTCGACGGTGACCTTCACCGGGTAGAGCTGCTTGAAGGCGCCCCACAGCCGGTCGAGGTCCCACTCCTCGGCGAAGCCCTCGGCGGTCTCCTGCCGGATGTAGTCGTCGATCGTGTCGTCCATGAAGTGCCGGATCTGGTCCTGGAGGTTCTCGCCCTCCAGAACACGGCGGCGCTCACCGTAGATGACCTCACGCTGCCGGTTGAGCACCTCGTCGTACTTCAGGACGTTCTTGCGCGTCTCGAAGTTCTGCTGCTCGACCTGCGACTGCGCGGAGGCGATGGCACGGGTGACCATCTTGTTCTCGATCGGGACGTCGTCCGGAACGTTCGCCATCGACATGACGCGCTCGACCATCTGGGCCTTGAACAGGCGCATCAGGTCGTCGCCCAGCGACAGGTAGAAACGGGACTCGCCCGGGTCGCCCTGCCGTCCGGAACGACCGCGCAGCTGGTTGTCGATACGGCGCGACTCATGGCGCTCGGTGCCGAGCACGTAGAGCCCGCCGAGGTCCTTGACCTCCTCGAACTCCGCCCTCACCGCCTGCTCGGCCTGCTCCAGCGCGGCGGGCAGCGCGGCCGCCCACTCCTCGACGTTCTCCACCGGGTCGAGGCCGCGCTGGCGCAGCTCCGCCTCGGCGAGGTCGTCCGGGTTGCCGCCGAGCTTGATGTCGGTGCCTCGGCCGGCCATGTTCGTCGCGACGGTGACGGCGCCCTTGCGGCCCGCCTGGGCGACGATCGTCGCCTCCCGGTCGTGCTGCTTGGCGTTGAGGACCTCGTGCTGGACGCCGCGCTTGGAGAGCTGCTGCGAGAGGTACTCCGACTTCTCGACCGAGGTGGTGCCGACCAGGATCGGCTGGCCCTTCTCGTGCTTCTCGGCGATGTCGTCGACGACCGCGGCGAACTTGGCGACCTCGGTGCGGTAGATCAGGTCCGACTGGTCGGCGCGGACCATCGGCCGGTTCGTCGGGATCGGCACCACGCCGAGCTTGTAGATCTGGTGGAACTCGGCGGCCTCGGTCATCGCCGTACCGGTCATGCCGGAGAGCTTGCCGTAGAGGCGGAAGAAGTTCTGCAGGGTGATCGTGGCGAGGGTCTGGTTCTCGTCCTTGATGTCCACCCCTTCCTTCGCCTCGATCGCCTGGTGCATGCCCTCGTTGTAGCGGCGGCCGGCGAGGATACGGCCGGTGTGCTCGTCGACGATCATGACTTCGCCGTCGATGACGACGTAGTCCTTGTCCTTCTTGAACAGTTCCTTGGCCTTGATGCCGTTGTTCAGATAACCGACGAGCGGGGTGTTCACCGACTCGTAGAGGTTGTCGATGCCGAGCCAGTCCTCGACCTTGGCGACACCGGCCTCGTGGATGGCCACGGTCCGCTTCTTCTCGTCGACCTCGTAGTCGCCGGTCTCCTCGATGCCCTTGAGCTGGTTGCCCGCCTCGCCCCTGGTGAGGCGCGTGACCAGCTTGGCGAAGTCGCCGTACCACTTGGTGGCCTGGTCGGCCGGGCCGGAGATGATCAGCGGCGTACGGGCCTCGTCGACGAGGATCGAGTCGACCTCGTCGACCACCGCGAAGTTGTGGCCGCGCTGGACGAGTTCGTCCTTGGACCACGCCATGTTGTCGCGGAGGTAGTCGAAGCCGAACTCGTTGTTCGTGCCGTACGTGATGTCACAGGCGTACTGCTCGCGGCGCTGGGCCGGCGTCATGTTGGAGACGATGCAGCCGACGTCCAGGCCGAGGAACTTGTGGACCCGGCCCATCATCTCGGAGTCACGCTCGGCGAGATAGTCGTTGACCGTGATCAGGTGCACGCCCTTGCCGGAGAGCGCGTTCAGATACGCGGGCAGGGTGCCGACGAGGGTCTTGCCCTCACCGGTCTTCATCTCGGCCACATAACCGAGGTGCAGGGCGGCTCCGCCCATCATCTGTACGTCGTAGTGGCGCTGTCCGAGGACGCGCTTCGCGGCCTCACGGACCGTGGCGAACGCTTCGGGAAGCAGGTCGTCCAGGCTCTCGCCGTCCGCGTACCGTTCCTTGTACTCGTCGGTGAGCGCCCGCAGCTCGGCGTCGGAGAGGTTGACGAAGTCCTCTTCGATGGAGCTGACCTGGTCCGCGATGCGGTGCAGTTTGCGCAGGATCTTGCCTTCGCCTGCACGCATGAGCTTGTTGAAGACGGACACTGAGGCTGGTCTCCTTGCCGGTCGGGCCTGGCACTGGGTCGTGTAATGGACTCTGGCGCGGGCACGGCAGGTGGGCCCCACCGCAACGGCCATCGTAAGCGAGGACACCACCGCGTCGGGAGGGCTGCCGTCGCGTGGACCTCACCGCACCCTTATAGGACAACGGTCCAAACGCACGGAAGGTGCCGGGAAGCCCCAAAAGTGCTCGCATCGAGGGTGCCGGCTCACGAGAATCGGTCCATGGAGCCGATCACTCTCACCACCGAGCGACTGCTCCTGCGGCCCTTCGGCCCGCAGGACACGTATCCGGTGCACGCCGCCTGCCAGGACCCGGACATCCAGCGCTGGACGGTGATCCCTTCCCCGTACCGCCTCACCGACGCGGAGCTGTTCACCACGAAGCTCTGCCCGGCGGGCTGGCAGGACGACTCCGCCTACGGCTTCGCCCTGGTCCTGCGGGAGACCGGGGCGCTCGTCGGTGCGCTCGGCATCGACCGCCGCAGCCTGCCGGGGACGTACGAGGTCGGCTACTGGTCCACCAAGGAGCACCGCGGCTGCGGATACGTCACCGAGGCGGTGCTCGGCTCGGCCCGCTGGGCCTTCTCCTCCCTCGGGGCGGACCGGCTGGAGTGGCGGGCCGAGATCGGCAACGTGGCCTCGCGGGCCGTCGTCCTGCGGGCGGGGTTCCGGCTGGAGGGCGACCAGCGGTCGGGGCTGCTCAACAAGGGGGTGCGGCGCGACGCCTGGACGGCCGCCCTGCTCCCGTCCGACCTGGGGTTCGCGGGCTCCCACCCGTACGTCCCCGAACGGCATGCTCCGCGGCCCGCTGGGGCCCCGAGTCCCGGACGGTGACCACGGGATCCGCGGCCGCCCATCGGGGCCGGACTGTCAGTGGCGCCGTCTAGGGTTCGACGTATGACGCCTGTGCCTCCTCCCGCAGTCGAACTCTCCGCCGACCAGGCCCGCCGCATAGCGCTGCGCGCCCAGGGCTTCCTGGGGGCTCCGGACCGCCGGGCAGGAGTGCCGGGAGTGCTGCGGCACCTCGGCGCGGTCCAGCTGGACACGATCTCGGTGCTGGCCCGCTCGCACGAGCTGATCCCCTACGCCCGGCTGGGCCCGGTGGGCCGCCGGACGGTGGAGGACGCCTACTGGTCGGGCGGCCGGACCTTCGAGTACTGGTCGCACGCGGCGTGCATCCTGCCCGTCGAGGAGTGGCCGCACTTCGCGTTCCGCCGCCGCGCCTACCGAGCCCGCCCGCACTGGGGCCACGATCTGCCGGACGGCTCGTACGGCACCGTGATCAAGCAGCTGCGCGACGAGGGCCCGCTGACGGCGACCGAGCTGGGCGGCGCGAAGAACGGCGGCGAGTGGTGGGACTGGTCGGCGTCCAAGGTCGCCGTCGAGCGGGCCCTGATGTACGGCGAGGTGGTGTGCACCGAGCGGCGCGGCTGGAAGCGGGTCTACGACCTGGCCGAGCGTGCCATTCCGGACGCCCTGCTCCACGACGACCTGAGCGACGCCGAGTGCCGGCGGCGGCTGGTGGCGCTGGCGGGCAAGTCCCTCGGCGTCGGCACCCGAGGCGACATCGCCGACTACCACCGGCTGAGGGGCGAGGAGTTCGACGCCGTGGTGGCCGACACGGGGCTGGTCCCGGTCGTGGTGGAGGGCTGGGCGAAGCCGGCCTGGGCGGACCCGGAAGCGCTGGCCAAGGAGGTCCGCGGACGCCACCGTACGACCCTGCTGTCGCCGTTCGACTCCCTGATCTGGGAGCGGGCGCGCACGGAGCGGATCTTCGGCTTCACGCATCGGCTGGAGGCCTACGTGCCCAAGCAGAAGCGGATCCACGGCTATTTCGCCATGCCGTTGCTGGCGGGCGGGAGGCTCCAGGGCCGGGTCGACCCGGCGCGCGAGGGCACCACGCTGATCGCCCGTCAGGCGTCGCTGGCCGGCCCGAAAGCGGTGACCCCGATGGCCGAGGCCCTGGTGGAGGCGGCGGCCTGGGTGGGCTGCACGGACATCCGGGTGGACCGGGTGGACGCCCCGGAGCTGCGCGAGCCGCTCAGGACGGAGATCGGCCACGCTCTCCAGCGCGCCTACCGCTGACCGGCCCCCGCGGACCGGCCCCCGCTGACCGAGGACCGGGACGGGAGCCGGAGCCGTCCGCTACCGGATCTCCAGGATCTTCTCGCGCATGGCGTAGACCACGGCTTCCATCCGGGAGTGCAGCTGCAGTTTCTCCAGGATATTGCGGACGTGGTTCTTCACCGTGTTCTCGGAAATGAACAACTCCTTGGCGATATCCCGGTTGTTCATGCCGGTCGCCACGAGTTTCAGCACTTCCAGCTCGCGTTCGGTGAGCCGGGCGCCGGAACGAGCCGCCGCTCGTCGGTGCGCTGGATCATCGATTTGAACTCGGTGAGCAGCTTCGAGGCCATGGAGGGGCTGATCTGGGACTGCCCGTCGGCGACCGCGCGAATGGCCGTGGCGACCTCGTCGGTGGAGATCTCCTTGAGGAGATAGCCGGTCGCGCCCGCCTTGATCGCCTCGTAGAGGTCGGCCTCCTCGTCACTGATCGTCAACATGATGATCTTCGCGCTGGGGGCCACCTCCTTGATGGCCGTACAGGCCTCGATGCCGCCGCGCTTGGGCATCCGGACATCCATCAGAACGATGTCGGGCAGCAGATCGGCGGCCTTGTCGACCGCCTCGGAGCCGTCCCCGGCCTCGCCGACGACCTGGATGTCCTCCTCCTGGGCAAGGACGATCTCCAGGCCCCTGCGGAAGAGCGCGTGGTCATCGACCACGAGGACCCTGATGGGCTCCTTGCGTGAAGCGCCGTCCGCCCCGCTGCCGGTGTACGCACCGGTGTCGTCGTCGGAGTCATTCGCATCGCGCACGGGCCCGAAGGTGTCCGCCATCGTTCCTCCCCCTGAAGGCCACGGCCTGAAGTGTCGTTCGTTCGCCAACGGCACTTCACAGAACACCGATTGGCTCGGGCCGCCATGATTCCATGCCCGGCCGCCGGCACGGTGGTGCTGCGCCCGTGCGGGGGTGCCCCCGGTGGCGCGAAAACGCCCCGGGGGCACCCCGCCGCTGTGGCCTCAGCCGCCGAGCGCACCGCCCGCGCCGCCTGCCTCGTCCGCGGCGAGCGGGTCGGTCCTCAGGTGGATGACGCCGTAGTCGTAGGCGTGCCGTCGGTAGACGACACTGGGCTCCTTCGTCTCTGAGTCGACGAACAAGTAGAAGTCGTGGCCGACCAGTTCCATCTCGTAGAGCGCCTGGTCGAGCGACATCGGTGCGGCGGTGTGGGTCTTCTCGCGCATCACGAGCGGCCCGTCGCCCTGCACTTCGAGCGAGCCGATCTTCGTGGTGGGGACGGGCTCCGACGGCTGGTCGCCGACCAGTTCACCGTCCTCGTCGAACGAAGCGACGCCGGGGACCACGTCCCCGACCTCGGCAGCCGACAGACGGCCGTTGCCTCGGCGGCTGTAGCGCTTGTCGTGCTGCTTGCGCAGCCGGGCCTCCAGCTTTCCGGTGGCCAGGTCGAGCGCTGCGTAAGGGTCGCCTGCCGCCGCCTCCGCCCGGATGACCGGTCCCCGGGAGCGGAGCGTGATCTCCACCCGGTCGGAGCGGTCGGCCTGACGGGGATTCGGCTCCTTGGACACCTCGACGTCGAGGCTGATCACCTTGCCGTCGAACTTCTGGATCTTGTCCAGCTTCAGCTTCTCGGCCACGTGCTTGCGGAACCGCTCGGGTACCTCGGTCTTGCGGCCCTTGACGACGATGTCCACGCAGAACTCCGTTCCCGGATCGCTCCGCTCAGCGGCGGAGCATCTCCCTTTTGCACCAGGCCCCGGAGATCACCAGGGCCTCGGACTCGGTGGCTTTCGCCTCCTCCTCCCCCGTCGGAAGGGTCGCAACCCCACCGACTTGCGGGCTTCTCCTACCGGTGGGTTACCTGCCCGAAACCTGGTGGTGCATTCATCGAGGTCCGGCATTCACCGTCCCTCACAACCGAACATAGCCTGCGCACCAGGGTCTCGGCACCCGCTACTGGCACGTACCTCCGTTCAGGGGGTATTGCCCTCTCATTACCTGCAACGATGCGGGTTCTCGGTCAGTTCCGGTTTATTTCGAAGGCCGAGGGAGAAGCTGCGACGACCGCCGCCCGGCACACTCCGTGCACGAAGGGCTCCCGACCGGCGCCGCGCGCCTCGCCGACGGCCCGTGCAGCCTCCGCCAGCGTCGATCCCGTCGTCAACAGATCGTCGACCAGGATCACCCGGCCGTGCCGGAGAGGTCCCGGCCCGAGGAGTCCGTGCCGGAGGAGCCGCCCTCCCCCTGCCGTGAGCTCCAGCGCGCCGGCCAGATTCGCCCGCCGCTGCCGCGCCCCGAGACCGGCCTGGTCGGCGACCGCGCGCCGCTGCCGCAGCAGCGGAAGCACCTCGGTCGGCAGTCCCTCCCGCCGCAGGTTCCGCGCGGCCGCTTGGGCGATCCTGCGCACCGGGTCATGGCCACGCGCCGCGGTCGAGGAGCGCGCGGAGGGCACCGGGACCAGCAGCAGGGGGCCCGCACCGCCCGGCCGCCCCGCCCAGGCCCGTACACAACCCGCCAGGGCCCGGCCGAGCGCCCCGGCCAACCCCAGCGCACCCCGCTCCTTGTGGGCCAGCAGAACCGCGCGTACGGCGTTCTCGTACGGCGCGGCCGCGTACACCAGCGGAAGCCCCGGGGGTCGCGGCGAGGGCCGGACCGGGCGGGCGGGCGCACCGTGCAGCGCGGCCCCGCAGGCGGTGCACAGCTCGGTGCGCGGCCTGCCGCAGCCGGCGCAGGCCACCGGCAGAAGCAGACCCGACAGTTCCTGCCACGCGTTCCGCATGGCCCCACTGTGCCGGGGCCGCCGGGACCGGGCCACCCCTGTGGAAAACCCCGGGCGCCCGGCGGATCGCGGTCTGCTGCCGGATCAGCCGGGATAGACCAACGACGTGCCTTGTTGGAGAACCGTCTGCCAGTTGTCCCCGGGCGAGAGCTTCACTATGCCGTCGCCGACGGTCTCCGCCATCAGCGGAAGCAGTTCGTCGTCCGCCGCGGCGACCGACTGGACCTGGTTCACCCCGGGCAACGACCCCGAGGCCGACGTGGAGCCGTCCGCCTGCACGTAACGCACCTGCTGGACACCGCCCTCCTCCTTGCCGACGACGACCAGCCGGCTGCGTCCGGACCAGGAGATGGCCGTCACGTCCGTGAGCTGCGGTGCGGCCTGCCGCAGGTCCTCGACGGAGGTGTCGGGCGTCACGGAGGACCCCCGACGCTCGACCCGGCCGATGTTCAGCGTCGTACGGCCGTCCTTTCTCAGCAGCAGAGCGATCCGCACCCCGTCCGCGGACATCCGCAGCTCCTCGATGCGGGCGCCGTCGAGACCCGGCACCCGGACCTCCTGCGGATCGCCCGCGCCCCCGGTCAGCCGCAGCAGCCTGGGGCCGGCCGGATCGCGGTCGGCGACCCACAGGTCGCCGCGGCCGTCCCAGCTCGGCGACGACAGCCGGTCGGCGGCCTTCTTCGCCTTGCTGCTGACGAGGGGGGCGGTCAGTTCCGTGCTCTCCGTCTCCAGGGAGGACACGTAAAGGTGCTGCCCGTGGGAGGAGACCGCGGCGGCCCGTCGTTCGTCCCGGGCCACCCCGACGGCGCTCATCGGCACGACGCCCGCGCCGAGCGGACCGGTCACGGGCTCGGGCGTTCCGGTGCCGTCGATGGCGCCGGGGATCCGCTCCACCTGACCCTTGTCGTTGATGAAGTACTGGCTGTCGGCCTCGTCGGAGCCGTTGTCGGCGGAGAAATCCGGCGCGTCGTCGGCGTCCAGTCCGCAGAGCTGGGCGCCGTCGCCGCCCTCCAGCTCCACCCGCTCGACCCGTGCCGGGGTCAGGTCCCCGAGCGTGAACAGCACCTGCGCGGCCATCATCCGGCAGGCGCTGGGGCTCGCCTTGTCGGCCTTGTGGTTGAGCGGCACCTTCAGGACGTTCTGATCGTCCGACGGCAGCGCGATGGTGCCCTTGCGCAGGGCGGTGCCCGTCGGGAACCGGGAGTCGACCACGGGCCGCAGCCAGTTCGTCGGACCGGCGAGCAGCGTCCTGACGGTCTGCGTGGCGGTGTCCATGCGCGTGACCGGGTCCGCACGGTTGCGTACGTAGACGGGGTCCGCGACGAGTGTCGACCGACCGCTCGTACGCCCGGTGGCGAAGTAGTACTTGTTCACGGAGCGGTAGAGGCGTTTGAAGTCGGACTGCCCGAGGACCAGGCCGTCCGGCACGACGTCGATGCGCCACTCCTGCTTCCCGTCCGGCCCCTTCTCCTGCACCAGGTGCAGGGTCTGTGCGTAGTCGCTGGGCGCGAGGGGACGGTAGGAACTCTGGGCGTCGACCGCCGCCACCTTCTCGCCGGTCAACGTGTAGGTCGTCGCCTTGTCCCGGGTGGCCCGGTTGGCCTCGTCGTGGAGCAGGGGACCACTGCGGTTGGGGGCTTGGGCGAGCACCGTGATGCCCCCGCCCGGCTGCCAGGTGCGCCGGGCGTCGGCGCTCAGGTACTTCCGGGTGGTCGCGAACGCCGGATCGTCACTGGTCATCGACTCCAGGAAGCCGTCGACGATCTCGCTGGGCGCCGCGCCTTCCCGGGGTGCCACCGCGTACACCTGCACCTGGGAGTCCCCGGGCTGTGAGGCGTCGACCGCCTTGACGTCCCCGGTCACCGGCATCGAGCCGCACCCGGCCAGCACGACGACACCGCAGCCCACCAGCGCGACCATCCGCACCGCCCGTCCTCGGCCGCCCGGACCGCGGTCAGTACCCACGAGTGGTGTCCTCCTGGTCGGAATCGAGTACGCCGTTGCCCGAACGCCCACCGGGGCGCTCCTGGGCCGGTCGCGCCACCACACGTGCCCCGTTGCCGGGCAGCGCGGCGGGGTGCACCGACGAGGGAGCGCCGTTGCGGACCGCGGGGCCCCGACCGGGCACGGGCAGCGTCGAACGCTCGCCGGCCCCGGGCTGGGGCGGCACGGACATCAGCCGGTGGTCGTCCGACGCGCCCGCTCCGGCCTCGTCGCGTTCCCGGTTGCCGCGGTTGCGCCGCGAGTCCTCGGGCTCCAGCGGTATCGGCGAACCTCGCAGGGGCTCGTCCGCCGTACGCGGCAGGGTCAGCCTGAACTGGGAGCCGCCGCCCGGCTCCCCCCAGGCCTGCAGCCAGCCGCCGTGCAGCCGGGCGTCCTCCACGGCGATCGACAGACCGAGCCCCGTCCCGCCGGTCGTCCGGGCCCGCGCCGGGTCCGCACGCCAGAACCGGTTGAAGACCCGGGTCGCCTCGCCCGGCTTGAGCCCGACCCCGTAGTCCCGGACGGCCACGGCGACCGCGCCCTGCGCCACGCCCATCCGCACCACGACGTCCCGGCCCTCGCCGTGCTCGACGGCGTTGACCACGAGGTTGCGCAGGACGCGTTCGACACGGCGTGCGTCAGCCTCGGCTATCACCGGCTGGTCGTCGCCGACGACCAGGATCCGGGTGCCCTTGCGCTCCGCGAGCGGTTCGGCGCCACCGATCACCCGGTGCACCACGGTCCGCAGATCTACCGGCTCGGCCTCCAGGGCCGCGGCGCCCGCGTCGAACCGGCTGATCTCCAGCAGATCGGCGAGCAGCGACTCGAACCGGTCGAGCTGGTCGCCGAGCAGCTCGGCGGAGCGCGCGGTGACGGGGTCGAAGTCGGCACGCGCCTCGTGGATGACGTCGGCGGCCATCCTGACGGTCGTGAGGGGGGTCCGCAGCTCGTGCGATACGTCGGAGACGAAGCGCCGCTGCATCCGGGAGAGCTCCTCCAGCTGCTGGATCTTCAGCTGGAGGTTCTGGGCCATCTTGTTGAAGGCCTCGCCGAGCCGGGCGATGTCGTCCTCACCGGTGACCTTCATCCGTTCCTGGAGCTTGCCGGCGGAGAGTCGCTCGGCGATGCCGGCGGCCATCCGCACCGGCGTGACGACCTGCCGCACCACGAACCAGGCGATGGCCCCGAGCAGCACGACGACGAACAGTCCGGCGGTCGCCAGGGTCGTCTTGACCAGTGTCAGGGACTTCTCCTCCTGCGTGAGCGGGAAGAGGTAGTACAGCTCATAGGGCTGCTGATCGATGTCGTAGAGCCGCTTGCCGACGACGAGGCCGGGCTGCGCCTCACTGCCGTAGGAGTACCGGATCTGGGAGTACGTCTGGAACGCGCCCTGCCCCTCGCTCACCTTCTGCCGCAGGCGCTCAGGGACGCTGGACGCCTCGACGCTGCCGGAACCGCGCGCGGCACGGCTGCTCGCGCCCTCGGCCACCGAGTCGACGCTGAGCGCCACCACGTTGAAGGCGTTCTTGCCTCCGCTGGCGAGTTGGTCGACGAGCTCGGTGCGCCAGGAGGTGCTGCCGGTCATGCCGTCGGTGCGCTCGCTCCCCTGGCCGTCGGGGGCGAGGGGGACGTTGGCCTTTTCCTGGGCCGCGGCGAAACCGCCGACGGCCTGGGTCTGGGCGGCCTTGCCCTTGGCGTCGAGCAGGCCGTTGCGCACCTGGCCGATGACGACGAAGCCGAGCAGCAGCACGACGCCGATCGACATCAGCAGGGTGCCCGCGACGACGCGGAGCTGCAGATTGCGCCGCCACAACCGGACGGCGGGCAGCAACGGGCGGCGTACCCACCGCATCAGCAACCGCGGTACGGGCCCGCCGGGCGTCCGGTCCTCGAACAGCCGGCCGCCCTGCAGGAAACGGCTCATACGTGACGCCTTCCGTCCCGGGCCGGCAGCCCGCTCCGTACGGACTCCCGGCTCGCCGGGCCCCGGAGCAGCGCTGCCTCGGGGCATCTCAGCTCGGTCCGGCCTTGTAGCCGACGCCTCGGACCGTCACGACGATCTCCGGCCGTTCCGGGTCCTTCTCGACCTTGGAACGCAGACGCTGGACATGCACATTCACCAGGCGGGTGTCGGCCGCGTGGCGGTAACCCCACACCTGTTCCAGCAGGACCTCACGGGTGAAGACCTGCCACGGCTTGCGGGCGAGCGCGACCAGCAAGTCGAACTCCAGCGGGGTCAGGGCGATGGACTGCCCCTCCCGCTTCACGGAGTGGCCTGCCACGTCGATGACCAGGTCACCGATGGTCAGCTGTTCCGGCGCGGGCTCTTCGGACCGCCGCAGACGTGCCCTGATCCGGGCAACCAACTCCTTAGGTTTGAACGGCTTGACGATGTAGTCGTCGGCCCCTGATTCCAGGCCCACCACCACATCGACGGTGTCGCTCTTGGCAGTGAGCATGACGATCGGCACACCGGACTCGGCCCTGATCAGCCTGCACACCTCGATGCCGTCCCTTCCGGGCAGCATGAGGTCGAGCAGCACCAGGTCCGGCTTGGCCTCACGAAATGCGGCCAGTGCCTTGTCGCCGTCCGCTACGAACGACGGCTCGAAACCTTCTCCACGCAGCACAATCCCGAGCATCTCGGCCAGTGCGGTGTCGTCGTCGACGACAAGGACGCGTCCCTTCATAATCGACATCATCCCATTAGCTAATCGTTACCTGCGATGACCTGGCACACAGCTCTGCCAGTCCGGCCCCCGTGACCGGCGAAACAGCGCCCTCCTCGGTGACGATCGCCGTGATCAGTTCCGGGGGTGTGACGTCGAAGGCCGGGTTGTACGCCGGGGCCCCGAGGGGTGCGACGACCATCCCTCCTCCGCCGTCGGCCGATACACCCTGCCACGATGTGAGCTCTGTCACTTCGCGCCCGGGGCGCTGCTCGACGATGATCGA
Organism: Streptomyces sp. MGP-P1; assembly: GCF_057766565.1. NCBI lineage: Bacteria > Bacillati > Actinomycetota > Actinomycetes > Kitasatosporales > Streptomycetaceae > Streptomyces > Streptomyces sp. MGP-P1. The sequence goes on along the minus strand of NZ_JBYMEM010000007.1, from coordinate 230,234 downwards.
TGTGCCGTCCGGGGTCTCCAGATCCACGGTCGTCGTCGGCGCCACCACGATGAAGGGCACGTGGTGGTACTTCGCGAGCACGGCCAGCGGATAGCTCCCCACCTTGTTCGCCACCGAACCGTCGGCGGCGATGCGGTCCGCCCCTATGAGCACCGCATCGACCTCTCCGGCCGCGAACAGGGACCCCGCCGCACTGTCCGTGAGCAGGCTGTACGCCAGACCGTTGCGCGCGGCCTCGTACGCGGTCAGCCGGGCCCCCTGGAGCAGCGGTCGCGTCTCGTCCACCCACAGCCGTCGCAACCGGCCCTTCCGGTGCACCCGCAACGCCACGGCCAGCGCCGTCCCCTCGCCCCCGGAGACCAGCGCCCCGGTGTTGCAGTGGGTCAGCAGCTGGTACCCGCGGCCCGGCATCAGCTCCTCCAGCAATGCCTCGCCGTACTCCGCCATACGCCCGCTGGCCTGGGCATCCTCCCGGTGCAGGGCCCGCGCCGCGGCCAGCGCCGCCGCGGCGGCCGCCTCGTCGCCCGCCCCCTCGCCGACGGCCTCCCCATAGGCGGCCGCCACCCGCCGGACCCCGTAGCCGAGGTTCACCGCGGTGGGCCGCGCCCGCTCCAGCAGACCGGCCGCCTCCGCCACGTCGTAGCCCCGCGCCGCCGCGAGCGCCACCCCATACCCCCCGGCGATCCCGAGCAGCGGGGCCCCTCGCACCGCCAGAGTCTGGATCGCCCGCACCAGCGCGGGCGGGTCGGTGCACACCAGCTCGACCTCCTCGGCGGGCAGCCGCGTCTGGTCGAGAAGCACCAGCACGGGACCCTCCGGGGGCTCGTCCCAGCGGAGTACGGAAAGCGCGGGGGGCTCGAAGCCCGCCGCCGATTGCGCGTCCTGATCAGCCATCCGTCCAGTCTGCCCGGTGAGCCGCCCGTACCTGAAGGCACCGAGGAGGCAGAGCGGCTGGTCCACCCCGGACCCACGCGTGGCACGATGGCTGCCAACCTGCCGCCCCGATGAGCGGTCAGGACGGTGAAGGAGCGAGAATGAACGACTCTCCGGGCTGGGCGTCGCCCGGATCTGCCCCCTCCGACGGCAAGGAGACGGCGATTCCCCGCCCCTCCGAACCTCAGGACGGAAGCGGCCCGACGGGACAGTGGTCCCCCGAGCAGCCGCCCCCCGGGCAGTGGTCCCCACCGAGCAACGCCGACAGCCGTCCCGGAGCGCGGCCTCCCGCCCCCGGCTGGGGCGGTGGCCCGCAGCCCCAGGGCTGGGCAGGACCGCCGCCGGCCGCGAAGCCCGGTGTCATCCCGCTGCGCCCCCTGAGCCTCGGCGAAATCCTCGACGGCTCCGTCTCCGCCCTGCGCGCCCACTGGCGTACCGCGCTCGGCTTCAGCCTCGCGGTCTCGGTGGTCACCCAGATCGCCGTGATCCTCATGCAGCGCTATCTGCTGCCGGAACCGACCTCCGTCGACCCGAACGCCACCGGCGCCGAGGCCCTCCGCCAGGCCACCGACTCCGCCCGGTCGACACTGGTCTCCCTGGCCCCGGCCTCGCTCGTCACGATGATCGCCACGCTTTTCACCGCGTCGATCATCACCGTGGTCATCAGCCGCTCGGTCCTGGGCCGTCCCACCACGCTCTCCGATACCTGGGCAGAGGCCCGCCCCCGGGTCCTCCCCCTGCTCGGGCTGACCTTGCTGGTCGCCCTGATCATGGCCGCGATCATGACCGTGGGCATCGGCCCCGGCCTGTTGCTGGGCTCCGAGGCGGGAGCGGCACTCGCCTTCCTCGGCTTCGCCGTCGCCTGCGTCGTGATGCTCTGGCTGAACGTCAGCTTCGCACTCGCCGCCCCCGCCCTGATGCTGGAACGACAGGGCGTCGTCGCCGCGCTGCGCAGGTCGGCGAAGCTGGTCCGCGGCGCCTGGTGGCGTACCTTCGGGATCCTCGCCCTGACCTGGCTGCTGACCTTCCTGCTGACGTTCCTCGTCTCCATCCCGTTCGGCGTCATCGCGGTGATCGCCGACGGAACCGACGTCAGCGAGTTCTTCAGCGGCACCGCCCCTTCCTTCGGCTGGCCCTTCCTCATCGTCACGGGCATCGGCGAAGTGATCGTCTCGACACTGATCTACCCCTTCGTCGCCGGCGTGATGGCCCTCCTCTACGTGGACCAGCGCATCCGCCGCGAAGCACTGGACCTCGACCTCGCACGGGCCGCGGGTCTGCCCGGCTACGGCGCCGACACCCCCAGGAGCTGATGCGGTGTCGGGGGCGGGGGGCATCACCACAGCAGGGCGGGACACGGCAGCCGGCGACATACCCGTGGACACTCCGCGTCTCCCCGCACGGGAGGCGGCGGAGAGCGAGCTGTCCAAGCCGATGTACCACGAGAACGACCCGAACTTCCTTCAGCGCGCCCTGAACCAGTTCTGGGACTGGGTCGCCGGGGTGTTCGACGCCGCCGCGGGCGCCGCCCCCGGCGGCCCGGCCGGGGTCGTGGTCCTGGTCGTCCTCGTCATCGGCCTTGCCGGCGCCCTCTGGTGGCGGCTCGGCACCCCACAACGCTCCTCCCGGAGCCCGGACGCTCTCTTCGACGGCGAAGGCCCCCGCAGCGCGGCCCAGCACCGCGCCACCGCCGAGGCACACGCCACGGCTCTGCGCTGGACCGAGGCCGTCCAGGAACGCATGCGTGCCATCGTCCGGTCCCTCGAGGAGCGTGCCGTGCTCGATCCACGCCCCGGCCGCACAGCGGACGAAGCCGCAGCCGAAGCCGGCCGGGCCCTGCCCGAGCACAGGGCCCGGCTGCGCGCCGCCGCCCGGGCCTTCGACGACGTGACGTACGGGGGCCGCACCGCGGACCAGCCGACATACCTGTCCCTGCGCACCCTCGACCTCGAACTCGACGAGGCAAAGCCGCTGCTGCCGGGAACCTCCCGAGGAGCCGCCGGATGACCACGGCGACCACCGCTTCCCCCACCTCGACAGCGCCCACCCCCGGCCAGGTCTGGACCCGTGCCCGAGGCATCCTGGCCGTCGTCCTCATCCTCGTCGTCGCCGGCATCACGTTCGCCGTCGTACGTTCCGGAACGAACCACGGACAGCTCGACCCCCGCTCGACGGACCCCAAGGGAAGCCGCGCCGTGGCCGAACTCCTCAAGGCTCGCGGCGTCTCCGTCACCGTCGCCACCACTCTCGACGAAGTCACCGCCGCGACCGGCCCCGACACCACCCTCCTCGTCGCCGGCCCCAATCTCCTGACCCGGTCGCAGCAGCTCCGACTGGACGCGGCGGCCTCCGCCTCCGCAGGGCGCACCCTGCTGATCGCCCCGGGGCCGGGAGCCACGCCTCGACTCGCCCCCGGCGTCCACGCCGCGCCGCACCAGGCCGTCACTGCTCTCGCCCCGTCCTGCGAGCTCCCCGCTGCCCGACTGGCCGGAACAGCGGACATGGGCGGCACCCGGTACACGACGCAGGACCCCCGAGCCGTCACCTGCTACCCGGCCGCAGGCCTCCCCAGCCTGGTCGTCCTCGCGACCGGAGAGGGCGGCGACACCGTCGTCCTCGGCTCCCCCGACCTCCTTCACAACGAGCGTCTCGACAAACAGGGCAACGCCTCGCTCGCCCTGCAACTCCTCGGCTCCCGCCCCCATCTCGTCTGGTACCTCCCCTCTCTCACAGATCCATCCGCGACGACCGACGACTCCACCGGCAACGGAACCGAAGCCCCATCCGAGGACGGAGCGAGGGACGACGCGTCCGACGAGAGCAGCTTCCTCGACCTCGTCCCCTCCGGCTGGCTGTGGGGAACGCTTCAACTCGCCCTTGCGGCAGTCCTCGCCGCCGTCTGGCGGGCCCGCCGACTCGGCCCCCTGGTGAAGGAACGGCTGCCGGTGGCCATCCGCGCATCCGAATCGGCCGAAGGCCGCTCGCTCCTCTACCGCAAGGCCAACGCCCGCGACCGTGCCGCCGACGCCCTCCGAGCCGCCACCCGCTCACGTATCGCACCCCTCACCGGAGTGCCCGCCCGTGATGCGCACACCTCTGGCGTCCTACTCGCCGCCGTGTCCGCGCGCATCACCACCCCGGACCACGACCTCAGCACTCTCCTCTTCGGCACGGCTCCCTCCACCGACGCCGCCCTGGTCCTCCTCGCTGATCAACTCGACGCCCTCGAAAGAGAGGTACGCACTTCATGAGCGCCCCGACCCCCGAGCCGGCCGAGCCCACGGAGCCCGCAGCGGCCCCCGTGAGGCCCGCGGAACCGGAGCCGTCCGACAACGCCCGCGCGTCCTTGGAGGCTCTGCGCTCCGAGATCGCCAAGGCCGTCGTCGGCCAGGACCCCGCCGTCACCGGACTCGTCGTCGCGCTGCTCTGCCGGGGACACGTACTCCTCGAAGGCGTACCCGGCGTGGCCAAGACGCTGCTGGTCCGCGCACTGGCCGCATCACTCGAACTCGACACGAAGCGCGTCCAGTTCACCCCCGACCTCATGCCGAGCGACGTCACGGGTTCACTGGTCTACGACGCGCGGACCGCCGAGTTCTCGTTCCAGCCCGGCCCCGTCTTCACCAACCTGCTGATCGCCGACGAGATCAACCGCACCCCTCCCAAGACCCAGTCCTCCCTCCTCGAAGCTATGGAGGAAAGGCAGGTCACCGTGGACGGGACGCCACGGCCACTGCCTGACCCCTTCCTCGTCGCCGCGACCCAGAACCCCGTCGAGTACGAAGGCACCTATCCCCTCCCCGAAGCCCAACTCGACCGCTTCCTGCTCAAGCTGACGGTTCCGCTCCCTTCGCGGCAGGACGAGATAGACGTCCTCACCCGTCACGCCGACGGCTTCAACCCGCGCGACCTCCTGGCCGCGGGAATACGGCCCGTCGCCGGGCCAGCCGATCTGGAAGCAGCACGCGAAGCCGTCGCGAAGACAACCGTCTCCCCCGAGATCGCCGGCTATGTCGTGGATATCTGCCGTGCCACGCGCGATTCCCCCTCGCTCTCCCTCGGCGTCTCCCCCCGAGGCACCACCGCCCTGCTGTCGACCGCCCGAGCCTGGGCCTGGCTGACCGGCCGGGACTATGTCACCCCGGACGATGTGAAGGCCCTGGCGCTCCCCACGCTCCGTCATCGCATCCACCTGCGGCCCGAGGCGGAAATGGAAGGAGTCACCCCCGACTCCGTCATCGCCTCAGTGCTCGCCCACGTCCCCGTACCCCGATGAGGCGGTGACCATGGCCCTCACCGGACGTACCGCGTTGCTGGCCGCCCTGGGGTCACTCCCCGTAGGCATCCTCGCTCCCAGCTGGACCGGGATGCTTGCGGTCAACGCTCCGCTCTCACTGGCAATTCTGTGCGACTATGCGCTGGCCGCGCCAGTGCGCACGCTCCGATTCACTCGATCCGGCGACACATCTGTTCGACTCGGTGACGCGGCCGAAGTGCAACTCACGGTGACCAACACCTCGCGTCGGCGCCTGCGCGCCCAGCTGCGGGACGCCTGGCCCCCCAGCAGCTGGACCTCGGGCTCCGAACATCGCGCTTCCCGCCACACACTGGCGATTCCCGCCGGGGAACGGCGACGTCTGGTCACTGTTCTGCGCCCGACCCGGCGCGGTGATCGCCAGGCCGAACGCATCACCATCCGCTCGTACGGCCCGCTGGGCCTTGCCGCACGCCAAGGCCAGCACCGGGCGCCGTGGACCGTACGAGTCCTGCCACCGTTCACCAGCCGCAAGCATCTGCCTTCCCGGCTCGCCCGACTCCGCGAACTCGACGGCCGCACCAGCGTTCTGACACGCGGTGAAGGCACGGAGTTCGACAGTCTGCGGGCCTACGTGCCGGGGGACGACACCCGCTCCATCGACTGGCGGGCCACCGCACGCCAGTCCGCCGTAGCGGTCCGGACGTGGCGTCCCGAGCGTGACCGGCACATCCTGATCGTCCTGGACACCGGCCGCACGTCAGCGGGCCGGGTAGGGGACGTTCCCCGCCTGGACGCCTCGATGGACGCCACACTCCTGCTCACCGCGCTCGCCACCCGGGCAGGCGACCGCGTAAGCCTCCTCGCCTACGACCGCCAGGTCCGAGCCCGAGTCCAAGGCCGGACGGCAACAGGCAATGTTCTGGCCACCGTCATCAACACCCTGGCCACGCTGGAACCCGAGCTCATCGAGACGGACGCCCGAGGTCTGAGCAACGCCGCCCTCACCGACGCCCCTCGCGGTTCGCTGATCGTTCTTCTCACGACGTTGGAGGCCGCCCCCATCGAGGAGGGGCTTCTCCCGGTGCTGCCTCAACTCACCCAGCGCCACACCGTTCTGCTGGCCGCGGTCTCCGACCCTCGGATTGAAGAAATGGCACACGCACGGGGAACCGTGGACTCCGTGTACGACGCGGCGGCCGCCGCGCAGGCCCAGGCCGACCGTGGCCGCACGGCCGACCGGCTCCGCCGCCACGGCGTTGTCGTCGTGGACGCCACTCCGGAGCATCTCGCCCCCACGCTTGCCGATACGTACTTGGCCCTGAAGGCCGCAGGACGTCTCTGACGGAGAGCCCAGCGCCCTGCCCTGCCGGCTCTGCGGTCGAGGAGTACCCGGGGAACTGCCTGCTCCAGCTCGCGTTCTCCTGATTCTCCTCGGCGCCGGTGCAGACCGAGTCGTGAACGCAGAAAAGCCCCGCACCAAAAGGTGCGGGGCTTTCCCGGAAAAATTGTTCGGCGGCGTCCTACTCTCCCACAGGGTCCCCCCTGCAGTACCATCGGCGCTGAAAGGCTTAGCTTCCGGGTTCGGAATGTAACCGGGCGTTTCCCTAACGCAATGACCACCGAAACACTATGAAATTGAACAGACCGGTGTAATCACAGCTGTTCGTTATTTCAGAACTAACACAGTGGACGCGAGCAACTGAGGACAAGCCCTCGGCCTATTAGTACCAGTCAGCTCCACCCGTTGCCGGGCTTCCACATCTGGCCTATCAACCCAGTCGTCTACTGGGAGCCTTAACCCTTCAAGAGGGTGGGAATACTCATCTCGAAGCAGGCTTCCCGCTTAGATGCTTTCAGCGGTTATCCTTTCCGAACGTAGCCAACCAGCCATGCCCTTGGCAGGACAACTGGCACACCAGAGGTTCGTCCGTCCCGGTCCTCTCGTACTAGGGACAGCCCTTCTCAATATTCCTGCGCGCGCAGCGGATAGGGACCGAACTGTCTCACGACGTTCTAAACCCAGCTCGCGTACCGCTTTAATGGGCGAACAGCCCAACCCTTGGGACCGACTCCAGCCCCAGGATGCGACGAGCCGACATCGAGGTGCCAAACCATCCCGTCGATATGGACTCTTGGGGAAGATCAGCCTGTTATCCCCGGGGTACCTTTTATCCGTTGAGCGACAGCGCTTCCACAAGCCACTGCCGGATCACTAGTCCCGACTTTCGTCCCTGCTCGACCCGTCGGTCTCACAGTCAAGCTCCCTTGTGCACTTACACTCAACACCTGATTGCCAACCAGGCTGAGGGAACCTTTGGGCGCCTCCGTTACTCTTTAGGAGGCAACCGCCCCAGTTAAACTACCCATCAGACACTGTCCCTGATCCGGATCACGGACCCAGGTTAGACATCCAGCACGACCAGAGTGGTATTTCAACGACGACTCCACAACCACTGGCGTGGCCGCTTCAAAGTCTCCCACCTATCCTACACAAGCCGAACCGAACACCAATATCAAACTATAGTAAAGGTCCCGGGGTCTTTCCGTCCTGCTGCGCGAAACGAGCATCTTTACTCGTAGTGCAATTTCACCGGGCCTATGGTTGAGACAGTCGAGAAGTCGTTACGCCATTCGTGCAGGTCGGAACTTACCCGACAAGGAATTTCGCTACCTTAGGATGGTTATAGTTACCACCGCCGTTTACTGGCGCTTAAGTTCTCAGCTTCGCCACCCCGAAAGGCAGCTAACCGGTCCCCTTAACGTTCCAGCACCGGGCAGGCGTCAGTCCGTATACATCGCCTTACGGCTTCGCACGGACCTGTGTTTTTAGTAAACAGTCGCTTCTCGCTGGTCTCTGCGGCCACCCCCAGCTCAAGCAGCAAGTGCTATCACCAGTGATGGCCCCCCTTCTCCCGAAGTTACGGGGGCATTTTGCCGAGTTCCTTAACCATAGTTCACCCGAACGCCTCGGTATTCTCTACCTGACCACCTGAGTCGGTTTAGGGTACGGGCCGCCATGAAACTCGCTAGAGGCTTTTCTCGACAGCATAGGATCATCCACTTCACCACAATCGGCTCGGCATCAGGTCTCACCCTTATATGTGTGACGGATTTACCTACCACACGGGCTACACCCTTACCCCGGGACAACCACCGCCCGGGCTGGACTACCTTCCTGCGTCACCCCATCGCTTACCTACTACAAGTCTGGTTCATCGGCTCCACCACTACCCTCAACTCCGAAGAGATCGGGCCGGCTTCACGGACTTAGCATCGCCTGATTCAGTACTGGGCGTTTCAAAGCGGGTACCGGAATATCAACCGGTTGTCCATCGACTACGCCTGTCGGCCTCGCCTTAGGTCCCGACTTACCCTGGGCAGATCAGCTTGACCCAGGAACCCTTAGTCAATCGGCGCACACGTTTCTCACGTGTGTATCGCTACTCATGCCTGCATTCTCACTCGTGAACCGTCCACAACTCGCTTCCGCGGCTGCTTCACCCGGCACACGACGCTCCCCTACCCATCCATACGGGCGTTGGCCCTATGTGTATGAATGACACGACTTCGGCGGTACGCTTGAGCCCCGCTACATTGTCGGCGCGGAATCACTTGACCAGTGAGCTATTACGCACTCTTTCAAGGGTGGCTGCTTCTAAGCCAACCTCCTGGTTGTCTCTGCGACTCCACATCCTTTCCCACTTAGCGTACGCTTAGGGGCCTTAGTCGATGCTCTGGGCTGTTTCCCTCTCGACCATGGAGCTTATCCCCCACAGTCTCACTGCCGCGCTCTCACTTACCGGCATTCGGAGTTTGGCTAAGGTCAGTAACCCGGTAGGGCCCATCGCCTATCCAGTGCTCTACCTCCGGCAAGAAACACACGACGCTGCACCTAAATGCATTTCGGGGAGAACCAGCTATCACGGAGTTTGATTGGCCTTTCACCCCTAACCACAGGTCATCCCCCAGGTTTTCAACCCTGGTGGGTTCGGTCCTCCACGAAGTCTTACCTCCGCTTCAACCTGCCCATGGCTAGATCACTCCGCTTCGGGTCTAGAGCGTGCAACTCAATCGCCCTATTCGGACTCGCTTTCGCTACGGCTTCCCCACACGGGTTAACCTCGCTACACACCGCTAACTCGCAGGCTCATTCTTCAAAAGGCACGCAGTCACGACTGCATGTGCAAGCACATACAGCGACGCTCCCACGGCTTGTAGGCACACGGTTTCAGGTACTATTTCACTCCGCTCCCGCGGTACTTTTCACCATTCCCTCACGGTACTATCCGCTATCGGTCACCAGGGAATATTTAGGCTTAGCGGGTGGTCCCGCCAGATTCACACGGGATTTCTCGGGCCCCGTGCTACTTGGGTGTCTCTCAAACGAGCCGTTGATGTTTCAGCTACGGGGGTCTTACCCTCTACGCCGGACCTTTCGCATGTCCTTCGCCTACATCAACGGTTTCTGACTCGTCTCACAGCCGGCAGACTATGAAAGAGAGATCCCACAACCCCGCATGCGCAACCCCTGCCGGGTATCACACACATACGGTTTGGCCTCATCCAGTTTCGCTCGCCACTACTCCCGGAATCACGGTTGTTTTCTCTTCCTGAGGGTACTGAGATGTTTCACTTCCCCTCGTTCCCTCCACACTGCCTATGTGTTCAGCAGCGGGTGACAGCCCATGACGACTGCCGGGTTTCCCCATTCGGAAACCCCCGGATCAAAGCTTGGTTGACAGCTCCCCGGGGACTATCGTGGCCTCCCACGTCCTTCATCGGTTCCTGGTGCCAAGGCATCCACCGTGCGCCCTTAAAAACTTGGCCACAGATGCTCGCGTCCACTGTGCAGTTCTCAAACAACGACCAGCCACCCATCACCCCACCCATACAGGCGAGTTCACTGGGGCCGGCAACCGAAGGACAGACTCAAACGAGCCCGTACCCTCAGACACCCAACAACGTGCCCGACACAACCGATCCACCACCACGTTCCACGCCCCGAAGAGCAGTACTAGCCGTGATCAACCTGCCGTGCCGAAT
>NZ_JBYMEM010000007.1:0-217500 GCF_057766565.1 Streptomyces sp. MGP-P1 | reverse complement strand
GGGAGACCGGACGGGGTCACGAAGCCCTCGATGAGTCCGGAGACGAACAGGACCAGGGCCAGGCCGATGGCCATACCCAGGGCGGCGCGGCCCCGCTGAGCCAGGGCGGCGCGGCGTGACAGGGGGCCGGGGTCGATCACGGTCCAGCCGAGGCGTAGCCCGGTGCCGGCGGCGACGAACACCTCGGTCAGTTCGAGCAGGCCGTGAGGAAGCACCAGGCCGAGGAAGACATCGAGACGGCCCGCGGAGGACATGAGGCCTATGCCCACGCCGAGGTTGAGCATATTGAGGAAGAGGATCCAGATCACCGGTATGCCGAGGAACGCCCCCAGGATCAGGCACAGGGCCGCGGCCTGCGCGTTGTTCGTCCATACCTGTGCCGCGAACGACGCCGCCGGATGGCTGGAGTAGTAGGTCTCGTACTCCCCGCCCGGTCGGGTCATCGCACGGAGGTCCTCCGGTGCGGCGATCGCGGCCTGAACCTCGGGGTGGGTGCCGATCCACCAACCCAGCAGAGCCGCCACCACTGTCGAGAGCACCGCTGTGGGAATCCACCAGTGGCGCGAGCGGTAGACCGCGGCGGGGAATCCCGCGGTGAGGAACCGGGCCGCGTCCCGCCAGGACGCCTTGCGGGAGCCGGTCACCGTCGACCGGGCGCGGGCCACGAGCTGGGTGAGACGTCCGGTGAGGAGGGGGTCGGGGCTACTCGACTGGACCAGCGAGAGGTGGGTCGCCGTGCGCTGATAGAGGACGACGAGTTCGTCCGCTTCCGCGCCGGTGAGGCGGCGCCCCGGCGCAGGAGGTGTTCGAGGCGGTCCCACTCCGTGCGGTGGGCGGTGACGAAGACGTCGAGGTCCATGGGCGTCTGTTGCTCCAGGCATGGGTGCGTACGGGTTCGTACTACTGCGGCGCGCTGGCGGTCAGCTTGGCAGACTGTGCCCGGCTGGGGCAGAGAAGGTCGGCGAAGGGTGGGGCCCGATGAGTGAGCTGGTTACCGGGGACGCGGTCGTTCTGGGGTTGAGGCCCGCGCGGCTGCCGAGCCGGGCGCTGGCCTCGGCGATCGATCTGGCAGTGACGTTCGTCGTCTTCATCCTGGTATCGGTCGCGTTGGGCATCGCTTCCGCCTCGTTGGACGAGGCAGCGGTCGCGGCGATCGGGGTCGCGTCTTTCCTGCTGGTCCTGATCGGTGGGCCGGTCGCGGTGGAGACGCTGAGTCATGGTCGGTCCCTGGGGAAGCTCGCCTGCGGGCTGCGGGTGGTGCGGGACGACGGTGGGCCGATCCGGTTCCGGCACGCGCTCGTGCGGGGGGCCATGGGACTCGTCGAGATCCTGATGACCTTCGGAGCCTTGGCCTCGATCGCGTCCCTGGTGTCGGCGCGAGGTCGCCGGATCGGTGATGTGTTCGCCGGGACGCTGGTGATCCGGGAGCGGGTCGCGGCCACGGGCCGGTCGGTCTCCGTGCCGCCTCCCCCGCCCTGGCTGGTCGGCCGGTTCGCGCAGCTGGATCTGTCGGCCGTACCCGACGAACTCTGGCTCGGGATACGGCAGTACCTGACGCGGATGCGGCAGTTGGATCCCGGTGTGGGGCGTTCCATCGCGGAACGGCTGGCCGGTGAACTGGTCGCGCTCACGGGAGTCGCCGCGCCCCAGGGTGTTCCTGCGGCCGCGTTCCTGGCCGCGGTGGTCCATGAGCGGCAGTCCCGGGATGCGCGGCGCGTGTTCGCCGGGCCTCGCGCCGAGGGGCCGGCGCCGTCCGGGCGGGCCGTGCCCGGGCTCACCGGGCCTGTTGGGGCGGGTGCGCCCGGCGGGGCCGGCGGGACATTTGGGGGGCCGGTGTCTGCCGGGGCCGGTTCCGGGGCGGGGGGCGGTGCCGCCGGTGGTCACGAGCAGCGCCGCGGGAGTGCTCCCTCGGGCGGTTTCGCCCCGCCCGGTTAGGCGGTGTCCGGCCCGGATCCGGACGGCAGGTCCTGGGCGGCCGGGGTGCCGGAGGCGCGGGGTGAGGGGGGTGTCTCCAGGTGTTCGAGCTCGACGCCGGGTGCCGCGAGGACCACGTCGCCGGCGATGTGGATGGCGTGCTGCTCCCCGGTGTCCAGGGCGCTGACCTGGTATTCGTCCACGATCAGGGGGCCGTTGTCAGTGGTGTGCGCTTCACTGTTCACCAGGGCCCAGGACTGGTCGACGGTCCTGGGTGCGAGCACCGGGTCCGTGAAGGTGACCACGCGGACGCGGGTCGTGGGGGAAGCGGGGGTGAGGCGCAGGAGACGGGTCATGGCGATGAGGAACGCGGGGGACGTGCCGGCGAAGGTGTGGGCGCGGACATTGCCTTCGGTGGCGTGGCTGCCGGTCGGGTCGGTCCGGACCCAGGTGACCCCTTCCAGGGCTGCTCCTCGGACCTGCCAGCTCGCGGCGTGGAGTTCGAGGCGGATGGGCCGGCCCAGCTCGTCCAGGGCGAGGTCGACGGAGCCGAGGTGGTCTCCGGTGGGGGATGTGGTCTGGGAGACGTAGCGCCACCCGGAGGGGCCGGGGGCGCAGTGGAAGTGTTCTTCGCCGAGGGGGGTGTGATCGTGAAGGTCGTGGAGCGAATACCTGCCGCGGGGCATGGGGTCCTTCGGGTTCCTCGGGTCGTGCGGGGGCGGTAACGGGAGCAGGCCCCCGGCACGGGGGTGCGGGGGCCTGCGCTCGGATCTGCTGCTGCGGGCTGTGACGCCGCTCGGTGGTCGGGAGGCCGGCCTCCCGACCACCGAGGGTGGATCAGCTACCGCGGAGGGATCAGTAGCGGTAGTGGTCGGGCTTGTACGGGCCCTCCACCTGGACGCCGATGTACGCCGCCTGCTCGGGGCGCAGCGTCGTGAGCCTGACGCCCAGGGCGTCGAGGTGGAGTCGGGCGACCTTCTCGTCCAGGTGCTTGGGCAGCACGTACACGTCGGTCGGGTACTCCTCGGGCTTCGTGAACAGCTCGATCTGCGCGAGGGTCTGGTCGGCGAAGCTGTTGGACATCACGAAGGACGGGTGCCCGGTCGCGTTGCCCAGGTTGAGGAGGCGGCCCTCGGACAGGACGATGAGGACCTTGCCGTCGGGGAACTTCCAGGTGTGGACCTGGGGCTTGACCTCGTCCTTGACGATGCCGTCGATCTTCGCGAGGCCGGCCATGTCGATCTCGTTGTCGAAGTGGCCGATGTTCCCGACGATCGCCTGGTGCTTCATCCGGGCCATGTCCTTGGCCATGATGATGTCCTTGTTGCCCGTCGTGGTGACGAAGATGTCCGCCTGCTCCACGACGTCGTCCAGCGTGGCGACCTGGTAGCCGTCCATGGCCGCCTGCAGCGCGCAGATCGGGTCGATCTCCGTGATGATCACCCGGGCGCCCTGGCCGCGCAGGGACTCCGCGCAGCCCTTGCCCACGTCGCCGTAGCCGAGGACGACGGCGGTCTTGCCGCCGATCAGGACGTCGGTGGCGCGGTTGATGCCGTCGATGAGGGAGTGGCGGCAGCCGTACTTGTTGTCGAACTTCGACTTGGTCACCGCGTCGTTCACGTTGATCGCGGGGAACAGGAGGGAGCCGTCACGGTGCATCTCGTACAGGCGGTGCACGCCCGTCGTCGTCTCCTCGGTGACACCCCGGATCTCCGACGCCAGCTGCGTCCACTTCTGCGGGGCCTCGCCGAGCGTGCGGTTCAGCAGGGTGAGGATGTGGGCGAACTCCTCGCTGTCCGCCGTCGACGGGTCCGGGGCGGCGCCGGCCTTCTCGAACTCCACACCCTTGTGGACGAGGAGGGTGGCGTCACCACCGTCGTCCAGGATCATGTTCGGGCCGCCGGTCGGGGTGTTCGGCCAGGTCAGCGCCTGCTCCGTGCACCACCAGTACTCCTCCAGCGTCTCGCCCTTCCAGGCGAAGACGGGGACGCCCGCCGGGGCTTCCGGAGTGCCGTTCGGACCGACCGCGATGGCCGCGGCGGCGTGGTCCTGGGTGGAGAAGATGTTGCAGGAGGCCCAGCGGACATCGGCGCCCAGGGCGACGAGGGTCTCGATGAGCACGGCGGTCTGCACGGTCATGTGCAGCGAACCGGTGATCCGGGCGCCGGCCAGCGGCTGAGCGGCGGCGAACTCCTTGCGGATCGACATCAGGCCGGGCATCTCGTGCTCGGCGAGCGTGATCTCCTTGCGCCCGAAGGCGGCGAGGGAGAGGTCGGCGACCTTGAAGTCCTGGCGGTTGGTGGCCGTCGTCATAACGGGCTGCTCCTCGTGATGGGTCGAGGGTGGGCTTTCTCTGGGCTGACTCTGCGGCGCGGCGGGCACACGAATGCCCGGGGGTTCGCAGTGCAGTCCGTCGGAGGCCCTCTGTCCCTCGCCCGGCTCGCTTCCGCGAGCGGTCGACCGCCATCAGCAGCGACGTCTGTTATCCGTATCCGAATCTACACCGAACGGCCCAGTGAGCCCCAGCCCGTTCGTGGAGAAGAACGTGTGTGAGGGGTCACCGGGCCGTTCGGGGCCGATGCGTGGTGGGTCAGTGGCCGGAATCCTTCGAGGCCGGTCCCTCGCCCGTCTCGGGTCCCGTATCCGGGGCCTCGGTGGCCCTGCCCGGGTTGGTTCCGGTCACCGCGGCCTGCGCGTTGTAGATGTCCGGCTCCAGGTAGATCACCCGGGCGATCGGGCACGCCGCCCGGATGCGGTTCTCGGCGGCGTTGATGGCGTCGGCGACCTCGGTCGCGGTCTCGTCGTGCCGGACCGCGATCTTGGCGGCGACCAGCAGTTCATCGGGGCCGAGGTGGAGGGTGCGCATGTGGATGATGCGGGTGACGGTCTCGCCGTCCACCACGGCCGCCTTGATCCTCTCGACGTCCTCGATGCCGGCGGACTCGCCGAGCAGGAGGGACTTCGTCTCGACGGCCAGGACGATCGCGATGAGGATCAGCAGGATGCCGATGCAGAGGGTGCCGATGCCGTCCCAGACGCCGTTGCCGGTGCCGAGGGCGAGGCCGACGCCCGCGAGCGCCAGGATCAGGCCGACGAGCGCGCCGAGGTCCTCCAGGAGGACGACCGGGAGCTCGGGCGCCTTGGAATGGCGGACGAATTCGGTCCAGGAGCGGTCGCCGCGTGTCTGGTTGGACTCTCGGATCGCCGTACGGAAGGAGAAGATCTCCGCGATGATCGCGAAGGTCAGGACCCCGACCGGCCAGTACCAGGCCTCGATCTCGTGCGGGTTCTTGATCTTCTCGTAGCCCTCGTAGACCGCGAACATGCCACCGACCGAGAAGAGGACGATGGAGACAAGGAACGCGTAGATGTAGCGCTCGCGCCCGTAGCCGAAGGGGTGCTGAGGAGTGGCTTCGCGCTTCGCCTTCTTGCCGCCGAGCAGCAGGAGTCCCTGGTTGCCCGAGTCGGCGAGCGAGTGGACGCTCTCCGCGAGCATCGACGAGGAACCACTGAAGAGGAACGCTACGAATTTGGCCACGGCGATCGAGAGGTTGGCGACAAGTGCCGCCACGATCGCCTTGGTTCCGCCTGACGCGCTCATGAGTGCGTGGTGTCCCTTCGTCGGTGCGCGGCAGGTGCCGTCGCGGTGAGGCGGCACATTGTTGCAGCCCTCGGGACGGTCCGTGGGTCAGGCCGTCACGGTGGCCCGGAAGAGTGTTCCCGGGCCCGCTGCCTCGACGCTCTCGCCGGCCGGAACGTACGCGGACTCCCCCGGTGCGAGGGCGAGTTCGCCGACGGTGACCGAGCCCGCCGTGCAGAGCAGGATCTGGGGCGTGGGGGCGGTCAGTTCGGTGGGGGCCGCCCCTGGGGCGAGGGTGTAGCGGGACAGGGCGAACTCGTCGGCGGGGGTCTCGTAGAGCTCCTCGCCCGACGGGGCCGCCTCCGGGCGCAGCGCGCCGGGCTCGGTGGCCTCGAACCGGACGATCCGCAGGAGTTCGGGGACGTCGATGTGCTTGGGGGTCAGGCCGCAGCGCAGCACGTTGTCCGAGTTGGCCATGATCTCGACGCCGAGGCCGTCGAGATAGGCGTGCGGGACGCCCGCGTCGAGGAACAGGGCTTCTCCGGGCTGGAGTCGCACGTGGTTCAGCAGCATCGCGGCCAGGACCCCGGGGTCGCCGGGGAAGTGGTGGGCGATGCGGGCGTACGGGGCGTGGGCGCCGCCGAGGCGTTCGGCGGCGGCCGCCGCCTCCGCCACGGTCTCGGCCATCTCCGTCGGCTCCGCGCCGAGGATCGCCGTGAGCACCTCGCGGAGGGCCGATTCCTCGGGGTGGGCGCGGAGGAGGTCCACGTACGGCTTGAGGGAGTCGACTCCCAGCGCCTCCATCGCGTCGGCCGCCTCGGTGGGGCTGCGGAAGCCGCACAGCCCGTCGAAGGGGGTGAGCGCGCAGATGAGTTCGGGCTTGTGGTTCGCGTCCTTGTACGTGCGGTGCGGGGCGTCGATCGGGACGCCACGGGCCTCTTCGTCGGCGTAGCCCTCGCGGGCCTGCTCCAGGTTCGGGTGGACCTGGACGGAGAGGGGGGCGCCGGCGGCGAGGAGTTTCAGGAGGAAGGGGAGGCGGGGGCCGAACCGGGTGACCGTCTGCGCGCCGAGTTCTCCCTCCGGGTCGGCGTCGATGGCCTCGGTGAGGGCCAGCTCCGTCTCACCGGACGCGGTGGTACGGGTGATGCGCGAGGGTGCTCCGGGGTGGGCTCCCATCCACATCTCGGCCTGCGGTTCGCCGGTGGGGGCGGTGCCGAGCAGGGCGGGAATGGCCGTGGTGGACCCCCAGGCATAGGGGCGCACGGTGTTGGACAGCCGGTCCATGGAGTCTTCCTCGGGTGGGGCGGGGTGGGTGGGTGTGACACCAGGGGTATCAGTGTTACGTGAGGTCCTGGAGTCGTGGGGGTGGCCGGGGGGTGACACGGGTCCGGGGGCTGAGGGGGGTTCTCTTCGCTCCCCTTCGTTTTCGCTCCCCTTCGCTCCCTTGGTTCCTGGCCTCCCTGGCACCCTGGGTTTTCTGGCCGTCCTCCCTGGACGACCTGGGTTTCCTGGGTTTCCTCGGTTTCCTGGGAGGGGGTCGTTCCCTGGTGGCTCTGGGGGCCGCGGTCCTCGTGCGTGGTGTTCCGGTGTCCGGGTGTTCCGTCAGGGCTGGGGGGCGGAGGCCAGTGACAGGTAGACCGCCGCGAAGTCGGTGATCGCGAGCAGTTCGGCCACGGCCTCCAGCGCGCTGCCCTCCTCCGGCTCCAGCTCGCTCACGGGAGTGTCGTGGCCGAGTGCCAGCTCCCGGGCCGCCGGGTAGGCGCTGAGGCCTCCCGTCGGGCGGTCCCGGAGCAGGACGACCCGGGCCCTCAGCGTCTCGCCCCCCTCGACCCGGTCGCGGAAGAAGTCGTCGGGGTCCGCGCCCGCCGCGAAGTCCCCGGTGAGTAGCGTGCCGTGCGAGGGCAGCGCCTCGGGGAGTTCCGCCGTCAGGGCGGGGCGGCCGGCGAGCTCGGACAGTACGGCGGCGAAGCGGCGTCCCACCGGGCCCGCTGCGTCGCCCTCCGTCCACAGCAGCGGCAGGCTGTCGGCGAGCTCGGCGGCGAGCGTCTTGGCCGGGTTGCTGTACGTGGCGATGGCCGGGCCGCAGCGTTCCGCGGTGCGGTCCAGGCGGTCCGCGACCTTCTGCAGGTCCTCGGGAGGCGCGGTCACCAGGCCGACCCGGTCCAGGAGGGCCAGCAGGGGGGTGAGCAGGGCCCACAGTGTGCCGGGGCCGGCGGCGGAGGTCTCCGCGTCGTACTCGCCGTACGGGGCGGCGGCCATCGGGACGACCAGGCCGTGCACCCCGTCGACCGCCTCGCGCAGCGGCGAGCGGGTGGGAGCGACGGCGACGACGGTGCAGCCGCGACGGTAGGCCTGCTCGGCGAGCAGGGCGAGGCCCGGTTCGGAACCGTCGGCGGTCGCGATGAGGAGCAGGTCCACGGATCCGGCCCAGCCGGGCAGCGCCCAGCGGAGGGCGCCGGGGGCGGGGGCCACACCCGTGGGGTGGATGCGTACGACGGGGGCGGCCGCGCCGGCCAGCGCGCCGATCAGGTCGGCGACCCCGGAGGCGGCGGTGCCGGGGCCCGCGACGAGGACGGCCCGCGGCCGGCCCTCCGGGTTCAGGCCGCCGATACCGGCCTCGGCGGCGTGCCGGGCGGCGGTACGGACCCGGGCGCCTGCCTCGGCGGCGCCGCGCAGCAGATCGCGGCGGTCGGCTCGAGCCAGGGCTTCCGGGGCGTCGAGCAAGGACTCGTCGAGCATGGCGGTGGGCCTCCGATCACCGGGCGGGGTGCGGGCTGCGGGCGGCGGTTACGGGCGCGGTGGCGTGGCCTCCGGGGCGGGCGCGGTGGTGGCCTCCGGGGCGGGCGCGGTGCCGAACGGTGGCGCCGGCCTGCGGTCGGGCCGGCTGTCGTGCGCTGCCGGGGCCGTCCCCCGCGTCGTCCTGCCCGTACGCGTGTCGCTCGCGGTCAGGCGGGGCGGCGCGCCTCGTCGACGAGAAGGACCGGGATGCCGTCCCGGACCGGGTAGGCCAGGCCGCAGTCGTCGCCCGTGCAGACCAGCTCGGGGCTGTCGGCCGCCGAACTGTCGTCGAGCGGGGAGTGGCAGGCAGGGCAGGCCAGGATCTCCAGGAGGCCGGCTTCGAGCGCCATGGGGTGAGTCCCTTCGAGCATGCGAGTTCCGATCCGCGTGGATCAGGCGTCGTCAGCCTACCGCTGGGGTGGAGGGGGCGCGGCCCGGTCGGGGGGTGAAACGGGGGGATGGGGGGTGGGTGGCTGCCGTGGGGGTGGGGGGCCGTGCGGGTCGGGGTGCCGTGCGGGTGGGGCGGGTGCGGGTGCGGGTGCGCGTGGCGGGGGTGGACGCCTGCGGCGTGCTTCTCCCCGCCCCGCCCCTTCCCGTAACCGGGGCTCCGCCCCGGACCCCGCTCCTCAAACGCCGGAGGGGCTGGAAAGAGCGGGGCCGAAGAGGGAAGGGAGGGGGGCCGGGTGGGGTGGGTCAGCGGCGGCCGGGGCAGGTCGGCGCGGGGCGGGGTGGGGCGGGTCCGGTCGGCGCGGCGCAGGGCGGGCCGGGGTGGGGCCGGCGGCACGGGGCGGAGTGGGGCCGGGCGGCACGGCGCGGGCCGGCGCGGGGGCCGGGCGGCACGGGTCGCGTCGGGCCGCGTCGGGCCAGACCAGGCCGGGCCGGGCCGCGCCAGGCCGCGTCGCGTCGGGCCCGCGTCGCGTCGGGCCGGGCCTCGTCGCGTCGGGCCGGGCCTCGTCGCGTCGGGCCAGGCCGCACCGGGCCACGCCGGGCCACGCCGCGCCGGGCCGCGCCGCGCCGCGCCGCGCCGGGCCGCGCCGCGCCGCGCCGCGCCGCGCCGCGCCGCGCCGGGCCGCGCCGCGCCGCGCCGGGCCGCGCCGCGCCGCGCCGGGCCGCGCCGCGCCGCGCCGGGCCGCGCCGCGCCGCGCCGCGCCGGGCCGCGCCGCGCCGCGCCGCGCCGCGCCGCGCCGCGCCGCGCCGGGCCGCGCCGGGCCGCGCCGGGCCGGGGTGCGTCGGGCCGCGCCGGGCCCGCGTCGCGTCGGTTCGAGTCGGGCCGCGCCGGGCCGGGGTGCGTCGGGCCGCGCCGGGCCCGCGTCGCGTCGGTTCGAGTCGGCACGGGCCTGGCCTGGTCCAGGTCCAGGTCCAGGCCCAGGTCCAGGTACAACCGTCAAAGGCCCCCAGCCGGGGGCCGGAGCGGTCCCCGGCTGGTTCAGGCTTTGCGGATCAGGGTCAGGACCTCGTCGCGTACCGCCGTCATCGTCTTCTCGTCCCTCGCCTCGACGTTCAGGCGCAGCAGCGGTTCCGTGTTCGAGGCGCGGAGGTTGAACCACCAGTCGGCGGCCGTGACCGTGAGGCCATCCAGGTCGTCGAAGGTGATGTCGTCGCGGGCGCCGTAGACCTTCCTGACCTCGACCAGGCTGGCGGTCTGGTCGGCGACGGTGGAGTTGATCTCGCCTGAGCCGCTGTACCGG
Organism: Streptomyces sp. MGP-P1; assembly: GCF_057766565.1. Taxonomy (NCBI): domain Bacteria; kingdom Bacillati; phylum Actinomycetota; class Actinomycetes; order Kitasatosporales; family Streptomycetaceae; genus Streptomyces; species Streptomyces sp. MGP-P1. Next base: position 207,540 of record NZ_JBYMEM010000007.1, on the reverse strand, counting down.
TCGTACTCCGCGACCAGTTCGGAGAGCGGCTTCTGCTGGCCGCCGAGTGCGGCGAGTACGTGGAGGGCGGCGAGCATGCCCGTATCGGCGTTCCAGAAGTCGCGGAAGTAGTAGTGCGCCGAGTGCTCGCCGCCGAAGATCGCGCCGTGCCTCGCCATCTCCGTCTTGATGAAGGAGTGGCCGACGCGGGTGCGGACCGGGGTGCCGCCGTTCTCGCGGACCACCTCGGGGACGGACCAGGAGGTGATCAGGTTGTGGATGACGATGCCCTCGCCGCCGTTGCGGGCCAGCTCGCGGGCGGCGACCAAAGCGGTGATCGCGGAGGGGGAGACGCCCGCGCCCCGCTCGTCGACCACGAAGCAGCGGTCCGCGTCGCCGTCGAAGGCGAGGCCGAGGTCGGCGCCCTCGGCGAGGACGCGGGCCTGGAGGTCGACGATGTTCTTGGGGTCGAGGGGGTTGGCCTCGTGGTTGGGGAAGCTTCCGTCCAGCTCGAAGTACAGGGGTACGAGGTCGAGCGGGAGGCCTTCGAAGACCGTGGGGACCGTGTGGCCCCCCATGCCGTTGCCCGCGTCGACCACGACCTTGAGGGGACGGATCGCCTTGAGGTCGACCAGGCCGAGGAGGTGGGCGGCGTAGTCGGTGAGGGTGTCGCGCTCCGTGATCGTGCCGGGGGTCGGGGCGGCGGCCGGCTGCGGGGCGCCTTCCGAGCACTGCTCGACCAGGGTGCGGATCTCGGCGAGGCCGGTGTCCTGGCCGACCGGGGCTGCGCCCGCCCGGCACATCTTGATGCCGTTGTACTGCGCCGGGTTGTGCGAGGCGGTGAACATCGCCCCGGGGAGGCCGAGGGCCCCCGACGCGTAGTACAGCTGGTCCGTCGAGCAGAGGCCGATGAGCGTGACGTCCGCGCCCCGGGCCGCCGCACCCCGGGCGAACGCGTCGGCTAGGGCCGGTGACGTGGGGCGCATGTCGTGGCCGATCACGATCGCGTCGGCGGCCGTGACCTGGACGAACGCGGATCCGAAGAGTTCGGCCAGCGCTTCGTCCCACTGGTCGGGCACCACTCCGCGCACGTCGTACGCCTTGACGAGCTGCGACAGATCAGCAACCACGGCCGGTCCTCCTGGGGTCTTTGCGGACCGCCCAAACTACCCGGCCGGGCAGAGCCCCAGGCGGCGGCCTCAGGAGTCCGGTGAGCGCAGCACTCTCAGGTGGCCTCGGCGGGCCACCTCCACCGGGTCGGCGGCGCGTGGTCCCCGGCCTCCGCCGTCCGGGCCCCGGTCGTGCGGGCGTGCCGCTTCGCGGACCGCGTTGGCCAGTGCCTCGAGGTCGTCGCCGCTGGGGTGCGCCGGTGCGGAGCCGTCGGAGAGCCGCACCACTTCCCAGCCCCGTGGCGCGGTAAGCCGCTCACTGTGTTCGGCGCAGAGGTCGTAACAGTGGGGCTCGGCGTAGGTGGCGAGCGGGCCGAGGACCGCAGTCGAATCGGCATAGACGTACGTCAGTGTCGCGACGGCAGGGCGGCCGCACGCGGTGCGCGAACAGCGACGTACAGGGCTCACGATGTTGGACGGTACCGCACTCTTGAGCGGGCTGCGACGACTCCCCCCTCGGGTCACCCCACCGTGTCGCCCTGTGACCTGCGACACCGCGGCGTTCCGGCGGCTGCCCTGACCTGCGTCGGGGCGGGGGCCCGGCGATCGCACCGTGGTGGTGCCGGTCCGGGCGGGGGTGGATCGCGGCGTCGGGCGCGGGGTCGATGATCGGATCACGGGCCTGAAAAGGGCTCAACCTTGGCCGAAATGTTCAACTGCGGACATCCGGAAGCGGGACGTGCCCCCTCTCCGGAGGGTCCGGTCGGCCGCGTCGGCTCGCCGATCACCGGGCCTCCGGAGCGTTACGCTGCGTCGGTGATGGACAGCTCCGTACCTCCCCGCCCGTTCGAGCCGCGGCCCCGGCGCCGTGACCGGCATGGCCGCGGTATGCGCGGGCCGGTCGCGCCTCCGCAGGTGCCGCTGTCGGCCAGCCGGGGCGAGACCTTCCGTGATCTGGTCCAGGACTCGGTGGAGCGGCTGGAGCGGCGCTGGCCCCAGCTGGCCGAGGTCGACTTCGTCGTCCTCGATGTGCCCGACACCCCGGAGGAGATCGTTCCGCTCGGCAGCGCGGTCTCCGCCGGCAAGGGGCGGCCCGCGCAGATCGTCGTCTACCGGCGGCCCGTCGAGATCCGCACCAAGAGCCGCGACGAGCGCGCCCTGCTCGTCCACGAGGTCGTCGTCGAGCAGGTCGCCGAGCTGTTGGGGCTCGCGCCCGAGTCGGTCGACCCCCGGTACGGGCAGGACTAGCCCCCTGGCGCCGGTCTCACGGAGGCCCTCAGGTCGGTTCCCCGAGCCGGACCCCCGGGGGGCTTGAGCCCGGGGACGGCTCGGCTGTCGGAGGTTCGCCCGCCCTCAGTCGTCCAGGACCGAGAGGTCCTGGCGGGCCGACGGGACCGCGACCGTGCCGCCGTCGTCGGGGAGCGTCTGCACGGTGAACATCTGGACGCCGTCCTCGGTGCGCGCCAGGGTGCGCGACGCGTGGACCGGGCCGCCCGAGGTCGTCTCGACGGTCAGCGCGTAGGCGCCCTTGAGGCCTTCCGGGGCCTTCGGGGTGACGGCGAGGGTCGTGCCGGCCTTGACCGTGTACGTCTCCACGGCCGGTTCGCCTCCGTCGCTGCCCGCCGACGCGGTGACCTTCACCTCGGCGGTGGCGCCCGGCGCGGTCAGGGAGAGCGTCGAACCCTTGGCCCGGTTGTCCGGGACGCTCGCCCGTGCGCCGACCGGTCCGGTGGCCGGGATGTAGGCGATCTCCTGCTTGTCGCCCTTGCCGCGGACCACGCGCAGTGCGGCCACGATCGGGGTCGCCCGGTCCTTCTGGACGGGGCTCAGCCGCAGGGATCCCGGTTCGCCCCGGGTGACGTCCTTGAGGTCGACGGCCGCCGTCATCGAGGACTTGATGTGCAGGGTGGCGTTCCCGGCCGGGGAGAACGCCGCGTTCTTCCCCAGGAGCTGGACCTTCACGTCGGCGTCGTCCTCGCCGGGTGCGAACGCCACCAGTTGTACGGAGGTGGCGTCGGCGGGGATGCCGGGCAGCACGAGCGTGCCGGTGGGGTCGTCGGACGCGGTGATCCAGTCGCTGCCCGCCTCGTCGTCGGCGCTCAGGACGACCGCGCCGACCCGGCCCGAGCGGGTGGTGACGTGGGCGGTCAGGTGGTCGACGGCCTCGGCGGTGAGGGTGGACAGCAGAACGGCGACGCTGGAGCGGGCCGGCACGGTGATGCCGTCGCCGACCTCGGACTTGAGCGCGCCCTCGGGGCCGTACAGCTCGATGTCGGCGACGGCGGCGGAGTCCTCGGGGTTGGTGAGGTGGAGGTAGTCCTGGCGGGACTTCGCGGTGCTCGCGCCCGGGAACCAGAAGTCCGTGTCGGGAGCGGTGCAGGTGACCCCGAGGAGCCCGCGGGCGCCGCCCACGGTGACCTCGGTGGTCTGCTGGGCAGCCCAGCCGGGGGCCAGCTTGCCGGTGGCCGTGCCGACGAGGGCCGGGGCGTCGGAGCCGTCCGCCTCGGCGACGACCGGCTGTCCGGGCTCCTTGACGGCGAGGACCGGCTTGTCGGCCTTCTCCTTCGCCTTCTTCGCCGCCTCCTCGGCCTTCTCGACCTTCTTCGGGTCGGTCTCGTCCTCGTCGTCCACGACCGGCAGGGCCGGCTTCAGCTCGGCGGTGCCCTTGGCCTCGCCGCCCTCGCCCGCCGGGGTGAACGCGGTGTACTGGGTCTCGGCGAGGTCGGAGTCGCTGGGCGCCGGGCAGACCAGGCTGGAGCGCTCGACCGGCAGCAGCGCGGCGGACTTCGTCGCGGTCTTCGCCGGGGCTCCGGGCGCGGTGACCGTGGCGAATCCGGTGATGGCGGCCAGGACGGCGGCGCCCGCGATCAGGGACAGGTGGGTGGACTTCACTCGGAATCGCCTCGCGATGCGTTACCGGTCTGCCACGGGGCCTGGCCCGGGGCCGGGGGGTCGGTCTGGTCGCCGTTCTCGGCGGGGTGGGGGTCGGGCCGGGGCTGCTGGGCGGGGTCGGGGTAGGGCTGCTGCTGGTACTGCCCGCCGACGTACTGGCCGTACTCGTCGTACGCGCCTTGGTCGTTGCTGTACGCGCCCTGGTCGTTGTAGGAGTTCTGGTCGGTGTACGCGGCCTGCCCGCCGTACGTGCCCTGCTCGTTGTACTGCTGTGTGTAGGGGTCCTGGGCCTCGTAGCCCTGGTAACCGACGCCCTGTTGCTGTTGCTGTTGCTGTTGCTGTTGCTGTTGCTGTTGCTGTTGCTGGGCGTACGGGTCCGGCTGGTACGTCGCGTAGTAGTCGGCGCTCTGCTGCCGGCCGTCCCACTGCGCGTACTCGCCGTACTGCTGCTGCTGTGGAACCGCCGCGTAGCCACCGGTGGCTCCCTGCGGGTCGTGCGCCGGGGGGTTGGCGGCGTACGGGTCGGCGGACTGCTGCGCGGGGATGTACTCCCCCGGGTCGGCGGCCGGGCCCGGGACTCGCGACGGGTCGGGGTCGCCGGGGTGGATGTCGTTCCCGAGCTCTCCGGGCCCTCCGGGCTCCCCGGCCTCCTCGGCGGTGGCCGCCGCCTCGGCCTGGGCCGCGGCGCGCAGCCTGCGGGCGCGGCGGCCCTCTCCGTCGACCGGCTCGGCGGCGACGGCGGGCTCCGCCTCCTCGGGCAGGTCGTCGTCGATCTCCCGGCGGCGGCCCGGCAGGGCCATGACCACGAGGACCAGGAGGAGTCCGGCCTGCGCCCAGATCCACGCGGTGTGCGTGATCGGGGCGTCGTGGGTGAGGTCCAGACGGCCGCCCTCCGCGGGCAGTTCGAAGCCCTGGGCCCAGCCGTCGACGGTCTTGCGGGGCAGCGGCTTGCCGTCCAGGGTCGCCGTCCAGCCCGGGTCGGCCGCGTCCGCGATCCGCAGCACGCGGCCCGCTTCGCCGGACGGGATCTCGGAGTGGGCCTCGACGGCGGCCGAGCCGACCGGCAGGTGCTCGCCCTCGCCGGAAGCCGGGGTGATCATGACGCGGGCGACCTGGCGGTCCACCCGCCACAGGGCGCTGCCGTCGAGCTGGCTGAGGCGGCTGAGTCCGGGCGTCGAGTCGAGGACCCGGCTCATCTCTCGCGGTGCTCCGTCCCGGACGAGGACGTAGCGGATCGCGAAGCCGCTGAGCTGGCCGCCCTGGTCGGCGCCGGAGCCGGCGACGAGGTTGGCGACGACCTTGTCGAGGTGGCTGTTGCTGCCGCCGGCCTCGGTGAGTTCGCCGTCGCCGAGGCGGACGCCCGAGCCGCGGACCAGGCTGTACTCCACGGAGCCGGGCGAGCTGCCGCCGAGGACCAGGGTGCGGGGCTGGTCGCGGGTGGTGCTCTCCTCCGCCACGAAGGCGGGCACCTGGACGGGGTCGCGCCGCTCCAGGGGCCCGTCGGCGCCACCGATCATCCAGCCGAAGGCGGCCAGGACCGGGGCCAGTCCTGCGGCCAGCGCGATCAGGACGGCGACGGGCTGACGCCAGCCGAAGCTCTGTTCGGCGACCCGGATACGGGCCCCGTCCGCACCCACCAGGGCGGCGGCGATCAGGGCGGCGCCGTAGACGAGGGTGGCGGGTCCGGCCCAGGTGGACCCGTTGGCGACGGCGGCGACGAGGAAGCCGACGAGCGCGACCGCCCAGGCGGTGCGGACGGCGAACTGCCGCTCCCCGCGCAGCAGGGCGGCGAGCGCCGCCAGCACGATGCCGAGGAGCAGGATGCCGCCCGTCGCCCCGGGGCCGCCGGGGCTGATGCCGAGCAGGTCGAGGCCCGACGCCGTTCCCGTACCCATGTCCAGGCCCGCTTCGGTCAGGAGCGCGGACGGGTCCGTCAGCAGGGTGAGCGACCAGGGGGCGAGGACCAGTACCGGTGTGCCGACGGCGGCGACGAAGCGGAGTCCGTACGCCGTGATGTCGCCGCGCCGCAGCACGAGGATGCCGATGCCGAGGACCACGGCGAGCGGCCAGACGATCGGGGTGAACGCCATCATGACGGTCAGCAGCAGCGTGTACGCCCAGGTGGCGCGCCAGCTGCCGCGCTCCCCCGCCGCGCTGTCGGCGCGCAGCCCGTGGGCGGCGACGCCCGCGCGGGCGGTCAGCGGGAGCAGGACGAGGAGGACGGCGGTGCCGAGGCGGCCGGTGGCCAGGGCGCCGGTCGCGGCGGGCAGGAAGGCGTACGCGACGCTCGCCCAGGCCCGCAGCAGCCGGGAGGGGAGCAGCGGGCGGGAGGCGAAGTAGGCGGTGAGCCCGGCCAGCGGGATCGAGCAGACCAGCAGCACGCTGATGGCGAGGCCGGTCGAGCCGAGGAAGAGGGCCGACAGGGCGGCGAGCAGCGCGAGGTAGGGCGGGGCGGTCTGGGTGCCGCCGGTGCCGACGGTGTGCCAGGCGTCCGCGTAACTCCCCCAGAGCGCGCCGAACTCGGCCGGGGCGGGCAACAGGGCGCCGCCCGCCAGTGCGCCTCCGCTGAGGAGGTTGCGGCCGGCGATGAGGGAGACGATCAGGAGCAGCGCGAAGAGGATGGGGCCCGGTTTGCGGCCGATGCGCTTGAGCCGGGCGAACTGGTCGACTTCGAGGAAGTCGGCGTCGTCGCCGCCGGGCCCGGATTCGACGGCTCCGTGCCGTGAACCGCCCGAGTCGGCGTCGCTGCGGCCGCCGAAGTTGCCCGCGACCTGGTCGACGGTGGCCCGGACGGTCGCGCCCGGCGGCGGGAACAGCGCGCGCAGCTCGGCGGCGTCGACGGCGCCCTTGCCGCGGTCGCGGCGGGCGGCGAGGACGCGGCCGGGGCGCAGCAGGGTGCCGAGCAGTCCTGTGACCTCGTCGAGGGCCTGGCCGGGCACCTTGCCGACGAGGTAGGCGAGGGTACGGAGCAGGGTGCCGACGACGAGCCGGAGCAGGACCCAGGGCAGGGCCTTGCCGCGGGCGTTGACGAGCATCGTGTAGACCGCGCCCGCCTTGTCGACGCGGTGCGGGCTGGCGACCGAGCGGCCGGCGCAGTCGATGGGGCGGCGTTCGCGGGCGGAGGCCTCGGCGTGCCGCAGGACGGCGTCCGGGGCGACGAGGACCCGGTGGCCCGCCAGGTGGGCGCGCCAGCACAGGTCGACGTCGTCGCGCATCAGGGGGAGCCTGCGGTCGAAGCCGCCGAGCTCCTCGTAGACGTCGCGGCGGATGAGCATGCCGGCGGAGGAGACGGACAGGACGGTACGGACCTGGTCGTGCTGGCCCTGGTCCTGCTCGCGGCGGTCCAGGCCCGTCCAGCGGCGTCCGCTGTTGGCGATGGAGACGCCGACTTCGAGGAGCTGCTTGCGGTCGTACCAGCCGCGCAGTTTGGGTCCGACGATCGTGGCGTGCCGGTCGGTGTCGACGACGCGCAGCATCTCGGCGAGCGCGTCCGGCTCGGGCGCGCTGTCGTCGTGCAGCAGCCAGAGCCACTGGACCGGTTCGCCGTGCGGCAGTTCGGGAAGGTCGTAGTTCTCGTCGACCCAGGTCCGGCCGGCCGGGTCCCAGCCGCTGGGGCGCTTGAGGTACGGCAGGTCGTCCGGGGTCAGGATTCCCGCCGTGCGGGCGGCCTCGTCGACGGCGGTGCCGAAGCTCGTACGGCGTGCGAGGTGCAGGACGCGTTCGTCGCCGAGCGCCTCGGTGACCAGCCGGGCCGAGTCGTCGGCGCTGCCGGTGTCGGCGGCGACGACGTTCTGTACGGGGCGTTCCTGCCCGAGCAGCCCGGCCAGCACGTCGGGCAGCCATCGGGCGCCGTCGTGGGAGACGAGCACGGCGGTGACGACGTGCCGGGGGAACTCTGGGGCGGCGGCGGCCGCGTTCGGCGCCGCCGAGTGGCTGTGCACGGACATCGAGGTACGGGCCCTCCGGCCGGGTCCGGGGGCGTCCCCGGGGGCTGCATCGGTGTACACGCGCGCGCCGTCGGGGCGTTGGCGCGTCTCGGACGGGGCCCCACACTAACGGTACGGACAGGTGGCGGGGGTCGGAGCGGGGGAAGGGGCCGGGCGCGGACGTGCCGACGGCCCGTCCGCCGAGCCCTGGGGAAGGGGTCGGGGGACGGGCCGTCGGGGGTGAGGAAACGGGCTCGGGGGGCTGCCGGACGGGAAGCCTGCCGGATGACCGGATAAGAGGGGCGGCCTCGGCCGGAAGCGTGGGAAGTGGGGGATGGGGAGAGGGCGTGGGGGGTGCGGGGGGGTGGGGAGTGAGGGATGGGGGTGGGGTGTGCGGGGGCTTGCGGTGGGGTGCGGGTCGCTCCGCGTCTCGCGAGGGGGCGGCCCACGGCAGGCAGTGGTCCGGGGACCGGGTGGGAGTGTTCGGAGTGTTCGGGTGCGCCCGGTGTGATGGGGGGTGTCCGGTTACGCCCGGGGGCGGGTCCGGTCTGGGTGGCTCCGGGTGCGCCCGGAGGCGGTCCGGCCGGGTGGTTCCGGGTTCCGGGTGTGCCCAGGGGGGGCGGTCCGGCCGGGTGGATGCGGGTGCGCCCGGGGCTGGTCCGGGTGCGGTGGTCGGCGACCGACACGTCCTGTGGCGGGGCCGACCGGGGCGGACGTCAGATGGCGGCCTTCTTGAGGCGCCGCCGCTCCCGCTCGGAGAGCCCGCCCCAGATGCCGAAGCGTTCGTCGTTGGAAAGGGCGTACTCAAGGCATTCCGAACGCACCTCACAGGCGAGGCAGACCTTCTTGGCCTCGCGGGTGGATCCGCCCTTTTCGGGAAAGAAGGACTCGGGATCGGTCTGGGCGCACAGTGCGCGCTCCTGCCAGCCGAGTTCCTCGTCCGCGTCCTCGACCAGCAGTTGCTGGAACAGCTCGGTCATGTGCGCCCCTCGTCTGTCTCTTGCGTCCCGTGATGCAGCCGTTTGCGGCTGAACGACACGAGTGAAATTACAAGTGTGTAGCTCCGGGCCAGTCAAGCGAGGATCTGCTATTGGCCCAGGGATTCACTCTGCGGAACCAAGCGTATGCAGAAAGTGTTCAAATCAGCAAAAACCTGACATATACCACTGGCTCTCCAGCTCCACACCCTCTCCCGTGAGAGACGAGCGAAGGCGCCCTTGTGTTGCGATTCGATCACCGAAGCGATCAAGATCACAGTCAGGTCACGGAGCGTCAGTCGCGTTTGAGAGCGCGGATGATGCGCCACATGTCCCCGCTCAGGCGCGCATAAACCTTTCTCCAAACCCGGCAACCGGAAGGGGTGAAACATTGCCCCCATTTCGGGCATTGGGTTGACAGCGGACGGTCGAGCCGGTCTCCTTGGTCCCATGCAAGCGACCACAGCCATGCGCGTCACCCACATCCGTGGGTTCCGTAGTGCTGTCCAGGCCCGCTGTTGCTGTTCCAGCTGTCACAGCTGTTGATGCCCTAGCGCTCCAGCTCTGATCCAGCCTCTCCGGTCGAGCGTCGATCTTCGTCTCCTCCTGTCTCCTCCCCACACCTCGCACTTCCCGCGGCTCGTTTCCGGGCTGCCGACGCTCACCGCGACTCCCCGCACGTGTACCCCCCATGCCGAGGAACCACCGCAGCCATGAACAGCGACAGCGACCTTCAGATCGCCGGCGACATCCTCGAGGTCCAGCACCTCCTGCAGCCGGCCCGCGAGCACCCCACCACCGTCTCCGAGTTCGTCGGCCTCGCACGCTCCATCGCGGCCGACCGCGCTCAGTGGGCCAAAATCGTCCAGTACGACTCCGCCTCCCGCTGGTACCACCGCCTGCACCAGGGCCCCGGCTACGAGGTGTGGCTGCTCAGCTGGGTGCCCGGGCAGGGCAGCGGGCGTCACGACCACGGCCTCTCCGCCGGCGTACTGACGGTCCTGGAAGGCGAGTTGACCGAGCACACCGAGCGCGGGACGCGAGCTCTCGGCGCGGGCGCGCAGCGTGCCTTCGCCCCGGGGTACGTCCACGAGGTGGTCAACGACTCGCTCGAACCGGCCGTGAGTCTGCACGTCTACTACCCGGGCCTGACCGAGATGCCGATGCACGCCACGCAAAGCGCCCCGACGGCCGTGGACGCCGTACCCGCCTGACAAACTGCTCCGCATGCGCATTGTTGTTCTGGCCGGTGGCATCGGCGGTGCCCGCTTCCTTCGCGGCCTCAAGCAGGCCGCGCCCGACGCGGACATCACGGTGATCGGCAACACGGGTGATGACATCCATCTGTTCGGGCTGAAGGTCTGTCCCGACCTCGACACCGTGATGTACACCCTCGGCGGTGGCATCAACGAGGAGCAGGGCTGGGGGCGGACCGACGAGACCTTCCAGGTCAAGGAGGAGCTCGCGGCGTACGGCGTGGGCCCCGGGTGGTTCGGGCTCGGCGACCGCGACTTCGCGACCCATATCGTCCGTACGCAGATGCTGGGCGCGGGCTATCCGCTGAGCGCGGTCACCGAGGCGCTCTGCGCCCGGTGGCAGCCGGGTGTGCGGCTGCTCCCCATGTCCGACGACCGGGTCGAGACGCATGTCGCCGTCGAGACGGACGGCGAGAGCAGGGCGATCCACTTCCAGGAGTACTGGGTGAAGCTGCGCGCCTCCGTCGAGGCGCAGGCGATCGTGCCGGTCGGCGCGGAGCAGGCCAAGCCTGCTCCGGGGGTGCTGGAGGCCATCGGTTCGGCCGATGTCATCGTCTTCCCGCCGTCGAATCCGGTGGTGTCCATCGGCACGATCCTCGCCGTGCCCGGGATCCGGGAGGCCATCGCCGAGGCAGGGGTGCCGGTCGTCGGCCTCTCCCCCATCGTCGGGGACGCGCCCGTGCGCGGGATGGCGGACAAGGTGCTCGCCGCGGTGGGCGTCGAGTCGACCGCCGCCGCGGTGGCCCAGCACTACGGTTCGGGGCTGCTGGACGGCTGGCTGGTGGACACGGTGGACGCGGGTGCGGTCGGGGAGGTCGAGGCGGCGGGGATCCGCTGCCGGGCGGTGCCGCTGATGATGACGGACGTGGACGCGACCGCGGCGATGGCCCGGCAGGCGCTGGAGCTGGCCGAGGAGGTCCGGGCGTGAGCGGTTCTCCTGGCGGCGCGGGTGACGGTGGTGTCGCGGCGTCGGGTGCGCCCTCTTTCCGGGTCTGGGCGTTGGGCGGCATTCCCGAGGTGCGGGCCGGTGACGATCTCGCCAAGCTGATCGCGGCGGCCGAGCCCGGACTGGTCGACGGGGACATCCTGCTCGTCACCTCGAAGATCGTTTCCAAGGCCGAGGGCCGGATCGTCCGGGCCGCCGACCGCGAGGCCGCCATAGACGCCGAGACCGTACGGGTCGTGGCCCGGCGCGGGCCGCTGCGGATCGTGGAGAACCGGCAGGGTCTCGTCATGGCCGCCGCCGGGGTCGACGCCTCGAACACACCGGCCGGGACCGTACTGCTGCTGCCCGAGGACGCCGACGTCTCCGCCCGGGCCATCCGGGACGGGCTGCGGGACGCCCTCGGCGTGGAGGTCGGCGTCGTCGTCACGGACACCTTCGGGCGGCCTTGGCGCAACGGGCTGACCGATGTCGCGATCGGGGCCGCCGGAGTGCGGGTGCTGGACGATCTGCGCGGCGGGACGGACGCGTACGGCAATCCGCTCAGCGCCACGGTCGTGGCCACGGCGGACGAGCTGGCCTCGGCCGGGGACCTGGTCAAGGGCAAGGCGGAGGGGCTGCCGGTCGCCGTGGTGCGGGGGCTGGGGCACGTGGTGGCGTCCGGCGACGAGCCCGGTGCCCGTGCGTTGGTGCGGGCCGCCGCCGACGACATGTTCCGGCTCGGGACGTCCGAGGCCGTGCGGGAAGCGGTGACGCTGCGGCGTACGGTGCGCGAGTTCACCGACGAGCCGGTGGATCCGGCGGCCGTGCGGCGGGCGGTGGCCGCGGCGGTGACGGCGCCCGCGCCTCATCACACGACGCCGTGGCGGTTCGTGCTGCTGGAGTCCGCCGCGTCGCGGACCCGGCTGCTCGACGCGATGCGGGACGCGTGGATCGAGGACCTGCGGCGCGACGGCAGGAGCGAGGAGTCGATCGCCAAGCGGGTGCGGCGCGGGGACGTGCTGCGCGACGCGCCGTATCTGGCGGTGCCGTGCCTGGTGATGGACGGCTCGCACACGTACGGGACGAGCGGCGCGACACCGCGGAGCGCGAGATGTTCGTCGTCGCGGCGGGCGCGGGCGTGCAGAACTTCCTGGTGGCGCTGGCGGGTGAGCGGCTGGGGTCGGCGTGGGTGTCCTCGACGATGTTCTGCCGGTCCGTGGTGCGGGAGGTGTTGGCGTTGCCGTCGTCCTGGGATCCGTTGGGGGCGGTGGCTGTGGGGCATGCGGCGGGGGTGCCTCGGGAGCGGGGCGTTCGGGATGCGGAGGCGTTTCTCACCGTGCGGTGAGGTGGGGTGGGGGTGGGGTGGTGGGGCCGTGTGTGTGGGTGCCGCGGGGTGCCGCTGCGCGGGGCCTTCCCCTACCCGCCCCTTCCCGAAACCGGGGCTCTGCCCCGGGCCCCGCTCCTCAAACGCCGGAGGGGCTGGAAGTGCCGGGCCCTGGAGAGCTGCGGGGTCCCGGCGGGAGCTGGAAATGCCACGCCTCCGGAGAACCGCCAGGCCCGGCCGAAGCTGGAAATGCCACGCCCTGCAAGGCTGAGGGGCCCCGGCGGAAGCTGGAATGCCCACAGCCCCGAACCAGGAGGCGCCGGCGGAGGCTGGAAATGCCGGGCCCCGGAGAACCGAGAGGCCCGGCGGGAGCTGGAAATGCCACGCCTCCGGAGAACCGCCGGGCCCCGACGAAAGCTGTTGATGCCATGCCCCGGAGAGGCTGGGAGCACCGGGCCTGGAAACGGCTACAGGTGGGTGATGTTGCCCGGGGTCATCCTCGGCGACCGGCGTTTCGGGGTGTGGCCCGAGAGCAGGATCAGGCGGGTCGCTCGGTGGCGCTGGCCCTCGTACGGGGTCAGCAGGGACAGCATCTCCTCGTCGTCCGCGTCGCGGTTGTCCGCCAGGGCGTGGCCCACGATGCCGGGGAGGTGCAGGTCGCCGACCGTGACCGCGTCCGGTGCGCCGTTCGAGCGCTGGAGGGTCTCGGCCGAGGTCCAGGGGCCGATGCCGGGGATCAGTTCCAGGCGGGTCAGTGCCTCGGGGAGGTTCATCGTCGCCGCCTCCTCCAGTCGGCGGGCCACGCGGACCGCGCGCAGGATCGTCGATGACCGCTTGGCGTCGACGTTCGCCCTGTGCCATTCCCAGGACGGGATCATCGCCCAGCCCCGTGGGTCCGGCATGACGTGCAGGCCCAGCTCCGCTGTGGGGCCGGGGGCAGGTGTGCCGAAGCGTCGGACAAGGTGGCGCCAGGCGCGGTACGCCTCGTCCGTGGTGACCTTCTGCTCCAGGATCGACGGGATCAGCGATTCCATGACCAGGCCCGTGCGGAGGAGTCGCAGGCCCGGGCGGTGGTGGCGGGTCAGGGCCAGTAGGCGGTGGCGGGGGGCGAAGGCGTCCGGGTCGTCGTCCGCGCCCAGGAGTGCGGGAAGCTCCGCCAGCAGCCAGTCCGCGCCGGGGCCCCAGGCCGCCGCCGCGATCCGGTCGCCGCGCGCCGCGAGGCGCAGGGTGCCGGGGCCCTCGGGCGTGCGGGTGGCCCGCCAGAACGTGCCGTCCGCGACCATCCGGAACGTGGGGTCCGCCGGGCCCCGGCGCAGGGGGCCGAGGACGAGGCGGAGGTCCAGTGGGCCGGGTGGGGTCCACTCCCGGGTCAGCGGCGGGCCGTCGTGCGGGGGCGGAGCCGTCCGCCGCGCCGGGGCGGGGGCCTGGTGCGGCAGCGCCGCTCGCGCGGTGCGGGGGGCGAATCGTCCTGCCACGGGTGGCCTCGGGGTTCTGGGAGTTCTCGGACTTCTCGGACTTCTCGGTGCGGAGGGGGCGTCCTTCGAGGGTACGGGTACGGGGCTACTGGTACGGGTCTACTCGTCCGGCGCTACTGGTACGGCGCTACTGGTCCGAGGAGAAGCGGACCGAGGCGTCCGGCAGGACCGCGCCGCACCAGATCCTGATCCCGTCACGCAGTTCGTTGTCCGCGCCCACCCGTGCCCCGTCGCCGATCACCGCGCCCACCAGCACCGTGCGGTCGCCGATCCTGGCGCCGGCCCCGACCAGGGAGTCCGTGATGACCGCGCCCGCTTCCACGACCGCGCCGTCCAGGATCGTCGAGCCGTCTATCCTCGCGCCCGCGCCGATCACCGCGCCGGCGCCGATCACCGTGCCGCCGGTGAGCTTGGCGTCCGGGGCCACGGAGGCGGTCGGCAGGACCAGGCGGTCGCCGCAGCGGCCGGGGACCGCGGGGGACGGGGCGCGGCCGAGGACGAGGTCGGCGGAGCCGCGGACGAAGGCGCCCGGGGTGCCGAGGTCCAGCCAGTACGTCGAGTCGACCATGCCCTGGAGGTGGGCGCCGGAGGCGAGCAGTCCGGGGAAGGTCTCGCGTTCGACGGAGACGGGACGGCCGGCCGGGATGGAGTCGATGACCGAGCGCCGGAAGATGTACGCCCCGGCGTTGATCTGGTCGGTGACGATCTCTTCCGGCGTCTGCGGCTTCTCCAGGAACGCCGTGACCCGGCCCGTCGCGTCGGTCGGCACGAGGCCGAAGGCGCGCGGGTCCTCGACCCGGGTCAGGTGGAGGGAGACATCCGCCCCGGAGACGGTGTGCGAGGTGACCAGGGCCCGGATGTCGAGCCCGGTCAGGATGTCGCCGTTGAAGATCAGGACCGGTTCGTCGGGCCCCGAGGACAGCTTCGGCGCGACGTTGCGGATGGCTCCGCCGGTGCCGAGCGGTTCCTGCTCGGTGACGTACTCGATGTGCAGGCCGAGCGAGGAACCGTCGCCGAAGTACGGTTCGAAGACCTCCGCCAGGTAGGACGTGGCGAGCACGATGTGCTCCACCCCGGCCGCCCTGGCCCGCGCCAGTTGGTGGGTGAGGAAGGGGACTCCCGCCGCCGGGACCATCGGTTTCGGGGTGTGCACCGTGAGCGGGCGCAGCCGGGTGCCTTTGCCACCGACCAGGAGGATCGCTTCTTTTGCCTCTGTCACAGCACCGTCTCTGCTTCCTGCTGGGGCCTGGCCTGGTTGTGGCTGGCCAGTCTAAGCAGACCGGTCGGAAACGCCCCGGTCAGCGGCCCTGCAGTTTGGCGGAGCTGGTCCGGGCCTTGCCGAGCTTCTTGTAGAGACGCGCTCCGGGGCATTCGGTTGCGAAGGCGTTCCGATGGCCCGAGATGACGTTCATCTTGACCTTCTTGCCCTTCGCGTACTTGCCGCTCCCGCCGGAGACGAGGGTGACCTTGCCCTTGGGGTTGGCCCCGAACAGTCCGAGCTTCCAGGCGGTGAGCTTGGCGACGGCCGTCACCGCGGCGGCGGGCGGGTTGGTGGAGGAGTACGTGCCGAGCACGGCGACGCCCATGGTGTTGGTGTTGAAGCCCAGGGTGTGGGCGCCCAGGACGGCCTTGGAGACGCCTCCGGCGCGACCCTCGTAGATGTTTCCGCACTTGTCGACGGCGAAGTTGTAGCCGAAGTCGCGCCAGCCGCTGCTCTTGACGTGGTAGCGGTAGATGCTGCGGAGCACCGAAGGGGCCTGCTTGCAGGTGTAGTTGTTCCCGGTCGCGCTGTGGTGGACGAAGGCCGCCTTGACGGACTTGGTGTACGCGAAGTTGCGCTCGCGGAGCTTCTCGTCCGCGCCCCAGCCCTTGCGGGTGACGATCTTCGGACGGGGGCCGATGTACGGCTTCGCCCCGGCCGCGACGATCGCCGCCTCCGCCTCCGTCGCCGCCTTGGTCAGCGCGGGGATGACGGCCGCGCCGAGCGGCGCGAGGTCCGCGTTGACGGCCGAGGCCGCGGCGGACTCGACGGTGAGCGCCTCCGGCACGGCCCCCGTCGTCGTCGGCGGTGCCGGGTTGCCGGTGAACGCCGCCGGGGTGACGGTCCGGCCGGCGGGGGCGTCGGCTGCGGGTTCGGGTGCGGGGTCCTCGCCCGGGTCGACGAGTTCGAGGCGCAGCCCTTCGGGGAGCGGCGCGGCGTCGGGCCGGTGCTGTGGATCGGCGGCCTCCGGACGTACGCGTACCTCCACGCCGTCCGAGTCGCCGACCCAGAGCGGGGCGGTCGATCCGCGCGCGGCGCCGGACTTCCGTTCGGCGCTGCCGAGGTCGGGGGCGTGCTCGGCGTTGTGGGTCTCGACGTCCTGCCAGTCCGACCAGCTCGTGGAGCCGGTCGCCCGGGTGCGGACCTGGACCGTGCCGTGGAGTTCGGCTTCGGCGTCGTCCCAGACGACGCCTACCAGGGAGAACGGGCGGGCCGTCCGCCGGTCCAGCCCCTGGCCGGCCGTCGCCGGACCCATGGAGCGGTCGGACGGTGCGGCGAGGGGTTCCAGGGGCAGGGACTGGGTCGAGCCCGCGAGCGCGACCGCACGGGTCTCGCCGGTGCGCGGCGGGGCCGCTTCGGGGACTTCGAGGGCGCCCCCTTCGTTCGCGTCGCTCGCGTCGCTCGCGTCGTTCGCTTCGTTTCCCTGATTCGCTTCGTTCGCTTCGCGGGGGGCGGCTTCGATCCGGGTCGACGGCGGGCCGGACCCGGGCGACCCGGGGGCCAGGGAAGGAGGGCGGGCCGAGGCGGAGTGCGCGGCCGGGGTGGACAGGGCGGGGGCGGCGAGCGGCAGGGTGAGGGCTGCCGCGCAGGTGACGCCGACTGAGGTGACCAATAGTGCACGCATACGGATGATCCTCGCCATATAGCCATGAGTCCGGCGACCCGGGCACCGATCCCGGCGTGACACGCCGTCGGCCGAACCGGTGTACGTGACACCCGTTCAGCCCGCCCCGCACAGCGGCCCCGCGTACGCTTGCGCGGATGAACTCCAGCGACCGCACCCCTGCCGACCTGCTGCGATCCGCGCTCGCCGCGGACCCGGCCCGCCCCCTGGTCACCTTCTACGACGACGCCACCGGAGAACGCGTCGAACTGTCGGTGGCCACCTTCGCCAATTGGGTGGCCAAGACCGCCAATCTGCTCCAGGGCGACCTCGCGGCGGAGCCGGGCGACCGGCTCGCCCTGCTGCTCCCCGCGCACTGGCAGTCCGCGGTCTGGCTGCTCGCCTGCTCCTCCGTCGGGGTCGTCGCCGACGTCCAGGGCGACCCGGCCGCCGCCGATCTCGTCGTGACCGGCCCGGAGAGCCTGGAGCGGGCGCGGGCCTGCCGTGGCGAGCGCGTCGCCCTCGCCCTGCGTCCGCTGGGTGGCCGGTTCCCGCAGGCTCCCGAGGGGTTCGCGGACTACGCGGTGGAGGTGCCGAGCCAGGGCGACCGCTTCGCACCCTTCGCCCCGGTGGATCCGGACGCGCCCGCGCTGGCCGTCGGCGGGGTCGAGCTGACGGGTGCGCAGCTCGTCGCCCGGGCCCGCGAGGACGCCGACGCCCTTGGACTCGTACCGGGGTCCCGGCTGCTCACCGGGCGTACGTACGACACCTGGGAAGGGCTGAGCGCCGGGCTGTTCGCGCCGCTGGCGGCCGGTGGGTCCGTGGTGCTCTGCCGCCACCTCGGGCAGCTCGACGCGGAGGGGCTGGCCAAGCGGACCGAGAGCGAGCGGGTCACCAACACCGCGGTATGACAAGCGCCCTGAGGTGCACTCGTCCGGCCCACACCGGGCCGAGTCCTCGGAAATCGGCTCCGGAGCGGGTAGATGATCGGGCGGTACAGACCACTCTCCTGGCCGTGCACAACCAAGCGTGAGTTTCAGCCGTCTACTCCTGCGACCGGCGGCCCCTCGCGCCGCCGAACGTGAAGGATGGACGCAGACGTGACCGACAGTGCTGGCCCGCCGTCCGACCCGGACCACCCGGCCGGGGACAAGCCGCAGGGCAGGTCGCAGGAGGAGTCCGGACCCGAGGGCGTGAACCCCGAGGGCGGGGCCCCCGAGGACGGGACACCGACGGCCGGGGGCGCCCAGGAGTCCGCGGAAATCCCTCAGGCCTCGAAGACCCCTCAGGTCTCGGGAGACCCGGCGGGCGAGGAGGAGACCCCGCCCGCCGGGGAGCCCTCGCCCGAGGCGGGCGCCAAGCGCGACCCCGACCCCGAGCAGGAGCCCAGGTCCGGCCCCCGTCCCGAGCCCGACCCCGCCGAGGCCGGGAGCGGCGAGAGCTCCGGCGCAGGTGACGGCGTGCCCGGCGCCGGGGGCGGCTCCGGCGCGCAGACCTGGGCCGACCGGCCCAAGGACGGCATCGTCGCGGCCCGCAAGCGCCGCTGGCTGCGCTGGACCGCGCTCGCCGCCTCGTTCCTCGTGCTGGTCGCCGCGGGCGTGGGCTGGTGGATGTACCAGAAGCTCGACGGGAACATCACCACCGACACGAGCGCCGCCGCCGAGCTCAAGGCGTACGAGAAGGAACGGCCGACCCCGGTCGTCATGGACGCCCAGAACATCCTGCTCATCGGGTCCGACAGCCGGGCCGGGGACAACCGTGAGTACGGCCGGGACGACGGCGGCAGTCAGCGCTCCGACACCACGATCCTGCTGCACCTGGCGGCGGACCGGAAGAGCGCGACCGCCGTGTCCCTCCCCCGTGACCTGATGGTGGAGGTCCCCAGCTGCCGCACCTCGGACGGCAAGGAGACGCGGGAGCGGTTCACCCAGTTCAACACGGCGTTCGAGGTCGGCGGCACCGCCTGCACGATCCGCACCGTGGAACGGATGACGGGCATCCGCGTCGATCACCACATGGTCGTCGACTTCAACGGCTTCAAGGACATGGTCGACGCCGTGGACGGGGTCGAGATCTGCCTCAAGAAGCCGATCGACGACAAGGACGCGCATCTGGAGCTCCCGGCCGGCCGACAGACGCTGGACGGCGAGGAGGCCCTCGGCTACGTACGGGCGCGCAAGACCCTCGGCGACGGCAGCGACACCGAACGCATGGAGCGCCAGCAGCAGTTCCTGGGCGCCCTGGTGAACAAGATGCAGAGCAACGGCGTGCTGCTCAACCCGACGCGGCTCTACCCAGTGCTGGACGCGGCGACCAAGTCGCTGACCACGGACCCGGGGCTGGACTCGCTGCGCGACCTGTACGACCTGGTGCGCGGGATGCGCAACGTGCCGACCGAGCAGGTGCAGTTCCTGACGGTGCCCCGGCAGCCGTACCGCAACAACGCGAACCGGGACGAACTCGTCGAACCGGACGCGGGCGACTTGTTCGAGCAACTCCGCGAGGACCGGCCCGTCGCCGTGGTCCCGGCCGACGAACTCGAGGAAGCACAGCGGGACCAGGAGGCGAAGCAGGACGGGAAACCGGACGACACCGGGTCCGAGAGCCCGACGCCCACACCCACCTATTCGGGTTCGAGCGCGGCGGACGACCTGTGCAAGCAGTAAAGCAATTGCCAAGACATAGAACGCAATCGACGCCTAATGGGAAGAATGCCCGGTTGTAAGGGGCGTGGAATGTGTCACGCACGTCGCTCGACGCGGAATCGGCCGGATAGTGTGACGCGATCCGGTGCTTCCGGCCGTCAGGTCGTGCACTGCTGGAGCGAAGGAACGAGCGCCTTGCCGGGGGAGGGCGCCTCGCGTGGCACCGACGGAGGACGCAGGCAACCGTGGACGCGCACAGTCGTGGACGGGCGGACGATATCGACCCCGCCGACCAGTGGGTACTCAACCCGCACACCGGCAATTACGAATTGCGACTGGATCACTCCACTGGGGAGTCGAGCAGCCCTTCGCGTACGGCTACGGCCGGGGGAACCGGTCGCCGGGGCGCCTCGCGGACCGGTTCGTCCCGCGAGGGTTCGGGACGCCGCGGTGCCGGTTCGCGTGAGCGCGAGGGGGAGCGCGAGGGCGCCCCGGACGGGCCGCGCCGCGGGGTGCCCGGCCAGCGCAGCCGCCGCAGCTCCCAGGGGGGACGTGGGGCCGCCGAACCGCCCGCGGCCGGCCGACGTAAGCGCAAGCCCCAGAAGTCGCGCAAGAAGAAGGCGTTGCTGTGGACGGGCGGGGTCATGGCGTTCGTCGTGGTCGCCGGCTCGGCCGGAGCGTACGCGCTGTACCAGAAGCTCAACGGGAACATCGACGCCATCGACGTCGGTGACGCCGGCAGCAAGAACGTCGTCACCGACGGCCCGATGAACATCCTGATCATCGGCACCGACAAGCGCACCGGCAAGGGCAACGAGGGGTACGGCGACAAGGGCAGCGAGGGCCACGCCGACACCACCATCCTGTTCCACGTCTCCGAGGACCGGACCAACGCGACGGCGATGAGCATCCCGCGCGACCTCATGACCGAGATCCCCGAGTGCGAGTCGAAGAACGAGGACGGCACCTCCACGGTCATCCCCGGCACCCCGAACGAACGCTTCAACACCAGCCTCGGCCAGAACGGCCGCAACCCCGGCTGCACCATGAAGACGGTCGAGAACATCACCGGGGTCAAGCCCCACCACTTCATGATGGTCGACTTCAACGCGGTCAAGTCCCTGACGTCGGCGGTCGGTGGCGTCAAGGTCTGCATGGCGAAACCGATCGACGACCCGAAGTCGCACCTGAAGCTGCCCCAGGGTGATTCCAAGGTGCAGGGCGAGCAGGCACTGGCCCTGCTGCGCACCCGGGACAGCTTCGGCAACCGGAGCGACCTCGACCGGATCAAGGTGCAGCAGCAGTTCCTCGGCTCCATGATCCGGGAGATGAAGTCGAGCGACACCCTGACCAACCCGAAGAAGCTGTACTCGCTGGCCGACGCGGCCACCAAGGCGCTGACCGTCGACACGGCCATCGGCGACGCGACGAAGCTGATGACGCTGGCCGAGGAGATCGCCAAGGTCGACACGAAGAACATCAGCTTCCTCACGATGCCGGTCATAGACAACCCGGCCGAGCCGAAGCCGGTCACCGTGGTCGTGGACCCGGTCAAGGGCGAGCAGCTCTTCGCGATGATGCGCTCCGACACCTCGTTGACCGAGGTGAAGCAGAAGGAGAAGGCCGCCAAGGGCAAGCAGGCGGCCCTGCTCAAGGGACCGAAGGCCGAGGCCGCCGACGTACGCGTGGACGTCCTCAACGGCGGTGAGATTCCCGGCGCGGCGGGCTCGACCGTCACCTGGCTCCAGAACGAGCAGGGGGTGCTGAAGTCCACCAACAAGGCCAACGCACCCGAGAAGACCAAGAAGACGACTTTGGAGTACGCGCCCAACCAGGCCGATCAGGCCCGGGCGCTCGCCGAGATGATGGGGCTTCCGGCAACGGCCATGAAGCAGGGCACCGCCGACGCCGAAGGGCTGGAGGCGATGGTGCTGACGCTGGGGGCGGACTTCAAGGGCGCGGGCCAGCTCATCACCGGACCGACGGAGCCGCCGAAGGACATCGAGAAGGCAAGCGCCGACAAGGCGGTATGCGCCCAGTGACACCGGGTCACCGCGCCACAGCGGAAATCTGAACAGCATGGGGGGTCCGGTGGGACGGAGCAGCACGCCCGGGGAGAGAACGCGGTCACGCGGCCGCCGCACCGATCAACTCGGCCGGGACGGGGGCCCGCACGGCGGCGAGGGCGTACGGAACGGCGGCGACGGGCCGGAGGACGGGGACGGGCCGGGGGGCCGTGCGGAGCCGGGTGGCCGTGGGGCGCCGGAGGGCGGCCGCCGGGCGGCCAAAGACAGGGGCGGGAACGGCGGCGGGGCCCGGGCGCGCACCGCCCGGCGTGCGCCCAAGAGCGCCAAGCGGCGTGTGCTGCGCTGGAGCGCCTCCGTACTCGCCCTGCTGATACTCGGCACCGGCGGCGCCGGTTATCTCTACTACGAGCACCTCAACGGCAACATCAAGAAAGAGGATCTGACCCTCGGCGACCAGCAGATGGCCGATCACAAGGCCAACGCCGCCGGTCAGACCCCGCTCAACATCCTGCTCATCGGTTCCGACGCCCGGGACTCCAAGGCCAACCAGAAGCTGGGCGGGGCGAAGGAGACCTTCGGCGCGAAGCCGCTGGCCGATGTGCAGATGCTGCTCCACATCTCCGCGGACCGCAGCAACCTCTCCGTGATCAGCATGCCGCGCGACACCATGCTGAAGATGCCCAAGTGCACGGCCCCGGACGGCGAGGTGTTCCCCGCCAGCACCGCGGACGTGCAGACCAACCAGAGCCTGGGCCGCGGTGGTCCGGGGTGCACGGTGGCCACCTGGTACGAGCTGACCGGCATCAGGATCGACCACTTCATGATGATCGACTTCGCCGGTGTGGTCTCGATGGCCGACGCGATCGGCGGCGTCCCGGTCTGCGTCGACGCCAACATCAACTCCCGCGGCCAGGACGGCAAGGGCTCCGGGCTGAAGCTGGAGAAGGGCACCACCTACGTCAAGGGCGAGCAGGCCCTCCAGTGGCTGCGCACCCGGTACGGCTTCGAGGACAACACCGACCTGGGGCGGGCGAAGGCCCAGCACCAGTACATGAACGCGATGGTGCGTCAGCTGCGCAAGGGGACCAAGCTCACCGACCCGGCGAAGCTGATGAACCTCGCCGAGGCGGCCACCGAGGCGCTGACGGTCGACAAGGGCCTCGACACGGTCAAGAAGCTCTACGACCTGGCCGAGGAGTTCAAGAAGGTCCCCACGAAGCGCATCACGATGTCGACCATGCCCAACGTGTACGGCACCGGCACGAACAACGGCCGGGTCTACCCGAAGGCGGGCGACGCGGAGCAGTTGTTCCGGATGGTCCGCGACGACGTCCCGCTGGACGGCAAGGCCTCCAAGCGGAAGAAGCCGGAGGTCACGAAGGACCCGTCGGCGCCGGTCGGCGAGATCGCGGTCGCCGTGCGGAACGGGACCGCCACGGACGCGCTCGGGCCCGCCTCGGGGCGCGCGGGTGACGTGATGGAGCAGCTGAAGGACGCGGGCTTCGCGAAGGCCGACGTCGACCCGGGCAACGTGACCGGGGCGGCGCGGACGGCGATCCTGTACCCGAGCGCGGATCTGGAGGGCGACGCGCAGGCGGTCGCCAAGGCGCTCGGGGTTCCGCTGACCCAGGTGAAGAAGTCCACGGACGTCTCGGGGATCTCGCTCGTGGTGGGCGCGGACTGGCGCGAGGACGGGACCTACCCGGTGTCCAAGGGCAAGGAGAAGACCCCGGATTCGGCGGGCGCCCTCAACGGCGACGACGAGAAGGCCTGCATGAAGGTGAACCCGAACTACACCTGGTGACGCCGTAACGACACGTGTACGCGAAGGGCCCCACCGCCGAGCGGTGGGGCCCTTCGTACGGGTCGGGCGACCGAGGTCAGACGGTCTCGCTGCTGCCGTTCATCGCCGGGCGGCGGCTCGCGATGACCCGCTTGGCCAGCGACCGGGGGCTGGTGAGGAAGCCGAAGCCCCAGCACATGTGCATCGTCGCCAGCGCCACCGGGATCTGTGCGCGGGCCTTCAGCGAGAGACCCTTGCCCGCGGGCAGCGACCCGGCGACGATCGCGGCCACGTAACCGCCGGGCACGATCAGGGCCCACGGGGTGACGGCCGCGCCCAGGACCAGACCCGCCGCGATGGCGACGACGGCGGTCGGCGGAGCCAGGTAGCGGAGGTTGATCGAGCCGGAGTGGTAGCGGGCGACGACGTGGCGCCAGCGGCCGTAGTCCTTGTACTGCTTGGCGAGCGCCCTCACCGTGGGGCGCGGGCGGTACTGGACCTTCAGCTCCGGGGAGAACCAGATCAGCCCGCCGGCCTCGCGGATGCGGAAGTTCAGCTCCCAGTCCTGGGCGCGGATGAACTCGACGTTGTAGCCCTCCGCCCGCTCCAGAGCCTCGCGGCGGAAGACGCCCAGGTAGACGGTCTCGGCCGGGCCCGCCTGGCCGCCGGTGTGGAAGGCGGCGTTGCCGACGCCGATCTTGGAGGTCATCGCGGCGGCGACGGCGTCCTCCCAGGCGTTCTCGCCCTCGGCGTGCATGATGCCGCCGACGTTCTGCGCGCCGGTCTCCTCCAGGAGGCGGACGGCGGTCGCGATGTAGTTCGGCGAGAGCATGCCGTGGCCGTCGACCCGCACGACGACGGGGTGACGGGAGGCCTTGATCGCCGCGTTGAGGGCGGCGGGGGTGCGGCCGGTGGGGTTGGGCACGGTGTGGACCCGGGGGTCCTCGGCGACCAGCTCGGCGGCGATCTCGTCCGTACGGTCGGCGGAGGGGCCGAGCGCGATCACGACCTCCATCTCACCGGGGTACTCCTGCTCCAGGATGTGCCGGACCGAGTTCCTGAGATGACGTTCCTCGTCGAGCACCGGCATGATCACGGAGACGGCGGGGTACTGCGCGGCAGACATGTGGTCCTCGGGTGGTCCTCGGGGGCGCCGGGGGTGCCGCACCGCGGGAGGCGGGGCGCCCCGGGAGGTGGCGTTATTCGGCCGCCACGTTACCGCGAATGGGGGATAGCGGTGCGCGCCGCCGGGTCGCGGGCCGGAACGGAGATCGTATGGGCCTACCGTGCGATGGTCCCCTTGCACCGCAGAGGTGTCTCCCTTGCGCCCCGGAGGTGTCTCCCCCGTGCCCGCACCGCAACGACCGCAGCGCCCGCCGCGCCCCCGGGCCGCTCCCCCGCACCGCCGCCCGCCCCCGGGCACCCGGCCGGTCCGCCGGCGCGAGCAGGACGAACGGCCCCGCTGGGGCATGCGGGTGGCCACGGGCCTGTCGGTGCTGGTGCTGGGGGCCGGCGGGATCGGGCACGCCGTGGTGACCAGCCTGGAGGGCGGAATCGGCCGGGTCGATCCGTTCAAGGACATGAAGAACCGCCCGCAGGCGGGCCACGGCACGAATCTGCTGCTCGTCGGCACCGACGGCCGGGACACGATCACCAAGGCCGAGAAGAAGAAGTACCGGCTCGGCGGTGCGCCCTGCCACTGCACCGACACGATCATGCTGGTCCATCTGTCGGCCGACCGGCAGCGGGCGAGCGTGGTCAGCCTCCCCCGGGACAGTTACGCCGAGATGCCCGCCCACACCGACCGCACCACGGGAAAGCGCCACGCGAGCCACCCGGTGAAGCTGAACGCCGCGTATGCGGAGGGCGGGCCCGCGCTGACCGTGCGGACCGTCGAGAACATGACCAAGGTCAAGATCGACCACTATCTGGAGGTCGACTTCACCAGCTTCATGAAGACGGTCGACGCGGTGGGCGGGGTGAAGATCTGCACGGCGCGGCCGATGAAGGACGCGTACACCGGGCTGGACCTCCCCGCGGGCACCCATGAGCTGGACGGCGGCCAGGCGCTCCAGTACGTACGCTCGCGCCATGTGGACGTGGCCTCCGACCTGGGCCGGATGGAACGCCAGCAGAAGTTCATGGCGGCGCTGATCAAGCAGGCGACGAGCAGCGGTGTGCTGCTGAACCCGGTGAAGTTCCAGCGGGTCTCCGCCTCGGCGCTCGGTTCGGTCCGGGCCGACGAGGGCTTCGGTACGGAGCAGATGCTGGCGCTCGGCAAGGCGATGAAGGACTTCGGGCCCGCCTCGTCGGAGTTCGCCTCCGTGCCCGTCGGCAACCCCAGTTTCGCGGTCGAGGGCATCGGCTCGACGGTGCGGTGGGACGCGAAGAAGGCGCAGAAGCTGTTCCAGGCCCTGCGCGAGGACAAGCCGCTGGCCCCGTCGAAGCCGGAGCCCGCGGCCGGTCCGAAGAAGCCTCCTGCCACGCTCGTGGACGTGGCGCCGAAGGAGATCCGGGTGCAGGTCTACAACGGGACCCCGGAGGCCGGTCTCGGCCGGACGGTGGACAAGGCGCTGCGGGCGACCGGCTTCACCACCACCGAGGCCCCGCTCAACGGGGAGGTGCGGGAGCTGAAGCGGACGCTCGTGGAGTACGACCCGCGCTGGGACCGGTCGGCGAAGTCCCTGGCCACGGCGCTGCCCGGGAGTGAACTGAAGGCGGTGAGGGGCCAGGGACCGCAGCTGAAGGTGACGGTGGGCTCGGACTTCACGAAGGTGCAGCGGGTGAGGGCGGAGAGCCGGGAGACGGGCGAGTTCTCCACGGTGACGGGCGACGAGGTGGTCTGCCCGTAGGACGACGAGGTGGTCGGCCGTAGGGCGGGCGCGCGAAGAACGGGCGCGCGAGGTCACTCGCGGGGCCCGCGGAGCCCCTTGAGGGACTCTCGCGGCCTCAGTCGTCGATGCCGTCGGCGGCGCGCTTCTCGCGGAGTTCCTTGATCGCGCGGCGGCGGGCGAGCCGGTGGGTGCGCCGGATCTGCGCCTCCTGGTAGCGCCGGTTGTCGCGCTCGGTCTCGGGGATCACCGGCGGTACGTGGCGCGGCTTGCCGTCACCGTCCACGGCGGCGAAGACCAGGTAGGCGCTGCCGACCTGCTGGGCGGGGGTCGACTCGTTCCAGCGTTCGGCCATCACCCGGACGCCGACCTCCATCGAGGAGCGGCCGGTCCAGTTGACCTGTGCGCGTACGTGGACGAGGTCGCCGACCCTGACCGGCTCCAGGAAGACCATCTCGTCCATCGAGGCGGTCACCGCGGGCCCGCCGGAGTGCCGGCCGGCCACCGCGCCGGCGGCGTCGTCGACCAGTTTCATGATCACGCCACCGTGCACCGTGCCGAGGAGGTTGGTGTCGCTGCCGGTCATGATGTGGCTGAGGGTGGTCCGGGACGCCGCGGTCGGCTTGCCCGGAATCTCGCCCTCCGGGCGGGTGGCCTGATCTGTCATACAGTCCACCTTATGCGGGGGCCCGCGTCCCGCAGAATGCATCAGGTTCGCAACAGCCCTGGTGCGATTTCCCCTACACCCTGTAAGAGCTGTGGGCCGGGACGGCACACTGTGCGGATGAACGATTGGCCCGATCGACGGACCGGCGACCGCAGCGAGCGCTACGGGCGGGGCAGTGCCAACCCCCAGCCCGAGAGTGCGCGGGCGATGCCGCACATCCAGCGTCGTCCCACCCCGCAGAGGCCGTCGGCGCCGCCGCAGAGGCCTCAGGTGCCGCAGCAGGGTCAGGGATACGACGACCGCTACGGCAACAGCCCCGACCCCGGGTACGACAGCGGCTACAACACGGGCCAGGTCTACGGCTCAGGTGGCGGCGGATCCGACGGCCGGGGCGGCGGAGGCGGTCGTCGCGGTGGCGGTGACGGGGGTTACGTCCACGGCCGCCCGGCCCCGGACTGGCGCCGCCGGATCAAGCTCGGCGCGCTGACCCTGGTGGTCGTGGTGCTGGCGGTCTCGATCTCGACGTACTTCTGGGCCGACTCGAAGCTGAAGCGCGAGGTCGACCTCGCCAAGGTCATCGAGCGCCCGGAGTCCGGCGACGGCACGAACTACCTGATCGTCGGTTCTGACAGCCGTGAGGGTATGTCGGCGGAGGAGAAGAAGCGGCTGCGCACCGGCTCCGCGGAGGGCAAGCGGACCGACTCGATGATGATCCTGCACGACGGCTCCAACGGTCCGACGCTGATCTCGCTGCCGCGCGACTCCAACGTCGAGATCCCGTCCTTCGTGGGGTCCGAGTCCGGGAAGAAGTTCGAGGGCGCCGGCCGGCAGGTGAAGCTGAACGCCGCCTACGCCGAGGACGGCCCCGAACTCCTCGTCCGTACGGTGGAGTTCAACACCGGGCTGCACATCCACCACTACGTCGAGATCGGCTTCGGCGGCTTCGCGAAGATCGTGGACGCGATCGGCGGGGTCGAGCTGGACATCCCGAAGGCCTTCAAGGACAAGAAGTCCGGCGCCGACTTCCAGGCCGGCCAGCAGACGCTGAACGGTGAGCAGTCCCTGGCCTTCGTCCGTACGCGGTACGCGTTCGCGGGCAGTGACCTGGACCGTACGAAGAACCAGCAGAAGTTCCTCGCGGCGCTGGCGAGCCAGACGGCGACCCCGTCCACGATCATCAACCCGTTCAAGCTGTACCCGACGATGGGCGCGGGCCTGGACACGCTGATCGTGGACAAGGACATGTCGCTCTGGGCACTGGGCAACATGTTCTTCGCGATGAAGGGCGTCACGGGCGGCGACGGCACATCGATGAACATGCCGATCTCGGGCAGCGCCGGCGGCAACCTGGTCTGGGACAAGACCAAGGTGAAGCAGCTCGTGGAGCAGCTCAACAACGACGAGAAGGTCACGGTCAAGGGCAACTGAGCCTGCGGTCAAAGAGGTTGAAGGGCGCCGGGCTGTTGCCCGGCGCCCTTCTCCGTCTGCGGGGCCGCCTACGATCCGTAGGTGATGTTCCCCTTCTCGTCCATGAGGGGGTGGATCTGGGAGGGGCCGTAGTCGTCCACGTCGGACGGGCGCGACTTCTCCGGCCCGTCCGGCCCGATCCGCATCACACGCTCGACCCGGACCACCTCGTACCGACGCCCCCGCACCACGAGTTCGTTGGGCCTCCGGCGCGCGGTGAACTTCTTCGCGGCCCGCGCGTGGACGGCGGCCTCCTTCTCGTCCACCTTCATCCAGGCGGGCAGCTCCGGCATGTCCGGCAGATCCGGCAGTTGGGGGACGGGCCTGGTGAGGTGGTGGACGAGGGCGCGACGGGCGCCCTGGGGGGTCGAGTACTGCCCGGTCACCATCGACCAGGTCAGCTCCTTCCGCTCCACCACCCGGAACGTCGTCGGGAGGAGCACGACTCCGGGGTGGGTGGTCAACGCCCGCCTGGAGTCGGCCCGTACGTCCTCGGGGAAGCGGGCGGCGGTGTAGGAGAGCCCCAGCAGCCCGGCCCGGTCGATCCCCTCGGTCAGCCCGACGGCGGCCGCGTGGTCGACCACGAAGCCCTCGGTGCGGCAGGAGTCGGGCGCGTCCAGGTCCCAGCTGTCCTCGTCCGGGTCGGTGGCCCGGGGCGGCTCCAGACGGTCGCCCCCGATCCGGGCGAACTCGTCGGCTCGCACGACCCGGTAGCGGACGCCGTCCGCCGACACCTCGTCGGTCGCCTCGACCTCCAGCCGCGCCACGGCGTCCAGCAGGGATCTCCGCACGGCCGGGTCCTCGGTATCGTCCCTCGCCCTGAACCACAGCAGCGAGTTGAGCTCGTCCCGGGCCATCTGCGGGAAGCCGCAGTCCAGTTCGCCCAGCAACCGCCAGCGCGGCCGGTCGCCGCGCCGCTGCTCGGCAAGCCCGAAAAGGGGCCCCCTGACCACGATGTTCGGGTACTTGCGGACCGAGGCGAACGCGTCCGCCTCGGTGACCTCGGAGACCGGGTCGTCGCGACGGGTGACGTTGATCGTGAGGTGATCCGGCGATTTCTCCGGGTGAGCATCCATGTACTCAGTGTGCCGAAGGGGGTGTGCCGGTGTCAGGGGTTTCCGCCGCAAAGGGCTTGTCCCGCCCGGAGTTCACGCCGCCGAGCGCGTTCCGCCGCCCGCCGGGGCCGCCGAACGCGCTCGGGTCGAACGGAGTGGCGCGTGCGCTTCAGCTGCCGGTCTCCGCGCCGGAGGCGTACGGGACGAAGTCGGCCCAGGCGGCGGAGGTGAAGCCGAGCTGCGGCCCGGCCAGGTCCTTGGAGTCGCGGACGTGCACGGTGCGGCGGGCGGCGGCGACCTCGACGCATTCGGGGCCGTCGTTGCTGCTGTAGCTGCTCTTGAACCAGTCGAGCGTGGCACTGCGGTCCCTGGCAATCTCGACACACGAGGGCCCGTCATTGCTGCTGTAGCTGCTCTTGAACCACTCCAGAGCGGAGCCGTCTCCCCCGGACATGTTGCGCGTCATGTCTCTCCCAGCACTTTCTCGACGAAGGCCATCGACTCCCGGGGAGTGAGACCCTGAGCCCGGACGAGACCGAGCCGCTGCTCCAGGATCCGGATCTCCTTGGGGTCGAAGGTCAGGCGGTTGAACAACTGCCCCTCCCAGTGTCCCACCGCCGTTCCGTCCTTGAACTTGAGAAGCTGGAGCTGACCGCCCATCCCGGCGTGGTCCTCCCGGTCGGTCGGCATCACCTGGATCTCGACGTTCCGCAACTGTCCTAGCTCCAGTAGGTGTTCGAGCTGGCGACGCAGCACCGGGCGCCCACCGAGCGGTCGCCGGATCGTCACCTCCTCCTGGACGAAGGTCAGCATGGTCAGCGGCTTGCGCCGGAAGATCTCCTGCCGTGCCATCCGTGCCGCGACATACCGCTCGACCTCGTCGGGCCCGAACGCCGGCCGCCGCATCTCGTAGAGCGCACGGGCGTACTCGGCAGTCTGAAGCAGCCCGTGCACGTTGTGATTGCCGTACGCACCGAGCTCGACCGCCGCCCGTTCGAGCTTGGCGAGGTCCTTCACCTTCTTCGGGTACCGGGCCTCCGCCACGTCCTGCTTCATCGCGGAGATCTTGCCGCGCGCCCCTACCACCCGGTCCGTCCCGTCCAGGAACTCCGGCTTGGGGATGCGCCGTCCGCCCTCGACCTTGTAGACGAGGTCCTCGCCGTAGCCGATGGCCGTGCCCAGCTCGGCGGCACGCAGCCCCGCCGCTTCCCGCCAGAGTCTGATCTGCCGCCCCACGGCGGCCATCACCGCGCTCGAATCGTCGGCCGGATCGATGTCCAGGTCGAGGTCCGGCTCGGGCTCGGTCACGTCTTCGTCAGCCATGGTGCGCAGCGTAGGGACGGCGGGCCGGGCCGCGTGACGGATCCCCGGAAATCCACCCGAATTCGCTGCTCACGCCGGGTCGTGACGCGCCACGATCCGGTGGGGGTCGACCGGATCGTGGTCCACCGGGACCCGGTCGGCCGCGACGTCAACTACGTAAAGAACCAGGTGAAATTACCCAACCCCACCCCACTGATCCCGGTGGTCAACTGCGGGATGGGTCAGTCACCCACATGGGTGAGATTCGCCAACTGGTCTGGATTTCGGTCGGGTTGGCAGGCATATGCTCGCGCTGACACACAACCCCAGACATGAGACGGCCCCCGCCGGGACGGCAATCCCGAGCGAGGACCTGACCACCAAGGAAGAGAGACGCTTCCCCATGGCTACCCAGCACGATATCGCCCTCACCCGCGCCCTGGCAGAGATTCCCGGACCACTGCCGTCCTCCGGCGTCATCCACGTCGCGATCCCGCACGCGAGCCGCTTCACGGTCGTCGGCAACTACCTCGCGCAGCACGCCGAGCTCTCCCTCGCCGCGATCGGGATCGGCGTTCACATCCAGTCGCTGCCCGCCGGGTCCCGCGTCGGCATCAAGGCGCTCACGGCCCGCTTCGCCGAGGGCGAGACCACGATCGCCGTCGCCCTGCGCGAGTTGGAGACACACGGTTATCTGTACCGGACCCGCGAGAGGCTGGCGAACGGCCGGATGGTGACCCGCACGGTGTTCTGCAACCAGCCGGGGGCATTGCTGCGGGGCCGGGCAGAGGCGCCAGGGCCGGTCGTGACGCCGGGGGTCCCCGCTCCTGCGCCCATGCCCCCACCCGCACCCGCCCCCGAGCCCGCGCCCGAGCCCGCCCCCGTACCGGAGGACGTACCCCCGCCGGTCCGCGTACCGTCGCGCATCGGGTCCAAGCCCCCGCGCCGGCCGCTCCCGCAGCCCGGCGAGCTGACCCCTGAGCTGCGCCGGGCCGCGTCCGCACTCCTCGCCGACCTCCGGCGTCACGCGCCGGAGCTGGTGCTCTCCGAGGACGACGTCGAGGAGCTGGTCCCCGGCGCTGCCGCCTGGCTGGAGCGCGGCGCGCACCCCGATGCCATCCGCCACGCTCTGACGACCGAGCTCCCGCAGCCGCCCAAGTACCCGGCGAAGATCGTCAGACACCGCCTCACCGTGCTCCTGCCACCGCCGCTCCCGGGAGCCGCCGAGCTGGCCCCGGTCCACCGGACGCCCGTCACCCCTTTCCAGACCTGCGAGGGCTGCGACCGCGCCTTCCGCTCCCCGGCCCCCGGTCACTGCCGCGACTGCCGGGCCCAGTACTGGGAGGCGGCGTAGGCCCGCGCGCCGACCGTCACGCGGTGGGCGCGCGGTCGGGCGTCGCCGCTATGCCTGGCGACGGCATCCTGCGAGGAGCGTCGCGACCATGCGCCCGGCATCGGCCCGGTCGTAGTCGGGGCCGGTGATGCAGAGGTTTCCGATGGCGCGCATGAGCGTGTAGGCGGTGACGTCCGGGGCGGTCTCCTCGGCGGCGACGCACGCGTCGAGCAGCGTCGCGCAGGCCGGGACCAGGGTGTCGAGCATGAGGGCGTGGAGGTTCTCCAGCCCCGGGTCGCCGGATCCCAGGGCTGCGCCGAGGCCGTGCTTCGTCACCAGGAACTCGACGAAAGCGTCCGCCCAGCCGGTCAGGGCGGTGAACGGCGAGGCTGATTCCTCCAGGAGGCGGGGCGCGAGTGCGGCGCAGGTGTCGATCTGGTGCCGGTAGACCGCGGTGACGAGGTCCGCCCGGGTCGGGAAGTTCCGGTAGATCGTGCCGACGCCGACGCCGGCGCGTTCGGCGATGTCGCGGATGGGGGCCTGGACGCCCTGGTCCACGAAGACCGCCGCAGCGGCCGCCAGGACACCGTCGCGGGTGCGCTGCGCCTGCGCCTGGCGTACTCCGACCGACTCCGGCACGAGGCCCTCCCTTTACTCGCGGAACAATGTTCCGCTAAGTTGGCGGAACGGTGCTCCGCCAAAGTATGGCAGAGCGAGCCCGTGGAGAAAGCACAGGTCCCCCATGCCTTCCAGCCACATCGGCACAGCCCTCGACCTCGCTCGCGACCTCGATCTCGACCGCGACCTCGACCGCGATCAGCGGATCGTCGCGGTCAAGCCCATCCCCGTTCCCGCGCCCGGCCGCGGCCTCGATCTCCAGGTGAAGGTCACCGCTCCGGTGTCGGGCCACAACCTTCCCGTCATCGTGTTCTCCCACGGCAACGCCTGGTCCATGGACGGATACGAACCCCTCGTAGACCGGTGGGCGGCCGCCGGATTCGTCGTCGTACAACCCACCCACCTGGACTCCCGCCGCAACGGCATCGGGTGGGACGATCCGCGCTTCGCCACCGTCTGGCGCGTCCGGATCGCCGACCTCCACGCGGTCCTCGACGGCCTCGGCGACATCCTCGTCCGGGCCGGCGGTCTGGAGACCCGCGTGGACCGTGAGCGCATCGCGGTCGTCGGGCACTCCTGGGGCGCGCAGACCGCCGGGGCGGTCCTCGGCGCGCGCGTGCTCGACGCCGACGGTATTCCCGGAGAGGACTTCTCCCACTCCGCCGTCTCGGCCGGCGCGCTGATCGCCGCGACCGGGACCGGCGACACCCTCACCCCGTTCGCGACCGAGCACCTTCCGTTCATGAGGCCGGACTACTCCACCATGACCACCCCGGCCCTGGTCGTCGCGGGCGGCAAGGACCGGTCCCAGCTCTCCACCCGGGGGCCGGACTGGTTCACCGACGCCTACCACCTCAGCCCGTCCCCGAAGAGCCTGCTCACCATCGCCGAGGGCGAGCACACCCTGGGCGGCCTCGCCGGCGAGGCGGTCGCCGAGACCACCGACGAGGACCCCGCCCGCGTCGCCCTCGTCGCCGACGCGGTCTCCGCCTACCTCCTCGACGCCCTCAAGCTCGACGACGCCGCGTGGGCGGCCCTCGACAACGCCGCTGCGGCCGGCGAGGGCACGTGGAGCGTCGTCGGCAAGTGAAACGGGGGACGGCCCGCTGCCGTCCCGCCGCTCCCCCGCGTCCGCTGATCGCCCATGCCGCGCCGCCTCCTACGCTCCGCCGCGCGCCAGCAACGCCACGTGCGGCAGCGCCAACAGACCGTCTGCCGTCAGGAATTCGGCGCACACCTCGTCGTACGTTCGCCGGGCCGCCGCCACCCCCTCCGCTCCCCCGCTGTCGAGGATCTGGCCGATCGCGCCGATCCCCCGTTCCGCCCCCGCCCACCAGGTGTCCGGGTCACAGCGGTGCTCCCACGCGACCTCGGAGCACTCCGCGCCGAGAAGCCCGGCCCCGTCGAGGAGGGCGGCGAGACCTTCGCGCGTACGGGGGAAGTCGTCCTCGGGGGCGAGCGCGGGGAGCCAGTCGGGGCGGGTGAGCCCGGCCGCCTGTACCGCGCGGCCGATCAGCGCCTGGCCGGGGGCGCCGGGAGCACGCCAAACGGTGACCGCGACCCGGCCGCCGGGGCGGGCGATCCGGCGCAGTTCGCTCAGCGCCTCGCGCGGGCGGCCCACGTGGTTGAGCACGAAGTTGCCGACGACCGCGTCGAACGTGTCGTCCGCGTAGGGAAGTTCGGGCAGCCGGGCCACGCGCGCCTCGGCTTCCGGGACCGCCCGGCGGGTCGCCTCCACCATGCCCGGCTCGGCGTCGACGGCGTGCACCGTCGCACCGCGCCCGGCGGCGAGAACGCTGATGGTGCCGCTGCCGCAGCCCACGTCGAGGACGCGGCTGCCGGGTCCGGCCCCGGTGGTGTCGAGGAGGGCCGCCGCCGGGTGGGCGCAGAGCCGGGCGTAGGTGCGGGCGTACGCCTCGGCCTTGCCGGACCAGATGCGCCGCTCGGCATGGTCGAAGGGGGTGGCCGCCCCGGTCACACCCGTCATGGCACGATCCCTTTCGGTTCGAGTTCGGCGAAGTCCTCGTGGAGGGCGTCGAGATGGCGGCCCGTCGGCGCCCCGGCCGGGTTCAGCTCCGCCAGCCGCCAGCCGGGCAGCTGCGCCTCGACCTCCGCCGGGAGCGACCCGTCCGCCGGGTCCGCCAGGGCGTACAGCACCCCGAACGCGGTCTCCCTGGCGACTTCGCGGGCCAGCGCGCCGAGATCCTCGGGGGTGAGCCCGGCCGCGAGGGCCCGGTCGACGGCGTCGGCCGCCGCCCCGTCGGTGCGGTAGGCGTCGACCCACCGCGGGGCCGCCGTGCCCCAGGCGTCGACGTCCTGCCACACCGTCCGCAGGAGGCGGTAGCGGGCGAGCTGCGGCAGCCCCTCCTCGGCCTCCGACTCGGCCCAGTCGCGGGCGTCGCCATCCGCCCCCAGGGCGGCGAAGAGGGCGGTCAGCCGGTCGAGTTCGGTCATGGGGAGGGAGGCTACCGGCCGCGGCCGGGGTGTGGCCGGGGCCGGTGTTCGGTGGGGAGCCGGTGTTCAGTGAGGGCCGGTGTTCCGTGCGAGGCCGATGAGTTTTCGTGGGGTGCGCGGTCTGTACTTCCGGAAGACTGAGAGGCGACGCCGGGCACCGACCGGGGCCGGCCACGACACAGCCAGGAGATCTGATGCGCACCCTGATCAGCACCGCCTTCGTTTCGCTCGACGGCGTCATGGAGGCCCCTGGCGGCGAGCCCGGCTACCGGAACTCGGGGTGGACGTTCAAGGACGTGGAGTTCCTGCCGGAGGCGTACGAGCTCAAGAGCCGGGAGCAGGACGAGGCCACCGCCCTGCTGATGGGCCGGGCGAGCTACGAGGCGTTCAGCCCCGTGTGGCCGGGCATGGAGGAGTTCACGGGGTACAAGGCGATGCCGAAGTACGTCGTCTCCACCAAACTGACCGACGGCGACCTGGTGTCCGACTGGGGCGAGACCACGATCCTGCGGTCACTCGACGAGGTGGCCGCTCTGAAGGAGACCGAGGGCGGCCCGATCATCGTCCACGGCAGCACCGAGCTGAACCGGAACCTCGCGGACGCCGACCTCATCGACCGTTACCACCTGCTCGTCTTCCCGCTCCTGCTCGGCGCGGGCAAGCGCCTGTTCAGCGCGACGGACAAGGACGCGCAGAAGCTGAAGCTGGTCGAGCACGAGACGTACGCCAACGGCATCCAGAAGAACGTCTTCGAGGTCGTCCGCTGACGCCCCCGGGGGCGCGCCCAGCGCCCTGCCGAACGGGCACCCGGGCCCAGCCCGGCCGGTCAGGTCAGCCCGCGCGCACCCCTCGCAGGACGGTCTTCGCCACCTCTGTGGGCATGACACCCGTCGTGTCGATCTCCCGGGCCTCCCGGCGGAGCCACGGCAGGGCCCGCTCGTAGTCGGACAGATGGTCCAGGCGCCACTGCCGGGCCCCGGCGCTCTCGGGCTTGCTGTCGGTCTCGATACGTTCGACGAGCGTGTCCCGGTCCGTGTGCAGCAGGACGTGGTGCAGGGGGATGCCGGCCCGGGTCAGACCGTCGTGGATCTCCTGCCAGTACGACTCGACCAGAACCGTCTGCGTGACCACCAGCGTTCCGCCCACGTGATCGAGCACCTGCCGTGCGGTCTCCACCACCAGGCCCCGCCAGGGCGGGAAGTCCTGGAAGTCCTTCTCCGGCACGCCGAGCACGTGCCAGAGCATCTCGCCGACCTTCTCGGTGTCGAACAGCCGGGAGTCCGGAAGGAGCGAGGTCACCACCTTCGCGGTGGTGGTCTTGCCCGCGCCGAAGGTTCCGTTCAGCCAGATGATCATCGCTCCACCCTAGGCGCGGCCGAGCCCTGGGCCGGACTCGACCGTTCTCTATAGGTTCGGACACACCCGTCGTGAGGACGGGCCCGGACCTACGACGCATCAGGGAGCCCACATGGCAACCATCCACCGCACCACCATGACGCCCACCAAGCTGGAGCTGCTCTCCGGCTGGCTGCCGAAGCAGAGTTGGTACGCGGGCTCCGGGAAGACGCCGGACCTGGTCAAGGCCGGCGGGTTCCGTCTGGACGATCCGGAAGGGGAGGTCGGGATCGAGTTCATGGTCGTGGCGGACACGGCCGGGCAGGAGCCGGTGGCGTATCTGGTGCCGCTGGGCTACCGCGGCGCGGCGCTGGAGGGCGTCCCCGACGAGGCGCTCATCGGCACCTCCGAGCACGGGGTGCTCGGCACCCGGTGGATCTACGACGGGGCCCACGACCCGGTGGTACTGGCGCTGTTGCGCGCCCTTTTGCGCGGCGAGGCGAAGCCGCAGCAGCAGAACGTGAGCGACACCCCCGACCCGACCGTCACCGTGCACGGGCCCGGCCCCGGCCAGGGGACCGATGTCCGGATCCACCGCGTCCTGCGGGCGACGGAAGCCGAGCAGGGGTCTGAGGGAAGCCTCGTCGCCGGCTGGACCTTGCCGGACGGGACGGCCGTACGGGGAGAGCTGGCGGCCGTCGCGCCGCGGTAGCGTCCGATACTCCGCGATGGGCGAAGCCCATGCGAAAGGCCCCCGGCACTGCGCCGGGGGCCGTCGGCAGCGGGCGTTACGGCAGGTTGCGCGCCATCACGATCCGCTGAACCTGATTCGTGCCCTCGTAGATCTGGGTGCTCTACGGCATACATCGACCTGACCTGCCAACACACTGAAAGTGAGGGGGCCGCCCAGGTTTCCCCCAGGATCAGTCCAGAAGCGGTGCTCTCACGCACGAGGAACGTGACCAAACTGGCGCTCACGCTGGGGAAGCCGAGTACCTTTCGACGCTGGCCCGTCCGGTGGAGCGGTCGAGTAGGCGCAGCTCCCAGGGCCCACTGTTCACGTCGAAGTCCTTCCCGAACCCCACCCACTTGCCTGCCATACGGCGACCCGTCGGCTCGATCAGTAGCTGAACAGCACCGTGGTAGCGGGCACCGTGGTAGTAGCCGTCCAACGCCGTCTGTTCCGTCCACGTGCCTGTGATGATGTTCCGGTCCACGGTCAGGTCCAAAGACAGGGGGCTGTCCGGGTTGGTCGACGCCCCGGGCAGGCTCTGAGCTGTCAGCCTGTTGCCGTGCTGGACGATGACGACATGGTGCTTGCAGTCGAAAGTCTCGTCACGGCTGGACGAGTAGAACTCGTACCGAGACAGCCAGATACCTGCGTACTCTCCCTGCGTCTCCGGCTCCGGACTTGTGACGGCACTGGTCGTGCCGACTTCCCCAGCTTCCATATCGTGGCCTCCTGCGCCGTCTGAGTGGACGCGTGTCATGGGGATCGCAAAGCCTAGTGACTCGGGAGCGCGGCCAGTGAACTGTTTTAGCGCTCTCGCGTACAGCGGGCGGCACGTCCTGGTCATCCCGGACTCCCAACGCTGCACAAGTCGCTTGGAGGCATCGTTCGGTTCGCCCAGCTCTTCCCCCACCCCACGTAATCCCTGGGCGAACTCGTCTTGGCTGAGATTCATCGACTTGCGTACGGAGGCCAGGACGTCGTTGGGAACTCGCTCGCGCTCGGCCGTAGTCGTCATGGTCCGAGGCTAGCGACGCGGGACCTTCAATGACACCGGTTTGACGCCCTCGGAACGACGTCGAGATGACGCCGGAGGGTCGTCTCGAACGTCGCCGCAATGGTCGAGGTTAATCCGGAGCATGGTCGACATGTCCATCCGCATCAGCGCCTACAAGGTGAGAGCCGACGGTACGCAGACCGAGTCGCGAACCCTGTACGAGGGTGAGGGCGGAGCGCCCCTCGCGACTGGCGTTATGCCCCCGTGCCTGTACCCGAGGTGCAGAGGCGGGCGGCATGAACGGAGCACGTCGGACATCCAACTACGTGGAGGTAGGCCAGCATGAGTACGGCAGTAGTGATCAGCGACCCGAAGACGTACGTCACGCCGGAGGTGTGGGAGCGGGAGGTTACCCTCCTCCTCCGGAACCCGGAGAACACCCGCGAACTCGCGGAGGCCAAGTTCGGGCAGGCCATCGCCTACCTGGTCACGTGCGGCGAGAACCCGGACCTTCTCATGGGTCCGTCCGAGCAGGTGGACGAGGCGTGGCACTCGTTCATGCTCGACTCGATCCCCTATCACCACTTCACCAACCGGCACTTCGGCCGGTACATCCACCACGTTCCCGAGCTTCCGGGAACGAGGGCCGGGGTCCAATGTCTCAGCGACGACGAGGCGACGCGGGACGGGCACGACTCCAGGACCGGCGGCCCGCTGGTCCTGGAGCAGACGATCAAGGCGATCAAGGCGGCCGGGTTCGAGATCGACCCCGACCTGTGGGGCATCGAGAGTGCAGCCGACTGCAACCAGTGCCACGCCGGGTGCCACGACTCACCCAAGTAGAACTGCATAGCCGTTGAGTTGGGGCCTACCCCGTACGTTGGGAGTAGGCCCCTTCTGCTGGAAAGGATCACCGCATGTCATTGGCTGAGTCCTGGGACAAATACGCGGTCGGAAGCAAGCCGCGCAGGGCAGTGAACGCCACGGGCGATACGACGTGGCTGAACTGGACTCAGTACGCCGATCACGGACCGAACGAGAGCGTTCTAGGATCCGTCGCCGGACGTCGGGTGCTGGAACTCGGCTCAGGCAGCGGGAGCAACCTGGCGCACCTGGTCACGCTCGGTGCGACGGGCTTGGGAGTGGACGTTGCACCTGCCCGCGCAACGGTCGCGAAGGAGCGTTGGGCTGGCCTGGCCGGTCTTGAGTTTCGCACCGCAGAGGTGACGGCATTTTTGACCGAGACGGACGAGACGTTTGACGTCGTGCTCTCAATCTTTGGTGCCGTGTGGTTCGTCGATCCGCGAACCCTGCTACCGCTGATCCGATCACGCATGTTTTCGGGCGGCACTCTCGCGTTCTCCCACCTCCCCGCCGGAATCCAAGACGTAAAACCAGGCGGGGCAGGGTTGCGGCACAATCACAGCCTCGACGCATGGGAGCGTCTGCTCACAAGCCACGGATTCACGGCAGTGTCAGCATCGCTTATCGATCCGCCGCAGGACAGGACCGTGGGCACGATGCTCGTACGCGCGCTGGCACGCTGACCGCGCGCGTACGGCAACACTGACCAACGAATGAACGCCCCTGCCATTCTCGGCATGGGCGTTCATTTGCTTTGTTCGGGTGATCAGAGGAGCGCGTGGAAGGTATGGAAACCTCTGGCCGGTTCCGGCTGCTTCACTGGCATCGGCTCCGGTGACTGCTTCGGTGCTGTTCTGTAAGTGTCGATCAGTACGACCGTGGCGCGCTTCTCATCACGCTCCGGGTCAGCCGGCCGCGACAGAGGGCTACGGGAAACGTCGCATCGGTTCTGCTTACGGTCCGCGCTGGCCGGCTGGGGCACAGCGTGAGCGGAACTGCCGTCGTCGAGTGTGAAGACGGTGGAGGGTCGGCCTGTCTTCCCCGACCGTTCCACGGTCACCGTGATGCCGGGAAGCACCTTGACCTCACCGGCGGTGGCTCCCACGTACGGGAGTACCTGTGAGGACGTGGCCCTGCCTCCGTGCAGTTCGATGCGGGCCCGGACCTTGTCCTCAAGGCTGAGGGGCTGACGGTTCGCCTTCGGAGACGTGGCCCCCTCGGTAATGCGAACAAGGAGCAGGAGCTAGACGCCGGGACCTACCTGGACGACAGGTTGGGCAGGCAGCCCGTTACAGCGGTCCGGGAACAGTGGGCCAATCAAAGGAAGTTGGATAACAGCACCAAGAAGCAGTACCGCTCGATTCAGAAAACGACCCTGGAACCGTTCTTCAAAGCTCGCTCCATCGTGTCCTTGAAGGTCGCAGACATCGAACAATGGTTGCTGTGGATGGACCAGGACCGGAAGCTGTCGGCCCGGACCCGGCGGCAGCGGTTCTCGTTCTTCTCCGGGATGATGGATTGGGCCGTAGTCAACGAGATCATCGGGCGCAATCCGTGCAAGAAGATCAGGCACGCAGGCAGCCGCGCCAAGGAAGTACGCGAGCACAAGAGCAACGCCCGGCGGCTGACGACTCGGGAAGTGCTGGCCATGCTGAACGGGGCCCCGCCCCGGTATCGGGCGATGCTCTGGCTCATGGCGGGATGCGGTCTCCGGATCGGCGAGGCCATGGCGGTCTCACGCGATCAGATCGACTTCCAGGCCGAGGTCCTACGCGTCCCGGCTGCTCTATGCGGGCGTCCCTGAGAACGACGTGGCCGACTGGGTGGGGCACAGCAGCACGGACGTGCTCCGCGAGCACTATCACTACCTCTTCGAGGGTGCCGAGCAGAGAGGCCGCGCAGCCATCGCCACCATGCTGACCCCCGATGCGGACGACCCCACGGAGCGAGACGAAGTCGCCTGACCCAGCCCATACGAAAGGCCCCCGGCATCACGCCGGGGGCCTTGTCGTTCATGCAGGTCAGCACCCGTTCCGGGGCCAGTGTCCGCCCAGGGTTCCCCCAGCATGACGCCCAGGAGAGGCACGGAACGGACCCGAACGGGCCGGAACCCGATCACCGCTCCGGTATCACCGGAAAAGCGGTTGACCTGCGAGAACCCTGCTACGGCAGGTTGCGCGCCATCACGATGCGCTGGACCTGGTTCGTGCCCTCGTAGATCTGGGTGATCTTGGCGTCGCGCATCATGCGCTCCACCGGGTAGTCCCGCGTGTAGCCGTAGCCGCCGAGCAGCTGGACGGCGTCCGTGGTGACCTCCATGGCGACGTCGGAGGCGAAGCACTTGGCCGCGGCGCCGAAGAACGTGAGGTCGCCGTCGACGCGCTGGGACTTGGCGGCGGCCGAGTAGGTGAGCTGACGGGCCGCCTCCAGCTTCATCGCCATGTCGGCGAGCATGAACTGGATGCCCTGGAAGTCCGCGATCGGCTTGCCGAACTGCTTGCGCTCCTGGACGTACCCCTTGGCGTAGTCCAGCGCGCCCTGGGCGATGCCGAGGGCCTGGGCCGCGATGGTGATGCGGGTGTGGTCCAGGGTCTTCATCGCGGTGGCGAAGCCGGTGCCCTCCTCGCCGATCATCCGGTCGGCGGGGATGCGCACGTTGTCGAAGTAGACCTCGCGGGTCGGAGAGCCCTTGATGCCGAGCTTCTTCTCCGGGGCGCCGAAGGAGACGCCCTCGTCGGACTTCTCGACGACGAACGCGGAGATGCCCTTGGAGCGCTTGGTCGGGTCCGTGACGGCCATGACCGTGTAGTACTCGGAGACGCCCGCGTTGGTGATCCAGCGCTTCACGCCGTTGAGGACCCAGAAGTCGCCGTCGCGCACGGCCTTCGTCTTCATGCCCGCCGCGTCCGAGCCGGCGTCCGGCTCGGAGAGGGCGTACGAGAACATCGCGTCGCCCTTGGCGAGCGGGACCAGGTACTTGCGCTTCAGCTCCTCGGAGCCGGAGAGGATCACCGGGAGCGAGCCGAGCTTGTTGACGGCCGGGATCAGTGAGGAGGAGGCGCAGGCGCGGGCCACCTCCTCGATCACGATGACCGTGGCGAGCGCGTCGGCGCCGGCGCCGCCGTACTCCTCCGGGACGTGGACGGCGTGCAGGTCCGAGGCGACCAGGGCGTCCAGCGCCTCCTGCGGGAAGCGGCTCTCCTCGTCGACCGCGGCGGCGAAGGGGGCGATCTTCGTCTCGGCGAGCGCGCGGATGGTCTCGCGGAGCATGTCGTGCTCCTCGGCCGGACGGTACAGGTCGAAATCGGTCGAACCCGCCAAGACGCTCACTCCCCAGATGCTAACTACCGTTAAGTAACTCAATTTTAGTGCGCCTACCGCCGGACGGCATACGTGCCGTGCACGTGAGCTTCCCGACATGGGTGGGACATATGCGATGCAGTGGACAGCTGGAGCGGTGAATTCCGGCCTTCCGCTGCCCGACTATGCTCGGTCCGCACGTCCGTCCGCATCTCCCAGGAGCACTCCATGGCCCTCAGGATCACCGTGATCGGCACCGGCTATCTCGGCGCCACCCATGCCGCGGCCATGGCCGAGCTGGGCTTCGAGGTCCTGGGGCTCGACGTCGTGCCGGAGAAGATCGAGTTGCTCTCCACCGGCCGCGTGCCGATGTACGAGCCGGGTCTCGAGGAGATGCTCCAGCGGCACGTCGCCGGCATCGAGGGATCCACGGGGCGGCTGCGCTTCACCACCTCCTGGGAGGAGGTCGGGGAGTTCGGCGACGTCCACTTCGTCTGTGTGAACACCCCGCAGAAGCACGGCGAGTACGCCTGCGACATGAGCTACGTCGACAGCGCCTTCGACTCGCTGGCCCCGCACCTGACCCGGCCCGCCCTGGTCGTCGGCAAGTCGACCGTCCCGGTGGGCTCCGCCGCCCGCCTCGCCGCCCGCCTCGCCCAGCTCGCTCCGGCGGGCGCCAACGCCGAGCTGGCCTGGAACCCGGAGTTCCTCCGCGAGGGCTTCGCCGTGAAGGACACCCTGCACCCCGACCGGATCGTCGTCGGCGTCACGAGCGAGGGGGCCGAGAAGCTGCTGCGCGAGGTGTACGCCGGGCCCGTCGCCGAGGGCTCGCCGTTCGTGGTGACCGACTTCCCGACCGCCGAGCTGGTGAAGACCTCCGCCAACTCCTTCCTGGCCACCAAGATCTCCTTCATCAACGCGATGGCCGAGGTGTGCGAGGCCGCCGACGGGGACGTCGTGAAGCTCGCGGAGGCCATCGGGCACGACGACCGCATCGGGAAGAAGTTCCTGCGGGCCGGGATCGGCTTCGGCGGCGGCTGCCTGCCCAAGGACATCCGCGCCTTCATGGCGCGCGCCGGCGAGCTGGGCGCGGACCAGGCCCTCACCTTCCTCCGCGAGGTCGACTCCATCAACATGCGCCGCCGCGGCCACATGGTGGAGCTGGCCCGGGAGGCGGTGGGCGGCGACTCGTTCCTCGGCAAGCGGGTGGCGGTGCTGGGCGCGGCGTTCAAGCCCGACTCCGACGACGTACGCGACTCCCCCGCGCTCAACGTCGCCGGGCAGATCCACCTCCAGGGCGGCCAGGTGACCGTGTTCGACCCGAAGGGGATGGACAACGCCCGCCGCCTGTTCCCGACGCTCGGCTACGCGGACTCCGCACTGGAGGCGGTGCGCGGGGCGGACGTGGTGCTGCACCTGACGGAGTGGCGCGAGTTCCGCGAGCTGGACCCGGTGGAGCTGGGCGAGGTGGCCGCCCGCCGGATCATCCTGGACGGCCGCAACGCCCTGGACAGCGCGGTGTGGCGCGAGGCCGGGTGGACGTACCGGGCGATGGGCCGCCCGAAGGCCTAGGCCGGGTTTCGAAAGTAGCGAAGCTACCAGGGCGGGACTGTCGAAAC
This sequence comes from Streptomyces sp. MGP-P1, assembly GCF_057766565.1. Lineage (NCBI taxonomy): Bacteria > Bacillati > Actinomycetota > Actinomycetes > Kitasatosporales > Streptomycetaceae > Streptomyces > Streptomyces sp. MGP-P1. The sequence continues at coordinate 163,786 of NZ_JBYMEM010000007.1, read as the reverse complement.
CCGCCCCAGTAGCTTCGCCGTGAGGGCGAGCGTTTCGGGTGCTCACCCTCACGGCCGCTGGGCGCGGAGACCTCCCGGCGTCAGCCGAGCGGGCCGTCCAGCTCCGCGATCGTCGCGTGGGACGGGCCGCGCCGGCTCTGCTCGTCGCGGGCCACGGCCTCCGCGTCGCGCAGCACCCGTACGGTGTTGCGCCAGGTCAGCTTGGCGAGGTCGCCCTCGGACCACTTCCGCCGCAGCAGCTCCGCGATGAGGTTCGGGTAGCCGGAGACGTCCTCCAGGCCGCGCGGGGTGAACGCCGTGCCGTCGTAGTCGCCGCCGATGCCGATGTGGTCGACGCCCGCGACCGCGCGCATGTGGTCGAGGTGGTCCGCGATGGTCGAGACGGTGGCCTCGGGGCGCGGGTTGGACGCCTCGAAGTCCTCGTGCACGCGCATCGCGGTCGGGGTGGTGTCGAGGTGGTGCAGTCCGTGCTCGCGCATGTTGCGGTCCGCGGCCAGGGTCCAGGCGACCGCCTCGGGCAGCACGAACTTCGGGACGAAGGTCGCCATCGCGACGCCGCCGTTGGCCGGGAGGGCCGCGAGCACGTCGTCGGGGATGTTGCGCGGGTGGTCGCAGACGGCGCGGGCCGAGGAGTGCGAGAAGATCACCGGCGCGGTGCTGGTGGCGAGCGCGTCGCGCATGACGCCGTCCGCGACGTGGCTGAGGTCGACCAGCATGCCGACGCGGTTCATCTCGCGGACGACCTCGTGGCCGAAGGCGGAGAGGCCGCCGAGGCGCGGCAGGTCCGTCGCGCTGTCGGCCCAGTCGATGTTGTCGTTGTGGGTGAGCGTCATGTAGCGGACGCCCAGGTCGTACAGGGCGCGCAGGGTGCCCAGCGAGTTGTTGACGGAGTGGCCGCCCTCGGCCCCCATCAGGGAGGCGATCCGGCCCTCGGCGCGGGCCTTCTCCAGGTCGTCGGCGGTGAGCGCGCGGCGCAGGTGCGTCGGGTAGCGGGCGATCAGCTCGCCGACGACGTCGATCTGTTCCAGGGTGGCGCTGACGGCCGCGTCGCCGGTCAGGTCGGTGCGGACGTACACCGACCAGAACTGGCCGCCGACCCCGCCGGCCCGCAGCCGGTTCAGGTCGGTGTGGAGCAGGCCGCGCTGGTCGGCGGCGATGTCCCGGGCGTCGAGGTCGTAGCCGACCTGTTCGCGCAGGGCCCAGGGGAGGTCGTTGTGGCCGTCGACGACGGGGTGGACGGCGAGGATCTCGCGGGCCCGCCGCAGGTAGGCGTCGTTCATGTGCCGCCCCCTACTTTCCGAAGCCGAAGGAGTCCGCGCCCTGGACCTTGGCGCGCAGACGTTTGCCCTTCTCGGTGGCCTGGTCGTTCAGCTCCTGCTGGAACTCGCGCATCCGCTCCTGGAGCGCGGGGTCGTGCGCGGCGAGGATCCGCGCGGCCAGCAGGCCCGCGTTGCGCGCGCCGCCGACCGAGACGGTGGCGACGGGCACCCCGGCGGGCATCTGGACGATGGAGAGCAGACTGTCCATGCCGTCCAGGTACTTCAGCGGCACCGGAACGCCGATGACCGGCAGCGGGGTGACCGAGGCCAGCATGCCGGGCAGGTGGGCGGCCCCGCCCGCGCCCGCGACGATCGCCTTCAGACCGCGGCCCGCGGCCCGCTCGCCGTACGCGATCATCTCGTGCGGCATGCGGTGGGCGGAGACGACGTCGACCTCGTAGGGGATCTCGAACTCGTCGAGCGCCTTGGCGGCGGCCTCCATGACGGGCCAGTCGGAGTCCGAGCCCATGACGATGCCGACGAGAGGGGCGGCGGGGGATCCGGTGCCGGGGGAAGTCATTCGGTGATCGTTCCTCGCAGGTAGTCGGCCGCGTGCCGGGCGCGCTCCCGCACGTCCGCCAGGTCATCGCCGTAGGTGTTGACGTGTCCGACCTTGCGGCCGGGCTTCACGTCCTTGCCGTACATGTGGATCTTGAGCTGCGGGTCGCGGGCCATGCAGTGCAGATACGCCTGGTACATGTCCGGGTAGTCGCCGCCCAGGACGTTGCACATGACCGTCCAGGAGGCGCGCGGGCGCGGGTCGCCGAGGGGGAGGTCGAGGACCGCCCGCACGTGGTTGGCGAACTGGGAGGTGATCGCGCCGTCCATGGTCCAGTGGCCCGAGTTGTGCGGGCGCATCGCCAGCTCGTTGACCAGGATGCCGGGCTTCCCGTCCGGTCCGCGGGTCTCGAACAGCTCGACCGCGAGGTGTCCGACGACGCCCAGCTCGGCGGCGATGCGCAGCGCGAGCTGCTGGGCCTCGCCGGCCAGGGCCTCGTCCAGTTCGGGGGCGGGGGCGATCACCGTGTCGCAGACGCCGTCCACCTGGATGGACTCGACGACCGGGTAGGCGACGGCCTGGCCGTGCGGCGAGCGGACGATGTTCGCCGCCAGCTCCCGTACGAAGTCGACCTTCTCCTCCGCGAGGACCGGGACCCCGGCGCGGAACGGGTCGGCGGCGTCCGCCTCGGAGCGGACCACCCACACGCCCTTGCCGTCGTAGCCGCCGCGCACGGTCTTGAGGATGACGGGGAAGCCCCCGACCTCCTCCGCGAACGCGGCGGCGTCGGCCGGGTCGCTCACGATGCGGTGGCGGGGGCACGGGGCGCCGATCTCCAGGAGCTTGGCGCGCATCACCCCCTTGTCCTGGGCGTGCACCAGGGCATCGGGGCCGGGGCGCACGGGGATGCCGTCCGCCTCCAGGGCCCGCAGATGCTCGGTCGGCACGTGCTCGTGATCGAAGGTGATCACGTCGCAGCCGCGCGCGAAGGCGCGCAGCGTGTCCAGGTCGCGATAGTCGCCGATGACGACCTCGCTCACCACCTGGGCCGCCGAATCCTGGGGGGTGTCACTGAGCAGCTTGAATTTCAGGCCGAGGGGGATACCCGCCTCGTGGGTCATGCGGGCGAGCTGACCGCCGCCGACCATGCCGACTACCGGGAACGTCACGTCCTCAAGGATATCCGCCACGCCGGTGCTTCCCGGACGGCCGTACGGATGCCGTGCGGCCACGACCCCCGCGGACTCAGGGGCGTCACACGGGTGGGCTGGTTAGCATGGCGGAGTTGACGTGCTTGCGTCGACACGTCTTCCAGACGCCTTCCGACGGACGGGACCAGCGATCACCATGAGCGAACGGGGCGCACTGCGGACCCGGCTTGAGCTGCTGGCCCGGGAGGTCGCCAAGTTCGGCGCGGTCGGCGCTTTCGGCCTGCTGGTCAACATCGCGGTCTTCAACCTGCTGCGGCACACGACGGACCTCCAGGTGGTCCGGGCGAGCGTGGTGGCGACGTTCGTCGCGATCCTCTTCAACTACGTGGGCTTCCGCTACTGGACCTACCGGGACCGCGACAAGACCGGCCGGACCCGTGAGCTGGCCCTCTTCCTTCTGTTCAGTGCGGTGGGCGCGGTGATCGAGACGGGCGTGCTGTACCTGGCGACGTACGGCTTCGGCTGGAACACCCCGGTCCAGAGCAATGTCTTCAAGATCGTCGGCATCGGGGTCGCGACCCTGTTCCGCTTCTGGTCCTACCGGACCTGGGTCTTCAAGACCCTGCCCGCCAAGGAGGCCGTGCTCAACGCGGAACGGTTTCTGGAGCAGCGCAGGCCGGCGGAGGAGCGGGTAACGCCCGACGCCGTACGGAACTGACCCACGGCACACCCACACGCAACCGACCCGGGCCCGACCCCGTACGGAACTGGCCCGGGTCGGTCCCTCTGCGGAACCGACCCGCGGCACCTCTGAGAACCGACCCGCGGCACCTCTGGGGAACCGACCCGCGGCACCTCTGGGGAACCGACCCGCGGCACCTCTGCGGAACCGCCCCGCCGCGCCCGTACGGGAACCGGTTCGCCGCCTCCGTCGTTGTTCAGCGCAACGGGCGCTCAGGAGCTTTGCGGTCGACCGGGACCCGGCTGAGGAAGAGCGCGAAGACCGCCGGGTGCTGCTGGAGCAGCTCCAGCCGGCCGCCGTCCGCCTCCGAGAGATCGCGGGCGACGGCCAGGCCGATGCCGGTGGAGTTGCGGCCGCTGATGGTCCGCTCGAAGATCCGCGCCCCCAGTTCGGCGGGGACGCCGGGGCCCTCGTCGGTGACCTCGATGACCGCCTGGTTGCCGGTGACCCGGGTGCGCAGGGCGACGGTGCCGCCGCCGTGCATGAGGGAGTTCTCGATCAGCGCCGCCAGGACCTGGGCGACCGCGCCCGGGGTGCCGACGGCCTTCAGCCCGTGCTTGCCGGAGCAGACCAGTGCGCGGCCGGCGCTGCGGTAGGCGGGGCGCCACTCCTCGATCTGCTGTTTGACGATCTCGTCGAGGTCGAAGACGACGGCGGAGCCGGTGCGCGGGTCGCGGGAGTTCGTCAGGAGCCGTTCGACGACGTCGGTGAGGCGCTCGACCTGGGTGAGGGCGATGTTCGCCTCCTCCTTCACCGTGTCCGGGTCGTCGGTGACGGAGATCTCCTCGATCCGCATGGAGAGGGCGGTCAGCGGCGTCCGCAGTTGGTGCGAGGCGTCCGCGGCGAGCCGGCGTTCGGCGGTCAGCATCCGGGCGATCCGCTCGGCCGAGGAGTCCAGGACGTCGGCGACCCGGTCCAGCTCGGGCACCCCGTACCGCTTGTGGCGCGGGCGGGGGTCCCCGGAGCCGAGGCGCTCCGCGGTCTCGGCGAGGTCGGTGAGCGGGGAGGCCAGCCGGTTCGCCTGGCGTACGGCGAGCAGCACGGCCGAGACGATCGCCAGGAGCGCCACCGCACAGATGATCAGGAGCGTGCGGCCGACCTCGCGGGTGACGGCCGAGCGGGACTCCTCGACGGTGACGGTCTCGCCCTGCTCGCCGGTCTCGACGGCGCGCAGGACGCTGCCGACGGGACGCTCGCCGACGGCGATGGGCTCGCGGCCGGGAATCTCGACCACGGCGTACCGCTTGGGGTCGATCTGCTCGGCCAGCACCCCGGGATTGATCCGCTCCGCGCCCAGCAGCCGGCTGTCGACCACGCTGATCAGCCGGAGCGCCTCGGACTCGACGCTCTCCTGGGCGCTGGCGCTGATGGTGCGCGTCTCGACGATCACCAGCGAGACGCCGAAGACGGCGATGACGACGAGCACCACGGCGAGCGTGGAGTTGATCAGCCGGCGGCGCATACCCGCCTCTTCAGGTCGTCGGGACGAACGTGGCCACCCGCGTCGGGGTGGTGTCCGGAGCGGTCTTCAGCGTGCATGGGGGTTTCGGGTGCAGGGGGGTTTCGGGTGCATGGGGGTTTCGTACGTCAGCTCTTCTCGAACCGGAAGCCGACGCCCCGGACAGTGGCGATGTAGCGCGGATTGGCTGCGTCGTCGCCGAGCTTCTTGCGCAGCCAGGAGATGTGCATGTCGAGGGTCTTGGTGGAGGACCACCAGGTGGTGTCCCAGACCTCGCGCATCAGCTGGTCGCGGGTGACGACCCGGCCGGCGTCCCGGACCAGGACCCGCAGCAGGTCGAACTCCTTGGCGGTGAGCTGGAGTTCCTCCTCGCCCATCCAGGCCCGGTGCGACTCGACGTCGATCCTGACCCCGTGGGTGGCGGGCTGCGGCACGGGCTCGGAGGCCCCGCGGCGCAGCAGGGCGCGGACCCGGGCGAGCAGCTCGGCGAGCCGGAACGGCTTGGTGACGTAGTCGTCGGCGCCCGCGTCCAGGCCGACCACCGTGTCGACCTCGTCGGCGCGGGCCGTCAGGACCAGGATCGGGATGGTGTGGCCGCCGGCCCGGAGCCTGCGGGCGACTTCGAGACCGTCCATTCCGGGCAGCCCCAGGTCGAGGACGACCAGGTCGACGCCGCCCTGGAGGCCGGCGTCGAGCGCGGTCGGACCGTCCTGGCGGACCTCGACCTCGTAGCCCTCCCGACGCAGTGCGCGGGCCAGTGGCTCCGAGATGGATGCGTCGTCCTCGGCGAGCAGTACACGGGTCATGGACTGATGGTAGTCCGGACGGGGGGCCCGAGGTGAGGCCCACGACGTCACCTGCGGGTCAGCGCCACAAAGCGGACGGTGACCTTTGAATATGGGAGTGTGGTTCCATCAAGACCTGTGATCCATGTCTCAAGTCCTTCCATATCCTGCCGTGTCGTGTCGTATGGTGTCCCAACGCCTGTTGCACCACTCAAGGACCTTTGGGCAGCCATGAGCGCCAAGGGTCTCTTTTGTGTGCGGGGCCGGTTCCCGCCGGCTCCTGAGTGAATGACCTGTGAGCCGGGCCCGGAGCGCGAGGACGCGCGACGGGCGTGGATCCCGACGCGGTTCTTCCCCGCTCCGCCGCCGTATCTCCGTCAGGAGCCCGGACGCACGGAGCACGTCCCCCCGAGGCGTGGGGATGGGGTACGCCGCGCCGGTGCCGGCTGCCCCCCACCGGGCGCGTACAGCTCACGAGGCGTCGCGTCCCGACCAGCAAGGATCGACCATGGCGTCCAGCCTGACGAAGGACTCGCCGAGTTCCGACGAGAAGACCTTCTTCGGCCACCCCCGCGGCCTGGCCACTCTCTTCATGACCGAGATGTGGGAGCGCTTCAGCTACTACGGCATGCGGGCACTGCTCCCGCTCTACCTGATCGCGCCCGGCGGCCTCGACATGAAGCCCGCCACGGCGACCGCGATCTACTCGGTCTACCTGTCGCTGGTGTACCTGCTCGCCATGCCCGGCGGCTGGTTCGGCGACCGGGTCTGGGGTCCGCGCAAGACCGTCGCCATCGCCGGCGGCATCATCATGCTCGGCCACCTGGTCCTGGCTCTGCCCTCCGAGGGCACGTTCTTCGCCGGCCTCGGCCTCGTGGCCATAGGCTCCGGGCTGCTGAAGTCCAACATCTCGACGATGGTCGGACACCTCTACGACGGTCCGGACGACCCGCGCCGCGACGGTGGCTTCACCATCTTCTACATGGGCATCAACATGGGCGCCTTCGCGGCCCCCTTGGTGATCGGCACCATCGGCGAGAACGTCAACTGGCACCTCGGCTTCGCCCTCGCCGCCCTCGGCATGGGCCTCGGCGTGGTCCAGTTCCTGCTCGGCACCCGCCACCTGAACGAGCGCAGCCTCGTCGTCCCGAAGCCGCTCTCCAAGGACGAGCGCGCCGCCACGCTGCGCAAGTCGATGATCTGGCTCGGCATCGCGGCCGTCTTCTACATCGGCACGGTCGTCACCGGCGTCTACACGCTGAACTGGCTGCTGGTCCCGATCACCCTCGCGGGTCTCGTCATCCCGGTGATGGTCCTGGTGCGCATCAAGCGCGACAAGGAGCTCAGCGCCACCGAGCAGTCGAAGATGTCCGGATACATCTGGTTCTTCGTGGCCGCCGCCATCTTCTGGATGATCTACGACCAGGGCGGTTCGACGCTCGCGATCTTCGCCGAGTCCTCGGCCGAGAACAGCGTCTTCGGCTGGGACTTCCCGGTCTCCTGGTACCAGTCGGTCAACCCGGTCCTGATCATGGCGCTCGCACCGGTCTTCGCCACCTTCTGGCTGGCGCTGAACCGGCGCGGCAAGGAACCGAGCACGATCGTCAAGTTCAGCTCCGGTCTGGTACTGGTCGGCGCGTCGTTCTTCGTCTTCCTGATGCCGCTGACCATCGCGGGTGACGGCCACAAGGCCGCCGCGATGTGGCTGGTCGCGATCTACTTCATCCAGACCGTCGCCGAACTGACGCTCTCGCCGGTCGGCCTCTCCGTCACGACGAAGATGGCTCCGGCGAAGTACGCGAGCCAGATGATGGGTGTCTGGTTCCTCGCCGTCACCGCCGGCGACTGCACCACCGGCCTGCTCTCGCTGGCCGGCGTGGAGCTGAACGGCACCGGGGTGGTCGCCCTGGAGGCGACGCTCGCCGTGGCGGCCGGTATCGCGATCTTCATGTACCGCGGCAAGGTCAAGCAACTCATGGGCGACGTCCGCTGACGGACGCCCCATAGCGCCGCACGGCGTACGTACGAGGAAGGGCCGCCCCACCGGGCTCCGGTGCGGCGGCCCTTCCTCGTGCTCGTGCCGTGGCTCCGGGCCCGGGGAGCCCAGACACCCCGGGCTCAGCGGGTGCCGCGCAGCCTCCGCCACGGGGTGAACGTGAACTCCGCGCCGCCCAGCAGGATCGCCGTGCCGGCGACCAGGCCGCGCGCCCTCAGCGCACCGTCGCCCTCGGCCCCGGTGGCGGCCAGGCCGCCACCGGAGTCCGTGCCGCGCGCCACGACCCGTACGGGCGCACACTGCTGACAGAGCATCAGATTTGACGCTCAAGGTACGCCCGAGGCCTGATGGAGGGAAGACAAAGAGCGCGCCGATCCGGCGCGCTCCTGTCGGTGCAGATGAGAGGTGAGCCCGGGGCGCACCTGTAGTTGTACGGGTGAGGAGTGCGGCTAGGCGGGGGCGGCGAGCTCCGCCCAGACGGTCTTGCCGGGTGCGTCCGTAGTACGCAGGACGCCCCAGTCGAGGCAGAGGCGCTGCACGATGAACATGCCGTGCCCACCGGGCCGACCGGCGCGGTGCGGCGTACGGGGGGCGGGCTGACCGGCTCCCCGGTCGACGACCTCCACCCGCAGCACTTTGGGCGTGTGGCCGATCCGGAGCTCCTCGGGGCCCTCCGCGTGCAGACAGGCGTTCGTCACCAGCTCGGAGACGACCAGCAGGACGTCCTCGGCGGCGGCCCTGCGGTCCGCGGTGGACGCCGGGAGCCAGCCCCAGTCGTGCAACGCCTGCCGTGCGAAGTCACGGGCCGTCGGAACAATGCCGCTGGCCTGCCCGAGTGAGAGCGTGCGCCACTGCCGCTCGACCGGGACGGTCGGGGCTGCGCCCGCTCCGTCCGGCTCGCGACCGAGGTCGCCCGGCGGATGCTGCCGGGTGGTGCTCATCAGCGCTTCACCTCACCGATTCGCCATGTCGCCATGTCGCCGTTCAACAGATAATGGTCAGTTACCGAGTGTGCCGGAGCCCTTGCGGGGCGCCGCCGGGGTGTCTCCTGCCCTGCCGTGTCGCAACAACACCCACTTGAGGCACACGATCGCGTGACACAGCCGATATCGGAGACGCCCGCGGCCGCACGCTCATGCCGGGTCAGGTGACCAGGGCCTCTTCGAGCGTGGCGTGGACGGTGAAGACCGCCTCCGCGCCGGTGATCTCGAACACCCTCGCCACGACGGGCAGCATTCCGGCCAGATGAACCCCTCCGCCGACCGCCTCCGCCTTGAGGCGGGCGCCGAGCAGGACGTTCAGCCCGGTGGAATCGCAGAAATCCAGCCGAGAGCAGTCGACCACGAGGCGTGACCGCCCCTGCTCGACCGCGTTCTCCAGCGGCTCGCGCAGCAGATCGGCGGTGTGGTGGTCGAGCTCACCCACCGGCGTCACGACCTCGCTGCGCCCCTCGGTCCGGGCCTCGACCTGAAGTCGACCCCGGTTAGCACTGCCGACCGTCCCGCGGTCCATGCCTGACCCTCTTCGCCGTTCGTCACTGTGCGCGTCACCGCCTGTGCGGCTTCATGCATAGCTGCCGCCGACGTGCCTAAAAGAGTACGCGTTCCGTTCGCCACGCGGTAGTCGGAGACCTCAACAAACCGGACATATAGCAGTAATTGGCGCTTGTCACTGCTGGCCAGGACCGGGTATGGGTAGAGGGACACCAGAAACACGACCGGCTTTGGAGGCGCCGCTTCACCGCAGGAACACGTATGGGCATCGGCAGCCATATGCCGAGAACGATGGAGGAGACCCATGTCACCCCGGCTCGACGAAGCGCGTACCCACCACGCGCCGTCGGCATGTCCTCAGGGACCGACCAATTCCGACTCCCCCGCCGCGAGCGCCGTTCCCGGCCCGCGCACCAGCACCACCGGCACCACCGGCACCGCCACTGGCATGACCGGCACCACCTCAGACTTCTCCGGCGCGGCCGGCGAGGGACTCGAAGGGCTTCCCGAGATCCCGCCCTACGCCGAAGTGGGCGCTCTGGACGCCAGGGCCCTGTCGAAGACGCTCTTCGAGCGGCTGGAGTGCCTCGAAGAGGGCACCCACGAGTACAGCTACGTCCGTAACACCCTCGTCGAGCTCAACCTCGCGCTCGTCAAGTTCGCCGCCTCCCGGTTCCGCTCCCGCAGCGAGCCGATGGAGGACATCGTCCAGGTCGGCACCATCGGCCTGATCAAGGCGATCGACCGGTTCGAGCTGAGCCGCGGCGTGGAGTTCCCCACGTTCGCGATGCCGACGATCGTCGGCGAGATCAAGCGCTTCTTCCGTGACACCAGCTGGTCCGTGCGCGTACCGCGCCGCCTCCAGGAGCTGCGCATCGACCTGGCGAAGGCCGGCGACGAGCTCTCCCAGCGGCTGGACCGCGCGCCCACCGTGGCGGAGCTGGCCGAGCTCCTCGGCATCAGCCCGGAGGAGGTCGTCGAGGGCATGTCCGCGAGCAACGCGTACACCGCGAGCTCGCTGGACGCCAAGCCCGAGGAGGACGACAACGAGGGCGCCCTCGCGGACCGCATCGGCTATGAGGACCACGGTCTCGAAGGCATCGAGTACATCGAGTCGCTGAAGCCGCTGATCGCCGCGCTGCCCTCCAGGGACCGGATGATCCTCTCGCTCCGTTTCGTCAGCAACATGACGCAGTCGGAGATCGGCGAGGAGCTCGACATCTCGCAGATGCACGTGTCCCGGCTGCTCTCCAGGACGCTGGCCAAGCTCCGCAAGGGTCTGACCGTGGAGGAGTGACCCCGACGCGGCCCGCCGTCCCGCCCATGGGGCTCCACGGCCGTTCGAGCAGCACCGCGGAAGGACCCGCCCCGGATGCCGGGAGCGGGTCCTTCCGCGTGCGGGAGCGCGGTGCCGGTTGCGGGCCTGCCCCGGGTGCCGGCCTGCCTCGGATGCGAGCCCGTCTCGGGTGCCGGTCCCGGAGGGCGTCGCCCGGTCCGGCCTGCACCGTATGCGTGCGCGGCTGGTACGCGAAGGCTGGACCCTCGTCGACACCGGCGTCGACAGGCCCGGCTTCCGCTTCCGGAACCCGGACAACGAAGACCACGTGGACGCGCACTGGTACCGGGAGACCGGAACGTACGCCGTCAGCGCCTACGCGGGCTGCGGGAGGCTCCCCACCGGTTTCGACGAGTACGCGTGGCCGTAGGCCTACTGGGCCCCGACGCCGACCCGCTGACCGCCCGTCACACCACCCGCTGTCCGCTCCGCCAGACCGCGCTGACCAGCGGGACGCCCGGCCGGTAGGCGAGGTGGACGTGGCTCGGGGCGTCGAGGAGGACCAGGTCGGCGCGGGCGCCGGCGGTGATCCGGCCGATGTCCGGGCGCCGCAGGGCCGCCGCCCCGCCCGCGGTGGCCGACCAGATCGCCTCGTCCGGGGTCATCCCCATGTCGCGCACGGCCAGCGCGACACAGAACGGCATGGACGAGGTGAACGACGAGCCGGGGTTGCAGTCCGTGGAGAGCGCGACGGTGGCTCCCGCGTCGAGGAGCCGGCGGGCGTCGGGCCAGGTGGCGCGGGTGGAGAACTCCGCGCCCGGGAGCAGCGTGGCCACCGTGTCGCCCTGGCCGAGCGCGTCGACGTCCGCGTCGGTGAGGTGGGTGCAGTGGTCGGCCGACGCCGCGTCGAGTTCGACGGCGAGCTGGACGCCGGGGCCGTACGTCAGCTGGTTGGCGTGGATCCGGGGTGCAGCCCCTTGGCGCGGCCCGCCGTGAGGATGGCGCGGGCCTGGTCGCCGTCGAAGGCGCCCTGCTCGCAGAACACGTCGATCCAGCGGGCGTGCGGGGCGCAGGCCTCCAGCATCGGGCCGGTCACCAGGTCGACGTACCCGGCGGGGTCGTCGGCGTAGTCGGGGGAGACGATGTGGGCGCCGAGGTAGGTGACCTCGTCGGTGTGGCGGGCCGCGATCCGCAGGGCGCGGGCCTCGTCCTCGACCGTGAGGCCGTAGCCGGACTTGGTCTCGAAGGTGGTGGTGCCCTGGCGCAGGGCCTCGGCGAGGTAGCGGGCGACGTTGGCGGAGAGCTCCTCGTCGGAGGCGGCCCGGGTGGCGGCGACGGTGGTGCGGATGCCGCCGGCGCGGTAGGGCTGCCCGGACATGCGGGCGTTGAACTCCTGGGTGCGGTCGCCCGCGAAGACCAGGTGGGAGTGGGAGTCGACGAAGCCCGGGATCACCGCGCGGCCGGCCGCGTCGAGGACGTTGTCAGTGGCGGGTGCTTTGCTGGATTCACCGGTCCAGACGATGCGGTCGCCGTCGATAACGACGGCCGCGTCCTGGATCAGGCCCAGGGGGGTCCCGTTGCCGAGGGAGGGGTCATTGGTGACCAGGCTGGCGATGTGGGTGACGGCGGTGGTCGTCATCTGGAGAGTGTTCTCCTTGCGTTCCGGGGGGTCCGGTTCCGGTTCTGCGGGCGGGGCCCGGTCCGGGGTCTCGGGCGGGTTCCCGTCCGGCCCTGTGCCCGGGGGCCGGACGGGTTCTGCGGGCGGGTTCCCGTCCGGCCCTGCGGGCGGGGCCCGGCCCGGGGTCTCGGGCGGGTTCCGGGCCGGGGTCTTGGGCGGGTTCCGGGCCGGGGTCTCGGGCGCGTCCCGGTCCGGGGTCTCGGGCGGGGGCCCGTCCAGGGTCTCGGGCGGGGGCCCGTCCAGGGTCTCGGGCGGGGCCGGGGTCAGTGGTGCAGGGCGGCCACGGCCTCGGCGAGCGCCCGGGGCACGTCCTCGATCCGGGTGTGACGGCCGTCCCGGACGATGTGCCGGCCCGCCACCACCGTGTGCCGCACATCAGCGGCGGAGGCGGCGAATACGGCGGTCTCCGCTGCAAGTCGGGGCACCGGCCCGGCCGTCCTGACGGAGTCCAGCGCGACGGTGGTCAGGTCGGCGGGGCGCCCGGCTCCAGCACGCCCGCGTCGGGGCGGCCGAGTGCGGAGTGCCCGTCGGCGGAGGCGGCCCGGAGCAGGGCGGCGGCCGTCCAGTGGCCCCGGATGTGCGTGCGCAGCCGCTCGTTGAGCTCCATCGCGCGCGCCTCCTCGAAGAGGTCGATCACGGCGTGGCTGTCGCTGCCCAGCGAGAGCGGCGAGCCCGCCTTCTGGAGGGCGGCGGCGGGGCCGATGCCGTCGGCCAGGTCGCGTTCGGTGGTGGGGCACATGCAGGTGCCGGTGGCCGAGGAGCCGAGCAGCTCAATGTCCGCCTCGGTCAGGTGCGTGTTGTGGATGCCGGTGGTGCGCGGGCCGAGGACCCCGTGGTCGGCCAGCAGCCGGGTGGGGGTGCGGCCGTGGGCGGCCCGGCAGGCGTCGTTCTCCGCCGTCTGCTCGGAGAGGTGGACGTGGAGCGGGGCGTTCCGCTCCTCGGCCCACCGCGCGACGGTGGCCAGCTGTCCGGCCGGGACCGCCCGGACGGAGTGGACGGCCGCGCCGATGAGGGTGTGGTCGTCGCCCTTGAGGAGGGAGGCGCGCTCCGCCCAAACCTCGGCGGTGGTGTCGGAGAAGCGCAGCTGGTGCCGGTTGGGCTTCTCGCCGAATCCGGCGGCCAGATAGGCGGTGTCCAGCAGGGTGATCCGGATCCCGGCCTCGGCGGCGGCCGCGATCAGCGCTTCGCCCATGGCGTTCGGGTTGGCGTAGGGGGTGCCGCCGGGGGCGTGGTGCAGATAGTGGAATTCGCCGACGGCCGTGATCCCGGCCAGGGCCATTTCGGCGTACGTGGCACGGGCCAGGTCGAAGTAGGTGTCCGGGGTGAGCCGGGAGGCCGTCCGGTACATCAGCTCGCGCCACGTCCAGAAGGTGCCCGAGCCGACCTGGACGGTGGCGCGCAGGGCCCGGTGGAAGGCGTGGGAGTGGGTGTTGGCGAGGCCGGGGAGGGTCAGGCCGCGCAGCGCGGTCGCGCCGGGCGGCGGGGTCTCGACCCCGGTCCTGATCCCGGCGATGCGGCCGTCCGCGACGTCCAGGGTGACGCCCGGCTCGACGTGGGTGCCGAGCCAGGCGTGGTCCATCCAGTACGTCGCGGTGACGGGTGCGCCCGTCGTCCGGTGTGTCAGCTGCACGCGAGACCTTCCAGTACGTCGGCGAGTGCCTCGACGCCGGCCGTGCAGTCGTCCTCGGTGGCGTGCTCGGCGGGTGAGTGCGAGATGCCGGTGGGGTTGCGCACGAAGAGCATGGCGGTGGGCGCCGAGGCGGACAAAATACCCGCATCGTGGCCCGCGCCGGTGCCGAGGACGGGCAGGGGGCGCCCCGTGTCGCCGCTCGCCTCCAGGATCTTGCCGAGCTCGTCGCGCAGGGCGTGCTCGAATGCGACGACGGGTGTGAACGACTCGCGGACGACGTCGAGGTCGATCCCGGCCCGCTCGGCGTACTCCCGGGCGGCCCGCTCGATTCCGGTGACGACGGCGTCGAGGGTGGCCTGGTCGGCGGCGCGGGAGTCGAGCCAGCCGCGTACGAGGGAGGGGATGGCGTTGACGCCGTTGGGCTCGACCGCGATCTTGCCGAAGGTGGCGAGAGCGCCGGTCAGTTCGGCTTCGCGGCGGGCGGCGAGCACGGTCTCGGCGTACGTGAGCATCGGGTCGCGGCGGTCGGCGAGCCGGGTGGTGCCCGCGTGGTTGGCCTCGCCCCGGAAGTCGAACCGCCAGCGGCCGTGCGGCCAGATGGCGGAGGCGATGCCGACGGGGTCGCCCGTCAGGTCGAGGGCGCGGCCCTGCTCGACGTGGAGTTCGACGAACGCGCCGATCCGGGCGAGCCGTTCCGGGTCGGGGCCGATGGTCCCGGGGTCGTATCCGGCGGCTTCCATGGCGGCGGGCAGGGTGGTCCCGTCCGCGTCGCGCAACCGGTGGGCGTCGGCGACGGCGAGCTGTCCGGCGGCCAGCCGGGACCCTGCGCAGGCCAGACCGAAGCGGGCGCCCTCCTCGTCACCGAAGTTGGTGATCGCCAGCGGCCGGGTGAACTCCACTCCCCTGCGGTGGAGTTCGTCGAGCGCGGCGAAGGAGGACACCACGCCGAGCGGGCCGTCGAAGGCGCCGCCGTCCGGGACGGAGTCCAGGTGGGACCCGGTGACGACGGCGTCCCCGGCCAGGGGGTCGCCGAGCCAGGCCCACTGGTTGCCGTTGCGGTCGGCCTCGTACGCGAGACCGCGCGCCTCGGCCTGCGCGCGGAACCAGGCCCGGCAGTCGAGGTCCGCCGGTGACCAGGCGTAGCGCCGGTAGCCGCCGCTGTCGGAGTGGCGCCCGATGGGGGCCAGTTCCCGCCACATCGAGAGGAAGGAGTCACCCGCGCGCCACCGTCCCCGGGTGCCGGGAGAGGTGGCGAGCTCGTCCCCAGGCGTGCCGGAGGCGTTCCCGGGCGTACCCAGGGTGTTCCCAGGCGTACCGGGGGTGTTCTCAGGCGCACCGGAGGTGTTCCCGGCCGTGCCGGGGGTGCTCCCACGCGTACCGGGGGTGTTCCCAGGCGTGCCGGGGATGTTCCCAGGCGTGCCGGACGGCATCAGTTGCCCTCCGTCATGGGGACGCGGACGCCTTGGTCAGCGGCGACGTTCTCGGCGATGTCGTACCCGGCGTCCACGTGGCGGATGACGCCCATGCCCGGGTCGTTCGTCAGCACGCGGCGGATCTTCTCGCCCGCGAGCTTCGTGCCGTCCGCGACGGAGACCTGGCCCGCGTGGATGGAGCGGCCCATGCCGACGCCGCCGCCGTGGTGGAGGGAGACCCAGGAGGCGCCGGAGGCGACGTTGACCATGGCGTTGAGCAGCGGCCAGTCGGCGATGGCGTCGGAGCCGTCGAGCATGGCCTCGGTCTCGCGGTACGGGGAGGCGACCGAGCCGCAGTCGAGGTGGTCGCGGCCGATGGCCAGCGGGGCGGCCAGCTCGCCGCTCGCGACCATGTCGTTGAAGCGCTCGCCGGCCTTGTCGCGCTCGCCGTAGCCGAGCCAGCAGATGCGGGCGGGCAGTCCCTGGAAGTGGACGCGCTCGCCGGCCATCTTGATCCAGCGGTGCAGCGACTCGTTCTCCGGGAACAGCTCCAGCATCGCCTGGTCGGTCTTGTGGATGTCGGAGGCCTCACCGGAGAGCGCGGCCCAGCGGAAGGGGCCCTTGCCCTCGCAGAAGAGGGGGCGGATGTAGGCGGGGACGAAGCCGGGGAAGTCGAAGGCGCGGTCGTACCCGGCGAGCCGGGCCTCGCCGCGGATGGAATTGCCGTAGTCGAAGACCTCGGCGCCGACATCATGAAGCCGACCATGGCCTCGACGTGGCGGGCCATCGACTCGCGGGCACGCCGGGTGAAGTCGGCGGGCTTGTCGGCCGCGAGGTCGGCCATGTCGTCGAGGTCGACGCCGAGCGGCAGGTAGGCCAGCGGGTCGTGGGCGCTGGTCTGGTCGGTGACGATGTCGATGGGCGCGCTCTCGGCGAGCATGCGGGGCAGCAGTTCGGCGGCGTTGCCGAGGAGGCCGATGGAGAGCGGGCGGCGGGCTTCGCGGGCTTCGACGGCGAGCTGGAGGGCGTGCTCCAGGTTGTCCGCCCTCACGTCCAGGAAGCGGTGCTCGATCCGGCGCTCGATGGCGCGCGGGTCGCAGTCGATGCAGATGGCGACGCCGTCGTTCATGGTCACGGCGAGCGGCTGGGCGCCGCCCATGCCGCCGAGCCCGGCGGTCAGGGTGATCGTCCCGGCCAGCGTTCCGCCGAACTTCTTCGCGGCGACGGCGGCGAAGGTCTCGTAGGTGCCCTGGAGGATGCCCTGGGTGCCGATGTAGATCCAGGACCCGGCGGTCATCTGGCCGTACATGGTGAGTCCGAGCGCCTCCAGGCGGCGGAACTCCTCCCAGTTGGCCCAGTCGCCGACCAGGTTGGAGTTGGCGATGAGCACGCGCGGCGCCCACTCGTGGGTCTGCATGACGCCGACCGGTCGGCCGGACTGGACGAGCATCGTCTCGTCCTGCTTGAGCGTCCGAAGCGTTCGGACCATCGCGTCGAACGAGCGCCAGTCGCGGGCGGCCTTCCCGGTGCCGCCGTAGACGACGAGCTTGTCGGGATGCTCGGCGACCTCGGGGTCGAGGTTGTTCTGGAGCATCCGCAGGGCGGCTTCCTGCTGCCATCCCAGGGCGGTCAGCGCGCTGCCGCGCGGTGCCCGTACGGGGCGGGGTCCTGACATGGCGGTGCCTCCTCGCGACGGTGAAAATCTATTCACATCCTGATGCTCTGAATAGTCGTAGTCAACAGGTGCGGTTCGCGCCGCGCCCGGGAACAGGTTCTGCCAGTGATGCGCAGCATGGACCCGGAGGCGTCGATGAGCACTGCCGAATCCCCCACGACCGGCGATCCCACGAACCCTGGAGGATCGCCGCCGCTCAAGCGCGCCCTCGGCACCAAGCTGCTGATCCTGTTCGTCATCGGCGACATCCTGGGCACCGGCATCTACGCGACCACGGGGAACGTGGCGGGCAAGGTCGGCGGCGCGCTGTGGCTGCCGTTCGCGATCGGTTTCGCTGTCGCCCTGCTGACGGCGGCCTCGTACGTGGAACTCGTCGGCAAGTACCCGAAGGCGGCCGGGGCCGCGCTCTACACCCAGAAGGCGTTCAAGGTCCCGTTCCTGACCTTCGTCGTCGCCTTCATGGTGATGTGCTCGGGCCTCTCCTCGGCGAGCGCGGCGGCACGGGCGTTCAGCGGCGACTATCTGGGGGAGTTCACCGACGCGGTGCCGCCGACCCTTGTCGCGATCCTGTTCGTCCTCGCCCTCGCCGCGATCAACCTCCGCGGGGTCGCCGAGTCGGTGAAGGCGAACGTCGTCCTGACCCTGGTCGAGGTCAGCGGACTCGCGGTGATCCTCGCGATCGGCGCGTACGCCGTGTTCAGCGGCGACGGCGAGCCCTCCCGGCTGACCCAGATCGAGACCGGCGGCACCGGGTACGCCCTGCTCACCGGCGTGCTCGGCGCCACCGCCCTGGGCTTCTTCGCGTTCGTCGGCTTCGAGGACTCGGTCAACATGGCCGAGGAGACCAAGAACCCCGCCCGCGCCTTCCCCCGCGCGATCTTCATCGGGGTGGGCATCACCGGCACCGTCTACGTCCTGGTCGCCCTGGTCTCCTCGCTCCTGGTCGACTCCCGCACCCTGGCCGGCTCCAGCGGCCCGCTGCTGGAGGTGGTGAAGGCCGGGGGCGTCGACTTCCCGCCAAAACTCTTCGCGCTGATCGCCCTGTTCGCCGTCACCAACTCGGCGCTGATCAACATCATGATGGCCTCG
The DNA here is from genome assembly GCF_057766565.1 of Streptomyces sp. MGP-P1. Taxonomy (NCBI): domain Bacteria; kingdom Bacillati; phylum Actinomycetota; class Actinomycetes; order Kitasatosporales; family Streptomycetaceae; genus Streptomyces; species Streptomyces sp. MGP-P1. The sequence goes on along the minus strand of NZ_JBYMEM010000007.1, from coordinate 145,582 downwards.
CGGCTCTGCTACGGCATGGCCAATGAGCGCATCCTGCCGCCCGCGATGGGCAAGGTGCTGGCCGGCCGCCGCACCCCCTGGGTCGGCATCGTCTTCGTCTCCCTCCTGGCCATCGGCCTCGTCTCCACCGGCGAGATCGAGGGGCTCGGCGACACCACCTCGTTCCTGCTGCTCTGCGTCTTCGCCGTCGTCAACGTCGCCGTGCTGGTGCTCCGCAAGGACCGGGTGGACCACCACCACTTCCGTACGCCCACGGCGCTTCCGGTGCTCGGCGCGCTCACCTCGCTGATCCTGGCGAGCCCGCTGGCCGACCGGGGCTCCGACGTGTACGTCCGGGCCGGGATCCTGCTGCTGATCGGGATCGGGCTGTGGGTGGTCAACAAGGCGGTGATGACGGCCCGCGAGAAGTCGGGCGCCCCGGACGCCTGACGGGACGACGCCCGGGGCCGCCGCCACCGCGTTCCGGCCGCTCCTTTACACCGCGAGCCGCATGTACCAAAGGAAAATGCCAGAACCTCCGCCTGCCGTAAGCACGTTGCGTAGCCTCTGCGTTACAGCCGTACGCCACGTCGGGAGGGGAGATCCGCGTGCCCGGAATCGACGAGTGCCTGCTCGAAGTCATGAGGCTGCCCGGCGCCCGGGGCGCCTCGGTGGTCGACTGGACGAGCGGTCTCGCCCTCGGCACCATCGGGGAATCCCCCAACGGCGACCACGAGGCGACCGCCGCCGAGACGGCGGAGGTCGCCCGGATGACCGCCGAGCAGCCGGCCTTCGCCCACCTCGCCCCGGACGACGGCGCACAGCACCCCGGACAGGCCCCGAGCACCCCCGTCGAGGACGTCATCGTCACCACCCACGACGGGTACCACATGCTCCGGTTCGTCGAGACCGCCTTCGACAGCAGCGTCTTCCTGCACCTGTGGCTGGACCGCTCCGAAGGCAATCTCGCGCTCGCCCGGATGCGCCTGGGCGAGCTGGCCGAGCGCCTGGTGCTGGCATGAGCGCGATAGCCGCCGACCCCGACGCCCCCGGCACCGAGCGCCTCCCGGTGCTCTCCCCGATGCTCCAGCGCCTCGCCGCCGAGCGCGCCACCGGCGCCCTGATGCGCGACCGCGGCACGCTCTACCTCGCCGACGGCCAGGTGGTGCACGCCGAGAGCCCCGCCACCCCCGGCATCGACGTCCTGCTCACCGTCGGCGGCACCCTGCGGCACGAGGGCTGGTGGGACGCCGTGGCCCAGGCCGGGGCGCACCGCCGGGTCGGCCGCTATCTCGTCGACAGCGGTCATGTGCCTGGCGGCGCACTGGAGTTGTGCCATCTCGGCGCGCTGTACGACGCCGCGTTCTTCGCGCTCGCCCCGACCGGGACGCCCGCCCGCTTCCGCTACGGGGTCGCGCACTGGATCGGTCCGGTGCGGCCGGTCCCGGTGGCCGCCGTGGAGCGCGAGACGCTGCGCAGACGGGAGTTCCTGGACCGGATCTGGCCCGACCCCGCCTGCGACGGCGCACCACTGCTGCGGACGGCGGCGCATCCGTCCGACGCCCCGATCCCGGCCCGGCAGCGTCGGCTCCTGGAGCTGGCCGACGGGGTCCGTACCGCCTCGGACATCGCGCAGGCGCTGGGCCGTTCGGCGTTCCACATCCTGGTCGACCTGCGGCGGCTGGCGGCGGCCGGCCTGGTGGAGGCGGTCCGCGCCCAGCCCCTGCCGGCCTCGTCCCCACGCGGCCGGATCGCACTCCCCGAGGTGACGGCCGACCCCGACATCGCCCTGTTGCGCCGGCTCCGAGACGCATTGGAGGCCCTGTGATACGCGCGCTAAGACAGCGTGCCGGGAGGAGACAGCTGATGGTGCCCGAGGCCGAAGTGCGTGATGTCCTCGTCGAGCTCCAGCGGTTACGCGCCCGGGTCCCGCTGCTCTCCGGGGCGCTGGCCGCCTCCACCGACGGCCTCGTCCTGGCCCACGACACCCCGGGCGTCGAGGCGGAGGGCGTCGCCGCCCTCACCGCGGCCGCCCTCGGCGTCTCCATCCGGATGACCGACGCGACCGGCCGGGGCGGCTTCCGCGAACTGCTGGTCCGCGGCGACAACGGCTACATCGCCACCTACGCCGCGGGCTCCTCCGCCGTCCTGACCCTGCTGGCCGAGGACCGCATCAACGTCGGCCGGCTCCATCTGGAGGGCCGCCGCGCGGGCGCCCGTATCGGCGAACTCGTCGACGCCGCGCTGCCACGTACGGAGCGTCCCGCCACCGCCGCGCCCCCGCGCCCCGCCACCGCGCCCGGCCGCACCCTGCCGCAACGCCCCACGTAGGCGGGCGGCCCGCCCCCCACCCGCCGCGTCACCACCACCACCGGGACTCACGCCATCACGCAGAAGCCCGCGCACCGGCCCGCACAGCAGCCACCACAGAAACGGACCCGGTCACCGCGACCGGCCAGGGAAAGGAAACGAGCCTCCATGGCGAACACCGAAGCGACACTGAAGGACGCGATGAGCTCGATCGAGGGCGCCACGGGTGTCGCCCTCGTCGACTACACGAGCGGGATGGCCCTGGGCACGCTCGGCGGCGGCAAGGACTTCAACCTGGAGGTCGCCGCCGCGGGCAACACCGACGTGGTGCGCGCCAAGCTCCGCACCATGGAGCACCTGGGCATCAAGGACGAGATCGAGGACATCCTGATCACCCTCGGCACCCAGTACCACTTGATCCGGCTACTCAAGACCCGTGGCAACAACGGCCTGTTCCTGTACCTGGTGCTGGACGCGAGCCGGGCGAACCTGGCGATGGCCCGCCACCAGCTGAAGAAGATCGAGGCGGGCCTGGAGGTCTGACGCGGGCACGGCCCGACCTCTGGCGAGGCCTTCGGTCCGGCCCCCGGGAGATCCGGTCTCACCGGTGGCGACGCCGCGCCCCGCCCGGCGCGGCGTCCCCCGCCTCCGGCCCCGTCGTCCGGTACGCCTTCACCCGCTTGCCCGCCGGGCCCCCGTGCCCGGTCCAGTCGGTGCGCACCCAGTACAGGACGTCGTCACGGCGCTCTCGCTGTCCGATGCGCACGGCCTTGAGCCACAGCCCCGCACCCGCGCCGGCGAGCAGCAGCCCGCCGGCCCCCGGTAGCACGAACGAGGACGCCACCGCGACGACGAACGCCCCCAGCAGCCACCACCCGCGCCCGCGCCGCCACATCCGTACGGTCACGGCCCGGTCCTGGAGGAAGTCGCCCCGCCCGGCGCGGGAGGCGCTCCGGGCCAGTTCCGCGTACCGCCTCCCGCGCGCCGACGCCACGACGGCCACGGTGACGACGAAGAGCGCCGCCCCGGCCAGCAGCCCGATCCGACGCCCGGTCAGCCCCGGGACGAGCGCCCCCGTCGCCGCTGCAACCAGGCCCGCCCACCACAGGGGCGCCGCCCCTGCCCGTACGGCCACGGCCACTCTCGCCAGCGACTGCCCTCCGCGCCCCACGTCCGTACCCCTCTCACTCCACGACGCCGCGAAGCCGCGAACCCGAGTTCCCGGTTTCCGCGATCCATGATTCCGCGCACCGCCGATGCCGCGGCGCTTCTGGGCGCGGAGATTAACCGCCGCAGATGAGCGATGCCTGAGAAATCCGCGAAGGGCCGGGCGCGGCCCTCACTCCACGAACAGCCCTCGCGCCGCCGCCCGGGCGTCGAACTCCTCCAACCGGGCCTGGGCGTCGGGGAGTCCGTCGCACATCGCCTCCAGCAGCACCCGGCCGAGCAGCATCGGCGCGCAGACGGTGTCGAAGGAGAGCCCGGAGCCGATCGCGGCCGGGAGCAGCAGATCGCTGTGCTTGGCGACGGGCGCGAAGGCGGAGTCGGCGACCGTCACCACGGTCAGCCCCTGGTCCCGGGCGTACGCGAGCGCGTCCACGCTCTCCTTGGAGTGGCGCGGCAGCGCGAAGCACATCAGGACGGTGGCCCCGGCCCGGCGGGCGGAGTCGATGCGGTCGGGCAGCATGCTGCCGCCCTCGTCGAGGACCCGGACGTCGGGGTGCACCTTGGCGGCGAAGTAGCCGAAGCCGCGCGCCTGCGAGGAGGCGGCGCGCAGCCCCAGCACCGGCAGCGGCCGGGAGCCGGCGAGCAGTCGGCCGGCCCGCTCGACGGGCGCGGGGTCGGCGAGCACGTCACAGAGGTGCTGGAGGTTCTCGATCTCGGCGCGGACGGCCTGCTGGTACTCGTTGTACGTCTCCCCCGGGTCGTCCTGCTCCCCGTCGGCGGGCGCGACCTCGCGCAGGTGCCTGCGCAGCGCCGGATAGCCGTCGAAGCCGAGGGCGACGGCAAAGCGGGTGACGGAGGGCTGGCTGACCCCGGCCAGCTCGGCCAGCTCGACGCTGGAGAGGAACGGCGCGTCGGCGGCCCTGCGGACCATGCAGTGCGCGATGCGCCGCTGGGTGGGCGTGAGCCGGTGGCCCTCGAAGAGCCGCTGCAACCGTGCGGCGGGGCTGCTCCCACTCATGCCTGTCCCCTTGCTGGATCTGTCGCGCCACGACCGGCGCCGACCGTTCTATTCAGCCAGGAAGGTCGCTGTATGTCCATATGCAGGAGCAGCGCGGGGCGGGGGCAGGACTGCGCGGCGCCGACAAGGGGGGTTAACCCCACGAAACCTGGGGGCTAGCCCCACTGCGGGCGGGAACCCGGCTCCGTACCGTCATAGGCATGGAAGCCCGTGACCACGAGCTCAAGAAGGAGCTCGCCGCCACCCTCCAGGCCCGTGGCGAGCTGGGCGCGGAGTACGAGAGCGCGCTCATCGACTCGTTCCTGGAGAAGGTCGAGCAGCGGCTCGACACCACCCTCGACCGCCGGGTCCGCCGTCACCTCGCCGAGCAGCGGATGTCCGTCGCCCGGGGGGCGCGTCCCGCGGAGCCGGGGAGCTTCGGGGAGCGGCACGGTCTGGGGATCGTCTCGCTGATCCTGGCCATTCCGCTGTCCGCGATCGGCGTCGCGAACGCCGGGATCGAGGGGCTCGTCGTGGCCTGGCTCGGCATCGTCGGCGTCAACGCGTTCCAGGCGGCGCGGTACGGCGGTCTGTTCCGCCGCCGGGAGGAACGCGCGCCGTCCGACTGGAGGGACTGAGCGCCGCCACGATCATCCACGACGGGCGCGAGCCTCCCGGAGCCCGGCCGAGGCCCGGGCATGACAGCGCGACCGGGCCCACGGGGAGTCCGGCCGCGCTGTCGTCTGCGAAGTCTGCGAAGTCTGCGAAGTCTGCGAAGTCCGTCGCGGGGACCGCCGCACCCCCGGTCACCCGGGGGGCGGGACGACGGCGGTCCCCGCGAGGGACGCGGTCCGGGTCAGGGCCGGTTGCCCGCGTCCGGGCGACGGTGGAGGTCCGGGAGCCGCTCCGTAGTCCGGTGTCGCCGTTCTGGGTGCCGGCGGGTTTCCCTGCCGACACCCACCAATGTGCCGGAGCCGTGTTAAGCGGGTGCTGCGCGGACGTGACGCGCTCGTACCGTTTTCGCGAAGGCCCGCCGCCGGGCCGACACGCGCCCCGGCCGGGGCCCCGCTTCCGGCCCGTCAGGCCTCGGACCGGGCCCGCCGCCGGGCCGTCAGGCCTTCGCCGTGCCCGCGTCCTTGGCGAGGAACGCCAGCAGGTCCTGCCTGCTCACGACACCCTTGGGCTTGCCCTCGACGAGCACGATCGCCGCGTCGGCGCCGTCCGCGCCGCTGAGCACGGCCATCAGGTCCTCGACCGGTTCGCCGGAGCCGACCTGCGGCAGCGGGGCCGACATGTGCTTCTCCAGCGGGTCGGCCAGCGAGGCGCGCTGGGTGAACAGCGCGTCCAGCAGCTGCCGCTCCACGACCGATCCGATGACCTCGGCGGCCATCACGTCCGGGTGACCGGCGCCCGGCTTCACGATCGGCATCTGGGAGACGCCGTACTCGCGGAGCACCTCGATGGCCTCGCCGACCGTCTCCTCCGGGTGCATGTGGACCAGGGAGGGCATCGGGCCCTCCTTGAAGTCCAGGACCGCGCCGACGTTGGCGGAGGTGCCGGTGTTCTCCAGGAAGCCGTAGTCGGCCATCCACTCGTCGTTGAAGATCTTGCTCAGGTAGCCGCGCCCGCTGTCGGGGAGCAGCACCACGACGACGTCCTCGGGGCCGAGCCGCCTGGCGACCTCCAGGGCCCCGACGACCGCCATGCCGCAGGAGCCGCCGACGAGCAGCCCCTCCTCCTTGGCGAGCCGCCGCGTCATCTGGAAGGAGTCCTTGTCGGACACCGCGACGATCTCGTCGGTGACGGTGCGGTCGTAGGCGCTCGGCCAGAAGTCCTCGCCGACGCCCTCGACCAGATACGGCCGCCCGGAGCCGCCGGAGTAGACCGAACCCTCCGGGTCCGCGCCGATGACCTGGACAGCGCCCTCGCTGATCTCCTTGAGGTAGCGCCCGGTGCCGCTGATCGTGCCGCCGGTGCCGACGCCCGCGACGAAGTGGGTGATCTTCCCCTCCGTCTGCTCCCACAGTTCGGGACCGGTGGTCTCGTAGTGCGAGCGCGGGTTGTTCGGGTTGGAGTACTGGTCGGGCTTCCAGGCCCCCGGCGTCTCGGTGACCAGCCGGTCGGAGACGTTGTAGTACGAGTCCGGGTGCTCGGGGTCAACGGCGGTGGGGCAGACGACGACCTCCGCGCCGTACGCGCGCAACACGTTGATCTTGTCCGTGGACACCTTGTCCGGGCAGACGAAGATGCACTTGTAGCCCTTCTGCTGGGCGACGATGGCGAGGCCGACGCCCGTGTTGCCGCTGGTCGGCTCGACGATCGTGCCGCCGGGCTTCAGCTCCCCGCTCTGCTCGGCCGCCTCGATCATGCGCAGCGCGATGCGGTCCTTCACCGACCCGCCGGGGTTGAAGTACTCGACCTTGGCCAGGACCGTCGCCTGGATACCTGCCGTGACGTTGCGCAGCCTCACCAGCGGGGTGTTGCCGACAAGACTGATCATCGAATCGTGGAATTGCACCGTGTACTCCGGGATCTCCGAGATGGTCCGGCCCAGAGTATGCGTACAGGCCCCACTCTGCGTACGGGAAGGAGTACACCGAGCCCCCAGTGGGGCAAGTAGGTACGTGTACGGCTGTACGGCGAGGAGGAGGTGGACCGGACTGTGTCGAGAGCAAGGGTGGCACGGCGGATCGCGGCGGGCGCGGCCTACGGCGGTGGCAGCATCGGATTGATCGGTGCGGCGGCCGTGGGCGTGTTCCTGGCGGAGGTCCAGCTCGCGAAGAGGCAGGTGGGCGGCGGGACGGCTCCGGTCCCGCCGAGCGCGGACGGGCGGTACGGAGTGGCGTTCGCCGGGCCGAACGACCCGATGCGGCTCGGGATGCTCGGGGACTCGACGGCCGCGGGCCAGGGCGTGCGGCGGGCCGGGCAGACCCCGGGCGCGCTGCTGGCCTCGGGGCTCGCGGCGGTGGCCGAGCGGCCGGTGGACCTGCGGAACGTGGCCCTGCCGGGGGCCAGGTCGGACGATCTGGAGCGGCAGGTGTCGCTGCTGCTGGCGGACCCGGCACGGGTTCCGGACGTCTGCGTGATCATGATCGGGGCGAACGACGTCACGCACCGGATGCCCGCGACCCAGTCGGTGCGCTGTCTGACGACGGCGGTGCGCAGGCTGCGGACGGCGGGGGCGGAGGTGGTCGTCGGGACCTGCCCGGACCTGGGCACGATCGAGCCGGTCTACCAGCCGTTGCGCTGGGTGGCCCGGCGGGTGAGCCGGCAGCTGGCGGCCGCGCAGACCATCGGCACGGTGGAGCAGGGCGGGCGCACGGTGTCGCTGGGCGACCTGCTGGGCCCGGAGTTCGCGGCGAACCCGCGCGAGCTGTTCGGCCCGGACAACTACCACCCTTCCGCCGAGGGCTACGCCACGGCGGCCATGGCGGTGCTGCCCACGCTGTGCGCGGTGCTGGGCCTGTGGCCGGAGTCCGACCGGCTGGACGGCGCCCGCCGCGAGGACATCCTCCCGGTGGCGAAGGCCGCGTCCCAGGCGGCCCGGGAGGCCGGTACGGAGGTCACGGGGGCGCGCGCTCCCTGGGCCCTCCTCAAGCACCGTCGGCGACGGCGTCTGCCCGCCTCCACGGAACCCGCTCCGCACCCGCACCCGGACGCCGCCCACGGGCACGCGTAAGGGGTCGTCACCGCCCGGCAGGACCTCGGCAGGACGTGGGCAGAGCTTGGGCAGGACATCCTGAGCAAGCGCTTAGAAAAGAGTCCCGCATCACACGGCCTGCCGGGTGACCCCGACGATACGTCCGGGTAACTTCCAGAGGAGTTCCGTCCGTCCACACAGCCTTCCAGCCCCCTTGGAGCCGCGTGATGCCCGAAGCCGTGATCGTCTCTGCCGCCCGTTCGCCGATCGGCCGCGCCTTCAAGGGGTCCCTCAAGGACCTGCGCTCGGACGACCTGACCGCCACGATCATCCAGACCGCGCTGGCCAAGGTCCCGGAGCTGGACCCGAAGGACATCGACGACCTGATGCTGGGCTGCGGTCTGCCCGGCGGCGAGCAGGGCAACAACCTCGGCCGCATCATCGCCGTGCAGATGGGGATGGACCACCTTCCCGGCTGTACGGTCACCCGCTACTGCTCCTCCTCGTTGCAGACGAGCCGGATGGCGCTGCACGCGATCAAGGCGGGCGAGGGCGACGTCTTCATCTCGGCCGGTGTCGAGATGGTGTCCCGCTTCGCCAAGGGCAACTCCGACAGCCTCCCGGACACGCACAACCCGCTGTTCGCCGACGCCGAGGCCCGCACCGCCGCCCGCGCCGAGGAGTCCGGCGCGAGCTGGCACGACCCGCGCGAGGACGGCCTCGTGCCGGACGCGTACATCTCGATGGGGCAGACGGCGGAGAACCTGGCCCGGTCCAAGGGCGTCACCCGCCAGGAGATGGACGAGTTCGGCGTACGGTCGCAGAACCTCGCCGAGGAAGCCCTGAAGAACGGCTTCTGGGAGCGGGAGATCACCCCGGTCACCACCCCCGACGGCACCGTGGTCGCCAAGGACGACGGCCCGCGCGCGGGCGTCACCATGGAGGGCGTGCAGGGCCTGAAGCCGGTCTTCCGCCCCGACGGCCTGGTCACCGCGGCCAACTGCTGCCCGCTCAATGACGGCGCCGCGGCCCTGGTGATCATGTCCGACACCAAGGCGCGCGAGCTGGGCCTGACCCCGCTGGCCCGGATCGTCTCCACCGGCGTCAGCGGCCTCTCCCCCGAGATCATGGGGTACGGCCCGGTCGAGGCCAGCAGGCAGGCGCTGAAGCGGGCCGGCCTGACCATCGACGACATCGACCTCGCCGAGATCAACGAGGCGTTCGCCGCTCAGGTCATCCCTTCCTACCGGGACCTCGGCCTGCCGCTGGACAAGGTCAACGTCAACGGCGGCGCGATCGCCGTCGGCCACCCCTTCGGCATGACCGGCGCCCGCATCACCGGCACGCTGATCAACAGCCTTCAGTTCCACGACAAGCAGTGGGGCCTGGAGACGATGTGCGTGGGCGGCGGCCAGGGCATGGCGATGGTGATCGAGCGGCTGAGCTGAGCCGCAGCGGAGGCGAAGCCCAGCCGCTCGATCACCAGCACGAGCGGCTGAGCCGAGGCCCGGGGCCTCCCGCGCCCCGGGGGTTTCGAACCCCACCGAGCCCCGACCGTGACCGAATCTCCCCCAGGATGTGATCTGCGTCCCGGGGGAGATTCGTTTCCGCAGGTCAGCACCGCTTTGAGGCTAAACATCGGACCGAAAGACCTGTCCATTTCGTGACGTAATGCACTGACAGCACGTACCGGTACAGGCCAAGCTGATGTAGGAAGTCGGGGGTATCGATAGAAACCGGGAGTATGTCAGTGAGCGCCATGTCATTTGCCCTGTTGCTGACCACCGCCGCTGCCACGGCCGTCGGCGCCGCCGCACTGCACGCCGCTCACGGGCTGCGCAAGCAGGTCGCGGCGCTGCGCACGGAGCTGGCCGCCGGTCACGCCCTCCAGGCTTCCGTGCCACCACAGAGCCGCGGTACGGCCACTCCCGCCGAGGAGATACGCGCGGCCGTCGCCGAAGCGCTAGCCGAGGAGCGCGAGCGCGAGCTGGCCGAGGCGCGCGCGTTCTGGGCCGCCCAGGAGGCCCGTGACGCCGCCGACGCCCCGTCCCTGCTGGGCGGCCTGTCCGGCCTCGGCGACGACGCCCCGTACTACCTGCCCCGGCAGGCCGACTTCGCCGGCCTGGAGTCGATGGACCTGGAGGCGGCCGAGGCGATGGAGGAGCTCGCGGAGCTGAGCGAGCGGACCCTCGCGGAGCACGAGATCGGCGAGCTGACCGACCTCCCGGAGATCGCGGAGTTCCCCGAGGACTCCCCCGAGCTGGCCGCCGCCCGCCGGCGCCACCCCTCGCACCCGGACTTCATCCCCGCACAGACACCTGTGGTCACCGACCACGAGCGCACCGTGAACCGGCTGGAGGAGCTGGCCGACACGGCGACCGAGCTGACCGACGTGCGGCCCGGCCCGCTGGGCACGCTCGACGTGTACGTCTTCGCCGACGGCACCACGCTCTGCATGACCCCCGGCCACCGCGAGACCGCCGAGCGCCTTGCTGACGCCCTGCGGGCGGGCCGGCAGCCGGTGCTGCTGGGCGGTTCGGGAGTCTCGGGCGCCTACGCGCTGACCTTCTCCTGCGGCGAGGACAACGTGTACATCCTCGCCGACCGCGTCATCGCCTCGCTCTGACCGCCGGGCGCGGGCCCCTCGCACGCATCACGCGAACGCCCGCGCCGCCGCTTCCCCGACATACCGCACGGCCTCGTCCAGCTCCTGGGACGGGGCCGTTTCCAGTGCCACGGCCAGGTCCCGCCCGGCGACGGCGAGTTGGTCGCCCACGGCGAACATCCCGGCGTCCGGCAGCTCACGCGGCTCGGCGTCCGGGTTCTCCAGGCGCTGGGCCCGGGCCGCGAGTTCGCGGGCCGCGGCCAGCGCCTCGGCGGCCGCGCCGCGCTGGAGGCGGCTCTGCGGGGCCGAGCGCAGCCGGTCGGCGAAACGGTCCACGGCCAGGATCAGGGGCGTCGTATCGAGCACCCGGCCGACCCTACGCGGCCCTCCCGCCCGGCCGCCAACGCCCCGGAACGCACGGAACGCGGAACGGCCCGCAGGCACGATGCCTGCGGGCCGTTCCGGTGTCGCGGGTACTGCGGGTGTTACGGGTGCTCCACGGCCGGTCAGTCGTCGCCGCTGAGGATCGCGACCAGGCGCAGCATCTCGATGTAGATCCACACCAGGGTCACGGTGAGGCCGAAGGCCGCCAGCCAGGACTCCTCGCGCGGAGCGCCGTACGCGATGCCGTCCTCGACCTGCTTGAAGTTCAGGGCGAGGATGCACGCGCCGATGACGATGGCCACGATGCCGAAGATGATGCCGAGCGCACCGCTGCGGAAGCCGAGGCCGTCACCGCCGCCGAACACGGCGAACAGGAGGTTGACCATCATCAGCAGCGTGAAGCCGATGGCGGCCGCCATCACGAAGCCGTAGAAGCGGCGCGTGACCCGGATCAGTCCGGTGCGGTAGGCGATCAGCACACCGGCGAAGACCGCCATGGTGCCGATCACCGCCTGCATCGCGGCGCCGGGAGCCCAGTAGACACTGACGATGTTGCTGATGACGCCGAGGAAGACACCCTCGAACGCCGCGTACGTCAGGATCAGCGGCGGCGAGGGCCGGCGCTTGAACGAGTTCACCAGCGACAGCACGAAGCCGATGATCGCGGCGCCGATGGCGACGCCGATCGCCGTGCCGACGTTCGCCTTGTCGACCGGCAGCGTCCACCAGGCGGCGGTCGCGGCGACGATCACGGTGCCGAGCGTCATCGCCGTACGTGTCACCACGTCGTCGATGGTCATCACGTCGGGACGGGCGGGCGCCTGCGGGGCGCCCTGGATGTCCGTCTGCGCGTAGGGGTTGGTGGCGTACGGGTTGGCGGCGGTGCCCTGCGCGTACGGGTTGCCCGTCGCGGGGGCCCCGGCCTGCGGCGTCGCGTTGAAGCCCGCGTGGCCGTTGTCGCGGCTGAACCCCCGTCGCGAGAAGACCGGGTTGCTGCTCCTCATCTCACTCCTCCATGGCCACACTGCGTGGCCTTGCCACAAGAGTAATGGGTAGGCAAAAGAATCACCCTAGTGCCAGGGGAGGATCTTTGCGGCAGCCCGGAGCGGTGCCCGCCGAGGCCTTGGGAGAGCTGTCGTGCGGGGCCGGGATCACGGACCGGGCATCGGTCACGGTCTGGGCCGTTCGGGTCACGCACAGTGCGGTGCGTGGTGCCCGGAGCCGGACTCGAACCGGCACGCCCCCGAGGGGCAGCGAGGTTTAAGCTCGCCGTGTCTACGTTCCACCATCCGGGCGTGCCGCGCGGCTCCGCGTTTGGCTACCGACCCTATCCGGGGGCATCCCTCGATCAGCGGAACAGTGGCGCGATGTTGTCCTATTTTATTGACCGCTTGAGGGTCCGTCAGGTCATCTGGCCGGGCTGATCACACACCCTCGGCCGATCATGGGCGGTCCGTGCCCGGCACGGGAATGACGGAAAGTCGCCGCACTCGTACGGCCCAACGCGCCAGGTCCGCGCCAGGCTTCGCCAGGGCCTCCGCCACCCTCGGGTTCGGCTCCGCCCCGGGCTCGGGCCCGGCACCGCTCCGTAAGGGCCGGCCCACCGCGGGCCCCGCTCCCCCCGGCGTCCCGTCGCGCTCACGGTGGGTGACCACGAAGCGGGGGCCGCGCCTCCGGTCAGGGTCGGTGTCATACCCGAGGAGGACGGATCCACGCCCTCGATGCGACTCAAGACGGCCCCGGGAACGGGCATCGGGAGTGACGACCGGGGCCGATCGGGACGTAACGATGGAGTAAGTCCCCGAGGCATGGCGTCGGCCCTCGCCTCAGCACGGCCCGTGCATCCGCATCACCCGAACCAGGAGCGTCCCTGTGACCACCACCCCCACCGTTCACCGCGCCACCGCGGTGGCTGCCCGCGCCACGGAGCTGTCGAAGGTCTACGGCGAGGGCGAGACGCAGGTCGTCGCCCTGGACCGGGTGACCGTGGACTTCCCGCAGGGCGAGTTCACCGCGATCATGGGCCCCTCGGGCTCCGGCAAGTCGACGCTGATGCACTGCGTCGCCGGACTCGACAGCTTCAGCAGCGGTTCGGTGCGCATCGGCGAGACCGAGCTCTCCACGCTGAAGGACAAGCAGCTCACGCAGTTGCGCCGGGACAAGATCGGCTTCATCTTCCAGGCGTTCAACCTGCTGCCGACGCTCACCGCCCTGGAGAACATCACCCTGCCGATGGACATCGCCGGCCGTAAGCCGGACGCCGCGTGGCTCCAGAAGGTGATCGACATGGTCGGGCTCTCGGACCGGCTGAAGCACCGCCCGACCGAGCTCTCCGGCGGTCAGCAGCAGCGCGTCGCCGTGGCCCGCGCCCTGGCCTCGCAGCCCGAGATCATCTTCGGTGACGAGCCGACCGGGAACCTGGACTCCCGCTCCGGCGCCGAGGTCCTCGGCTTCCTGCGCAACTCGGTGCGCGAGCTGGGCCAGACCGTGGTGATGGTGACGCACGACCCGGTCGCCGCCTCCTACGCGGACCGGGTCATCTTCCTCGCGGACGGCGCGGTCGTCGACCAGATGATGCACCCGACCGCCGACGGGGTCCTCGACCGGATGAAGGCGTTCGACGCGAAGGGCCGCACGAGCTGACGCCGTCGGCGGCCCGCCCACAGGGCCGCCGCACCGGCTGACGCGGGCGCCCGCCGAACCCCGGCCGCCGCCCCGCGCGCCCCCGCCCCCCTTCCGGAACCCATCCCAGGACACACAGACATGTTCCGTACCGCCCTGCGCAATGTGCTCGCGCACAAGGCCAGGCTGCTGATGACCGTGCTCGCCGTCATGCTCGGCGTAGCGTTCGTCTCCGGCACCCTGGTCTTCACCGACACCCTCGGCAACGCCTTCCGCAACCAGTCCGCCAAGAGCTACGACAACGTCGCCGTCGCCGTGGAGACGTACGCCGGCGGGCACGACGAGAAGACCCCCGGCATCGACGAGGCCACCCTGGAGAAGATCCGGGGCCTGGACGGCGTGGCCTCCGCCACCGGCCGGGTCAACGGCTTCGCCGGGGTCGCCGACCCCGACGGCAAGCTGATCGGCAACGGCTGGTCCAACACCGGCGCGAACTTCGCCCCCGGCAAGGACGGCAAGGACGCGAGCTACGTCTTCACCGACGGCTCGGGCCCGGCGAAGAACGGCACGATCGCGCTCGACAAGGACACCGCGAGCAAGGGCGAGTACCGCGTCGGCGACCCGGTGCGGGTCGCGACCAACGGCCCGGTGGAGGAGTACACCCTCTCGGGGATCTTCACCACCGAGGACGGCGCGGTCAACGCGGGCGGCAGCCTGGTGCTGTTCGACACCCCGACCGCCCAGAAGCTCTACCTGAAGCCCGGCGTCTTCCAGAACGCCACCGTCTCCGCCGCGGGCGGCGTCTCCGACCAGAAGCTGCTGGACGCGGTCGAGCCCCTGCTGCCGAAGGACGCCACCGCCCGGACCGGCGAGGCGCTGGCGGACCAGCAGGCGAAGGACATCGAGAACGGGATGGCCGGCCTCAACGGCATGCTGCTGGCCTTCGCGGGCATCGCGCTGTTCGTCGGCATCTTCCTCATCGCCAACACCTTCACCATGCTGATCGCCCAGCGGACCCGTGAACTGGCCCTGATGCGGGCCATCGGAGCCACCCGCCGCCAGATCAAGCGCTCGGTGCTGCTGGAAGCGGCCGTCGTCGGCACGCTCGCCTCCGTCATCGGCTTCGCCCTCGGTCTCGGCCTCGCCACCGGTCTGCGCTCCGCGATGGGCCTCCTGGGCGGCAAGATCCCCGCCGGGCCGCTCATCGTCTCGCCGACCGCCGTCCTCTCCGCCTTCGCCGTCGGCGTCCTGATCACCGTGCTGGCCGCCTGGCTGCCCGCCCGCCGGGCCGCGAAGATCGCCCCGGTGGCCGCGATGAGCAGCGTGCACGCCACCGCCTCCACGAAGTCGCTGGTCGTACGGAACTCCATCGGCGGCGTGATCGCCCTCCTCGGCGCCGCGGGCATCGTCGGCGGCGCGGCGGCCGGCGGCACGTCCGGCAGGCAGCTGGTCGCGGGTGGCGCGTTCTTCGCCCTGATCGGCGTCATCATCCTGATCCCGCTGCTGTCGCGCCCGGTCATCGCGCTGGTCCGGCCGCTGCTGAAGAAGCTGTTCGGCGTCTCCGGGAAGCTGGCCTCGCAGAACGCGGTCCGCAACCCGCGGCGTACCGGAGCCACCGCCTCCGCCCTGGCCATCGGGCTGACCCTGGTCACCGGCATCTCGGTGCTGGGCGTCACGCTCGGCCAGGCCATCGACAAGATGACCACGGACAACATCAAGGCCGACTACATGGTCTCGATGGCCAGCGGCGACGCGCTCGACGAGTCCGCGCTCAAGGCCCTGGCGAAGGCCGACGGCGTCGCCGCGCTCTCCCCGCAGCAGGCGGCCTGGCTCGAGGTCGACGGTGGGGGCTACTCGGCCTCCGGCGTCACCCCGGGCGACGTGGAGAAGGTCTTCTCGCTGACGACCGTCTCCGGTTCGCTCGGCTCGCTCGAGGACGGGCAGGTCGCGGTCGGCTCCAAGACCGCCAAGACCCACGGCTGGAAGACCGGCGACACCCTCCCGGTGACGTTCGACGACGAGAAGAAGGGCGAGGTGAAGATCGGGGCGCTCTACGAGGAGAACGAGTTCCTCTCGCCCTTCCTCATCCCGAAGGAGCTCGCGGACCAGCACAGCGCGGCCTCCCGCCCCGACATCCGCGAGATCTGGATCAAGGCGGACGGCGGCGCGAGCAAGGCCAACGAGCAGTCGATCGTGGACGCGCTCGGCGACAACCCGGCGATGAGCGTCATGGACCGGCAGGACATCCGTGACATGTTCGGCGGCTTCATCAACACCGCCCTGAACATCATGTACGGGCTGCTCGCCATGGCCCTCCTGATCGCGGTCCTCGGGGTCGTCAACACCCTCGCGATGTCGGTGTTCGAGCGGCAGCAGGAGATCGGCATGCTCCGTGCGATCGGCCTCGACCGGGGCCGCGTCAAGCGGATGATCCGTCTGGAGGCCGTCGTCATCTCGCTCTTCGGCGCGGTGATCGGGGTCGGCCTCGGGGTCTTCCTCGGCTGGGCGATCGGCCGGACGCTGTCCGCCGACATCCCCGGCTACGCCCTGGTCATCCCGTGGGACCGGCTCGGCCTCTTCCTGCTCCTCGCCGCCCTGGTGGGCGTCCTCGCCTCGCTGTGGCCTGCCCGCAGCGCGGCGAAGCTCAACATGCTGACGGCGATCAAGACCGAGTAGCCCGGGCCCGGGGATCCCGGGAGACCGGGGCGGGGGTACGTCTATGGGTGAGGGGCCGGTGCACCGCTGCGGAGCGGTGCACCGGCCCCTCGCCCGTTGCCGTACGAGACGGGTACAGGTACGCGTTACGGGTACGGGTCAGGCCTCCCCGTCCTCCGCGGACTCCGTCCAGGTGCGGGCGCGCAGCGGCATCCGGGAGCCGCCGCCGTCCAGCGGGCGCACCGCGAGGATCTGGTTGACGCCGATCTTGTTGCGCTCGAAGGAGAGGGCCGAGGCGGCCATGTACAGCCGCCAGACCCTGGCCCGGCCCGGGGAGGTGGCGCGTACCGCCCGCTCCCAGTGCCGCTCCAGGTTGGCCACCCACCGGCGCAGGGTCAGCGCGTAGTGCTCGCGCAGCGTCTCAACGTCCCGGGCCTCGAAGCCGGCCTCCTCCAGGATGGTCAGGGTGCGGCCGAGCGGGGCCAGTTCGCCGTCGGGGAAGACGTAGGCGTCGATGAACGCGTCGATGCGGTAGGCGTCCTCGTCCTTCTCGGGGCGGCGGGCGATCTGGTGGTTCAGGAGGCGTCCGCCGGGCTTCAGGAGGGCGTAGAGATCGTCCGCGTACTCCCGGTAGCGGACCGATCCGACGTGCTCGGCCATGCCGATCGAGGAGATCGCGTCGTACGGGCCGTCGCGGACGTCCCGGTAGTCCTGGACCCGGATCTCGATCCGGTCGGTCAGACCCTCCTCGGCGATGCGCTTGCGGGCATGGGCGGCCTGCTCCTGGGAGAGGGTGACGCCGGTGACCTGCGCCCCGTACGCACGGGCGGCGTGGATGGCCAGGGAGCCCCAGCCGCAGCCGACGTCCAGGAGCCGGTCGCCCTCCTTCAGGCCGAGCTTGCGGCAGACCAGGTCGAGCTTGTCGCGCTGGGCTTCCTCCAGGGTTCCCCCGTCCTGCCAGTAGGCGCAGGAGTAGACCATGGAGGGGCCGAGCACCAGGGCGTAGAAGTCGTTCCCGACGTCGTAGTGGTGGCTGATGGCCTCTTTGTCGCGGCGTCTGGTGTGCAGCGGGCCGGTGCGGCGGCGCACCTCCTCCTTGGGCGGGGCCGGGGGCGGCCAGGGGCCGGCGAGGTCGAGGAGGCCCCGGGCGAAGGCGCGGACCTTGGGGTCGCGGACCGGGTGGACGGAGTCCTTGGCGTCGGCGCCCCGGTCCCAGAGCAGCCCGGCCAGATGGCCGAGCGCTTCGTACAGGTCGCCCTCGATGTCGATCTCCCCCGCCACCCAGGCGCGGGCCATGCCCAGTTCGCCCGGCTTCCACAGGAGCCGCCGCAGGGCGCGGCGGTGGCGGATCACGAGGACCGGGGCCCCGGGCGGCCCCGACTCGCTACCGTCCCAGGCCCGGATACGGACCGGCAGGGGTTCCGAGAGCAACTCCTCGGCAAGAGCGGTCAGCCGCGACGCGGCGTCTGCCATGGCGCACACCTCCGTGGTGTTTCCCGACAAGCACGACAAGCACGACGAGCAAGGCGAACAGACATGCTCGTAGCCCCGCCGCGACACCCCTGTGGCGTGGCGAGGTACACCTGCGTCAACTGTCCTCGCACGCTCCGTCATCCCGCTACCGGGCAACGAAACGGCAAAACGCGTGTATTCGCCATTCACATGGGCGGGAACAGGCCACGGCCCGCCGTCCGGCGCGGGTCACGCCCCCGCCCGGATACGCCGAAGGGGCCGTCCGCACCACGGATGGCGGACGGCCCCTTCGGGCGTCGTACGGCGCGCTCCCCGCGGAGCGCTTCACCGGGGGGTCAGGAGGCCTTGGCCTTCTCGCCCTCGGACTTGGCGGCGGCCGGAGCCGGGGCCGGCTTGGCGGCCTCGTAGAACTCCTCGCGCGGCGTCTCCATGGCACCGAGCGAGACGACCTCGCGCTTGAGGAACATCGCCAGCGTCCAGTCGGCGAAGATCCGGATCTTGCGGTTCCAGGTCGGCATGGCCATGCCGTGGTAGCCGCGGTGCATGTACCAGGCGAGACGGCCCTTGAGCTTGATCTTCACCTTGCCCATGACGATCATCGCGACGCCCTTGTGCAGGCCGAGACCGGCGACCGCACCCTTGTTGGCGTGGCTGTACTCCTTCTGCGGGAAGCCCCGCATACCGGAGATCACGTTGTCGCCGAGGACCTTCGCCTGACGCAGCGCGTGCTGGGCGTTGGGCGGGCACCAGGCGTTCGGGTTGCCGGCGCGGCGGCCGACCATGTCCGGCACCTGGGCGTTGTCGCCCGCGGCCCAGATGTAGTCGGTGCCCTGCACCTGGAGCTTCTCCGAGGTGTCCACGTGGCCGCGGGGGCCGAGCGGCAGGCCGAAGCGCGCCAGCGCCGGGTTCGGCTTCACACCGGCGGTCCACACGATGGTGCTGGAGTCGACCTCCAGGCCGTTCTTCAGCACCACGCGGCCGTCGACGCAGGAGTCCATCGAGGTGGAGAGGTAGATCTCCACGCCGCGGCTCTCCAGGTGCTCCTTGCCATAGGTGCCCAGCTTCGGGCCGACCTCGGGAAGGATCTTGTCGGCGGCGTCGACGAGGATGAAGCGCATGTCCTCGCGCTTCACGTTCGTGTAGTACTTCGCCGCGTCGCGGGCCATGTCCTCGACCTCGCCGATGGTCTCCGCGCCGGCGAAACCGCCGCCCACGAAGACGAACGTCAGCGCCTTGCGGCGGACGTCCTCGTCGGTGGTGGAGTCAGCCTTGTCCAGCTGCTCCAGCACGTGGTTGCGCAGGCCGATGGCCTCCTCGACGCCCTTCATGCCGATGCCCTGCTCGGCGAGGCCGGGGATCGGGAAGGTACGGGAGATCGCGCCCATCGCGATGACCAGGTAGTCGAAGGGCAGCTCGTAGGCCTCGCCGACGAGCGGCGCGACCGTGGCGACCTTGCGGTCCTGGTCGATGGTCGTGACACGACCGGTGAGAACCTCAGCCTTGGGCAGCACGCGTCGCAGCGGGACGACGACATGCCGAGGCGAGATGCTGCCTGCGGCAGCTTCGGGGAGGAAGGGCTGGTACGTCATGTACGACCGCGGGTCGACGACCGTGACGGTCGCCTCTCCGTATCGCATCTTCTTCAGAATGCGACGAGCTGCGTACAGGCCTACGTACCCACCGCCTACAACGAGGATCCTGGGACGCTCCGTGGTGCTCATGCCATCGAGTATCCACCCCTCCCCAGGGGGGTGCTCGTGAGCCCCTTCACAAGGATTGGGCGACCCTCTGCTACACTTCGCCGCCCACGTGACCCAGGTCATGGGCACGAAAGGGAACCACAGCACCACGGGAAACGTTGTTCACCACCTGTGAGCTGGCCATTGACCCTCCGGAGCGGGTGGACCACCCCTCCCCTTCATACGGCCGCAACGCTCCCGGAACGCGTGCGCGACACTTCCGCATACCCTCCCGGGCGACCAGTTCCGGCCTGATGGGCCCCAACCACGACCAACAGGGCCCCATTCCTTGTGAAGAAGTTCACGAAGTTTCCGGCGGCGCGCCCTCGGAGGGGCCCCCGGACGGCCCGGAGGAGCCGGTCCGGGGCTCAACGGTGCAGGTGGCGATGCGATTGAGCGGGCGGCGGGAGGGGCTGACCGCAGGGCTACGCGGCGCTCCAGGCGATGCCGTCGAGGATGTCGTGCTCGCTGACGACGACCTCGTGGGCTCCCGTCCGCTCCATCACGGCGAGCAGGACGAGCGCCCCCGCGCCGATCACGTCGACCCGGCCCGGGTGCATCACGGGGATCGCGGCGCGCTCCTCGTGGGTGGAGCGGAGCAGGTGCTCGGTGATCGCGCGGACCTGGCCCCGGGTGACCCGTGAGTGGTGGATGGCCCCGGAGTCGTACGCCGGCAGTTCCAGCGCGATTCCGGCGATCGTCGTGACGGTGCCCGCCAGACCGACGAGGGTACCGGCCCCCTTGAGCTCCACGGTCTGCCCGGCGAGGTCCAGTGCGGCGTCGACGTCCGCGCGGATCGCCGCGGCCCGCTCGTGGCTGGGCGGGTCCATGACGGCCCCGTCCACGATCAGATGACGCTCCGTCATCCGTACGCAGCCGATGTCGACGGACCGGGCCGCCTCCACCCGGTCCGAACCGAGGACGAACTCCGTGGAGCCTCCGCCGATGTCGACGACCAGATACGGCTTCTCCAGGTGGTCGCTGCCCACCAGCTCCTTGGTGGCCCCGTCGAAGGAGAGCTGCGCCTCCTGGTCGCCGGTGATCACCTCGGGCTCGACGCCGAGGATGTCCCGGACCCCGGCCACGAAGTCGGCGCTGTTCTCGGCGTCCCGGGAGGCGGAGGTGGCGACGAAGCGGATCCGGGTCGCGCCCAGCTCCTCGATGACCGCCGCGTACTCACGGCAGGCGGCGAACGTCCGCTCCAGCGCCTCGGGGGCGAGCCGGCCGGTCCTGTCCACGCCCTGGCCGAGGCGGACGATGGTCATGCGCCGGTCCAGCTCGGTGAAGGAGCCGGTGGCGGGGTCCACGTCGGCGACGAGGAGCCGGATGGAGTTCGTGCCGCAGTCGACGGCGGCGACCCGGGTCATGCGCCCGGCCCGTCGGCGGGGCCGTCGAGGGGGCGGAAGGCGAAGTGGCCTCCGTCGCCCTCGTCCACCGTCCAGCCCTCGCCCTCGTCCGGCGTCGCGCAGGGCGTGACGCAGGGGCCCTTGGCCCACCACTCGGGCAGCATCGCGATGGCCTCGTCGCCCAGCGGGTTCACCCCGGGGCCGGCGGCCAGCGAGTGGCCGACCAGGACGTGCAGGCACTTCACCCGGTCCGGCATGCCGCCCGCGCTCGGGAAGCCCTCCAGGACCTCGATGGCGTCGCGGCGGGTGATGTAGTCCTCGTGCGCGGCCCGGTAGGCGTCGGCCAGCTCCGGATCGGTCTCCAGACGGGCCGTCATCTCCTTCATGACCCCGTTGGCCTCCAGCGTGCCGATCGCCGAGGCCGCCCGGGGGCAGGTCAGGTAGTACGTCGTCGGGAACGGCGTGCCGTCCTCCAGACGGGGCTGGGTCTCCACCACGTCCGGGTTGCCGCACGGGCAGCGGTGCGCGATGGCGCGCAGACCGCGCGGCGGGCGGCCGAGCTGCTGCTCGAACGCGGCGATGTCCGCGTCGGTGGGCTTGGTGGACTCGGTCTGCGGAGGGGGCGTTTCCATGCCTGCCTTGGTTCTGCTCGGAAGCTCGTGGAGGTGGACGTACGGAAGAACGTACGGGGTCGGTGTCAGTCGCGGTCGTCGTCGCGGTCGGCGCTGTCCACGCCGTCCCAGAGGTTCGAGTGCCACGGCCGGTCGCTCGCACCCGACTCGCCGCGGCGGTCCCGGGCCGCGTCGGGGTCGGACACGGTGTAGCCGATCTCCCCGGGGAGGACGTAGTGGAGGTGCTGGCGGGCCAGCCGCATGATGTACGCGTCGTCCTGGAGCCGCGCCTTCTCGTCCCGCAGCTCCTCGGTGCGCCGCTCCGCCTGCTGCGAGAGCCGCTCCTGCTCGGCGATCTCGTCGCGCTGGGAGACGTACTGCCGCATCGGGTAGGCGAGCGCCACCACCATGGAGCAGACCACCAGCGCCAGGAACGCGGCCCGGCCGGTGAGCCGGGAGCGGCGGGCCTGCCGGCGGTTCTGGGATCGGTACACGCGGGCCGCGGTCTGCTCGCCGAGCAGGCGCAGCCTGGTCGCGGTGGAGAACCGGTCGCGGTCCTTGCCGGCCATGTCTCCCGCCTCCCCATCACGCACGTCCGTCCCCGCACACGGTACGGGACCGGGTGCGGGGACGGACGGAGGCTACCGTCTTGACGCTACGGGTCAGCCCTTGAAGCGCGGGAAGGCGGAACGGCCCGCGTACACCGCGGCGTCGTCGAGGATCTCCTCGATGCGCAGCAGCTGGTTGTACTTGGCGACGCGGTCCGAGCGGGCCGGGGCGCCGGTCTTGATCTGGCCGCAGTTCACGGCGACGGCGAGGTCGGCGATGGTGACGTCCTCGGTCTCGCCGGAGCGGTGCGACATCATGCACTTGAAGCCGTTGCGCTGGGCCAGCTCGACGGCGTCCAGGGTCTCGGTCAGCGAACCGATCTGGTTGACCTTCACGAGCAGGGCGTTGGCGGAGCCCTCCTCGATGCCGCGGGCCAGACGCTCGGGGTTGGTGACGAAGAGGTCGTCGCCGACGATCTGCACCTTGGCGCCGATGCGGTCGGTGATGACCTTCCAGCCGGCCCAGTCGTCCTCGTACAGCGGGTCCTCGATGGAGACCAGCGGGTACGCGGAGACGAGCTCCTCGTAGTACTCGGTCATCTCGGCGGCCGAGCGGGACTTGCCCTCGAACTCGTAGACGCCGTCCTTGTAGAACTCGGACGCGGCGACGTCGAGCGCGAGCGCGATGTCGCGGCCCGGGACGTAACCGGCCTCCTTGATGGCCTCGACGATGAGGTCCAGGGCGGCGCGGTTGGACTCCAGGTTCGGGGCGAAGCCGCCCTCGTCGCCGAGTCCGGTGGACAGGCCCTTGGTCTTGAGGACCTTCTTCAGCGTGTGGTAGACCTCCGCGCCCCAGCGCAGGGCCTCGGAGAAGGACTCCGCGCCGATCGGGGCGATCATGAACTCCTGGACGTCCACGTTGGAGTCGGCGTGCGAGCCGCCGTTCAGGATGTTCATCATCGGAACGGGCAGCAGGTGCGCGTTCGGGCCGCCGAGGTAGCGGAAGAGCGGCAGGTCGGACGCCTCGGAGGCGGCGTGCGCGACGGCCAGCGAGACGCCGAGGATGGCGTTCGCACCGAGCGACGCCTTGTTCTCGGTGGCGTCGAGGTCGAACATCGCCTGGTCGATGAGGCGCTGCTCGGTGGCGTCGTACCCGACGAGCTCCGGGCCGATCTGCTCGATGACGGCGAGGACGGCCTTCTCGACGCCCTTGCCCATGTAGCGGTTGGGGTCACCGTCGCGAAGCTCGATGGCCTCGAACGCACCGGTGGAGGCACCGGACGGAACAGCAGCACGGCCCGTGCTGCCGTCGTCGAGGCCAACCTCGACCTCGACCGTGGGGTTGCCCCGGGAGTCGAGGATTTCCCTGGCTACGACGACGTCGATGGACGGCACGAGGCATCTCCTTCTGGGATCTGACACTGGTTGTGCGGGGTCACTGTGGCCCTGCGGCACGAGCCTATCGGGCCCGGCCGCGTCGGTCGGCCGACCGCCCGCGTCCTGGGACGAAAAAGGTCCCAAGGGCCTGCATCATGGGACAAAACTCTAGAAATCTACTGAGTGGTAACGACAAGAGGTGAACGCATGCGGGCCTTCGGCGCCCGCCGCCCAAGAAGAACCCGGCCCGGCGCGCTGGGGGGACGAGCGCGCCGGGCCGGGGAGCCGTGCGAGGAGAAGTGCCGCCGGACGCTTCTCCTCCGGGGAGGAGAGACGGCGATTACTTCAGGTGGAGCTGCTGACCCGGGAAGATCAGGTCGGCGTCCTTGACGATGTCGTCGTTGAGCTTGAAGATCTTGCTCCAGCCGCCCTTGACGTCCTCCGCGTCGGCGATGGTGCTCAGGGTGTCGCCGGTCTTGACCTTGTACTCGCCGTCGCCCTTCTGGACCTTCTCGCCGGTCGGGGTGGTGACGGTCTTCTTGCTCTCGGCCTTCTCGCTCTCGGCCTTGGGGGCCTCGCGCTGCTCGGAGCGCGTGGTGGGCTGCTCGGCCTGACGCTCGGGCTGCGCCTGCTCGGGCTTGCTCTCGCCGGAGCCGGAGCCGGTGTTCACGCCCGGGTCCACACCGTCGTTGGTGAGGCCGCCGGCGCCGGCGCAGGCCCAGGCACCCGGGCCCTGGAGGTCGAGGAGCTTCTCGGCGGTGGCGATCTGCTGGTCCTTGGAGGCCAGGTCTGCACGGGAGGCGTACTGCGTACCGCCGGCGGCGGCCCAGCTGGACTGCGAGAACTGCAGTCCGCCGTAGTAGCCGTTGCCGGTGTTGATGGACCAGTTGCCGCCGGACTCGCACTGGGCGACGGCGTCCCAGGTCTCGACGGAGGCGGCGGAAGCGTTGGTCGCGCCCATCAGCGGGATGGCGACGGCGGCACCGGTGACACCCGCGAGGGTGGCGATACGGGTGGCCTTGGACGGGCGGCGGTGCTTGCCCTTGCTGTTCAGCAGCATGGAACGAATCTCCTCACCGACGCCTACGAGGTGAGCTGTCGGGTTCGGGCTGATGAGTTGCCCGGTCGCGCGGTGCTGCTCGCGACTTCACCCCTAGCCGGTCCCGTACGTCCCCGTCGGTTCGACGAGGCGTCCGGACCCGGCGGCTTACCTGGGTCCCCCGCTCCTGCCTACGGCGCTTACGCGTCTGTTCCCTTCGACCGACGGCAGGATTCGGCGTGACGGTCGACGGGGCCCGCGGTGCGAGCGGTTCCGACCGTAAACACAGGCAACCCCGACATTCAAAGACGGACATAGGGGGCATTCGGCCCGAACTCGCCGTAGCCGGTGGGCCGTTTCCGCAGGTGGGAGGCGATACGCCCGGACCGGCCGGTCGAAAAGCACCAGTTGAAGCAAAGAGACCCATGTCTCACTTACACAAAAGTGGACATAGGTCTCTTAACTGCCCCGATTTTCGGGGTGTTTCGCCGGGTTCGATCAGTTGGCGGCGGGAGCCTCGGCGGCCGTCTCGGCACCCTCCGGGGCGGCCCGGTCCACACCCTTGCCCGCATCCTGATCCAGGCCCAGATCCAGGTTCTGGCCGGGCAGGATCAGGTCCGGGTCGGCACCCAGGAGGCCCTTGTTCGTCTCGTACAGGCCGGTCCAGCCGCCGGGGATCTCCTGGGCGTCGGCGATCGCCCAGAGGTTGTCCCCGGGCCGCACGGTGTACCCGTCGGCGGCCGCCGCGCCACCGTCCCGCGCGCCGCCTTCGCCGCGCGAGGCGTGCCGGCCGGACTCACGGGGGTCGTCCTTCCGGTCCGCGTCGACCTCCTCGGGCGCGGGGCGCCCCGGTGCTTGCCCCCCTGGCCGTCCTCGTCCGCCGAGGCGTCGGGGGCGGTGGAGGGGTCCGAGGCGTCGGGGGCGTCGGAGGCGGGCGGGGCGGAGGGCGTCACCGAGGAGTCGGGAGTCCCGCTCCCCTTCTCCGCGCCACCTCTACCGCCCTTGTCCGCCTCATCACCCTTCTCCCTCTTGCCCGCTTCGCGCGATTCACCGGTTGCGTCCGCTTCGTCGGCCGGGGTGGAGGTCGGGTCGGCCGAGGGGTCCGCCGACGGATCGGCGGACGGATCCGCGGACGGCGAGGCGCCCGGGTCGACGCCGGGCAGACCGCCGCCCACCGCGAGGCCGGAGATCACCGCACAGCTGGGCCAAGCCTTCGGGCCCTGGTCGTCCAGGACCTTCTCGGCGACGGAGATCTGCTGCGAGCGGCTGGCGAGGTCGGCGCGGGGCGCGAACGCCGTGCCGCCGTACGCCGACCAGGTCTCCTGCGAGAACTGGAGCCCGCCGTAGTAGCCGTTGCCGAGATCGGCGCTCCACATGCCGCCGCTCTCGCACTCGGCGACCCGGTCCCAGGTGGTGGCCTCGGCCGCGTGCGCGCCTCCGGCGCCGAGCAGCGGGATGGCGATGGCCGATCCCGTCACGCCCGCGGCGACGATGATGGCGGGTGCCTGACGAGGGCGGCGGTGTCTGCCGTTCGCGGAGCCCATGGGTATGCCTTCCGTGCGACTGACAAGCGAGTGGCCTGAGCGCCGCACAGCGGATTCCGTGCCTGCTTCGGCGCCCAAGTGACGCGTGAGCAAGGTGCGACCGACGCGTCGAACCGTGAACCTAGCGGGACTCGAACGTGTGTCACAAGTCGATGCAGCGCAGATCACGTGCAAGTCACGGAGTTGACGCTGTGTCACTTTTTCCGGATCGACTATCCGGTTCGAACTCGACCGGAAGGGTGCGCAGTCCACGCATGATGAGTCCGCCGCGCCAGCGCAAATCGCCAGGTTCTCCCGCAAGTCGCAGGTCAGGAAGGCGCCTCAACAGGGTGGTCAGTGCGGTCTGCCCCTCCAGCCGGGCCAGCGGCGCCCCCAGGCAGTAGTGGATGCCGTGCCCGTAGCCGAGGTGCTGATTGTCACGCCGTGCAAGGTCCAGGGTGTCCGGATCCGTGAACCGCTCCGGGTCGCGGTCGGCCGCCGCCAGCACCACGAGTACGGGGTCCCCGGCGGCGATCTCCTCGCCGCCCAGGGTCAGCGGCTCGGTGGCGTACCGCCAGGTCGCCATCTCGACCGGTCCGTCGTACCGGAGCAGCTCCTCGATGCCGGTGGCCAGCAGCGCGTCCTCCCCCGCCGCCAGGGAGGCCTCCAGCCGGGCGCGCTGCTCGGGGTGGCGCAGGAGCGCGTAGGTCCCGTTCCCGATGAGGTTGACCGTCGTCTCGAACCCGGCGAAGAGAAGGATGAACGCCATCGCCGCCGCCTCGTTCTCGGTGAGGTGCTCGCCGTGGTCGCTGGCCCGGATCAGCCCGGAGATCAGGTCGTCGCCCGGGTTCTCCCTCTTGCGGTGGATGAGTTCGGCGAGGTAGCCGCGCATCTTCTTCACCGACCGGGCGACCCCGCCGCGCGGCCCGCCGCCGTGCCGGATCATCATGCCCGCCCAGTCCCGGAAGTCGTCCTGGTCCTCCTCGGGGACGCCGAGCAGGTCGCAGATGGCGTAGATGGGGAGCGGGAAGGCGAAGTCGTGGATGAGGTCGGCGTTCCCCTTCTCCACGAAGTCGTCGATGAGCCGGTCCGTCAGCTCCTGCACGCGGGGCGCGAACTCCGCGACCCGGCGCGGGGTGAACGCCTTGGACACGAGCCGGCGCAGCCGGGTGTGGTCCGGCGGGTCGATATTGAGCAGATGCGTCATCAGCTCCGCCTTGCGCTCCCCCGGGATCCCCGTCTTCCCCTTGGCGTGCGGCGACTCGGCGTGGTTGGCCGGGTTCTTGGAGAGCCGCGCGTCGGCGAGCGCCTCCTTGGCGTCCCCGTACCGGGTCACGAGCCAGGCCTCGACCCCGCTGGGCAGCGCGGTGCGGTGCACGGGGCGGTGCTCTCGGAGCCAGGCGTAGGCGGGGTAGGGGTCGGTGGCGAACTCCCAGGTGAAGAGTTCGGGGGCGGCCGGGGTGGCCCCGCTATGGGGGCAGGCGGAGGGCTCGGGGGTGCGGGGGGCGGGGCTGTCGTTCACGCCTCGACGTTATCGGGCGGGGTCCCGGCGGCTGCGCGCAGTGCGGGGAGGGCCTGCCGCGCGGGGCGGTACCCCTTGTCGGCCGCCCGGGCCACCCAGTGCTGCGCCCGATCGGCCAGCACCATGCCCAGCAGGAACTGCGCCTTGACCAGGCCGCCCTCCGCGGCTGTCTCCAGGTACCGGATCGCCTCGGCCGGGCTGTGCGTGATCAGCGTCTGCCCCATGATCGCCGCCGAATCGATGTGCCCCGCGTCCGCCGCCTTGCGGTGCCAGAACTCGGCGGGTCCTATCTCCCCGGTCAAGCCGTTGACCTGGCCGAGGACGTACGCAGCCTCCGGTTCGTTCTCGGCCCGGTCCGCCAGGTGCGCATGGGCGTTCGAGCGAATCGTCGCACGCACGTCCTCCGACCTCGTCGCCGTGAGAGCAATCGTCCACATGGAGAGCGGAACCGGCGGGTGGTCCGCCCGGTCGACCGCGTCGGCGGGCAGGGCGCCGAAGACGTCCCACGTGTCCTCCTCCTCTCCGGGTTGCAGAAGCCCGCTCACCCCGTGCCGAGGCGCGACGGCCCAGGCGAGCCCGTCGTCGAACAACTCCACCCGGGACGCCGCCGCGAGCTCGCGTGAGTAGCAACCCTCGACCGTGTGGAGCAGGTCGCCGGTGATCCCGCCGACGGGCACTCCGCACAGGGTCAGGTCGACCGCGGCGCGCACCAGGAGGTGGCCGCGCGGGTGGCGGCCCAGCCTGCCCGCCCGCCGCCACTCCTCGACCAGGTCGGGCCCGACGGCCAGGTACGCGGGCACGGTGTGCGCACCGCGGCGGAGGCCGGGGTCCCGCAGGCGGGAGTCCCCGTCCAGGGCGTCGAGGTGCCGCATCTCACGGTCGCTCCACACCCGGTTCAGTTCGACGGGCTCGATCCCGTCGAGCACCCGGGCGCGGTCCGACGTACCGAAGCGGCGGGCGTCGTACGCCTCGTCGTCCATCGTGGCGAGGACGGGCACGCGCAGCCGGACGAGCTCGGCGAGGACGGCCGGGGTCAGTCCGTGTTCGCCGAGATGACCCTCCAGGCGGTCCAGCCACAAAATGTGGCTCTCCTCGGTCCGCCCGCGCACCAGCGCCGGGAGCCCCCGCAGGTCCGTCCCGTGCTCCGGGGCGAGGACCCGCGTCGCCCCCGGCAGATTGGTGGACAGGGCGGCCCACAGCGTCCTGGTCTTGCCCGAGAGCGGCGCGCCCGTCACCACCACGAGACCGCCCGACCTGGCCGCCTCACGGACCCGTTCGTCCAGCTCGCGGTCGCAGTGGCGTGCCACGTAGGGCGGCAGCAACGGCTCGCCGGGCAGGCTCCGGGGCCTCCACACGCCGAGGCCGATCGGGTCGGCCGCGTCCAGCCGGAGCCACGCGGAGACCGGCGGCGCGGGTGGGTGCGGAGGTTGCGTGTAGTAGGTGTGCACGCCGCCGGTGACCGCGCCTGCCTGGACGACCGGGCCGTGCAGGACGCCCCCGGAAACGGTGTTGTGCGCGGCGCGCGCCGAGGCCTCTGCCGTAGAAGCGACGACCGCCGTGGGGGTGCTCTCCCTCGCGGCCTGGAAGGCGTTCTTCCGCGCGACCGGGGAGGGGGACTTCCGCGCGACCGGGGAGGGGCGCTTCCGCGTGTTCGTCGGGGTGCTGGGCCGCATGAAGGCCGCGGCCCCCGCGTTCAGCTTCGCGAACCCGGCGGGGTTGACCCGTCTCACGTCGCTCAGGATGGCCAGCAGCACGCCTCGGGCACCGTCCTGGCCTCCCGGAATGCGGCCGTGGTACATGGCGTGCATCCTGTCCAGACGTGCCGCCTGGAAGCGGATGGGACGCCGTCGCAAGCACGCCTTCACCGCTTCGAGGGGATCCGGCTCGCGGCTCATCACCACCGCGGTCAACTCATCTGCCAGCGCTTCCAGTTCGCTGTCCACGCCCGTCCCCCGCCCCTCGTGCAGCCGCTGATGTCAGCGTACTAACCCGCGTCCCCCTCCGCCGCCAGGATCGCGTCGCGGTAGGCGCGGGCCGCCGCGCGCAGGGCGGCCTCCGGGTCGGTTCCGTTCGCCTCGGCGGATACGGCGAGGGCGAGCAGTTCGTAGCCGATGGTGTCGCCGGTGGGGAGGGGGACGTCGAGGTCCGCCGTACGGACGCGGCTCGCGAGCTTCGCGGCGAGGGCCAGGCCGGGCTGGCCCAGGGGGACGCCTTCGGTGACCGAGGTCCGCTGCTTCTCGATCGCCTTGGTGCGCAGCCAGTGCGCGTGGACGTCCTCGGGGGTCTCGGCGCTCTCGTCGCCGAAGACGTGCGGGTGGCGGTGGATCAGCTTCTCGACGAGGCCGCCCGCGACGTCGTCGATGGCGAAGGGCTCCTCGGCATCCTCCTCGGCGATCCTGGCGTGGAAGACGACCTGGAGCAGGACGTCGCCGAGCTCCTCGCGCAGTTCGTCCCGGTCGCCGTCCTCGATCGCCTCGACCAGTTCGTACGCCTCCTCGATGGCGTACTTGGCGAGGCCCCGGTGCGTCTTCCTTGAGGTCCAGACGCACTCGCGGCGGATCCGGTCCATGATCTGGACCAGGTCCAGCAGGCGGGCCCCGGGCAGGTCGTAGGAGCCGGGGAGCAGTTCCAGGTCCGGCATGGCCACCCGGCCCGAGCCGCCGAGCCGGGCCAGGCCGTCCGTCAGGCGGCTGTCGCCCTCGCCGCCGACCAGGACGACGACGGTCCGGCCGCCCGCGCAGTCGGCGACCAGTTCGTCGGCGGAGGGCGTGGCGTGCTCGACGTCTACGCCCGCCTCGCGGAGGTAGGGGAGCTGCGGGTGGTCCGGGCCGGCGACGAGGACCCGGTCGGCCGCGTGCAGCGTCTGCCAGGCCGGCCAGGAGAGCAGGCCGGGCGCGACCCGGTGGCTGGCGGTGAGCAGGACGATGCGGCCGGGGTCGGCGGGGGTCTCGACGGGGGCGTCGGGGGCTTCGGCGTTCACCCTGCGAACCTACCCCCGGCCCAGGGGCCCCCGGTCCGCCGGTTCTGACGCCCGAGGGTTCTGGCGCCCGTCGCTTCGGGCGCCCGTCGCTTCGGGCGCCCGTCGGCTCAGGCGCCGGCCGGGGATTCCTTCGGTGCGAACTCGGTGACCTGGGTGATCCAGGGCGCGCTGTAGTTGCCGAGCTGCATCTTCTGGTCGTCCCAGGTGCCGAAGCGCGGGTTGACGTCGATGTCGAGGGCCTTCGACGCCTTGGTGAGGGCCTCGCCGACGACCTTCTGGCCGGCCGGTGCGCCGAGGTCCGCGCCGAGCGCCTCGGCCAGCTTCGGGAGCTGGACCTCCTGGCGCATGTCGGCGTCGATCTGGTCCGGGGCGACCCAGCGCTGCTGGAGCATCATCGCCTCGAACCGCTTCTCGCCGCCCTGCTGGGCTCCGCTGGCCTTCCGCATCTCCTGGATCTCCTTGCGGGTGACCGTGACCCCCGCGTCGGCGGCGGCGCGGTCGAGGATCCGGCCGAAGATCAACCCGTGCAGTTTGGCGCGGTTGAGCTGGCCCGACTTGTTCACCAGCTGGACGGCCTCCGGGGAGCTCTCCTGGGCGCTGCGGACGTCCGCGGCCCGGCCCTGGACCGTCGACACCTCGATCCGCTCGCCGCCCACGACGGCCGCGGCGCCGGGGTGGGACTGGTTGCCGCAGGCCGAAAGGAGTGGCGCGGCGACGAGTGTCGCGGCGAGGACGGCGAACGCGGTGCGACGACGGCGGTGCAAAGGAGCCTCCCGGGGAGAGTTTGTGCATCAGTGCACAAAGCCTTGCGGTGATCGATGTTAGGCAGTGGAGGTGGCCGGTGCCACTGATTCGACCAACGATTCGGGAGGAGTTGGGGATGTGGTCGGGGAGATGGCCGGGAATGTGCTCCGGTGGGGGCGGTGCGGGGACGCTGTCAGCCCCCGCGGACGTCCCGTTGGTGGCTGAGCAGACGGCGCAGGTCCATCGGCAGCGGGTGGTGCGGCCCGTAGGTGCGCTCGGCGTCGTACAGCAGGGCCTGGAGCTGTGCCCGGCCCGCGGTGTGGTCGCCGACCGCCAGGAGCAGTTGCCCGATGCGGTGACGGATGTCGAGTGCGCGGCCGGGGTCGGAGGAGATCGGCCCGTAGGCGTTCTCGTAGTACGGGAGGATCGCGCGGTACTCGACCAGCGCGGCCCCGGCCTCGCCGAGCTGTTCCAGGCACTGGGCGGCGTCGTAGCGGAACTGGAGCCCCTGGGCGTCGGTCCGGCCGGCTTCGGCGGCGCGGTCCTCGGCGAGGCGGCGCAGCTCGGGTAGGGCGCGGCGGTACTGCCCGTCGTCCATCAGGGTCGCGGCGTACTGCTTGCGCAGGATGCGGACGACCGGTGAGTGCTCACCGTGCTCGGCGGCGGCCGCCGGGAGCGTGGCGCCGAGGACGTCCACGGCCTGGGTGATCCGGCCCTCGCCGAGCAGCTTCTTGACCTCGTCCACGGCCCGCGCGACGTCCGGCCGCGCGGGCGGCGGCGGGGTGCTCGACGGCAGGTGGGCGGGGCGCGCGGGGGTCGGTGCGGCGGCCGGGGGCGGGGTGAAGGACGGCGGGGCGCCGAGGGAGGAGGGCATCGCGGCGAAGGTGGCGGGCGCTGGCACGGAGGCCGGGGTGGCCGCCCGGTCCGGCCAGGGGGCGTGCGGGCGCAGGAACGGACGCGTCGGGTCGAGCGGCTCGGCGGGGGTCCCGTGCTTGGGCAGCAGCGGGGCGAGGGCCTCGTACACCTCCTGGGCGGAGGCCGGCCGGTCCTGGGGGTCCTTGGCGAGGAGCCGCAGCACGAGGGCCTCCAGCGCGACGGGGACCTCGGGGCGGGTCTTCCGGACGGGGAGCGGGGGCTCGTAGAGGTGGCGGTGCAGCACGCCGAGCGCGGTGGACCCGGCGAACGGCACGTCACCGCTGAGGAGTTCGTGCAGGAGCACCCCGAGGGCGTACAGGTCGGTGTACGGGCCGACCGCGCCGCCCATCGCCTGCTCGGGGGCCATGTAGGCCGGGGAGCCGATGGGTGAACCGGTGTGGGTGAGGCGGGTGGTGTCCGTGTCGAGGACGGAGGCGACGCCGAGGTCGAGAACGGTGACGGTGCCGTCGGGCCGGACCATCACGTTCCGGGGCTTGAGGTCGCGGTGGACGATCGGCACCGCGTGCACCGCGCAGAGGACGGCGCAGAGCTGGGCGGCGACCGCGACGGCCCACGGCCAGGGGTACGGGTTCCGCTCGGCCAGGTGGTCGGCGAGGTCGGCGCCCTCGATGTACTGCATGACGAGGTAGAGGTCGTCGTCCTCCCTGCCCGCGTCGTGGACGGTGACCAGGCCGGGGTGGTCGACCTGCGCGGTGACCCGGCACTCGCGGACGAACCGGCGGCGCAGTTCGTCCGCGGCGTCGCTGCCGGAGGGCCCGGCGACCCGGTCCGGGCGGAGCAGCTTCACGGCGACGCGGCGGTCCAGCCGCCGGTCGTAGGCCGTCCACACCTGGCCCATGCCGCCCTGGCCGAGGATGGTCGCCAGTTCGTACCGGTCGGCGATGATCCGCCCGCTCACCGGCCCCCGCCCTCCCGGTTCTCCTTGCGGAGGTAGTCGCTCAGCTCGTCCAGCTCGGCGCGGACCTGGTCGAGGCGCTGGGGTGCGGGGGTGGGCGTGGGCGGCGGGGTCGGCACGGTGTACGGGTTGGGCTGCGGGTGCTGCTGCTGGTGCTGACCCTGCTGGTGGTGGTGACCCTGCTGGTGGTGACTCCGGTGCCGCTGCTGTGCGGGGTGCTGCTGGTACGGCAGCGGTGCGGGGTGCCCGGGAGCGGTGTACGGGGCCGGGGAGCCGAGGGAGCCGTAGTGGCGGATCTCCGCGTACAGGTAATAGGTGATCACCCCGGCCAGCAGGGCGACGATCCAGACCAGCATCAACAGCACCGACGCGTCCGACATGGCGTCGGGGTCGTCCGGGGTGGCCATGATGAAGGCGAACAGCGCGACGTTGAGGACGATCACGACCGCGAGCAGGAACCAGTCCCGCGGCCTGCGGGTGACGATCGCGAGCCGCAGCATCGCCACCCAGCCCAGCAGACCGCAGCTCAGCACGGTCACCGTCACGAGGATCACGCGCACCGCCGTGAGCGTCGCCGAGGACGGCCGGGATGTCGTCTGCTGCTGCGGCGTCGGGCCGTAGCCGTGCATGTGCTGCTCCTGGGACGCGTATGTCGGACGTGTGGGGTGAGCGTATACACCTCCACCGACCGGCCGACCCCGGGTTGTACCCAACCGTTGCGCTTCGCCCGGCGCGCGGCCCCGCAGGCCCCCGTCACCCGGCCGGCGCCGGGGCTCCGCCCGTGAAGTCCACCTCGGCCGCCGGTAGTACGCGCACCCGGCGGCCGGGGAAGCGGAGGTTGCGGTAGATCTCGTTGTGGTGCGCGACGGACGCCTCCGGTGCGGCGTACGGGCCGGGGCCCGGCCGGACGGACGTGGTGTGGCCGTCCGCGACGAGCACCACGTCGTACCCCCGGCTCAGCGCCTGCCGGGCGGTGGACTCGACGCAGATCTCGGTGGCGAACCCGGTGACGACGACCTCGGTGACCCCCCGGGCGCGCAGGACCGCGTGCAGTTCCGTGTCGAGGAAGCTGTCCGGGGCCGCCTTGGGCACGACCGTCTCACCGGGGGCGGGGGCCAGTTCGGGCACGATCCGCCAGCCCCCGGTCCCGGGCTCCAGCTCCTCGTCCCCCTGCTGCGCGAACATCACCGGAGCGCCGGCGGCCCTGGCTCGCGCCTGGAGGCCGGCGATGGCCTCGACGGTGGCGGACGCCCGGTACGCCATCGCCACCAGGGCGTTCTGCATGTCGATGACGAGGAGGGCGGGGGCGTGCGCGGGAGCCGTGCCCGGACGGGCTGGTATCGCGGTCGGCACCGTGCCCGGATCTTCCGGCCCGGGCGTCACAGCTGGTGCCGCACCCAGACGTTGGGCTCGACGTAGACCGCGTAACCGTGTGCGAGCGCGCAGTGCACCGGGACGAGCGCCCCCGGGACCTCCACCGGACCGTCCGTGTCGAACGGCAGCCCGGTCCACTCCCGCCACCGCGCGAGCGAACCGCTCACCGTCATCGACACCGTGGCGACCGAGTCCACCTTGCCGCCCGCCCGGGCGTGGACCCGCAGCCAGGGGTCCTCCGGCAGGCCGTCCTCGGGGCGGGTCAGCCGGGCGTACTCCTCCATCGGCACTCCGGAACGCAGGTGCTTGCCGTTCGGCCGCACCGGGGCGACGACCAGCCCGAAGCCGAGCCGTCGCGCGTTGTCGCGCAGCGCGGCGAGCATCCGGCCCGATATCCCCTTGCCCAGATGGCCGGTGGCCACCGTGATGTCGATGGCGCTGACCGTGTCGGGGGTGTTCCCGCGCCGCAGGTCCGAGAACGCCCACAGCATCACCTGGTCCCAGCCGCCGACGGGCAGTTCGCCGCGCCCCGGGGTGTCCAGCAGGAAGGGCACGCTGAACGCGCGCGCGACCACGACGCCCTCGGGGTCGGTGGCGACCAGCACGTACTGGGGGAACTCGACGGCGATCCGGGGGAAGTTCGCCCAGCCGACGAGGTCCTCCAGCATGAACTCCGGCCAGGTGTCCGGCATCCGGTCGAGGGCGTCGGCCAGCTCCGGACGCTCGGCGAGAGTGGTGATGTTCAGGTCCATACGCGCGACCCTAAACAGCCGTAGCGTCTCCGACCAGCGAATATCGTCTCGGCACCACGGCGCACGCCGGGGCCGCGCGCCCGCGCCGCCGCCCGGCTACCGTCACGCCGCATGACGACGACACCTCCCTCCGACCGCGTCGGTCCCGTACTGATCCGGCCCTGCCGCGCGACGGATCTCGGACTCCTGGAGCGGCACCTGCCCTCGCCCGGCCGGACCCGGCGGCACGCCGCCCGGTTCGACCGGCAGGAGCGGGGACTCAACACCTTTCTGACCGCCTGGGCCGACGACGTACCCGTCGGGTCGGCGCAGATCCTGTGGCAGGGCTGCGCCGCCCCGGAGGTCCAGGCCCGTTTCCCGGGCTGCCCCGAGCTGAACGGGCTCGGGATCTGGCCACCGGGGCTGCGCTCCCGGGGCATCGGCACGGCGCTGGTCCAGGCGGCGGAGGAGCGGGTCCGTGCCGCCGATCACGCCCTGATCGGCCTGGGCGTGGACGACGACAACCGCCGGGCGGCCGCGCTCTACCTGCGGATCGGCTACCGCGAGACCGGCTGCCGCTACCTGGACCGGTACGCGTTCCTCGACGCCGACGGGGTCCGGCAGGAGGTCGCGGATCCGGCCCGCTTCCTGGTCAAGGACCTCGGCGGAGCCCCTCCCGGACCGGCGTGATCCGGCCGGAACCATGAGGTGTTCATGCCGCGTCCCCACCCGTGACTTCGTACCCGTGACTTCGCACCCGGGGCGCCACTCGTCGAGGAGCAGAACCATGACCCAGCCCGCCACCGCACCGCCCCGCCCCCGGAGAGCCGCCGGGTGCCTCCAGAGCCTGGTGGTGCTCGCGGTGATCCTCGGCCTGGGCTACGGGGCCTTCAAGGTCTTCGGTGACGACTCCTCGAACAAGTACTCCAAGTCGCCCTCGTCCTCGTCCGCGTCGGACGGCAAGGGCGGCTCGTGGGAGATCGGTGACTGCGGAGGTCCCGACCCGGAGAACAAGCCGGACGGCTACCGCGCCTTCGACTGCGACGAGTCGGGAGCGACCTTCGAGGCGCTGGCGATCAAGAGCGCGAGCATCATGCCCGACGCGATCCAGTGCCCGGCCGGAACGGACCTGATCATCCAGGTCTCCCGGGTCTTCGGCTCCGGCGACGGCAAGAAGGGCGGCGGCATCCCGACCAACACGGTCTGCGGTCGCAACCTGACGGGCGACCACCCCGGCGACGCGGGCGCCGGCGGCGGCCAGCTGGTCGAGGGCGACTGCATCTCGGCGACGGCCGAGGAGATCGCCTGCGCCTCGGCCGGGGCGGACGCCTTCAAGGTCCTCGGCCTCGTCAAGGAGAAGAAGGAGTGCCCGGCGGCGACCACGGAGCCGATGCAGCTGATGATGGCGATCGGCCG
The DNA here is from genome assembly GCF_057766565.1 of Streptomyces sp. MGP-P1. Classification (NCBI taxonomy): domain Bacteria; kingdom Bacillati; phylum Actinomycetota; class Actinomycetes; order Kitasatosporales; family Streptomycetaceae; genus Streptomyces; species Streptomyces sp. MGP-P1. The sequence continues at coordinate 108,969 of NZ_JBYMEM010000007.1, read as the reverse complement.
GCCCTACGACGTCATCTGCGGCGGCAAGGTCTGAGATCCGCCCGCTCCCCGCTGCGGTGGCTGCCGCCCGGCAGCCGGCTCAGCCGCCGCACTGGGTGAGCATGGTCCGCTTGTCGGCGGCCGTGACCGGGAGTTCGTACTTCAGCGAGACCTGGGCGAACCGTACGGCGTAGGAGCAGCGGATCGGCTTGTACGGCGGCAGCCAGGAGGCGGGGCCGGAGTCCCGTTTGGCGTTGTTGGCCGGGCCGTCCACCGGGACGAGGTTGAGCGGGTCGTTGGCGATCCGCTCGCGCTTGGCCTCGTTCCAGCGGGCGGCGCCCATCTGCCAGTTGTAGGACAGCGGCATCACATGGTCGATCTGCACCTCGGCGGCCCGCTGCTTGCGCCAGTCGATGCTCTCGCCGGTGTAGGGGTCCTGGAGCGTCATCGACATGACGACGCAGTCGGATCCCGCCTTGTGCTCGATGTCCTCGCCGTCCCGGGCGAGCAGGTCGTTGCGGGTGTCGCAGCCGTTGCGGGCGAGCGGGATGCCGTCGATCCCGTCCTTCCAGGCGTAGCCGAACTTCTTCCGCTCGTAGCCGGTCTTCGGGCCGCGCCCCTTGGTGGTCACCTTCTCGATGATCTTCCGGGCGGTGGCCCGGTCCGCGTCGGTGGTGAGGGGGGCCAGGCCCGGCTTCGTACCGTCGGGGTTGTCCAACGGGCTGGCGCCGTAGCCCTCGGCGGACCGCGCGCCGCCCTTGGTCCCGCCGCTCGGACCGGCTCCGCCGCCGTCGCCCGTCAACCCGTCGGGGCCGCAGCCGCCCACCAGGGCGACCGCGACGAGAGCGCCGACGGCGGGCAGGGCCGACGCCCGGTGCGTACGGCGGCGGTGCGTACGGGGAGCTATCACGTGAAGCCGTCCTGACGGGGAGAGAGCCGAACGCCGAGAATCCTATGGGCGTCTTCCCCGCCGGAGGGGTTTCCATGACGGCGCTTCAGCACGCGGTACGCCCCGCGCGGGTTCGGTGGGGGTGGTCTGCTGCGGCGGGGCGGTGGTGGTGGAGCGGGAGCGCCCCGGCCCGGTCACACCTTCCCGATGCCCAGGGTGTTCTCGGCGGGCAGCATCCCCGACCCGATGACCTCCAGCCAGGGCTCCCCCAGCAGCTCCACCAGCCGCTCGCGCCCCTGCTCCCCCAGCGCCCGCCACGGCCCGGCGGCCTCCTCGTCGGTACGCAGCTCCACCTTCGCGCGCAGCTCGCGCCCTTCGTCCGTGGCCGTGCCGTCCGCGGTCAGCAGCCCGCGCTCCCGCAGCCGCCGCCGGGCCGCTCCCCACTCCTCCGGGCCCCATTCCCGGCTCGCGAACACCTCCGGGGGCGCCGCGCCGACCGCCGCGAAGGAGACCAGCGACTCGGCCGGGTCGAGGCCGGCCCCGACGAGGGCGGCGATGTGCCCGTCCCCCCGGTGCTCGCGCAGAACGGTCGCCGCCTGCCAGAGCACCAGGTGCGGGGCGTCGGGCCAGGGCAGCGCGGAGTTGGCGGCCCCGAGGCCGCCGGGGGTCCCCGGGCCCGCCGCCTGCGCCGCGCGGCGGGCCAGGGCGGCGGCCTCGGCGAACTCCGGTCCCTCCACGCGGTCCCCGAACAGGGCCCGGTAGGACCGGTCGACCGCCCGCAGTCGGGCCGCGAGCACGGCCTCGGGGGCGGCGGTCGCCCAGACGCCCGGAACGTGACGCTCCACCATCGCCGGGGCGAAGCTGTGGAACGTCCGCACCGCCTCCCGGGCGCCCACCGCCCCCAGCGGAGCCGCCCGCCAGGCGAAGTAGCTCGCCCAGCGCTCCTCGGTGTCGTACCCCAGCGCGGCGGCCTCCTCGAAGGCCTCGGGGGCGTAGTACAGAACGGCGTGCAGGGGCTCCAGGAGGTGCCACATCTGCCGCACGCGGGCCGGTTCTCCGGTCATGATCTCCACCTTCCCGAACGGGAATCACAAATCTTGCCAGTGACTAGATCAGGACTCCAGCATGCGCGCGCCGATGGAACTTGTCAATGACAAGATGCCGGGTAGGGTGCTGCCATGAGCAGCGAGCGCGAGCGCACCTACCACCACGGCGACCTGCGGCGCGTGATCCTGGACGCCGCCCTCGACGTCATCGCGACGAACGGCCCCGGCGCCCTGAGCCTGCGTGACCTGGCCCGGCGGGCCGACGTCTCGCACGCCGCGCCGGCGCACCACTTCAAGGACCGCACGGGCCTGCTGACCGCCGTGGCCGCCGAGGGTTACGCCCTGTTCGCCGACGCACTGGCCGGAGCGCCGGACCTCCGGGAGCGGGGCGTGGCGTACGTACGGTTCGCGGCGACGCACCCCGCGCACTTCCAGGTGATGTTCCAGCCGGACCTGCACCGCACCGACGACCCGGACCTCCTGGCCGCCCGCGCCCGGGCGACCGAGGCCCTGCGCGCGGGCGTCGCGGACCTCCCGCCGACCGGCCGGGGCGAGGACGACCGCCTCGCGGGGGTGGCCGCGTGGTCCCTGGCCCACGGCTTCGCGACGCTGCTGCTCAGCGGCAACCTGGCCGACGCGATGGAGGGCCGGGATCCGGAGGAGGCGTTCCGGTCACTCACGGCGTTGATCTTCACGCCGGAGAAAGGCCGCGACAGCTGACGCGGGCGTCCCCGAGGCCCTGTCGTCGAACTCCCGTCGCCGCCCTCCGGGCGACGGGAGTTCGACGACAGGGCCTAGGCTGCCCCTCATGGGCGTTTTCTCCTGAGCCACGGACGAGGTCCCGCACCGGGACCGGAAGCAGCCCGGCGTCGACAGCCGGGCCTCGTTCGTATGCCCCCGCACCCCACTCAGGAGACCCGGCCATGCCGCACACCCCGCCCGCCCACGCCCGTGAGGCCCGCACACCCCTGCCCGCCGAAGCCCCGGCACTGGCCCGCCGCATCGAGCTGCTGCGCGCGACGGCCGAGGCCGATCCACGGGTGGAGGGCGTCCTCCTCTACGGCTCGTGGACGCTCGGCGAGGCCGACGCCCACTCGGACCTGGACGCCTACCTCTACGTACGGGAGGAGGACGTCGACGCCTTCGACGGGCGGGAGTTCGTGGAGCGGCTGGCCCCGCTGAAACTGGCGTACACCAACATGTACGGCATCCTCGCCGTGGTCTTCGACGACCTGATGCGGGGGGAGTTCCACGTCGAGCCCACCGGCCCCGGCATCGCGGAGATCCCCACCTGGCGCGGGCAGGTCCACTTCCCCCGCCCCGAAGCGGCCGTCCTGCTGGACCGCACCGGCGACCTCACGGCAGCCGCCCGCGAACTGGCCGCCTTCCGCCCGCCGGAGCCGGTGGCCACCGCCCAGCAGCTCACGGACGAACTGGCCAACTGGACCCTGATGCTGGCCCACGTCCAGGCCCGGGGCGAGTACGCCCGCGCCCACAACCTGCTGCACGCCGTGATCGCCCCGCTCCAGCTCAAGCTCTGCCGCCTGCTGCGCGGTTCGACCACCCACTGGCTCACCCCGAGCCGCGCCCTGGAGGCGGACCTGCCGCCGGCGGACGTCGAGCGGTACGCCACGGTCACCGGGCCCCTGCCCCCGGCAGCCCTCCGCACGGCGGCGGCGAACAGTTGGCGGTGGAGCCGGGAACTGGCGGCCGGGGCGGCGGACCGGTGGGGGACGCGACTGCCCCTGGGGCTGCACGAGGAGATCGCGGAGGCGCTGGCCCCGGCCGAGTGACCTCGGCCGGTCGAGCACGGAGTTGTCCGCAGGACCGTCCGGACGGCGTTCCATCGGCCGCCGCCGCCCCGGTCGGCCGCGTCCGCAGGGCCGATGCCCCATCGTGATGCGCGGGATGCACAACCCTGGATGGATGCCGGCCGTCTGTAAGGCGCCGGAGGGACGATCCTTCGGCGCCATTCGTACGGAGATCGGAGATCAGGTGGGGAAGCAGGTCTGGAGAGCCGTCGTGGCCGGCGGTGCGGCGGCGGTGTTCACGGCGGTGGCCGCGGTGCCGGCCGGGGCGGCCGAGGGCGGGGCCTCGTTCAGCCGTGTCCAGGTGAACGGCGGCAAGCCGATCGTCATCGGGACGACGAAGGAGGTCGCGGTGCCCGCCTCCTTCCGGATGACGACCACGAAGCCGTGGAAGGCGCCGGGGTTGGTGTTCCTCCACCGCAACAGTGGGGAGGAGCAGCTGTGGCACTCGATCGAGACGAACGACTGCCCCAACCAGGTCGGCGCCTGTGACATCAACGAGACGATGTACTTCGACCCGAGCGTGTGGGACATGCGTAACAGCGAGGCCGGGGCCTGGAGGGTCGGGGCCGAGGTGCGTTTCAAGGACGGCAGCGGCGACGTCGACGACAAGGGCATGACGGTCTACGTCCAGCGCAACTCCCGTCTGACCGTCGACGCCTCACCGGAACCGGTGGCCAAGGGCAGGACCATCACCGTGACCGGCAAGGTCACGCGGGCCAACTGGGAGACCAGGAAGTACGCCAACTACGGTGGCCGCCACGTGAGCTTGCAGTTCAAGCCTTCCGGCTCGGCCTCCTACAGCACGGTCAAGAAGGTGTACGCGGACGGCTCGGGCAAGCTCAAGACGACCGTGAAGGCCTCCAAGACGGGTACGTGGCGCTGGGCGTACTACGGCAACACCACCACCGGTGCGTCGACGTCGTCCGGGGACAACGTCGTGGTGAAGTGACGCCCGCCGTGCCGACAGGCCGGTGACGGCCCAGGCGCTCGGTCCGCCGAGCCGGGAGACCGCCGCCGGGGGATGACAACGGCCTTGCTCCGCCCGGGCGTCGACGCGGCCCCGTCGACGCCCGGGCCCCCGGTTCTCCGCGACTCCAACCGCAGCGCCGACTGGTGCAACCGGGCGTGCGCTCCTTCCGGGGAGTACCGAGCCGCGTTCAAGCGGCCCGCGACGCCGTAGCGGCTCCGGGGCCAGACGCATCGGGCCCCGCCGGTCAGCCCGGCGGGGCCCGTCGTTCACTCGGTACGCGGGTCTACGACCCCAGGATCGTCGTCAGGAACTCCCCGGTCCACGCCAGCAGTTCGCGGCCGATGACCGGCTTGCCGCCGATCCTTCCGGTCGTCGGGCGCGGGACCAGGATCTGGTGGGCGGCCGGCTTGATGACCGTCTTGGGGTGCAGGCGCTTCAGGCGAAGTTCCTGGGACTCGCGCAACTGCACCGGCGCGAAGCGGATGTTGGAGCCCTGGAGGACGATCTCTCCGACGCCGCAGGCGCGGGCCAGCATGCGCAGGCCGGCGACCAGGAGGAGGTTCTCTACCGGTTCGGGCAGGGGGCCGTAGCGGTCGGTCAACTCCTCGCGGACCGCGCGGATGTCGTCCTCCGAGGAGGCCGCGGCGATCGAGCGGTAGGCCTGGAGGCGCAGCCGCTCGCCGGGGGCGTAGTCGTGCGGGACGTGGGCGTCGACCGGGAGCTCGATCTTGACCTCCAGCGGGGGCTCCTCCTGCTCGCCGCCCTCCATCTGGGCCCGGTAGTCGGCGACCGCCTCGCCGACCATGCGGACGTACAGGTCGAAGCCGACGCCCGCGATGTGGCCGGACTGCTCGCCGCCGAGCAGATTGCCCGCGCCGCGGATCTCCAGGTCCTTCATCGCCACGTACATGCCCGCGCCCATCTCCGTGTGCTGGGCGATGGTGGCCAGGCGCTCGTGGGCCGTCTCCGTCAGGGGCTTCTCGGGGGGGTAGAGGAAGTAGGCGTAGCCCCGGTCGCGGCCTCGGCCCACCCGGCCGCGCAGCTGGTGCAGTTGGGAGAGGCCGAAGTTGTCGCCGCGCTCCACGATCAGGGTGTTCGCGTTGGAGATGTCGATACCGGACTCGACGATCGTCGTGGAGACCAGGACGTCGAACTTCTTCTCCCAGAAGTCCACCACCACCTGTTCCAGGGACGCCTCCGACATCTGGCCGTGGGCCGTGGCGATCCTGGCCTCCGGGATGATCTCGCGGAGACGGGCGGCGGCCCGGTCGATGGACTCGACCCGGTTGTGGATGTAGAAGACCTGGCCCTCGCGCAGGAGTTCACGGCGGACCGCCGCGCCGATCTGCTTCTCCTCGTACGGGCCGACGAAGGTGAGGACCGGGTGGCGCTCCTCCGGCGGGGTGGTGATCGTGGACATCTCGCGGATGCCGGTGACCGCCATCTCGAGCGTACGGGGGATGGGGGTCGCGGACATCGTGAGCACGTCCACGTTGGCGCGGAGCTTCTTGAGCTGCTCCTTGTGCTCGACGCCGAACCGCTGCTCCTCGTCCACGATGACCAGGCCGAGGTCCTTGAACCTGGTCTCGGAGGAGAAGAGGCGGTGGGTGCCGATGACCAGGTCGACCGCCCCGTCCCTGAGGCCTTCGAGGGTGGCCTTGGACTCGGTGTCCGACTGGAAGCGGCTCAGGGCGCGGACGTTGACCGGGAACTGGGAGTAGCGCTCGGTGAACGTGCCGAAGTGCTGCTGGACCAGGAGGGTCGTGGGGACCAGGACCGCCACCTGCTTGCCGTCCTGGACCGCCTTGAACGCCGCCCGGACCGCGATCTCCGTCTTGCCGTAGCCGACGTCGCCGCAGATCAGCCGGTCCATCGGGACCGTCTTCTCCATGTCCTCCTTGACCTCGGCGATCGTGGACAGCTGGTCGGGCGTCTCCGCGTACGGGAAGGCGTCCTCCAGCTCGCGCTGCCAGGGGGTGTCCGCGCCGAAGGCGTGGCCGGGGGCCGCCATCCGGGCGGAGTAGAGCTTGATCAGGTCGGCGGCGATCTCCTTGACCGCCTTCTTCGCCCGCTGCTTCGTCTTCGTCCAGTCCGCGCCGCCGAGCCGGTGCAGCGTCGGGGCCTCGCCGCCGACGTACTTGGTGACCTGCTCCAGCTGGTCGGTCGGGATGTAGAGGCGGTCACCCGGCTGGCCGCGCTTGGCGGGGGCGTACTCGACGAGCAGATACTCGCGGGTCGCGCCCTGGACCGTGCGCTGCACCATCTCCACGTACCGGCCCACACCGTGCTGCTCGTGGACGATGTAGTCGCCGACCTCCAGCGTCAGGGGGTCGATCGTCTTGCGGCGGCGGGCCGGCATCCGGCCCAGGTCCTTGGTGGCGGTGCGCTGACCGGTCAGGTCCGTCTCGGTGAGCACGGCGAGCTTCAGCGCCGGGTCGACGAACCCCTGCTCGATGGCCCCGCAGGAGACGTGCACCAGGGACGGGGTCAGCTCGGCCAGGTCCGCGTCGAGGCGGGCCGCGATGCCCTCGCCGCCCAGCACCTCGACCGTACGGGTGGCGAGGCCCTGGCCCTCCGTGACGTACACCGTGCGCCAGCCGTCGGCCAGCCAGCCCTTGGTGTCGGCGAGCGCACGGGCGGTGTCGCCCCGGTACGCCTCGGGGGCGTGCATGGAGAGCTGGAGGGTGTCGTCGTCGTGGTCGGCGGCGTCGGCCGCGAACGGCGAGATCGACCACCACATCATGTCCAGCTCGCGGGCCCGGTCCCGGACGTCCGCGATGCCCCACAGCGAGGCCGCGCCCACGTCGATGGGGGCCTCGCCGCCGCCCGCGCTAGCCGCCCACGACGCCTGGAGGAACTCCTGGCTCGTGGCGACCAGGTCGGCCGCCCTGGTGCGGACCCGCTCCGGGTCGCAGACGATCGCCATCGCGTCCCGCGGCAGGACGTCGAGCAGCAGCTCCATGTCGTCGACCAGGACCGGGGCCAGGGACTCCATGCCCTCGACCGCGATGCCCTCCGCGATCTTGCCGAGCAGCTCACCCAGCTCCGGGTGGGCCTCCGCCAGCGCGGCGGCCCGCTCCCGCACCTGGTCGGTCAGCAGCAGCTCGCGGCAGGGCGGGGCCCACAGCCCGTGCGCGGCGACCTCCAGGGACCGCTGGTCGGCGATCTTGAAGTAGCGGATCTCCTCGACCTCGTCGCCCCAGAACTCCACCCGAAGGGGGTGTTCCTCGGTCGGCGGGAAGACGTCCAGGATTCCGCCGCGCACGGCGAACTCGCCGCGCTTCTCGACCAGTTCGACCCGGGAGTACGCTGCGGCCGCCAGCGCTTCCACGACCTCCCCCATATCCGCGCTCTGCCCGCCGGCCAGCGCCACGGGCTCCAGCTCGCCGAGCCCCTTGACCTGCGGCTGGAGCACGGAGCGGATCGGCGCGACGACGACGGAGACCGGGCCCGTCTCCGGGTCGTCCTCGCGGGGATGAGCCAGGCGCCGCAGCACGGCGAGGCGGCGGCCCACGGTGTCCGAGCGGGGCGAGAGCCGCTCGTGGGGCAGGGTCTCCCAGGACGGGTACTCGGCGATGGTGTCCGGCGGCAGCAGCGTGCGCAGGGCGGCGGCCAGGTCCTCGGCCTCCCGGCCCGTCGCGGTGACGGCCAGCACGGTCCGGCCGGTCTGCCGGGCCAGCGCGGCCACGGCGAACGGCCGCGCGCCGGGCGGGCCCACCAGGTCGACGTGTGCCCGGTGCCCGTCCCCGGCGGCCTTCACCGCCTCGGCGAGCGCCGGGTCCGTAACGACGACATCCAGCAGACCGTGCAGGCTCATGAAGTTTCCGTCCGGGGTTCAGATCAGGTGCGGCTCAGGGTTCACCGGCAGCCGGCTGCTACCGGGGCAACGCGAAGGGCCCGACACGTCAGGGATGCCTGAACCGCCGGGCACCCCCGGGGGCCGGGGTGACTTCCAGAGTACGACCCGGGGGCGACAGTCGCGCCCGCAACCGGCGAGCCCGCGGTCCGTGCCGCCCCCGCCGCCCGCATCCCCGCCCCCGCCGCCCGCTTCCCGAACCGGGCCGCCCGTATCCCCGACCGGGCGGCCCGGTTCACGGCCGATCCGGGCCGCCCGGTCACACCCGGCCCGCCGCCCGTCGCGGCGGCACCGCCGCTCGTCGACGGTCGTGCACCGTTCGTCTCCGTCCCGCGCGCAGTTCTGCCGGGGATCCTCACAGGAGTGTTCCCAGCGTCTAGTCTTTGCCCGACCATTGCACGGACACGCGGACGGGTACATCGACCGGCGCGCCACCCATGCGGTACGGGGCACGGTCAACGGCACGGGGCACGGGGCACGGTCAACGGCACGGGGCACGGGGCACGGGGCACAGGGCACAGGGCACAGGGCACAGGGCACGGTCAACAGCACGGGGCACGGGCGGAGCGAGCAGCGGCCGGGACGGGCGGCGCGGGGCGATCCCCTCGGCGTACGCCTCCACGGCACCAGGCATCGGGGGCGTACGTGGGCGAGAACGAGCTGTCTGCTTTCGGGGTCCCGGAGGCCGAGGAAGAGATCTACCGGCACTTCCTGCGCAACCCCGGCACCCGCGCCGACGACCTCCGCCCCCTGTCGCACTCCCGCCCCCGGGAGGCGCCCGCCCGGATCTCCCGGCTCCAGGAGCTGGGGCTGCTGCGCGCCGAGGACGGCGAGCGGCGGATCTTCCCGACGGATCCCGAGGTGGCTCTCACCCGACTGGTGGACATCCGGCTGCACACGCTCCATCAGGAGCTCCAGCGCGTCACCCGGTCGCGGCACGTCATTGACGGTCTACGCGCGGAGCAGGGGGCACCTGCTCCCCCTCCCGGCACCTCGCGGGGCGCGCTCCTGGCCCGCCGCAGCGACCTGGTCTCCAGCATCGTCTCCCTGTGCGAACGGATCTGGGACCAGGCGGCCGACGATCCGTCCCGGGCGGGCGACGGCACGGAGAGCGGCGAGGGCGCTGCCGCCCCTCGCCCTTCCGGCATTGAGCGACGGGTGCTGGTGTCGATGTGCACGGTGGGCAAGGACGAGGCGGGCGCGCGGGAGCTGGGAGTGTCGGTGCGGACCTATCGACGGCACGTCGCCGATCTGATGCAGACGCTCGGCGCGGCCAGCCGGGCGCAGGCCGCGCTGCTGGCCCGGGAACGCGGTTGGATCTGAGGCCCGAAAGCCCGAAGGCCAGGAGGCCGGTGGCCCGAAGGCCAGGAGGGCGGAGGCAGGAGGCCCGAAGGCCTCGGCGGGGTGGGCAACGCGGTGCGGGAACGAACGCGGTGCGGGAAGCGGAGTACGAGGAACGCGGTGCGGGACGGAGGCGGAAACGCGCTCGGCCCCGGGACGTTTGGAGGAACGTCCCGGGGCCTGCGGGTCATCCTACGGTGACGCCCGGAGGGTCACCGGAGCCGGGAGGACGCCGGCTCATCCGTCCGTCGCGATGGCGTTCAGGACGTTCATCCGGCCTGCCCGGAAGGCCGGGACGAGAGCGGCGAACAGTCCGACGAGGGCGGAGCAGGCGAAGACCGTGAGGATCGTCGGCCACGGGATCTCCAGGACCTCCAGCCCCTCCAGCGCCAGCAGCTTCTGGGCCGCGGTGCCCCAGCCCATCCCCAGTCCGAGTCCGAGCAGCGCCCCGAAGAGGGCGATGACCACGGACTCCAGCCGGATCATGCGGCGCAGCTGGCGTCGGGAGAGCCCGATGGCGCGCATCAGGCCGATCTCGCGGGTCCGTTCGACCACGGACAGGGCGAGGGTGTTCACCACACCGAGCACCGCGACGATGATCGCCAGGGCGAGCAGGCCGTACACGATGTTCAGCAACTGGCCGATCTGGTCCTTCAGGTCTTCCTTGAAGTCGGCCTGGTTCTGCACCTTGTAGACGGGGTACTCGGCCATCACGCTCTTCAGGGCCGCGTACGCCTCCTTCTCCTTGCCCTCCTCCGCCTTGCCGAACATGGCCACGTTCTGCGGCATCCGGTCGGCAGGGACGTAGGACTTCGCCGTCGTGAGGGCGACGTACATCGCGCCACGGTCGATGTTGGTGTCGTCGGAGGTGATGGCGACGACCTTCAGCTTCGCCGTCTCCCCCGCCTTGAACGCGACGGTGAGGGTGTCGCCGACCTTGACCCCGTGCTTCGCGGCGTAGTCCTCGCCGACGGACATGGCGTTCTTGTCGTACGCCTTCGAGAGGTCGCCGGAGAGCGCGGTGCGCCGGACGTCCTGCTGGTACGTCGGGTCGGCGGCGGTGACCCCGTCGTCCTCCGTCTTTCCGTTGGGGGCGGTGATCTTCGCCTCGACGTAGGTGTAGCTCGTCATGTGCTCCAGGTGCGGCACGGCGTTCAGGGCCTCGGCGGCCTGGGGCACGATCGGCCGCCCGGCTCCGCTGTCCTGGACGATGAAGTCCGCTCCGACGGACTTGTCGAGCTCTTCGGTGGCCGAGGCCACCATGGAGGACCCGACGACGGAGAGGCAGGCCACCAGGGCGAGCCCGATCATCAGGGCGGCTCCGGTCGCTCCCGTACGCCGGGGGTTGCGCAGGGCGTTGCGCTCGGCCAGTCGGCCGACCGGGCCGAAGAGCCGCAGGACGACGACGCTCAGGGCGCGCACCACCACACCGGCCAGGAGCGGGCCGATCACGATGAAGCCGATCAGGGTCAGCAGCACGCCGATGGCGAGGAACATCGAGCCTTCGGTGGCCTTGTCCGCCTGGCTCGTCGCCCACAGGGCCGCACCGCCGGCCGCCGTCAGGAACAGGCCGATACCGGCCCTGATCCAGCCGGACTTGCCGTCAGCGGGGGTCCCGGCGTCGCGCAGCGCGGCCATCGGCGAGACCTTGCCGGCCCGGCGGGCGGGGATGTACGCGGCGAGGACGGTGACGACGACGCCGAGCACGAGGCCGACCACCGGGGTCGTCCAGGCGACGGTGAGGTCGCCGGTGGACAGCTCCATGCCCACCGCGCCCATCGCCTTCATCAGGCCGACGGCGAGGCCGACGCCGGCCGCGACGCCGAGCAGGGAGCCGACGATGCCGAGGAGGACCGCCTCCACCAGCACGGAACGGTTGACCTGCTTGCGGCTGGAGCCGATGGCCCGCATGAGACCGATCTCGCGGGTCCGCTGGGCGACCAGCATCGAGAAGGTGTTGACGATGAGGAAGATGCCGACGAGGAAGGCGATTCCGGCGAAGCCGAGCATCGCGTACTTCATGACGTCCAGGAAAGCGCCCATGGAGTCCTTGTTGGCCTCCGAGGCCTCCTGCTGGGTCTGGAGCTTGTACGCGCCCGAGCCGTCGAGGGCGGTGGCGATGTTCTTCTTCAGCTGGGTGTCGCTGACGCCGCTCTCCGCGCTCACCAGGATCTGGCTGAAGACGTCGGGGGCGCCGAGCAGTTGCTTCTGGGCGGTGGCGGTGTCGAGGTAGACGATGGCCGCGCCCGGGTTGGTGACGGTGAAGGACGCGATGCCGCTGATCTTCGCCCCGATGTCACCGGTGGCGGCGATGATGCGCAGCTCGTCCCCGATCTCGAGCTTGTGCTTCTTCGCGGTGTCGGCGTCGACCATCACCTCGGTGGGGCCGCGGGGTGCGTTTCCGGAGGTGATCTCCATCGAACGCAGGTCGTTCTCGGTCCAGTTGCTCGCGATGGTGGGGGCTCCGGTCTCGGAGCCCATGTTCTTGTTCTCACTGTTGACGACGGTGACCGCCATGGAGAGGGCGGAGCCCTCCGCCTTCTTCACGCCGTCGGCCTTCGCAACCTCCTGGACGACGGAGGCGGGCAGTGAGGCGGGCTTGCCGTTGTCGGGCTGCTCGTCGGCCCCGCCGGCCGCCTTCGGGCTGACGGTGACGTCGGGCGAGGTCACCGCGAAGAGCTTGTCGAAGGTGGTGTTCATCGTGTCGGTGAAGACGAGCGTGCCGCAGACGAACGCCACGGACAGCAGCACCGCCACGGCGGAGAGGGCCATCCGGCCCTTGTGCGCGAGGAAGTTGCGCACCGAGGTCTTCCAGACAGTCATGACGTCCGCCCACGTGCGTCGAAGTGCTTCATGCGGTCGAGGACCTGGTCCGCGGTCGGGTTGAGCATCTCGTCGACGATGGAACCGTCGGCGAGATACAGCACCCGGTCCGCGTAGGAGGCGGCGACGGGGTCGTGGGTGACCATGACGATGGTCTGGCCCAGCTCGTCGACCGACTTGCGGAGGAAGTCCAGGACTTCGGCCCCGGCGCGGGAGTCCAGGTTTCCGGTGGGCTCGTCACCGAAGATGATCTCCGGCCGGGCGGCCAGCGCCCTGGCGACGGCGACACGCTGCTGCTGACCGCCCGAGAGCTGGGTGGGGCGGTGCTTGAGGCGCTCGGAGAGCCCGACCGTGTCCACGACCTGCTGGAGCCAGGCGGCGTCGGGCTTGCGGCCCGCGATGTCCATCGGCAGCGTGATGTTCTCGATCGCGTTGAGCGTCGGGAGCAGGTTGAACGCCTGGAAGATGAACCCGATCCGGTCGCGCCGGAGCTGGGTGAGCTTCTTGTCCTTGAGCTTGGTGATCTCGGTCTCGTCGAGATAGATCTCGCCCGACGTCACCGTGTCGAGGCCGGCCAGGCAGTGCATCAGGGTCGACTTGCCGGAGCCGGACGGGCCCATGATCGCCGTGAACTGCCCGCGGGCGATGTCCACATCGACGTGGTCGAGCGCGACGACCCGGGTCTCCCCGGTCCCGTACGCCTTCACGACCTGCCGCGCTCGCGCCGCGACGGCCGTACGCCCTCCAGTGCCCCCGTGCCTGGGAATGGTCACAGCCGTTGTCACGGTATTTCTCCTATGTCGGTCGATGACTGGACGCCATTGGGTACGGTCCGAGTCTGGGTTCTGGACGGTGTCCGGCGCGATGGTGCCCAGCGCAGTCTTCAGGTGGGGTTTTCCCCACCCTCCCCCCTCCGACGGGCCCTAGCGGCGACGTAAGAACAGGTTAAGGAAACGCCCCCGGCACCACGTCCTCCGCCGGGAGGAACGGGCCCTGGCCACTATGAGGGGCACCCCCTAGGGGACTCGCCCCCCAGGGGGAGGCGAGGTCAGGGGCACCGTTCGCCCCGGCGGGACCGCGGGCGGGGCGGTCACCCAAGCGGAGCGGAAGGGTCCGCCCGCGCCCCCCTTGCCCACCCTGCCTTTCCCCTGCCCTTTCCTCTGCCCTTCCTCCCGCCGAACCCTCGACCGTTCTCCTCGTCCCGCCCCGTACGGCGCTCCCGGATGAGACAGTGCCCCGGGAGATACGTGCATAGGGAAGGAAACCCGGTGAGCGGCACGGACGACAAGAGCGACGTGGGCGCGGACGGCACAACGGCGAACTCCGCCCCCGGCGCGGGTGCGGGTACAGGTACGGGTCCCGGCGCGGGTGCGGGTACAGGTACGGGTCCCGGCGCGGGTGCGAATACGAGTACGGCTTCGGGCGCAGGCGCGGGTGCGGGCCCCGGCCCGGGCGGGGACGGCACGGGCAAGGACGGCCCGGGCAGGGACGGCACGGGCAGGGACGGCACCGGCGGGCCGCCCGCCCTCACCACCCCCCGGGGCCGCCGCCCCGTCGTGGCGGCGCTCATGCTCGGCATGGCGCTGGCGGCCATCGACGGCACCATCGTGTCCACCGCCGTCCCCCAGATCGTCGGGGACCTCGGCGGGTTCACCGTCTTCTCCTGGCTCTTCTCCGGCTATCTGCTGGCCGTCACCGTCACGCTCCCCCTGTACGGGAAGCTCTCCGACACCTTCGGCCGCAAACCGGTCCTGATAGCCGGGATCATCCTGTTCCTGATCGGCTCGATCCTCTGCGCGGCCGCCTGGAACATGGGCGCGCTCATCGCGTTCCGCATCGTCCAGGGCCTGGGCGGCGGCGCGCTCCAGGGCACCGTCCAGACCATCGCGGCCGACCTCTACCCACTGAAGGAACGCCCGCGCATCCAGGCCAAACTGTCGACGGTGTGGGCCACTTCCGCGGTCGCCGGGCCCGTGGTCGGCGGGCTGCTCGCCGGGTACGCCGACTGGCGGTGGATCTTCCTGATCAACCTCCCGGTCGGGGCGGTCGCCCTCTGGCTGGTGGTCCGCCACCTCCATGAACCCGCCCGCCCCCGCCCCACCGTCCGGCCCCGCGTCGACTGGGCGGGCGCGCTCGCCGTCTTCGCGACCGGTGCCCTGCTGCTCACCGCGCTCGTACAGGGCGGTGTCGCCTGGCCCTGGCTCTCGGCGCCCTCGCTCGGCCTGTTCGGGGCGAGCGCGGTGCTGGCGCTGCTCACCGTCGTCATCGAGCGGCGGGCGGCGGAGCCGATCATCCCGGGCTGGGTGTGGCGTCGGCGCACCATCGCCTCGGTCAACCTGGCGCTCGGCGCGTTGGGCCTGCTGATGGTCGCGCCGACCGTCTTCCTCCCCACGTACGCCCAGTCGGTGCTGGGTCTCGGCCCGATAGCGGCCGGGTTCGTGCTCTCCGTGATGACGCTGAGCTGGCCCGTCACGGCGGCACTGTCCGACCGGGTCTACAACCGCATCGGCTTCCGCCTCACCGCGATCATCGGCATCGGCGCGGCCCTGCTGGTCCTGCTGGCCTTCCCCCTGCTCCCCTACCCCGGCGAGCCCTGGCACCCGGCGCTGCTCATGCTCCTGCTCGGCGCGGCCCTCGGCCTCTTCCAACTCCCGCTGATCGTGGGCGTCCAGTCGACGGTCGGCTGGGCGGAGCGCGGTACGACGACGGCGTCCGTCCTCTTCTGCCGCCAGGTCGGCCAGAGCATCGGCGCGGCGGTCTTCGGGGCCGTCGCCAACGGCGTCCTGGCCGCCCGCCTCCTCGACGCCCCGGTGGCCGGCCTCCCCGATGACCTGGACGCCGTCGCCCGCGCCCTGGAGGACCCGGGCACCCTCTCCGCAGCGGCGACGGACTACCTGCGCCGGGCGGTCGACGCTGCGGTGGACCATGTCTACATCGGAGCCGCCGGAGCCGCGGCCCTGGCCCTGCTCGCCCTGATCACGCTGGCCCCGCGCCGCTTCCCGGTCATCACCGAGACCGCCGCCGCCTCCGGAGCCACGGAGGCGGCCGGCCGGCAGGGCACTCCCTCCTAGACGCGGACTGCCAATGCGCTGCCCGCGCGCTCGATCAGTTGAAGCGCGCACCTGGTACGCGACCGGCCTGGACCGGACGCAGCCCCCGAAACTCGGGCCCCGGGCCCCGGGCTTCGGTGCGGTCGGGTCACTCTTCCGGGGGTACGTGAGTGGGTCCCCGGCCCGAAGCTCGGGTGCCGGGACTCGGGCGTCGGGATACGGGACCCGAGGTTCGAGCGCCTTCTTTTAACCGGCAGACAGAAGAAGGGGGTTGGGAAAACCTCCCCCACCTCCCTACCCCGTAACGGTCAGCAAGTATGACTAATCGTGACAGCTTGCGGCACAGCGTCACGACTGCTTACGGTGCGAGAACCAAACGACCCCGACACGGTGTTGGACGCACCAGGCCGGGGTCTTACCGCAAGATCGATACCCTAGAAAGACGATCCCGTGGCTACTCAGCACCCTAGCTCCGCCCTGCCCGCTCCCGCACGCCCCGCCGCGTACCCGATGGCCAAGCCCGGCTACGGCAAACGCTCCGCACCCGACCAACGCCCGCGTACGCGCGACGATTTCGCCCTCCTGCCGACGCGAGAACGGTATGTCGCCGGGTTCGTCGACCACCTCCCCGAGGGCGCGGCGATGAGCGTGAAGACGCTGGCGAAGCAGCTCCCGCTCTACGGCCAGCAGGCCATCTCCACCGCGCTGACCGCCCTGTCCGTCGCCGGGCACCTGCGGCGCGTCCGCTGCGCGGCCGTCGTCGGTGCGGGCGACGAGACCCGCTGGGTCTTCCGCACCTTCTGGTCCCGCACCGCCCGCGACAACGAGTGGTGGAACACCTACCTCGCCACCGAGCAGGCCGCGCTGGCCGCAGCCCCCGCGCCGTCGTCGTCCGTGCTCGACACGGCACCGCCGCCACCGTGGACCCCGGCCGAGGAACCGCCGCCGCTGCCCGCCCCGGAGGGACGCGGTACGGGACCGGCCCCCGAGCCCAACGCCGTACCGCACCAGCGCACCCCGGCCCAGACTCCGGACGCCGAGCCCGAGCCGCCCGCACCGCCCGCCCAGGGCACGGCTCCCACGGCTCCCCGAGCGCCCGGAGCCGGCCAGTCCTCCGCCTATCTCGCCCTGGCCCGCCTCGGCCGCGACGACCACCGGCTGGCTCTCTCCGCCGACGACTGCGCCACCCTCGAACCACACGCGACGGAATGGCTCGCCCGAGGCGTGAGCGTCGACTACCTCACCAGCGCCCTGACCGCAGGACTACCCGCCCAGGTCGACAGCCCTCTCGGCTTCCTACGTCGCCGCCTCACCGACAAAATCCCACCCCAACTCCCCACCGAAAACGCCCGATCCGCCACGCCCGCCCCAACCCGCCGCCTCCTCATGGAGTGCACCGACTGCGGACGCCCCGGCCAGCCGGAAGCCCTCCCCGACGGCCTCTGCCGCCCCTGCCGCACCGCCCACTCGGCGGCAGACGAGACCCCGCCCCACCCTGCCGAGATCGCCGACGTCAAAGCCCACATGAGCAATCTCCGCGACCTGCTCAAACCCGTCTGAACACGAGCGCCACGATCAACTCGTACCCACGACCGACAGAAGCCACGGGCAAGCGCACGGCAGGTCACCGAACCCCGCGCATGGCAGCCATGCACCTCCGCGAGATCCCGAACACGACGAACGCCCTTCCTCTTGCAGAGACGAGATACCGCACGCGACCGGCAAAGGGCAGAATCACCCCTGTGCATGCCCAACTTCAGGCTAGGACGGTTTGCCACATCGAGGAGGTATGTCCGTTTCTCAAGAAGTGGGTAAAAACAGCTCTGCGGGCGCATAAACCCGCAGGTCACGAACGGTGGTCCCCGCGCACGCGGGGGTGGTCCCCGGGGACCGGCATCGCAGCGGCGACCTTGAGAGTGGTCCCCGCGCACGCGGGGGTGGTCCCGGGTCGAACGCGGTGAACCGCAGGGGGGATCGTGGTCCCCGCGCACGCGGGGGTGGTCCCGTCCGCCACGCCGCCACACCGCAGGTCAGGGGGTGGTCCCCGCGCACGCGGGGGTGGTCCCCGGGCGTGGCGGGCGGCGTCCTCGGGTGCGACGTGGTCCCCGCGCACGCGGGGGTGGTCCCATCATCGGGTTCATGATCCGCCGGGCCGACGGGTGGTCCCCGCGCACGCGGGGGTGGTCCCGGGGTAGCGGAGTGAGCTAGGACGCTCCTATGTGTGGTCCCCGCGCACGCGGGGGTGGTCCCAGGACGCTGTTCGACCACCCGTCGAAAACGGCGTGGTCCCCGCGCCCGCGGGGGTGGTCCCCTGCCCCCGCCGTGGACCCCGCAACACGAGGCGTGATCCCCGCGCACGCGGGGGTGGCCCCCGGGCCGTCGGGATGCCGTTGTCCCGAATCAGATGGTCCCCGCGCACGCGGGGGTGGTTCCGCCTGCGACGCCACGTTCTCGAACCCCTCGATGTGGTCCCCGCGCACGCGGGGGTGGTCCCATGCCGCCCACCGAAAACGGCGGCATCACCTTGTAGTCCCCCCGCACGCGGGGGTGGTCCCGGGTAGCGGAGTGAGCTAGGACGCTCCTATATGTGGTCCCCGCCCGTGCGGGGGTGGCCCCCACTCGGCGAGGCCGGGCATCGTCCGGCGCTGGCGGTCCCCGCGCATGCGGGGGGGCCCACGGGGAGACACGTCGTTCTGAGCGACGGGGGGTCCCCGCACACCGTGGCGCTCCTCCTACGGCCCCCTCCATGGCCGACCCTCCGCGAGTCGTCGACAACCGAGCCCGGCAACCCGACCCCCCTTGATAGGCAAGTCGCTACTTGCCTATCGTGGGGCCATGGCGGACGATGTCTTCAAGGCCCTGGCCGACCCCACCCGGCGGCGCATCCTCGACGAGCTGACGGAACGGAACGGCCAGACGCTGTTCGAGATATGCGCGCGGCTGGCCACCAGACACGGCCTGGGTCTGTCCCGTCAGGCGGTCAGCCAGCACCTGGCCGTCCTGGAAGCGGCGGGGCTGGTCGTCGCACGCCGCCAGGGCCGCTACAAGTTCCACGACCTCGACACCGAACCCCTCGAGCACATCGTCGGCCGATGGCTCGGGCCGAAGCCACCAAAGACACCGGAGAGCACCCCATGAGGATCAACCTGACCAGCGTCTTCGTCGAAGACCAGGAGAAGGCCATGCGCTTCTACACGGACGTCCTGGGCTTCCGGAAGAAGCACGACGTCCCGCTCGGCGGCGAGGACCGCTGGCTGACCCTGGTCTCGCCGGAGGACCCCGACGGCGTCGAACTCCTCCTGGAGCCGAACAAGCACCCCGCCGTGCGGCCGTACACGACGGCCCTGGTCGAGGACGGCATCCCGGCCACCGCCTTCGCCGTGGACGACGTACAGGCGGAGTTCGAGCGGCTGAGCAAGCTCGGGGTCCGGTTCACCCAGGAGCCGGCGGAGATGGGTTCCGTCACCACGGCGGTCCTGGACGACACCGTCGGCAACCTGATCCAGATCATGCACACCCCGTAAGGCGAGCGACTTCACTCGCCACTCGGAGGCCTCACAGCTGCCACCTCCGCCCACACCGTCTTCCCGATCGGGTTCCGGGGCTCCCACCCCCACCGCGACGCCAGGCACTCCACCAGGAACAGGCCGCGCCCCGACTCCTGATCGTCCGCCGGCAGCTTCGGGTCCTCGGGCGTCCGGCCGAGCACGGCGTCCGAGACCTCGATACGGAAGCGGCTCGCGGGACCTTCGTAGTCCACCCGCACATGGAAGTTCCGCCCCCGCAGCCGCCCGTGGCACACCGCGTTGGCGGCCAGCTCCGCCACCACGAGGGCCACCGAGCACGTCGCGTCCGTCATCGGCCCGTACCCCCAGTGGCCCAACTGCCGCACCACGGAGAGGCGGGCGAGCCGCGCACCCCGAGGTGTGGAAGGGAACTGCCGGGACAGCGAGCCGTAGCCGTTGGCGGTCAGCCCGAAGCCGCGCGGAACGGGCGGGACCGTTTCCCGCGTATCGGCCCTCTCCTCTTGCTCCGCCTGCTCCGCCGTGGTCGTCCTCTTGCCGGTCATGCCGACCATCCGTTCGCTCGACTCTCCTCACGTCACCCACACGTGCGAGTTCCGTGACGTTCCGTACTCAAGAGTCGGCAGCGCGGCCTAGCCTCGGAAGGTGACAGCGCCTTACCTCGCAGGCCGTAAGGAACGGAAGCAGCGCCGTGACCAAACCCATTGACCCTCAGTCCTCCATGGCCGCGCTCTTCGGTTCGCGTGTACGCAAGTTACGTACGGCGGCCGGACTGACCCAGACCGACGTGGGCGCGCTCACGCATGTGGTCGGCAGCCGTATCGCCCAGATCGAGCGCGCGACCGGGGCGAAACCGACGCTGGAGCTGACCAGGGCCCTGGACAGGGAGCTGGTCGCGGACGACCTGCTGATCGACCTCTGGCCGTACGTGTACCGGGAGGCGTACCCGGACTGGTCGCGGGCGTTCATCGCCCACTCCGCCCGCGCGACGATGATCCGCCAGTACTCCTCGCATGCCGTGCCCGGTCTGCTGCAGACCCCGGAGTACGCGCGGGCCCTGCTGAGCATGGGCCACTCGCTGCGCGACGCCGAGCACCTGGAGGAGCGCGTCGCGGCCCGCCTCGACCGCCAGGTGCGGCTGACCGGCCCGGACCGGCCGGAGCTGTGGATCGTCCTCGACGAGGCCGTGCTCCGACGTCCGGTCGGCGGATCGGCGGTGATGCGCGGCCAGCTGGAGAAGCTGCTCAGGATGGCCGAGGAGCCCAACATCACCGTTCAGGTACTGCCTTTCGACCAGGGCGCGCACGGCGCGCTAGCCGGTTCCCTGACCGTGCTGGTCATGCCGGACGGCACCAAGATCGCCTACACGGAAGGAGCGCACCACGGCCAGTTGACCGAGGAACCGGACGAGGTCGAACAGTTCGCGCTGACATACGATCAACTCAGGGCGATGGCGCTGCCGCCGCTGATGTCGCTCGACCTGATCCGATCCGTGCTGGAGGTTGATTACCGTGCAGGGAGCATCCCGTCCCGATCTGACCGCCGCCGCTTGGCGCAGCAGCAGCTACAGCAACGAGGAGGGCGGCGACTGCGTGCAGGTGGCGGACGGATTCCCCGGCGTGGTCCCCGTCCGTGACAGCAAGAACCCCCACGGCCCCGCCCTCGTCCTCCCGGCCGCCGCCTGGACCGCTTTCGTCGAAGCGGTCGCCGCTCACTGAACATGAGTCCGCAGCCGGGCCCCGCCAAGGTTGCGTGCGACGATGCGGAGCCGCATACGGTAGGTGGATCATGGTCGACAGATTTACTGATGGGCTCCTGACACCCACGGAGACGTCCTCGTACCTTGAGATCCCCTACACGACCCTCAAGAGCTGGCTGGACGAAAAGGCGGCTGGGGCCCCGCTCGTCCACGCCGTCGAGCCGACGCGCACGAGGCAGCCCTCCCTACCGTTCATCGCGGTGGCCGAAGCCCACGTGCTGCGATCCCTGCGGACCTTGGGACTGCGGATGAGCGAGATCAGGGAGGCGGCGGCAGCCGTACGGGAGGCCTGCGACACCCCGTACGGCCTCGTCTCCAAGCGCATCGCCACGGACGGCGTTGACATCTTCGTCGAGCACGGTCTCGGGGACCTCCGCCGGGCCAGGGACGGCCAAGCCCCCATCCAGGAGGTCGTGGCGCACTACCTTTCGCTACCTGACGTGGGAGGCGGACGACGACTTCCCGTCGAGTCTGCAGCTCAGCCAGTACGCGGAAGCGGTGCCGGTGGTGATCGACCCACGGTTCGGTCGCGGTCTGCCCGTGATCGCCGCCCATCGCGTCCCGGTCCAGGCGGTCACTGACCTGTGGGAAGCCGGAGAGACCGTCGAGGACATCGCCTACGACTTCGACATGACCCCCAAGCAGGTGGGCGCGCTATGCGAAGCCGTGGTGCGGCTTGCCGCCTGAATTCTTCCTCGATCGCAACCTCGGACGCCAGGTGGCGGACGAGTTACGAGCACGCGGATGGATCGTCCACCCCATCGAGGACTCTTTCCACGGGTCCCGTTGTCCAAGAACGGTCGCATCAAGACCCGCGACGCCGAGATCAGGCCGGTCCGGGATCACGCTGCCGTGTTCTTCCACCTGAACAACCAGCAGCTCTCCAGCATCCAGGTGGTCGAACGGCTGAACACTCACCGCTCAGCGATGTACGAGGCGATCGAGAAGGGCGGCCCATCCGCCTATGCCGTTCGACACGATCGCGCCGAACCAACGTGGCCGTAGGCCGGCCCCTCACGGGGGACGGGCGGGGTTCGGCCTCACCGTGGTCGGACTGACCATCGGCAGGCGACAAGGCCCATTTACTGGTGTCACTGAGCACGTACCGGTGCTATCCCGGATTTACCGGTCCCACAGCCTCGGTCGATACGATGCAGCAAAGCTTTCCAGATTGGCCGAAAAGAATTCATTGGCCGCAGGTAAATAACCAGATCACGGCCTGTGCCGGGGTCGTTCGGCGGGCGTAACGCGCATATGCCCCGACCATTCCCCAGGCACCTTCCACGCCGCCACCCCTCCGTACGGCGCATCAGCCCCCGAGTACCACAACACCTGGAGCGCGCTGGCCACTTCTCGACAAAATCACTCTGCCCACGGACTATGCCGCAGACCGGATCATCCGCCGCACAAGCATGTCTACGATGTGGTCAACCCCTGACAGGAAAGACCGCTTCCGCTTTCCTCCGATGCACCAAGGTGATCTGCACCTTCTCGGAGCGGCGCATACCTTCTGCCCGGTAGAACTGAGGGAACCGCATCCATGCCGAAACCCGCACCAGCCAGTCAGCACCGGCCGAGGAAAGCGCCGAGGGCCGCGATAGCCCCGCTCGTGGCCGTGTTGTCGGCGTGTGCCGTAGCCGGAGCCGTGGCAGCGACTCTGGCGCCCTCGGAGGCCCGCGGCTGGGTCGTGGCGGTGGTGCTCACCGCCTGGGTGGCCCTGGCTGTCACGCTCGCCACCGCTCACGGCGTCACCCGGCGGGCCCGGCGCTCGGCCTCGGCCAAGGGCGCGGAGGCCGAACAGCTCAAGGCCTCGCTGGCTGCTCTCGAAACGGACACGGCGCACACCGCCGACGTGGCGCTGCCCGCGTTGATCCAGCTGGTACGCGGCGGAGTGAAGGCCGCCGACGCCCTCGGCCGGGTCCCGCTGCCGCGCAGCCCGCGTCAGCGCAAATTGCTGCACGTCCTCGCGACCACGGTCGAAGGGCAGGCGCAGCAGACCGCCGCGCTGCGGACGGACAGCACCCGGGTCCACGACGAGCTGGGAGCGGAGAACGCACGGCTCCGCGAGGAGCTGCACGCGCTGACCTCCGAGGTGGACCGGTTCACGCGTGAGACGCTCCCCGGCGTGGTCGCCAGGCTCCGTGACGGCGAGTCCGGCGCCACCGTGCAGTCCGAGGTGTACCTGCCGGAGCAGCCGCTGCTGCGCGCGTCGGTCGAGGCGGTGCTCCGGGAGCTCGCCCTGAGCGAGCGCCGCGCTCTCGCGGCGACGACCGCTTCTGCCAAGGCGCTCAGCCGGGTCCAGGCGAAGTCCGTCAGCATGCTCGCCGATCTGCGGAACATGCAGGAACGTCACGGCGAAGAGGTGTTCGGGGACCTGCTGAGGCTGGACCACAGCACCTCGCAGCTCGGCCTGATGACCGACCGGCTGGCGCTGCTGATGGGCGGCCGGCCGAGCCGCGCCTGGAACAGGCCGATCGTCATGGAGAGCATCCTGCGCGGCGCGGTCGGCCGCATCGCCGCCTACCAGCGCGTACGGCTGCACTGCTCCTCCAACGTCTCCATCTCCGGCTTCGCCGCCGAAGGCGTCATGCACCTGCTCGCCGAACTGATGGACAACGCCGCCAACTTCTCCCCACCCATCGACGAGGTGCACGTCTACGTCGAGGAACGCGGCACCGGCATCGTCGTGACCATCGAGGACAGCGGTCTGAAGATGGCCGACGCGGCGATGCGACGGGCGGCGGACTCCGTCGCCGGCCGGACGACGGACCTCGCGACGCTCCAGGGCACCCGGCTCGGCCTCGCCGTCGTGGGACGGCTCGCGCTCAAGCACCGGATCAGCGTCAACTACCGCCCGTCCTCGCGCGGCGGCACCGGCGTCGTCGTCCTGCTGCCCCGGCATCTGATCGCGCAGGAGCCCCGGGAGAACCACCCGGCTCCGGTTCAGCGGGCGGCCGCCACGCCCGCCTCATCCGCACAGGCGCCCGCCCCGACGCCGCCCGCGCCCGCGCAGCCCGCGTCCGCCTCCCCGGCACCGGCCGCACCGGCATACCAGACGCCTCCCGCCGCACCGGATTACCCGACGCCTCCGCCCGCACCCGAGCCCACGCCCGTACAGCCGTCACCGTCCTACACGCCGCCGCCCGCGACCCCCACGCCCCTGGCGCCCTCCGTGCCCGGAGCGGACGCGCCCGCCGCCGTAACGCCTCCGGCGCCCGCACCGGCGGAGGACCACCTCGTGGTCCGTCCGCGCGAGCACCGGCGGGAGGCCGCCGGACCGGCGGTGAGCTCCACCCCCGGCGGCCTGCCGGTACGGACCCCCGGTCGCACCATGGCGGAGGCGGACCGGGAGCGAGGCCGCCACCGAGGCTCGCCCGCGCCCGCCGCTCCCGGGGACCCGCGCGGCAACGCGCCGCGGACCTCACCGCCACCCAGCGCGGGACAGCAGTTCGGCGCCTTCCGGCGCGGCACCAAGCCCGGAGGCGGCCCCGGAGGCGCTCCCGGACATCCCCAGGGCGGTCCCGGAGGCGCTCCCGGACATCCCCAGGGCGGTCCCGGAATCGCTCCCGCACATCCCGAAGGCAGGGCGGCCGGAGACCCCGACGGCAGAGCCGAAGGACCCGACGGCGGGACCGTACCGCCGACCACCGCTCCGTAACCCGGAACGCCCATCCGTTCGGTGTCCGGTCACCGGACGCGCTCGCTCGAACACCCGAGATTGGAGGTGCGGGCCCTCGCCGCTCCCCCGGCGTCGCGGTCCCGTCACTCGTCATGCAGACCACAGACAACAGCCTCACCTGGCTCCTGCAGAGGCTCCTCGAGCAGACCCCCGGCACCCGGCACGCCCTGGCCCTGTCACGCGACGGGCTCAAGCTCTGCTGGACCGAGCACCTCACCCTCGACCAGGCCGATCAACTCGCGGCCATCTGCTCGGGCATGCAGGCGCTCGCACAGGGCGCCTCCATCGAGTTCGGCGACAGCACCGGAGGCGTCCGGCACTCGATGACCGAGTTCCACGGCGGCCTGCTCTTCATCGTCGAAGCCGGTGAGGGCGCGCATCTGGCCGTCGTCGCCACGGAGGAGGCCGACCCCAGCGTGGTGGGCCACCAGATGACGGAGATGGTCGAGCAGATCGGCGAGCACCTGCGCGCCGCACCACGCGGCGAGGTGCCGAGGAGCGCGTCATGACCCTTCGCCCCGTCGACACCGGAGCTCCCGACCGGCTCTACACGGTCACCGGCGGACGGAGCCGCTCCGCGGACTCCTTCGACCTGGTGACCCTGGTCGTCAGCGAGTGCCGGCCCACCGCCGGAATGCAGTCGGAGCACGCGCGGATCCTCGACCTGTGCCGCCACCCGACCGCCGTCGTCGAGATCGCCGCCGAACTCTCGCTCCCCGTCACCGTGGTGCGCATCCTGCTCGACGACCTCCACGACATGGGCCGTATCACCGCCCGCCACCCGCGCACGGCCGCGTCGCCCAACGCGCTCCCCGACTCCGACCTGCTGAAGGAGGTGCTCCATGGACTCCGGAAGCTATGAGCTGCCGGACCGGCGCACGCCGCTGGCCGACGCCGCGGAAACCGGCCTGAAGATAGTCGTCGTCGGAGGGTTCGGCGTCGGCAAGACCACGCTCGTCCACTCGGTGAGCGAGATCCGGCCGCTGAACACCGAAGAGGTGATGACGCAGGCGGGCGTCGGCGTCGACGAGACGGACGGCGTCGACGGCAAGACGACCACCACGGTCGCCTTCGACTTCGGACGCATCAGCCTCAACGAGCGCATCGTGCTCTACCTGTTCGGCGCACCGGGCCAGGAGCGCTTCTGGTTCCTGTGGGACCGCCTGTTCTCCGGCACGCTCGGCGCCGTGGTCCTCGTGGACACCCGCCGCATGAACGACTCCTGGTACGCGATCGACCGGCTGGAACACCACGGCACCCCGTTCGTGGTGGCGGTCAACCGCTTCGACGACGACCTCGCCCACCCCCTCGACGAGATCCGTCAGGCCCTGGCGCTGCCCGAGCACATCCCGATGATCGACTGCGACGCCCGGGTCCGGCGGTCCAGCAAGAACGTACTGATCACGCTCGTCGACCATCTGCGCACGATGGCCATCGCCCGGGAGACGACACCATGAGCACCTCCAACCCCGCCAGCCCCTCCAGTCCCTCCAGTCCCTCCTTCGACCCCCAGGGCACCTCCGGCTGCCCGGTCGGTGCCGGTGGCGACGCCGGCGCGGTGCGGCTGTCCGGAGCGTCCTACCAGCAGACGCCCACGGAGCTCTACCGCTCGCTGCGACGGGAGCACGGGGCGGTGGCGCCGGTCCTGCTCGACGGTGACGTTCCGGCCTGGCTGGTCCTCGGCTACGCCGAACTGTCCTACGTCACCACGCACGACGAGCTGTTCGCGAGGGACTCGCGCCGCTGGAACCAGTGGGAGACCATCCCCCCTGACTGGCCGCTGATGCCGTTCGTCGGCTACCAGCCGTCGGTGCTCTTCACCGAGGGCGACGAGCACCGGCGCAGGGCCGGCGTCATCACCGAAGCCCTCGAAGGCATCGACCAGTTCGAGCTGGCACGGGACTGCCGGCGCATCGCCGACCGGCTCATCGCGGAGTTCGCCGGAAGCGGCCGGACGGAACTGATGAGCAGTTACGTCCACGCCCTGCCGATGCGGGCCGTGGTCCAGATGTGCGGCATGCCGGTGTCGGGCGCCGACACCCAGCAGTTGGTGGACGACCTGCGCATCTCGCTCGACGCCGGCGAGGGCGACGACCCGGTGGCGGCCTACGGACGCGTCGGCGACCGGCTGCGCCAACTGGTCAAGGACAAGCGGGCGGCACCCGGCACCGACGTCACCTCCCGCATGGTGACGCACGGGGCCGGCCTCACGGACGAGGAGATCGTCCAGGACCTGATCTCGGTGATCGCCGCCGCCCAGCAGCCCACCGCGAACTGGATCTGCAACACGCTGCGGCTGCTCCTGACGGACGAACGCTTCGCGCTGAACGTCTCCGGTGGGCGGCTCAGCGTCGGCGAGGCGCTCAACGAGGTGCTGTGGCTCGACACCCCGACGCAGAACTTCATCGGCCGCTGGGCCGTACGGGACACCCAGCTCGGCGGCCGGCACATCCGGGCGGGCGACTGCCTGGTCCTCGGGCTCGCCGCGGCCAACACCGACCCGGAGATCTGGCCGGAGAGTTACGTCGGCGCCGAGAACTCCGCGCACCTGTCGTTCAGCGGCGGTGAACACCGCTGCCCCTACCCCGCGCCGCTGCTGGCCGACGTGATGGCCCGTACGGCGGTGGAAACGCTGCTGGAACAGCTGCCGGACCTGATGCTGGCGGTCGACCCGGCGGAGCTCTCCTGGCGTCCTTCGATCTGGATGCGCGGGCTGTCGACGCTGCCGGTCCAGTTCAGCCCGATGGCGCACTAGGGCCTGTCTTCAAAGCTTGTTGATGGGGCATCATGTTACGCATGGTGCGGCGACATGAGCTCTCGGACGAAGAGTGGGACGTTCTGTCGGGGCTGCTTCCGCGAACGGGCGCGGGGCGGCCCCGGCGGGACGATCGGGTGGTTCTGAACGGGATCGCGTGGAAGCTTCGGACCGGTTCGGCCTGGCGTGATGCGCCGGAGAGATACGGGTCCTGGCGGACGTTGTACACACGTTTCCGCAGGTGGGCGCTCGATGGCACGTTCACGCGGATGCTTGAAGCCGTTCAGGCTCAAAAGGAAGCGGCTGGGGATGTTGACTGGCTAGTGTCGGTGGACTCCACGATCACCCGCGCTCATCAGCACGCGGCCGGCGCCCGTAAAAAGGGGCAAGCCCTGCAGAAGCGGCACGCACTCACGCCCTCGGACGATCCCGTGGCGGACTGACGACCAAGATTCACCTCGCCTGCGACGGCCGCGGCCGTCCGCTCGGCTTTGTCGTCACAGGCGGCAACATCAACGACTGCACGCAGTTCGAGCAGGTCCTCGCGCAGATCAGGGTTCGCCGTCCGGGCCCGGGCCGACCGCGCAACCGGCCCGACCATCTCCTGGGCGACAAGGGATACAGCAGCCGAGGTATACGCAACTACCTGCGAAAACGTCGTATCCCGCACACGATCCCGGAACGCTCGGACCAGCAGGCGAACCGCCGCCGTCGTGGCAGCAACGGCGGCAGGCCGCCCGCTTTCGGCAAGGAGCGCTACAAGCAGCGCAACGTCGTCGAGCGCTGCTTCAACGCGTTGAAGCAGTACCGGGCCATCGCCACCCGCTACGACAAAACCCGAGAATCCTACGAAGCGGCACTCACCATCGCGTCACTCCTGATGTGGATATGACCCTTTGAAGACAGACCCTAGGACGGGTCCGCCGGCACCGTTTCGGTGCGAGCGGCCGGAGTCCGTGGATCATCCGGCCGCTCGGGTCGACGTCGGCGTTCCGGTCAGCCGGACAGCCGGACAGTCGGCGTTCCGGTCAGCCGGACACCGGCGTGAAGCGGACCGGCAGGCTCTGCGGCCCCCGGGTGAAGACACCCCGCTCGACCGGGTCGAAGCCCTCGGCCAGCCGCAGGTCCGGCATCGCGTCCAGCAACTGGCCCACCCCGATCTCCACTTCGGCCTTGGCCAGCAGAGCACCGACGCAGAAGTGCCGGCCGAGCGCGAAGGCGAGATGGTCGGCCGCGGCCGAGAAGGCGTTCGTGGCGGTCAGGTCCTCACGGAAGATGTCGAAGACATCGGGGTTCCGGTAACGGTCCTCGTCACGGTTGGCGGCGCCTATCAGACAGGTGACGGTGGAACCCGCCGGCACGGTGCCGCCGCCGAGCGCCACCTCCGTCGCCGACTTGCGCATGATCATGTGGACCGGCGGTGTGTAGCGCAGCGTCTCGGCGAAGGCCCGGGGTATCAGGGTGCGGTCGGCGCGGACCGCCTCCAACTGCTCGGGGTGGCTCAGCAGATTGGTGAAGATGCCGGCGATGGCCTTGTCAGTGGTCTCGCCCCCGGCGGCCAGCAGCAGACTGCAGAACGCCTTGATGTCCTCGTCGCCCATCCGGACGCCGTCGACCTCCGCGGTGCACAGGGTCGACAGCAGATCGTCGCCCGGCGCCTCCCGCCGCTTCCGGATGATCGGCAGCATGTACTCGGCGAACTCGACGCGCGTACGCTCACCGGCCCGGGTCACCTCCGGATCACCGGAGAGATTGCCGAGAAACGCGATGACGGCCGTGTACCAGCCGTGAAAGCGCTCATAGTCGGACTTGTCCAGTCCGAGCATGTCGGCAATGACGTTGACAGGAAAACGGGTGGCATAGTCGGCGACCAGATCAACGGAACCCGCATCGCGGAACGTGTCGATCAGTTCACGCGAATTGCGCTCGATGACCGGTAAAAACTTCTCGCGCAGGTCGCTGCCCCGGAAGGCCGGTGCGACCAGGGCCCGACGCACGGCGTGCTCGCGCCCACTGAGCTGGAGGATCGTCCGCCCGTGCACGGGCTCGATCTGCCAGTCGTAGTTCTCCGTGGTGAATTCGCCTTCTTTGTCCTTGAAGACGCGCTCGACGTCCTCGTAACGCGAGACGATGTAACTTCCGGTGGCCTCGTGCCACATCAGAGGCGTGTCCTGACGCATCAGGCGATACGCCCTATACGGATCTTTCTCGAACTCCGGTGACAAAATGTCCGGCGCTGGCACCGACATGCACACTCCCTGCTGAACGGGGAACGGATACGTGGGAACTGAACGCTTCCATCACCTCCTGAGAACACGCGTTCGTCAAGAGTTGCCACCCGTTGCGACTGCCGGGACTTTGCGACCTGCCGGGACGTTGCGACCTGCCGGGACCCGTTCAGTCCTCAGTCCTGCGACGCCACCCGTCCCGTCAGCGCCGCCAGCGAGCTGCGCACATGCGCCATGTGCGCCTGGGCCTCCTCGCGGCCCTCGTCGTGCTCCCGCAGGATCCGCTCCGTCTCCCGCACCACCCGCTCCTCGCGGACCCGGGCCTCGGCCAGCAGCTCCGCCGCCCGCGCCTCCGCGTCCTCCTGGCCGTGCCGGGCCGCCTCCTGCGTGGCGGCGAGGTCCCGGCCCGCCTCCGCGAGCAGCGCCTCCGCCCGCTCGGTCAGCCCCGCGAACCGGGTCTCCGACGCCGCCTCGGCGGCGGCCATCTCGGCCTCGGCCGCCTTGAGACGCTCCGCGTGCTCCTGCTCCTGGTGGGCCAGCACGCTCGCCGTACGGTCACGGGTCGCCGCCATCGCGGAAGCGGCCGCCTCCCGCACCTCCTCGGCGTCCTGCCGGGCCGCGGCGAGCAGGCCCTCCGCCTCCCGGACAGCCCCGTCCACCCGCTCCTCGGCCGCCCGGTCCGCCGCCGCACGCACCTCGCCGGCCGCCTCGCGCGCCGCGTCCCCGGCCGCCCGGCCCGCCGCCTCGGCCGCGTCCCGCAGCGCCTGGCCCGCCGCGACCGCATCGGCGTGCAGCGCCTCCGCCTCGCTCTCGGCCAGCGCCAGGATCCGCTGGGCCCGCTCCCCCAGCTCCGCGTAGTCCTGCACGGGCAGCGACGCGACGGTCAGCGCCAGCCGGGCGGACTCGGCGAGCAGCTCCTCCACCCGGCCCGTCAGCCGCGCGAGCTCGTCGAGCGCCCCGTCCCGCTCGGCGATCAGGGCGGCCGTCGCCCGGTCCACCTGCTCCGGACGGTAACCACGCCCCCGCACCCCGACGACGTCGTACGCGGACACCGGTCCAGCACTCATCCCTGAAACCTCTCTCCGACCCGCCGACACGCCCTGCCACGCTCCGACACCCGTAGTACGTCAAGGATGCGGCAATTGGTGCCGGAAGTCGGAATCGATCAGCCGCATTCAGGCCGGAAGCGACCGGCATCACAGACCCGGGCGAACAGGTGATCATCGGCCAGGCGTTCCGGTGCACGCACCGGTACACACCCCGGTACGCACAGAGGCGCCCGGGCCCTTTCGGGTCCGGGCGCCTCGTACGCGCTCGCCGCTCAGCCCCGCGTACGGCTCAGATCAGGCCGTCCCACATCTGCTCCAGCAGCACCGACCACCAGCTCTCCGGCGACGCCAGCGCCGCCGGGTCCAGCGCCACCAGCTGTGCCTGGAAATCGACGGTCCAGCGGCCCGCCTGCTCCGGGTTCAGGCCGAATCGCAGCCGCCACATCCGGCCCAGCAACGCCATCGACCGCACGAATTCCGGCAGCCCGGTGTTCACGAACTGCGGCGGCACCGACTGCCCGCCGGGGCCCGCCTCCACCGGCACGGCCACGATGTTCGCCGTCCCGTACTGCACACAGATCGCCCGGCCGAAGTCCGTGCCCATCACCAGGTACGACCCCGCGTCCGGCGCGGCCCGCACCTGACGCTGCGCCGCCAGCTCGGCCAGCGTCGGCACCACCGGCTGACCCGGCTGCGCCCAGAAGAACGGCCCGAAATCGGCGGGCAGCCCCGCCCACACCAAGGTGTGCGCGACGATCTCCGGCACCCCCTGACGGGACACCGCCCGCTGGTCGAACCGCAGGATGCCCTGCGGACCGAACGCCTGCGCCAGCTCCTCGGCCACCGCCTCCGGCGGCAGCGCGGGCGCGGGCGGCATCTGCGGCAGCGGCGCCCGCACCGGCGCGGGCCGCGCCGGGCCGTCCGCGACCTGGTGCAGCTCACCCTGGTGCGTCAGCAGATGCTGCATCCCCTGCTGCCGGCTGGCGTGATCCGTGCCGTACGGGGCGACGCTGGTGATCCGCACCTGCGGCCAGGTCTCCCGGATCATCCGCGCGCAGTACCCGCCCGGCAGCTCACAGGACTCCAGCTCGGTGTGCAGCTCGATGACCTGCTGCGGCGGCACGTTCATCGCCCGCAGCTCGTGCAGCATCTGCCACTCGGGGTGCGGGGTGCCCGGCGCCGAACGGCGGATCAGCTGCTGCTCGCTGCCGTCCGGAGCCCGGAACCGCAGCACGGCCTGGTAGCCGGGGCCCACGGTCGGCTGACCGGTGGGCTGCTGCGGATAGCCGTACGCCGCCGGCGGCGGAGCGTGCCCACCGGGCGGCGGACCGGGCGGGCCCGGCGGCTGCGGTACGGGACCCGGGGCCCCGACAGGCGAAGCACCGGGAGCCCCGGGCGGACCGGGAGGACCGGGAGGGCTGGGCGGACCCACCTGCCCCGGGCTCGCGAACATCGTCTCCGCGTGGTGCACCCCGCCACCGGGCGGCGTGGAACCGGGCGGCGGACCCGGCGGACCGGGAGGCTGCGGCGCACCCGGAACACCGGGCGGGCCGGGAGGCTGCGGGACCCCCGGGGCGCCGGGCGGACCCGGCGGCCTGGGCGCACCCGCGACGCCCGCACCGAGGCTGCTCCCGTCGGCGAACAACGTCGCCGCATGGTGCATCCCCCCACCCGGAGGCGGCGTGGAACCAGGAGGACCGGGAGGCCCAGGAGGACCGGGAGGTCCCGGAGGCGGGGTGGCACCCGGCGGCGGGGTGGCACCGGGCGGGCCGAGCTGGGACACGAGCTGCGTCGGGAGGTACCCGCCCGCCGGAGCACCGGGCGCACCCGGACCCGAAGGCGGCGGCGTCGCACCGGGCGGCATCCCGGGAACCCCCGGGGCGCCGGGCGGCGGCGGGGTCGACGAACCGGCCCCGCGAGCCCCGCGCGGCGGCACGACCGCCTTGCTGGTGGCCGCGTCCGCGATGTCACCGGCCCCACCCGGGGGGCCCTGGTCCGGGCGGAGCGCCTGCGCCACCTGCGTACGCGGCAGTTGACTGCCCCCGGACATCAAGGCCGTGGGCGCCTCCGCCGGGACGACCGGCGGCGGGGCCTCCTCGTCGTCCGTGCCCGACAGCGGCGGCGCGAACACCGTCGCGGGCAGCGGAACCGCCCTGTCGTCGGAGTCCGAGTTGGTGTCCGTACCCGCCCAGGGGGTCGCCCCCGCGGGCACACCGTCGGAGGCCGTGGGCTCGTGGGCGTCGCCACCACCGGCGGCGGGCCACGAAGCGGCGGAACCCCCGGCGGAAGCGGGCGAGGAAGGCGGCGACGACGCGTCCGCGGCGGAGGAGGACAGGGGCCCGCGCTCCGAAACGGGCCCGCGCTCGGAAACGGGAGGGGAAGCGGGCGCGGGAACGGAAGCGGGCGCGGGAACGGAAGCGGCAGGGGCGGCGGGCGCACCGGAGGCGGCCGCGGCCGCCTCCGCCGACTCCCGGCGCTCCGCACGATGATCCGGAATCCCCAACTTGTCCGCCGCCTCCTGGAGCCACTCCGGCGGCGTCAACAGGAACGACGTCTGATTCAGATCCACCCGCTGCGGCGGCTCGGGAGCCGCGAGAGGCGCACCGGCCGGAGTCCCGTACTCCTCCTCGTACCGCCGGATCACCTCACCCACCGGCAACCCCGGCCACAACGTCGCCTCACCGCTGTCCCGCGCGATCACCAACCGCTGACGGCCCCCGTCCGACACGGGGCCCTCCGCCCGGTCCTCGGCCCACACCACGAAACCCAGCTCGAACTCACGGACCCGCACCTCACGGTGCTGATACGCGGGCACGTCACCGTTGACCCACTCGTCCGCCCGCTCCTGCGCCTGCGCGAAAGTCACCACCGCGCTCACCCCTCCACCGGGACGGCGCGCGCGAAGCCACCGTCCACCATCAGGTTCGCCACGGTCTCCAGCTCCGGCGGATTACCCGCCAACCGCTGGAGGAAGGCGTCGAAGTCCGCACCGCAGGGCAGCAACAGCCGCTCCACACGCTCCTGGACACTCCAGCCGTCCTGGTCCCGGGCGTCGTCGTACGGGCAGAACCACACCGAACCAGGGTCCTGGCCACGCACCTTCACGGCGAGAATCCCGCCCTGGACGAACGCGACGCCCAGGAAATCCTTGGTGAAGTGGTCCCGCAGACACTTGTTCACGTACACCAGATCGTTCACCGCGGCCTCGTCACGCACCGTGAAGAACGGCTGGTCCACCAGCAGCCCCAGCTCCGCGTCCAACGCCGCGCCCACCGGGGCCGAACCGCCCGCCGCCTTCAGGAACGAGCGGTACGCACCCGGCAGCCGGTAGCCGAGGTCCTCCTCCACACCCTGGACCTGCTGCTCGCTCACCGCGGCCGCACCCCTGGGCAGCCGGAAGTGCGCCGGGCGGGTCTCCTGCAACGGGCGGGTACCACGCCGGTCCTGATCCACGTCCGTGCCCGCCAGACCGCCGTGATGACGCAGCAGCGCCTTCACCTCGACCGGCACCAGCTCCATCCGCCGGCCGCCCGGCACGTGATGCCAGGTCCAGCCGTGCGGGGTCGCCACCGCGGGAATCGTGTCCCACAGGTCGTGACCGCTCGCCGCCAACGCCGCGTTCGCCGACACGTAGTCGGTGAGGCGCAGCTCATCGATACCGAACCCCGGAGGCGGATCGGCGATCTCGGCGGCGGCTCGCGCGTACGGCGAAAGAACCGGGTGGCCGCTCCCGTCCATCCGCACCCCTCTGGGGTGACGGGACGCCCGGACCGGGTCCGGGAAGTTCACGACCTGCCCGGCGTAGGCGGCGTTCGGTGGCGCGGCTTGCTGCCCGAGCCGACCTGTCGTCATGGCTGTTGCCCCCTGCTGCGTCCGGTGTTCCGCACAGCCTAAGCGGTGGGGCGACAGGCGATCCCGTCCCGCCGGAACCGTCACGAACGGTCACATTCGCGTGACGGTGAGGCGGCAGTCCCGCACCTTCGGGCGACACGCGGACACGTTTCTCCGACCCAGCTTCCCCACCACCTGGCACATTTGGCAGGCTGTCCCCGCAACTCGGGGGATTGCAGGGAGGGACGTCAGCACGATGCATTCCACACAAACCGTCACATCAGGGGATCCGCGCCTCAGCTGGAGCAGCACCGAGACCAGCCGTACGCCCCGACTGATCCACCGCCGCGACGGGATTCTCCCCGCCGTGGCCGCCGCCCTGTCCGTACGCGGCGAGACGCTGACCTGCACCGCCGGCAAGGGGGACCAGCCACCGGTGCTGCACCCGCTCGTCCAGGACTTCCTCGACACCCTCACCAGCGGCCAGCGCGAACGCTTCACCGGCCGCTGCCCCGAAGCCATACTGCTCTCCCGCCAACTCACCGCCGCCGAGAGCGGGCGCTCCAAACGCGCCCAGCGAAAACCCCTGACCAACGGGGAAGCGCGCCGCGCGCTCAAACACTCCCGGCTCACCGCCCGCCGCATCCGCGAGGACGGCGACCCCCTCCACGGCAGCTACGCACCACCCTGCCGGTCCTGCTCCGCACTCCTGTCCCACTTCGGCGTACGCCCCGTCGACCTGACCTCCACCGGCGCCGCGACCACCGCCGAGAAGGGCTGACCGCCCACCGATGCACGACCGCCAGCAGCACTCCTCCACCCGATTCCCCGTCGCCGTCGACGCCGCCCTGCGCGAAGCGGGCTGGCAGCCCGGACGCTGGGACATCCGCCAGGCCGAGGAATGGGCCGACGCCCTGCGCTCCCACGCCTCCCCGGCCGGCCACCAGCACGCGGTCTTCCCGGCCGCGGTCGAGGCCTGGGCGGAGTTCGGCGGCCTCCACATCACCGCGTCCGCACCCGGCCGGCAGATCGCGCCCGCCGCGGTGCGCATCGACCCGCTCAGCGGCCTCCACCTGGCGCGGACGCTCGCGGACCTCGGCCGCGCCCTGGAGACGGAGGTCAGCCCGCTCGGGGCGGAGGGCGAGGAGCAGGCGGTCCTGGCGATCGACACGGACGGCCGGGTGTACAGCATCGACCACACGGGGGACTGGTTCCTGGGCCAGGACATCGACGAGGCCCTGGCCACCCTGGTCACCGGCACCCAACCGGCCCGCCTGACCTCGTCACCCTGATCCCCCGCACCGGGCCGACCCGACGTACGAGAACGGCCCCGGCCGGTCCTCCGGCCCGTCGGACGCCCGACGACGACCCCGGCCGCGCGCTCCAGCCCGTCCGCCGCGCGAGGACAAAACCGCTCACCCACTCCAGCCCGTCGGACGCCCGACGAGGACCCGGCCACCCCCTCCCAGCCCGTCCGCCACTTGAGGACGCCCCCGGCCCCGTCCAGCCCGTCCGCAGGCGCGAGGACGGAACCGGCCACCCACTCCAGCCCGTCCGCAGGCGCGAGGACGGAACCGGCCACCCACTCCAGCCCGTCCGCAGGCGCGAGGACGGAACCGGCCACCCACTCCAGCCCGTCCGCAGGCGCGAGGACGGAACCGGCCACCCACTCCAGCCCGTCCGGCGTTTGAGGACGGAACCGTCGCCCAGGAAGAACGGGCACCATCGCTTCCGGGACACGGACAGGCGCCACCGCTTCACGGCCCCGGAGAGGCACTATCACTTCCCGGCCCCGGAAGGGTCGCCGCTCCCCGCGCCCAGGGTTCCGTCCTCAAACGCCGGACGGGCTGAAAGGGGCGGCCCCTACGCAACCAGGCCCAAGTAGGCAGCCCACGCCGGACGGGCTGAAACGGGCGGCCCCCACGCAACCAGGCCCAAGTAGGCAGCCCGCACCGCACGGGCTGAAAGGCACCGCCCCCACGCGCGCAGGCCCAAGTACGCAGCCCACACCGCAAGGGCTGACATCGGCGGCCCCCACGCACGCAAGCCCAAGTTACGCAGCCCCCACCGGACAGCTGAAACCGGCCGCCCTCACCTCGGCTTCAGGCGTCGCCCAACGCGTCCGGGAGCACCGCCGAAACCCGGAAGCCCCCCGCGTCCGTGGGACCGGACACGAACACACCCCCCAGCCCCAGCACCCGCTCCCGCATCCCCACCAGCCCGTTCCCCCCGCTCGGCAGCCCCGCGTCCGCCGCCGCCGAGTCCGAAGGACCGTTCTCCACCTGCATCGCGACCTCGGCCTCCCGATGCGCGAGCCGCACCCACGTCTTCGCGCCCGCCGCGTGCTTGTGCACGTTCGTCAGCGCCTCCTGCACCACCCGGAACGCCGTCTGCTCGACCTCCGGCGGATACGGCCGCGCCGCACCGTCCACCGACAGCTCCACGACCATCCCCGCCTGCCGCGACTGCGCCACCAACGCCTCCAGCTCATGCAGCCGGGGCCCCTCCTCGGACGCTACGGCGGCGGCGGCCGCGACAGCCGCCTTCCTCACCGACGCCAGCGGAACCGCCCCCGCGGCGGCCGGCGCGGTCAACGCGTCCCCGGTGCGCAACACCCCGAGCATCTCGCGCAACTCCGTCAGCGCCTGCCGGCCCATGTCCCCGACCAACGCCGCATTACGCACGGCCTTCGCCGGATCCTTCGGCGCGACGGCCTGGAGAGCCGCGGCGTGGACCACCATCAGGCTCACCCGATGCGCCACCACGTCGTGCATCTCCCGGGCGATCCGGGTCCGCTCCTCCGTACGCGCCCACTCGGCCCGCTCCTCGGCCCGGTCCGCGAGCAGCGACAGCTCCCGCTCCAGCGAATCGGCCCGCTCCCGCAGGCTCTCCATCAGACGGCGTCTGGCCCCTATGTACAGGCCGAACAGCACGGACGGCGCCGTGAGGCCCACCGCCATGAAGCCGGACATCAGCGGGACGTACCAGTCCCCCGGCCCGAAGTCGGCCTGCTCGGCCACGCTCTGCCGCAACCGCACCCAGGTGACGATGAACGTCCCCACCAACGCCATCCCCGCCAGCACGACGGTGATCCGGCGCGGCACCTCGGACGCCGCCAGCGTGTAGAGGCCCACGAGGGCCATCAGGAAGCCCATCTCGGCGGGCGTCATCGCGATCGTCACGAGCACCACGGCGATCGGCCACCGCCGGCGCACCAGCAGCACCGAACCCGCCAGCAGTCCGAACACCACGCCCACCGGCACCGGCATCCCGGTGTTCCGGGCGAACTCCACCCCCTCCAGGCCACACTCCAGCGCCGACACCAGCGCCAGTCCCACGTCCAGGGCGACACTGCGTCGCCGCTCCCACCACCAGTAGCCGCGGGTGGTCGTTCCCGCCGCTTCCCGGTCTGCCCCCGTTGCGGTCATGGCATCCAGCCTACGGGCGGACGCATCCCATTTTCGGGCGACCGGCAACAGCACGTTCCGCGTTCGAACACGCACGAAACACATGCCGATCGCCTGAAATGGCGAATCGACCGCACTTTCGACCCGGACGTTCGCATTCCGGACGACGATCCCCGTATGACGGAAACCACAAGCAAGTACGCCGACTTCGAGGGCCTGCGCGAGCAGGCGGTGGCGCTGCGCCGGGAGGGGCTCAGCCGCCGCCAGATCCGCGACCGGCTCCACGTCGACAACAACGACATCCTCAATCGGCTCCTCCAGGGCGAGCCCGCCCCCGAGTGGACGAAGCGCCCGAACGCCAAGGACGACGTCCGAGAGAGGGCCCGGGAGCTACGGCTCCAAGGTCTGACCTACGACCAGATCCAGGTCGAGCTGGGGTGCTCGAAGAGTTCGATCTCGCTGTGGGTACGGGACCTGCCGAAGCCGAAACCACGCTTCACGGAAGAGGAACGTCTTGCCCGCATGCAGGCCGGCCTGACTGCTCTGCGCACAAGCCAGGACCAGGAGCGACAGGAAACGAAGCGCGTCGCGCGCGAGTCGGTGGGCGACCTCTCCGACCGGGAACTATTTATCGCGGGAGTCACTCTTTACTGGGCCGAGGGCATGAAGGACAAGCCGTACAGCCGCCGGGAGAGCCTGCTCTTCATCAACAGCGACCCAAACGTGATCAAGCTCTACCTGCGCTGGCTCGACCTGCTCGGCGTCGCACGCGGGCGCCTGCACGTTCGCGTCAGCATTCACGAGACCGCAGATGTGGCGGAGGCAGAGAGCTTCTGGTCGGAGCTCACAGGGGTACCTCACAGCGAGTTCATGAAGGCAACACTCAAGAAGCACACCCCGAAGACCAACCGCAAGAACACCGGCGAGGCTTACCGCGGCTGCCTCGTCATCTACGTGACCAAGAGTGCCGAGCTCTATCGTCGCGTAGAAGGTGCTTGGTACGGCATAGTGTTGGGTGCCGATCCGGCGAACCGACACAATGTCCGGTTTAGTCGGAATTGATCCCCCATGGTGTAATCAGGCAGCACTGCGAGTTTTGGTCTCGTATGTCCAGGTTCAAATCCTGGTGGGGGAGCTTCGGCACGCGGGCCCCGACCTCACCGGTCGGGGCCCGCCCCCGTTTCCACCGGAAACACCCCCGGTATCCTGCGGATGACCACCACCCGAAGCCGAAGGGCACATCCGTGAGCGCAACCAGCCCGGCAGCCGTCGTCGTCCTCGCAGCGGGTGAGGGCACCCGCATGAAGTCGAAGACACCCAAGGTTCTGCACGAGATCTCCGGGCGCTCGCTCGTCGGACATGTCGTCGCCGCCGCCCGTGAGCTGGACCCCCAGCACCTCGTCGTGGTCGTCGGACATGCCAGCGAGCAGGTCACCGCGCACCTCGACGCCGGCGACGCCCCCGTGCGCACCGCCTTCCAGGCCGAGCAGAACGGGACCGGGCACGCCGTCCGCATGGGTCTCGAGGAGCTGGGCGGCGGCGTCGAGGGCACCGTGATCGTCGTCTGCGGCGACACCCCCCTGCTGTCCGGTGAGACGCTCGGCGCGCTCGCCGCCACCCACGCCGCCGACGCCAACGCGGTCACCGTCCTGAGCGCCGAGGTCCCCGACTCCACCGGCTACGGGCGCATCGTGCGCGACCCCGCCACCGGTGCGGTCACCGAGATCGTCGAGCACAAGGACGCCACCGACGAGCAGCGGGCGATCCGGGAGATCAACTCCGGGGTGTTCGCGTTCGACGGGCGGCTGTTGGGCGACGCGCTGGGCAAGGTGCGCACCGACAACAGTCAGGGCGAGGAGTACCTCACCGACGTGCTGTCCATCCTGCGCGAGGCCGGGCACCGGGTCGGGGCCTCCGTGGCGGGCGACCACCGGGAGATCCTCGGCATCAACAACCGGCTCCAGTTGGCGCAGGCGCGCCGGCTGCTCAACGAGCGGCTGCTGGAGCGGGCGATGCTCGCGGGCGTGACCGTGGTGGACCCGTCGTCCACGCTGATCGACGCGACGGTGACGTACGAGCGGGACGCGGTCGTGCACCCGGGGACCCAGCTGCTGGGGACCACGCACCTCGCGGAGGACAGCGAGGTGGGGCCGAACTCGCGGATCGAGAGCACCGTCGTCGGGTCCGGCGCCCGGGTGGACAACTCCGTGACGCACTCGGCGGAGATCGGGGCGGGGGCGCTCGTCGGCCCGTACGCCTATCTGCGGCCGGGCACCCGGCTGGGGACGAAGGCCAAGGCCGGTACGTACGTGGAGATGAAGAACGCGACGATCGGGGAGGGGACCAAGGTCCCGCATCTGAGTTACGTCGGTGACGCGACGATCGGTGACCACACCAACATCGGTGCGGCGAGCGTCTTCGTGAACTACGACGGTGTCGCGAAGCACCACACGACGATCGGTTCTCACTGCCGTACCGGTTCGGACAATATGTTTGTGGCGCCCGTCACGGTCGGGGACGGGGTCTACACCGCCGCCGGGTCGGTCATCACCAAGGACGTGCCCGCCGGTTCGCTGGCCGTGGCGCGGGGCCAGCAGCGGAATATCGAGGGTTGGGTGGCCCGCAAGCGGCCGGGCAGCGCTGCCGCGCAGGCCGCTCAGGCGTCGTCGCGGGAGACCGACGGGCAAAGCTGACCGGAAACAGGTGCGCCGGTGACGGCGTACCGTGATAGATGCTCACCCATTTCGGCTGGCTCGTTGCACATCGGGACCTATGCGTGCAGCGCCAGATACACGTCTGAGGAGACTGTGCTGTGACCGGGATCAAGACGACCGGCGAGAAGAAACTGATGCTCTTCTCCGGCCGCGCCCACCCCGAGCTTGCCGAGGAGGTCGCCCATCAGCTGGGAGTCGGTCTCGTGCCGACGAAGGCCTTCGATTTCGCCAACGGTGAGATCTATGTGCGATTCCAGGAGTCGGCACGTGGCGCGGACTGCTTCCTGATCCAGAGCCACACGGCTCCGATCAACAAGTGGATCATGGAGCAGTTGATCATGCTGGACGCGCTGAAGCGCGCTTCGGCCCGCTCCATCACGGTGATCGTGCCGTTCTACGGCTATGCCCGTCAGGACAAGAAGCACCGTGGCCGTGAGCCGATCTCGGCGCGCATGGTGGCGGATCTGATGGCGACGGCGGGTGCGGACCGGATCCTCACCGTCGATCTGCACACGGACCAGATCCAGGGCTTCTTCGACGGCCCGGTGGACCACCTGTTCGCGCTGCCGATCCTGGCGGACTACGTGGGTGCGAAGGTCGACCGTTCCAAGCTGACGATCGTGTCGCCGGACGCGGGCCGGGTGCGGGTCGCGGACCGCTGGTGCGACCGGCTGGACGCGCCGCTGGCGATCGTGCACAAGCGTCGTGACAAGGACGTGCCGAACCAGGTCTCGGTCCACGAGGTCGTGGGCAACGTCGAGGGCCGGGTCTGTGTGCTGGTCGACGACATGATCGACACCGGTGGCACGATCTGCGCCGCCGCGGACGCGCTGTTCGCGCACGGTGCGGAGGACGTCATCGTGACGGCGACGCACGGGGTGCTGTCGGGGCCGGCGGCGGACCGGCTGAAGAACTCGAAGGTGAGCGAGTTCGTGTTCACGGACACGCTGCCGACCCCGGGTGAGCTGGAGCTGGACAAGATCACGGTGTTGTCGATCGCGCCGACGATCGCGCGTGCGGTGCGTGAGGTGTTCGAGGACGGTTCGGTGACGAGCCTCTTCGAGGAGCAGGGCTGACAGCGGTGACGATCACCCTGTGGTGATCCACTTTGGGGGCGGCCTCCCCGCCGGGTAGACTCAGCGAGTTGCTCGGCGAGGGAGGCCGTACCTGTGTGTACGGCGGTCCGTTATCGACGCGCTCTTCGTAGCAGGCCTGTCGTGGGCCGGGTGACCGTTCGTGTTCCGTCTCCCGACGGCTCACCCACCTGACGAGGAGTGCAACCATGGCTGAGATCAAGCTCGCCACCGAGGTCCGTACCGAGTTCGGCAAGGGCGCCGCCCGCCGCGTGCGTCGCGCCAACCGCGTTCCCGCGGTCGTCTACGGTCACGGCGCCGAGCCGGTCCACGTCACGCTGCCGGGCCACGCGCTTCAGCTGGCGCTGCGTACGGCCAACGTCCTGATCGGTCTGGAGATCGACGGCAAGGACGCGCTGGTCATCCCCAAGGCTGTGCAGCGTCACCCCCTCCGCAGCACCATCGAGCACGTCGACCTGCTGACCGTGAAGCGCGGCGAGAAGGTCGAGGTCGAGATCGCGGTGCACGCCGAGGGCGACCTGGCGCCGGGCGCCAACCTGCTCGAGTTCGTGCTGAACACGCTGCTCGTCGAGGCCGAGGCCACTCACATCCCCGAGTCCGTGACGGTCTCCGTCGCGGGTCTGGACGCCGGTGACTCGATCCAGGCGAAGGACATCGCGCTGCCGAAGGGCTCCGTGCTCGCCGGTGACGAGGACGCCATCGTGATCCAGGTCGTCGCCGCGCAGGCCGAGGAGCCGTCCGCGGACGAGGCCGGCGAAGCCGCCGAGGCCTGAGTCGTACCGCTCACCGTTCCACCTGCTTGACTGACGGGGTGGTGGTTCCCTTCCGGGAGCCGCCGCCCCGTTTGCCTGCCATACGTGCAGCGCGTGCCATACGTGCCATACGTGCAACGCGCGCCATGCGTGCCATGCGTGCCATGCGTGCCATGCGTGCCATCTTGCTAGCCCTGCCATCCCCCTGCGTGCGAGGAGACCGAGCGCTGATGTCCGACGCCACCGACCCCTGGCTCATCGTGGGCCTGGGCAATCCCGGCCCCGACTACGCGGCGAACCGGCACAACGTCGGGTTCATGGTCGCCGATCTGCTGGCGTCGCGGATCGGCGGGAAGTTCAAGCGGGCGCAGAAGGCGCAGGCGCAGGTCGTCGAGGGGCGGATGGGTCCGCCGGGTCCGGGGAGCCGCCGGGTGGTCCTGGTGAAGCCGATGTCGTACATGAATCTGTCGGGCGGGCCGGTGACGGCGCTGCGGGACTTCTACAAGGTGCCGACGGATCATGTCGTGGCGGTCCATGACGAGCTGGACGTCGATTACGGGATGTTGCGGCTGAAGCTGGGCGGCGGTGACAACGGGCACAACGGGTTGAAGTCGATGACGAAGGCGATGGGTCCGGACTATCACCGGGTGCGGTTCGGGATCGGGCGGCCGCCGGGGCGGATGCAGGTCGCGGATTTCGTGCTGAAGGACTTCTCGTCGACCGAGCGCAAGGAGTTG
Source organism: Streptomyces sp. MGP-P1 (assembly GCF_057766565.1). Classification (NCBI taxonomy): domain Bacteria; kingdom Bacillati; phylum Actinomycetota; class Actinomycetes; order Kitasatosporales; family Streptomycetaceae; genus Streptomyces; species Streptomyces sp. MGP-P1. The sequence continues at coordinate 65,675 of NZ_JBYMEM010000007.1, read as the reverse complement.
GCGTTCCTGGTGGACCGGTCGGCGGACGCGGTGGAGTGTCTGCTGGCGGAGGGGCTGGAGCGGGCGCAGAGCGCGTACAACTCCTGAGGTGCCCTGCCTCCCTCCACAACTCCTGACATTCCCTTCCCTGGTGGGGCGTTTTTCGGCCACAGGTTGACCGGGGGTGCGGGTCTGGCCAAGGATCGGCCCCCATGAAACGGAGCTCTTCCCAGCGTGCGGCGCTCGCGGGACGTCGGGTGGCCATGGGGCTGGTCGTCCTGGTGCTGCTGGTCGCCGGTGCGTGGTCGTCGTGGAACACGGCGCACCACATCGTTCTGGCCAAGGGGCGTGACCACGGCACGGTGACGGTGACGGGGTGTGGCGAGGAGGCGTGCACCGGTGCGTTCGAGCCGGACGCGGTGTCGGGAGAGCGTCCGCGGGTGAGCGTGGGCCGGTCCGTCGCGGCGCGGGAGGGGGATCGTTTCCCCGTAGTGGTGAAGCCCGGTTCCGATGCGGTGGTCCGCACGGGGGTGCCGGGCTTCCTGCATGCGTGGGTGCCGTTGGGCGGGGCGATGGTGCTGGCCGCGTTCGTGATCGGCGGGGGGCTGCGGATGTCGCGGGCGGCGTGGGGTGTCGGTACGGCGGGGGCGGCCCTGCTGGTGGCGACGTTCGTCGCGCTGTAGCAGGACCGCCCCGGGGCCCTTCCGTACGTCGTACGTCCGTACGGTCAGCCGGTGTTGCGGAGTCCTGCCGCGACGCCGTTGACGGTGAGCAGCAGGGCGCGGGCGAGCAGCGGGTCGGCTTCCTCGCCGCGCTCGGCCGCCTGGCGCTGGCGGGCGAGCAGGGAGACCTGGAGGTAGGAGATCGGGTCCAGGTAGGCGTCGCGGATGGCGAAGGTCTGCTGGAGTACCGGGCTGGTGCCGAGCAGTTCGGTGGAGCCGGTGACCTTGAGGACTTCTCGTACGGTCAGGGCGTGCTCGGCCTCGATGGCGTCGAAGACGTGCTTCAGTTCGTCGGGGACGAGGGTGTCGACGTAGTGGCGGGCGATGCGCAGGTCGGTCTTGGCGAGCGTCATCTCCACGTTGGAGAGGAAGTTCCGGAAGAAGTGCCAGTGCTCGTGCATCTCGTCGAGGACGGTGTCGAGTCCGGCTTCGCGCAGGGCCTTGAGGCCGGAGCCGACGCCGTACCAGCCGGGCACGATCTGGCGTGACTGGGTCCAGCCGAAGACCCACGGGATGGCTCGCAGGCCGTCGAGGGAGACGCCGGAGCCGGGGCGGCGGGAGGGCCGTGAGCCCAGGTGCAGGTCGGCGAGCTGGTCGACGGGGGTGGAGGCGAGGAAGTACGCGGGCAGGTCGGGGTCCTCGACGAGCTTGCGGTAGGCGTCGTGGGCCGCGTCGGAGACGGTGTCCATGGCCGCGTCCCAGCGGGCGAGGGCTTCGTCGGACTGGCGGGGTGCGGTGTGCAGGGCGGAGGCCTGGAGGGTGGCCGCGACGGTCAGTTCGAGGTTCTCGCGGGCGAGGGCGGGGATGAGGTACTTGTCGGAGATGACCTCGCCCTGCTCGGTGACCTTGATCTCGCCCTCGAGGGTGCCCCAGGGTTGGGCGAGGATCGCGTCGTGGGAGGGGCCGCCGCCTCGGCCGACGGTGCCGCCTCGGCCGTGGAAGAGGCGCAGGCGTACGCCGTAGCGGTGGGCGACGTCGCGGAGGCGTCGCTGGGCGCGGTGGATCTCCCACTGGGAGGTGGTGATGCCGCCGAACTTGGAGGAGTCGCTGTAGCCGAGCATGACCTCCTGGACGTCGCCGCGCAGGGAGACGAGGCGGCGGTAGGAGGGGTCGGCGAGCATGGCGTCGAGGATGACGTCGGCGGCCTTGAGTTCGTCGGTGGTCTCCAGGAGCGGGACGATGCCGATCTTGGCCCAGCCGGCGTGGAGGTCGACGAGTCCGGCCTCGCGGGCGAGGACGGCGGCGGCGAAGACGTCGTCGGCTCCCTGGCACATGGAGATGATGTAGGACTCGATGACTTCGGGGCCGAAGCGTTCGAAGGCCTGCTTGATGGTGTGGAAGACGCCGAGGGTCTTCTCGCCGGCCGCGTCGAGCGGGGCGGGGGTGGGGGCGAGCGGTCGGCGGGAGCGCAGTTCCTTGGCGAGGAGCTTCTGCCGGTAGTCGCGGGGCATGTCGGTGTAGCGCCAGGACTCCTCGCCGAGCCGGTCGAAGAGCTGGCCGAGGGCGTGGTGGTGGGCGTCGGCGTGTTCGCGTACGTCCATGGTGGCGAGCTGGAGGCCGAAGGCGCCGAGGGTGCGGATGGTGCGGTCCATCCGGCCGTCGGCGAAGAGGCCGCCCTTGTGTGCGCGCAGGGAGGTCTGGATGAGTTCCAGGTCGGCGATGAGTTGGGCGGTGCCGAGGTAGTCGCAGCCGGGGCGGTGGGGGGTGCCTTCGGCGAGGCGCTCGCGGGTGTTGACGAGCTTCTGGCGGATGCAGGTGGCCTTGAGGCGGTAGGGCTCTTCGGCGTTCAGCCGCTTGTAGCGGGGGCTGATGCCGGGGAGGTTCTCCAGGTCGGTCTGGAGGGAGGTGAGGAGTTCCTCGGTGGCTCCGGCGTAGCGGATGGAGTTGGAGAGGAGGCCGCGGAGGTGGTCGATCATCTCCAGGGCGTCGGTGATGCCGTGCTCGTGCTGGAGGATCAGGACGTCCCAGGTGACGGCGGGGGTCACGTTGGGGTTGCCGTCGCGGTCGCCGCCGATCCAGGTGCCGAAGGTGAGGGGGCGGGTGCCGGCGGGCAGTTCGACGCCGACGCGCTCCAGTTCGGCGGCGAGGTCCTCCAGGACGTCCCCGACGGCGCCCGCGTGGAGTTCGTCGAGGTAGTAGATGGCGTTGCGGGCCTCGTCGGCGGGTTCCGGGCGGACGACGCGGAGTTCGTCGGTCTGCCAGATGAGGTCGATGTTCTCGGCGAGGCGGAGGTCCAGGCGGCGGCGGTCGGCCTCGATGACCGGGGTCTCCAGGAGGGCCCCGATGCGGCGGAGCTTGTTGAGGACCGAGCGGCGGGCGGCTTCGGTGGGGTGTGCGGTGAAGACGGGCCGGACGTTGAGGTTCTTGACCGTTTCGCGGAGGTGCTCGGGGTCGGCGTCCTTGAGCCGGTCGGCGGTGCGGGCGAGCAGGCCGCCCTCGGCCGCGCGGCGGTCGCGCATCTCGTGGGCGCGGTGGACCTGCTCGGTGACGTTGGCGAGGTGGAAGTAGGTGGAGAAGGCGCGCACGAGCTGTGCCGCGGTCTCCAGGTCCGTGTCGCCGAGGAGTTCGGCGGCGGCTTCGCCGTCGGTGCGGGTCAGGGCGCGGACCCGCTCGACGAGGTCGAGGAGCTCCTGGCCCTCCTGGCGGACGAGGGTCTCGCCGAGGAGGTCGCCGAGGCGGCGGATGTCGGCGCGCAGCGCGGGGCTGGCGGCAGGGGTCTGGTCGGCACTGCTCACAGTGTGCGGCTCCTTGCAGTGAATGAGGAGGTGCGTTCGCTTCGCCGTCCCCCCATGGGTGGTGGTGGGGGGCGGGTGGCGGGGTCCGGGGCCCTGCGGCTGGCAGCGGTGCTGTCGCCACGCCCCGACGAGCGGGTGCGGACCGCGCTGTCCGACGCTCCCAGGATAGGTGTCGTCGCAGGCGGCGTGTCCGTTGCCCCGACGGGGTGACGGTCGCCGCCCGGGACACCCGGGTCCCTATCCCCTTACCCAGTGGGCGGGCGGGGTATCGCGCGTGACGGGTGGGAGCGCCCTCTCGTGTTGTGGTGCCCGTCACTGTCATACTTACCAAGCCGTAGGTTACGGAGGCGTAGCCACGGCCGTCCGCGCCGTCTCCCTCACCCTCAGAGGTATCCCCCCATGCCGAGCACCCCTTATGTGATCGACGAGAGCGAGTCCTCCGGGGCGGCCGGGGCCTCGTTGCCCCCCGGCACGCTGGGCGGCGACAGGAAGCGGTCGGTCGAGCAGTTCGCGCTGCTGGCGTTCATCGTGGTGCCGTTCGTGGCCCTGGTCGCGGCGGTGCCGTTGGCGTGGGGTCGGGGGGTGAGCTGGCTGGATCTGGGGTTGCTGGTGGCGATGTACTTCATCGGTTGTCACGGGATCACGATCGGCTTCCACCGGTATTTCACGCACGGTTCGTTCAAGGCGAAGCGGCCGTTGCGGATCGCGCTGGCCGTGATGGGTTCGCTGGCGGTGGAGGGGCCTCTGGTGCGGTGGGTGGCCGATCACCGCAAGCACCACCGGTTCTCGGACGCGGAGGGTGATCCGCATTCGCCTTGGCGGTTCGGGGAGAGCCTGCCGGCTCTGATGAAGGGGCTGTGGTGGGCGCACATCGGGTGGATGTTCGACGAGGAGCGGACGCCGCAGCAGAAGTACGCCCCCGACCTGATCAAGGATCCGGCGCTCCGGGGCATCTCGCGTCACTTCCTCTCCTTCACGATCGTCTCGCTGGCGATTCCGCCGCTGGTCGGCGGTCTGGTGACGATGTCGTGGTGGGGTGCGGCGACGGCGTTCTTCTGGGGTTCGCTGGTGCGGGTGGCGCTGCTGCACCACGTGACCTGGTCGATCAACTCGATCTGCCACGCGGTGGGCAAGCGGCCCTTCAAGTCCCGTGACCGGTCGGGGAACGTGTGGTGGCTGGCGGTGCTGTCGTGTGGCGAGTCGTGGCACAACCTGCACCACGCGGACCCGACGAGTGCCCGGCACGGTGTGATGAAGGGGCAGATCGACTCCAGTGCCCGGCTGATCCGCTGGTTCGAGATGCTGGGCTGGGCCACGGATGTGCGGTGGCCGGATGCCGAGCGTATCGACTCCCGGCGCACGTCCGTTCCGGCCGACGCGGCATGATTGACGACGTGGCGACCGACGGCAGCACGAGCAGCGAGAAGAGCAGGACCTCCCCCTCCCGCCGGGCCCGGCGGGTCCGGATGACGGGCAAGGAGCGCCGCGAGCAGCTGCTGGACATCGGGCGCGCCCTCTTCGCCGACAAGGGTTTCGAGGGCACTTCGGTGGAGGAGATCGCGGCGCGTGCCGGGGTGTCCAAGCCGGTGGTGTACGAGCACTTCGGCGGCAAGGAGGGCCTGTACGCGGTGGTGGTCGACCGCGAGATGCGTCAGCTGCTGGACATGGTCAACGGGGCGCTCACGGCGGGCCACCCTCGCGAGCTGCTGGAGCAGGCGGCGTTCGCGCTGCTGGACTACATCGAGTCGTACACGGACGGTTTCCGGATCCTGGTGCGGGATTCGCCGGTGGCGCAGTCGACGGGCACGTTCGCGTCGCTGATCAGTGACATCGCCACGCAGGTGGAGGACATCCTGGGCCTGGAGTTCAAGGCCCGGGGCTTCGATCCGAAGCTGGCCCCGCTGTACGCGCAGGCGCTGGTGGGGATGGTGGCGCTGACGGGCCAGTGGTGGCTGGACGTGCGCAAGCCGAAGAAGGCCGAGGTGGCCGCCCATCTGGTGAATCTGTGCTGGCACGGGCTGGAGAACCTGGAGGCGAAGCCCCGGCTGATAGGGCACCGGAAGAGCTGATCGCGCGACCCTTCCGTACGTCGTCACCCGTTGTGATGACGGATGCGGATTTCCCGCCGTAGGGTGGTCGGGAGGGCAGAGGATTCGTCCATGGGAGGAACCATGACCGCCGAGCCGACCACCGCGCACAGCTCCCGCTGGCCGGTGCCCCCGCAGGACGGATACACCGTGGACGATCTGTTCACGCTGCCCGATCTCCCGCCGCACACAGAGCTGATCGACGGGAGCCTGGTTTTCGTGAGTCCGCAGCGCAAGTTCCACAGCATGGTGATCGATTTGCTGGTGGCAGGGCTGCGCAGTACAGCGCCACCGGAGGTGAAGGTCCGCCGCGAGATGACCGTGGTGCTGGACCGGCGCAACGGGCCGGAGCCGGATATCTCCGTCGTTCGCAGAGAGGCTGACGCCAAGGGGATGGAGCAGACGTCGTACGCCGCCGCCGACATCCTCCTCGCCGTGGAGGTCGTCTCCCCCGACTCCGAGGCCCGCGACCGTGAGGCCAAGCCGCACAAGTACGCGACGGCGGGGATCCCGCACTTCTGGCTGGTGGAGATGGTCGGCACCGATCAGCACCCTGTCGTGCGGGTCTACGAGCTGGACCCGGTGACGAAGGCGTACGCGCTGACCGGGATCCATCACGACCGGCTGAAGACGGGTGTGCCGTTCGCGGTGGACATCGACGTCTCGGCGGACGCGCTCAAGGAGCTGTAGGGCCCGCCGGTCACGCCTCCGGCTTCTTGCGGGCGACGGCGAAGATGCGGCGGAACGGGAAGACCGTGCCGTACGGGCCGGGCGGGTAGGCCTTGCGGAGCAGGTCGCGGTATTCGGTGAGGAACGTGTCGCGGGCCGCCGGATCGTCGGCCAGGGCGGTGAGGACGGGGCGCAGTGCGGTGCCCTTGACCCAGTCGAGGACCGCGTCGTCGCCGTGGAGGGTCTGGAGGTAGGTGGTCTCCCAGACGTCGGCCGTGCAGCCCAGGTCGCGGAGGCGGGTGAGGTAGTCGGCGGGGTCCAGGGCGGAGGCGGTGCGGTCGCCGATGCCGTGGAGCAGGGGGCGCCAGCGGTCGGATGCGCGGAGGGCGGCCAGGAGGGTGTGGCTGGGGGCGGTGAAGTTGCCGGGGAGCTGGAAGGCGAGGGTGCCGCCGGGGGCGAGGGCGTCGAGCCAGCGGGGGAAGTGTTCGGCGTGGCCGGGGATCCACTGGAGTGCGGAGGTGGAGACGATCAGGCCGTACGTCTCGGTGGGCGTCCAGGTCGCGGCGTCGGCCTCGGCGAAGTCGAGCAGGGGCGGCCGGGCGTGGGCGGCGGCTTCGGCGAGCATCTCGCGCGAGGTGTCGTAGCCGGTGATCCGGGCGTCCGGCCAGCGGTCCGCGAGGAGGGCGGTGACGTTGCCCGCGCCGCAGCCGAGGTCGGCGATGCGGGGTGCGGGGTGGCCGGGGAGGTCGCCGATGCGGGCCAGGAGGTCGCGGAAGGGGCGGGTGCGGTGGTCAGCGTGGCGCAGGTACTGCTGCGGGTCCCAGGAGGGCTGGTCGGGTGCGGTCATGGGGAACAGGATCACGCCGAGAATCTCTTGATGTCAAGACACTTGAATTCAAGAGACTTCATGTCGAGGGACCCTCTACACTGATCGCTATGGAGGACGAGGTCGACCGACTGGTCGCTGCATGGCGCCGAGAGCGCCCCGACCTCGACGTGGAACCACTCGAGGTGCTCAGCCGCGTCTCCCGCCTGGCACGCCACCTCGACCGGGCCCGCCGCATAGCCTTCTCCGAGCACAACCTGGAGCCGTGGGAGTTCGACGTGCTGACGTCGTTGCGCCGGGCCGGCGCCCTACCAGCTCTCCCCCGGGCAACTGCTCACCCAGACCCTGGTCACCTCGGGCACGATGACGAACCGCATCGACCGGCTGACCAAGAAGAACCTCGTCGAGCGGCTGCCCGACCCGAACGACCGGCGCGGCGTCCTCGTCCGGCTCACGGCCGAGGGGCGGGACAAGGCCGACCAGTCGCTGGCCGGACTCCTCGACCAGGAACGCGCCATCCTCGGCGAACTCTCCCGCCACCAGCGCGGCGAACTGGCCGGGCTACTGCGCCAGTTGACCGCCCCGTTCGACAACATTCCCACTTCAGGGGCGCTTCGGCGGGTCCGACCCCCGCCCGGCGGGCCAGCGCCACCGCGGCCAGCGTGGAGTGGACCCCGAGCTTGCCCAGCACGTTCTGCATATGGGTGCGCACCGTGTGCGGGGAGAGGAACAGCCGCTCGGCGACCGCCTTGCGGCCGAGTCCCGCCACCATGCAGCGCAGCACCTCCCGCTCCCGGGGCGTCAGCGACTCCACCAGCCGCTCGCTCTCGGTGCGGTGCTTGCGGGCGGCGGTCAGCTCCCGCAGCACGCCGGTGAGCAGCGCGGGCGGCAGATGCGTCTCGTCGCGCAGCACGCCCCGTATCACCGCCAGCAGCCGCTGCAACGAGCAGTCCTTGGCCACCCAGCCCGAGGCGCCCGCCTGGAGCGCCCGTGCGGCGGCCCGCGGATCGTCCTTCTCGGCGAGCACCACCGACCGGACGGCGGGCCGGCCCGAACTGACCCCGGCGACCAGGGAGATGCCGTCGACGACGCCCGTCTCCTCCTGCCGGGGCACGGGGACGGGGTGCGCGCCGCCGGCCGTCACGGCGCCCAACTCGGCGTCCACCAGCAGCACGTCGTAACCACGCCCCTCGGCGGCGGCCCGCTCCAGGGCGCGCAGCGCGGCCGGGCCGCTGCCCGCCGCGGACACGTCCACGTCGGGCTCGGCCGCCAGGGCCGCCGCGAGCGACTCGGCGAAGATGCGGTGGTCGTCGACCACCAGAACCCGGATACGCGCCACAGAACCCCCATCGATGGGGGCGGACAGCTGCGGGTACGGCGCCCGAAGGGCTCGGCACGGCCCGCTGTGCTCCGGCCGCCGCCTTCGCACCGCCTGCCGCCCCGCCCCCGGGCGCCGTACCCGGCTCTCTCGCTCCCCTGAATCGGCACCGGCCCCCACCGGTGCTGAGCATCAGCGTACGGGTGGGGGCCACGGGGGGAAGGCGATTCACCGAACTGGTTGCCCAGGGTGTTTAGGGTGTGCTTCATGTTCCGTCTTGAGACAGAAGTGGACAGAGAACGTCGTATTCTGCTGAGCGGGCGTCTGCACGAGGACAACATCGCGGCCGCGGCCGGCCTGCGTGCGCTGCTCTCCACCCCCGCCGAGCACGAAGTTCCGCTGGAGGTCTGGGCGTTGGACGAGCACGGGGCCCTGGCCGGTGGGCTGACCGGGCGGACCTGGGCGTACTGGCTGCATGTCGATCTGCTCTGGGTCGACGCCCCGCACCGGGGCTCCGGCCTCGGCGCGCGTCTGCTCGCCGAGGCCGAACGGACCGCCCGCACCGAGCGTGCCTGCACCCGTTCGCGGTTGGAGACCTGGGACTTCCAGGCCCCCGGCTTCTACCGCGCACAGGGGTACGAGGAGATCGGCCGGGTCGCGGACTACCCGCCGGGCGTCACCGAGTTCATCCTGGTCAAGGACCTGTGAACGCGGGGCTCCGCGGCGGGGTCAGCGCAGTCGGCGCGCCCCGGCCGACGGGATGGCGTCGAAGATCCCCGGGGCCGTGTGTCCGGCCGCCGCGAACGCCTCGCTGACGGCCTTGGCCACGGTGCCGGCCGCCGCCGCCTCCACCAGGACGACCGCCGAGCCTCCGAAGCCGCCGCCGGTCATCCGGGCACCGAGCGCCCCGGCCTCGTTCGCCGCCTCGACCACCAGGTCCAGTTCGGGGCAGGAGACCCGCAGATCGTCGCGGAGCGAGCGGTGGCCCTCGTAGAGGACGGGACCCGCGGCGCGGACGTCGCCCGCGTCGAGCAGCGCGATGACCTGCTCGACCCGGCGGTTGTCGCCGACGACATGGCGTACGTAGCGGATCACGGACTCGTCCGCCCCGGCGTCGGCGAGCGTGGTGAGGGCCGCGGCGAGGTTCTCGTGACGCAGGTCGCGCAGCATCGGTATTCCGAGCAGCCGGGCGCCCTCCTCGCAGCCGGCCCGGCGCTCCGCGTACGCCCCGTCGCCGAGGGCGTGCTTGACCCGGGTGTCGACGACGAGCAGCGTCAGGCCCTGGGCGGCCAGGTCGAAGGGGACCTGACGCAGGGAGAGGTCGCGGGTGTCCAGGTGGAGGGCGTGGCCCTCGACGCAGCAGGCCGAGGCCATCTGGTCCATGATCCCGCAGGGCACGCCGACGAAGTCGTTCTCGGCGCGGCGGCCGACGACGGCGAGTTCGGGTCCGGTGAGGCCGAGGTGGAAGAGGTCGTTCAGGGCCAGCGCGGTGACGACTTCGAGGGCGGCGGATGAGGAGAGCCCGGCGCCCGTGGGCACGGTGGAGGTCAGTGCGATGTCCGCCCCGGTGACCGGGTGCCCCGCCTCGCGCAGCGCCCAGAGCACCCCTGCGGGGTAGGCGGCCCAGCCGTGGCCGGAGTGCGGGGCGAGTTCGTCGACGCGCAGCGAGACGACGCCGCCGGGGACGTCGGAGGAGTACAGGCGCAGGACGCCGTCGTCGCGGCGGGATACGGCCGCGACGGCGGTGTGCGGGAGGGCGAGCGGCATGACGAAGCCGTCGTTGAAGTCGGTGTACTCGCCGATCAGGTTCACTCGTCCGGGTGCCGCCCAGACGCCGTCGGGCTCGCCCCCGTACAGCTCGGAGAAGGTGGCGGCGGGATCGGTCCCGTCCGGCTCGGCGAAGGTGACAGCCGGGTCGGTCCCGTCCGGCTCCGCGAGGGGCGTGGACGGGGCGGTGGTCTCGGTCATGGGGTGGTGGTGTCCTCTCGGCGGGCGAACTGCCAGGCGTCGGCGATGATTCCGGCCAGGTCGGCGCGGGAGGGCTGCCAGCCGAGGCGCTCGACGGCGGTGGCGGCGGAGGCGACGAGGACGGCCGGGTCGCCGCCGCGGCGGGGGGCGGCGGTCTCGGGGACGGGGTGGCCGGTGACCTTGCGGACGGTCTCGATGACCTCGCGGACCGAGAAGCCGTTGCCGTTGCCGAGGTTGCAGATGAGGTGCTCGCCGGGGGCGGCGGCCTGAAGGGCCAGCAGGTGGGCGTCGGCGAGGTCGGCGACGTGGATGTAGTCGCGGACGCAGGTGCCGTCGGGGGTGGGGTAGTCGTCGCCGTACACGGAGATCGACTCGCGCTGCCCCAGGGCCACTTGGAGGACCAGCGGGATGAGGTGGGACTCGGGCGCGTGGCGTTCGCCGCAGCTGCCGTAGGCCCCGGCCACGTTGAAGTAGCGCAGTGAGACGGCGGCCAGGCCGTGGGCGGTGGCCTCGCCGCTGATCATGTGGTCGACGGCGAGTTTGGACGCGCCGTAGGGGCTGGTGGGGGCGGTGGGGTCGGTCTCGGTGATGGGGCTGGAGACCGGTTCGCCGTAGGTGGCGGCGGTGGAGGAGAAGACGAGGGTGCGCACGCCGTGCTCGCGCATCGCGGCGAGCAGGGAGGTGGTGCCGCCGACGTTGTTGACCCAGTACTTCTCCGGGTCGACGACGGATTCGCCGACCTGGGAGAAGGCGGCGAAGTGCAGGACGCCGTCGTAGGAGGGGTCGAGGTGGCGGGCGGCGTCCTGGACGCGGCCCTCGATGAACGCGGCTCCGGCCGGGACGCCCGCGCGGAAGCCGGTGGAGAGGTCGTCCAGGACGGTCACCGTGTGCCCGGCCTCCAGCAGATGCTGGGCGACGACGCTCCCGACGTAGCCGGCGCCGCCGGTGACCAGGTACTTCTTCGGGAGCTTGCCGGCCTTCGGGGAATCGCTCACTTGCTCGCTACCTCTCGCAGTCGCTCGGCCGCGGCCTCCGGCGGCACGTCGTTGATGAACACGCTCATGCCGGACTCGGACCCCGCGAGGAACTTCAGCTTGCCGGAGGTCCGGCGAATGGTGAAAAGCTCCAGGTGCAGGGCGACGTCGTCCCGTCCGGGGACCCCGAACGGCGCCTGGTGCCAGGCGGAGATGTACGGGGTCGGCGGCTCACCGGGGCCGAAGATCCGGTCGAAGCGCCTCAGGAGTTCCAGATAGACCTGGGGGAACTCCGTCCGCGCCCGCTCGTCCAGCTCCCGCAGGTCGGGGACGCGGCGGCGGGGGTACAGGTGGACCTCGTAGGGCCAGTGGGCCGCGTACGGGACGAAGGCGGTCCAGTGGTCGGTGGCGAGGACGACGCGCGAGCCGTCCTTCTCCTCGCGGGCGACCACGTCGTCGAAGAGGTTGCGGCCGGTCTCCTCGCGGTGGCGGGCGGCGGAGCGGAGCATCAGCTCGGTGCGCGGGGTGACGAAGGGGTAGCCGTAGATCTGGCCGTGCGGGTGGCCGAGGGTGACGCCGATCTCCGCGCCCCGGTTCTCGAAGCAGAAGACCTGGGTGACCTGGTCGAGTGCGGCGAGTTCGGCGGTGCGGTCGGTCCACGCGGCGAGGACGAGGGCGGCCTGTTCCTCGGTGAGGTCGGCGAAGGACGCGTCGTGGTCGGCGGTGAAGCAGACGACCTCGCAGCGGCCGGAGTCGCCGGCGAGGGAGGGGAAGCGGTTCTCGAAGACGGCGACGTCGTAGTCGCTGTCGGGGATCTCGCCGACCCGTCCGTCGCGCGAGGGGCAGAGCGGGCAGGCGTCGGCCGGCGGGAGGTAGGTGCGGGCCTGGCGGTGCGAGGCGACGGCGACCGCGTCACCGAGCAGCGGGTCGCGGCGGATCTCGGACGAGGTCGAGACGGGGTCCAGCGGGCGGTGGTCGACGGCGTCGCGGACGGTGTCGTCGGCGTGGTCGTAATAGATCAGCTCACGGCCGTCGGCGAGGGTCGTAACCGTCTTCTTCACCAGGGTCCTCCACCAGATCCTCCCAACATAATCGCACATAACAAATCACAAGCAAACACGCGCGTCAATGGCCGCGAACATTCCCCGCTCCCGGTCGACACCCGGACGGCAGCGGGCGACACCGGGCGACACCGGATGGCATACCCGGACATTCACCCGCGCTCGATCACGATCGAACAAAGAACCCCAACGAGGCTGTTCATTTCTCGAACACAGAGGCGTAAGTTCCGACGGGTTCAGTTCGCGCAACGAAGCGAGTACCCCCCATGCACACACTTGCCGAAGGGCTCCGGCTCCCCACGAACGGGCTCGACTACGCCATCCTGGCGATCTACTTCGTCGTCGTGCTCGGCATCGGCTTCGCGGCCCGTGCCAGTGTCAGGACGAGCCTCGACTTCTTCCTCTCCGGACGGTCGCTGCCCGCCTGGGTGACCGGGCTCGCCTTCGTCGCGGCGAACCTCGGCGCCACCGAGATCCTCGGCATGGCGGCCACCGGCGCGCAGTACGGCGTCGCGGTGGTGCACTGGTACTGGATCGGCGCGATCCCGGCCATGGTCTTCCTCGGCCTGGTGATGATGCCGTTCTACTACCGTTCCAAGGTGCGCTCCGTGCCGGAGTTCCTGCTCCAGCGGTTCGACAGGTCCGCGCACCTGCTCAGCTCCGTGCTCTTCGCCTTCGCCGCGATCCTCATCGCGGGCGTCAACCTCTACGCCCTGTCGATCGTCGTGGAGGCGCTCCTCGGCTGGCCGCAGTGGGTCGCGATCGTCGTCGCGGGCCTGTTCGTGCTGGTCTACATCACGATCGGCGGACTCTCCTCGGCGATCTACAACGAGGTGCTCCAGTTCTTCGTCATCCTCGCCGCGCTGATCCCCCTCACCGTCCTCGGTCTGAAGCGGGTCGGCGGGTGGGACGCGATGAGCGACTCGCTGACCAAGCAGCACGGCGGGGACTTCATGACCGCCTGGGGCGGCACCGGCATCGGTGACGCCAACCCGCTGGGCGCCAACTGGCTGACGATCATCCTGGGCCTCGGCTTCGTGCTGTCCTTCGGCTACTGGACGACGAACTTCGCCGAGGTGCAGCGCGCCCTCTCCGCCAAGAACCTCTCCGCCGCCAAGCGCACCCCGCTGATCGCCGCCTTCCCGAAGATCTTCATCGTCTTCGCGGTGATGATCCCGGGCCTGGTCGCCGCCGTGATCGTGCCCAAGATCGGCACCCCGGACTCCGACCTCACCTACAACGACGCGATACCCCTGCTGATGCAGGAGCTGCTGCCCAACGGCGTGCTCGGCATCGCGGTGACCGGTCTGCTCGCCGCGTTCATGGCGGGCATGGCGGCCAACGTGTCCTCGTTCAACACGGTGTTCACCACCGACATCTGGCAGCGGTACGTGGTGAAGGACAAGCCGGACGCCTACTACCTGCGCTTCGGGCGGCTGATCACGGCGATCGGTGTGCTGGCCTCGATCGGCACGGCGTTCATCGCCGCCAGCTTCTCGAACATCATGAGCTACCTCCAGACGCTGTTCTCGTTCTTCAACGTCCCGATGTTCGTCGTCTTCATCATCGGCATGTTCTGGAAGCGGGCCTCGATGAAGTCCGGTGTCTGGGGCCTGGTCGCGGGCACCGGGGCCGCGATGGTCAACTACTTCTGGATCTACAAGGGCGGGATCATCGACATCCCGTCCGACCAGGGCGCCAACTTCGTCTCCGCGATCGTCGGATTCGTCGCCGGAGCCGTCGTCATGGTCGTCGTCACCCTCTTCACCGCGCCGAAGCCCGAAGCGGAGCTGGCCGGTCTGGTGTACGGGACCGAATCGCCGGACCCCGACGAGGCGCTCGACGAGGCCGACAGCGCCTGGTACCGCAAGCCCGCACTGCTCGGCTGGGGCGCGGTCGTCCTCGCCGCCGCCTGCTACATCCCCTACTCGTTCTGATCGGAGGAACTCACCATGTCCGACCTGCACAAGGAAGTCTCCGAGCTGGAGCGCAAGTCCGCCACCGCCGCCCGTCTCTTCGACATCCGGCGGATCATCGGCGGCCTGTTCGTGGTCTACGGGGTGATCGTCACCATCGCCGGCGTCAGCCCGTCCGACGCCGACCTGAAGAAGGCCGAGGGCGTCCACATCAACCTGTGGACGGGCCTCGCCATGCTGGCGCTCGGCCTGTTCTTCCTGGTCTGGATGAAGCTGCGCCCGGCCGAGGCCCCGGCGGCCCCGGAGAGCGACCTGGACCCCGGCCCGAAGCCGGAGTCCGACGCGGGCTGACCCGCCCGTCCGCCGTGCCCGCAGGGGCCGTACGTCACCCGCGCTGTCCGGGGACGTACGGCCCCTGCGGCGTGGGGCCGTCGTCCGCGGCCCTCTCCAGCAGTCCCGTACGGGCCGCGAGCGCGGCCGCCTCCAGGCGGGAGCCGACGCCGAGCTTCATCAGGACCCGCTGGACGTGGGTGCGTGCGGTGCTGGGGGCGATGTCCATGCCGGCCGCGATCAGCCGGGTGCCCTCGCCCTCGGCGACCCGCACCAGCACCTCCGCCTCGCGCGGCGTCAGCATCCGCAGCAGCCGCCGCCCCTCGTCGTCGGGCTGGGCCGTCGGGTTGAGCAGTTCGGCGAAGGCGCCCCGCAGCAGCTGCGGGGCGATGGCGCTCTCCCCCGCCCGCGCCTTGAGCATGGCCCGCTCGACGCCCTCGATGCGCTCGTCGTGCCGGACGTACCCCGCGGCCCCGGCGGCGAACGCCGCGGCGATCCCGCGCGGGCTGGGCACCGGTCCGAGGACCACCACCGCCACCTGCGGGCGCTCCCGGCCGATGCGCGTGATCGGGTCGAAGACCCCGGGGGCGGCGGGCGAGGCCGTACCGAACAGACAGACCTCCGGGGCCCTGCCGACGACCAGCTCCGCTGCCCCGGACGTCGGCGCCGCCGCCGCGAGCACCCGGTGCCCGCGCAGTTTCAGCGCCGAGGCGAGTGCCTCGGCGAGCAGCCGGTGATCGTCGACCACCATGAGCCGCACACCCACGGTCCTCACCCCCCAAAGCCCCTGGACGCCCGGCCCCCGGACTCCTGCCCCGGCAAGCTACACGCTTGTTCGACACCGCGCGGCCCTTACGTGGGAGAAGCCCCCCGGAATGCCGAATTCTCCGCCCTTCGGTCCCGGTCGACCTGCGTTCATGGCTCGTTGACCGGCAGTTCGGGATCACTTCACGGGCGGAAAGCGATCGGCCCCGCCGGTGAGGTGATCGACCGGCGGGGCCTGGCACTGCGGGACGCTCCCCGGGGAGAGCGCGGTGATCAGTCGGTGCGGTAGGCGACGACGAGGTAGCGCTTCTCGTCCGGGTTGACGGTGCTGGGCTTGTGGACCGAGCCGCTCGCCATGTAGAACCGGCCCTCGCTGTAGAGGAGTTCGCCCGTGTCGATGGAGAACCGCTTCTCCGCCTCGCGGACGGTCTCGTCGCTCGGGTTCTCCATCAGCAGGGTCTGCTTGAAGGTCTCGCCGTCGATGGAGACGACCTGGCCGCCCTTGTCGTACGGGCCCTCCTTGTAGGCGATGATGCTGGTGCCGTCCATCCGGAGCGGCGTCAGCGTGTGGCGGTCGCCCGCGTCCGCCCGGCCGCCGAGGAGCTTTCCGGTGGTCAGGTCGAAGGCGACGATCTCGTTCGTGTCGCCGTACTCGCTGGTTCCGTCGTGCCTCTCGGTCGGCAGGTAGAGCCGGTTGTTGCCGACGGCCATGTGCTTGCACTGCTCGACATCGGTGGAGCCGCACTCCGCCGCGTACATGTCCGCGTCGGCGGGAATGCGGACGATCAGCTTGCCGGTGGCCGCGTCGATCGAGAAGAAGTCGGAGATGCTGCTGCCGTCGCCGGCGGTGTCGCCGACGTCGGCCGCGACCACCAGCGGCTTGGTGGAGACGATGCTCGCGTACTCGACGCCCGCGGGCATCTGGAACGAGGACAGCGGCGCGCCGGTCGCCGGGTTCAGCGCCTGCACGGTGAGCTGCGGGCTGTCGGACGTGCCGCACCTGCGGACCACGGCGAGGGCTTCGCCTCCCGCGTAGCCGCGGTCGTAGCAGCCGTCCGCGCCGACCTTCGGCTTCCAGAGCGAGGCGCCGTCGGCCAGCTTGAAGGCCGCGCCGCCGGAGGTTCCGCCCGCGGCGACGGTGGTCCCGCTGAGCGTGACCTCGTCGAAGCGGATGGGCCTGTCACCGCCGGTGGCGGAGGTGACGCTCTTGCTCCACAGGAGCTTGCCGGCGCTCAGGTCGATCACGCCGACCTGGTTGCACGACGGGTACTTGTTCTCCTTGGTCGCCTTCGTCTCCTGGAAGACGATGGCCGCCTTGTAGTCCTTGCTCATGTGCCGGGAGACGGTGCAGACCTCGCCCGCGAGCGGGAAGGACCAGAGCTTGGTGCCCTTGTCGCGGTCGTAGCCCGTGACCTCGGCGATGCCGGACTTGACGTACGCCTTGTCGGTGACCCAGGAGCCCGCGACCGTGGTGATGTCGGTGACCACCGGCTCCGGGAACTGGAAGGCGACCTTGGACTTGGTGTTGGCGGGCGCCTTCTCCTCACCGCCGGCCAGGCCGCCCTCGCCGCCCTTGGCCTCGCCGCCGGTGGCGCCGGACGAGGAGGCCTCGTCCGTGCCGCCCTGGTCGCCGCCGGTGGAGGCGTAGATGATCCCGCCGCCGATGATCAGCACCACGGCGACGGCCGCGGCGACGATGATCTGCATCTGGGTGGAGAACTTCTTGCCGCCGGCGCCGGACGGCTGCGGGGCCCCGTACTGCGGCTGCATCGGCTGGGTCGGGTAGCCGTAACCCTGCTGGGGCGTCCCGGGCTGTCCGGCGGGCCCCTGCGGGTAGCCGTAACCCTGCTGCGGGGCCTGCGGGTAGCCGTACCCGTTGGGCTGCGGCGCGGGCGGGGTGGGGTAGCCGCCGGCCGACGGCGGGGTGCCGTAGCCTCCCGGCGGCGGGTCCTGCGGCGCGCCGAACCCACCGGAGGGCGGACCGGAAGGCGGACCGGAGGGCGGGGGCGTGTTCGGCGGCTGCTGCGGTGGCTGGGGCGGCTGGGTCATGGCGTGCGTACCTCGGGAGACGAGTGGGTGTGGGGGCGCGTGGGGCCGGGAGGGGCCGACCGCGGTCGGATGCCGTGGCGGACCGTCACTTGGTGAACACCAGCATCGTCGACTGCTCCAGCTCTTCCTTGTCGTTGCTCGCGCTCACACGCTTGCTGAAGATGTAGGAGCGGCCGTCCTGGTAGAGGACCTTGGACGAGAAGAAGCCGTTCTCGATCCGGCCGGCCGACGCCGGGTGCTGGAGCAGCGTCTTGGGAGTGCCCCCGGTCGGCGGCAGGGTCACGAGTGCGCCGGCGGTGTCGTACTTCGGCCGCATGTAGAGCAGCACGTCGCCGCCCTCCATGCCCAGCGGCTTCAGAACGCGCTCGGCCGGGGCGGGCGCCTCCCACTTGGGCTTGCCGGTGTTCAGGTCGAACGCGATGACCTTGTTGGTCCGGGAGGTCCCGCTGCTGTCGTCCTCGGTAGCGATGTAGAAGGTGTTGGCGTCGGCGGCGACGCCGCTGCACCCTTCGAGCTTCTCGCCGAAGATCGCGAAGCTGCCCCCGCAGTCGACGGTGAGCTTGTCGCCCTGCGCGGGGGCGAGCTGCGAGCGGAGCTTGCCGCTCTCGGTGAGCGCCGCGATGCCGTACTGCTTCTTCGCCTCGTTGTCGAACCTGACGACGAGCGGGCTGACCGAGTAGACCTTGCTGACCTGCCAGCCGCGCGCGGGCTGGTACGTCCACTTGGCCTTGCCGGTGACCGGGTCCAGCTCCTGGACCTGGTGCTGCGGGTTCTTGGCGTCGTCGGTGCGGCAGCTGGCGGCTGCGATCAGCTTCGCGCCGCCGGCGAAGGCGAAGGGCTTGCAGTTGCCGTCGGGGTTGCCGAACAGCTCCTTGCCGTCGCTGACGCGGTAGGCGTTGGAATTGCCGGTGCGCCCGACCGTGACGGTGTCTCCGCTGATCGCCAGACCGATGTCCGACAGGAAGTCCCAGGTGCCGTTCTTCTTGATCGTCTTCTTCCAGCCGCCCTTGCCGGTGTTGAGGTCGATCATCTGGAGGATGGAGCACTTGGCCCGGTCGGTGGTGCCGTCCTTCACGCCGATGACGAGCTTGCCGTCGGCGGTCGAGGTGTTGGGCGCGGCGCACACGTCGGCGGGGAGCGCCAGGGTCCACTTCTGCTTGCCGTCGGCGACGGAGTAGCCGGAGACGCCGCGGTACACGGCCTTGGCGACGAGGTCGCCGGTGAACCAGGGGCCTTCGACGGACGCGCCGTTGCGCGGCAGGTCCACGTCGTTCTTCTGGAGCCAGGCGACCTTGGCCTCGCCCGGCTTGCGCCCGGCGTTGAGGTCGTCGTTGCCCTCGCGGCCGTCACCGGTGCCGTCGCCCTCGTCGACCGTCGGCGACTCGCTGGGGGGCTTGGGGTCGTTGCTCGTGCCGGCGACGGGCTTCTTGGGGTCGTCCCCGCCGTCGCTCACGAGGAACCAGGTGCCCGCCCCGGCGACCAGGACCACGGCGAGCGCCGCCGCGACCACGATGCCCGTCTTGTTCTTGAGGAACCCGCCGGAGCCGGAGCCCTGCCCGCCGGGGGCGGGCACGCCGGGGTGCTGCTGCGTCGGGTAGCCGTAGCCGGGCTGGGGCTGCTGGCCGTACGGGCCCGGGGCCTGCTGACCGTAGGGGCCCGGGGCCTGCTGGGTGTAGGGACCGGGCTGCTGGCCGTACGGTCCGGAGGCCTGCTGGCCGTACGGCCCGGGAGCCTGGCCGGGCTGCTGGCCGTACGGTCCGGGGGCCTGGCCCGGCTGCTGCGGGTAGCCGTAGCCGGGCCAGGCCGGGGGCTGCTGCTGCGGATAGCCGTACGCCGGGGCGCCCGGCGGGGGCGTCTGCGGCGGGCCGGCCGGGGGACCGGGCGGCTGCGCGGGGGGCGGCCCCTGGGGCGGCTGACCCGGCGGCGTCTGCGGCGGCTTCGCCGGGTTCGGCTGGTCCTGGGGCTGCTGAGGAGCTCCGTTCGGCGGCTCCTGCGGAGCCCCGAAGCCTCCCTGCGGCGGTTGCTGGCTGGGCGGCTGGCTCATATCAGCACGTCCCCCTTCGTGCGGACCGGTGCGCGAATCGGTCTCCCCCGCATTCCCGAGGGGGTCAATTCCCCTCGGAAAGGAGCGAATCGGGCATGGCTTCCGCGGTGTTACGACAGTCGGGCGGGGCTTCTTTCTACCACCCGTCCGCCACGGGGCACCGGTTCGGGCCAACCCCTGTTCCCAAGGGAGAACCGCCTCGTGATGCCTCCGTTACGCCCGGCGGGAGGTGATGGTCAGTCACCGAAGGCCATCATCGTCGGCAGCTCCGTCTCCTCCTCGTCGGTGGCCGCGGAGACATGCGTGAGCATGAGCAGCGAGCGGCCGCCGGTGTAGAGGACGAGCGGATCGGTGAAGGTGCGCTCGGTCACCGCGGCCGACGCCGGGTGGCGCAGGACCTGCCGCGGTGCGCCGCCGTCCGGCCCGAGCGCCACGATGCCGCCGCCGACGCCCTCGATTCCGCTCTTCGCGCCGGGCGGGCCGAGGTAGACCAGCGCCTTGCCGCCTTCGACGCGCAGCGGCATCAGGGTCTGGCCGGCGGGTGCGGGGACCTTCCACTTCTTCCTGCCGGTGCTCATGTCGAAGGCGACGACGTCGTTGGTCAGCACCCCGTCCGCGAACCGGTGCTTCGTGGCGGCGTAGAGCGTGTCGGCGTCGGCGGTCACTCCGACGCAGGTGTCGAGGTTCGCGCCCACGTTCCGCCGCATGCCGGTGCACCGGGCCTCGGGGACGTCGTCACCGGCGGCGGGCCGGGAGCGGAAGGTTCCGTCGGCGTTCAGGACCGTGATGGCCCACTCGCCCTCCACCGCCCCGCCCTTGCGGAGCGAGATCACCGGTGGGTCGACGGAGTGGACTTCGTCGATCAGCCAGTCCTTCTCGGCCTCGTACGTCCACAGGGTCCGGCCGGTGGACGGGTCGATGCGCCGCAGTTCCTCGACGACATCGTCGGACCCGGACCCGGACCCGGACCCGGACTCGGACTCGCCGGCCGGCTGGTCGCGGCAACTGACGGCGGCGAGCAGGACGGCTCCGCCGGCGAGACCGTACGACTGGCAGGGGCCGGGCAGCTTGTCCCACAGGTGCTTGCCGTCACTGACCCGGTAGGCATCGGTGCGGCCGACGCGCCCGATCGTCAGGACGTCGCCGCTGATCGCCATGACGATGTTGGCGAGCCCGTCCTGCGTCGGCGCGCGTTCGAAGGTGGCGGACCAGCCCGCCTCGCCGGTGGCCAGATCGATCATCTGGAGCTTGTCGCAGACCGAATCCTCCGTGGAGGTGTCGGTCAGGAGCCCGATGACGATCTTCCCGTCCGCGGTCGGCCGGGTCGGTGCCGCGCAGACGTCGGAGGGCAGCCGCAGGCTCCACTTCCGCGCGCCGTCGTCGAGGGAATAGCCGGACGCCGTGCGGTACATGGCCTTGGCCACGACATCGCCGACGACCCAGGGGCCGAGGGCGGAGGCGCCGCCCCCCGGCAGGTCCACGCCGTTCCGCTGGACCCAGCGGACCTTCGCCTCGCCCTTCTCGCGGCCCTTGTTGATCTCCGCGGCCCCCGGGGCGGGCGTAGCCTTCGGACCCGGCGCGGCGCCCGGCTGCTTCGGGGCGGTGCTCTCCTTCGCTACGGGCTTCTCGTCGTCGGCGCCATCATCGCCGCCCACCGCGAACCAGACGCCGGTCCCGATGACGAGGACCCCGGCGAGCACGGCGGCGACGAGACCCGCGACCCGGCCCCGCGAACGCCCGCCCGAGGGCGAGGGCCGGGGCCCCTGGTGGCCGTACGACACGGCGGGCGACGGGCCGTACGGACCGGGCTGCGACTGCGGCTGCGGCTGCGGCTGCGGCTGCGGCTGCGGGTAGCCGTACGGCGTCGTGGGCGGCTGCCCGTACGGGCCGGGCCGGGGCTGCGGCTGGTGCTGGGGCGGCACGGGGTTCCCGTACGCGCCGGGCTGCGGTTCGTACGGAGCGCCGAAGCCCTCCTGCTCCCCCGGCCCGCCCCGCGGCGGCTGCGACATCGGTGTGGTCCCCCTCGAACGTACGGTCCCTGCCGTCCCGTTCTACCACCTGCCGCGTCACCGCCTGTCAGGCGTCCTCGGCCAGTTCCAGCCAGCGCATCTCCAACTCGTCCCGCTCGGTGACGAGTTCACGCAGTTCGGCGTCGAGGCCCGCGACCTTCTCGAAGTCGGTGGCGTTGTCGGCGATCTGCTTGTGCAGCGCGGTCTCCCGGGTGGAGAGCTTGTCGAGCTGCCGCTCGACCTTCTGGAGCTCCTTCTTCGCGGCGCGGGCCTCCTGCGCCGAGACGGCCGGGGCCGCGGCGGCCGTGGGGGACGTACGGGGCGCGGCGGCGGAGGGGGTGGACTCCTCCTCCATCCGCTGCCGGCGCTCCAGGTACTCGTCGATCCCGCGCGGCAGCATGCGCAGGGCGCGGTCGCCGAGGAGCGCCATGACCCGGTCGGTGGTCCGCTCGATGAAGAACCGGTCGTGGGAGATCACGATCATCGATCCGGGCCAGCTGTCGAGGAGGTCCTCCAGCTGCGTCAGGGTCTCGATGTCGAGGTCGTTGGTGGGCTCGTCGAGGAAGAGGACGTTGGGCTCGTCCATCAGCAGCCGCAGGATCTGGAGCCGGCGGCGCTCACCGCCGGAGAGGTCGCCGACGGGCGTCCACTGCTTCTCCTTGGTGAAGCCGAACTGCTCGCAGAGCTGACCGGCGGTCAGCTCGCGGCCGTTGCCGAGGTCGACCCGGTCGCGCACCTGCTGGACGGCCTCCAGGACCCGGAGGTTCGGGTTGAGCTCGGTGACCTCCTGGGAGAGGTAGGCGAGCTTGACGGTCTTGCCGACGACGACCTTCCCGGCGGCGGGCTGCTCGTCGCCCTGGGTGCGGGCGGCCTCGGCGAGCGCGCGCAGCAGCGAGGTCTTGCCCGCGCCGTTGACGCCGACCAGGCCGATGCGGTCGCCCGGGCCGAGCTGCCAGGTGAGGTGGGTGAGGAGGGTCTTGGGGCCGGCCTGGACGGTCACGTCCTCCAGGTCGAAGACGGTCTTGCCGAGGCGGGCGTTGGCGAACTTCATCAGCGCGCTGGTGTCGCGCGGCGGCGGCACGTCGGCGATGAGTTCGTTGGCGGCCTCGATGCGGTAGCGCGGCTTGGAGGTACGGGCGGGGGCACCGCGGCGCAGCCAGGCCAGCTCCTTGCGCATGAGGTTCTGCCGCTTGGACTCCTCGGTGGCGGCGATGCGCTCCCGCTCGGCGCGGGCGAAGACGTAGTCGCTGTAGCCGCCCTCGTACTCGTGGACGGTGCCGCGCTGGACGTCCCACATGCGGGTGCAGACCTGGTCGAGGAACCACCGGTCGTGGGTGACGCAGACGAGGGCGGAGCGCCGGGTCCGCAGATGGCCGGCCAGCCAGGAGATGCCCTCGACGTCGAGGTGGTTGGTGGGCTCGTCGAGGACGATCAGGTCCTGCTCGTCGATGAGGAGCTTGGCCAGCGCGATCCGGCGGCGCTCGCCGCCGGAGAGCGGGGCGATGACCGTGTCGAGCCCGTGCTCGAAGCCGGGGAGGGCGAGGCCGCCGAAGAGCCCGGTGAGCACGTCGCGGATCTTGGCGCTGCCCGCCCACTCGTGGTCGGCGAGATCGCCGATGACCTCCTGGCGGATGGTCTTCTTCGGGTCCAGGGAGTCGTGCTGGGTGAGGACGCCGAGTCGCAGCCCGCCGTTGTGGGTGACGCGGCCGGTGTCCGCGTCCTCCAGCTTGGCGAGCATCCGGATGAGGGTGGTCTTGCCGTCGCCGTTGCGGCCCACGACACCGATCCGGTCGCCCTCGGAGACCCCGAGGGATACACCGTCGAGCAGGGCACGGGTGCCGTACACCTTGCTGACCTGCTCGACATTGACCAGATTGACGGCCATTTCACTCCTGTCCCGGGGGTCCCTGCGGTGAGGACCGCTCGACGTACCAGAGTAGTCGCCGCGCGGAGCGCGATAACGTGCCGCGATCGATCATGGGGAGCAGCCCCGGGTCGGGGCGGTGCGGAAGACAATGCGGGGTGGGGACTTCATGACGATGGCGCGTGGAACGGTACGGGGCCTGATACCGGCGGCCCTGGCGGTGGCGCTGGTCGGCTGTTCGTCGTCGACCGGGGCGGGCGACGGGAGCTCGGGCGGACCGGCGGCGAGCAGCGCACCCGCGAAGGCTGCGGCCGAGGCCGGGGCGGAGAAGACCGGGACCGGCGCCACGGAGGTGGCGGAGAAGGGCGGGCAGGTCGGAGGCGCGGGTTCGGCGTGCGATCTGCCGGTGACCTTCGACACCGCCGCGGACTGGAAGCCGCGGGGGGTCACGATGAATCCGGACCCCGAGCTGGCCGAGGCACTGGCCGAACTCGCCGAGCAGGGCACGGTGAAGGTGGTCTGCGAGATCGACGCCAAGCCGGCGGGCAGCATCGGCTTCATCCGGGTGTGGCAGGGCGAGCCGTCCGAGGACGACCCGCGCGCGGTTCTGAAGGCGTTCGTGGCGGACTCCCCGAACGCGGGCGAGACCGCGAGCGATGCCGTCTACACGCAGGTGACGGCCGGTGCGCTCGCGGGCGCCGAGGTCGGATACACCACCCACAGCGAACTGCTGGACGAGCCGAAGAAGGAGCGCGCCTTCGCCGTCGCGACGCCCGACGGCCCGGTCGTGGTGCATCTGGGCGGGATGGACTCCGAGGAGCACACGGCGATGCTTCCGGCGTTCGAACTGGCGAAGAGGACCCTGAAGCTCGGCTGACCGCCCGCTCCGTGTCCGTGCCCGCCGCAGGACCGAGGGGGTGCGATACCGTGCGCCCACTGATCAAGAGCCGGGGGGCGACGTGGCGGCAACGGTGTGGGAACGATTCATCGGTCACCGGGTGCTGCCGAAGGCGACCGCCGTGGTGCTCGCCGCGGTTCTGGTGGCCGGCTTCCTCCTCGTCCGGTCCGAGCGGCGCGACGCCCATAACGCCGAGGTCCTGGAAACCGCCTGCGGTGGTGTCCTGCCGCGCGGGACGGTGCGCGGTCTGCTGCCCGGGGACGAGACCTGGGAGCTGCGCGACGACCTGGACCTGACCGGGCCGTCCGGGCGCGGACCGCGCGCCCTGCTGCGGTGCTCGCTGGAGTGGGGCGAGGACGGGACGCTGGATCTCGCGGCGGTGCCGGTGCTGGACGTTCCGCTGTCCGGCGTACGGCCCGGGGACATCATCTCCGCGAGCACCGCGAAGGAGCCCCGCTGGGCCACCGCGTACCTCCGCGCCACCACCCAGGTCACCGCCGCCTGCCCGGCGGGTCTGCCCGGCTACCCCCGGCCGGTGACGCGCTTCCGCGTCCACGCCTCGCTGGACGCCGACGGGTCGGAGGCGGCGGGGGCGGCGAAGGAGCTGGGCGACGCGGTGGCCGCGGTCGCCAACCACGTACGTGACCGGGGCCGCTGCGGAGGTACGGCGGTGGAGCCCTCGGACGTACGGCCGCCGCCGATGCGCGAGGCGGAGGACTCCGAGAACTCCGACGAGGTCCCGCAGGCCTGCCGTTGGTTCCGGCCCGGGATGCTCGACGGCAGGACCTGGGGGCCTGACGACCGGGAACCTGACGGCGTCACGGCCGACGACGCGGACGCCTGCTCCCTCAGGGTGCCGCGTGCGAAGCCGGCGAATCGGCTGGACCACTTCGCCGAGGTGAGTTCGGTGAGCTGGCGGGGGCCGCTGCTGCCCGAGGCGCGCACGGCGTACGGGGCCGAGCTGGCCGCACTGTCCCGTGCCCCGGAGCCGGGGAACGGTGAGCAGTCGTACACGCTGGCCGTCTGGGCCGCGTCCTCGTGCTCGGGGGCCCGGACGCTGAGCCGGGTGACGGTGACAACGGCCGCGGCCGCTCTCGCGGGCGACCGGGCCGACCGGATCCTCGACGCGTATCTGACCTCGTCCGGCTGCCGTGCGGCGAAGCTCCTCGGAAAGGTGTGGAAGTGAGCGACGTCCGTTTCTGGCGCAGGCGATCGGTGCGCCGCACGGCGGCCTGGACCGCGACCGCGGCGGTGCTGGCGGGAGGACTCTTCTGGGTCTCCGGCGGCTACGACTCCTGGCGCGACGACCGGGCCCTGGATACGGCCTGCGACGGCGATCTGGCGGCCGGTGCGGTACGGGAGCTGTTCGACGGTGTGTCCCTGACCTCGTCGGCCCGCTGGGGCGACCGGCGGCACTGCACGGTCAGCGCGTCCGACGACGACACGGACGCCGGCCTGGTGCTGTGGGCCGGGAGGACGGAACGCATGACGACCCTGGAGGACTCCGACGGGTTCGACGCCCCCCTCGGCCATGGCTGGACCGGTTCCTTCCGGTTCGACCCGGACAGCGAGGACACGGACGAGGCGGGGGCCGTCCTGATGCTGAGCTGCGGCAAGAAGTCCGGTTACGGGCAGCTGATGACGGCGGAGGCCGACCTCGGCCGGGGCGGTTTCGACGACCCGGTGGCCCGGGAGCGGCTCGTCGCCGTCCTCACGGAGACGGCCTCGGCGTACGCCCGGCGGACCGCCTGTGCGGCTCCGGTCGGCGGGCGGGTGAAGCAGGTCGGCGTCACGACGAACCGCAGGGACTACAAACCCGTCGCCGCGGCCACGGGGAGCTGCGCGGGCCTGCTGGACGGGAAGACGGCCGCCCGGTGGGGCGTGCGCACGGTGCAGGAGATCACGGCGGCTCCGGCGCCCTTGGAGAACTGCGTCCTGGGCGGTCTGCGCGGTGCGTTCCTGTACGGGTTCACCGCGCATTACGGGCCGTCCGCCCGGGATGCCCGCTTCCGGCTGGACGCATGGCTGGACAGCGACGCCGCCGCCCGCAGGGGCCCGGACGCGCCGACCGGCACCTACGCGCTGGCCGCCCGATGTCCCGGCGCGGGCGGGACCGCCCTGTTCGAGGTGGTCACCCTCCGCGACAAGGACGACGACCGGAAGCTCGCGGCGCCGGTCGTGGACCACCGGGGGCTGCGGGCGGCCCTCCAGCGCTTCGCCGAGCGCTCGGCGGAGCTCCATGACTGCGAGACGCCACGGCCGGTGTAGGACGGGGAGGGTCGTGGTAGCTCGCCTTCCCCCGCCGCCCCCTCCCGGAGAGCTCCGATTCCCGTGTCCTACGGGATGGTGTACACCGGCAAGGAAGCCAGGAGGCGATCATGCGCACGATGACCTTCACCGAGTCCCGCGCGAAGTACGCCGAGACCTTGAGCGCGGTCGTGGACGACCGGGAGGAGGTTGTGGTCACGCGGGTCGGCCAGGAGCCCGTGGTGATCGTGGCACTCGACGAGTACGAGTCCCTCAAGGAGACCGCATACCAGCTCCGGAGTCCGGAGAACGTTCGCCGCCTGCTGGCCTCGATCGACCGCCTGGAGAGCGGCGGGGCAGGCACGCCGAACCCCTGAAGCACGACTTCCAGGGCTACTGGTCCCGGCGCGTCACCGACGAGCACAGGCTGATCTACACGGTCGCCGGTGTCGAGGTCCGTATCGCCGCCTGCCGCTACCACTACGGCCGGTGAGGCCCGCCCCTACCGGGCGGCCCGCCCCGCCCGCTCCACCAGCAGCCAGCCGCCCAGGGTCATCGCGACGGCGGCCGGGGCGCTGACGGGGATCGCGATCAGCAGGGCGGTACGGCCGTCCAGCAGGCCGCCGAAGCCGACCATCGACAGGCCCAGTACGCCGAGCAGGCAGAGCGTCGCGCCGAGGGCGGCGACGGGGCCGGCTCCCGAGGCCCCGGTGGCTCCGGGTGTCCCGGAGGCCGGGCGTTCGAAGGCGCGGAAGGCGGCGACGAGCCCGGCGGTGAGGGCCGCCGCGAGGGCGAGCCGCAGCGGGACCTGGGCCCACCAGGCGGCCGACGCCGGCTCGGGCAGCCCGACGTCGAGGACGAGCAGCGCCCCGTACACCCCGAACATCGCGGTGAGGTGCCAGAGGAACGCGGTCATCGCCACCCCGTTGGCCGCCACCACCGTGCGCCAGACCCGGGGGCGCTCCAGCAGGCGGGCTGCCGGGGCGCGGAGGAGTTCGACCGCGCCGACGAGCCAGAGGCCGTGGCAGAGCAGGGCGAGGGTGGGCGGGGCCATGTTGCTGACCTTCTCGCCGGGCATCCCGACCATGGACAGCGGGTACGGCCCGAACGCCACCAGCGCGCCGGCGGTGACCAGGCCCGCCCCGGCGAGGAGCGCGGGGCGGCGGACGCGGCCGTCAGCGCGCAGGAAGCCGAGCTGGTGGACGGCCAGCCAGACGAACGCGAAGTTCAGGAACTCGACGTACGGGACTCCGGCCGCGAAGCGCAGCACGTCCACCGCGAGCGCCGCCCCGGCCAGTCCGGCGAAGGCCCCCCAGCCGTACCGCTCGTGCAGCTTCAGCAGCGGCGGGGTGAACGCGACCATCGCCAGGTAGATCCCGATGAACCACAGCGGCTGGGTCACCATGCGCAGGGTGACGCCGGTCAGTCCGCCGCCCCCGCCGAGGAGTTGGACCAGGAGCGCCGCCGCACCCCACACCAGGACGAAGACCATGGTCGGGCGCAGCAACCGCTGGAGCCGGGCGCGCAGGAACGCGGAGTAGACGGAGTCCTCGGAACCCCCGGAGCCCCCGGAGCCCCCGGAGCCCTGGGAGTGCTGGGAGCCCTCGGTGCGCTTGCGGAGCAGGGAGCGGTAGGACAGCGCGTGGGAGAAGCCGCCGACGAAGAAGAACACCGGCATGACCTGGAGCAGCCAGGTCAGCGGCTGGAGCTCGGGGACGACGGCGAGCAGGTTGCCCACCCCGTCCGGGGTGACGGCGGCCATCAGCCAGTGACCGAGCACGACCGCGCCGAGCGAGGCGACCCGCAGGAGGTCGACGTAGCGGTCCCGGGTGGCGGGCGTCGCCCCGGCCAGTTCACGAACGCTTGATCCCATGGGAGTACGGTCGCGCGGGCCGGACGGGGCGCGGCAGCGCGGCCGTACTCAGATCCCGGGTGAGTACGAGAAGGCTGGGAGCTCAGACGACGTGCGCGCCCCGCGCGGGCGAGGCCGCCATACGCGTGTCGCGGCAGGTCCCGGACGTCACCAGTGCGGCCGCCACCTTCTCGGCCGCCGACTCGTCCTCCACCAGGAACGCCGTCGTCGGCCCGGACCCGGAGACCAGGGCGGCCAGGGCCCCCGCCTCGGTGCCCGCGGTCAGGGTCTCGGCGAGGGAGGGGCGCAGGGAGAGCGCGGCGGGCTGGAGGTCGTTGCCCAGGGCCTTCGCGAGTGCGCCGGAGTCGCCGGAGCGCAGGGCGGCGAGGAGGGCGGGGGACGCGGTCGGCTCCGGGACCTCGGTGCCGGCCGTGAGGCGGTCGAACTCCCGGTACACGGCGGGCGTGGAGAGGCCGCCGTCCGCCACCGCGAAGACCCAGTGGAAGGTTCCGCCGACCTCGATCGGGGTCAGCTTCTCGCCGCGTCCGGTGCCGAGCGCGGCGCCGCCGACCAGGCTGAACGGCACATCGCTGCCCAGCTCCGCGCAGATGGCCAGCAGCTCGTCGCGGCTCGCGCCGGTCCCCCACAGGGCGTCGCAGGCGACGAGGGCCGCGGCCCCGTCGGCGCTGCCGCCCGCCATGCCGCCCGCGACCGGGATGTCCTTGGCGATGTGCAGGTGGACGGCGGGTGTGATGCCGTACCGCTCGGCCAGCGCGAGGGCGGCGCGGGCGGCGAGGTTGGTGGTGTCCAGCGGGACCTGGGCGGCGTCCGGGCCCGAGCAGGTGATCCGCAGCCCGTCGGCGGGGACCGCGGTGACCTCGTCGTACAGGTCGACGGCGAGGAACACGTTGGCCAGGTCGTGGAAGCCGTCGGGGCGGGCGGCGCCCACGGCGAGCTGGACGTTGACCTTGGCGGGGACGCGGACGGTGACGCCCTCGCCCACGGGGGCGTCTGCGGTTCGGGCGCGACTCATGCGGACGCCTCCGGCTTGTTCTCCGCGATCGCCGCGAACTCCTCGACCGTCAGCGCCTCGCCGCGCGCCTGCGGGGAGATCCCGGCGGCGACGAGCGCCGCCTCGGCGGCGGGCGCGGAGCCCGCCCAGCCGGAGAGCGCGGCGCGCAGCGTCTTGCGGCGCTGGGCGAAGGCGGCGTCCACGACGGCGAAGACGTCGGCGCGGCTCGCGGTGGTGGCGATGGGCTCGGTGCGCCGGACCAGGGAGACGAGCCCGGAGTCGACGTTCGGGGCGGGCCAGAAGACGGTGCGGCCGATGGACCCGGCGCGCTTGACCTCGGCGTACCAGTTGGCCTTCACCGACGGCACGCCGTAGACCTTGTTGCCGGGGCGGGCGGCCAGCCGGTCGGCGACCTCGGCCTGGACCATGACGAGGGTCCGCTCGATGCTGGGGAAGCGCTCCAGCATGGTCAGCAGGACGGGCACGGCCACGTTGTACGGGAGGTTCGCCACGAGCGCGGTCGGGGCCGGGCCCGGCAGCTCGGTGACCAGCATCGCGTCGGAGTGGACCAGGGCGAAGCGCTCGGCGCGCTCCGGCATCCGGGCCCGGACCGTGGTGGGCAGCGCGGCGGCGAGCACGTCGTCGATCTCGACCGCGACGACGCGGTCCGCCGCCTCCAGCAGCGCCAGGGTCAGCGAGCCGAGCCCGGGACCGACCTCGACGACGGTGTCGTCCGGGCGGACCTCGGCCGTGCGCACGATGCGGCGGACGGTGTTGGCGTCGATGACGAAGTTCTGACCGCGCTGCTTGGTGGGGCGTACGCCCAGCTTCGCGGCCAGGTCGCGGATGTCTGCGGGGCCCAGGAGGGCGTCGGGCTCTGTGCTGCTCACCCGGTAAGCCTACGGCCGCGGCGCGACCCGGCCGCCAGGCGTGCCCGCGGGCCCCGGCCCGGCGGTCGGAAGCCGGGCCCGCCCCAGGGGCCGAAGCCGGGCCCGCCCGAGGGCCGGAAGCGGGCCCGCCCGCGGTCAGAAATCGAACGCGCGCGCGGTGTTGTCGTAGATCGCGGCGGCCAGCACGTCCTCGTCCAGTCCCTTCACCTCGGCCATGGCGCGGAGCGTGACCGGGATGAGGTAGGGCGCGTTGGGCCGCCCGCGGTAGGGGGCGGGCGTGAGGAAAGGGGCGTCCGTCTCGACGAGGACCAGCTCGGTCGGGGCGACGGCCAGGGCGTCCCGCAGCGGCTGGGCGTTCTTGAAGGTCACGTTGCCCGCGAAGGACATGAAGTACCCGGCCCGCGCGCAGATCCGGGCCATGTCGGCGTCGCCGGAGTAGCAGTGGAACACGGTCCGCTCGGGCGCGCCCGCGTCGCGCAGGACCCGCAGGACGTCCTCGTGCGCGTCGCGGTCGTGGATGACCAGGGCCTTGCCGTGCCGCTTGGCGATCTCGATGTGGGCCCGGAACGACTCCTCCTGGGCGGTGACGCCCTCGGGTCCGGTGCGGAAGAAGTCCAGGCCCGTCTCGCCGACGCCGCGTACGTGGTCGAGGGCGGCCAGCGCGTCGATCTCCGCCAGCGCCTCGTCCAGCGCCGCCCTGCCGCCGGGCTCCCTCGCGCCCTGCCGTGCCGTGCCGGCGGTGCCCTCGACGTACCCGTGGACGATGCGCGGGGCCTCGTTGGGGTGCAGGGCGACCGAGGCGTGGACGGCGGGGTGCGCGGCCGCGGTGTCGGCGGCCCAGCGGGAGCCGGTCACGTCGCAGCCGACCTGCACGACGGCCGTCACGTTCACCGCGGCGGCCCGGGCGAGGGCCTCCTCCACAGTGGCGTCCTGCATGTCCAGGTGGGTGTGGGAGTCGGCGACCGGAACCCGCAGGGGCTCGGGCAGCGGCGGGGCTTCGGTACGGCTCATGCCGACGATCGTACGAGGGCCCCACCCTCGTACGACCGTCGGCTGCGGAAGCCACCCGGGTACGTCATCCGCGACGGGAAGGCCCCACCCCATCCGCGCCGGAGGATCACGTCACCCGCAGTGGTCGGTCTGTGCCACCTGCGGTGGCCGACCCCTTTCCCCGGGGGTGACAGCCAGTGTCACCGCCGGGGAAAGGGGTGGCTCACCGGCGGTGGAAGGGGTGGAGCAGGTCGGACAGGCGCCAGTGGCGGGCCGGAGTGGCGGCGGTCGACACCGTCCGGTCCTTCGCGACGGCCTCGGACGCCGCACGCGGCATCCGCTGCTTGCGCAGCAGCTCCTGGACGCCGGCGACCCGCCCCGCCCGCATGATGCGCACCACGTGTCCGCCGCAGTTCGTGCAGGTGGGCGTGGAGAGCGGGGACGGCACGCGCTCGCCGTCCGCCGTGTAGACGACGAAGGCGTGACCGTGGACGTCGACATGGTGCTCTATCTCGTAGGACTGCTCCCAGCCGTACCCGCACTTCATGCAGGCGAAGGCATACGCCTCATGGACAGTGGTGGCTGCGATCTCGCTCATGCCTGCTCCTCTTGGCCGCGGGTCACGCGCTCCGGGGACGGGCGGCCCGCCCGAGGGTTTTCGAGCAGGTGGCCCGTCCCCTCCAGTGGACACCTGCGCCCGTACGGACGCACCAGCTCGGAGCCAATGTTGGTGCGTTCTTGGCCTCCTTTGGAGGCCCTTTGCCGACGCATGGCAGTGGACTGGACCAAGGGAGGGCGGTGCGAGACCGCCGGACCATCGAGCGCCCCGAGCGCGCCGTGCACCGGTCCTGAATGCGCCCGGCGCACCACCCCCGCCCGCCCACCTCCCTTCCCTTAATCCACGGGCTTTTCCCCTCCCCGCGCCCCATGAATTCACCATTCAATTGAAATCGCTATTTCCCGGAGGTCGGACGCCGATTTGCGGAACCCTCATTCCTCCTTTTCACTCATTACGTCCACCCCATTTCCCACAGGACGGGGAACAACCCATGTTCACCACGGACACCACTGCCACCGACATCGAGCTCGACCTCGACGCCGCCCTCAACCCGGGCGAGGTCGAGGGCCTGTACCGCGACTCCCGTGAATGCGCCTATCTCGCGCTTCTCGCGGGCGGCGGCGCGCTGCTGCTCTCGCCCCCGACCCCGCGCCCGAAGAAGAGCTAGTCGACGGCACATGGACCAGACACATGCCTCGTCGCCCCTCGCGGGCGCCGTGCATGACCTGGCAACAGAGGTGGTCCTCGCTCTTCGGAGCGGGGACCACCTCGCCACGGTGTGCGGCGCGGCGGGAATCGACGAGGAGAATCGGACCGGAATCGCGGCGGCACGGGTCATCGGTGCGGACCTGCTGCTGCCCAGTGTTCTCTACGGACGTCATCCGCATCCGGGTGACGTCGCCGTGCTCGACCGGGCGGTGCGGGATTTCCCGCCGAAGCCCGACGCTCCGGCCGCGACGGCCTGGAGCCACTGGCACATGATCTCCACGCTCCAGCGGATGGCGCCGCCTCCCCCGGGCCCCCAGGGTGCGGCCGCTCCCGCGACGTACGCGGAGCCCGATGCCGCCTGGCTGGAGGGGGCGCCCTGGCAGGCGTTCACGCACCAGCTCTCGGTCCTCGCACCGCTGGCCGTCCCGGCCGCCCCCTCGGCCGTGCGGCGGGCCGCGACGGACCGGGCCGTCGACCTGTCGCGCGGCTTCGTCCGCGCGGTCCGGCGGCGCGACTGGCTCCAGGCGGCGGGCGCGGGCCGCTGGCTCGCGGCGATCGGCGGCGAACCGGCGACGCTGGGCCTGGAACGCGGCCTGGACTTCGTGGAGCTGATGGGCGGCCACGACCCCCGGGTCGCCCTTCACGCGCGGGCCGCCCGCCTGATGGCCGAAGCGAGGGCACGGTGACGACGACCGCGACCGAGGGCCCCTCCCAGGACCGCCCGGCCGAGGGCCCCCGGGGGCGCCCTGGGCCGGGGCCCGGGGCCGGGGCCCACCGGGAGCACCCGGCCCCCGGCGCCGCGCTCGCGGTCCTCCCGGCCGTCCTGGCCGGCGCCCTCGCCTGGACCGACGCGCACCGGGCGGACTTCACGCTCCCCGACGACGTCCTGGAACCCCACACCCAGGTGAACGCCACGCTGAAGCCGCTGGGCGAACTGGCCCAGCTCGGCTCCACGATCCGCCGCACCACCGCCCCCGGCACCCCGGAGCACGAGCTGGCCGGGGAGCTCGTCGCGTACGCCTGGGAGCAGGTCACGGCGGGCGAGCTGCTCCTGGAGCTGCTGCGCGCCGAGCCGTTCGCCGCGTACCCGTACGAGATCTACGCCGCCTTCGCCGGGTACGGGCTGCGCCACGAGGGCTTCGAGGCCCTGGCCCGCCCGCTCACCGCGACCCGCGCCTGGGCCCACACCGAGCAGCACGCCAACCGGCAGCTGGGCCTGGTCAACTCCGAGCGGCGGGTCGGCGTGGTGACCCACACCGACGCGGGCGCGGTCCTGTCCCGGACCTGGCTGGGCGGTCTGTCGGAGCCGTGGATGTTCGAGGGCCCCTCCGGCTACGCGCTGACCCACACCGTCTTCCACCTCACGGACTGGGGCCGGATGCCCGACCGGGTCCCCGACGGGATCGACGGCTACCTGCGGACCTGGCTGCCCGCGTGGGCCGACGGCTGCCTGGAGAGCGGCCAGTGGGACCTGACGGGCGAACTGCTGGCGGTGGCGGCGTCGTTGCCGGCTGCCGCGCCCGTCGAGCTGCTGGACGCGGTGTGGCCGGTGCTCGCCGACGTACAGCACGCCACCGGCTGCGTCCCGGAGACCGGCCCACCGGTGCGGGACACGGCGGCCCCGGACCCGTACCCCTTCATCGACTGCTACCACTCCACGCTCGTGACGGCCTTCGCCGCGGCCCTGTCCCTGAGGTCGCTGCGGTCACCGGGACAGACGGACGGGTCCGCGCCCGGCCGGGAAAGGCGGACCGCATGAGCAGCGGCATCCAGCAGATCCACGACGTCGGGGCGAAGGCCCTGGGCTGGCTGTACGAACACCGGGAGGGGTTCCGGCTGGAGGCCGATCCGTCCCCGGAGGCGGGAATGCTGGACCGCTTCAAACCGCTGGGCGAGCTGGCGCTGATCGGCAAGGTCATCTTCCGGGAGGGCGTGGCCGGCTCACAGCAGTCCGCCCTGGCCCACAAGCTCCTGGACCACGCCTGGCACGAACTGCTCGACTCCGGTGCGCGGCTGCTGGAGGGCCAGCGGCGCGAACCGCTGTCGCCGGTGCCGCTGGAGGTCTACGTACCGTTCCGGGAGCTGGGCTACCGGCAGCCGGATCTGGAGTCCGTGATCCGGCTCAACCACCGGCTGACCAGCTGGTCGGCGCTGGAGGTGCTGCCGGTGCGACGGCTAGGCCTGAGCGCGATCGAGCGGCGCTTCGGGGTGGAGCCGAGCATCCCGGAGACGGCGGCGCTGGCCCACACCTGGCTGGCGCGGCGGCCCGAGCCGTGGACGGTCGAGGGGCACATCGGCTACGACATCACGCACACGGTCTTCCACCTCACCGACTGGGGCGAGAAGCCGGCCGGGCTGCCCGCCGACATCGCGGAGTACCTGGCGCTGTGGCTGCCGGTCTG
Source organism: Streptomyces sp. MGP-P1 (assembly GCF_057766565.1). Lineage (NCBI taxonomy): Bacteria > Bacillati > Actinomycetota > Actinomycetes > Kitasatosporales > Streptomycetaceae > Streptomyces > Streptomyces sp. MGP-P1. The sequence goes on along the minus strand of NZ_JBYMEM010000007.1, from coordinate 30,801 downwards.
GCTGGACGACTGGCTCGACCTGAAGCGCTGGGACCTGCTGGGCGAGCTGCTGGTCGTCGACGCGTGCCTCCCCGGACCGACGCTGGACCCGGCGGCCTGGCAGGGGTTCGCGCAGGCCCAGCAGCCGGACGGGGCGATGCCGGTGGTCGGCGGGATGCCGGAGGGCGACGAGGAGTCGGTGTTCGACCTCGTCTACCACCCGACGCTGGTCGCCGCGTTCGCCTCGGCGCTCGCGATGTCCCGGGCCCTGTCCGACCTCTCCGCCGCCCCGGCCCCGGCATGACGGACACGACGGCGGTCCGCGTGGACGCCCCCGGCTCCCCGGCCTGCGCGCGCCTCCTGGCCGAGGCCGCCGGTGCGATCGACGCGCCCGACCTGGTGCTCGCGGTCAGCCGGAACGGGGTGCGCACCGTCCACACCGGGGGGAGCGGGGAGCCCGGCCCACTCCCCCGTGAGCTGCTGGGCTACGAGCTGGGCTCGGCGTCGAAGCCGTACGCGGGCCTGCTGCTGGCCCGGCTGGTGGCGCAGGGCCGCGTGCGGTACGCGGACCGGGCGGCGGACCTGCTGGCCCCGGGCCTCCCGGTGCACCCGGCGGTGCGCCGGATCACCCTGCGCCATCTGCTCACCCACACCTCGGGGCTGCCGGGCCTGCCCGCCGACTTCTACCCGCAGGCGGTGCCCCGCTGGTCCACCGACCCGTACGGCGGCTACCCGGCCGACCGGGTGGTCCGGGCCTTCCTGCGGGCCCGCCCCCGCCACCGGCCCGGGACCCGCTGGCACTACTCGAACTTCGCCGTCTCGGTCCTCGGCCACACCCTGGCGGCGGCCACCGGCACCCCGTGGGAGGTCCTGCTGCACCAGCAGGTGCTGGCCCCGCTGCGCCTGGCGGCGACCCGGGTGCGCCCGGGGCCGGAGGGCACGGAGGCGGTCGGCCACCGCCGCGACGGGACGCCGGTGCCCGCGCTGGACACCGGGGGCTTCACGGCGGCGGGCGCGGTCCGGGCGACCCCGCTGGACCTGCTGACGTTCCTGGAGGCGCACGTGGAGGCGCACCTGGAGGACCGTCCGGGCGGGCCGCCAGCCCCCGTGGACCCGACGCTGGGCGCCGCGCTCGCCGACGTGTCCCGCCCCCTGCTGCGGCGGGGCCTGCGGCACGCGCACACCCACACGCTCACGTGGTTCCACCACCCGTCCCCGTACGGCCCGGTCCTCTTCCACGCGGGAGCGACCCTCGGCCAGCAGGCGTTCCTGGGCTTCCGCCCGGGCACGGGTCTCGCGGTGGCGGCGACGGCGACGCGGCGGGTGCACCGGGCGGACACGTTCGTCGCGACGGCGTACGGCCTGCTGACGGAGACGCCGTAGGCGCTGCGGCGTACTGACCGGGACGCTGACCGAGACGCCATAGGCGCTACGGCTTCCTCTCCGCGCCCCTCTCCGCGCCCTTCTCCGCGTTCTTGGCGGCCACCACCGCGTCGAAGACGTCCCGCTTGGGGAGCCCCGCGGCGGCGGCGACGGCGGCGATCGCCTCCTTGCGCCGCTCCCCCGCCTCCTCGCGCACGCGCACGCGCCGCACCAGCTCCTCGGCGTCCAGCCCCTCGTCGCCGGAGTCGGTGGCGCCCTCCACGACGACGGTGATCTCCCCGCGTACGCCGTCGGCGGCCCACACGGCCAGCTCGCCGAGCGGACCGCGCTTGACCTCCTCGTACGTCTTGGTCAGCTCCCGGCACACGGCGGCGCGCCGACCGTCGCCGAAGACCTCCGCCATCGCGGCGAGGGTGTCGTCGAGCCGGTGCGGGGCCTCGAAGAAGACCATGGTGCGCCGCTCGTCCCCGACCTCGCGGAGCTTGGAGAGCCGTTCACCCGCCTTGCGGGGCAGAAACCCCTCGAAGCAGAACCGGTCCACGGGCAGCCCGGAGAGCGCGAGCGCGGTGAGTACGGCGCTGGGCCCCGGGACGGCGGTGACGCGGATGTCCTTCTCCACGGCGGCGGCGACGAGCCGGTAGCCGGGGTCGGAGACGGACGGCATGCCCGCGTCCGTGACGAGCAGGACACGCGCGCCGCCGGTCAGGGCTTCGACGAGTTCCGGCGTGCGGGCCGACTCGTTCCCCTCGAAGTAGGAGACGACACGCCCCGAGGTGTGGATACCGAGCGCCTGGGTGAGCCGGCGCAGCCGCCGGGTGTCCTCGGCGGCGACGACGTCGGCCCGCTCCAGTTCGGCGGCGAGGCGTGGCGGGGCGTCCGACACGTCACCGATGGGGGTCCCTGCGAGCACGAGCGTTCCAGTCGTTCCAGTCACATCAGCCATCCTCGCAGCACGGGCAGCGCCCTTCGTACAGATGCGTTCCCTACGATGGCGCGGTGACGAGTACCGCACCCGAGACCCAGCGGGGCCAAGACGCCGGGGACCCGCTCGGCGAACAGCCGACCTCCTGGCAACGGCGGCTGCGCCGCTTCGGCCATGTTCCCCGCCCGGAGACCTCCCTCCGCGACCGGCTGGACCCGCCGTACACCCGGCCCGGGCGGCAGGTGTGGTCGGTGCTCGCGATCCCGCCGCACGTGGCGGACCGGCTGGTGCGGTGGTCCGGCTGGGGCGGCCCGCTGCTGGTGACGCTGGTCGCCGGACTGTTGCGCTTCTGGCGGCTGGACCAGCCGCACGCGGTGATATTCGACGAGACGTATTACGCGAAGGACGCGTGGGCGCTGGTCAACCAGGGGTACGAGGGGTCCTGGCCCAAGGACGTCGACAAGCTGATCCTGAAGGACCCCTCGTCCGTCCCGATCCCGACCGACCCGGGCTACGTGGTGCATCCGCCGGTCGGCAAGTGGATCATCGGGCTGGGCGAGCAGCTGTTCGGCTTCACGCCGTTCGGCTGGCGCTTCATGGTCGCGGTGCTGGGCACGATCTCCGTGCTCCTCCTCTGCCGGATCGGCCGGCGACTGTTCCGCTCCACGTTCCTGGGCTGTCTGGCGGGGCTGCTGCTCGCGGTGGACGGGCTGCACTTCGTGATGAGCCGGACCGCGCTGCTCGACCTGATCGTCATGTTCTTCGTGCTGGCCGCGTTCGGCTGCCTGGTGGCCGACCGGGACCATGCCCGCCGCCGACTGGCCGACGCGCTGCCGGTCGACGAGGAGGGGGTGCTGCGCCCGGACGCCCGGATCGCGGAGACCCTGCGCCTGGGGTGGCGGCCGTGGCGGCTGGCGGCGGGCGTGATGCTGGGCCTGGCCTTCGCCACGAAGTGGAACGGCCTCTACGTCCTGGCGGCGTTCGGCCTGATGACGGTCCTGTGGGACGTCGGGGCACGCCGCACGGCAGGGGCCGTGCACCCGTACCAGGCGGTGCTGCGCCGCGACCTGATCCCCGCGTTCTTCTCCACGGTGCCGGTCGCGATCGTCACGTACGTCGTGTCCTGGACCGGCTGGATCGTCACGGACAAGGGCTACTACCGGAACTGGGCGGCCACCGAGGGCAAGGACTCCTCCTGGAGCTGGCTGTTCCCGGACTGGCTGCGCAGTCTGTGGCACTACGAGAACCAGGTGTACGACTTCCACGTCGGCCTGACCTCGGGCCACACGTACGAGTCCAACCCGTGGAGCTGGCTCGTGCTGGGCCGGCCCGTGTCGTACTACTACGAGGAGCAGGCGGGCTGCAAGGAGTCGGCGACCGGCAAGTGCGCCAGCGAGGTCCTCGCCATCGGGACTCCGCTGCTGTGGTGGCTGGCCTGCTTCGCCCTCGCGTACGTGCTCTGGCGCTGGTTCTTCCGCCGCGACTGGCGGGCCGGCGCGATCGCCTGCGGTGTGGTGGCGGGCTGGCTGCCCTGGTTCTTCTACCAGGAGCGGACGATCTTCCTCTTCTACGCGGTGGTCTTCGTCCCGTTCCTCTGTCTGGCCGTGACGATGATGCTGGGCGCGATCGCGGGCCCGGCGGCGGGCACGGGCGCCCGGGCCGAACTGGGCCTCACCACCCAGGACCCCACCGGCGAACGCCGCCGCACGCTGGGGGCGATCACCGTGGGCGTGCTGGTGCTCCTGATCGTCTGGAACTTCATCTACTTCTGGCCGCTGTTCACCGGGACGTCGGTCCCGGAGGACCTGTGGCGGGACCGGATGTGGCTGGACACGTGGGTGTAGACGCCTCGGCGTGGCCGGGGCAGGCACGAAGCCGAAACGCGGGCGGGCCGCGACGAATCATCGTCGCGGCCCGCCCGCGTTTCTCTTCTGGACCTGATGATTAGAAGAAGTGCTTTCGCCCGCCCACCGCGCGGCCGGTCGCACCCAGGATCCACAGGATGGCGCCGACCAGAATGAGAATGCCGCCGATGGTGGTCAGGAGCCCCACACCGACAAGCAGGCCGATGATCAGCAGAATAAGCCCAAGGATGATCATTTTCGTTTCCCATCGTCAAGTCTGTTCAGACGCGTTTGCGCCTGCGCTTCACAACGGCCTCAGTGCACCTCACCGGTACCGCCCGGTTCCGAATGTCGCCAGAACCTCGTTGCGAAGGTCCTGGTGCCCGGCAATTCGGCGTTCACACATCGCTCTTACATCATCGCTCTCACATGCGTCGCTGTCGCGCCAGATAGATCGCGGCCGCCCCCGAAAGCACCAGGAAGAACGCGGCGAACCCGCCCGACATCCACGCCAGCAGGGCCGCGCCGCCCCCCTCGACGTCGTCCTCGCGGGCGACCACCTGCGGGTCGTCCGCCTGGTACCGGACGGTCATGGGTGCGCCGACGGACCACCTGCCGCCTCCGCTGCCCACCGGGAGGTCCGCCACCACGGTCTGCCCGCCGACCTCGAACTCGACCTCGCACTGGCCCGCCATGCACGCGCCGCTGGTGTGCAGGGTCGCCTGGGCCCGCTCACCGCCCTGGAGGGAGCGCAGGTGCTCCGCCGCCGGGAACATCACCAACGCCGACAGCGCCCCCAGCAGCAGCCCGAGAGCCAACGACATCAGCATGGACGCCCGGGGCCCCAGCCCGTTCGCTCCGCCGCCGGCCGCACCTGTCCTCGCCGGGGCGCGCACTCCGGACGCGCCCCCGTTCGCTTCGCCGCCCACCTGGCTCGCCCCCCTTGCCCGTCGGCGTCGAGCCGACGTCCGCTTCCTCGTGTCCGAGCAGGGTAAACGGGTGACCGAGGGCGTTTCACGGGGTGAAGTCGGCACATCCGGACCGGCCCCGGCTGCCTGTTGTCGGCAACCACGACCGAGGTGTCAGACCCCTCGCGTACGTTGAGCGCCGTCGCAGTCGAACGGAAGGCACACAGTGAAGGCGTACGAACTGGGGTTCGGGGAATCCGCGGACAAGCTGACGATCCGCCCCGGCAAGCTCACCGAGACCGATCTGCCCGGTGCCCGCGTCGCCGGATGGTGCGGCGGTCGTGCGCCCGGCATCGGGACGGCCGCGTGGCCGCGGAGCCCCGTCACCGGACTGCCGATGATCCACGTCATCACCCTCGAACTGCCGGAGGACTACCGGCGCAAGGGCGAGGAGCTGGTGGCCCTCTCCCTCTTCCAGGCCGACGACCATGTCGCCGACGACGTCGAAGGCGTCGCCGAGCTGCTGGAGGGCACCGCGCCCACCGCCGAGCAGGCCGCCGATCCTTTCCTCGCCGCGGTGGCCGCGACTGCCGCGGCACGCCACCCCCAGCAGCGGGACGTGGAAGACCTCATCGGCGGCGCGCACGCGCTCCTGTGGCTGACCGCAGAGGAGTTCGCCGCGCCCCGCATCGATCCTCCGGCCGATATCCGCCCGGCCGGCCTCGGCGACCACTACAGCCGCGGCCAGAACGCCTGGGACGACAGCGCGCCGGAGACCACGGTCTGGCTCGGCGAGCGCACCGGCGACGCCAACACCGGCATCGCCCCCTCGGAGGACGGCGCGGGCGGCTATGTGGCCGCCTGGTCCTCCGAGGACGAGGAGCTCCAGGAGTTCTGGTCGTCCATCGAGGGAACCTCGCACCTGGGCGGAACGATCATGCCCTGCCAGGGGATGCCCGAGGGGCTCACCCCGTACGTCTTCGAGCTGGAGGACGGCATCGGCGGTCTCAACCTCGGCGGCGGCAACGCGCAGATCGACCTGGAGTCGGACGTCTTCGACTGGGCGCAGTAGGGCGGGCAGAGCGGCGGGGCGGCAGGGCGAGGCCAGGGCGGTGCGACGGCAGGGCGGCAGGGTGAGGCCAGGGCGGTAGAGCAGCGGTCGGCATGACGGGGTGCCGCCCCGGGGCTCGGTCGGGGCTCAACCGGGGCTCAGTCGCCCCCGCAACCGCCTCCGCAGCTCGACCCGCAGCTGGACCCGCAGCCGCCCCCGTCGTGCCGGTTGCCGGAGCCGCTCCCGGTCGACCCGCGCGACGGGCGGGGCGGTGGGTTCCTGCGGCGCTCCTCCGCCTCGCGCTGCGCCCTCCGTTGGCGCTCCGCCCGCTCCCGGCCCTCGCGCAGCCGCTCCTGCTGCCGGGCGGCGCCGTCCGCCGGTTCCCAGGGGCCCAGCCGGTGGCGGCGGTCCGGCCGGAGCGGGGCCGTGGTCACCGTCGCGTACATCCGCCCCATCTCCTGGTGGCGGTGGTATTCGGCGCAGGCGTAGGCGAGGACGACCTCGTCGCCCTCCGCGAGCGTGCCGTACAGGACCGCTTCGAACGGCTCGTGCTTCGGGTCGACGTCGTGGTGCCCGTTCCCCACCCCGTACGCCGAGCCGCTGCCCAGGAGCCGCGTCCGTTCGCGGGTGTCGCTCGTGCGCGGGATGTACGCGATCAGGGGCGGCGCGGTGCGGGTGCGGGCGTCCGCGCAGATCCAGTGGCGCCCGTCCGCTCCGGCGCGCACGCCCACGATCAGGGCCGGCTGCTCCTTCCCGAAAAGCCGCCGCGCCGCCCGGTGGGCGAGCCAACCCCAGCCGCCGAAGGTCGTGCCGGCGACGAGGAGCACCAGGCCGACGCGCTGATGCCCGACGGCGTCGTAGCCGACGCCGCCCGAGGTCAGGTCCTGGACCAGGCCGTCGGTCAGGATCCCCCCGGCGACGAGGCAGAGCGCCAGCCCGAGGTACACCTGCGGGTGACCGCGATGGTCGTCCGATTCCGGGACGCGGTCGGGCAGCGGGAAGCGACGCTTTCCGGCCGCTTCGACGGCCAGGGCCCGCTGCCGTCGGCGGGCCCGCAGCCGGAGGCAGCTCCCCGCGAGCGCCACCGCGCAGACGGCGAGGACGACCAGGTGGCCGACGGCCGCCGACGGGTCGGCGTCTCCGGGCCGGGCCAGGGACAGCCCCGCCGCCACGGCGACGTACAGCGCGGCCGGAACGGCCGCGACCGGAACGTACCGGTACCAGAACGGCAGGGCGGTCAGCAGGACCACGCCCGGGTACCTCGACCAGTCCGTCCCGCCCCCGGTCCCGCCGCCCCAGGCCGCCGAGCCGGACGAGATCCCGAAGAGGAGGACGTACGCCGCCACCACCAGGGCGGCGAGGATCCAGCCGCCCGTGATCGGGGCGAGCGCGGCCGGGACGCCCGCTCTCCGCCACCGTTCGGCCTCGGCGGCGGGCCAGACGGCGACGCCGCCGGACAGCCGGGAGACCGTGCCGCCTCCGGTCACGGACCAGGTGACGGAGGCTCCGTCGGGCAGGATCTCGGGTGGCAGACGCTTGATGTGATACGCCGTCACCGGTCCACCGCCACACGCCCGCACATGCCCATGCCGCACGCCCCCCGACGCTCACTCCCCCGTGCATTCCCGGCCAGTCTTCCCACCACGGGCCACCGCCACACAAAAGCGGAGAGCGCTTTCCGGCCGAGCATTCCGGTCCGGTAACAACGCCCGCATCGCCCGCCGCAAGCCTTTAGGGTTCCTCACGGTTGCCCCTTGAACGTGTTCAGGGGGCTCTCCTGGGGAGGGGGACTGCGAGATGCGCAGTGGAGCGAAGGTCGCCGTGATCGGCGGAGCGTTCGTCCTGGTGGCCGGAGGGATCGGTTACGGGGCGTACAGCATGCTCGGGGACACCGACGGCGGTGACGGCGGTACGCGGAGCGCGTCCGAGTCGTCGAAGGTGAAGACGGGACCGCCGAGCGCGGAGGAGATAGCGGAGACGTCCAAGGGCTTCCTCGACGCGTGGGCGTCCGGCGACGCGACGGCCGCGTCGCTCCTCACCAACAACGAGGCGGGCTCGGAGCCGGTGCTCGCCTCGTACGGCGAGGACGCCCGCATCGGCAAGGTGAAGATCACCCCGGGCCCGGCCGTCGGCACGAAGGTGCCCTACACGGTGAAGGCGACCGTCTCGTACGACGGGAAGTCCAAGCCCCTTGCGTACGCCTCGGAGCTGACCGTGGTGCGCGGCCTGACGACGGGCAAGGCGCTGATCGACTGGGCCCCGACGGTCGTGCACCCGCAGCTGACGGAGGGCGCGACGCTGAGGACGGGCGAGGCCTCGACACCGACGATCGAGGCCGTCGACCACAACGGCACGGTACTGACCAAGGAGAAGTACCCCTCGCTCGGGCCGATCCTGGACACGCTGCGCGAGAAGTACGGGGAGAGCGCGGGCGGTTCGCCCGGCATCGAGACGTGGATCGAGCCCGCCGACGAGACCCAGCCCGACGTCAACCTGTTGACGCTGGCCAAGGGCAAGCCCGGCAAGGTGCAGACGACGATCGACGCGGACGCGCAGGCGGCGGCCGAGCGGGCGGTGAAGAAGTTCCCGGAGGCGTCCGTGGTCGCGGTGAAACCGTCCACCGGGGCGATCCGCGCGGTGGCCAACAACCCGGCGACCGGGTTCAACGCGGCGATGCAGGGGAAGCAGGCGCCCGGCTCCACGCTGAAGATCATGACGGCGGCGATGCTGCTGGAGAAGGGCCTGGTCACGGCCAACGGGGCGGCGGAGTGCCCCAAGGACGTGCTGTACCAGGGGCGTTCGTTCCACAACCTGGAGCACTTCGCGCTGCCGGACGGCAGCACGTTCACGCAGAGCTTCGCCAAGTCGTGCAACACCGCCTTCATCAAGCTGATCGACGACACGAAGGACGACGCCGCACTCGCCAAGGAGGCCCGGGAGGTCTTCGGGATCGGCCTGGACTGGAAGACGGGCGTCGTCACGACCGACGGCAGTGTGCCGGAGGAGACCGGTGGCGTGGCCGCCGCCCAGTACATCGGCCAGGGCACGGTCCAGATGAACGCCCTCAACATGGCGTCCATCACCGCCACCGCCATGACCGGCGCCTTCAACCAGCCGGTCATCGTGCCGCAGTCCCTGGACAACCGGCAGTTGGCCGAGGCCTCGCGCTCGCTGTCCTCCTCCGTCACCCAGCAGCTCAAGACGATGATGCGCGCCACGGCCGCCTGGGGCACCGGCGCGGAGGCGATGGCCTCGGTGGGGGGCGACAAGGGAGCCAAGACCGGTTCGGCGGAGGTCGACGGACAGGCCACCTCCAACAGCTGGTTCACCGGCTTCAGCGACGACCTCGCCGCGGCGGCGGTCGTCCAGACCGGCGGACACGGCGGCGACGCGGCGGGCCCGGTCGTGGCGGAGGTGCTGAAGGCAGGCCGCTGAGGCCGCGGCCGAAGGCCTTGCGCCACCCGGCCGGTCCCCCCGCCCCGCCAGGTCCAGCACCGGGGCGGCGGCCCGTGCCCATGCCCGTGCCCGTGCCCGTGCCCGTGCCCATGCCCATGCCCATGCCCGTGCCCGTGGCCGTGGCCGTGCCCGTGGGGTGAGCGTAGGAGCACCCCCGCCCCGGGTCATCCCGGTTTCGCCGCCCCGCTGCCGGAGCGCGCGGCGGCGGCGGCCCCTGGCGATTCGGCCCCCGGCACACCCGGTTCGGGCAGGGTGCGGAAGAGCAGCCAGCTCAGCAGGGGCATCGCCACGAGCGGCGCCAGGGCGGTCTGCAGGGACGTCGCGTCGGCGAGCGCCCCGACGGCGGGACTGGCCAGGCCGCCGATGCTGACGGTCAGGCCGAGGGTGATACCGCTGGCGGTGCCGACCCGGGAGGGCAGGTAGTCCTGGCCGAGCGTGACTTGGAGCGAGAAGGGAACGTACAGGCCGGCCGAGGTCAGCGCAAGGAACAGGAAGACGGCCGGGCCGGGCACCCACACCACGCCCGCGACGGCCGCGACCGTGACCAGGTACGACCAGCGCGCGACCGCCACCCGGTCCCACCGGGCGGCCAGGGACCCGCCGAGCACCGCGCCGACCGTGCTGCCGAGGTAGAGCACGAACAGGGCCGCGGTCCCCACGGCGATGCCGCCGCCCAGGCGCTGGCGGACGTACAGCGAGATGAAGGTGCTCAGGCCGATGAACGCGATCGACCGGAAGACCACGGCCAGGGACAGCCGCACGAAGGAGGCGACGTCGTCGCTCCCGGCCGGCAGAGTCGTCGCCGGGGGCCCTGCTGCTTGCCGCTGCTGAAGGACGCGCACGACCGGCAGGCACAGCGCGGCGCCGACGAGGGCCGGCAGCACGAGCAGGGGCGTCCAGCGCAGCCCTCCGACGCTCATCACACCGGCGACCATGAGCGGCGCGAGCGCGAAGCCGACCGTGCCGCCCGTGGAGAACCAGCCCATCGCCCGGTGGCTGCCCCGGCCGGCGATCCGGGCGACCCGGGCGGATTCGGGGTGGTAGGCGGCCACCCCGACACCCGACAGCGCGACGAACACCAGGGTGAGCGGATACGAGCCGCTCACCCCGCTGAGCGCGATGCCGACACCACCGAGCAGCGTGCTGACCGGCAGGAGCCACGGCATGGCCCAGCGGTCGGTGAGTACGCCGAACAGCGGCTGCGCCACGGAGGACAGCAGCGAGGCGGCCAGCACGATGCCCGAGGCGACCGCGAGGGAGTAGGAGCGCTCGGCGATGAAGAACGGCACCAGGGCCGCGACGGAGCCCTGGTAGACGTCGACACAGGCATGGCCCACGGACAGCAGGACGATCGGCGTGTTCCTTCGCATCCCGCCATGTTCCGGCCCGGGCCGCTGTCGCGCTTTCGATAAACTGCCACATGATGACGAACATCCGCCAGGCTTCCCCCGGTCAGGCTTCCATCGGCGGCCGTGCTTCCATCCGCCGACCTTCCGCCCGGCAGGCCACCACCCCCCGGGCCGCCACCCCACCGGATTCCACCCCCCAGGCCGCCACCCCCCAGGCCGCCGTCCGGCACGATCCGGTGGCTCCGACCCGTACCCGGCGGCTGGCTCCCGGCGGCTCGATCGACGCCCACCGGCACGACGACCACCAGATCGTCTACGCGGGCCGCGGGGTGCTGACCGTCACGACGAGCGCGGGCTCCTGGGTCGCCCCGGCCACGCGCGCGATCTGGGTGCCCGCCGGCACCGTGCACGCGCACCGGGCCTACGGCGAACTCGATCTGCACCTGGTGGGGCTGCCCGTCACCGAGAATCCGCTCGGCCTGGACACACCGACCGTGCTGGCCGTCAGCCCGCTGCTGCGCGAGCTGCTCATCGCCTACACCCGCGCCGAGAGCGACGACCGCCCCGAGCGGGCCCGCCTGCGCGCCGTGCTCCTCGACCAGCTGCGGGCCTCCGCCCAGCAGCCGTTGCACCTGCCGACGCCCGCCGCCCCGCTGCTGCGCGCCCTGTGCGACATCCTCCGGGCCGACCCGGGCGACAGCCGTACGCTCGCCGAACTCGGCCGCCGGGTCGGGGCGAGCGACCGGACCCTGTCCCGGCTGTTCCGCAGCGACCTCGGCATGACCTTCCCGCAGTGGCGCACGCAGCTCCGTCTCCACCACGCCCTGATCCTCCTGACCGAGCGGACGCCGGTGACCGCGGTGGCGCACCAGTGCGGCTGGTCGTCCACCAGCGCCTTCATCGAGGTGTTCCGCCGCACGTTCGGCCACACCCCGGGCTCCCACCGGGCGGAGTGAGGGCGTCCGCCCGTCCGAGGGGAACGGCGTACGCGGCAGGGCGCGACCGCCTCGCGCCCACCACCCGGAACCCCTCGCATGCGTCCGGAACCCCTCGCATGCATACTGCACCGACCGCTAGCGTGCAGCCATGAGCACTCCCGAACCCCTCGAAACCACTCCCGCCGCCCCCGTCTCCCACGCCCACCCCCGGTTCGCCGAGGCGCTGGCCGAGCTGGGCCTCCAGGTCGAGGTGCGCCGCTTCCCCGACGCGACCCGTACGGCGGCGGAGGCCGCTGCCGCGATCGGCTGCTCGCTGGGCGAGATCGTCAAGTCCCTGGTCTTCACGGCGGACGGTGCCCCGGTGCTGGTCCTGATGGACGGCTCCTCGCGGGTGGACGTCGAGCTGGTGCGGCGTGAACTGGGCGCGCAGAAGGTCAAGCGGGCGGACGCGGACCTGGTCCGGGAGACGACCGGGTACGCGATCGGCGGCGTACCGCCCTTCGGCCACGCCACCAGGACCCGTGTCCTGGCCGACCGGCGCCTCCTGGACCACGCGGTGGTGTGGGCGGCGGCGGGCACCCCGCACACGGTGTTCCCGCTCGACCCGAAAACGCTGGTCGCCCACGCGGGCGCGACGCTCGCGGATGTGCGCGAGCCCGCCAAGTGACCCCTCTGGTCGCTCTCGCGGTCCTCATAGCCGCCGTCACGCACGCGAGTTGGAACGCCATCGCGCACGCGATCAAGGATCAGCTGCTCTCGTTCACGCTGATCTCCGGCGGCGGTCTGCTGATCGGCGTGGCAATGGCCCTCTTCGCCCCGTTCCCGGCGGCGGAGGCCTGGCCGTACCTGGTGGCGTCGGCCGCCCTGCACGTGCTGTACATGATGCTGCTGATGCGCTCGTTCACACTCGGCGACTTCGGCCAGATGTACCCGATCGCCCGGGGCACCGCCCCGCTGGTGGTGACGGTCCTGGCGGCGGTGTTCGTCGGCGAGCGTCCGGACGGCTGGGCCACGGCGGGCGTCGCGGTGGCCTCGGCCGGGCTGGTCGGGCTGGCGCTGTGGGGCATCCGGGGCTCCGGCAAGCGCCCGCACTGGCCGGCGATCGTGGCGGCCCTCGGCACCGGCCTGGCCATCGCCGGGTACACCACGGTCGACGGCGTCGGCGTGCGCGCCTCGGGCACCCCGCTGGGTTACGTCGCCTGGCTGATGGTCCTGGAGGGCCTGGCGATCCCGGCGTACGCGTACTACCGCCGCCGCGCCGAACTGCTGACGCAGCTCAGGCCGTTCGCCGTACGCGGCCTGCTCGGCGCGGCCCTCTCGGTGGCCGCGTACGGGCTGGTCCTCTGGGCCCAGACGAAGGCCCCGCTCGCCCCGATCGCGGCGCTGCGCGAGTCGTCGATCATCGTGGGCGCGGCGATCGGCACGCTGTTCTTCAAGGAGCGTTTCGGGGCCCCGAGGATCGCGGCGGCGGGGCTGATGGTGGTGGGCATCGGCCTGATGCTGCACACGAGTTGATGCCCCCCGCCCTGCGTACCGGCAGGGGCGAGGGGCATCGATCACCGATCGTGAGGGGCTGGCCTCAGACGCTGGCCTTGGACGGCTCGTCGTTGCTGTCCTCGTCCGTTCCGCCGGTCTTCCGGGTACGGACGTATTCGAGGAAGGTGTTCAGCTCGCGCTTGACGACGGGCGCGAGGAGGTAGAGGCCGATGATGTTGACGACGGCCAGGGAGAAGAGCACCGCGTCGGCCAGGTCGATGAGGGTTTGCAGGGTGAGCAGGGACCCGGAGACGGCGAGCAGGGTGTAGAGGGACTTGAAGACGGTCTCGCTGGTGCGGCTGCGGCCGAAGAGGTAGGTCCAGGCCTTGAGGCCGTAGTAGCCCCAGGTGAGCACCGTGGAGATCGCGAAGAGCAGCACGGCGACGGTCAGGACGTACGGGAACCAGGGCAGCACGGTCTCGAAGGCGTCCGAGGTGATCGTCACGCCGCCGATCGACTCACCGTCGCGCGCCTCGCCCCAGCTCGCCGGGTTGGCGATGACGATGGTCAGCGCGGTCATGGTGCAGATGACGACCGTGTCGATGAACGGCTCCAGCAGGGCTACCAGGCCCTCGGTGGCCGGGTGCCTGGTCTTGACCGCGGAGTGGGCGATCGGCGCGGAGCCGAGGCCGGCCTCGTTGGAGAACGCGGCGCGCTGGAAGCCGATGATCAGTGCGCCGAGCACACCGCCCGCGACGCCTTCGGGGTTGAAGGCGCCCTCGATGATCGTGCCGATCGCGGCGGGCACGGCGGTGACGTTGACGAGGATGACGACGAGGCAGGCGGCGATGTAGATCCCGGCCATCGCGGGGATGAGCCGGCTGGTGACCGAGGCGATGGAGCGGATGCCGCCGAGGAGCACGATGCCGACGAGGGCGGCGACGAGGATGCCGAAGAAGAGGGCGCCGGCGGAGGAGCCCATCGCGCCGTTCTCGCCACCGGTGACGGAGACGAGCTGGGCGTAGGACTGGTTGACCTGGAAGAGGTTGCCGCCGAAGAGCCCGAAGAACAGGATCATGATCGAGGCGAGGACGGCGAGGACCTTGCCGAAGGTCTTCCCGTTCTTCCCGAAGCGTTCGGCGAGCCCCTTGGGCAGGTAGTGCATCGGTCCGCCGGAGACGGTGCCGTCGGCGTGGACCTCGCGGTACTTCACGCCGAGGGTGACCTCGACGAACTTGGTGGCCATGCCGAGGAGACCGCAGAGGATCATCCAGAACGTGGCCCCGGCCCCGCCGATGGAGACGGCGACGGCCACACCGGCGATATTGCCGAGGCCGACCGTGCCGGAGACGGCGGCGGTCAGGGCCTGGAAGTGGTTGACCTCGCCCGCCGAGTCCTTGTCGTCGTACTTGCCGCGCACCACGTCGATGGCGAGACGGAATTTGCGTACCTGGACGAATCCGAACCAGCCGGTGAAGACGAGGCCCGCCACCACGAGCCAGGCGACGATGAGCGGGAGGTCCGTCCCGCCGACGGGAACGGCGTAGAAGACGATCTCGCCGAGCCACTTGGCTATCGGTTCGAAGAACCCGCTGACGGCTTCGTCGACGTTCTCGGTTATGGATTCGAGTGACACGTTGGCTACCTCGATGACGCGGGAACGGCGGACAGGTGGGGTGTCTTCGCCGTTCGGTGTGCGATGGGGGGACGTTTCTGGAGGGATGAGCGAACGTCGTCGTCCGGTCGGCGATCCGGCTTGTCCCATGGAGTGGACGACGGCGACGGTCGCTCTGGCCTGCCACCGGGGCGGTCCCGGCGCTCCGCTTCGGCGAGGGTTCCGCCTACGAAGTTGGGCATTTGTACCACGCCGTTTACCCGATCTTTAGTGATGCAGGTCACATTTGCGCCGTGTGCGCGTGAAAATGCTAGGCGGGTGACATCACCGTTATGCGGGATCGCAGATACGTTTATCGGACACCTATCGGCAGGTCGGAGGGCGCGCCTCCGGACTGAGGGATGTCTCTGACCTGAGGGGGGGTACCTCCGGTCAGAGGGATCTTCCCGCCTCGCTTACCCCGCCGGGCACCGCGTAGACAGACCGGCGCGCAGACAGACCGGCGCGGCTCATCCTCCCGTCGCGACGGCCGCGCAGAGCTCCCGCACCGCGACGAGGACCGCCTCCGGCGACTCGTCCAACAGAAGGTGCCCCGCCCCCTCGATCACCCTGAACTCCGCCCCGAGCCGACGCCGGGCGGCCGGCCCCAGATGACGCGGGGGAAGGAAGGGGTCGAATCGCCCCGTGACTACCAACGTGGGCACAGAGCGCCGCAGTTCGAGCAGACCGGACGGAAGGGGCGGCGGAGCGAGACTGGTACGGCAGCAGCGCCCGACCAGATCCATCCACTCCCCCAGCTCGTCGGCCACATGCCCCTCCCCTCGCCCTTGCGCCGGAGCCGCCATGTGACGCACCAGCGCTGTCGAACGGGCGACCGTGGGCCGCAGGAGCCAGGGGACGGTGGCGGCCAGGAGAGGGGCGGGCACCCTCAGCCGGACTATGCCGGCGCTGGAGAGCAGCACCCGGCCGACGATCTGCGGGGCGTCGCAGGCGAGGGCGACCGCGCCGCCCAGGGAATGTCCCACGACGACGACCGGCCCCGGCACCGCCCGCGCAAGAACCTCGGTCAGCCACTTCCCGTACCAGGACGAGCGCTTGGCACGAGGCCGTCGGTCCGCGCTGAGCCCCGGCTGGCCGGGCAGGTCGAGGACGACCACCCGCCGCTCCCGGGCGATCGCCTCCGCCACCGGCAGACAGAGAGCGGCGTTCATGTTCGTCCCCGGCAGCAGGACGACACTCGGCTCCCCGCCGCGCGGCTCCGGCCCCGCGGTCACGACTCCGGTGACCCCCGCCGAGGTCACCACCTCACGGCGGGCATGGGCCAGGCCCGAGCCATCGATCCGGTTCACACACCAGCGCCGCACTTCCGCTCGCGCCTGTTCGCTCCGGTACACGGAAGTCATGGGCCGTCCTGGTCAAGGGCGATATCGGTACCGGAGGGCGCGCACCTCGCGATCGGGGCGGTGAGGTCAGTGCGCTGCGGCGTACGCGACGAAGCCTGCCCACGCGGCGGGGGCGACAGCCAGACGGGGGACCTGCACATTCTTTGAGTCGCGTACGTGGACAGCGTCCAGGGCCGCCGCCACCTCGACACACTCGTTGCTGTTGCTGCTGTCGCTGTAACTGCTCCTGGACCACCGCAGGTCGGACGCTGTCACCGCAGCGGGATCCTGATTCGCGTCGCTCATGGAGAGGTCAGCGCCCTGCGGCGTACGCGACGAAGCCCGCCCACGCGGCGGGGGCGACGGCGAAACGGGGACCCCGCACGTTCTTGGAGTCGCGTACGTGGACAGCGCCCGGGGCGGCGGCGACCTCGACGCAGTCGTTGGGGTTGCTGCTGTCGCTGTAGCTGCTCTTGAACCAGCGCAGCTCGGACGCGCCCTCGGCAGAGGTGTCGCTGATCATGTCTCTCCCAGCACTTGCTCGATGAAGGCCCTGGACTCCTCCGGCGTAAGAGCCCGGGCCCCGATGACGCCGTACCGCAGCTCAAGGATACGGAGTTGCTTGGGATGCGAGATAGGCCTGCCCGCGAACTCGTCATCCGCCCGCCCCACAGCCGAGCCGTCAGCAAACTTCAGCACTTGGATCCGCCCACCCGTTCCTGGGTGGTCCCACCGGCAGGTCGGCATCACCTGGATATCTACGAAGGGCAACTCTCCAAGAACGAGGAGCCTTTCCAGTTGCCGCCGCCAGACCGCCAAGCCGCCGATCGGACGACGCAGCGAGGCCTCTTCCTGGATGAAACTGAGTTCGGGAGCGGGTGCCCGATCGAAGATGGAGTGCCTGGCGATGCGCCCGGCTAGAGCGCGTTCCAGCTCGTCCGATGGCAGAACAGGGCGTCGCGTACCGAGCAGCGCCCTGGCGTACTCCTCCGTCTGCAAAAGACCGTGGAGGTTGTGGCTGCCGTACGAGGCGAGTTCGACGGCCTTGGCTTCCAGCTTCGCCAAGTCCCGGATCTTCTTCGGGTACCGCACCTCCGCCAGGTCGGACTTCATCGCCGCGAGCTTCCCGCCCGCCCCCACCGCGAGGTCCACCGCATCCATGAACTCCGGGCGGGGGATGCGTCGGCCGCCCTCCACCTTGTAGACGAGGTCCTCGCCGTACCCCATGGCGGAGCCCAGCTCGCACGCCCGCAGGCCCGCCGCCTCGCGCCAGGCCTTGATCTGGCGGCCCACCGCCGCGACCACCGCCGCACCCGGCTCGTCATCCGGATCGACATCCCAGCCGGGCTCGTCCACCCCGCCGTCGCCATGCTCCGTACCGTCACCGACCACACTCATGCGAGCCCCGTTTCCAACGCGCCTGTCGTCCTTTTCCCAACCGCGCCCCTGCCCCGCACGTCACGGGGGACAGCCGGGACAACACCGGACAAGCCCCGGACACTCACCGTACGCAAGGGCTCGGTCACTGGGCACCGTACGCAGAGGCGGCCACGCTGAGTGACATGAATCGAGAAACCACCCACACGCAACACCTCCCCGTCGACCGTGCGTTCACCGTGCTGTTCTCCCCCACCCGCCGAGGTGCCCGACTGGCCCGACTGCTCACGGCAGCCCATCTCGGGGCGTGGGGACTCGCGTCGGAGGCGGAGACGGCGGCGCACATCGTCGCGGAGCTGGCGGCCAACGCCACGGTGCACGGGCGCGTGAAGGGCCGGGACTTCCAACTCGGCCTCACCGTCAGCGGAGGCACGCTGCGGATCGAGGTCACCGACACGCGCGGCGACAGCATTCCGCCCGGGCCGGGAGCGGTGAAGCCGCCCGAGGACGACGACTCGGAGACAGGGCGGGGCCTGCTCATCGTGGAGGCGTTGGCCGACCACTGGGGCATCACCCCCGGGCCCGTTCCCCGTAAGACCGTATGGGCGGAGATCGACCTCGTACGGTGACGGCTCCCGCCGGGTCGTGCGCTGCCGCGACCCGGTGCGTCCCGGTCGACCCCCGACCGGATCGTTCTCGACCGCGACCCGGTGAAGCGCGACATCAACTACCTAAAGCAACAAGGGAAAGAACCCCACCCAACCCACCCCGGCGACCACCTGACGCATCCCAGGGGCTCGTCACCCACACGGGTGAGGTTTGCCAACTCAGCTCGCTTTCGGGCGGGTTGTCCGGCATATGCTCACGCCAGCAACATCCCACCGGACATACGTCGGCCCCCGACCGGGAGTGCAATCCCAACCGAGGGCCTGACCACCAAGGAAGTAGCCCCTTCCCGATGGATACCCAGCAGAATACTGCGCTCACGCGCGCCCTGGCAGAGGTTCCCGGACCGCTGCCCGCCTCCGGCGTGATCCACATCGTCATCCCGCACACCGACCGCTTCACGATCGTCGGCAACCACCTCGCCCAGCACCCCGACCTCAGCTGCACCGCAGTCGGCATCGCCGTACGCATCCAGTCGCTGCCCCAAGGCGTGGAAGTCGGCATCAAGGCGCTAGCCGCCCGATGCCGGGAAGGCGAGAAACGCATCGCGGCCGGCCTGCGCGAACTGGAAGCCCTCGGCTACCTGCAACGGGTCCGGGAACGGCTGCCCAACGGCCGGATCATCACCCGTACGGTGTTCTGCAACCAGCCGACCGCTCTCGTGTGCCCCCGTCGCCCGGCAGCCGCACCGCCTCCCACCCAGGCACCGGACCACGCCCAGCCACCAACACCGGCACCGGCCCCCGCACCGGCGGAGAGGCCCGACCAGCCCACGCCACCCGACCAGCCCGAGCCGCCCGCACCCGAGACGTTCGCGGCTCCGCCCGCACCGCCGCCGCCCTCCTTCGTGACGCCCCCGGCAGCCCCGCTCTTCGTACCGCTGGTCCCGCCCCCGACCGCGCCCAAGCCGCCGCCCCGCCCCCTCCCCTGCCCCGGCGAGCCCACCCCGGACCTCGACCGCGCGGCCACCGCGTTCCTCAGCGACCTGCACCGCCACGCGCCCCAGTTCACGCTCTCCGAGAACGACGTCCGACGCCTGGTCCCCGGCGTCGCGGCCTGGCTCGAACGCGGGGCCCGCCCCGACGCGATGCGCCACGCCCTCACCGACGACCCGCCCCACCCCCTCAAGCACCCCGCCAAACTCCTCAAATACCGGCTCACCGAACTGCTCCCACCACCGCCCCCGGGCGCCCACGACCTCGCCGCACTCGCCCGCCCTCGCATCACCGTCACCCCCTTCCAGACCTGCGACGACTGCGACCGGGCCTTCCGCTCCCCCACCCCCGGCCACTGCCGCGACTGCCGGGAAGACCGCACACACCGCGCGCACCAGGCGCACCAAGCAGACCGAAGCGAAGACATGCGCACCGCCGCGTGAGGGCCTCGCTCCACGGTGCTGATGGCAGCGCGAGGGGTGTCACGGTCCACGGTCGAGGCAGTCGTCGGACCATCCGACACAGTCGGCTGATCGGCGTCGGGCGGCTGGAACCTAGTCCTGGAGCGCGGAGACCAGGCTGGCGACGGTGACCGTGTTGAAGACGAAGGCGATGACCGCGTTCGCCGAGATGGTCCGCCGCATGGCGCGGGAGGTCACGTTGACGTCGGTGGTGCCGAAGGTCGTCATGACGGCCACGGCGAAGTAGACGTAGTCGGCCCAGGCCGCCGCCCCCGCTCCGGGGAAGTCGAGCGCCGCTTCGTTCTCCACCAGATTGTCGGCCTGGAAGGCGACGGCGAACGCGACGACGACACAGGTCCAGGCGATGACGACGAGCGACAGCGCCATCAGGGCGCGCGGCCCCTCGGCGAAGGTGGTGCTGAGGTGGCCGGGCAGCCACACGACAGCCACGGCCAACGCGGCTGCCGCGATGAGGATGGACGCCCCGGGTCCGGGCGCGGTGCCCAGGACGTACCGCTGGAGGAACGTGCCTCGGGCTTCGCGGTCCGCCCAGGTACGGATCTGCTCCGGCGATGCGCTCAGGAAGGCGGTCAGGGTGAGGGCCAGGTACGGGACCAGGTAGGCGAAGAGCACCAGCACGCCGACGTCGTAGGCCGAGATCCGCACGACACTGTCGAGGGGCAGCACCAGGGCCGCGCTCACCGCGATGAGCAGGCACACGAGCGAGCGGCGTCGTTCGGGCAGCCAGGAATTCACGGACGGGCTCCTCCGGGCATGCGCGGTGCGGATGCCGGCGACGCTAGACGAGTCGGCTCCCACGGGGACCGTGGGCTCTCGCGGCGTCCACGAGCTGCTGCGTACGGTCCCCCGAACGGCCCACGGACGGCCGCTGACGTGTCGCATCACGCCTCAGGATGAGGGGCCCACGACGGGCGGGGGCGGGCGGGCCTTGAGGTCGTGGCGCTACGCGCCTCTGCCGCGTTGGCGCGCAGCGGACGGCCGCGCCGGTTGATTGCCCCCGAGGTGTTCAGGCGTGTCGCTCGCCGCGTTGGGACAGCGCCGCTTCCAGGCGGGCCATCAGCCGGACCGCCTCGTCGTACGGTCCGGCCATCCCCTCCAGTGCACGTGCCACCGGTGCCCGAGGGCTGCGGGCCGAGACTACGATCCCTGCCCATGACCTCCATGACGCGTAGCGAAGACGAGAACGGAAACGGGAACAGGAACGAGAACGGCATCCAGGGCGCCGACCGGTACGAGGTCGACACCGACCCGGACCGCATCGACATCGGCCTGGTGCACCACTGGCTCTCCACCGACGCCTTCTGGGCACTCGGCCGCAGCCGTGACCTCGTCGAGCGGTCCATGCGCGGCTCGCTCAACTTCGGTGTCTACGGCCCCGACGGGGCCCAGGTCGCCTACGCCCGGGTCGTCACGGACCGGGCGACCTTCGCCTGGCTCTGCGACGTCTACGTGGACCCGGCCCATCGCGGCCGTGGCCTGGGCGTACGGCTGGCGACCGCCGTGCGCGACCACCTCGCACCGTACGACCTCAAGCGGATTCTCCTCGCCACGCTCGACGCCCACGAGCTGTACGCCAAGGTCGGGTTCGTCCCCGTGGCCGACCCCACGATGCTGATGGCCCTGAGCGCTGAAGAGTAGGTGGGCAGGCGGTCAATGGGCGATGCCGTCGATCAGTTCCCTCGCCCCCTGGCGCAACAGGCTGACCGCGACGGACGTTCCCAGGGTTGCCGGGTCCAGCGCTCCGGCCCATTCGTGGGCGTTGAGGACGGTCTTGCCATCGGGGGTGAAGACCTTGGCCCGGAGCGACAGGTCGCCGTTCCGCTCCACTTGGGCGTACCCGGCGATGGGGCTGTTGCAGTGCCCCTGCAGCACATGCAGGAACATCCGCTCGGCGGTCGTCTCGCGGTGTGCCGCCGGGTCCCCGAGCCCGCTCGCGGCGTCGATGAGGTCGCTGTCGCCCTCACGGCACTGTAGGGCGAGGACCCCCGCACCGATCGGCGGGCACATCACCTCGGGCGACAGGATCTCGGTGATGACGTCGGGGCGGCCGATGCGCTCCAGCCCGGAGGCCGCAAGGAGCAGCGCATCGGCGTCACCTGCGGCAAGCTTGTCCAGCCGCCGGTTGGCGTTGCCGCGCATCGGTACACAGCGGAGGTGCGGGTGCGATGCGGCGAGCTGGGCGGCGCGGCGAACGGACGACGTACCGATACGCGTCCCGGCGGGAAGCTCGTCGAGGTACAGGCCGCCGGGGTGGATCAGCGCGTCACGGATGTCGTCGCGCCGGAGGAACGCGGCGAAAACCGTGCCGGCGGGCAGCGGCCGGTCCGCCGGGATGTCCTTGACGCAGTGCACGGCGAGGTCGGCCTCCCCGGCGAGGAGAGCCGCGTCCACCTCCTTGGTGAACGCGCCCTTGCCCTCAACCGCACTGAGGTCACCCATCCACTTGTCGCCCGTCGTCCTGACCGGAACGACCTCTGTCCGGGAGTCGGGGTGGAGGGCGGCCAGTTCGGCGCGGACGCGCTCCACCTGGGCGAGTGCCATGGGTGAGTCACGGGACACGATGCGAATCAGATCGGCGGACATGGGACTCACGATAGACCGTCAGATACGAGTTCCGACGAGAAGACCTGATGCCCATGTTGCGGTGGGTCCAAGCATGTTGGACCGCTCGGGCAGGCGTGCGAGGAACTCGTCGACCCGTGCCTGGTGGTCGCCAGGCCAGGTGGGCTGCGGCAACAGGTCGTCGACGACGTACAAGCCGCCAGGCTCCAGTAGTCCGATGAGGTCGTCCAGGCGATGGAACTTTCCGGGGCGGCAGTCGACGTAGGAGAGGGCGAGAGGCGGCCCGGCGTAGCTGTCGAGCCAAGTCTCGGCGTTTGCCGTCACGAAGGAGACGCGGGCGTCCTGGCCCAGGTGGTCGACGGCAACAGCCTGGTGCTCGGGGTCCATCTCGACAGAGGTCAGACGGGCATCGGGGCGCATGCCGTGGAGCAGCCAGGACGCCCCGGCGCCGACCCCCGTTCCCAGTTCGACCAGGTGCCCACCGGGCTTGGACGCGGCGAGCGTGGCGAGGAGAGACCCGGCCCGGTCCTCGCACGACATGGCGAATCCGAGACGGTTCGCATCCGCGAAAATCGCGTCGAGGGCAGTCGGGCGGAAGTACGGGCGGTCATCCACGGTTCCGCTCCAGGTGTGTGGCCACCTGCTCGGCGGCGAACGTCAGCACGTGGTCCGCGGTGACCGGCGGCCGGGTCTGTGGCCATCAAGGCTTTGAACGGCCCGTACAGCATCGTGTGAATCGCCAGGTTGGGGTTCACGCCGACGTCACGGAACCCACTGTCGTCCAAGGAGACACGGACAGCTTGCACCGAGCCGTCGAGCATCGCGGTGGGCGATACGACATCGGCTCCCGCCTCGGCGTGCTGAACTGCCATCTCACCCATCAGCCGGTAGGTCGCGTCAAGGTCGATACCTCCGGTGGGGGTGCGCAACACACACTCGCCACTGCTGGTCCAGGAGCAGCCGCACACTTCTGTGGTCACGGCCAGGCCCGGTGTGGCTTCTCTGATCGCGGAAACCACCTGAACCATGAGGTTGTCTGCGGACATGGCTGTTGACCCGGCCTTGTCCCGGTCGTGGCCAAGGGCGAATGCCTTGACGCCCCCGATGCCGAGCCCCTTCCAGCGGGCCACAGTGCGCCGTACGTCCGAAAGCTGCACCGCCCCAGGGAGCCTTCCGGCTCCTGGGTGCCCGTCAGGGAGCGCGAGGAGCGGGGCACTCAAGTCTGCGGAGGTGAGCGCGGGGCGGGCGTAGAAGGTGCGCACGGCGGACCGGGCACGCGAGGGATTGACGCCGTCAGGGCCGGCGGCCGGTGACAGTCGTTCGGTGAGTGTGGTCATGCACCCAGTAGATACCGACACCCTGTCGGCAAATAGAGCGCGCGGAATCACTACAGGGAGCGCGTGCAATACGCGAGCACTCTCCCGGGGAGCGGCCGGAAGCCGGAGCCTCCCCGCCCCCCTCGCCACGCGGCTCCCGCCACCACCTCCCCGTCCTCCTCCACCCCCGTCGGGCGGAAGCCGAGCGAGGTGTACAGGTGTGCGGCGGCCTGGTTCTCCGGGGCGTGGGAGAGGCGCACCCCCGTGCCGTCCTCGCGGGTGGAGAGCCAGGACGCCAGGGTCCGTACGGCGGCCCGGCCGATGCCCGCGCCCTGGTGGGCGGCGTCGATCAGCATGCCGCCGATCCAGTGCGAACCGTCCTCGTCCCGGGCCCACATGAGGTGTCCGGCCACCTCGTCGCCCGCGCGGACGGCGAGCGAGGTCCAGGTCTCCTCGCGGCTGCTCAGCACCAGATAGCGGGCGGCCAGTGCCGGGACCCAGTCGCGCTGGTCGTCGCGGGGCGCGCTGTCGGCGACCGCCCGCCAGTTGTCCGCGTCCACCTCGTGGAGGGTGACGGGGCGGCCCCTGTTGTCGGTGTGTCCGTGGTCGATCATCCGCGCAGGGTAGGTTCCCCGGGCGACGCTCGACCACGGGTTCACGGCTGCGGCTGCCTCCTTACGGCTGCGCCATCGCCTGCCGGAAGCCCGTGTTCACCGCGAGGATCCCGCCGTCCACACGCAGCGTCGTCCCGGTGATCCAGGCCGCGTCGCTGGAGGCGAGGAAGGCGACGGCGGACGCGATGTCCTCGGGGGTGCCGACGCGGCCCAGCGGGTAGAGGGCGGCGGCCCGGTCCAGTTCGGCGTCGCGGCCCGCCCAGGCATCGGTGCGGATCGTGCCGGGGGCGACCAGGTTGACGCGTACGCCGCGTGGTCCGGCGTGGCCCGCCAGCGTACGGGTGAGGCTGGTCAGACCCGCCTTGGCGGCGCTGTACGCGTGGCCGCCGAAGTCCTGTTCGCCGTTGACCGAGCCGATGGTGACGATCGCGCCCCGGCCCGAGGCGACCAGGTGCGGCAGCGCGGCGCGGGCGCAGCGGAACGGGCCGGAGAGGGTGATGTCCAGGTCGCGTTCCCAGACCTCGTCCGTCTCGTCCTCGAAGAGCGGGGTGTCCTGGCCCGCCGCGTAGGCGTTGTTGACCAGGACGTCGAGCCTGCCGAAGGCGGCGACCGCGTGGGCCACGGCCGCCTCGACCGCCGCCCGGTCGGCCACGTCGCAGACGAGGGATTCGGCGGTGCCGCCCGCCTCGCGTATCGCCGCCGCCGTGTGGGCGGCGCGCTTCGCGTCGAGGTCGGTGACGAGGACGGAGGCCCCTTCCGCCGCCAGGCGGCGGGCCGTTGCCGCGCCGATGCCCTGGCCGGCGGCGGTGATCAGGACGCTGTATCCGGCGAAGCGGGCGGCCGGTGTCTGGGCGGGTGCGGGTGTCATAGCGCCGACCGTACTGCCCTGACCAAGGCCTGGGCACGGGGGTCCGCGGTGACTCCCTTCTGGAGGCCGTTGGTGACATAGCCCAGCGCGATGCCCGACTCCGGGTCCGCGAAGCCCAGCGAGCCGCCCCGGCCCGGGTGCCCGAACGATCCGGGGCCCAGCAGCGGCGCCGCCGGGCCGTGCAGCATGTAGCCCAGTCCGAAGCGGCTGTTGACGACCAGCACCCGGTCCGGGCCCGCCGACTCCTCCGTACGGGCCAGGGTGAGCGTGGCGGGGGCGAACAGGCGGCGGTGGCCGTCGACGGGGCCGATCATCGCGGCGTAGCAGCGGGCCAGGCCCCGGGCGGTCGCGATGCCGCCCGACGCGGGGAGTTCGGCCGCGCGGTAGGCGGGGTCGTTCTCGTCGGGGAACGGGTCGATCGCGCCGAACGCCCGGCGGGTGAGCGAGTCCGGGTCCCGGTAGGCCTCGACGACGGAGCGTTTGGCCCGTACGCGCAGAGCGCCCGACGCCGCGGCGGCGGCCGGGGGCTCCACCGGGCCGATGCGGCCGATGCGGTGGGCCTCGTCGGCCGGGAGCCCGAACCAGAAGTCGAGGCCGAGCGGGCGGGCGATCTCCTCGGCGATCCAGCGGCCGATGGTGCGGCCGGTGGCGCGGCGGACCAGTTCGCCGATCAACCAGCTGTAGGTCTGGGCGTGGTAGCCGTGGTCGGTGCCGGGCTCCCACTGCGGGCGCTGGGCGGCGACGGCGGCGGGCCCGGAGACCCCGTCGGCGGCCTCGGCGGGGGTGAGGGCGGTGTCCAGGGCGGGGACCCCGGCCCGGTGGGCGAGGAGGTCGCGGACGAGGACGCGTTCTTTGCCGTTCGCCTTGAACTCCGGCCAGTAGGTGGAGACCGGGGCGTCCAGGTCGACCTGCCCGCGCTGGTGGAGCAGGAGGGGGACGGCGGCGGCGATGCCCTTGCCCGCCGAGCGGACGATCTGGACGGTGTCCACGGCCCACGGTTCGCGGCCGTCGACGTCGCGCGTACCGGCCCACAGGTCGACGACCTTGCGCCCGTGGCGGTAGACGGCGACGGCCGCGCCACGCTCCCCGCGCTGCTCGAAGTTGCGGACGAACGCTTCCGCAACCGGTTCGAACCCAGGCGCGACCGTGCCCCGTACGTCCACGGTGACGGCTCGGGCCACGGTTTCGGTCCCGACTTCGGTCCCGACTTCGGTCCCGACTTCGGTCCCGACTTCGGACCCGGCTTCGGTCCCGGTCACGTCCGCTCCCGTGTGTGGTTCGGTTCCCGTGTCTGATCCCGATCCCGTGCGGGGTCCAGCCCCCGTGCGTGGTTCAGCCCCTGTGCCCGGTTCCGCTCCCGTGCCTGATCCCGATCCCGATTCCGCTTCCGCTTCCGCGCCCGCCGTCGTGCTCACTCCCGCGCTCCCGCTCATCCCCCCATGGTGCACGTCCCGGCAGGGTGTTCGGGGGGCGGGTCGCCGTCACCACCGTGCTGTCACGACCTGTTTACGTCGACGGAACCAGAGCTCAAGGGGCGTACGGCAGGTCATGGGTGACCGTCAGCGCGGTGACGTCGGCAGGTGCATCGCTGAAACCATCGGGTACACGCAGGGGAGGCCCCGCCTCCTGGGGGTCGGCACGCTCTCCACACCCGTGCTGACCAGGTCCTGCGGGCGGGGTCATGGACTCATCAAGAGCAGTGCCCTCCTGCGAACTGTGCGCCGGGGTGGAAGCCCGGCAAGCAGATCGAACTCATCGCGCCACTTCCGTAAAATATGGGACATTAGAGGGCAGAACGATACATATAGGAGGAGCCGGCCCATGTCCCCTGTGATCGAAGTGCATGCGCGCGCCCGGCTCATCACCGATGGCCCCCTGACCCGTCCGGTCCCCGTCAACCTGCGCTACGACCCCGCCGACGAGCGGCGCGCCGTCCACATAGGACTGCCCGACGGCACCGACTGGTCGTTCGGCCGCGACCTTCTGGAGCGCGGCCTGCGGACCCCGATCGAGCGCGGCGACGTCCGCGTCTGGCCGTGCGGCCGTACGCAGCTGATCGTGGAGCTGCACTCGACCGACGGGGTCGAGGTGTTCCAGTTCGAGATCCGGACGCTGATCCGCTTCCTCGCCCGCACCCACGCACAGACAACGGCCACCGCGCCGGACGCCGACAGGCAATCCCAGCCGCAGCCCCCGTCCCGCACCGCCCGCCCCGAGCGAGGCACACAGCCGGAACGGGGCGCGCAGGCGGAACGCGGCGAGCAGGCAGAACGCGGCGCGCAGGCGGAACGGGGTACACGGACGGAGCGGGGCACGCAGCCCGCCCGCAGCTGAAAGCCCCGCCGGCAGCCCGGCCGGCAGGGCCGCCGGGTGGGCAGCCAGGAGGAGCGCCAGGAGGGCCGCTCAACCGCGACCTGAATCCGGCCCGGCGGGGCCGCCCGATACCCCGTCCGACGTCCCGCCCGGTGCCGCACCCGGCACCCGCGCCGCATCCGGGTCCGAGGCCGGTGCCGCATGGAGAATGTCGCGGGCCTGCTCGGCGGCGCGCGCTATGCCCTCGGAGACGAAGTCGAGGAAGCGGGCGACGTTCTCCATGCGGATGGCGGCCGGAGTGCCGGGCCCGAGGACGCCCACACCCTGCCGCGCCGTGTCGACCAGCTGGGCGGTGGCCCGGGCGCTGACCATCATCGACTGGTACCAGATGTCGTCGTCGACGATGTAGCGCTCACGGCGGCGCTCATCGCGCTCACGGCGGACCATGCCCTGGCTGTCGAGGAACGCGATCGCCTTGGAGATGGACGCCGGGCTGACCTGGAGGCGCTGGGCGAGTTCGGGCGCGGTGAGGCTGCCCGAGTCGGTGAGGGTGAGGCAGGCCAGCACCCTGGACATCATCAGCGGCATGCCCGAACCCATGATGACGGTGGTGAACTGCTCCTCGTACTCCCGCACGGCCTCGGCATCGCGCCCGTAGGGCTGCGCCGACGCCTGCGGCTCCCGGGGGGCGGCCTGCTTCCGCCGGTGCGCACGGTGTTCGGTGGCACGGTGAGCCAGATCGGCGCGATAGGCGGTGGGGCCGCCGTTGCGCATCACCTCACGCGTGATGGTCGAGGTCGGACGGTCCAGGCGTCTGGCGATCTCCGCGTAGGCGAGGCTGTCGGCCAGCCCCAGCGCGATCTGCTGACGTTCGTGCTGAGTGAGTCTGCCTCCCGGCATCGCAGCTCTCCTTCGTGGTCCACGAAGTCCCCACTATAGCTTTCACCCCCAATCTATTGCAACGCACCGGTTGCTGACGTTGCGTTAAGCCCGAAGAACATTGCAACGAATAAACGGCCTTGACCTGCGAATACAAGAATCCCTTGCAACGAACCTGTTGAGAGAATCGTAAAGGCAACGTAGCTTTTCCCTCATCGGAAACGACGAGCGCAAGGAGAGCACGATGCAGAAGTTCGACACCACCGCCCCGGTCACCGCCGTCCTCGACATCCCCGCGGGACGCGTCCAGTTCATCGCCGCCGAACGAGGCGACGCCACCGTCGAGGTCCGGCCCGCCGACGCCTCCAGGAGCCGGGACGTGAAGGCCGCCGACCGGATCGAGGTCGCCTACGGCGACGGCGTCCTGCGCATCGCGGTCCCGGCGTCCGGGAACCGGATCCTCGGCGACTCGGGTTCCGTCGAGGTGACCGTCCAACTGCCCGCCGGCTCCCACGTCGAGGCGCGCTCGGGCGCCGCCGAACTCCGCGGTGTCGGACGCCTCGGCGATGTCGCCTTCGACGGCGCCTACCGCCGGATCAAGATCGACGAGGCGGCGAGCCTCCGCCTCACCGCGATCGAGGGCGACGTCGAGGTCGGCCGGCTGGGCGGCCCCTCGGAGATCAGCACCACTCGTGGCGACATCCGGATCGCCGAAGCCATGCGCGGCGGGGTCGTGCTCCGCACCCGGTCCGGCGACATCTCGGTCACCGCCGCCGCCGGCGTCTCGGCCTCCCTGGACGCCGGCACCGACCACGGCCGCGTCAGCAACGCCCTCAAGAACGACGGCACCGCCGAGCTCGACATCCGCGCCACCACCTCGCACGGCGACATCACCGCCCGCAGTCTCTGACCGCACTCTTCGCGCCCCGAACGCACCATCCGAACGCCCCCCGAACGCCCCCTGAACGCCCCCTGAACGCAGCCCTGAACGCACTCATCGAGGAGCAACGACCATGACTCATCCGGCCATCGCGGCGAGCGGACTGCGCAAGTCCTACGGCGGCAAGGCCGTTCTGGACGGTATCGATCTGGCCGTTCCGGCCGGTACGGTCTTCGCTCTGCTCGGCCCCAACGGTGCCGGCAAGACCACCGCGGTCAAGATTCTCTCCACTCTCATCTCTCCCGGCGCAGACTCCGGCGAGATCCGCGTCGGCGGGCACGACCTCGCCACCGACGCCCAGGCCATCCGCGCCGCGATCGGCGTCACCGGCCAGTTCTCCGCCGTCGACGGACTGATCACCGGCGAGGAGAACATGCTCCTCATGGCCGACCTCCACCACCTGCCCAAGCACGAAGGGCGACGCGTCGCCGCCGAACTCCTGGACCGCTTCGACCTGACGGAAGCCGCGAAGAAGCCCGCCTCCACCTACTCCGGCGGCATGAAACGACGCCTCGACATCGCCATGACCCTGGTCGGCTCCCCGCGCATCATCTTCCTCGACGAACCGACCACCGGCCTGGACCCACGCTCCCGCCACACCATGTGGGGCATCATCCGCGGCCTGGTCGCCGACGGCGTCACCGTCTTCCTCACCACCCAGTACCTCGAAGAAGCCGACGAACTCGCCGACCGCATCGCCGTTCTGAACAACGGCAAGATCGCCGCCGAGGGCACCGCCGAACAACTCAAGCGCATCGTCCCCGGCGGCCACGTCAAGCTCCGCTTCACCGACCCCCACACCTACCGGTCCGCCGCCGCCACACTCACCCAGGCCGCCCCCCACGACGAGACCCTCTCGCTCTCCATCCCCAGCGACGGCACCCAGCGCGAACTGCGCTCCATCCTCGACTGGCTGGACTCGGCCGGCATCGAAGCCGACGAACTCACCGTCCACACCCCCGACCTCGACGACGTGTTCTTCGCCCTCACCGTCTCCACCACCGTGCCCGCACAGGCCGACCAGCCGAAGGAGAACCTCCGATGAGCACCCTCGCCCTCGCCGTCCGCGACACCAACACCATGCTGCGCCGCAACCTCCTGCACGCCCGGCGCTATCCCTCGCTCACCCTGAACCTGCTCCTCACACCTGTCATGCTCCTGCTGCTTTTCGTCTACATCTTCGGCGACGTGATGAGCGCGGGCATCGGCGGCGAAGACGGCCCTCCGACTACATCGCCTACATCGTCCCGGGCATCCTGATGCTGACCATCGGCTCCACCGTGATCGGGGCCGCGGTGTCCGTCTCCACGGACATGTCCGAGGGCATCATCGCCCGCTTCCGCACCATGGCGATCCACCGCGGCTCCGTGATCATCGGGCACGTCGTCGGCAGCGTGCTCCAGATCCTCGCCAGCCTGGTCCTTGTCGGAGCCGTGGCCGTGGCCATCGGCTTCCGCTCCGTCGACGCCACCGCCCTGGAGTGGCTGGCCGCCTTCGGACTGGTCACGCTCTTCGCCGTGGCCCTCACCTGGATCGCGGTCGGCAT